>NZ_QNUF01000011.1 GCF_003385455.1 Chryseobacterium rhizosphaerae | reverse complement strand
GTGGAGTATGATAAAGTAATGCTGGACACTGTTAACTCCTCACTATCAACTTATAAAATCTTTAGATTCTTTCCTGGAACTCATAACTCCTCATTTATTATTTCTGGGACTCATTTCATTATTCAATAGAAATGGGCTAAAGCCCATTTACAAAAAACGATTTTCCAATAGGGCTTTAGCCCAAACTTAAGAATGACGATGTACGTAAGATAATTATACGGGCTTATGTTTGGGCTAAAGCCGATGGATGGTTTTTGTATTTTTATAAGAACGGGCTAAAGCCCGTCCCTATTGAATGTCCATATCCTGAATAAATTGACTTTGTGCAATCAGAAGTCAGTCATTGATCATTCACTATTCATCATTCTTAACTCATTAGAACATATGTTGAAGTTCAATACTGAGATCCCTACGGGATGACAAGGGAGGGTGAGTATGATAAAGTTTACCCAGAATACAATTTCTAGAATTCAATACTTATAATAATCTTTAGATATTTTCCTAGGACTCCTCATTTATTATTTCTGGGACTCATTTCATTATTCAATAGAAATGGGCTTTAGCCCATTTACAAAAGACGATTCTCCAATAGGGCTTTAGCCCAAATTCAAGAATGACGATGTACGTAAGATAATTATACGGGCTTATGTTTGGGCTAAAGCCAATGGATGGTTTTTGTATTTTTATAAGAACGGGCTAAAGCCCGTCCCTATTGAATATCCATATCCTGGATAAACTAACTTTTTCAATCAAGAGTCAATCATTGACCATTCATTATTTATAACTTATCAGTCCTCATTTATTATTTCTGGGACTCATTTTATTATTCAATAGAAATGGGCTTTAGCCCATTTATAAAAAACGATTTTCCAATAGGGCTTTAGCCCAAACTTAAGAATGGCAACGTACGTAAGATAATTATGCTGGCTTATGTTTGGGCTAAAGCCAATGGATTGTTTTTGTATTTTTATATGAACGGGCTAAAGCCCGTCCCTATTGAATATTCGTATCCTGAATAAACTGACTTTCCAACCAAGGGGCAATTATTGACCATTCACTCTTCATAACTCCTAACTCTTAATTCTTAACTCTTAACTCTTAACTCATCACTCTGAACTCTCAACGAATGTACTAAGATTCCCCTAATGACCATCTATAGAAAGAAATTTCCCGATATAAGTGGATTTTACTCGAATAAATTCAATAAGTTTGTATCAGTTTTCCAAATACAATTATAATGTCAGGAAATATTCTGATTATCGATGATGAGATCAAACTCCTTAAGTTATTAGGTATGATCCTTTCCCAAGAAAATTTTAACGTAAAAGAAGCTTCTACGGCACGGTCAGCGATGACAATGTTGGAGCAGTATGATTTTGATGTCGTTTTAAGCGATGTCCGCCTTCCTGATGCCTTTGGGGTTGAGCTTATAAAATCAATAAAGACAAAATATCCCAACCTTGAGATTATTTTAATGACAGCATTTGGAAATATTATAGATGCTGTACAAGCCATGAAGAATGGCGCTTATGATTACCTGGTAAAAGGGGATGATAATGAGAAGATTATTCCATTGGTATATAAGGCGCTGGAAAAAGTAAAGGATAACAGATCCAAAGTTGTTCAGCAGACTGGTACCATAAAAGGGTTTGAACAAATTATTGGGCATTCTCCTATCATTTTACAGGCTAAAAAGCTGGCTGAAAAAGTTGCTTTAACCGATGCTGCCGTACTTTTAACAGGGGAAACCGGAACTGGGAAAGAGGTTTTTGCCAATGCCATTCATGAAGGAAGCGACAGAAAGAAAAATAATTTTGTGGCGATCAATTGCTCTGCATTCAGTAAGGATATCTTGGAAAGTGAACTTTTTGGACATAAACAAGGCGCTTTTACAGGGGCATTAAGGGATAAAAAAGGTTTAATTGAAGAAGCCAACGGAGGGACTTTGTTTCTGGATGAAATTGGAGAAATGCCCATTGAGCTTCAGGCAAAACTGCTTAGGGTACTGGAAACCAAAGAATTCATAAAAATGGGAGAAACTAAGCTTTCAAGATCTGATTTTAGGCTTGTAGCAGCAACTAACAGAAACCTCGAAGAAGAAATAAAGCAAGGCAACTTCAGAGAAGACCTCTATTTTAGACTGAATGTTTTTGAAATTACGCTTCCAGCTTTAAGAGAGCGGAAAGAAGACTTAAAAATGCTGGCTAAATATTTTATTAATTTATTTTCAGATAAGCTGCATTTATCATCTATTGAGGTGAATCCGGATTACTACAAAGCACTGGAAAAAAATGACTGGAAGGGGAACATCCGTGAATTGAGAAATGCCGTAGAGCGAAGCCTGATTCTTATGGATAATAATATTCTTGATGCCGAAAGCCTTCCTCACTATTCAGAGAAAGCAGTGGCCGAAAGTGACTCCCTGAGCATAAGATCCCTGGAAAAAATACATATACAGAAAGTACTGCAGTATACGAAAGGAAATAAAGCTGAAGCTGCCAGGTTACTGGAGATTGGTATTGCTACCTTATACCGTAAACTGGAAGAGTACGGATTGAAATAAATTATTTTATCATTTTAATAAAGAGCCTATCATTTTGATAGGCTTTTTTGTTTTTATACCGGTTGTTGAATTGATGTATTATGTTGTAATGCAAATAGTTAAGACTTTGTCTTTTAGAATGGAATTCCTTTTGGCATATAGTCTATGAATAAAATATTTAAAAAATGACAATTTCAAGAAAAACGTTTAAAAAACGGGAGCACTCTACTTTTAGTCTGCTGATTGTATCGTACGTATTGCTGACTATTTTAACCTTAATAATAAAGATATGATGTTGATAAGTTTGGTCCTGCTTTGTGCAGTCCTGTTTTGGCTTTTATATAAATCAGTTGAATTTTTTGATAGAATATAAAATTATGTGGAGTTTATTTTTCCTTTCAATACTTGCCTTTGTGTACATCTGTTATGTTTTAGTGAAACCTGAAAAATTTTAAATGGTCATGAATACAGAAATTTTAGGCATTATAGCAATGTTTGCTATTACATTAGTTATCGGAATATTTTTGGGTAAATATATAGCTAATGTCTATGGATATAAGAAAACTTTTTTAGATCCTGTTTTTCAGCCGATCGAAAAGTTAATTTATAAAATATCGGGAATTAACCCGACTCGTCAGATGAGCTGGAAACAGAATATGTATGCCATGCTGACAATTAATCTGGTTTGGTTCATCATTGGATTTTTAATCCTTCTGAATCAGTCCTGGCTTCCTTTAAACCCGGATGGGAATCCCAATATGACTGCAGATCTGGCTTTTAATACAGCTATTTCATTTTTAGTTAATTGTAATCTGCAGCATTATTCGGGGGAAACGGGAGTAAGTTATTTAAGCCAGCTCTATCTTATGTTTTTACAGTTTGTAACAGCAGCAACGGGAATGGCAGCAATGGCGGTCCTTTTTAAAGCTTTTAAAGATAAAACAGCTACCGAACTGGGAAATTTCTATGATTATTTTACCAAATCGATGATCAGGATCCTAGTTCCCATAAGTGTAATTGTTGCTTTAATACTTTCCATTAACGGAAGTCCAATGACTTTTGAAGGGAAAGACCATATTACAACTTTAGAAGGTCAAAAAATTGATGTCTCAAGAGGTCCTGTAGCTGCTTTTGTTGCTATTAAGCATTTGGGGACCAATGGAGGTGGTTTTTTTGGAGCCAATTCAGCTCATCCTCTGGAAAATCCTAATTATATGACCAATATGACAGAAATGGTTACTCAAATGATCATTCCGTTTGCATTGGTTTTTGCATTAGGCTTTTACTTGAAAAAAAGAAAACTTTCATGGGTGATCTTTACCGTAATGACTGTTGGATTTCTTGCGCTAACCATTCCAAATGTAATTAATGAAACAGGTGGGAATCCGCTGATTACAGAGATGGGTGCAGACAGTAGTCGGGGAGCTATGGAAGGTAAGGAAATCCGCTTTGGGAGCGCTGCGTCAGGATATTGGAGTATTGCTACCACTGTTATTTCAACAGGTTCTGTAAACTCTATGCATGACAGCACCATGCCGCTTTCGGGAATGAATGAATTGCTTGCCATGATGATCAACTGTTTCTATGGAGGTTGTGGAGTTGGTATTCTGAATTATTTCATCTTTATCATCCTTGCAGTATTTATCAGTGGTCTGATGGTAGGACGAACACCGGAATTTATGGGGAAAAAGATTGAAGCTAAAGAAATGAAGATTGCAATGATCGTAGCTTTATTTCACCCATTCTTAATTCTTGTGGGAACGGCTTTAACGGCTTACCTGCCTGAATTTGGAGCAAAAACATTGAATAACCCGGGCTTTCATGGATTCAGCGAAATGCTTTACGAATTTACCTCGTCTTCTGCTAACAACGGATCCGGATTTGAAGGGCTGGGAGACAATACCCCATGGTGGAATATTTCCACAGGAATTGTTCTGCTGCTATCAAGGTTTATCCCAATCATAGGACCGATAGCCATAGCCGGATTATTGGCTCAGAAAAAATTCATCCCTGAAAGTTCAGGAACACTGAAAACGGATACCGCTACTTTTGGCTTTATGACTCTGGCAGTTATCCTGCTTATTGCAGCATTGTCTTTCTTCCCTGCATTGACATTAGGTCCTATTGCAGAGCAGATTCAGTATTTCTCTAAATAAAATATGAACATTAAAAATTAAAATCAATATTCTGCCATTAAGGAAGCTGAAGCGTCTGAGGAAGTTAGTCTAAAAACTTACTGAAACGTTCATCACATAATATTATCCATTTTCTTCCTTATAGTTTTAGCTGCCCTTGATGGTTAGTATTGATTTATAATGATATAAACTCTTTCAAAAAAATGAAAAATCAATCACAAACATTGTTTCAAAGAGATTTGGTTAACGAGGCGATTAAGCAGTCTTTCGTAAAGCTGAATCCGAAAATTATGTTTAAAAATCCGGTCATGTTTCTGGTGGAGATCGGAACCGTTGTCATGTTTATCGTAAGCATGTTTAGCCTGACCGGTGATACATCACAGGGAAGCTTCTCTTATAACTTTTTAGTTTTTATTATATTATTTTTTACAGTTCTGTTCGCCAATTTTGCAGAAGCAATTGCAGAAGCAAGGGGAAAGGCACAGGCTGATACACTTAGAAAAACCCGTGAGGAAACACCTGCCAAATTAGTGGTTGACAATAAACCCGGATTTCAGGTGGAAACTACATTGAAAATGTCTGCTGAAATGAAATTAGGTGATATTTTCCTTTGTGAAACAGGAGATCAGATCCCAATGGACGGAGAGATCATTGAAGGATTGGCAACCATTGACGAATCTGCAATTACCGGAGAAAGTGCTCCCGTAATCCGTGAGGCCGGTGGAGATAAAAGCTCTGTAACAGGAGGAACAAAAGTATTATCAGACAGAATAAAGGTAAAAGTAACCACAAAACCGGGAGAATCATTTTTGGATAAGATGATTGCTCTTGTAGAAGGGGCTTCAAGACAAAAAACACCTAACGAAATCGCATTAACCATACTTTTAGCCGGGTTTACCCTTACATTTATTATTGTTACCCTTACTTTAAAACCTTTTGCTGATTATGCGCAGACGCCAATAACAATAGCAGCATTCATCTCTCTTTTCGTTTGCCTTATTCCGACAACCATCGGAGGACTGCTTTCTGCCATTGGTATTGCCGGAATGGACAGAGCATTGAGAGCCAATGTTATCACCAAGAGTGGTAAAGCGGTAGAAACAGCAGGTGATATTGACGTTCTGTTGCTTGATAAAACGGGAACAATCACGATTGGAAACAGAAAAGCCACTCATTTCCATCCGTCAAACGGAATTAAGGAGGAAGACTTTATTAAAGCTTCGGCATTGAGCTCTGTAGCAGATGAAACACCGGAAGGAAAGTCTATTATTGAATTAAGCCAGCTAAAATCAGAAGATTTATTAGTTCCCAATCCTACTTATATTGATTTTACGGCTGAAACAAGAACTTCAGGAATCGATTTTGAAGACACAAGGATCAGAAAAGGAGCTTACGACACTATAAAAAAACTGACTGAAAAAGCCGGGAATATCTTCCCGCAGGAAACACAGGATGCTGTTACCAAAATTGCTGAAAACGGAGGAACTCCATTAGTAGTAGCAATCAATGAAAAAGTATGGGGAGTAATTGAACTTCAGGATATTATTAAAACCGGAATTCAGGAGCGTTTTCAAAGGCTGCGAAAAATGGGAGTAAAAACGGTGATGGTAACCGGAGATAACCCTTTAACTGCAAAATTTATTGCAGAAAAAGCCGGTGTGGATGATTTTATTGCCGAAGCCAAGCCTGAAGATAAGATGAACTACATCAAAAAAGAACAGCAGGAAGGCAAACTGGTAGCCATGATGGGGGATGGAACAAATGACGCTCCGGCATTAGCTCAGGCAGATGTAGGGGTGGCAATGAACAGCGGAACCCAAGCCGCAAAAGAAGCCGGTAATATGGTAGACCTCGATAATGACCCCACAAAACTGATTGAAATTGTAGAGATTGGAAAACAGCTTTTGATGACCCGTGGAACACTGACAACCTTCAGTATTGCTAACGATGTTGCGAAATACTTTGCCATTATTCCGGCCCTGTTTATCACGTTTATCCCTTCATTGCAGAAATTGAATATCATGAATCTTCATAGCCCGGAAACAGCCATTTTATCAGCCGTTATTTTCAATGCTGTGATCATTCCTTTCCTTATTCCATTAGCTTTAAAAGGGGTAGCTTACAAACCTATTGGAGCAAGTGCCTTATTAAGAAGAAATCTTTTGATCTATGGGTTAGGCGGTGTCATTGTTCCGTTTATTGGAATCAAAATCATTGATGTACTGATCAGTTTATTCTATTAAAATTTAAAAAATGAAAAATCATATTATTTCAGCATTCAGACTGACTCTTGTAATGCTGGCTGTGGTGGGAATCTATTTAGTAATTGTGTACGGAGGTTCAAAAATATTACCTACCCAGGGAAATGCGGAGATTATTACCTATAAAGGACAGAAATTCTATGCAAATATTGGCCAGGAATTTAAATCTGATCAATACTTTCAGGGACGTCCTTCCAGCGTGAACTATAATGCAGCAGGAAGTGGAGGAAGCAATAAAGGTCCCAGCAATGAAGAATATCTGGAAACTGTACAGAAGAGAATGGATACTTTAAAGCTTGATAATCCGGCAATGAAGAATACTAAAGTTCCTGTAGAGCTGGCTACAGCAAGTGGAAGCGGATTGGATCCTGATATCTCTCCGGAAGGGGCTTTATACCAGGTGAAAAGAATTGCTAAACTAAGAAATCTTCCAGAAGAGAAGATCACTGATTTAATTAAAACTCAAACTGAAAAGCCTCTCTTAGGACTTTTCGGACCATCAAAAGTAAATGTATTAAAGCTGAATATGGCTTTAGATCAATTAAAATAATTAGACAATAACGTGAAAAAATATATTGCTATAGGAATGTTGTTGGGCGTTTTCTTCCCAAAAGCACAATCTTCGGATTCATTGAAAATAGGAAATAAAGTTACCTTTTCTGCTTATGCAGAGCTTTTCTACACCTACGATGCTAATGAACCGGGTAATCATCTTCGCCAAAATTTTTTGTACTCATACAACAGACATAATGAAGTAAATCTGAATCTGGGACTCATAAAGGCAAATTATCAAAGTGAGAATCTTCGTGCTAATGTAGCGCTAATGGCAGGAACTTATGCCCAGGATAATATGGCTGCCGAACAGGACGCGCTGCGCTATGTGAATGAAGCGAATATAGGAATCAAAATATCAAAGAATAAAAACCTATGGATTGATGCCGGAATTATGCCTTCCCATATCGGTTGGGAAAGTGCAATAGGAAAAGATAATATCAATTTGACAAGAAGCCTTGCCGCAGAGAATTCTCCTTATTTTGAAACCGGAGCCAAACTTTCCTATACTTCAGATAACGGAAAATGGTTTTTAAGTGGATTGGTACTGAATGGATGGCAACGCATTGCAAAAGCAGAGGGAAATCAGAGTATTTCTTTTGGACATCAGGTGACCTATAAACCTAATGACAAAATTACTTTGAACAGCAGTTCGTTCATTGGAAATGATAAGGCAAAAGAGGATAAAAAAATGCGTTATTTTCATGATTTGTTTGGAAGCTTTCAACTCACGGATCAGTTTTCAGCATTACTGGGGTTTGATATCGGGGCCGAGCAGAAAACCAAAGGAAGTGAGCAATATAATATCTGGTACAGCCCTAATGTACAGATGAAATATCAACTAGATCAAAAATGGGCCTTAGCTGGAAGATTTGAATATTATAATGATAAAAAAGGAGTGATTATTAATTCAGGGACCCCCAATGGATTTCAGACTTTTGGATACTCCCTGAATCTAGACTATGCAATCTTAAAGAATGTGATTTTCCGTACTGAAGCCAGAGGCTTTACCTCTAAAGATGCTGTTTTTGTGAAAAACGGTGAAATGAAACAAGGGAATTTCTTTGTGACAACGAGCCTGGCAGCCTGGTTTTAGAAGGTATAGATTAAAAATGAACTCACTACAAAAGAAGAGCATTTTTGAAAATTTTATCGATTCAATTTGTCATTCTATAGGAATCCTGACAAGGCACATAAAATCAATCATAATATGACCTTGTATCCTTTGAAATTAAGAGGGTGAATCTCTTCGGAATGACAAATTGTTTTAAACATTCAGAGAATCTCTTAAGCCATAAGCTTACGATAAGAGAGAGATAAGAAAAGCTTTTATCTCTTTTGTGGTTTAATAAAAATTATAATAACTTAATACTGTAAAAGCAGGAATCAATGTCATCAGCAAAACATTTTTTAGAACTGATCCAGAAATCCCGAAAAGGAAAATTCAAGATCTATATCGGAATGAGTGCAGGCGTAGGAAAAACTTTCCGGATGCTTCAGGAAGCTCAGTCCCTTTTACGGAACGGCATTGATGTAAAGATCGGCTATATAGAAACGCATGATCGGGAAGAAACAGTGGCTTTGGTGGAAGGGCTCCCGGAAATTGCCAGAAAATCAGTTTTTTATAAAGGTAAAAACCTGGAAGAAATGGATGTTCAGGCTATTATCAACGAACATCCTGAAGTTGTTTTGGTGGACGAATTGGCGCATACCAATGTAGAAGGGTCCAAAAATAAAAAGAGATGGCAGGATGTCCTTGAGATTTTGGATAACGGGATCAATGTGATCAGTGCCATGAATATTCAGCATATTGAAAGTCTGAATGAGGAAGTAAAAGTAATTACAGGAGTAGAAGTTACGGAACGTGTACCGGATAAAATTCTTGCTATTGCAGATGAAGTGGTAAACATAGACCTTACCGCTGATGAATTACTGACCCGGCTGAAAGAAGGGAAGATCTATAAAAAGGAAAAAATTCAGACTGCCTTGAATAATTTCTTTCAGAGCGGGCATATTTTACAGCTTCGTGAACTGGCTTTAAAAGAAGTGGCCACTCACGTTGAAAGAAAAGTAGAGACTGAAATAAAGACTGAAAACTTTAAACCTATAAAATTTCTGGCCTGTATCAGCAGTAATGAAAAGATTGCTAAAACGATCATTAGAAAAACAGCCAGATTGGCGAGCTATTATAATAGTCCGTGGACTGTCATATATATTCAGAAGCCCTCAGAAAATCCTGAAAAAATAGCCCTGGATAAACAGCGGTATTTGATTAATAATTTTAATTTAGCACAGGAATTGGGAGCAAAAGTGGTCCGGATCAAAGAAGGCAGTGTACATAATGGAATTCTGGAGTATGTAATTGCCCATAACATAACAACTGTCTGTATCGGAAAGCCTCATGCCAGATTTTGGCAGCGCCTGTTGGGATATAGCTGGATCTATACCCTGATGAACAGATTGAATGAAAGGCAGATAGATATTATTATTTTATCTTAAAAAAGTAATGAAATCGCAATGATTTGGAAACACAAACACCGATAAAGATGACGCGATTGCATATGTCTTTTAAAAAACAATAAGGATCTTCATATGAAACTTAAAACTAAACTTACCTTAGGCGTAGGCCTTTTATTTTTCCTGATCGTTCTGCTTTCAGTGATAGGGTCTGTATATATCAATAAACTGAAATCTGATACGGAGAAAATCCTTACAGCCAATTATAACAGTCTGGAGTTTTCGAAAAATATGCTCCTGGCTTTGGATCATATAAGCATTGACAGTGCTGTTGCTATTGCCGATTTTCAGAAAAATAACCAGTTACAGGAAAAAAACCTCACGGAATTCGGAGAAAAAGAAGCTACTCAGAACCTGAATTTGCATTTTAACAGTTATCTGAAAGAACCTTCATACAGTAAAGAAAAACTGATCCGGGAAGATCTCGCCAAGATTATGTCTTTAAATATGAAAGGTATTGAAAGAAAAAGCGATATTGCCATCATTACTGCCGGTAATGCTACTTTCTGGATTGTTAGTTTAGGAACGGTATGCTTCCTGATTGCCTTTATTTTGCTTTTTAATTTACCACAAACCATTGCAGAACCCATTAATCAACTGACATTCAGTATCAGACAGATTGCTGATAAAAATTATAATGAAAGGGTGCATTTCAAAGGAAGTGAAGAGTTCAACAGCCTGGCGGAATCATTTAACATCATGGCTGAAAAGCTTCAGGAATATGAAAGCAGTACACTCTCCAAGCAGTTGATGGATAAGAAGAGGATTGAAACACTGGTGAACAACATGCATGATGCTGTTATCGGGCTGGATGAAAACCATTTTATCTACATGATTAATGATGAAGCGTTGAAAATTACCAATCTCAATAAAGACGAGATTATGGGCAAAACAGCTCATGAAGTTGCTATAAACAATGATTTGATCCGTGAATTATTAAAAAATATTGACCATCCGGTAAAAGAACCGATGAAGATCGTTCGTGATAATAAAGAGAATTATTTTGAACAGGATATTGTCCCTATCAACATTGTAAAAACTGGAGAAAAGGAAAAAAAATATATTGGAAAGGTTATTTTGCTGAGAAATATTACCCCTTTTAAAGAACTTGATTTTGCTAAAACGAATTTTATAGCTACCATTTCTCATGAACTGAAAACTCCTATTTCTGCTATAAAAATGGGCGTACAGTTGCTTGGAAATCAGAAATTCGGAGAGCTGAATGACCAGCAGAAAGAATTGCTGAAAAGTATCAATGAAGATGGGCAACGTTTACTGGATATTACCAGTGAACTGCTTAATCTTTCGCAGGTTGAATCTGGAAATATCCGTTTGACTGTTGAAAAATGCTCTCCTAAAGAGATTGTACAGTCGGCGGTGAAAAATGTAGAAAAACTGGCAGAACAGAAAAATATTTCAGTGAATACGGAATATCTTCTGGAAGACACAGATTTTGTTGCTGCGGATTTTGATAAAACGGTTTGGGTAATGAATAACTTCCTTACCAATGCTGTGAAACACTCGTTTCAGGATGAAAATATAAAGATTTTGGTAGAAAAAGTGGATTCCTTTATTCAGTTCAGTATTACTGATACGGGAAGTGGTATTGATGAAAAATACCACCGTCAGATCTTTGACCGTTATTTTCAGGTTCCGGGTGAACATCAGAACGGAACAGGACTTGGATTGGCCATCTCAAAGAATTTTATTGAAAAACAGAATGGAGAAATTGGAGTAAACAGCTCCCCGAATAATGGAAGTACATTTTATTTCAGACTGCCTGTTTCTTAAAATATACAATATAATATTCTGCTTTACGTTTTGAATCTCAATAAAGGAACGTAAAATTTATTTGAAGAATCTCAATCAGGAACAAATTATACTTTTCCAAAACGTATTAAAGAAAAATTCATAACTTTATCAAAAACTTGAAAACTATTCTTTTAAACTTATAAACTTTTATCATACAATGAAAAAAACTCTATCTCTATTAACATTGCTGTTTTTTATCGTACTAGGTATTCAGGTATCTGCTCAGGCTTTCACATTAGAAAAAATTGCAGAATTCAATAAGCTTGGTATGCCTGAATTTAAAAATGAAATGAAGAAGATCAATTTCAGCTTTAATGACAAAACGGAAAGTTCAGATTTCACCCTGAATGAATATGAAAGCCCTGATCATACATTTAAAATCGGGAAATTTGTATATACTAAAGACAAATCTCAGGACAGGATAGAATGTGAATTTCCGGAACAGAGAGATTATCATAAATACCTTTCAGCTGTATTAAATGCTGGTTATAAAGAGACTGGAAAAGGAAAAATTATTACCAAAGAGCCTTATGTTGATTATCAGAAAGGTAAACAGCACATCAGGTTTATTTTGCCTAAAGAAAATCAGAATGGCCCTTACAGCGTTCTTGTTTTCAAATAAAATGATATATTAAAATACAAAGGCTGCGAAAGTGATTTCGCAGCCTTTATTTTTATAGAGGTAAGTCTTCGTTAGTCTTTGATTAATTTCTGAACGAATGTTTGCTCTTTGGTATATATTTTAATCATATAGTTTCCTTTAGGAAGCTCTGAGAGATTTACTGAATTTCCTTTCACTCCCATAGAAAGCATAATTCTTCCGGCTGTATCATAGATTTCAGCTTTAATAACTTCATCCTTGGACTGAATAGATAAGACTTCTTTTACCGGATTTGGGTAGATGTTTAAGGTTGTATTCTTCCCTTTTATTTCGTTTGTTGCCAGCGTATTCTTATTTTCAACAGCTGTTGTGTAGGTATTGGTAATAATCGGATGATTATAATCAAAATAAATATTGGCTGTATTACTGAAATTTTCCCCTGCGGTCAATGTAGATTTTGTTTTAATTTTAAATGAAACATATCCGTCATTGTTCAGATCGTCAAAAGGTAGCTGGATATTTTCAAAGATAAATTCAACAATATTAGGTTGGGTTATTCTTGTGGTAAAGTTGTGGCTTCCTGTAATCGGAATCAGGCTGGAGATATCAAATTTTGAAGTATCAATGATATCTTTTACTACAATATTTCTGGCATTTGCAGTTCCCATATTTTCAAACCTGATCAGATAATGTACATAATCACCTACCTGAGTTTGAGCAATTGAAGGCCCTTCAAGACATGTTTTGTCATTAGGGTCAAATGAATTGACTACGTTTTGGTTCAGCGTAAAACTATTATCTGCAGGAGTATCATCCGGAGCACCGTTGATCTGTACTGTGTAATGAAGAACATCTCCATTATTTAATGGTGGCGTTTGTGTAGGTGTATTTAAGGTGAATACCGCTTTAATTTCTTTCGTTTCAAATGGAAGCAGATTGGTGAAATTCCAGGTCAGGGTTCCTGTAGATTGTGAATTTGGAGTAACGGTCGCGTTCAGGAAATTCATCAGGTTATCATCAAAATTGAAAACCATTGTTCCTGATTGTGCT
The DNA here is from genome assembly GCF_003385455.1 of Chryseobacterium rhizosphaerae. Lineage (GTDB taxonomy): Bacteria > Bacteroidota > Bacteroidia > Flavobacteriales > Weeksellaceae > Chryseobacterium > Chryseobacterium rhizosphaerae. The sequence goes on along the minus strand of NZ_QNUF01000011.1, from coordinate 134,653 downwards.
GTTGTACCTTTATTTTTAAAAACAATTTTATATCCTGCATCAAATCCTGGTACTGCAGCCTGTACTGGAACAATCACCACCTCAAGATCAGGATGAGTGCCGTTGGCTGACATACAGAAGTTCTGAGTCAATGGACTGGTCTGAAGAGGGAAATTAACCGCTAAGCTTGCTGGTGAAATAGTGAAATAGGTAGGATTTTCTACGATTGGAGTGATGGTTTTTGGGCCGGAATTTAGCGGGATAGAGTAGTTTCCTGAGTGATCGGAGATAAGACTTCCTGCATTGCTGATTCCTGTTACCGTGAATTTCTGGAATGCTTTATTAAGATCAGTAGGGTCACAACCATTGCCATTGATATCATATTTGGTGTTTCCTTTAACGGTATATACGGTACCACCCGGGGTGAAAGAACAGTAAGAATTCACGACCACATTGTTGTATCCAAATTGGGTATTAGCATTGAGAACAGAAGCTATTTCCCCTTCATCGCAGCAGATATAACTTAAATTGGGATTGTTAGGATAGTATCCACCACCACCGTTTAATCCGTTTTTTAAAAACATGGTCTGTAGATTGTTATTGTTGAGAGATGGAGAAGACAAAAGAGGGTTGTGTGAAATATCGATCGTCGTCAGAAGATTATTACCCAAAGAAAGAATATGGAGTTGCGGGGAGGTAGAAAGATCAATACTGGTGAGTTGATTGGAAGAAAGATAAAGGGTGCCCAGAACAGGAGCCTGGCTTAAATCTATAGTGGATAGATTATTATTCATCGCTTCAATATACTTAAGTTTTGGAGTGTTCTGTAAAGACAATGAAGTGAGATTGTTACCATTACAGTTGAGCGTCTGAAGTTTCGTAAGGTTGTTCAGATTAAGAGTAGTGAGTAGATTTTCATAAATATGTAAACTTGCAAGATTAACCAATGGACTTACATCAATAGAACTGATGTTATTATTGGAACATAGAAGCGTGTGTATTGTGGTACTTCCTGTAAAATTAATAGTTTCCACTTTTCCATCTTTACAGTCTAAAGTACCAAAATTAGGCAGGTTAGAAATATCAAGATTTACAATATTGGCATTTCTGACACTGATGTTATTGAGAAGATTACAGTTTGAAAAATTAGTAGCAGACATTGATGTATTGTTATCAAAAGAGACCAGCGCCAGTTTTGGCATACCGCTTACATCTACCGAAAGAAGACCTGGGGAATCAGAAACGGTAAGATATTTCAGATTGACAAAGGATTTCACCCCTTCTATAGACTGAATCTGAAAAGGGCTTCCATTGGGGCTATAAATGGATATTGAAGTGATAGCCGCTGCTTCGGAAAGCTGAATCTCTCCATCGTTGTTGGTATCAATAGAAACATTTCCACTACCGGTACCCTGGGCAATCTGATTGGAAGGGCTTGCGGAGAGAAGTTTTGCTTTAAAATAAGGATCCGGAATATTGACAATCTGTGCACTCACAGATAAGTGTGCCAGGAACAGCACAAATACGTAAATGTTTTTCATGGTTTAGTGGTGTTTTAGTTTTTATAAATGTATGAAAAATATTTACTATTAAATACGTATACTGTTGAATTTATTACATTTAATTGTTTTAAAGTTTAATTTTTACTTTTATTATTGATTTATATGTTATTTTATTCTTTGAGTGTGATGCAAAAAAAGCCGTGAAAATTCACGGCTCTAACTATTTTTTATGCTATTATTTTTTACTGTTTCTCAATCAAATCAAGGAACTCCTGTTCATCCAGAATGGTAATTGTTCCTATATCCTGTGCTTTTTTCAGTTTGCTTCCTGCTTTTTCACCTACCACCAGGAAGTTTAGGTTTTTAGAAACGGCAGAAATATTTTTTCCACCATGTTTTTCCACCATTTCTTCGGCCTGTTCTCTGGTAAACAAAGATAGTTTTCCGGTGAAAAGGAAAGCTTTTCCTTCTAACACATTGGACAGAACCTCATTGGTACTTTCCCCTTTTTCAAGCTGTACACCATAAGATTTTAAACGTTCTATCATCAGGATGTTTTCAGAATTTTTGAAAAACTCCACAATGCTTACAGCAATTTTAGCCCCGATATCTTCTACCTGACAAAGCTCTTCCACACTGGCATTTTTCAAATCTTCTATAGTAGTGAAATTCTTTACCAGTTTCTTGGCTACTGTTTCTCCTACGTGTTTGATTCCTATTCCGTATAATACTTTTTCAAAAGGTATTTCTTTGGATTTTTCAACACCTGTGATGATATTCTGCGCTGATTTTTCTGCCATTCTTTCCAAGGGAAGAAGCTGTTCTTTCGTTAAAACATAGAAATCAGCCGGGTTTTCAATTAACTTTTCTCTGTAAAGCTGTTCAATGGTCTCACTTCCCAGGTTTTCAATATTTAAAGCTTTTCGGGAAACATAGTGGATCATTCTTCCTACCACCTGTGGAGGACAGTGAAGTTCATTCGGGCAGAAATGGATCGCCTGATCTTCAATTTTTACCAATTCAGTACCACATTCCGGACAATGTTTGATATATTCTATTTCTTTACTTTCTTCAGTTCTTTTCTCAGTATTTACCGCAACGATCTTCGGAATGATTTCACCGCCTTTTTCTACATACACAAAGTCATGCTCATGAAGGTCCAGTTTTTTGATAATATCTTCATTGTGAAGAGAAGCTCTCTTTACAATAGTTCCTGCCAGTAAAACAGGTTTAAGATTGGCAACCGGCGTAATAGCGCCCGTTCTTCCTACCTGGTAAGAAACGCTTTGAAGCTCAGTTTCCACTTTTTCAGCCTTGAATTTATAGGCCATGGCCCAACGGGGAGATTTTGCAGTATATCCAAGCTGTCTTTGCTGCTGCAGAGAATTGACTTTTAAAACAATACCGTCAATTTCAAAAGGCAGGTTATGACGCTCCGTATCCCAGAAAGTGATAAAATCTTTTACCTCATCAAGAGTGGTGCATAATTTAGCCTGCTGAGATGTTTTGAATCCCCAGCCCTGTGCTTTTTGAAGCAGTTCCCAATGGGTTTCTGCCGGAATATCTTCAGCGATGAACTGATAGAGTACAGAAGATAAACCACGCTTTCTTACTTCGGCACTGTCCTGCATTTTTAAACTTCCGCTGGCTGTATTTCTAGGGTTCATAAACGGATCAAGTCCTTCCTCATCACGCAGTTTATTGAGTTTATCGAAATTCTTTCTGGTCAGGTAAATTTCTCCACGCATAAAGAAGTGAGGAGGGAAATCGCCTTTCAACGTCAGTGGAATATCTGAAATGGTACGGACATTCGGGGTAATTTCATCTCCCTGGAAACCGTCACCGCGGGTTACTGCCTGCATCAGTTTTCCGTTTTCATAAAGAATGGAAATAGAAGCTCCGTCATATTTTAATTCAGCAACAAATTCTACAGGATCATTAATGGTCTTAATAATTCTTTTCTCCCAATCTTCAAGATCATCAAAATCATAAGAATTATCCAGAGAATACATTCTGAATTTATGCTGGATCGTGGGAAAAACCTTTGTAACTCCACCACCTACTCTTACAGAAGGGGAGTTTTCATCATAAAACTCAGGGTGCTTTGCTTCCAGCTCCTGGAGCTGCTGAAGAAGCATATCGAAGTCATAATCTGAAATGGTAGGGGTATCCAGAAGATAATAGTTTTCATTATGCTGATGAAGCTCTTTGCGGAGCTGTTCTATTTTTTGTTGAATGTTTTCGGACATTGCGGTTCTATCTTTTGAGCAAAAATAACTAAACTAATTCCATTTAGAAAATAACACAATTAAATATTACAGGAAAGTTAATATTACGTAATGCCTTTTAACAGGCTGGTTATCTATGGAATAAATTGGTTGTTTATAATAAATTAACATAACGTTTCTATTTAATTAAAAAAATGTTAAAACTCTCTTAAACAGAAGGCTCTCAAAGTCAAAATACCTTTGCACATCTAATTTGAGGTAATGAAAAAAGTAAAGATTGTACTGGGATTATTGTTTTTAGGGTTTGGGACACTGGCGTATGCACAGACTACACAGGCTTCTATTGTAGGGAAAGTAACCGGGCCGGGAAGTACGGTTCAGGAAAAAGTGAAAGTAACGATCGTTAATGAATCTACAGGATTCAGAACGGAAACGGAAACCAATTCAAAAGGAGAATATATCTTTAAAGAGATTCCTCTTGGTGGTCCATACACCGTTATTGTAAACGAGGATAAAAAGGAAGGCTATAATGTCAACTTTGGAGATCAGGTTACGGTGAACATGGATATGGGTGGAGAGAAGCGTATAGAAGAAGTAGTGATTACCGGAAACCTTAAAAATAAAATAGGAAACCTTGGTGCAGCTACAGCAATTTCTGCCAAGAATATAAGCATGCTTCCGGTAAACGGGAGAAACTTCACGAACCTTACAGAATTATCACCTTTAAGTGGAAAGGGAGGAAATTTATCCGGGCAGCTGGGTTCTTCCACCAATTTCACTATTGATGGGATGACGGCTAAAAACCCGACCTCTGCAGGTTCTACGACCAGCCGAAGTGGTGCCCCCTTTTCCATTTCTATTGAAGCGGTACGTGAATTTAAAATTACCACCAACCAATACGATGTAACGTTGGGAAGGAGTGGTGGTGGAACAGTAAGTGCTGTTACGAAATCAGGAACCAACAAATTTTCAGGAAGTGCCTGGGAATACTTAAGAACCAACTGGCTTTCCAGCCCTTATGATATCAGAGGAAATAAGAGACAGAATGATTTCTCTACTTCTCAGTTTGGTTTTTCATTGGGTGGACCGGTCATTAAAAATAAATTACATTTCTTCGTAGCCTGGGATCACCAGCTGGATTCCAGACCGTTGATTATTGCAGATATCAGATCTCAGGAAGATGAGAAAAGATTCAATACCACTACAGAAACGCTGAATAAGTTTCTGGATATTTCAAGAGCAAAATATGGGGTAGGGAATACTCCTCAGTTTGGAAGCTTTGATAAAGTGAGAAATTCAGATGCTGCATTTTTGCGTTTAGACTGGCAGATCAATGAAAAGCACTTATTGACGTTAAGAAACAACTTCACCTATGACCTTAATAAAAACGGACTTGGTGATAATACCAATATCAACTTCTTTGAATCTTACGGAAATGATAAAAACCTTGACAACAGTTTATTATTAACCTTAAGATCAAATCTGAAGCCTAATTTAACGAATGAGTTGAAAGCTCAATACCTTTATACTTTCCAGAACAGTTATCAAAATGATGAATTAGGAAGACCTGTGCCGAGAGCTATTGTTGAAGGAGTAGCATCAAGTGCTGGTTCTACGAATATCCAGATTGGAGGACATCGTTTTGCTCAGGAAAGTTTCAAAAATAATGTATTCCAGATTGTAGATAATTTATATTACAACACCGATAAAGTAAAATATACCTTCGGTGCAGATTTAATGTATACCACTTCAAAATCTGTATATGGAAGTGAGGTAAACGGAAGATTCCACTTTAAGGAAGATCCGGATAAAAAAATAAGCAGCCTTGATAATTTCGATAATCTTAATCCTTACAGATTTTATAGAGAAGTTCCTTTAATGGATGACCCTTCTGTAAGATCCAATATCTGGAATATCGGAATTTATGGGCAGTTTCAGACCAAAATAGCCAAAGGTCTTGATTTGATGGCTGGTTTGAGGTTAGATTACAGTGGTTATCCGAAAGCGGAATTCAACCAAAAATTATTTGATGAAATGGGGATCAGAACGGATAATAAAATTAAATCATTTGTGATCCAGCCGAGATTCCAGTTTGACTGGAATATCAATGAGCAGAATAAAGACTTCTTGAAGTTTGGAGCAGGGATATTCTCTTCAGATATCAACAATTATATGATTATCAATAATTTGGTGTTCGATGGAAAGCATTTGGCTACAGTAGATGTGGATCCTGCAACTGTTGGACTGACGCCGGATTTCAACAGTTATAGAAATAATTATGGTTCGATTCCTACGCTTGCTAAGGATCAGATTCCAACCATCAACTATACAGGAAAAGATGCTAAAATTCCAATCGTTTACAAAGCGAATATCTCCTATACCCACTTCTTTAATGATAGATTCAGAGCAGGATTGGCAGCATATATGGCTTTGGGTAGAAATAACTACTATTACTATGACAGAAATATGGTAGCTAATCCATTCTTTACATTGGATAATGAAGGAGGAAGAGGAGTATATGTTCCTACTTCAGCAATAGACGGTGCAAAAATCGACTGGAAAAAAGGGAGAATCAATAATAATTTCGGAAGAGTATTGGAATTGGTGAGTGACGGTAAAGTAAATCAGTTCTCATTTGTGGTGGATACCAGCTACCGTTATTGGAAAGATGGGGAAATTACAGCAAGTTATACCTGGTCTGATATTAAAGATAATACGTCATATAACGGAAATGTTGCCAATTCTGCAACATTATCCACAATGGTTCAGGGTGATCCGAGAGATTTGAGAATGACGTATTCTGATAACCAGTTCCGAAATAAAGTGGTTATTTATGGGAACTCACCTACCATTGCAGGATTTACGTTAGGAATCAGATATTCAGGAATCGGAGGGACGCGTTTCTCTGTAACAGCAGGAGGAAATATTAACGGAGATTTTGTGGATAGCAATGACCTTGCTTATATTTTCCCGAATATTGCTCAATCTATTATTGATGATCCTAATGTAGGACAGGCCTTGAAGGATTATGTGAAGGAATACAATGGTGAAATTGCAGAACGTAACGGTGGTAAGAATGGATTCTACGGAGTTTGGGATTTACGTGTAGCTAAGAAAATAAAATTTGATAAAGTAGGAGCATTTGAACTTTCTGTAGATATCTTTAACGTAGCCAATCTACTTAATAAAGAATGGGGCGTAAATGAATCATATGGAAATACCTCAATGTACAGAATCAAAAAATTCGATCCGGTAACCAAGCAGTTTGAGTATACAAAAAATTTGAGTGGTAACGGTTTAGCTCCTCTTTCAGGAAATCCGTATCAGATTCAGATTGGAGCAAAATATAGTTTCTAACAAGAAAATAATATGAACCACAAAAGGCTTAAAAATAGATAAGTGATCGGAAACAAACGAAAACTTCTATGTCTTTTGTGGTTTAAAGCTTTTTAAAATAATTATCTTTATCCAAAAGTCTTCGGACTTGGTTTTAATTATCAATTTATATTATGAAAAATTTTATCTTAGGGTTAGCAGTTTTAAGTACAGTATTGATGAAAGCACAAACTCAGATTATCGCACACAGAGGGTATTTCCAGGCACAGCCTCCTACAACGGAAAACTCAATTAAATCTTTAGAGAATGCTCAAAAGCTTAAAGTGTATGGATCAGAATTTGATGTGAGAATGACAAAAGATGGAGTGTTGGTGATCAACCATGACGAGCACCACGATAAAATGGAAATCTCTGAGACTTCTTTCAAGGAATTGGAAAAAGTAAAACTATCTAATGGAGAAAAATTCCCGACCTTAAAAGACTATCTGAAGCAGGGTAAAAAGGATCCGTCTGTAAAGTTAATCGTAGAGATCAAACCGGATAAAACTCCAGAAATAGAAAATGAGATCACCCAAAAGACGATCAAAATGATCAAGGATATGAAACTTGAATCTCAAAGTGAATTTATTTCTTTCAGCTTGAATATCTGTAAGGAAATTAAAAAACTTGAGCCGACATTTAAAGTGCAGTATCTGAATGGAGAATTGTCACCGGAGCAGATCAAAAAAGAAGGACTTGACGGTATGGATTATCATTACAGTGTTTTCCAGAAAAACCCTACATGGATTTCTGAAGCTAAGACATTAGGTCTTATTACAAATTCCTGGACAGTAAACGATGCGGCTGTTTATGAAGAATTGAAAAAACAGGGAATTGGATTTGTTACCACTAATATCCCTGAACAACTGAAAAATAAATAATTATTATCGGGCTTATCATCATTCATTCCTGTAATGATTGAGAGCAAAATAAATATTGCCAATGTGTAAAGACTGTCTCTTCCAAAAGAGGCAGTCTTTTTTGTTACAAATAAAGCAGGTGCATATCCGGTAATATAGTTGACGATTATATTATTCTAGTCTGAGAGATGGGTTCACAGAATGAAGAACACGGTGTTCAAAATAAAGTACTCTGGTTTTGAATTTAACCAATTGGTATACAGTTGAATATGGTGTTTTATTTTCTCAAAGAAAGACAATAAAGATACACAAATGGTATCGATAAATGATATTAAAAATAATTAATTACTTAATATACTGTTAGTTAGTCTATTGCGTTAATCTGTTAATAGAAATTTAACATTTCATTCAATATTTTTTTAATAAATGTTAAAGTGTTGTTAAAATCTTAATCATAATGTCCTTTTAATTTTGCACAAACAAAAAGGATATGCGTAAAGAGACACAAAAGCTGTTGGTTTTGTCGCTGTTAGGACTAATCAGTGTGAACCTGGCAGCTCAGCAGAAATCTAAAAAAGACACTATTAAAGGACTTGATGAGGTAGTGGTAACTGCTTTGGGAATCAAAAGGCACGACAAGTCACTAGGGTATTCTACCCAGACTGTTAAATCTGAAGAAATATTACAAACTCAAAACAACAACTGGGCAGAAGCTTTGGAAGGTAAAGTAGCAGGGCTGAAAGTTCAGACCGCTGGAGCAGGGCCCCTTGGAACAGCCCGTATTACCCTTCGTGGAGACATTTCCATGAATATGGGAAATAACGACGCACTGATTGTTGTTGACGGGGTTCCCCTGAGCGGGAGAAAGACCGGAACCGGAACTTCTGCCTATGGAGCCGGCTCTGGAGGAGATTTACCTATTGACTATGGAGACAGTTTCAACAGTATTAATCCTGATGATATTGAATCTGTATCAATTCTGAAGGGACCTACTGCTTCTGCACTCTATGGTTCAAGGGGCTCAAGAGGAGCTATTATGATTACCACAAAATCCGGAAAAACTAAAAAAGGAAAAGTTCAGATTACCTTAAATTCATATTCAAGTTATGATACTGTTCTTAAATGGCCGGATTATCAATATGAATACGGACAGGGAACTCAGCAAAAAGATAAAAATGGAAATTATTATTATTCTTACGGAGCTTCTGCTGACGGAATAAATACAGGATCTACCAGTAGTGCCTTCGGACCGAAATTTGACGGACAATATTACTTTCAGTACGATCCCTCGGTAGAAGGGCAAAGCTTGGAAAGAAAACTATGGAGACCTTATAAAGACAATATTAAAAACTTTTGGCAGGTAGGGTCTACTTACTCAAACAGCTTGTCAGTAGAACATTCTAATGAATCCACATCCTTCAGAACTTCACTTTCTTATCTGAAAAATGAATGGATGATGCCTAATACAGGTTTCAACAGATTGAATGCTGCCGTATCCTTAGATCATAAATTGAGCAGCAGGCTGAAAATAGGAACTAAAATCAACTTCAGCCAGACTAAAAGTGATAACCTTCCCGCTACCGGATATAATAACCAGTCGATTTCTTATTTTATGATTTTCCAAAATCCCAATGTAGATCTCGAATGGTATAGACCTATCTGGAAAAAAGGCCAGGAGCAGGTAGATCAGATTCACCCTTTCAGTTCCTATATTGATAACCCTTATCTGATTGCCTATGAAAATCTAAACAGTACAAACAAAAAGATTATTACAGGTAACGTTAATCTAAATTATCAGCTGGCCAAAAACTTTGATATTGCCTATAAGACAGGGTTGGAATGGAGTAATGAACTCCGTACCCAAAGAAGACCCTGGAGTTCTGCCAATTATCTGAAAGGGTATTACAGGGAGCAATACATCAGGTATTTGGATCTTAACAATGATATTCTCTTTACCTATAAAAACAAATTTGGAGATGTAGGTGTGACAGCTTCTGCCGGAGGTAACATTAAATATCATGAATATACCATGAATGATTACCGGGCTAATGGACTTAATAAAGCAGGATTGTACCAGCTATCCAATGCGACATCTTTGGAAAGCAGACTTCCAAAACCTAATGATAATCAGGTAAACAGTTTATATGCATTGGCAAATTTCAGTTATAAGGATATGATTTTCCTGGATGTAACAGCCAGAAACGACTGGAGCAGTACCCTTCCGGATCATAACAGATCTTATTTTTATCCGTCATTGTCATCCTCTTTTATCCTATCTGATATTTTTAAACTGAAATCTGATAATTTAAATTTCTGGAAACTTAGACTGTCATGGTCAAAAGTAGGAAATGATACCTACAATTATATGCTTGAAAAATACTATGAAAATAGTGTATTCACTGGATCTGTAGAATCTCCCTTATTGTATCCGAATCCTGATTTGAGACCGGAAATGATTACGAATATAGAAGGAGGGATGGATTTTACAATTTTGAAAAACAGACTGACTTTTAATTTTACAGCCTATCAGAATAATTCTAAAGATCAGACCATTATTATTCCTGTACTGTATGAAACCGGATATAATAAAAGAATTATCAATTCCGGAGAACTGAGAAACAGAGGAATCGAAATGTCATTAAGCACTTCACCTATTAAAAATAAAAACTTCTCCTGGAATGTAAATGCCAACTGGTCAATGAACCGCAACAAGATTCTTTCCCTTCCGGAAGAGTTCAACGGAGTACCTTACACGATGGCAAGCGTTGGAGGAGTTGTGTATTATAATGCTGTAGTGGGAGGTTCACTAGGTGATATGTATGGTTACGGTCTGATGTATTCTCCGGATGGACAAGTGATTTACGGTACAGATGGGTTAACGGCAAAGCCAACGGAAATGAAGAAAATAGGAAATGCTTATCCAAAGTGGAGAGCCGGGCTTCAGAACGAATTTAAATATAAAAATATTACCGTTAGTTTCTCATTTGACGGACAGTATAAAGGGATCGCTTACTCACAGTCACATCATAAAATGTCCGAACAGGGGAAACTTACCCATACTCTTGTAGGAAGAGATAATCCGGGTGGGCTGATTGTAGGGGATGGAGTTGTTCAAAATCCGGACGGAAGCTTTTCTCCGAATACAAAAGGAGTTCCTGTTTCTTCTTATTATGGAGATTATTATAGAAGGGCCAACGTGGAAACCAATTCATTTGACACTTCATTCATTAAGCTAAGAGATGCCAGAATTTCTTATTCTTTCCCGAAATCTATTACAGAACCATTAAAAGTCACAGATATTAGCCTTGCTTTATTTGGAAGAAACCTTTGGATGTGGACGAAATTTCCATTATTTGATCCGGAAGCAGCTACCCTTGACGATTCTACCATTACACCGGGAGTTGAAATGGGGCAGCTGCCTTCAGCCAGAACAGTCGGAATTCAGTTAAATGTTAAATTCTAAAATTTTTAAAATGAAAAAGATACTCTATATATGTTCATTTCTTAGCCTTGTAGGATGTGCCGTGTCATGTGACAGAAGCCTGGATGAAATTAATAAAGATACAAGTAGAATCAATGTACCTGTTGCAAACACCCTGCTGGCTCCCATACAGTATAATATGGCTTCCGTAGGATATAACAGGGCTAATGATTTTAATTTTGATATCATGCAGGTTTCTCTGGATTTTCCCAACGAAGGAAATTCATTAAGCCGTTATTATATAACAGAAAATACAGGAACAGGATTCTGGAATAATTCATACAGATGGCTGAAACAGGTTGATGACCTTAAAAAAGCAGCTATTTCTGAAGGAGATAAAAATTACCAGGCTATTTCTATGGTACTCAATGCATGGATTTATTCCAATCTTACCGATACCTATGGTGATGTTCCTTTTTCCGAAGCTTCACAACTGGATAATGGTATTTCTCAACCTAAATTTGATAGACAGAAAGATATTTATGTCCGTCTTTTGGATGATCTGAAAGCGGCTAATGCTTTATTTATCACCACTAAACCTCTTACCGGGGCAGATCTGTTTTATAAAGCAGATACTGATAATAGTGGAATAGCCAATTGGAAAAAGCTATGTAACTCGCTTTCTCTAAGACTTTTATTAAGAATATTAAGCAGAGATGGAGAGGTAAATGTGAAAGAAAGAATTCAGGAAATTGTAAACAATCCAACGGTATATCCCATTTTTCAAAATAATGCAGATGCTACTAAGCTTGATATTTCAGGAATCTCTCCATTAATGCCACCTATTGCAAGGCCTCAGGATTTTACCACAGGAAGAGCAGCGTCAGATTTCTTTGTACAGGCTTTACAGAAAAATAATGACCCACGTATACCGATGTTCTTTACCCAGGCAAAAGATTTGAAAAACAATAATATAGGATATGTGGGTGCTCCTTCAGGATATCCTTTCGGAACGGTTTTTACTTTTCAGCCGTCAAATCTTAATCAAAACCTGGCAAAAGCTCCGCTGAAGATTTTTGTTTATCCTTATGCAGAACTTCAGTTTACCTTGGCAGAGCTTGCCCTAAAAGGAATCATTCAGGGAAGTGCTAAAACTTTTTACGAAAACGGAGTGAAAGCTTCTATTGAACAGTGGGGCGCTGTAGTACCGGCCAACTATTTTGATAATCAAAATGTAGCTTATGAAGCAGACCTGAAAAAAATTATACTTCAGAAGTATATCGCTCTTTTCTTTGTAGATCAGCAGCAATGGTTTGAAAAAAGAAGAACAGGATTTCCGGTACTTCCCAACAATGGAGGTCTGTTAAATAATGGAGATTTACCCCAAAGATTAATGTATCCGCCCAATCCTAAAGTATTGAATCCTACCAATTATTTGGCTGCTGTTCAGCAGATGGGAGGAGATCATATCAATGTGAAAATGTGGTGGAATAAATAAAAAGATTAATAAAGAATAAAGAATAAAGAATAAAGAATAAAGAATAAAGAATAAAGAATAAAGAATAAAGAATAAAGAATAAAGAATAAAGAATAAAGAATAAAGAATAAAGAATAAAGAATAAAGAATAAAGAATAAAGAATAAAGAATAAAGAATAAAGAATAAAGAATAAAGAAATGAGAGCTAAGATGAAATTTTTAATGCCATGTATGCTGATTTCGGCAATGGCGTTTTCCCAGACTTCTGTCTCCGGTTATATATACGAGGACAGCAATAAAAATCAAAAGAAAGAAAATCGTGAAAAAGGAGTAGAGGGAGTAGCTGTATCCAATGGAGTACAGGTAGCCCTTACGGATAAAAACGGGAGATATAGCTTACCTGTTCAGGAAGGACAGACCATTTTTGTCATCAAACCTTCAGGGTATCAAACTGCTTTAAACAGCAATAATCTGCCTCAGTTTTATTACCATCATAAGCCCCAAGGTTCCCCTGCTGATTTTAAATATAAAGGAGTAGCTCCTACCGGAGATCTTCCTAAAGAACTGAATTTTCCACTGTATAGGCAGAATGAAGATAAAAACTTTGATATTCTTGTTTTTGGAGATCCACAACCTTACACGGAAAAGGAGCTTGATTATTTTAAAAGAGGAATTGTAAATGAAGTTAAAAATACCAAGAAAAATGCAGTGCTCGGGATTAGCCTGGGAGATTTGGTAGGAGATAATTTAAGCCTTCAAAAACCTTATGCAGATGTAATGAAAGAAGTAGGATTGCCCTGGTATAATGTCATGGGAAATCATGATATGAATTATGATGCAAAAGAAGACCATTTATCAGATGAAACATTTGAGTCCAATTTTGGTCCTGCCAACTATTCATTTAACTATGGTAATGTTCATTTTATTATTTTGGATGATATTCTTTATCCGGACCCGAGAGATGGAAAAGGATATTGGGGAGGATTCCGTGAAGATCAGCTTCAGTTTATCGAAAATGATTTGAAGTGGGTTGATAAGAATAAACTTGTGGTGGTATCTTTCCATATTCCGTTGGAGCATACAAATGAAGATAGCTTTAGAAATGCTGACCGCCAGAAATTATTTGATTTTTTAAATCCTTTTCAGAATGTATTGCTTTTATCGGCACATACCCATATTCAGCAACAAATTTTCTATGGTAAAAAAGCAGGCTGGAACGGGATAAAAGAACTGCATGAATATAATGTGGGAACCACTTGTGGTGACTGGTATTCGGGTACGGCTGACGAAGCGGGTCTTCCAACTTCAACGATGAGAGATGGAACAGCTAAAGGGTATTCTTTCATCAGCTTTATGGACAATCAATATAAAGTTAAGTACAAAACGGCTGGAAAACCGGAAGATTATCAAATAAAACTATATGTTCCAAAGGTCATTCCTTATCCTTCCAAAACCTCTGCAAAAGTTCTGGCCAACTTTTTCATGGGAGGTAAAAAAGATAAAGTAGAGTACAGAATAGACAACGGATCCTGGGAAGCCATGGAGTATGATGAAACAATAGATCCGAATTTTGCTCTTTCAGTTTTTAAATGGGATACTACAGAGAAAATCCTTCCGGGAAGAAGACCTTCTAACCCTGAAATGTCAAAACATATATGGGAAGCAGGTTTTCCTAAAAAATTAGCTTTGGGAAAACACAAAGTTGAGGTAAGAGCTGTTGATATGTATGGAAATCAATTCTCCGCTTCAGAAGAATTTGAAGTACAGAACTCAATTCAGATTCCTTAAGCTTATTATTTTACTTTTTTTAGATTTTGAAGCCGGTTTGTCATGAACCGGCTTTGTTTTACCAAGCTTGTCCCTTTATTTTAAAGTTATTTGTTTGGATTCCCCGGAATGAGAAATCATATGGAAAAATAGGGTGCCGTTAAAAAAACATTAAATCTATATTCTTCCCACCCTGTAAAAATGTTCTTTTGTAACTTTGTACAACGAAAAGTATTATTACAATGAACATAAACGGAAAAAATGCCATCGTAACCGGTGGTGGAAGAGGATTAGGAAAGGCTGTAGCGCTGGCTTTAGCTCATGAAGGAGTAAACGTTGCCATTACAGGAAGAAACGAGGAAAATTTAAAAAATACAGTTGACGAAATCCAAAAACTGGGAGTGCATGCAGCCTATGCCGTATTTAATATTGATGATGAAACCTCTGTAAAAGCAGGAATCGAAACTTTAGCTGAAACACTTGGTGGAGTAGATATATTGATCAATAATGCGGGAATCGGGGATTTCGGAAGTATTGAAGATATGTCTTCTGAAACCTGGGAGCAGGTGATCAAAACCAATCTATTTGGAGTATACTATGCGGCTAAAGCCGTTCACCCGTTTATGAAAGCTAAAGGAGAAGGTGATATTGTAAACGTAGCCTCTACAGCAGGTTTAAAAGGAGGACCTAATATGTCTGCCTATGCAGCTTCCAAAGCAGCAGTAGTTTCTCTATCTCAATCAATGATGGCAGAATGGAGAAAACAGAATATCCGTGTGATTACATTGACGCCAAGTACTATTGCTTCTGATATGAGTATTCAGGGTGGGCTTACAGACGGTAACCCGGAAACGGTTTTACAGCCTGAAGATTTTGCAGAATGGGTAAGAGATATTCTAAAAATGAACAGACGTGCATTAATTGCGAATGGTTCCATTTTCTCTACAAATCCATAACAGATTCAAAATTTAAAGTCAGCATAACAGGCTTTATGCAGCTTTTAAATTATTGAATTCGAAATAAATACAGGTTTTACTTGTCAGAGTCGGAAGAGTTTTCTTCCGGCTTTTTTATTTTACTATCTTTTTGATGACTTATTCTAAAGTCTTTAAAAACAGGTGGAAAGCTGAAATTTATTCTTTCCCAACAGAGGGATTTGGGCTATTTTCTCTAACTTTGCATTTTAAATTTTTCCCCAAATATTATTGTGAAATTAATTAACTTATACACGAGTTCTTTCAAAGGACTCTCGCAAGAGAGTTGGATGCTGGCGTTGGTAATGCTAATCAACAGGGCGGGTTCTATGGTACTTCCTTTTTTAGGAGTTTATATGACAAACCATTTACATTTTAGCATTGAAAATTCCGGAATTGTCCTTAGCTTTTTTGGAATAGGTTCAGTGATAGGTTCATGGTTTGGTGGAATGATCACCGATAAAATTGGTGAATACAAGGTGCAGAGCTTAAGCTTACTTTTGAGTGTACCTTTATTTTGTTTAATCCCTCTTTTTACTACAGAAGAAGGGTTAGCAGGAATTATTTTAATGCAGAGTATTGTAAGTGAAACTTTCCGGCCTGCCAACTCGGTGGCTATTACAAAATACGCTAAGCCGGAAAATATTACCAGAGCTTTCTCATTAAACAGAATGGCTGTTAATCTAGGATTCTCTATAGGCCCTGCATTAGGAGGTATTCTATCTGCTATATCTTATGAGTTTTTATTTTTCAGTAATGCTTTAGCTGCTTTACTGGCCGGATTAATGTATATCTGGTTCTTTAGAAAACGTACAAGATTAGCAAAGAAGAAAGCAAGAAATGTGAAAGAAGCTATAATCATTAAAAAAGAAAATTCTCCGTATAGAGACCGTAAATTTATGGTGTATTGTATATTCTGTATGCTGTTTTCTATCTGCTTTTTCCAGTTATTCAGTACATTGACTATTTTCTATAAGGATACAGCTCATTTGAGCCAGCAGAATATAGGATTTATTCTGGGCTACAGTGGCTTCCTGATCGTATTGCTTGAAATGGGTTTTGTACAGCTGGCTGAGAAATATTTTACGTTAGGATTTACAATGCTGATAGGAACTTTCTTATGTGGATTTTCCTATGCTATGCTGGCCTTCGACTATAGTATGGTGGCATTGCTGGTTTCCATGACCTTGCTTTGTATAGGGGAAATATGGACCCTGCCTTTTATGTCGACCATTACCGCACTTCGTTCAGGTGAAAACAACAAAGGCGCTTATATGGGACTGAACGGAATGTCTTTTTCAATAGCTTTTATTATTACACCTTATATAGGAACATTGATTGCGGATAAACTGGGTTTTAATACCCTGTGGATCGGAACCGGTGTATTGGCTATACTGATTGCCATAGGTTTTTATTATATTGTTCCATGGATGCTAAAAGATAACAGGAAAACAGAAAAAGATTTAGTTTAAAATCTGATCTTATCTTCCTTTAATGATTAACCCCCGGCTGAAAACTATTCAACCGGGGGTTAATTTACTCTATGTAAGATCAATAATTTATCTGTTTTCAAGTTTGGAGATAATGTTATTCAAAATCATTTCAGCGTGTGCTCTTGAATTTTCAATAAACCAGAGGTGGGTGTCTTTCCCTCCGCAAACCACACCTGCAAGGTACAGATTAGAGATATTGGTTTCCATGGTCTCCATATTATATTGGGGGTTCAGACAGTCTCCATTCAGCTCTATACCGGAATTTCTTAAAAATTCAAAGTCCGGAAGATAGCCTGTCATAGCCAGAACAAAATCATTCTCAATCTCATGAATCTGATGGTCATAATCTTTGAAAATAACAGACTGTTCTTTAACTTCAAGGATCTCTGCATTGAAATGGGCTGTGATACTGCCTTCTGAAATTCTATTTTCAATATCCGGTTTTACCCAATATTTTACACTTTTGGAAATTTCAGAATGCCGGATAATCATCGTTACTTCAGCTCCTTTTCTATACGTTTCAAGAGCTGCATCTACAGCAGAATTACTGGAACCTATTACCACTACTTTTTGTCTGGCGTAAGGATAGGGCTCGGTGTAATAATGTTTAACTTTCGGCAGGTTTTCCCCCGGAATGTTCATCAGATTCGGAATGTCATAGAACCCTGTGGCAATTACCACATTTTTAGCAAAGTAGTTTCCTTTTGTCGTTTCAATTTCAAAGACATCATCAATTTTGAACACTTTTACTACTTTTTCATAGAGGTGAATATTCAGATCCTTCTGTCGGGCAATTCCCTGATAATATTCCAGTGCTTCCTGTCTTCCGGGTTTGGGAGCAGGAGAGATAAAAGGAGTTCCGTCAATTTCAAGCTTTTCAGCGGTTGAAAAAAAACGCATATATAAAGGATAATGATACAGTGAATTAACAATAGTTCCTTTTTCAATAATCAGATAGCTGAGGTTATTTTTTTGAGCTTCAATAGCACAGTTTAAACCGATAGGGCCCGCTCCGATGATAAGAATGTCCAAAATTTCCATAGAACAAAGGTACGATGTAATTAGCAGATTATATGGATGTTTTTGGAACAAAGATGTGAGAGGGGATAGGAGTTATGAGTTGAGAGTGAACGGTCAATGATTGCCTTCTGGTTGTAAAGTCAGTTTACCCGTGATATGGATATTCAATAGGGACGGGCTTTAGCCCGTTCTTCATAAGAATACAAAACAATCCATTGGCTTTAGCCCAAACTTAATAGAAAAGAGTTATGAGTTGATAGTTATGAGTTGAGACGTCATACATTATACATCCGACATTGTACATTATACATCAGAAATTATACATCCGACGCTGTACATCATTTTACCACTTCTCGCTCCATACCCAATTCCTTCCCGGTTATGGCATTAGTTTTGGTGTTTTTAACCATCACTAAAATTAAAAATATGAAAAAACTACTCATTTCTCTATTGGTACTGACTGTAGTAATCGCCTGTAAAAAAGAAGCCGGAAAACCGGTTCCGAATGTTGTTGATTCTATTGCACAGGCAAAAGCAGACAGTATTGGAAAACTTCCTACAAAAGAAGAAAGAGAAGCTTCTTTGAAGAAAGTAAATGATGAGGTGCTGCAGGCTTTAAAAGCTAAAGACTATAAAACATTTGCTTCATTAATTCATCCTCAAAAAGGAATCCGATTTTCAATGTACGCTCATGTTGATCTGAAAGGGGATAAACATTTCTCCAAAGCTGATTTTGAACAGTTTCAGCCTACAAAAACATTGTTTACATGGGGAGCACAGGATGGTTCAGGAGACCCATACAAGGCAACTATTAATGATTATTTGGGTAAATGGGTTTTTTCTAAAGATTTTACAGCTTCCCAATATTCTGTAGATAAATTTATCGGTGGAGGGAACTCTCTGAACAACCTTAAAGAAAGCTATCCTACAGCTAATTTTACAGAAAATTATATCAAAGGAACAGAAAAGAATAGTGAAATGGACTGGAAAACCGTTCGTTTTGTATTTGAAGAATTTCAGGGAAAATATTATCTGATAGCAGTGATCAATGATCAGTGGACAATATAAGATAGAGAAAAGCTGGATGCAGGAAGGAAAAGTTAATGATCTTCTCTCTTACAGCCTCCAGCTTTTTTTATAAAATTTCAGCCAGTTGTTGAGTAAGATTTTTTCTGGAAAACTGTTCAATCTGCTGAGTGTTTTCACTATGATCTCCGCTTTTCCAAAGCTCAAATTTTTCCAGGACAAACTGCTTCACTGTTTCAGAATGGGTATAGCTAAAATGCTTCCCGGCACGGGTATCTTCTAAAATTTTTTCTACATCGGCTTTATCTGGACCAAATGATAGTATCTGTTTTCCCGATGCCAGATATTCAAATATCTTTCCGGGAATAATTCCTTTTGAAGATTCGTTAGGAAAATTGGTGATAAGCAGCAGGTCAGAATTCTGCATTTCTTCAACAGCTTTGCCATGGGAAAGATAACCCAGATTCAAAATATGGTTTTTCAAACTGGAATTTTCAAGAGAAGCTAAGATCTTATCATCAATTCTTCCCACTAATTTCAGTGAGAAATTCTTTGAAAACTCTATGTTTTCTTTCACCAGTTCATCTAATGCTTTCCAAAGATTTTCAGGATTCCGCAATTGCTCCAAAACCCCAATATAGCTCAACGTAAATGTTTTGCTCTTTTGACCTTTTGGAGTTTCATGGGTATCAGTCTCATCAAACCCATTAGTGATACAAACAGCATTAGCTCCTGCTTTCCGAAAATTTTCGGCATCCGTATAGCTTGTGGCAAGGGTAATATCTGCATTTTTAAATACAGCACTTTCTAACTGGCGGTGCTTCTTATCTGAACTCTTGGTCAGTTTTAAATGCTTATAGTACGAGATTTCCGTCCACGGGTCACGAAAATCAGCAACCCATTTGATATGGGGAAGCTTATGTTTAAGGCCTAGCCCGATGAGATGTAATGAATGGGGTGGGCCGGAAGTGACTACCGCATCTATTTTATTTTCTTTTAAATACTTTTCTAAAAATTGAATAGAAGGCTTTACCCAAAAAACTCGGGCATCCGGAATAAAAAAATTCCCCCTTACCCAAATGGAAAGTCTGGATTTCCAGCTTTGGTTTTCACCTACATCAAATTGCCCAGCTTTGAATTTTTTATTGCTTTTATTAAGCTTTTCTGCCAGCTGATAAGGTTCCCAGATCTTTGTTCTGACCATTTCAATATCGTTGGGAATATCCTTCATCAACGTTTCATCTATCAACGGATAATTGGGATTTTCCGGAGTGTAGATCACAGGTTTCCAGCCAAAATCGGGTAGATATTTTGCGAACTTAAGCCATCTTTGAACACCAGGACCTCCCGCAGGAGGCCAGTAATAGGTGATAATCAATATTTTCTTCTGTTCCATTTTGATTTTATGATTCTTTATGACGGCTTGTTTATTCAGAACGTATGCCGAAATATTGAATTAAGCTTGTGGTTCAGTTAATGTTTCCTTTTTCTTATTTTTATTCATCCAGAAAATTCCAAAAGCTGTCAGGGCTATAAATAGTCCGAAACAAATAAGGGAAATCCATTTTCCTTTTTCAATTACTTCAGGCTCAAACACCATTCTGATATGATGGTTTCCTGCCGGAACGTGTACGGCACGAAGTAAATAATCTGCTTTGATATAAGGGACTTCTTTTTCATCAACCAGAACCTTCCAGCCGTGAGGATAGTAAACTTCAGAGAACACAGCCAATTGTGGTGTCCTGGATTGAGATTTAAACTCCAGTTCATTAGGCTGATATTTTGTAAGATTGATAAATGCTGTAGAATCTGCCTGAACAGGTTTATTGTCAAAATAAGATTTGTCTGAAGTGGCAATAACAGCTGTTTTTTTATTGTCAATATCCCCAATAGATTTGATTTCTTCATTAGGAGTATCCGCAAATTTCAGGTCACTTACAAACCATGCATTTCCGTTGGCATTTGGATTAGGTACCGCCTGAGGTTCTGAAGGACCTCCAAAAATCATATACTTTGCATTAAGCATATTCAGAATTTTAGGAGTCTTTACACTGTCTATATTTGACAGGTATTCATTCAGAATATCGTCATACCTTCTTAATTTTACTGCATGATAACCCCCAATAGATGCTTTAAAATAAGAAGTATTTGTCTCACTTGTTACACCTAAAGTCTGGTTATAAATTCTATAATGGTTTTTATCTTTTTTAGCAATTGTTTCCAGCGTCTTGTTGATATTCACATTATCCAGAATAGAGGATAAGCTCGGGTTTGCCTGAACTTTTTCAGCCAATAGGTCTGAAGTTTCCGTCTGGAAAGGGTTTTCAGCAAAGACTTTGTCTACATAATTTTCATCATTCAGATAACGCTTGTTCACAGTCCATAAGTCGAATAAACTTACCAGTCCAATTACCACCAAAGCAATATTCTGATTCAGCTTTTTCTTTAAACTGAAAAATAAAACAGCTGCAGTAATAGCTACATAGATAAACGCTTTGATAGCATCTGTTCTGAACAGTTTATATCTTTCGTCCACAAGATAATCGAGTAGGAAAGGAGGGAAATACGTTTTTTCACCTTCTGTCGCGAATCCTAATAATGATTTTCCGAAGACCAAAAGAATTAATACGAATCCTAATGTTCCTCCACTTACATAAAGAAGTGTTTTTTGCTTATATTCTTCGGTAAGCTTTTCATCGGTGAAGAATCTGTACAGTCCAAGGATGGCAATCAGTGGGAATAACAATTCTACAACAACAAGGATTGAAGAAGGTGCTCTGAATTTATTGTAAAACGGAACATAGTCAATAAAGAAATCCGATAATGGCATAAAGTTACTTCCCCAAGCCAGTAAAACGGTAAGTATGGAAGCTCCTAAAATCCAGTAACGGTATTTTTTTCGGGCAATGAAAAATCCTAAAAGAGCAAGAAAACATACAATAGCTCCCTGGTATGCCGGTCCTGAAGTTCCCGGTTGGTCACCCCAGTATGTCATTCCACTGAAACCTTTCGATATTCTGTCCATTTCAGCTTGTGAGCTTACATTTTCCTGAACAAGCTCCTGAACTTTGCTCATCATTTCCTTAGCTTCCGGTTCCTGGCTTCCACCACCCATCAACCTTGGAATGAAAAGATTTAACGTTTCCAGTTTACCGTAGCTCCACATCAGCATGCTTTCCTTATCCATTCCGGATTTTCCTGAAGTATGGCTGTCATTCGTTAAAATCTGCTTTCCACGAACCGTTTCTTTTACATATTCAGAATTGGCAAGGATTCTTTGAGAATTCATTCCAACTCCAATGATACATGATATCGCAATAATTCCCGAAGAAATAAGAAAATGCTTCATCTGTGTTTTCTTCAGGATCACTCTGATCAGTTCAGAAAGGAATAAAAATCCTAACGCAATGAACAGATAATATGTCATCTGTGGGTGGTTCGCTGCAATCTGAAGTCCCATAAAAAGGGTTGTTACAATGAATCCCCAGATGTATTGTTTCCGGATATAAACCAATAGGATTCCGGCTAAAAGTGGCGCGAAATATTCAATGGTATTTACTTTACCATTATGCCCTGCAGCAATGATAATATAAAAATAGGTAGAAAGGCCAAAGAAAGTAGCCCCTAGCAGAGCATATTTCCAGTTTCTGACCACTACCATTCCCAGAAGGAAAAAGCCTGCAAAAAGCAGAAACAGATAATTAACCGGCCTTGGCAGGAAATTCAGATTGCTGTCAATTTTCTTGATGATGTCACCTTTAAACTGGCTACCCATCTGATAAGTGGGCATTCCTCCAAACATGGAGTCACTCCAGTAGGTTTCATTTCCTGTGTTGGCTCTATAGTCGAGCAGTTCTTTTGCTCCTCCTCTGTACTGTACGATGTCATGTTGGAAAAGCTGTTTTCCCGTAAAGACAGGAGTGGAATATAAAAATGCTAAAACTATAAATACAACTAATGAAATAGCAATATAAATTAAGTTTTTATTTTTCGCCATGCTGGTTATTATCTTTTTTTCTTGGAATTTTTACCTTTTATCATTATTCTGTTTCACCTCTTCGTAGTCTACGGTTTCCGCATCCCACTTAAGGTTTTGCTTATTCTCTTTGTTAGAGCCATGGATATCCTGCTGCCTGTTATTCTGATTACTGTTATTGTTGAATCTATAACCGTAAAACGTCTTAAAAAATATCCTTTTCAGAATATTCCAGACAAAGAAAATAATAATAGCAGAGAGTACCAGCTCAAGAATGTACTTCATAATAAAATGTATTTAAGATTCTAAAGTTCAAAGTTGTTTGTCGATACTTATTTTAATGATCAAAATAAAATTTTCAAATTCTCAGACTCTTCAACTCTCAAACTCTTTTACTTCAATTATTTTGCTGAAGGGTTTACCATTACAGAAGATTTTGAAACACTTTTCATAGATTGAGTCTGTTTCCCGTCTGTAATAGATTCTATCTGTGTAGTTTCCACATTGATGTTCTGGTTGGTAATCCATCCAGTACTTTCATCAAATTTAATAGTACCCGTCTGTACCAGTTCGCTGCTTAAACTATGAGTAATGGGTCCCTGAGCTTTCTTTTCTGTTTTCTTAGGAATACCTCCGGTAACACCAATTTCAGCACTTCCGTTTCCTAAGCTTTTTAAAACATAGTTTGAAGTTACTTTAACTGTTCCGCTTGCATCAGCATTTTCAGAAGTGGTCCATTTTTCACCGATCTTCACTCCTTTTTTAGGAATAATGGTCAGGTTTTTATTGAACTGTTCTTTCAGTACTTTTTCATTGAAAGTTTCTTTAAGACTTGCTACAACGCTTGCTTTCTGATTCGCATCTTTGATAAGAGTTCCTACAGAAGTAGATACTTTGTTGTATACAGCATCAAAACCTGTGATGGATATTACATTACCTTTTGTATCCATTTTCATAGCAAGCTTGTTTCCGGTAAGCGCTCTGTTGATATTCCAGATCATCTTAAGATCATCTTCTTTAGGAATCGGAAGCTTGGTATCTACAACAATAGTTTTTCCCTGTGCAGATTGAGAACTTCTTTTAGCAACAAGATTAAGGGTCATATCATACACATTTCCTTTGATATCATTGACTGTAAAGTTCATTTCATCCGTAGATTCGCTGGTTGCCGTAATAGATTTTCCAGTAGGATCTGTCATGGTCTTTACATCTCTCTGATAGGTTGTAAGAGGATATGTTTTTCCTTTTTCAAGCTTAAAAGTTTGCTTGATGATCCCTGCAGAATCTCTGATCGCCGGGTTCTCCGCTACTTTAGCTACAGAATCAGCAGGAACTTCTACAGTAACTGTTTTCCCTGTTTTAGGATCTACTTTCGTTACAGTGGCTGTTTCTTTTTTACACGATACAAGAGCTATAGATGAGATAAGCGCTAATGCTGCTATATTTTTCATTTTCTAATTTTTTTAATGTTGTGTTATTGAACTGAATTATTTCAAAATTTTCTGTCTTACCGCTTCATACAGAATAGCACCACATGCGACAGAAACATTTAGAGATTGTGTTTTTCCTTCAATAGGAAGTTTTATTTTTTCATCCGAATGATGAAGTACTTCTTTAGAAATTCCGGTTTCCTCATTTCCCATTACAATAGCACAAGGTTCTGAGAAGTTAACATCATAAATTAACTTTTGCGCTTTTTCACTCGCCGCAAATACCGTGATCCCGCTTTGCTGTAAAAAGTCTACGGCATGGGCAAGATTATTTTCTTTACAAATTTTAATATTATAAATGGCTCCTGCAGAAGTTTTTATCGCATCAGAATTGATTGGGGCAGCTCCTTTTTCCGGAATAATGATCGCATCAATACCCACACATTCTGCAGTTCTGCAGATGGCACCAAAGTTTCTTACATCGGTAAGTCTGTCCAGAATCAATAAGAAAGGTGTTTTTCCTTCTTCAAATAATTGAGGGACAATATCTTCTACTTTATAAAACGGAACATCCGAAATAAAAGCAACCACACCCTGGTGGTTTTTTCTCGTAAAGCGGTTCAGTTTTTCAACCGGAACATAATTGGGACGGATTTTATTTTTTGCTAAAGCAGCTTTCAATTCAGCATAAATAGGACCCTGAAGTGCATTCTGCACAAAGATCTTGTCAATGGTTTTTCCTGCTTCAATAGCTTCTATTACAGGACGAAGTCCGAAAATAAAATCGTCTTTTTTGTTGTCGTTTGTCAAAATTTATTTTTTCTATTGTTAAATCTAATCAAGGTAGGGAGGCTCTTCTACAGTTTTGTAGTAAAACAACATCCGGGCTTACATGAATTTTATTTTCCTCCGGATGAATTCCCTGATTTTTACTCATTAACCCTTCTGAAGGCTCATCAGTTTTATTTTTTTGCCTAAAATAAGAGCTGTGACGGCTCTTATTCATCAGAGGGTAATTGTTTAATATTTTTCGCCCAAAATAGCTCTTTTCTGAGCCATTGCATATCCGTAATGTAAGCTTTCATGCATGTTATTAAAGATAATGGCATCCTGAATACTTTTTAAATCCATTCCGAAACTGGTTGTATAGGGTGTGTAATCTGAAAAGAAATCACTGTCATAATCTTTCATTAAGATCTTTGAAGTTTCAGTAAGCAGGAATTCCAAATCTTCCACTTCTGATTTCTGAACATTGAGATTAGGCAAAGTCCCCTTTTTATAAGTTTCAATCCAGTACTTATCAATACGGAAAGGGTTTCCACTCAGATAATAATGCAGCAGCTGCTGTGTGGCAACTGTATGTGCAATATTCCAATATATATTGTTGTTGAAGCCATCCGGAATCAACAGAAGATCCTCATGAGAAGTATTCTGCAGGATGTCCAGAAGGTTTCTTCTTACCTGTCTGTGTGCTTGAAAATGATAGTTCATTTTGCAGTTTTTTTAATCTCCAAAAATAGTTTAATAAACTGGAAATGACAATTTTTTGAATGAGGGATTAGAGTTAAAGTTTTTTAACTATTCAAAAAAAGAGCTAATTATCATTATATTCTTGCGCTTTTTTCTATAATAACAGCGTTTTAAGCCTTTTAATTTTCCTTTTTCAAACGACAGGGCTTTTTGAAATGTAAAACCAGATAGTCATAAAAAACCTCTTCAGGATATTTTCCAAAGAGGCTTTTGTAGGGTTGAATTTAAATACCTTGAAGGGATACTATTCATTTTATTTCTTAATGATCTTATGTTTAAAAGCTGTTCCGTCTTTCAGTACAATATTCAAAAAGTAAACTCCTGTGCTGTATCCGGAAAGATCTACCTTGTTTTCTCTGTAGGTTTCAGATAATTTTTTTCCATCCATACTGAAGACTGTAACAGAGGCCACAGCAGTCTCTGATTTGATGGTTACAAAATCAGGAGTAGGATTGGGATATATGCTGACATCGATTGTTTTAATGTCCTTAACATTCAAGGTAGCATTGCTCTTACCCTGCATATAGACAGATAGGTATACATCTCCCTGCTGTTGATTGAAAACAGCCGTAGGGATGGTATGTTTAAGGGTGTGATTTCCTGCGGTCATATTAGCTAAGCTGAATCCACGTATAGGAACGGCGTTGCCCGGACACCAGTTATTCCAGGAAGTCCATTCTGCAAGTGTTTTTGGAGTAGCACCATAGATTCCGTTACCTTGAGTGTTGTATACTCTGTAGGGTTCACACGAAATTCCTCCGGGGGTATAGGTGAGTACCTGTACATCGTCTACATAGGTGTAATTTTGTCTTCTTATATATTCTTCACCGCCGCTGTTGGCACCATGTGGGGTAGAGATCACAAAGAAACGGGCGTTGGTAACCGGATCAGGTAAATTAAAATTTACAATTCTAACCGTTTCACCGGCAGTATCTGTACTGTTGTAATTATTAAGTCTGTTATAGCTCAGGATAGGAGCAATGGTGTTGTAGTCCGTCGCAGTAGCCCCTGTATCGGTTGAAAAGAAAGTAAGAGTTCCTGTAAATACATCATTCCTGCCGGAGCATCCCGGAACTTCATTGTTTGCTGCGTAAGGCACACCAAAAACATCCAGTTCCATATATATATCATAGGTGCTGCGTAGGGTGGCGTCATGAAATATACTGTACAGATTGCTTACATCGTAAGTGTAGGGAACTTCCATAGGGGAACGATTCATATTCATAAAAGGGGTGATGTATCTCCCTGCTTCAATCCTTTTTACATTAGCATCGTTTATCGTGTAAGTAGCTTGGTTTTTGGGTACTAATGCTAAAAAGACCTCACCCAGACGGTCATAGTTATCACATAATGCGCCTATGGTGACTCTCATTGCAATCTTTGCTTTAAAAGAGTCCATTTCGGCATCTGTAAGCTTTCTTGTATATCTGGCATTGTTCAGTCTGATCAACCCGTTGGGAACAGGAGCGGATACTGTAGCGGCATAGCCGTCATAAAACACTGCCTGAGAAATCACATTGGTTACTGTAGTGGTTTGTGATTTAAAAAAACTTGCAAACAAAAGACTGACAAAAAATAGCTTTTTATACATGTGATTGGTATTTGTTACAAATGTATTAAAATATGTACTTAAAAACACATTTGGTTAGATCGATTTTTAAATTAAATAGCTTTTTGTTGTTAATAGTGTAAAAAATAAGTGATAAAAGGTGTTTTCAATGAAAGGTGTAAATGAATTTTATTAAATAATTATATTTATCATTAATGTTGAAATTTTATTATTAAATTAGCATCGTATTCAATGGTAATTTTATTAATGATGAAGAAAAATTTACTTTTATTTTTATTATTGACAGTCTTGATGTTTAAAGCTCAGATCAATTTAAATATCGGAAGCACCAATGTAGGCACAGCGCCTGTCAGTAGCTTTTTTTCCTACTCCTATGTACAGCAGATTTATCCTAAACAGGAATTAAATGCGACTGCAGCAGGAACTATTACAGGTCTTACCTTTTATTTAGACCCATCATCCAGTATTGCTGATTCTTCAGACTGGACGGTTTATCTTGGGCATACTCCGAAAACAGCATTTACTTCCGGTACAGACTGGATTCCCTCTTCACAACTTACTCAGGTATTTGCAGGTACGGTAACGAAGAATAATGGTAAAGTGGAGATTGCCTTTACTACACCATTTGCCTATAATAATACAGATAATTTAGTGGTGGCAGCAAGAGAAAATGCTCCAAGCATTGATATTAATAATTTTGACGAAGTTTTTCGTGTGTATCCATATATTCCAAATTCTATCCTTTATTACAAAGGAGATCAGGCGGTTGTTGATCCGGCTTCTCCACCCGGTGGAATAAGAGCGGATTATAAATCGTCAATAACGATTGCTGGACTGACGGCCAAGTCTACCCCTGCGTGCCCTTTTATCCTTTATCCGGCAAACAATGCTCAGTTTATTTCTTTATCCCCTACTATTAGCTGGCAACCTGTTATAGGAGCTACTTCTTACAAAGTTTCCTTAGGGACGAGTCCCGGAGGTACAGATATTATCAACCAGCAGGTTGTGACTGCTGCCAACTTTAATCTTTCACCATCAATTGTTCTTACGAGAGATACCAGTTATTATTTAAAAGTAACAGCTGTTTCTGCCAATGGTGAATCTTCCGGCTGTACAGATAATGTTTTTAAAACCATTCCTCCAATACCGGTAAATGATGCCTGTTCCGGAGCTTTGCTGGCATCTGTTTTTCCTTATTCGTATACACAGAGTGACGGAATGTCTTCTACCAATAATGCCGGATTTATAATGGCATGCCCCAACGATGGAATGAATGATGGACTCTGGTTTAAATTTACGGGAGAGGGTGGCCAGTATACCATTAAAGTGGCTCCTGCAACCATTTCTTTCGATCCCAAAATAGGAGTATATAAAGGATCGTGTAACAGCTTGACTTGTGTGGGTACAAAAGATAACGGCGGTGGCGGTAGTTCGGAAACTATTACCATTACTACCACGGCAGGAACAGAATATTATATAAATGTGGGATCTTACGAAGATTCTGAAGATAAGCCCGAAGATGTATTTACCATTACCATTACAAAGCTTTGATACGATGAAAAATTTGTAACAGATTTGTAATTTGATATAATAAAAATGTTGTGGTAAAAATATCACAACATTTTTTATAGGATACTGATAAAATGCTGCTTTCATAGCAGAAAAATCCCAGATACATCCGGAGAAGCTTCCATGTGAATGGGCTGTATGTATAAGAAACTCAGTTTGTATTATCTTAAATCCCTTGTCAAGCCCGGAATATTTAACAAACTTTAACTCAATAATGGCATTGATTGTGTTGATTAATGCAAGTATTTATCAGAAATTTACCACCTATTTTAAATCAAGCTATGTCAGATACATTTCAAGCAGAAGATATCCGTCAGTTGACGGAAAAAGTAAAAGAAAAAAACTATTTATTTTCTCTTCTGAGACAGGAAATCAACAAAGTTATTATTGGGCAGGAATACATGATAGACCGCCTTTTGGTAGGGCTTTTGGGAAATGGTCACGTACTTCTTGAAGGAGTTCCGGGACTGGCCAAAACTTTAGCGATAAAAACGTTGGCGGATGCTGTTCATGGCGAGTTCTCAAGGATTCAGTTTACTCCGGATCTGCTTCCTGCAGATGTGGTAGGAACAATGATCTATAATATCAAAGACAATGATTTTTCAATAAAAAGAGGTCCTGTATTCGCGAATTTTGTACTAGCGGATGAGATCAACCGTGCACCGGCAAAGGTGCAGTCTGCCCTGCTGGAAGTGATGCAGGAAAAGCAGGTCACTATTGGTGATGAAACCATGAAGCTTCCTAAACCATTTTTGGTATTGGCTACTCAAAACCCGATTGATCAGGAAGGAACTTACCTGTTGCCGGAAGCACAGAGTGACCGTTTTATGCTGAAGTGTACCATAGATTACCCGTCTTTTGAAGATGAAAGGAAAGTAATGAGGATGGTTTCCACTTCGCATCAACCTACTGTAAATCCGGTAATTTCTCTTCAGGATATCGTAGATGCTAAAGAATTGATCAACCAGATTTATCTGGATGAGAAAATTGAAAAATATATCCTGGATATGGTGTTTGCGACACGTTATCCGGAAAATTACGGACTTTCCGAACTTAAAAATTATATCAGTTTCGGAGCTTCTCCAAGAGCATCC
Organism: Chryseobacterium rhizosphaerae; assembly: GCF_003385455.1. Taxonomy (GTDB): domain Bacteria; phylum Bacteroidota; class Bacteroidia; order Flavobacteriales; family Weeksellaceae; genus Chryseobacterium; species Chryseobacterium rhizosphaerae. The sequence continues at coordinate 104,362 of NZ_QNUF01000011.1, read as the reverse complement.
ATTAACCTTGCGATTGCTTCACGAGCTTATGCATTCTTAAAAGGTAGAGCTTTTGTTATTCCTGAAGATGTAAAAGCGCTGGCCAAAGATGTGCTGAGACACAGAATGGGCTTAACTTTTGAAGCGGAGGCAGAAGAAATTTCAACAGAAGAGATCATCAACAGAATTTTAGCAAAAATCCAGGCGCCATAATGAGTGATGTTGTAATCAGAAAAGCAGTTCAAGAAGACTGTAAATCAATGCTTGCCCTGATTAAGGAGCTTGCTGAATACGAAAAAGCATTACATGAAGTAACGGTAACGCTAGATCAGTTTACTGAAGATGGCTTTGGACCGTCTCCGGTATGGGGTGCTTTTGTCGCTGAAATTAATGGTGAAATTGTAGGGATTTCGTTGTATTACGACAGATATTCAACCTGGAAAGGAAGAAGACTGTATCTTGAAGATTTGGTCGTAACCGAAAGAATGAGAGGAATGCAGATTGGAAAAAAATTATTTGATGCAACACTGGAGCATGGAAAATTAAATGATTACAGTGGAATGGTATTTCAGGTATTGAACTGGAATGAGCCGGCTATCAATTTCTACAAAAAGTACAGTACGAAATTTGATAATGAATGGCTGAATGTGTCCATTGAATTGAAAGATTAAAAGATAAAGATGGGAAGTGGAATGGTATCATTATGCTATACAAATCCCGTAAATTATTAAACCTTACATCAGCATATGCAGATAAAAGATATTGTAAAAAAAGTAAAGCAGATAGAAATCCGTACCAGAAAAAAGACGGAGGCTGCTTTGATGGGGCAATATCACAGTGCCTTTAAGGGGCAGGGGATGACTTTTTCGGAAGTCCGTCCCTATCAGTTTGGAGATGAAATAAGAAGAATCGACTGGAATAAAACGGCGCGTTTCCGTGAACCGTTTGTAAAAGTAATGGAGGAGGAAAGAGAGCTTACCATGATGATTCTGGTAGATATTTCAGCTTCAATGGATTATGGAACGAAGACTCAGCTGAAGAGGGAATATGTTGCTGAAATTGCAGCCAGCTTAGGGTTTTCAGCCGCCGGAAATAATGATAAGGTGGGACTGATTCTGTTTGCTGACAAAGTATATAAAGTAATTCCACCACAGAAAGGGAGAAAACATATCCTTTCTATCATCAGCAATATCCTGACAGCCGATTATGTTCCTGCAGAGTCTAAAATAGACAAAGCATTGGAGTATATGATGGGAATTTTTAAAAGAAAATCTCTGGTATTCCTGTTTTCGGATTTTGAAGATGAATATGATTCTAAAATGCTGAGAGTGGCTTCAAAAAAACACCAGCTGCTGGGAATGCGGATTTATGATGAAAAGGATAATGAAATTCCTGATGTGGGATATACGCTGCTATATGATGTAGAAACAGGAAAACAAATATGGGCCAATACTTCCAGCGCCAGATGGCGGTATACTTTTGCGGAAGCGCAAAAACAGAAGTTAAGAGCCCTGGAAGAAGATTTTTCCAACAGCTCGGCCAGTTTTATGAATATCAATACAGGTTCAGATTATTCAAAACTGCTGTATAGCTATTTCCAGAAAAAATAAAACGGTAGCCAATAGATTAGAATGAGAAATAAAACAGTAGGCATTAGCCTGAATTTATTATTTGAAAATTGAAAAAAACACTATTAATATTATCTTTTTTTATCTGTGTCAATGCTTTTTCACAGATATTATCTTCCAATATAGAGAAGAAAACTATTGCGTTAGGTGAAGTCAATCACTTTGTTATAAAAATTGACAATATTCATGATCAGCAGGTGATCTCTGCAGCTAAAAATGAATTGCTTCCTTTTCACTTTGAAGAAACAAAAGACAGCATCGGACAAAATGCCAATTTATACGAAAGGAAAATAGAGTTTGCTGTTTTTGAAGAAGGAAAATTTACCATTCCTGAGCTGGAATTTAAAGTGGGAGATAAAATACTGAAGACTATTCCTTATGAGATAGATGTCATTAATACAGCTCAAAAGGCTGACCAGATTAATGATATCATGAAGAATAAAGAAGTCAAACTTGATGCAAAAGATTATTGGGAACTATATAAATTCTATATTCTGGCAGCTTTAGCAGGTATTGCTTTGATTGTGGCTATTATCATGATTGTGAAATGGGGAAGAAAATCCAAGAGTTCACCGGTGGTAGCGACCAACCAAACATTAAAAGAGTTAGATTCCCTTAAAAAGAAAAAATATATTGAAGGAGGTAATTTCCGTTCATTCTATGTAGAACTGATCGATATTTCCAGAACTTTTATAGCCAAACAATATCATCTTCCTGCAGATGTACTTCTTACCGATGACCTTATTGATGTCATGAAAAAGAACAATACCATTTCTCAGGATAACGAAAAAATAATAGAAGATGTTTTCTTAAGAGGAGACCTTGTGAAATTTGCGAAAACCTTTCCTGATAAAGATACCATGGAAAATGATTTTACCAATATCAGGGATTTTGTAAAAAGATCATCGAAAGATTTAGAATTTGAAAACTTAAGAAAGGATGTTTAATTTTGAGTTTTACAGTCCATGGTTCTTATTGCTTTTTCTACTGTTTATTCCTCTTTTTATTAAAGATGCCGGAAGACAGAAAAGGAAAGGGATAAAAGTCCCTACCGTTAAAAATATGGATTCCAGTGGTGGTATTCGTGCTGTTCTTTTTGTCTTGAAGATATCCAAGTACATCATTCTTGCAGCACTGATCATTGCTATGGCGAGACCCAGAACTTTTACAGTCTCCCAGGATAGAGATGATACAAAAGGAGTGGATATTATGCTGTCTATAGACGTCTCTCTCAGTATGCTGGCGAAGGATTTAAGCCCGGACCGTATAACAGCATTGAAAGATATTGCCGTAAAATTTGTTCAGAAACGTCCTAATGACCGGATAGGAGTTGTAGCTTATGCTGCAGAGGCTTTTACAAAAGTACCTGTCACTTCAGATCATCAGGTTGTAATTGATGAGATTAAAAATCTTAATTCAGCAGGACTGGAACCAGGAACAGCTATTGGGGAAGGACTTTCCGTAGCCGTGAACCATTTGATTAAAAGCAAAGCGAAAAGCAAGGTGATTATCCTGATGACGGATGGGGTTAGTAATATTCAGAATGCTATTCCGCCACAGATTGCTGCCGAACTGGCTAAAAGTAATCATATAAAGGTTTATTCCATAGGAATCGGGACCAATGGATATGCACTGATGCCTACATCACAGGATATCTTTGGAGACCTTGTCTTTACTGAGACGGAAGTTACCATTGATGAAAATACGTTACGGGAAGTGGCTCAGACTACCGGAGGGAAATATTTCAGGGCTACTTCAAACAGCAGCCTTGAGGAAGTATACGATGAGATTAACCAATTGGAGAAATCTGATGTAAAGGTTTCCAAGCTTTATAATTACGAAGAATATTTTAAAATCTTCCTGTGGATTGCTTTAGGAATGCTGGTGTTGGATGCGTTGTTGAGATGGGTGTTTTATAAAATTTTAAGCTGATGAGTTGGTCTTTAGGAAATTATTGGTATTTATTTTTACTGTTGCTTCTGCCGCTGTTAGCCTTCTTTTTGATCCGTTTTTTGAAATGGAAAAATAGAAAGAAAGAAATTTTTGCCGACAGCCAGTTTCATGATCATTTATTTGAAAAACAATCGGGATTTATAAAAATTTTCCCTGCCTTGTATTTATTAGGAACTTTATTTTTGATATTTTCAATTATTGATCTTCTTAATGGTTCGGAAGAGGTAAGAAGCAGTCAGAAGCTGAATAATGTGATTTTTATGCTTGATGTTTCGAATTCAATGAACGCCGAAGATATAGACCCAAGCCGCCTTGCTGAGGCTAAAAATCTGATGCTGGGTACTATGCAGAAGATGAAAAATGATAAAGTAGGTATTGTGATTTTTGCGGGACAGGCCATGTCTATCATGCCCCTGACTACAGATTATAATTCTGCCGAAACCTATATCAGCGGAATTGAAACCAATTCTATGCAGATCCAGGGAACAGATTTTTTGAATGGAATGCAGGCTGCTGTAGATAAGTTTAAAAATGTAAGTAAAGGTTCCAGAAAGGTGATATTGCTCAGTGATGGTGAAGATAACGAGGGGAATGACAATGCCGCGATAAGACTAGCCAATAAAGAGGGAATAAGTATTACTTCTGTAGGAGTGGGGTCCGATGAAGGAGCACCCGTTCCTGAATATGTTTATGGACAGTTAATGGGCTATAAAACAGATGTGAATGGGGGAACCGTTATTTCAAAAAGACAGACGGATGCCTTAAAAAAGATGGCTGAATCTACCGGTGGAAGTTATATAGATGGCAATAATATCAATGAAGCGCCAAGCAGAATTATTGATGCTGTTAATAAAAGATCTTCCGGATCCGAAACCATGGTGAAGTCACAGAATGCCAACCATTACTATCAATATTTTCTGGGAGCATCAATCTTATTTTTTCTTTTAATTTTTCTTTTTAATCCTAAAAAAGATTTCAATGTGTAGTCTTCATGAGGAGGGAACAGCATTTTAATGGGTACTTTAACCGAATTTTAACAAATAAACCCCTGTTTCTTAACATTTAAAGGAATAATTTTGCAAAGGATGAATACTAAAATCTTACTTTTATCGTTTATAATTGCTTTTTCGTTCTCAGGCATTTTGTTTGGGCAGGAAAACTATAGGACATTGGTTCATGAAGGGAACCAAAAATTCGACGGTAAAGACTATGATGGAGCTTCTTCGAAATATATGGAGGCCGCAAAATCCAATGACAAAGATTTTACGGCACATTATAATTTGGGGAATGCCTTATATAAAAGTAAGAAGTATGAAGAGGCAAAAGAAGAGTTTGAAAAAGCACAGCAGTTTTCGCAGACACTTCCTGATAAGGCGGCAGCACTTCATAATTTAGGCAATAGCTATATGCAGATGAATCAGCCGGAAAAGGCTGCAGATTATTATAAAAAAGCTCTTAAGCAAAATCCGTATAGTGAGGCCACCAGAAAGAATTATGAAATTGCCAAATTAAAAGAAAAAGAGCAGCAACAAAAACAGCAACAGAATAACTCAGGAAAAGGAGGCGGCGGTAATGATCAGAATAAAGGTGATGATCAGAAAGGCGATAAAAAAGATCAGAAGCAGGACCAGGGAAGTGGTCAGCAAAATGAAGGTAAAAGTGACCAGGGTAATGATCCTCAGCAAAAACAGAATAATGAGGGTAAAATGCCAAAAGACCTTGAAAATGCAATTCTAGATAAGATAAACGAAAAAGAAAAAGAAACCGCCAGAAGAATTTTAAATAAGAATTCTTATTCGATGCCTGAAAGCAACGAGAAAGATTGGTGATGCAGCATAAATTGATTTACATATTGCTTACTCTGGCATCCGTAATTACTTACGGACAGGTAAATCTTAGCCTAGATGCTGATAAAGCCGAATATGCAGGTAAGGATATTGTGAATCTTACAATCGTATTAGAACTTAACGGAAGTGATCTTGTACAGCAAACAGGATTTCAGCTTCCCGATCTTTCGAAATTCAATATTATCGGAAGTGGTTCGGTTACCAATACCGTGATTGATCCTGCGACCAATACCCTGATTACTCAAAAAATATCCAGAATAGCCCTTGAACCTAAGAAAAAAGGGAAAATAAAAATAGGATCGGTACTAGTGACCGTTAATAATAAAATCTACAAAACAGAACCTTTTGATGTCAACGTCAAAGAATTTGTAGAAAAGAAATCTTTAGCCGGGAATACTTCCAATGATGTCTATCTGAATATGGAGATAGAGGACAGGGAGGTATATCAGGATCAACCTACCATTGCTGTTCTGAAGGTGTATTCCAGAAATATGGATAACCTTAGAAAGGTGAAAAATATCCATCTTCCACAGCAGGATAATATCAATGTACATCCTATAAATTTTAACAGGTCTGAAATAGATCCGACGAATTCCGGAAATATGGCTTCTCAGATTTTGGCGATGTTTATGGTATTTCCAAATGAAGCAGGATATGTAGAAGTTCCTGGAGTATCAGCCTCTGTCAACTCTCATTCCAGTAAGAATAAGATTGTTTCCAATAAGATCAAGCTGAATGTAAAAAAACTTCCGGAAGGAGCTCCTGACTGTTTTAAAAATGCAGTAGGAAACTTCAATGTAAGTGTTTATAATGCTACTAAAGAGAAACCTGAAGCTAAAAAACCAATGAATGTCGTGGTAAAAGTTTCAGGAGAAGGAAATTTACCGGATATGGAGCTTCCAAAAATTGCTGCGTCTCCGGATTATGAAATTTTTGCTCCTAAAATCACCTCTAAAGTTTCTCCGGGAACAACGGGTATGAAAGGGGTCATCTTAGCCAGCTATGTCATTATTCCTAAGAAATCGGGAGCAATTTCTATAAAAACAGAACAGTTTGCTTTTTTTAATCCTGAAAACAAAGAATATATTGATCTTGGACAAGAGACTTTGGCCTTGAATGCATTTTCTCATGAGCAGGTTCTGGAAGCCCGTTCTACGGTGGAGAAAGTAAATGAATATACCAATAACCTTCTTGAAACGGTAAATACCCCGGTTTTAAAAACCACTTCATTTAAAGTAAAAGAAAAAAGCAAATTCCACTGGAATATTCTCTTAACCAATATTGTGATCCTTTTGGGGTTATTTATTGCCTATCTGTTATTTAAGACTTGGCAAAAAAAACGTACATTAGTTAGGGAAACTGCACCGTCTAAAAAATCTTTAGGGTCAGTGGCTGAAACAGAAAGAGAAATCAAGGAATTGCTGAAAACAGATATTAATGACTATTTCAGCTATCTTGAAAATCTTAAAGATAACGGGGAATATGAAAAGTTCTTTGAAACACTGGAAGAATTGGATGAGGAAGTAAGAGGTCAGTATTTTCAGGGCTCTGTCAGCGAGTTTAAGACTTTTCTTGAAAATCACAAAGGTTCTTCTCTTGCAGAAGACTATGGAAAACTTCAGCAGAAAATTCAAATAGAAAAATATTCTCCTGTGAAATCTGTAGAAGCTCTTGAGGAACTTTTGAAGACAATTGTTAATTTATATTCACAAATTAGCAAATAGTTAATTTATTTTCATATTTTTGCGAAATTTTTAATTACAAAGAGATGGAAATTTTTGATGGTTTCTCTATTAAAGAGGTCGTTACAAGCTTTATGGTTCTTTTCGCCGTTATTGATATTATCGGGTCAGTTCCTATTATAGTAAGCCTTCAACAGAAGTTCGGGCAAATTGAAGCTGGAAAGGCTGCAATTACTGCCGGAGTTATTATGATTGTTTTTCTATTCGTAGGAAATAAGATTCTTAAGCTGATTGGAGTAGACGTGAATTCCTTTGCCATTGCCGGAGCTTTTGTGATTTTTGTCATAGCCCTGGAAATGATTTTAGGAATTGAAATCAATAAAACTACTGAAGCAAAAGCGGCATCCATTGTTCCCATCGCATTTCCGCTGGTTGCAGGTGCCGGAACACTTACTACAGCGCTATCTCTCAGAGCGGAATTTCATGATATTAATATTATTTTAGGAATTGTTCTTAATACAATTTTCGTATATTTGGTGCTTAAATCAGCGAAATGGCTGGAAAGGAAAATAGGGGATGCTACATTGATGATCCTTCAGAAAGTTTTCGGAATTATCCTGCTGGCAATTTCAATTAAATTATTCACCGCAAATTTTGCCCAGTTGGTGCTGAATTATGTTAATTTTTAGAAATTATGAAGAAGTTTTATAAAGTATTTTTAGTACTATTTATTGTATTCATTGCCATTAATCTTTATGCTATAGATTGGCAGTCAGATGTTTTATCAGAAGAGAGTGATAACCTGAAGTTTGTATTTTCTGCAGCAGCAGCTTTTATTGGTCTTATTTTGCTTTTCGTTATGGATACGTGGAGCAGAATCGGAGTAAAGAAATAACCAGATATTTATATTTTAAAATAAATAAAACCTCTTTCAGACTGAAGGAGGTTTTTTATTTCTATTGAGGTTCTTTATGCCTTGTAAGAAGTGACCAGATTTTTAAGAATTGCTTCAGACTTCATTTCTGTTTCAACCCATTCTTTTTCAGGGTTGCTCTGAGCCGTAATTCCGCCGCCGACAAATACATGTACAGAGTCTTGATAAAGCCTTGCACATCGCAGATTTACAAAAAACTGTATGCTTTCTTCAGTTTCAATTTTAATGTAACCGGCATAAAATTCACGGGGGAACTTTTCATACTTCTGAATATTTTCAATACAAAAATCTTTAGGAATGCCACATACTGCCGGAGTAGGGTGAAGATCCTGGATAAGAGCATCAAGGTCCTCAGGCTTTATATGCGTTCGGAAATCTGTACGGAGGTGTTTGATGTTGCCGGAAATATGATCGTAAGTTTCTGACTGCTGTACATGGCTGGAATAGTTGGTAAGGATATCCTGAATATAGTTGGTAACAGGTTTCTGTTCTTCAATCTCCTTTTCGGACCATTCTTCAGAAACAGGTAGCGTGCCTGCCAGTGCCATGGTTTCAAATTCATGGGTTTCCTTATTGAATTTCCCCAGTACTTCAGAAAAAGCACCCATCCAGGCGTTATCCCTATCATTAAACAAATACCTGAAAGCATTCGGATAAGAGATGCATAGGTTTTTAAAGCTTTCTTTAAGGTCTATTTCATCAAAGCTCCTGAATATCTTTCTTCTCGAATAAACCAGTTTAGGAAGCTGGTTGTCTTTAATCACTCCAATTACCTTCTGAAGGCTATGCATGTACTCTTCTTTCGTTTCTTCTTCAAAATGGGTTTGATCCTGTAACAGGGGACTGCTTATGAGACCGGTTGGGATATATTGTTCTTCAGCAGAAGTAATTCGACCTTCAAAACTCACCTGTTTCAGTTTGTCAAAAGAATAAAAATTTACGGAATTTATATTCTGATTATGATCTGTGGAATATAATTGTTCGTCAAAAGGAAATTTGAAATAAATCATTAGCTGTGGATGGATTTTGAAAATCATCGCCCGGAAATAAGATAGGAAATTCCCACGTTGATTTTCCTTTCTGCAAAGGTATTATTAGTCTTAAAAATGTCAAAATTAAAAGAGTAGTTTTTTTAGGAAATATTCTTCATTTGATACCCGTGGTGCTCTAAAAAAATGCAGCAAGTATATAAAAAAAGACTCAATTTTTTTGAGTCTTCTGTTTTTTAGTGATATCTCTTTAGTCTATCTCAGAATAATATTATTCGTCATCGTAGTATGGTTGATGAGTACTTCTTTTTCATCTCTGATCTCAATCTCTGAAACATGCATGGTTTTTCCCTTTCTGATAAAGCGGGCGGTAGCAGTGACAACCCCATCTTTCTTACTTCTCAGATGATTGGAATTGATATTGGTCCCCACACCATAATATTTATCTCCGTCTATAAAAATATTAGACAGGCTTGACCCTAAGGTTTCAGCCAATACACAGCTTGCCCCTCCATGCATGATTCCAAAAGGCTGATGGGTCCTTGGAAGTACAGGCATTGTGGCAGTAAGGGATTCATTTTCGACATCAATGTCGATGAATTTTATTTCCAGTGTTTTTGCCAGGGTTTCGTTTCCCCAGTTATTTAAAAACGCTAATATTTCTTCTTTATTCTGACCTTTCATTGTATGTTGATAAATGATGATTGATAATTTACGGTTGATGATACTTATTCTCCCATGATATTAGGATTCCAGTTGGCAGGGATTTTAGGACCAATATCATTTTTAATGTAATAATCCTGAATTTCCTGCATAATCTCTGAAAAAGGAGCTGATGCAAGCCTTTCATAAGGAATAGTATAGCCCAGGTAAACAATATTTCTTTTGAAATCTCCGGCTGCCAGTACAATAGGAACTTTTGCCGCCAAAGCCATATGATAAAAACCTTTTCTCCATTTAGGAACCCAGCTTCTTGTTCCTTCCGGGGTAATAACCAGACTGAAATCTTCTTTTGCAAATTGATTGGCTACAAAATTGACCAGATCATTTTTTTGAGTTCTGTCTATACCGATACCCCCAAGGCCTCTTACTAGGCTTCCGTACCATGCTTTGGTGTGAGCATCTTTAATAATGATCTTTAATGGTTTTCCTAAAGACCAGTAGGCAAGATTTCCTAAAATGTATTCCATATTATGGGTATGCGGTGCTACCACAAGGATACACCTGTTCAGGCTGTTTACATCGCCCTGCAGAACGACCTTCCAACCTAATAATTTTAGCATTAATTTGCCTATCAGTTTTTTCATAAATTCTTGGATTAAAACAAAAAAGTATAACCAAACTTTGGTTATACTTTACAAATATATTGAAATATTATCGCTCTTAAAACAAACCGTTGATTAAATCTACGATTTTCATAACAAATTCTAGGGCAAATTGTATCATGATAGGTGTGTGTTTTTTGTTGGTTGGTTATTATATTTTAATAGTACGAAAGTAAAGCTTTTTTTTCACATAGGAAACTAAATAATATGATTTTTTTTCTTTTCTGAGATAAGAAGAGTGTGAATTTCAAACGGTTGCTATCCACTCACACCTTCTCGCACTCTCTGAAGTTAATTATTTAGTTTGTATGGAAATTTCGTTTTTTCCGTCTTTGATCTTAATGTCTACATCTTTGTTCAGTTTTTTGATGTCGGACGTTACAGAATCAATTACTTTTTCAACATGATAGTTTGGTACTTTTTTACCATTAATGATCACGCTGTCTTTATCATTAGGATCATAGCTTATTGTAGAACCGTTTACTGTAATTTTGTTTTTTTCGATTCTTATACCATGTTGGTTCTCATCTCTGTCCTGATCATCATCATTGATACCGTCTCCATCCAGATCCCCATCGAAGCTGATACGATCTTTTTTTAGTGGAATAACAATCGCTTTTTGAGGAACTACCAGTTCATAGTTTACTCTGTAATCTCTGAATCTGTGCTCATATGGATACTTTACATAGTTTGGAAGGATTACTTTGTTATTAACAACCTCTACCGGTACTGTTAACTGAATAGGGAAGTTATAGCCGTTTCCTTCTTTTTTAATAATCAGATAAGGAGTTTTGATATCCGGTTTTCTTGTTACATCTACAGAAATATAATCCTCTTCATAAACGAATCTTTTATCAGAATAAATATCATCATCATAAGCTTTGAAGTTTTGTGGAATACTTACCTGTTTTACATCTACATAAACGGTGTCAGAATTGGTATTGATAGCCACATTCTCTGTATCCTCTTTGCTTCCTCTGTAGATCAGGTTTTTCTTTGCCATACTTAATCCAAAGTAAGTTCCTAATCCGATCAATAGAAGAAATAATCCACCTATTACCCATCCGATATTTCTCAGCTTAGTTTTTGGAGAGAATATTTTAATACTTAATAAGCTAAAAAGAATAGCCGGGATTAAGCTTCCGATAACCATTATAGCTGCTAATACCTTATCAAGACCATTATCATCCATATAGAATCTGATTTGATTGGCACCAGGGAAATCTGTATCCATTCCAAAAAGTCCAAAGACTACAAATACTCCAATGATACTTCCCACAGCCATCAGCACAAAGATTCCACCTACGATGTACTTCAGTATATTCCAGGCTCCGCTTCCTGCGTTGTTGATATAAGGCTTGTTCTCGTTATATATTTCTCCGACCCTCTGAGTAGATTCATTAGCAAACTGTACTAATTTATTAGACTCATTTTTAAGATTGTCGAAGTTCATAGGCTTTCCCTGCATTTTCAGGAAATCTGCTGCTGTTTCAGCTTTTGGAAGAACGATCCAAAGGATTACATATAAAAGTCCGATCAATGAAGAAGAAATAGCCGCGGTAAAGATTCCTAAGACGAAAATTCCTAACCAGATGGCTCTCATAGCCGTAATATCCATTCCTACATACTGGGCTAACCCAGCACAAACTCCTGCAACCTTTTGTTTCTCAGGATCACGGAACAATTGTTTTTTATCCGTAAAGTTGGAACCGGAGTAGTTATTTTTATTTGTTGATTTTTCAGAAAAATAAGCCTCTTCCTGTTCTTCGATTTTTTCCGGGGTTCCGATCTGTGCGATTACTTTTTCTACATCAGTATCATTAATCACTTCACGTTTTCCCAGAGAATCTCTGAAGATCTCTACCATTCTTATTTCTATGTCGTGCATTACCTCATCTACTTCCGAAGCATCCAGTGAGCTTCTAAGAGCGTTCAGGTAATCGCTGAGCTTTATATATGCGTGTTCTTCTATCGTAAAAGAAAAACCTGCGAGTCCTATTGAGAGTGTCTTGTTCATAGCTTTGTTTTTAATGTTGTTGAGTGATTTGGCTTACTGACGCTGTCAGCTCATTCCAGGTATTTTGTAATTCATTCAGGAAAAGTTTTCCTTTTTCAGTAATCTGATAATATTTTCTGGGTGGACCTCCTGTAGATTCTTCCCATCTGTAAGAGAGAAACTCTCCATTTTTAAGCCTTGTCAGAAGTGGGTAGAGGGTTCCTTCCACAACATCCAGTTTTCCTTTTTTCAGTTCATCTATCAGATCGGAAACATACATTTCGCGATGATTGATGAGACTTAGAATACAGAATTCCAGAATTCCTTTTCGCATTTGCGCTTTGGTATTTTCGGTATTCATCTTTGATAAGTTTTTGTTAATTAGTTATATGTTAGAATATTGCTCCTAGCTAGATGAGCTTATTCCGATTTTACATTACAAAGATATGTAATTAAAATGGTAATATGCAATACAAAGTAGTGTAATTTTTAAAATAAAATAGTTAATATACTGTAAATCAATGTTATAAATTTTAATTTAAAATTGATCAAAAATGGAATAAGGTAAAAATAGTGCTGAAAATTTTAAATAAATGCAGATAAACTGAAAAAATGAGAATGGATAAAAGGGATATTTCTTTAGAATTTCTTAAAAAAAGAGTGATAGTATATACTCGGTTTTGAATCAAATTCATTGTTGTTGTATGGCAAAGATATTTTGAAGTCGAGGTTATGATTCGTATTTTTGTTGTAAGATTTTATAAAAAAACACCTAAATCCATTTGCTATTACTATGAAAATTTTGAATTATTACAGAAGTGTATCTGCATGTATTCTGTTGGGCCCTTTATGTTTTGGACAATATCAGTTTGAAGTAAAAAATGCATCAAAGAATTATGATGTCATCATCAATAGTGAAAATTGCTTTGATGAGCAATGTAAAGACAAAGGAACAATAGAATTATATGACAACAAGAACACTAAAGTTCAGACTTTAACTTCCGAAGATCTTGTATTTTATGTAAAGGAGGGTCAAAAATTGGTACCTGGAAAAATGATCCAGCTTACCAATGAAGAAAGCCCTTTTATTATTGATGACTTTAATTTTGACGGAACAGAAGATATCGCTGTCAGAAATGGAAATAAAGGAAATTACAGCAGTGCATCCTATGATGTCTATGTATTCAATAGTACGAGAATGGCTTTTGTAAAAAGTGAGGAACTTACGGAAATCGGTTCCAGTTATTTTGGATTATTTGGGGTAGATGCTAAGCGCAAACGTCTTGTAGCCTCAGGAAAATCCGGATGTTGCATGATTTTTACTACGGAATATAGAGTAATTCCTAATAAGGGATTAGAAAAGGTATTGGAGAGGGAAGAGGATATGACCAATGAAGACCGTGTAAAAGTGATGACCAAAGAAAAAATAAATAATAAATGGGTGACCAAAAACAAGGTGTATCCGGCAAATCAATATAATAGATAAGTAACATAATGAAGATTCAGAAAGAGATTGATTTTATCCTGGCAGTAGATGCTTTGAAAAATGTACAGAGAAGAAATTATAATGCAGATGATTCGAGAAGAGAGAATACTGCAGAACATTCATGGCAGATCGTTATTCTTGCACAGATTTTATATCCTTATGCAAAAAACCGTGCTGACATTGATTTGCTGAGAGTTATCAGAATGCTTTCTATCCATGATCTGGTTGAAATTGAGGCAGGAGATACTTTCCTTTTTGATGAAAAAGCAATGGTCGGAAAGTTTGAAAGAGAAAAAGTTTCTGCCCAAAAGATTTTTGGAATCTTAGACGAGCCATTACGTTCGGAGTTTTTCAATTTATGGATAGAATTTGAAGAGGAAAAAACACCGGATGCTATTTTCGCCTGTGCTATCGACAGGATTATTCCTTTTATCCTGAATTCATATACCTCAGGAAAAAGCTGGACAGAAGCCGGAGTTACGGAAAAGCAGATTAGAAATATGCTTGAAAATGCCATCTGCAGAGCTTCTGATGAGATGGGGGAGGCTTTTGAACTGTTATTGACCAGAAATCTGGAAACCGGAAAAGTCTTGAAATAATTTTCCATATTAGTTTCTAAAGAATAAACTATAAAAATGTGATTGGTGAAAATAAAAAATAGAGAATAGCCAGCTATTTTGCTGGCTATTTATTTGATAATTTAATTTTTAGATGATTTGAAAGGGTCTTCCTTAGAGCTATATTTTAATTAATAAATGAGGAATTAATACTCATTGACATTACCCCACATCTCATGTAGGCTCCGGAAGCACTTCCATTATTGTATGTTCTTCTCATTCTGATATCAACTGTATGATTTCCGGCTGAAAGAAATTTTACCGTGCTCAAACTAAACTGTGCCTGAAGTCCTCCTGGTCCTGGTTCCTGTGTTGTTATAAAGACGTTAGTTTCTGCACCATCTACAAAAAGTTTCGCAGTATAATATGCAGCTCCGGAGCCCGGAGGAGCATTAAAGTAGTCAATTCCCAACATAAAATTGGTGAAGATAGCCTTCCCTCCGTCCGGAATTGTCATTGTTTGAGAAGTACCGGGCACGGTAGTCCAGCTTGTATCGTATACGTCAAAGTATTGAGTAACAGGCCCTCCCTGGCTGTTGGTGGAAGCATCTAAAGCTGCAGTAACATTTGAAACTGTAGCCAGGGTAATAACATTTCCACTGCTGTCTACTCCAATAGCCTGGCCAGTTCCTACAGGGGTGGAAGAATTTAATCTAGAAAATTTTAACCCGGAAATATTGTTTGTGTTTGAATTGATTTCAAGAGCTGCTGATGGAACTACTGTTCCAATCCCTACATTTCCTTTGGTTGTTATACTCATAAGTTTGCGTAAACTGTTACTGGCACCATCGCTAACACTTTCAAAGTTAAGAATTCCATCATTATTGCCATTAGAGGTGAAATTCATTTTAAATACTTTGTTAGTAGCCGTATTGCTTAGATTTTCAAAATAGAAACCAGGTCCGGAAGCATCACTGCCAGCCCCGGTTGCTGTAATTGTTTGTCCTTTAACATAACTTATTGTTATACCACTGGTTTGGCCAGGTTCTGAAATATGCAAATAGTTTTTAGGAGTTATTGTTCCTATACCAACCCTGTGATTGGATGCATCTACAGAGAATGTATTCCCGTCTACAGAAAAAGCATTATTTGCCGTTCCTGTAAAGGCTAGAGTATTAGCCCCCTGGGTTACCGTTCTGTTTCCGGTAAGCGTACCATCAGCATTATAAATATTGACGGAAGCTGGAGCAGGAGGATTAAGTTTGGCCCAAAGAGTTCCATCATAATAATAATACCCTGCAGCATCTATATTGGCTGCCGTACCGGTTTGTGATCCGG
Source organism: Chryseobacterium rhizosphaerae (assembly GCF_003385455.1). Lineage (GTDB taxonomy): Bacteria > Bacteroidota > Bacteroidia > Flavobacteriales > Weeksellaceae > Chryseobacterium > Chryseobacterium rhizosphaerae. The sequence continues at coordinate 88,648 of NZ_QNUF01000011.1, read as the reverse complement.
TTGTAATACTGTTTACATAAATAAGGGTAGAAACCGGAACTGCAGTCATACTTTGAGCCCTCTGTCTGTCTACACGGGGAATTAAAAGGCCGTCAACATTAGTTGTACTACCTGTTGCATTTTTTGCAGTAATATCTAGGGTAGATGTAGGAATTGGAGTATTAATCCCCACCTGAGCATTTGCTTTCATGGAAAATATCGACAAGATAATTCCAATGGATAGAATTGATTTTTTCATTTGTTTGTATTTTATAATCACTTTAAAGTTAATGTAAATAAATTGTAATTATTATGATTAATTATTAAAGGATTATTAAAAATAACATATTATTTATAATTTATTACCGTTAGTATTGTTTGTGGTTTTTATTAAAATAATGATGAAATTCTAGTGTATTTTTTTTATATCCAATGCATTGTTAATTATTGAATTCTACTGCGATTAATTTTGTTGTGTATAAACTTGTGGAACTAAAAAAGCTAAAAATAATTCATTATGTCTGACCTGAGGTTGGTATAATAGAACTAAAAGAAGATGTCTGGAAGGCGGGAAATGAGGGCTGGAAGTAGTGTTGATATATAGCTTTTTGATTATATTGTAAAATTTGATGACAGCTTTAATTCCTGAAATTTAGGACAGTTTTTTTTAAATTTGATAGGGAAAAATGCTTTATTTTACACTCAGATCATTGATAAATAAAAGGCATTGCTCAAAATTTGAGCAATGCCTTTTATACAAATATTTCGGGCGGCCAAAGGCCGCCCGAAACTTTATAATTATAGGATTTGGATTGGCTTTTTGAATTCGTCAATGGCAACAAAAGTAAAATCGCCAATGATTGCTTTCTCTCTTTCGTAGGAATACATCTGTTCTGTGTAGATCTCTACATTGACCTTCATACTGGTTTTTCCAACATAGGCAACCTTTCCGATCAGCTCAACGATAGTTCCGGCAGGAATCGGTTTTTTAAAGTCAATTTTATCACTGCTTACAGTGACCACTCTTTTTCTTGCAAATCGGGTAGCAGTAATGAAAGCTACTTCATCCATCAGCTGCATAGCCGTACCTCCAAAAAGGGTATCATAATGATTTGTTGTGTTAGGGAAAACCGCTTTAAATATTCTGGTTTCGGATGCTTCAATTCTTTCTTCTGTAGTCATATTTCATTATTAATTAAAGCGAAATGAAATATTATCAAACAACAGAATAATACCAGGAATCTAAGAAATTCCTGAAAAAATCCATCAGATCAATAAACTTCATATCGCGAAAGTTTTTTGTTTAAGAAAAAGGCAGGTCTCCTGACTCGTAACATCTTTTATCCCCTTCCCATGCCTCGCACAGTGGATCTTTAATAAAAGACTTCAGTTACTTACAGTTGCGCGACAGTTCGTGATTTTCACACGATTCCCTTTTTAATCTGCGGTTAAGCAGAACCTATTTCTATGATGAATAAGCGTTAAACTTTTTCGGGGGCAAAAATAATGAATTTATTCCGGATTATGATAAATAATCTGACTGATCACTCTTCCTTTTTTTATAGTCCAAAGACTTGTATATCTGTATTCTCCTGAACCATTGATCATATAAAGAAAGATATTGTCGTTGTCTAAAGAGGTTACCGCTACATTATTGAAATCCATGGTAGGCTGAAACATGTTTTTGATGGCTTCCCGTACAAAAACAGAACCTCTGCCGGGTTGCTGAACCCTGATTGATTTAATTTCGGTCATGCCTTCAGGAAGATCATTACCGATTCCCCATGGCTTTACCTTGTCAATACTAAGGAGTTTACCGTCAGCGTCTTTCTCCTTTTTACGGTATCCGGCATTGGATGGGTAAATATCAATAACGACTTTACTTCTTTGTGTCGTTGGGATTTTAGGATCAGAATTATCAGTGAAAATCAGTGATTTCCCATTCTTGGATTTCGAAGGGGTATACTGAGGAAGCTGATCAATATAGGCGATACGCTCTTTATTTACCATTCCTTCTTTTTCAAGAGTTTCATACCTTACAAAAGGCTTTTCCTCATCCTGTTTTTCAGGATATTTGATCCATATCCACTCCGTTTCTCCCGGTGCCGGCTTTACATAAACAAAAACATCCCCTTTACGCATACGGATCTTATCTACAATCTTCCTGTAATTATCCTTATGTACACGTACATTGGCATATCCTTCTTCAGCTTTTACCACTCCAAAAGGAACTTTATTCTGCCCCTTAACGAATGCTAAAGAGAAAATACTAAATGCAGATAGATAGAATGCTTTGCCTACTGAAATCATTATAATAAATTTTTGATCCCCAAATATATAAATTAAATGCTTTTTTAATTGGTAAAATAAAAATGTATTTACTGATATTTTTAAAAAAACTGATAAACTCTTTGTAAGGAATCTGATGTTTGTTATTTTCCAACAGTCACTCCGGAGATTTTCGCTGAAAATCAGATTATTGTGGATGTAGAAGAGGTGTGATTTATTTTTAATTGGCCATATCTTTATTTTAGAAAAACCCTATACTTCAAAAGAGAAATATAGGGTCAAACACTAAAAATCACTTCTTCTGTAGAATCAGTTTTTTTATTCGGAGGTCATAAATCAAATAAACTTCAACTGTTAGATAATGTTCAAGGGCAAATTATGAAAAAAAATAAATTATGAAAATACATATCAACAGTTGAAGAAAATATCATTCATTATGGTTTCCAAAATGTCCATACTGTACCATTATAAACGGCCAGTTGTTTTTTTACAGTATCATATACCAGCATTCCGGCACTGGGATTAATGATATTCAGATGCGGGCTGGCTACTTTGGGTAAAATCATTGCTTTATTTGAATCTGCAAGAACCAGTATTCCTTTTGTAGTATCTGTTCCGCCTGCTGTGGTACTGATGCATATTTTAGCTCCGGGCTGTTCTGTCCTGTCTGGCCCCTGAATGCTTACATCTGCGGTTCCTGTAGCATCTACACTCAGGTCAAACCAGCTGTTGGCATCCTTAAGATACTTGACCTTATGGTCGTTGGTATCATAGAGAAGGGTTCCATTCTCTGTAATGTTACTTTTATCAGTGACATATGGAAGTATAAGTCCCTTATTTTCCGTATCTCCAAACTGCAAGGAAACTGACCCATTACCTACGTTTTCCCTGCTTATCCCTATTTGAGCCTGTAGCAGGCTTACAATCAATATTCCACTTAAGTTTACTATTTTATTCATTCTATGTTTTTATGTTGTTATCATCAAGTTGAGAGTCAGGAATATTTTTCGGTTTTCCCTGATTCTGTTACTTTTTAAAATTATAATTAATCCGGGCAGGTTTGTGTTGTCATACAGTACCAGCCTAGCGTAGTTCCTCCATCTTTAGAGGTATACATCTTTAAACATTTATTGGTAGTATCATATACCAACATTCCTTCAACAAAGTCGGCTGCTGCTATTCCTACCGGATTGCCGGAGCTGTCAAAAGCCATCCTGTTCGGTACGAAGCCCTTCGTTTTAGCTTCAAGTACCAGCCATCCTCCTTTGCGGACTGCTGGCCAGTTGTCTGTCACCTGGCCTGAGGTTCTTGTCAGGGAGCTGATCCCCATTTTTGTAACCAAAGCAGGGTTTCCGGCGGTAGCTACCGCTCCCGGTTTATAACAGGTTGTGATGCAGTTTTGTGTCACGACACTCACGATAGGAGAAGTTGTACTTCCTGTGGAGTTAGTAGCAACGGCATAATAATAAAGAGTTCCTACAGGTGAATTGTTAGGGGGTGTATACGATGCGGATGTTGCCCCAGGAATAGAAGTTGCTCCGGTTTGAGAATTGACGGTATTTACCCACCACTGGTAGCTTGTTGCTCCGGTAGTACTCACTGTAATAGCTTGGGCAGGTGTATTATAGCATCTGGTTTGTGTAGAGGGAGTAATTCCTGATATAGTAGGAGCAACAGCAGGAGTTATACTACCACTGCAGAGGTTCACAAATGAGCCATTAGTAGCCCAATAGATCGGTGGAAGAAGAGGCTCAGGACTGGGAGTTCCTCTTCCTGAAAAAGTTAATTGGGTAAAGGGAGTTGTGCTGCTAATTCTTATTCTTGCTTTTGAACCAATTGCATTAGGAGTATTAGGTGCTGTGGAAGTGATTGTAGTTCCTGTAATAACTGCTGTTCCAGAATTACATTCGGATATAAGGGATACTGTTCCCACATTAGTAGACACTATATGTGATTCTCCGCTATGAATTGCCCAGATATTAAAAACCACATTATTCACTGGCTTATCAAAATTAAATGTATAAGAATAATTTGGATTGGCAGGTGTAAAGGTTTGGTTATTATATACACTGCCCCCAAAATGCAATAAATTTCCATTAGGGGCCAAAGACTGATCACAATAATATTGGCCAGCAATACTTTGAGGCGGTTGGCTGTATATAGCCCCACTACGTGCTGCCTGAGATACCGTAACTCCATTGAAAGTCTGAGGACCGTTACTAGGGTTTACGATATCAGAACATTGCCCATAAAGCCCCTGGGATAAGAATATACTGAGTAGCATCAAAGGCAGCAGTATGGAATTTTTATGCAATCTTTTAAGGATGATATAAAAGTATTCTGTATCATTCTTAATTGGCTTAACATACTTTTTTTTCATTTTGTTTGTATTTTTATAGTAGTTGTGTTAATTAGCAAATGGTCTTATCTATACACCGTGTTAATGATAAAGGCATAGGTAGATAATATATTATGATTCTCTTTCTCATTACTTTACATGAAAATTATTAGAGAAGATGAGCTAACTTTACCAGTTGTTCATTTGTGTGTTTAAAGGGAATCCACAGCCGTAGTTTTTAAAAAGAGAAAAAAGCAGAACAATATGAGTATCTGCTCCCACTGTCTCTGAAAATCAAAAATGTACTTAGAATTGTAGAATTTTTGTTAGTGCCGTATTGATTATACTGTTATTGTATCCCTGAGTGAGGTTACATTTGTCCCTATGCAAAGATGGCTCCGGCTTAGAGGATAAAATAGTGTTTTTCATCTTGGTTTGTGTTTTAAAAGAATGAATAATAATTTTCGCTACCAAAACAAAGCAAAAAAAGAGCAAAATACTAAAAATGTCGTACTACATAAATACTACGCAATAATACAGGATGTGAAAACATCTAAAAAATAAAAGAATGAAAACGGTAAAATACTGAAAATACTACACTACATAAATACTACATAATGGAATTAAATATATAAAATAATTAAAACAAAGGAAATAATGATATTGACTAAAAAGTTAGGCCATAAACGAAATAATAAACAGAATTTGGTATTTATTTGGATTTAGATTAATCAAAAAATGATAAAGCCCCATGAGAAAAAGCTGTTTTACAATTTTACTTATTTAAAAATAAACTAATAGAAATATAAACTTGCTTTTAGTTTTTTTTAAAACTAGTTGTTAATTAGTGTATTATATGAAATATTGTATTTGGGAAACACCTGTTGTCAGATCATTTCCATTAATAGACATTAATGTGGTACCCTTCATTTTATAAGAAAAATAGAAAATATGAAATAACGTACAAAAAGAAAGAGAGCATCTCATGATGCTCTCCATTAGTTATTTTAGATTAATTTTCAAATTCTCAAATTAACCCATTCTCCAATTGATTAAATTCTTTCAAGTTCCTCTGCGTCAATGGTCGTTTTGAAAGTTCCGTAATTGACAATTACTTTGTTTCGGGATATTTTTTCAATGGTCCCTACACTGGTACTTCCTGTGATGCGGACACGTTGCCCTATTTTCATCCAAACAGCACGGTCACTTTTACGTTTCTCCTCCAGTTTTTCATTGGTTTCAGCAATCTTTTCAATCACATCTTCCTTTTTAAGCTGTTGGGTAATCTTCCTTTTGACCACCTGAAGACGTTTTGATTCGTCTTTGTCAGCACCTATTTTCCTGAACTTTTCCTGCTCCAGAAGCTTTACAAAGTCCTTTACAACATCCTTCCTTGATTTCCCTTTTGTATAGCTGTCTATGAACGCCTCAATTTTGTTTCCAAACTGAAGTTTACGGTGTTCCTCTTCATAGAGCTTCTGGAAATTAAAGAGCTTTTGCTGAAGCTGCTCATTCAGCTTCTGAAGGTTATCACGCTTATCTTCTACAGACTCTTTTCTTTCCGCAAGGTCAGATTTTAGTTTTTCAACCTCAAATTTTTCCTGCTGCAGCTTCACAATGGTCTTATCAAGATTCACAATATCATGTTCCACTTTTTTCTTTGCAGAATGAATAATGAATCTTGGAATTCTATTTTTCTCAGCAACTTCGAATGTGAATGAACTTCCCGCTTGTCCCACTTCCAATTTATACATGGGTTCAAGGGTTTCTTCATTAAACAGCATAGCTGCATTTTCAGCATTGGGAAGCTGTTCTATTACCAGCTTAATGTTGGTATAGTGAGTGGTAATAATCGCAAAACTTTTCTTGTCGTAGAAATACTCCATGAAACTTTCAGCCAAAGCACCTCCCAATTCCGGATCAGAACCTGTTCCAAACTCATCAATCAGTAAAAGAGTGTTCGCATCAGCCTCGCGGATGATTCCGGACATTTTTTTTAGTCTCGATGAATAGGTGGATAGGTGGTTTTCAATGGACTGGTTATCACCGATATCGGTCATCATTTTCTCAAAGAAAAACATTTCAGACTTCGGATGAACAGGAACCAGAATACCACTCTGAATCATCAGCTGTAATAATCCAACTGTTTTTAACGTAATTGATTTTCCTCCCGCATTCGGGCCGGAAATACAGATAATTCTGTTGTGTTCCGTTAAAGCCAGAGTTTGAGGATAGATTGTTTTGTTTTCTACCTTATTTCTTAGCCATAATAAAGGATGGAAAGCATCCCTTAGTTTTAAGGTCTTATGGCGGTTAATTTTTGGTAATACCCCGTTAATTAAGTCTGCAAACTTTGCTTTAGCTCTTGTAAGGTCAAGATCAAAAATATAAATCTGGTACCTCCAAAGCTGAGGTTGAAATTCTGCCAGCTCACCAGTAAGTTTTCTGAGAACCCTGTCTATTTCTTTTTTTTCTTCCTCTTCACTTTCCCGAAGTTTGAAGTAATGTTTTACAACACTGTCCGGCTGAATATACGTAATGGAACCTGTTTTTGAAATCCCTAATGTTCTGCCGGCAACTCTCTTTTTAAATCCCGATTTTACGGCAAGAACTCTTTGATCATCAATAATGGTCTCCCGGATATCGTCCAAAAAATCACTTTGTCCATAGGTGGTAAGGGCACGGTTGAAATTTTCCTGAATGGCTTTTTTAGCATGCTGGATTTCTGTTCTCAGTCCTTTTAAAGCGGGAGAAGCCTCACTTTTTACTTCACCAAAACGGTTGAAAACTTTATCTACCTTCTCAATGATCTCTTTCTTAAACTCCAGTACAGAAACATCTTCTATAAGGGTAGGGAAGGTTTCCGGCATGGTAGGGAAGAACTTCTGAAGCCTTCCGATTTGTTCCGTGATGGTTTTGATTTTAATGAAAGCACTGTTTTCAAGACGGTAATTTTCAATCAGCATTAATTTCAGCTCATTTTCAATATCTTCATATTCATCAAACGGAATTGCATTTGAACTTTCAAAACTCGACAGATATTCTGACGTTTTTTTCAATGAAAGCTCTGCCTCGTCTATTTCCATCGGACGAAGTTGAAGAATTTTCTCTCGTGTTTTCGGAGAATACGCAAGGGGGGAGATTTCCGCGAGTAATTGCGGAAACTCTAATTCGTCTAAATCTTCTTTATCTATATACACACTGCAAATTTAGTGAGAAAATGTGAATGTCATACGGTGGTAATTTGAAAATGAGCTAATTTGAGAAATTCACAATGGAGAATCAGAAAGGTTTTCCGGGCAAAAAAGTTTTTAATTGATGACGAGTTTAATACATTTGAAGAATGAAACTGGAAACCGAACGATTAATTTTAAAGGAAATCAATGAAAGTCACGTAGAAGATATTTTACGGATCCGGAGCAATGAACTGATCAATCAATATGTTAAAAGGAATTCACCCAAGACCAACTATGACGCTTTAGAATTTATTTTAAGCATCAGGAAAAGAACTCAGGATAAAGAGATCATTTTCTGGGGAATTTCTTATAAAGACCAAAAGAACCTTATCGGAACCATTTGCCTTTGGAAATTCTCTGAAGACCGGAAAACGGCGGAAGTAGGATATGAGCTGCTTCCCGATTATCATAAAAAAGGAATTATGAGCGAAGCTTTGAAATCTGTTTTAAATTTTGGATTTAATGACTTAAATTTACAGGAAATTTTGGCTTTTACCAATCACCAGAATGAAAGTTCTAAGGGATTGCTTTTAAAACATAAGTTTGCTTTAAAAGAAAACAGAACAGATGAAAAGAATCTTGAAAATGTAATTTTTAGTCTGAAAAAAGCCCGCTAGTTTATCAGAAATGTCTTTTGATAGATCAGCAAATGTAAATAATCAAATTAACTCATTTTCAAATAATCAGATTGAATTATGACCTGGACAGAAATTTTAGCCCCGATAAAAAATACAGAATACTTTAAAACCCTATGGGAAAAGGTAAAAAATGAATATGCGACTACTAAAGTTTTCCCTCCGAAAGATCAAATTTTCAGAGCGTTAGAATTGACCTCGTTTGAAGATATTGAAGTGGTGATCATTGGACAGGATCCTTATCATAATGACAATCAGGCTAATGGATTGTGTTTTTCTGTTTCTGAACAGGTGACTGCTCCGCCTTCCCTTAAAAATATTTTTATCGAATTAAAAGATGATTTAGGAGTGGTAAGAACTTCTAAGGAACTGGATGATTGGGGAAAACAGGGCGTGCTGCTACTGAATGCAACATTGACTGTTCGTGCCCATACTCCCAATTCACATAAAGATCTGGGTTGGGAAAAGTTTACCAATTTTATCATTAAAGAAATTTCAGATAAAAAAGAGAATGTAGTTTTTGTATTGTGGGGAGCTTTTGCACAGAAAAAAGCCGAACTCATAGATCCGGCTAAACATTTTATCTTGAAATCGGCGCATCCGTCGCCATTTTCTGTCTACAGAGGTTTTTTTGGAAGTAAGCCTTTCTCAAAAATTAATGAGTATCTTGTTTCCAAAGGTAAAAAGCCTATTTCGTGGTAGTCCCTGATGGGCTTTCGGTTGTTTTGATGCTGATCCCTATTTTATATTTTCCCATGGCAGCCTTTAACCCATCGCTTGCCGCTTTAGGATAGGGAGTTACTTCCTGCAATGTAATGGTGTATCCGTTAAAATCCGCTGACTGGTGATAGTTTCTTGCAGGATGATCCATGCTGGCAAGGTTTAAAATCACGGGTCTTGTTGTAGTACCCATTACTTCCACCTGTGCAAGAGCAACCCCGGCCCAGATACAGTTTACTCCTTCAGGACAGCGGCTGTCTTCTGAAATGCCCTTGAAGGTAACATTCATCTGATACTCTTTAAGGAACTTATTTTCCCCTTCATTGAAGTAGATAATATCTCCTTTTTGATCCGGAGTTTTGGTATTGGAACTCATTTCAGAAGTTTTTGTTTCTGTTTTTGTTTTCTTTTGGGCATCGCATCCTGTTAATGCGAGTATTCCAAGACTGAAGATAAGGGCTTTATGGAACATAGTTTCTTTTTTTATTTAAATAATATTAAACATATTAAGTAATACCACCAAAAACATTGCCACACCCACTACAAAACTAAAACCCGTTCCATAAATGAACCCAATAAGGGCTCCTTTGGTGGATTGCAGTGCTTTGTTCATATCCTTACTGTCATGAAGCAATTCTCCAATGAATACTCCGGCAAACATCCCGATCAGAAAACCTAACGGAATAGGAATAAAGATTCCTACAATAGTTCCGATGACAGAACCAATACTTCCCCAGCGTGTTCCTCCGTATTTTCTGTTGGTTTTTGCAGGAATTACATAGCTCAATACCACTGACGCAGCAGTAAGAATTCCAAATGCCCAGATATAAATCATCGAAAGATCTGCATCAGTCCCAAATTTGTAAATCAGAAGTCCGCAGATACTTAACAGCAGTCCCGGAAGAACCGGAAGAAAAGTTCCTAAAATCCCGACAAACAATAAAACAAGGCAGAGAATATTAATAATTGTAGTATCCATTCCTAAAAAATATAGATGCAAGATAAAAAAAGTGGCCTTATAAAAAGCCACCTTTATATTTTAATTAAAAATTTTATTACAGATTTAAGATAGCATATTCCGGGATAAGTTCTGCTTTCTCAATATTTGCTGTCGCATTGATTGGGATATTTTTTTACCGGATATTTACTGAAGAATATTTTTTGGGATGAAAATTGATGATGAATAGTAAAAATCGTCATTCTTATTTTATAAATTTGCTGTCAATGAAAGATGACCTACAAGAAACCAAAAACTATTTGCAGGAATTAAGCGAACAGTTATATAATTATATCACCCAGATTTCTCCCACCGGGTTAGACTGGATTGTTCATATCATTGTAAAACTGGCTTTGCTTTGCGCCGTATTTTTGATTGTAGATTTTGTTTTAAAATTTGTTATCAATTTTATCTTTCGTTTATTTCATGACCAGACAAAATTCCCGATTTTAAAATCTATATATCAGTCTAAGATCACCAATTCGGTAGCTCATTTTGCCGCACTGATTATTGTGGGAGCATTGCAGGGGTCTATATTTCCTGAAGGTGCTCTTCCGAAAACAACAATTTTCATTATAAGATGTGTGAATCTGGGGCTGGTAATGATACTTGCCGGAATGCTTTACAGATCACTCACTGCATTCAGGAATTATTTTGCAATCAAGCAGGATTTTTATAAAATAATGGCGCTGAATGCCCTTTCGGAAACGGTTAAGATTCTGGGGATTTTTATATTCACAGTGGTAGGGATCTGTGTGGTTTTTGGAATAAAAGGAACTACGATTGTAGGAAGTTTGGGGGCTATCACAGCTGTTCTGGTACTTGTTTTCAGAGATACAATTCTGGGATTTGTAACGGGCCTTCATGTAGCGACTTCTAAAAATTTAAAAGTGGGTGATTGGGTAAGCATCCCAAAATACAGTATTGAAGGGAATATTACTGAAATAAGCCTCTTAACAACAAAAATCACCAATTTTGATAAAACGGTTTCTACCATTCCTACCTATGATCTGCTGACCACGGAAATTAAGAACCTGCAGGTAATGTCTGAGTCCAACACAAGAAGAATCAAGAAATCTATTTATTTTAATATCAATTCTTTCAAGTTTCTGGGAGAGGAGGATATTGAACGGTTGAAAGAAGTTAATCTTATTTCCAACTATCTTGAAGAAAAAAGTGCTGAGATCAAAAGGGAAAATTCAAACCTTGAACATCAGGATAAAGTAGTGAATGGAAGACAGCTTACCAATATCGGAGTTTTCAGATATTATGCACAGAAATACATAGAAAACGATCCTGATATTGATAAAAACGGAACCAGAATGGTTCGTCAGCTGGATATAACTCCACAGGGGCTTCCTCTTGAGGTCTACTGTTTTGCCAATGATTCCAAGTGGGAGCGCTTCGAACAGATTCAGGCAGATATTTTTGACCATTTGCTGGTTGCTTCAAAAGAATTTGATCTTCAGGTGATGCAGGTAAGTATTAAAGTATAATAAGGAGAAGCTGGAAATTGATCAATTGGTTTTTAGAATCTTACTTGAAAAAATATAATAAAGAGTTGGAATGAGAAGTCAACCTTAGTATAATAGGTTAGTCTGACCTCTGATATCTAACATCTAACATCTTAAATAAAAATGACAAAATTAAGCGTAAACATTAATAAAATTGCGACATTAAGAAATGCGAGAGGAGGCGAAACGCCAAGTGTTACCGAAGCAGCTATAAAAATCCAGGAATTTGGCGGGCAGGGAATTACAATCCACCCAAGGCCGGATGAAAGGCATATTACAAGAAAAGATGTCTATGATTTGAAACCACTGGTTACGACTGAGTTTAATATTGAGGGAAATCCACATCAGGATTTCATTGATATGGTGCTGAAAGTAAAACCGGAGCAGGTAACCCTGGTTCCTGATGCTGATGATGCTATTACCTCTAACGCAGGGTGGGACACGAAAAAACACCTTGATTTTCTTACGGATATCATCACAGAATTTAAAAATGCAGGAATCCGTACCTCTGTTTTTCTGGATCCATTACCTGAATTGGTAGCGTATGCCGCAAAAACGGGTGCAGACAGAATTGAACTGTATACCGAAGCTTATGCTAAAAATTATGTAACCAATAAAGAACAGGCGATCCAACCTTATTATGATACTGCGGTTGCAGCTACAGAATTTGGACTGGGAATTAATGCCGGACATGATTTAAGCTTGGATAATCTGAAATATTTTGCAGATAATATTCCGAACCTCCTGGAAGTTTCCATCGGACATGCTTTAGTTTCTGAAGCGCTTTATATGGGATTGGAAAATACGGTTCAGGCTTACTTAAAGAGACTGGCTAAGTGGTAAAAATAGATACAGGATGCTAGATGTGAGATTTTAGACCAAAATATTGTGTCTGAGCTGCTTATCTGGAATCTGAAATCTGAAATCTATTATCTTAATAAATATGGAAATCTTAAACTCAAAAATATTCGGCGAAAACTTAACAGCTACGCCACTTTTAGTATTTCATGGATTGTTTGGAATGCTTGATAACTGGGGAAGCTTTGGAAAAGACCTTGGTGAATTTCTTCCGGTACATCTGATTGATCTTAGAAATCACGGACGAAGCTTTCATTCGGAAAGTATGTCTCATGATGATCTGGCAGACGATATTGCCCACTATATGGATCATTACGGAATTCAGAAAGCTCATGTTTTAGGGCATTCTTTAGGAGGAAAAGCCGTGATGCAGTTTGCCTTAAAATATCCTGAAAGAGTAGAGAAATTAATTGTGGTGGATATTTCTCCAAAGGCTTATCCTCCACACCATCAGGGAATAATAAAAGCATTAGAAACGGTAGATTTTGATACGGTAGGTTCAAGAAATGATGTTGAAGCGGTTCTAAGCCAATATATTCCGGAAAAGTCTACTATTCAGTTTTTAACCAAAAACCTGTATTGGGATGATAATAAGAAGCTCAACTGGAGATTCAATCTAAAGACTTTATCTGAAAAGTATAGTGAATTTGTTTCTAATGCAGTCAAATTTGGGGTTTTTGAAGGAGATACCTTATTTATTGCCGGCGACAAATCCAATTATATCTTACCACAGGATGAATATGGTATTAAGCAGCAGTTTCCGAAGGCAACGGTTGTTACTGTTAAAAATGCAGGACATTGGGTGCAGGCAGAGAATCCTGTAGATTTTGCAAAAGTTGTCAAACAATTTCTTGGATTGAATTAAAAGTTTACATCGTTTTTGTTGTTTATGTTAAAATTTTATTAAAATAATGGATTATTTCTCCATGAGTTGAATTTTTTTGTACTTTGGTTTATCAAAAAAATAAAATTATTAACTTATGGAAAACAAGAATTCAAAGAAGAAGCCATTTTTCGCATCTTTCTTAGAAAAACAGATTAAAGATCCTGAAACAGTGACAGGAGGGGCTATTACTTCAGTAAAACTGGATAATGTTACTTCAGTGATCAAGGATCATATTACTACTGCAGCTCTTGAAGATAGTGTTACATTGCCGGGGCACGATCACGTAACAATGAAATATCCGTCTGATAGCGATGAAGCCGGGGAGGAATTATAATTCAAACAAAACCATTATATCAAACCAAAAACTAAATCATTATGAATAACAAAGATTCAAAAAAGAAGCCGTTTTTCGCATCTTTCTTAGAAAAACAACTTAAAGATCCAGAAACAGTAAAAGGAGGACTGGAAATTACAATTCCTGAAAGAGATGTGATTACAAAACCGGTGATCGATACGGTAACATCTGCACTGAAGGATATGGAACACACTATGAAATACCCTTCTGATGGTGATGATGATGCTTTAGAAGTATAAGTAATAGAACAGAACAAAACTATAGTAAGGGGAAGCTTAAAACATTAAGTTTCCCCTTTTAATAAAAACCGGCTCATGATTCTCTGTATTACCCACTCACAGGATTTCTATAATATCGATCTCTTTTTTGAATACCTTAATTCTAAACATATTCCTTATTTCAGACTGAATTCTGATAAAATGAATCATTTTCAGAAAATCAGCATCAATGAAAATTCATTCGAACTGACAGATGAATCGGGGAATACTCTTCACTCTGATGATGTGAAAGGGGTCTGGCATAGGAAAGCCTGGAAAATAAGTGTTCCTGAAGAACTGGATGAAGATTATGAAAAGATTTTCCTGAAAGAATACGGAAGCCTCCGATTTAATCTGATGACTGTTTTAGAAAATATTCCGTGGATCAACCCTTCTGAAAAAGAAAGAAAAATTGACGGAAATAAAATGTTTCAGCTTAAAATCGCCCAAAAGAATAATCTGACCATCCCCAAAACAATATTTTCCAACGATGAAGAGAAGATCATTGCTTTTTTTCATGAGTACTGTAACGGAAAGGCCATTGCAAAACTTCATAGTGTAGTGGTAAAGGCAATGGGTGGCGAAGGCCAGATTTCCACGACTATCATTGAAGAAGATACCCTTATAAATATTTCTGATATTGCGTACTGCCCCATGATTTTTCAGCCTTATATCGATAAAGAATATGAGCTGAGAATAATATATGTGGATGGAGAGTTCTTTACAGGTAAAATTAACAACAGTGAGAATGTGGATTGGCGTGTCGCTCATGAAAGTTATTTTTGGTCCGCCTATGAATTACCGGAAAATATCAAAAAAGATATCCATGCCATGATGCAGGAAATGGGGCTTTATATGGGAGCTATTGATATGATCAAAGGAAGAGATGGTAGCTACTACTTTCTGGAAGTGAATCCACAGGGAGAATGGGGAATGTTGCAGAAAGAACTGAACTTTCCCATCGCACAGAGAATTGCCGATAATCTTATAAAAAGAATCAGTTTCCATGGATAAAATTTTAATTATAACACATACTGCAGATAACTTTTCAATTGAAAAAGTAACAGAATATATTGGGAAAAATGGCTGTGAAGTCATTCGTTTTGATGTAGACTTATATCCTTTACAAAATAAACTGTCCACTGTTTTTCAGGATGGAGAATGGGTAAGTATTCTTGAGACCCAGGAGGTGAAATACCGTTTAGACGATATTGCCGCAATCTGGTACAGAAGAGCTTACAATATTGGAAAAGGATTAAGAGACGAGCTGGAAGCTAAATTTTACGGAGCTGCAATGGGAGAGATCCGCAATACTATTTTTGGCTTTATTGAATCTGTAGATGTCTATTCATTAGGTAAACCAAGTGTCTACAGAAGACTCGACAGTAAAGAAGAACAGTTGAAAGTAGCAGATAAAATAGGACTTAAAATTCCTGAAACCTGCCTGACCAATAATCCTGAAGAAGCCAGAAAATTTATTCTTAAACATCAGAATGTAGTGGCTAAAATGCAGACCGGCTTTGCCATCTACGAAGACGGTGTAGAAAATGTAGTTTTTACAAATGTTGTCAGTGAAGACAGACTGGAAGAGCTGGATTCTCTTTTATATTGCCCAATGCAGTTTCAGAAGATGATCGAGAAGAAAAAAGAACTCAGGGTGACAATTGTAGGAAGGGATGTGTATGCCTTCGAGGTAGATTCCCAACAGTTTGAAGATTCAAAAGTAGACTGGAGGAAGGATGGTGTGAATCTGATTGATAAATGGGTGAGAACGGAACTTCCGGGAGATGTGGAAGAAAAATTATTAGAACTCTTAGATGTATACAATGTTGACTATGGGGCAATAGACATTATTGTTTCCCCTGAAGATGAGTACTTCTTTATCGAAATCAATGCAGCTGGAGAGTTTTTCTGGCTTGATAATCTTACGGAAGAAAATCTTATCTCTAAAAGTATAGCAGATGTTCTCTGCGACAAAGCTCCAAGAAGAAATAATATGGTTACGGCATAAAAAGAAAGAGATATTTTTCCAATAACTGTCATTCCTTAGAAATCCAAGCTATAAGATTTTAAAATAGCTTATCCGGATTTCTAAGGAATGACAATTTATTTCCGGGACTTTTACCTCCCTTGTATTTGGAGAATAATTCAACGGTATTTGGTCCTTTTATGATCTCCAGAATGATAATATTGGTTAAATTAAGTTGAATTATGCTTTAAAAATCGCAAATTTGCAGAAGCGGTTTTTCAAAACATTTTTGCAGAAGAATGAAGAATTGCCGGATAGAAAATATTGTCATATTTTAGTCAGCAATCAAGTAACATAATTAATGGTTTTTGTAACGGGTGCTACCGGAATTCTGGGGAGAATACTTGTGTTGGAACTTCTTAAAAGAGGTAAGAACGTAAGAGCTTCCAAAAGACCGGGCAGCAATTTAAACGAAGTAAGGCATTCATATAGCTTTTATACTGAGAATCCTGATGATTTTTTTAATAAGATCGAATGGATAGATGTAGATTTTAATGATCTCAATACTCTTCAGGCCGCTTTAAAAGGAGTAGAAGAAGTGTATCACTGTGCCGCAAAAGTAAGCTTTCATCCCAAAGATGAAAAAGAAATGTACCATACCAATATCAAAGGGACAGAAAACCTGTTGTTTGCCTGTGAAGGATCTGATGTGAAAAAATTTCTGCACGTAAGCTCTGTTGCTGTTTTGGATAATTTTAATGAAAAAGGGGAACTGGATGAAGATTCTGATTTTAATCCGAAAATTGAACATTCTGCCTATGCTATTTCCAAACATCTATCTGAAATGGAAGCCTGGAGAGCTTCTGCAGAAGGACTCAATGTAGCTATCCTCAATCCGGGAATGATCATTGGAAGCGGAAACTGGAACCAAAGCAGTGGAGAGCTTTTTTCTACCTTTGCTGATAATGGTTTTACCTTTGCAGGAGGTTCAGCTTATGTAGATGTAAGAGATGTGGCAAATATTGCTATAGAATTGCTTAAGAATAATATTTTTGGAGAACGGTTTATCATTGTTTCTGAGAATAAAAGATTTACGGATCTTGCGAAACAAATCAGAACAAGGCTAGGTCTTAAAGATGCTAAAGTACTTCAGGAATCGCTATTGAATCTTGGAAGAATAGCTAATATACTTCTCGGATGGCTGATTCCCAAGCTGAAGATGGTGACCAAATCAAATATTGAAGCGATATCCTCATTCAACACTATTTCCAATCAAAAAATAAAAGATAAACTGAAGTATCAGTTTATTCCTGTACAAGAAAGTATAGACTTTCACCTGAACAATTATATTAACGACAAAAAGCTGAAGAAATGAATCTGGCAGAGGCAATTATCCTTAAAAATGTAGAAAAACATCCTATAAAAGCTGCTATAGGCTTTAAAAAGAAAGATGAGGCCTGGAAAGAGCTGAGCTGGCAGAAATTCAGTGAAATTATTTTTAAAACAGCCAATGCTCTGAAAGAAGCAGGAGTTCAGGAAGACGATAAAGTGGCTATTTATTCAGACAATTCTTCTGAATGGATGATCTGCGATTTGGCGGCAATGTCTATCGGAGCGGTGACAGTTCCCATTTATTCAACAAACAACGCCGAACAGGCTGAATATATCATTAATGATTCCGGTGCTAAGGTTGTCTTAGTAGGAAACCAGGCTCAGTATGACGCCTGTCTGGAGATTCTGCATAAAGAAGAGAATCATCTTGATACCATTATCATTTCCAAAAAATCGGTGTGGATCAAGAAAGAATTCAATAGTTTTTACCTTGAGGATTTTATAGCGAAAGCTTCTCCGACACTGGAAATATGTAAGAGAGAATATGAAGATACAGCTACGCTGATCTATACTTCCGGAACAACCGGGACACCTAAAGGCGTAATGCTTACCCATGGAAATTTTATCAAAGCCTTTGATTCTCACTTTGAGTTTTTTAAGTTTAAAAACTTTGAGGAAGAACTTTCATTGGCATTTTTACCTTTAAGTCATGTTTTTGAAAGAAGCTGGAGCCTGCTGTGCCTTTATGGAGGTGCAAGGGTCTATTTCCTTGAAGATCCGAAAAATGTTGCTAAAGCACTGGAAGAAGTGAAACCTACCACCATGTGTGCGGTACCGAGGTTTTTCCAGAAAGTATATGCAGGAGTATTGGAAAAAGCAGAGGAAGGTTCATCATTTAAGAAAAAAATCTTTGACTGGGCCTTGAAAACAGGATGGGAAACTGCAGAATTGAGAAGAAATGAAAAAGACATTCCTTTTGGGCTGAAGTGTAAGGAATCTGTTGCAGATATGCTGGTCTTCAGTAAAATAAAAGAGAAAATGGGTGGCCGATTGTGGTTTCTGCCTTGTGGAGGTGCTTCCTTATCCCCTGAAGTAACCAAATTCTTTGAGTCTGTAGGAATCCATGTAACAGTAGGGTATGGATTGACAGAAACGACGGCTACTTTAACACTCTTCCCTTTGACTCATTTCGAGCATGGTACCAGTGGGAAACCACTGCCTGGAGTAGAGCTCAGAATTGGAGAAAGCGATGAAATTCAGGCTAAAGGAAACGGAATCATGAAGGGGTATTACAACAGACCTGAAGAGACTCAGAAAGTTTTTACTAACGACGGATGGTTCAAAACGGGTGATGCCGGGAAACTTGATGACAAAGGGAACCTGATCATTACAGACCGAATCAAAGATCTGATGAAGACGTCCAATGGAAAATATATTGCTCCACAACAGATTGAAAATCTTCTGACCAATAATAACTTTATACAGCAGATCATGCTGGTTGCAGAGGGAAGACAGTTTGTTTCCGCATTGATTGTTCCAAATTTTGAATTCCTGCAGGACTTTATCAAGAATAATAATATTCCCTTTACAAGCTGGGAAGAGATAGTAACCAACGAAAAGGTGATTAACTTTTATAAAGATAAAGTGAAAGAATTGCAAAGCCATCTTGCCGACTATGAGAAAGTGAAAAAATTCACCTTAATGCCGGCGGAATTTGACATCAATACAGGAGAAATTACACCTACATTGAAAGTCAAAAGGAATGTAGTCCTTAAAAAATATGCAGATATAATTGAGAAAATGTATTAATTGTATAGACACTTTATTTTCAAAAAATCCCTGGTTTTCACGTATATCCTAATGGGAGGCGTAAGAATTTTCCTTCTCTGAAAAGGGGACAAATCGAGGATTTGACGGAAGCGTTAAAAAAATCAAGTCTTATTACTTAAAATAAACGATGACAACACAAGAATTTATAGGAAATCCAAACTTTACGATTCAATCACAAACTGTTTCAGAAAGCTGTCCATCTAATATTGCCCTGATTAAGTATTGGGGAAAATATGAGAATCAGATTCCTGCTAATCCGAGTATCAGTTATACTTTAAACCACTGTAAAACGAATACTTCCATGGAGTTTGTAGCTGCTGAGCCTTTTTCTGTGCAGACTTTTCTGGCAGGAAATGTGGAAGTGAAGTTTGCCGAAAAAATTGAAAAATATTTCAAAAATATTGAGCAGTATTTACCTTGGATCTTAAAAGGAAAATATATTATCAGAACAGAAAATACATTCCCGCACAGTTCAGGAATAGCGAGTTCAGCTTCAGGATTTGGAGCTATTGCTAAATGCCTGATGGTATTAGATGAAATGTTTACAGGAAAAACTTCTGAAGAAGGATCCTTAAGAAAGGCTTCATTCTTAGCCAGGTTAGGAAGCGGAAGCGCATGCAGAAGCCTATATAACGGATTGGTGGTTTGGGGAGAAACAGATGAGGTTGAGAATAGTTCTGATCTATTTGCTGTACCTTATCCGGATCATGAGATTCACGATACTTTCAAAAGTTTTAATGACTGGGTTTTATTAATCCATGAGGGGCAGAAAAGTGTTTCTTCTACAGTGGGACACGGTTTAATGAAGACCAATCCATATGCAGAAAGAAGATTTCAGGAAGCAAGAGAAAATTTTGTTCCGATGAAAGAGATCCTGAAAAGTGGAAACATGGACCAGTTTATTAAATTGGTTGAACATGAAGCGCTTACTCTTCATGCGATGATGATGATGAGTGATCCTGCTTTTATTCTGATGAGAACCGGAACACTGGAAGTGATCAATAAGATTTGGGATTTTAGAAAAGAAACCGGATTATCTTTATTCTTTACACTGGATGCCGGGGCCAATGTTCACCTTTTATTCCCAAATAACGGAACTGAAGATAAAATAAAAACATTCATTGAAGAAGAGCTGCTGCAACACACCCAGAAGAATGGAGTAGTAAAGGATGTGATGAGGTTTTAGAAAATAGATCATATTCAAAAAAGTGGGCCTTAGCTCACTTTTTTTATTGACTAAACTTATTGATATTCCTATCAGTGCTTTGTCATTCCGTAGGAATCTAAACCATGTAAATAAACATCGCATTCAATATGATATTCTTTCATACTTTAAAATTAAGAAGCTGGGATTCCTACGCAATGACAAACTGAATGTTTTATTTTTATGTAATAATGAAAAAATAAGTTTCTATCAGATTGTAATTATATATTTATCAGTGCTTTGTCATTCCGTAGGAATCTAAACCATGTAAATAAACATCGCATTCAATATGATATTCTTTCATACTTTAAAATTAAGATACTGTGATTCCTGCGGAATGACAAACTGAATGTTTTATTTTTATGTAATAATGAAAAAATAAGTTTCTATCAGATTGTAATTATATATTTATCAGTGCTTTGTCATTCCGTAGGAATCTAAACCATGTAAATAAACATCGCATTCAATATGATATTCTTTCATACTTTAAAATTAAGATACTGGGATTCCTACGGAATGACAAACAGAATGTTTTGTTTTTATATAAATGATGAAAAATAAGTTTTTATCAGATTGTAATTATAGATATTCCTATCAATGCTTTGTCATTCCGTAGGAATCTAAACCATGTAAATAAACATCGCATTCAATATGATATTCTTTCATACTTTAAAATTAAGATACTGTGATTCCTACGGAATGACAAACAGAATGTTTTGTTTTTATGTAAATGATGAAAAATAAGTTTTTATCAGATTGCAATTATATATTTATCAGTGCTTTGTCATTCCGTAGGAATCTAAACAAGATAAATAAACATCCCAGTCAATATGGTCCTCTTTTTATACTTTAACACTAAGAGATTGCATTCTTACGGAATGAGAAGACTATAGTTAAATTTCTATTACCCGAATTTATCACTTGAAAACATTGCTTAAAACCAATGTTCAAACAGGTAATTCAGAAACTCTAAATTCGGGTTTATTTCTCTTATTAGTTCCAGCTTTTTTATCCTTGGCCAGCTTTTAATCTCTTTTTCTCGTTCAATTGCATGGTGAATCCAGCTATATTTTTCGTAATAAATCAAAAACTCAACGTTATATTTTGCTGTAAAACTGCCTGGGTTTTTCTTTGTTTTATGTTGGTATAATCTTTTATGAAGATTACCTGTAACTCCCGTATAGAGAACGGATCTATGCTTATTGGTGAGAATATACACATAGAATGTATATATCCCTTCTGAAAATCCTATCATTTGTGTATTTGTTTTTTATGTTGTTATAGGATTCTATAGAATCCTATAACGGTTTATAAATATAATAAACAATACTATATTCTTTTATACTTTAAAATTAAGAAGCTGGGATTCCTACGGAATGACAAACTGAATGTTTTATTTTTATGTAAATGGTGAAAAATAAGTTTTTATCAGATTGTAATTATTGATATTCCTATCAGTGCTTTGTCATTCCGTAGGAATCTAAACCATGTAAATAAAGGAAGCAAAGGATAATATATTCTTGAATTTTTCTTACTTTTATTCAACCAATTAATCCATCATCACATGAATAAAATTGCCGGAATTCTTCTATTATTAGGCGCTTTTTGTTTTGGTCAACAGAATCAGGACATTGAGAAACCTATTCGAAATTTGTTTCTTGGCATGAAGAATGCGGATCCTGAGCTGCTGAAATCTGCTTTTTCCGAAAATGCAGTTCTTCAGACAATAGCCAAAGACGGAACCGTAAAAAATGAAAGTATTCAGGATTTTATAGCATCTGTTTCTAAATTTTCAACAGGAGACCTGGAGGAAAGGATTCTAGTAGATGCTGTGCATACAGATGGAAATCTGGCAAGTGTATTCACTCCTTATTCTTTCTACCTGAAAGGCAAATTTTCCCATTGCGGAGCCAATAGTTTTCAGCTTGTAAAACAAAATAGCGACTGGAAGATTCAGTATGTTATCGATACAAGAAGAAAAGACAATTGCAGAGAAATAAAATAATAAAGCCTAATTATACAACGATTAAAAAATATAAATGAAGATCCATCATATTGCAATTATCTGTTCAGATTATTCCGTTTCAAAGAAGTTTTATACGGAAATTTTAAATTTAAATATCATCAGGGAAGTCTATCGTGAAGAAAGACGGTCTTACAAACTTGATCTGGCGATTGGAGATCATTACGTTATTGAGCTGTTCTCTTTTCCTGATCCACCTCAGCGCCCTTCACGCCCTGAAGCTTGTGGCCTGAGACATCTTGCCTTCTCTGTTGAAAATGTTACAGAAAAGCGTAATGAATTAGTGCATAAAGGATTAAATTGTGAAGAGATCAGGATCGATGAATTCACAGGAAAAGAATTTTTCTTTACCCAGGATCCGGACCAGCTGCCACTGGAGTTTTATGAAATATAAAGATTAGTGAGCGTACCCTGCAAAAAAGCTTACAGCCATTATGGCCAAAACAATAGAGGAAATGACTACATATACGTAGTCTTTTTCTTTTAGGTAACCTATTAAAGCGAAGACGATCCTCATTAAAGGAGTAAAGATCAACAAAAGGATTCCCAGCTGAATAATAGCCATTCCTTCCCCTTTGCATAAAGAAGTCCAAAAATGTCCCCATACCTTTTCTGAAGAGTTGCCAATATCCAGAGAGGTGTATTTTTTGGGCATTTCAAAACCTTCGGTAAAAAGCTTGATGAAACCGACCAATGAAGTAGCCACAGATAGAATAACACCTAGTCTTAGAAGATTTCCTACGGAACGGTTCAGATCTACGTCTGTAAAATTCTTTTTCATTATCTGAAGCTTTTATTGATACCGTTATACATCATATAAATGGAAAGGATCGTAATCACAATGGCAAAAAATACTTTTAGTTTTTTAGTTTTTGAAACCATCAATGTTTTTGAACCAATAAAACTTCCTATGACCACACCTATCAGTACGGGAGCTACGATAACCGGGATGATTTCTCCTCTTTGAAAATAAATCAGGGCACTGGCTACTGCCGTTACTCCAATCATAAAATTACTGGTGGTTGTAGAAACTTTGAAAGGCAGTTTCATCATATTGTCCATAGCCAAAACTTTCAAAGCTCCGGAACCTATTCCTAAAAGTCCGGACATGGCCCCTGCAAACATCATCATCAAAAATCCAGGAACTGTATTTCTTGCAGAATAGCTTTTTAAGATTCCTTTATCAGGAAAAGTTCCGTAAAGTTTTAACTTGTCTTCGAGACTTCCTTTTATGAGTGGTTCCTGGTGGTCAGGTTTTCCTTTAAGATTTAAAACAACCGTCAGAAGCAGAATACTTGCGAAAATAATTCCAATGGTATTGGGATTAAGCATTCCTGAAACTAAGGCTCCGATAATAGCCCCTGCCGTGGTGGCAATTTCGAGGAACATCCCGATTCTCATGTTGGTAAAACCTTCTTTTACAAAGGCTACTGCTGCACCGGAAGAAGTCCCGATCACCGAAATGAGGGAAGCGCCGATGGCATAATGCATTGGAACGCCAAAACCCAGCGTTAATAAAGGAATGATGATAACTCCCCCTCCTAAACCCGTAAGTGAACCTAAAAGACCAGCGGAAATTGCGCCAAGGAAGAGTATGATGATTTCTGACATACTACAATTAATGTTACAAATATAAAATTATTGTAGTAGTCTGCCAAACATTTGAAAAAGATAAATTTAACGTATTTTTGTATGCATGAAAAATGAATTGAAATTATTTTATGTTATCCTGGGGGCTACGCCTAAAGGAAGAAACATTGAACAACACGATGTATTTTTCGGAATTGCCGAAAGCCTTAAAGATTTGGTTCCTGATATGAAAGACTTCTGGAAGGAAGCAGAAGGTAAGATACATATTGATTGTCATCAGGAGGTTAAGTTTGCAGATGGATATGAAGTACAGATTGTTGAGAAAGGAGAAAAGGCATCTGAAGAACAATTGTATTTTCTTAATTTAGGAGGATATAAGAGAGGTTTTTTTGAAGAATTTCATGAACAGCATCTGATGGTTGGCTCCTCTATGGGAGAGATTATTAAGAGGGCAAAAGCCACCGAATTTTATCAGACGATGGGATTTGAAGGAGCTGTAAGCCATGTAGATGATAAACATGGAGTAGATATAGATGATATCTTCAATGTGAATGATATCCTTCCTCTGAAAATGAAAGAAAAATATTCTATAGTTCTTAAAAAAACTGAGGCAGAGAATCAGGAAAACCCAATGGGACTTGGATACTTAAAAATTGATAAAGTTCAATAAGAATAAATCTAATAAAAATAAAAAATGAAAATAGGAATTCTGGGAGGCGGACAGCTGGGAAGAATGTTGATACAGAGTGCTCTGAAATATGATGATGAGTTTTATACATTGGATCCCGCATCTGATGCACCATGTCATAATATTTCATATTTCACACAGGGAAACTTCAATGATTATGAAACGGTTCTGAACTTCGGAAAAGATAAAGATGTGGTTACCATTGAAATAGAACATGTGAATGCGGATGCTTTGGCAGAACTTGAAAAGCAGGGAATAAAAGTAGTTCCTAATGCGAGTATTATCAAAACCATCCAGCAAAAAATCCTTCAAAAAGAATTTTATAAAGCTTACGATATCCCAAGCCCTGAATTTCAGATTGTCTGGAACAGTGATGAAAAAATCATGATGCCCCTGCCGTTTGTTCAGAAAATGAATACGGGAGGTTATGATGGAAAAGGGGTACAGGTGATCAAAACGGAAGATGATTACCAGCATTTATGGAAGGATGCCTCTGTGATCGAAAGCCTTGTGGATATTGATAAAGAATTATCTGTAATTGTAGCCAGAAATGAAAAAGGAGAAACCAATATTTTTCCTGTAACGGAAATGGTTGCTGATCCCAAGTTGAATCTACTGGATTTTAATGTATGTCCGGTTCTTCTTACTGAAGATGTTCAATCCCAGATTGATTCTATTACTGAGAAATTTTTAAATGCTGTTAATTCTCCGGGATTATTTGCTATTGAATTGTTCTTAGACAAAGAAGGAAAAATTTGGGTTAATGAAACGGCTCCAAGACTGCAC
Organism: Chryseobacterium rhizosphaerae; assembly: GCF_003385455.1. Lineage (GTDB taxonomy): Bacteria > Bacteroidota > Bacteroidia > Flavobacteriales > Weeksellaceae > Chryseobacterium > Chryseobacterium rhizosphaerae. Next base: position 63,162 of record NZ_QNUF01000011.1, on the reverse strand, counting down.
AACTCGGGACACCAGAGTCAGGAAGGAAATACCAATTCACAGTTTGAGCAAATGTACCGTGTGGTAAAGAACTTACCATTGGCGGATACAGACGCTATTACCTATAGCGGTATGCTGAATCTGGTAGGAGCAGAAGGATATGAAGGAAAAGTAGTATACGAAGGAATGGAAGATGTCCTTAAGTTACCAGAAACCTACATCCATTTATATGGAAAAACCGAAACCAAACCTGGAAGAAAAATGGGACACATCAATGTGTTGGCAGATTCCAGAGAAGAGCTTATGGAAAAGCTTGTCATGGTGAAAGGAATGGTGAGAGTGATTTCAGAATAACTGAATTGAAATATATAAAAATAGCTGTAGAGAAAACTACAGCTATTTTTTTGTTTATATCTAAGGTTTTTTAACTATTTCTATACTATCCTTTTTGTAATTGTATTTCATATAAGTTCCTAATGCAGGAGAGTAAATAGAAAATTCTTCCAGTTTTGTAAGCGGAGCATAAAGTTTAAAAGTACAGATATCCGTAGCTGAAATAAACGGGTTGGTTTTTAAATGACTATGAGTAACCATTGTTGCTATACTTCTATCTCCCATTGTTGCCTGAGCAGGCACTAGTCTTGAATGAATTTTTTGATTAGAAATAATCTTTCCTTTATTATCTGATACAAAAAGATAATCATTTCCAAACGGAATGATTCCGGATTGAGAAGTTCCTGAAATCAGATATATTTTATAATTTTCCTTAAATGGAATAAGAATCAGGTTCAGACTATATCCTTGTGGTAATGCCACTTCATATTTGGGATCTGACAATTGCGGAATGACCACAGAATGAATGTTCTTTAGAGTACTTTCTGTACTGTCCAGTTCTCTTTGTGTAAAGCTTTCTTTTACAGGTGATTTCTGGTCGTTTTTAAAGTCATATTCAGCGATGATTTTACTTTGGTCTTTATTAAGAAAAACTGTTTTTATGATATCCTTTGACTGATAGGTTAGGTAGCTTCCCATATTCTCACGGAGTTTAGGGTTAGTGTTAGCCAGATCACTGGCATGCCATGAGGCATTTTCATGGGAGAAAAGTAAATTAGCCTCTGTTTTGATGGAGTCTAGTTTCTGCTGAAGTTCTTTTTCAGAATATTTAAGATCCTGTGCAAAGGTAATAGCTGGTATAAAGATGAAGAAAAATTTGATAATTTGTTTCATGAATTATTTTTGCGGCAAAATACAAAATTGAAACTAAAGTCTAATGCTCATTAAAAGATCTAGCTTGGAAACCAAATTAAAAAGGAATCTCCAAAGTTCTTCCTTTATATTCCCCTTTCTCAATAGTGAAAAGGGCTACATAGGTGCCGGCACCATCAGAATTTAACATGGATATGTATAAGATATCATTGGTATGGTCATAATAACAGGTTGTAGATTTATTATTGATCTCGAACAGATTTTCAATCTCTTTTGCAGGAATTTGAATGATTTTGTTTCCCATTTGTGCAGTAATAGAAATATAGTGTGTCTTAGGAATGGTACCGTCTATTCCCCAAACTTGCTGCTCTTTATAGAAATCTCCATACAGTGTTGAAGAAAAATCTTTTTCATTTTCCTTAAAATTAAATGTTCCGGAAACAATATTTACTTTAATATTTCCTGATTTAAAGATTGCTTTGTTTGCATCACGTACAGTGGGGGGAACAGCCTGATAAGATTTTATATATTTCAGTCTTGAATTGTGAATGTAACCATTGCTTACATTAGCCCAATTCTTATTGTCATCTTCAAATATATAGACGATTTCATCCGAATTGATCTTTCCAATGATTTTACTGTTGGCATCTGCATTTTCCCTTACATTTACATAGCCGTCCTTATCTACAATCTTTGCAAACTGCGCAAAAGAAAGCTGTACCCCTAAGGTTGCTGTTAAAAGGATTATCTTCTTTGTTTTCAATATTGTTTTAAAGACTAAAAGCATGGCTAAACTAGCTGGTATTATTTAAAGATGTTCTGAATCACATTTCCTATTTCCACAAAGTCTCCATGGTTTCCTACGGAGCGTATTTCGGGGCTGTTTTTATCATATTCTGAGAATGGAAAAATCAAAAGATAATTATTGTCACTCAGATTTCTGTTTAAAAGTTCAGGAATTAATCTCATTCGCGGAATATAAGACTTCATACCGCGTTTGGCCATCAAGATAATTAAAGCTTCATCATCCTTAAGCTGGGCAGCTGTTTTTTCACCGTCCTGCCATGTGCTCATGATAATGAATTCTGCTTCTATACTGGCTTTCTTCATGATTTTCTGAAGAATATCAATAATGTTTTCAGGGGCATAAAAAACCATTGTTGCCCCGGAATTTCTGGCAATATTCCAAACCCTTAAAAGTGCATGGAAGAATCCAGCATCTTTATGGGCATTTTCAGGAATCATCACAGCATACCTTTTGATTGTAGAGAGAGGCTGTGCTGCATGGTATACCAATACATTCACATCATCATTCTGAAGGTAACCATTGTATAGATTATAGACAAAAGACGGGGAGAATCCCTTCTCATCTTCTAATCCAATAATAAGATCTGTAATTTTCTGTTCTTTAATTACGTTGTTGACCCCATTGATAACATCATTGTCGTACCTTTTTAAAGCCTGTAATTTAACATCTGCCGCTGCCGCCGCATCTGTAGCCTGATGAAGAAGTTTTTCCGCATTTTTTACAGAAGATTCATTCTTATCTTCATTAATTACATTTAAAGCAAACAGGTCTTCCGTGTTAGAGTGGGCTTTTATGAGGATTCCAAGATTGACCATTCTTTCAACAGTTTCTTCATGGTTGATGGCTAACAGTATATTTTCATCTTCATGGCTGTTCCCTGAAACGGTATCTTCATTATCCGTTTCTGCAATTTTCTGGGCACTTGCCATAGAAATGAAAGAGGAAATGGTACAGGAAATAAGAATCAGTAAAATACTTCCGTTCAGTACATGCTCATTCAATAATCTTACGGGTTCTCCAGTCTCGGTTTCGGAGAGGATAATATTATAACCTACCATTACCGATGCCAGTGTGGCGGCCGCTGAAGCAGAACTTAGTCCGAAGATCAGTTTTCCTTCTTCTTTAGTCAGTCTGAAAGTTTTTTGAGTGGCTACAGCGGAAAGATATTTTCCTCCAATGGAGGCTACAAGCATAATTCCGGCTACCTCCAGCGTTTCCCAGCTTTTAAAGAAAACCTTAAAGTCGATCAGCATTCCAACACTGATCAGGAAGAACGGAATGAAGATTGCATTTCCTACAAATTCAACTCTGTTCATCAAAGAAGAGGTGTGAGGGATAAGCCTGTTTAATGCCAATCCGGCAAAGAATGCACCGATAATAGCTTCTACACCGGCTAGCTCAGCAAGCATAGCGGCCAGATAAATCATGACCAGTACAAAAATATATTGCGAGATTTTATCATCCACCCTTTTGAAAAACCAACGTCCTATAATAGGGAATACAATAAGTACAATAAGGGCAAAAACCACAAAAGAAACTGATAGTTTTACCCAAAATTCAGTACCTACATCTCCCTGTGACATTCCAACGATTACGGCAAGAACCAATAAAGCCAGAATATCTGTAATCATTGTTCCTCCAACGGTAATATTAACGGCCTTATTTTTTGCAATCCCCAATTTACTTACCAATGGATAGGCGATAAGGGTATGAGAAGAAAAAAGACTGGCAAATAATATCGAAGTCAGCATCGAGAAATGAAGGAGATAATAACCGCCTAAATATCCTAAAACAAATGGAACAGTAAAGGTATAAAGTCCAAAAGTAAGGCTTTTCCATTTGTTCTTTTTAAAATCACCCATGTCGATCTCCAGTCCGGCCAGAAACATGATGTAGAGGAGTCCGGTAGTTCCCGTAACTACAATGCTGCTGTCCCTGGACAGTACATTGAAACCATTAGGTCCTATTATGGCTCCGGCAATGATAAGCCCCAGCAGATGTGGAACTTTAATTTTATTCAATAATAGTGGCGCTGCAAGGATAATGACCAGTACCAACAGGAACTTCAGTACCGGATCTTCTATAGGAAGACTCAGATTATGTATACTCAATAACATCATAGGTGCTTATTTTGTGGAACGTACTAACTCAACAGAGAACTTGGCACTGCAGCCATCAGAAGTAATGGTTCTGGTTCCCTTGATTTTGTTATCGGAAATATCGTTAAGAAGGACATTCATTTCTACATTCTTTTTTGCTGTAGAATCTGTCTTAAAAGATAATTTGATCTCATTATTTTCAAACTTACCGGCATAAAGTCTTACCAGATTGTTATTGTTGATAATTTTTGTGATCGGCTGGGTAGAATCATTATCAAATTCCCAGATATCTGTACGCTGATCACCTACCGCATAATCACTGCAGTTGGATTCTGTACAGATTACTTTTCCGTTCCATGATCCTGAAATTTCTGCCGGCCATACTGCTGTTTTTACCGAATCCTTTTTAGCAAAAACACTGTCTCTCATTTTAAGAAGTGACTGATATTCGGATTCTTTTTTGGCGAATATCTTCTCCTTTTCGAGCAATTGTTTTTCTCGGTCTGTCAGGTTTTTTTCTTTTTCTTTAAAGTCACAGCTGATCAAAAGTAAAGAGGCTGCCAGAAGGACAAAAAATGTGTTTTTTAGCATATTGTGTAGGTTGAGTATAACAATATAAGGAAAAAAGGGGAAATGTGAAAAATATCCTCAGGTAAAAGATGGCTTCCCTACAATATAATAAATAAAACATTGGTGGTTTCCCTGTCATTATTTGTTCATAATAGTTATTACTTTTGATTAATGGGAACTATTTGATTTAGGAACTAAAAATTTAAAAAATGAAAAATATTTTTCTTTTCCTGTTCTGTTCAGTCAATATGCTATTGGCACAGGAAGCAAGCTCCGCTAAGGATAAGCTGCAATCTGTTTTGCTTTGGGAAAAAATTCCGGATGGACCAGGCCCAGCAGGTGAAAATAAAGCATCCCCAAAAGGTTCATTAACTCATATTGCTGTTCCCCAATTAATCATTCATGAACCAACAAATCCCAATGGAATTGCCATATTGGTGATAAGTGGGGGAGGTTATGCCCATATTGAATCAGGATCAGAAGGTTATCCGACCGGAGAGTGGCTGAAGTCACTGGGAATTACAGCATTTGAATTGGAATACAGGCTTCCCGGAGAAGGATGGGCAAGTAATATGGTCCCATTTCAGGATGCTCAGCGCGCGTTAAGAATAATCAGAAGCAATGCGGACAAATATAAAATTGATCCCAATAAAATAGGGGTACTGGGATTTTCTGCGGGAGGGCATTTGGCGGGATATATTTCCTCTACGTTTAATACAGCGTATTATTCGCCACAGGATGCTATGGATTTAGTTTCGGCACGACCTAATTTCACGGGCATGATTTATCCCATCGTATCTATGTTGCCACCTAACAATAATACCCATTCATTTAAATCTTTATTGGGAAAGAATGGGGATGCAGAGAGCGAAGCCAAACTTTCAGTTGAAAAGCAAGTGGGAACTCAGACACCTATGACCTTTTTAGCACAATCTGAAGACGATCCTATTTCTCCGGTAGAAAACAGTATTCTCATGTATCAGGCACTGAAAAATAATAAAGTTCCGGCAGAAATGCATTTATTCCAGTCAGGGGGCCACGGTTGGGGGTTAGGTAAAAAAGGGACTAATACTGAAGAATGGCCGAAATTCTTTTTAAACTGGCTAAAAATAAATGGTTTTTTAAAAAATGGAGACCATTAGATGCTTGCCGCTTTTTCTATCTTTTTCTTTTTAAACATTTCAGGTCTGTAATTGATAATAAAGACACCACAGATAATTAAGGCCGTTGCAATAATAAATTTAAAAGAAATCTTTTCATCCATAATCAGCCATCCTAAGAAAATAGCAATAATAGTATTGATATAGGCAATAATAGAAACCTGTACCGGAGAGATCTTTGTTAATGCATAATGGAATGCAAAAAAGGCAGCTACCGAGCCAAAAACAGAGAGGTATAACATAGCAGAGATACTCTTTAAAGTCCAGTTTTCAAAGTTGTAATTTTCTGAAAAAATAAAGGCGAAAATGATCTGAACGACTCCCGCAAAGAGAAACTGATAAAATAGGTTCAGGGTGATATTTCCGCTTTGAATATTCATTTTTTTGGTAAAGATTGTTCCTGAAGCCCATCCTGAAATAGCACAGAAAAGGAAAATCATTCCTGTCCTGTATTGGGGGTTGGCAAGATCTTTAAGGCCGTCCCAGAACACAAAAAGTATACCGCTGAAACATATCAAAACACCAGCCATAGCCCTAAAACTGAATTTTTGCAGGCCAATGGCAAGACTTCCTAAAAACACCAGAATAGGAGCACAAGCACTAATTAGAGAAGCCAGACTGCTGGTAACGCTTTCTTCAGCTACTGTAACCATTCCATTGGCTATAACCAGAATTAGGGAAGCGAAAATAACTTGATACCCCAGATTTTTCCATCCAATCCACTTAAATTCCTTTCGGGAAAGGAGAATAAAAAGCATGATAATAGAAGCAAAAAGTTGACGGATTCCTGCAACAAACCACGCGGGAATAGTTTCTACTGCGACACGAATGGCTAAAAATGTAGTTCCCCAAACAATAGCAACAGTAAAAACGGCAAAAATGAGTTTATAATCTTTCAAGGGTAAATAAGGTGTGATTGACAAATTTACCGGTTTTTAAATAAACGGGATGGGCACAGTTAGTGTAATTTTTACTGATACAGATCTATATTTAATGAATTTCTGCCTCTATTTTAAATGTTGAATATGATGAATAGGGAGTAATTAATTCTTTTTGATTTATATTTTTTTATTATTGGCTGATGACTTAAATTTTAACAAGAGGTTTTAATTTTTTATCTTTGAGGATCTAATAAAATTGAAGATGGTAGGAATTATTATGGGCAGTCAGAGTGATCTGCCAATCATGGAACAAGCTGCAAATTTTCTGAAAAGTCTGGATATTCCATATGAACTGACCGTTGTTTCGGCACATAGAACACCGGAAAGAATGTTTGAGTATGCGAAGACGGCTAAAGAAAGAGGCCTGAAAGTAATTGTTGCCGGTGCAGGAGGTGCTGCACACCTTCCCGGAATGGTAGCAAGCTGTACCACACTTCCGGTAATAGGAGTTCCTATTTTATCCAGTAATTCTATTGACGGATGGGATTCTGTACTGTCTATCCTTCAGATGCCTGGTGGAATTCCGGTAGCCACCGTAGCCTTAAACGGGGCTTTAAATGCAGGGATTTTAGCGGCAAAGATTTTAGGAAGTGCAGATGCTCAGATAGCTGAAAATCTTCAGAAATATCAGGATTCTTTGAAAGATAAAGTATTGGGAACTGTGGATGATATCAAAGCACAACATCCTAATCATTTTGATCAATAGTTGCAATGGACTTATAATATTCAAAAGCCTCACTGAAAAGGGAGGCTTTTTGTTTTTTAGTAAATTTTGAAGAAACAGTGTCATTTTTAATGAACTGCAGAACGTTTTTTTTGATAATGAGATTGCGTGAATCAGGTATAAATCAAAAAAGATAAATAAAATATGTTCCACATAAAAATGGAAGGTTTTTTATCAGTCCTGAACCATATTGTCTCTTGTATTTTTCTGGACGGAGATGGCTCCAAAAAGTGCCAGTAGAAACGCAAAGGCATAGAATCCTTTTTCACTTGGAAGTATGGTGGCATTCCAAAGTCCTACCGCCAGTAATACAATAGATGATAGTGTTGCAAACCAACAGATCCCGTAATAAATATCTGTTACCTGAATATTCTCTAATCTGTCACGGACTGCTTTCTGAAGAGAAACAACCGCAAATAGGCCATAGAGCAGGATTGTGAAATAGTATCCTTTTTCGTTCAACAGCATTTCAGCTCTTGCAAGGCCTACAATATAGCCGACCATTCCTGCTCCCAATGCTACCCAGGATGCAGCGATGAATGCATTCGAGACTTTTTGTTTTTTCATAGATTAATGTTTTATTTAAGAAGGCTAAGATATTCATTTTTTATAAACAGAGCTCTAGGAGAGAGAAAATATGGGCAAAATACGGTGAAATACATTCATTAATTTTAATGTTTTGGCTAAAGCCAGTTTGATTTTATTCTATCGTGAAAACGGACTAAAGTCCGTTCCTATTGAATATTTATAAGGATTATTTAACCCCGAATCCCACACTCCATAATTCACGCCTCATAAAAAAAACTCCCCAAATTGGAGAGCTCTTATCTTATTGAGTGATATATTTATAATGGTACTGAACGAAAAGATTTCCATCTGACCCTTTTCCTATAACCTATATAGGTAATCCTGAGTCATTATACTGTATTTTTTTGCTTGCAAAAATAAGGAATGCTCAGGAGGTCTAAATAAAAAAAATCCCACTATTTGGAATAGTGGGATCATATTATATTTTGATGTAACTCTTAGTATCTGTAGTACTCAGGTTTGAATGGTCCTTTTACGTCCACACCGATGTACTCAGCTTGTTCTGTAGAAAGAGTTTCAAGCTCTACGCTTAATTTTTTAAGGTGTAAAGCAGCTACTTTCTCATCTAAGTGCTTAGGAAGCATGTATACTTCGTTTTTGTAAGCCGCAGCGTTGTTCCATAATTCGATCTGAGCCAAAGTCTGGTTAGAGAAAGAGTTAGACATTACAAAACTTGGGTGTCCTGTTGCACATCCAAGGTTTACCAGTCTTCCTTCTGCTAAGATAATAACTTCTTTTCCTTCGATAGTATAGATATCAACCTGAGGTTTCACTTCAGATTTAGTCTGACCGTAGTTTTTGTTTAACCAAGCCATATCGATTTCGTTATCGAAGTGTCCGATGTTACAAACGATAGCTTTGTCTTTCATTTTAAGGAAGTGCTCTCCTCTTACGATGTTAAAGTTACCGGTTGTAGTAATGATGATATCTGCATTGTCTACTACAGTATCTAATCTTTTTACTTCATATCCATCCATAGCAGCCTGAAGTGCACAGATAGGGTCAATTTCAGTAACCGTAACAATAGAACCAGCTCCTCTGAAAGAAGCAGCAGTACCTTTACCTACGTCTCCGTATCCACAAACTACCACTCTTTTTCCAGCTAACATAACGTCAGTAGCTCTTCTTACAGCATCTACTGCAGATTCTTTACATCCGTATTTGTTGTCGAATTTAGATTTAGTTACTGAATCGTTTACGTTGATAGCAGGCATTACTAAAGTTCCGTTCTTCATTCTTTCGTACAATCTGTGTACTCCGGTAGTTGTTTCTTCAGAAAGCCCTTTGATATCTTTTGTGAATTCAGGGTATTTATCAAAAACCATATTGGTTAAATCTCCACCATCATCCAGAATCATGTTTAATGGTTTTCTGTCTTCTCCAAAGAATAAAGTCTGCTCAATACACCAGTCAAATTCCTCCTCATTTAATCCTTTCCAAGCATATACCGGAATTCCTGCAGCAGCAATAGCAGCAGCAGCGTGATCCTGAGTAGAGAAAATATTACAAGAAGACCAGGTAACTTCAGCTCCTAAAGCTACTAATGTCTCGATAAGCACAGCTGTTTGGATTGTCATGTGAAGACATCCTGCAATTCTTGCTCCTTTAAGTGGCTGAGATGGTCCGTATTCTTCACGAATAGACATCAGGCCTGGCATTTCTGCTTCTGCAAGAGTAATTTCTTTTCTTCCCCATTCTGCTAGGGAAATGTCCTTAACTTTATAAGGAACGTATTGTGTTGTAGTACTCATATGTAATGAATAGTTTTTAAATTCAATTGATAATGAAATGCAAAATTACAATTAATAATTAAGATAAAAAAACGGCAGCCTGAGTTCGGATTTATGAGATTAAACATGGCTTAAAATTATTTAGTCTTAATATAAATAACTATTTTTATCTCATAAATAATACCTTAATGAATCATACCAATACCCAAGACGAATCTCAAAGAAAAGCAAAACCCGTTGCTCCAAAAGTAAAAGAGCTTATAGAAAGAAGTAAAAGTGTAGTTCTGGCCACCGTAGATGCGGAAGGAAATCCTAATTCCAGCTATGCTCCTTTTGTACAGGATGGTCATACATTCTATATTCTGGTATCTTTTATGGCGAGACATACCAAAAATCTTGCAGAAGGAAGAAAAACCTCAATGATGTTTATTGAAGATGAATCTGCTACCAAACAAATATATGCCAGAGAACGTCTGACTATTGAAGCTACAACTTCTCAGATAGAAAGAGACTCTGAAACATGGAATAACGTAGTTGCAAAATTGAAAGAAGCTCACGGAAAAGTAGTGGATGTCATTTCTGAAATGGGTGACTTTATTTTGATTGCTTTACAACCGGTAAAAGGATCTTATGTAAACGGATTCGGAAGTGCTTACTTTGTAGATTCCAATCTTGAAATTATTGAGCATAGAAATGATGTGAACCATCAGTCTAAATAAATAAGAAGAGGGATGAAATTTGATTACCCTTGGCAAGGTTTCAAACCTTGCAAAGGGTATTTTTTTGCATGGATTTTCTAAATAAGTTTGCCTTTGTTTTTATTGTCAAATAGAAACTTCCATCTTCCAGCTCCCATCTTCCAACATTCTCTCTATTTGTTGCTGCTTTCATTTTTTGTAATCAGGACTATTTTTTTTGCAAGAATTAAGGTTGGGTCAATCAAAGGAATGCTTTTTCCGTTTTTGACAATCTTAGTTTCTATAGGAAATAGGAGAGGGAGTTCTGTACAACCGAGTATAATAACCTCGGCCCCGCTATTGATGACGAAATCTGCTGCTTTAAGAAGGCTCTCTTTACAAAGTCCCTCAGTAAACCCTGCCTTTACTCCAAATTTACCATAGATACTTTCCATGACATTATTTTGATGTTCCTGATCGGGAATAACAACATCAAATCCAAATTCTTCCAGGATATTATGGTAGACTTTACTTTCAATAGTTCCACTGGTGGCCAGTAATCCTACTTTCACTGATTCTCCAAAGCTTTCACGAATGTATTCAGCTGTTGTTGTCAGCATATTGATGATCGGAATACTTAAATGTTCCTGAATATCTTGTACAAAAGCATGGGCCGTATTGCAAGGAATAGCAATGGCGTCAACTCCTTCGGCTTCCAAACGTCTGCAAGTGGAAAACAGGGCTATACTCGGATCTGTTTCATTATAGATCAGATGGGCTGTTCTATCGGGAATCTGAGGGTTTTGCTCAACAACCATCTTAATATGGTCCTGATCCTTTTGTGCAGGTGTATTCTTGATAATTTTGTTCATGAAATCTACGGTAGCTGAAGGGCCTACACCTCCTAATATGCCAAGTTTAAATGGTTTTGCAGTTATATCGCTATCATGTTCTAAAGCATAATCAGCATAGATCTGGTTTACATCAAGAATGGATATTCCCCGCTTCCATAGCTGTTCTACAATCAGAGAAAGCTCTGTGATTCCCGGCAGGATAATGTCACAGCCATTGCTATTGAGTTCCGTACAAGCTTGGTAGATATATTCTAAAGAAAGCCCGTCAAAATAACCATTTTTGATGCCCTGATCTCCATAAATAGCTTCCATTAACCTTTCCTGATGGGAAGGAAATATTAATTCATGATCCGGAATATATTGGCTCAGCATATGGCTTTCTTTGACATAATCAGATGTTAATACTCCTATTTTTATTGGAGTTTTAAATCTTGAGTTGATATATTCTGCTAATGCTTTGAAAATATTAACGATCGGAATAGAGATTTCTTTTTGAAGTTCTTCTAAAAACGAATGGCTGGCAAAACAGGGAAGAAGTACTTTGGTTAAAGACTGGGCTTCAAATTTTTTGCAGACATTATAGGTGTAATACTTTCTAGACTTTATATCTTCTTCATGATATAAAGGTAGATTGATTTGGCTATAAGGTTGCTGTTCAAATACAAAGTGATACTGTAATTGATTTTTTAATACCCGTTGGTTTTTAAGTAATTTAAAAAATAAGTCACCTCCCGACAAAGTGCCAAGTCCTCCGATAACAGCAATTTTTTCCAAAATTATACTTTTAAGAATAAGAACAAATTTACCACTTTTAGTTTGGGAATCAATAGTAGAAAAACAGGTGTTTTTATAAGATTCATCTTCCTGATGCTTTTGCTGTAAATTGTGGGAGCAACTTGTAATAACTTTGATTCTTTATCTTCCGGTTTGCACCTGTTTCTATTTCCGCTTCTTTTCACTATTTTTACCCAATAAAAAAAGAATGCCCCTTTACCGAGATTTTTCAGATGATAATGCCACAATCCTTGTTTGGAAGTATGACGAAAGCGAAGAACTTGATATCCACGAGCTTCTGGAGCCTGAAAATGCCGAAAAAGTAAAGGATTACCATCCCAAAAAACTATTGGAAGTTCTGATGGTACGTAAACTTTTGAAAGGACTAAAGCCATCTTCCAAAATTCTGTATAAAGAAAGAGAACCTTTTCTTTCTCCTCATGATGCGGAAATTTCCATTACTCATTCTTTCCCTTTTGCAGCTATTGCTATTTCTAAAAACAAAATAGGTATTGACGTTGAAAAATTCAATCCTAAAATTTTAAGGGTAATTGATAAATTCACTTATGAAAATGAAAGAGGATTCATTCCTGAAGATAAGGCAGATACTTTTTATACTATTATATGGAGTGTAAAAGAAAGTATGTATAAAATCCACCATTCAAAATATTGGTCTCTGAAGAAAAACTATGAAGTGAAACCCTTTGAGCTTAAACATCTTCATAAGATTAGCTGCCGTGTGTATGACGAACAGTTTTCTGATGAGTTTAAGGCAAGAGTAGAATTTTTTGACGATTATTGCTTTACGATTGTGGAGGCGTAGCAGTAGCGTGCTTCTCAATTCTGTATTTTTCAATAACTTTTCTCTGTTCCTTGGCTACATCATAAATCAGTTCCAGGATATCATGGATGTTTTTAAGTTCCGTTAAATGTGAAATTTTATCGGGATCTCTTCTGTCGATAATCTCATTTTCTTCGATCTCCGTTTTTCTTTTCAAGAGCAGGTCTTCAATGGAAGAGTCTTCCGGCTCAAGACGGCTTTCCATTTTAAGAGCTTCGCTGATATCATTACCGTTGAGTAGGGTGGAAGTCTGCTGCATCTCAGCCTCAATTTTTCTGCTCCAGCTTTCGGCGTCTATTTCAGGATACTGCTCATTGCTTTTGGAGTACTGAGAAAGAGAAGCTGTATAGGCTGTGACAAGGTGCGAGGTAGCCACAAACTGATGAACTACTTCCAGTTTTTTCTGTTGGTTTTTAGGATCAGAAATCATTCGCTGGAAATTATCTGAAAGATTGGCCAAAGAAATAATTGCATTCTTTCGCTTTACCTTATAATCTTCAAGGTCAAAATTTCCTTCAAGGAATTTAGAAATCACGCTCTGGAAATAGATGAGGTTATCCGCAGCAGATTTTTTCATCAAATCTAAATTCTGGGTGTGTTCCCAAACCGGCAATACAATATATGATACTGCAAAAGCGATAATTCCGGCAATAGCTGTATCTACCACTCTGTCTTTGAAAATAACATCTATCTTTCCAGGGTTTAAGAAATTAAAACTGAGGAAAACATAGATCGTCATGAATAATACAGCCCAAAAGTACCGTCCTTTTAAAAAGCTGAAACACATGATCATGCTTATAAGCAGGATGGCAAATAAAACGCCGTTGATGTGTATAAAATGCAGAATGATATACGCTATGGTAGCTCCGGTAATGGTTCCGTAGAGACGAAGCAGGTTTCTTTGCTTTGTAATGGAATAGGCCGGCTTTAGGATCGCAGTAATGGTAATTAATATCCAGTAGGTATGTCCCAGTCCCAGAAAATCAAACATAGAGAAAAGGTATCCCACCAGCAGAGCGGTAGTAATTCTTATCGCATGGCGAAAATGAGAGGATGATAATGAAATGTTATTCCTTAGCACTTTAGCATTAAGCTTAGGCTCATTCGGCATAAACTTTTTCAGATCCAGCCCGGTAGATAAACTTTTTGCCAGCTTTACATCCTGGGAAAATACTTTATAAATCTCATTGATCTCTTTGGTAATTTCATTGATACGCATCAGGATCTGACGCAGGATCATGAAATTTTCCAGATTTTCTGAGCTTAATTGTTTATTTCTGAGTTCGAAGTAATTGTAATTAAGGTTCTTTAATTCAAGCTCCAGGTTAAATATGGATTTTGCTCGTGTTCCACTTTGGAGGGCAATTCCGATATTGGTGATTTCTTCGGCCAAAAGATTCAGATAATCATGAATGTTAACCAGGATCATACTGTCCTCGAAACTCTGCTGTAGCTTTTGATAGTCACTCTCAGAGGTCATCAGTTTTTCATGAAGGTCCATAGAGTTCAGGAACATCAACATCAGCAAACGACTGGTCGTTGTAGATTCATTAACGATGGTTCTTGTTTTAAAAACAGTTTCCCGGGTGTCTTCCTGAAGGTTTTTTATTTCAATCTGTTTAGCGATAACCTGAGTGGTCAGTTTATCAAAATCAGGATTTTTCTGATAATAATTAGCTTTAATCTTTAAAAATTCTGCCAGCTGAAGATAGTTTTCTCCAATCATCTGGCCAGCCAGTTTATAGGGGCGGATGGTAGTTACAACAAGGAAGATGAGTAAAAACCATATACAGCCACAGGCAAAGATTAGTAAGCTTTTTAAGATATTGCTTCCTGTAAGATGGCCATCAATAAAGATGGCGAGTACAACCAGTGATAGGGAGCCTACAGCAGCCAATCTCTGACCATAAACTCCGATCAGGGAGAAAAACATTCCAAATACAATGATTTCGAGGAGCACTAATAGTTTAAGGTCCATTACCAAGCTGGCAATAAGGGCTACAAAGACAAAACAGCAGATGGCAAAAGTGAGTGCATTTCTTCTTCGGATGAAAGGTCCCGGTTGGTCTGTAAGAGCTACAAAACTGGTTCCGAGAGGAAAGAGGAAATATTCCTTTAAAATCCCAAAGTGGGCAAGGACTAAACAGGGCAGAACAGTAGCTAATGTAATTCTAATGGCAGAATATACATATTGACTGGTTACAAATTTTTTTAGCTCTGCTGAATAGTTCATACTACAAAAATAGCTATTGAATTTAAGAAAATAGTTATAATGATGAGACTTTTGTAAACTTAAATGTTATATTTTTTTAATAGTAGGAGAGAAGTGTTGCCGGCAGTTCATTTTTGCGTTATAAAGTGGATGATGGATTGACAGAAAAAAAACGAGACAAGCGAAGCGTATTCATGATTGATAATAAGCCCTTCTTCTGTTTCCAATAAAAAAGCCTCATGCAGATGAGGCTTTTTTATTATATTGATGTTGCTGTTAACGGTCGTTATTAGATGTTTCATCTCCAATGTTCCAGGTAAGACCGAAACGAAGAGTGTTATCTAAAGCACTGTTAATTTTAGACATATTAATCAGATAAGAAAGATCAAGTCCGAAAGAACGGTAATTCAATCCGATACCAGCTGTAGCAAATTGTCTTGCTCCCTGTTCTTCACTTTCATGAAAATAACCTCCTCTTACAGAAAAAGCATTGTCGTATGAATATTCAATAGCACCACTATACATGATACTGTTTTTATTTTTGAAAGATTTTCCAATACCGGCCATTGGACCTACATTTGGAATTTCATATCGTGGCTGTCTTGTGTTAGGATCAATTCCAACATATTCAGATCCCGGAACCAAAAGTTTTGAACCTTCCACACTAATTCCCACTCTGTTCATATCATCCAGGTACATGTCATATCCAACCCCTAATCTTGCCATCGTAGGAAGATAAGATCTCGATTCTTCATTTCCTGTATAATCCAGTTTAGGACCTAGGTTCTGAACTGCAAAACCGGCATTAATTTTACCGTCATTTCCTCCTAATCCTGTGAATTTTGGTGAGCTGTAATATCCTGAAATATCTACTGCAAAAGAGTTAGCAGCCTTAAGGGTTGTATCTGTATTGAATCCACCGGCTAAGTCTGAACGGATAAATCTACCTGTTACAGCCATTGAGTATGAATCGGATAGCTTCAAAGCATAGGCAACGTCTAGAGAGAATTCATTTGGTTTTGATGTACCCATGGAAGCAATTTCAGTACCTACCAGCTGAGTAAGGTCCACCTGACCCATATTGAAATAATAAATACTCGCGGAAATAGTAGATCTTTCGTCCTGTCCCAAAAATTTATGGAAAGCTCCATATAGTAAAAATACATCGTTAGTAAGTTTTCCCATATACGGCGTGTAGTTAAGACCGATGGAAGAACTTGTTCTGCTAAAAGGATATTTTGCAGCATTCCAGAATTGTGAAAATGCATCCGGAGAGGTTACAACCCCCTGGTCTCCCATACCTCCTGATCTGGCATCTGGTGCAATTCTTAGGAAAGGTGCTCCGGTTAATACAGGACCTACTTTACCTAGATCTTGTGAATATCCTAGAAAACCAGCACTTAACCCAAATCCTAAAAGCAGTTTAGTAGTTAAATTCATATGTTGTCTTTTATATATTATCAGTTTTTTATTAATATTATTATCTATGTATTATCTAATTATTTCAAAAGTACCATTTTTTCTACAGCTGTAGCACTTCCTTTGCATTTTTCCTGATTCTGGCTTTTTGCAAATATCTTAAAAATATACGTACCTTTTGCTACTGTTGCCCCAAAATCATCTCTTCCGTCCCATTCTATTGCCTGGCGAGGTGTTCTAAAGCCCTGTAGGAACGGTTCTGCAACTACTGGCTGAGATAAAGTTCTTACCAATCTTCCTGTTATCGTGTAAATCTGTACATTCACATCCAGAATATCAGAACAGTTGTGCTCAAACTGGATATAAGTTTTATTGGTAAAAGGATTAGGCCAGTTTAATGGACGGTTGATTACCAAATGTTGATCAGATTCATCTTTAACCTCAAAATTTAACGTGGCAGTTGTCGAATTATTGTTTATGTCCCAAACTTTAAATAATAATTGGTGCTGGCCTATAGCTAAATTCCTGAAAGGGTAAGTTACATTTCCTTTTTGGTATTCGGCAAGACTTGGATTTAAACATCCGTTTCCTTCTCCTGCAGCATAAAAATCATTTAAAATAATAGTGTTGATAATTTGTCCGTCCAGATATACGGTGATATCGTGACCCACACCTGAACCTGTAGAGTTGATTCCTGTATCATCGGTAAGACAAGCCAGAAGGGTAGGGTTTTGATTGGTGATACCGCCATCAGCAAAATTGGTGTTATTCATATACAGCTTTACTTTTGGAGGCTGGTTATCATTAACTCCGTTAGGGTTAAGATCTCCTACCTGTACAGCCTGATTGTTGAAAACATCCATGACCTTATTATCAGCATATCCTAATATTCTTCCCTGTCCTACAGTATAATTAATATCTTTAGGCACATAGAATTCGGCAGTGAAAACTCCGTTTACAGCAACACCCGAAGCTTTTACAATAGGGCTTCCTTCTTCTGTATATTCTAATATAGGACTAAGGTGTCCATCATTATTTAATGTTTTTTTATTGATTCTCTTATCGAAAATATTAATAGTAACTCTTCCGTTAAAAGTATTGTTTAATGTTCCGTTCGAATTATTGATATGTCCTTTCACTTTCACAAAATCCAAACCTCTGATCAGACCTGGAACAGGAGTTTCAATATTATCAATTACCAAAAGTCTCTGAGGTCTGCTCAGTTTCATAGCGGGATCACCCAAAAGATTTACCTTTAAATGGTTAAGGTCAGCTCCTCTTTGTTTCTTTGCCGTTAAATGAGCATTTCCTAATGTTTCGAAGTCATCATTAGTCAATTTAAAGATATTTTTAGTGTAAGTATCTGTAAACTGACGTCCGTAGATTACTCCAATAGCACGGCTTGAGGTAATCATGGCTGCAGCACCGCCCTGTTTTAGCTTAATGAACTGTTCTCCTGCAGAATTAGTGGCAGGTTCATCCCATAAGGTAAATTCACAGGTAATTGTAGAAACAAATGGGAATCTGCTGTAAACATTAGAGAAGTTATTGGAATTTTGGATTTCTGTACTGGTTAATACTCTTTCCTGTGCCCAACCGTTGATCCCTCCATGTCCGAAATAGAACAGATACATACTGTTT
Source organism: Chryseobacterium rhizosphaerae (assembly GCF_003385455.1). Taxonomy (GTDB): domain Bacteria; phylum Bacteroidota; class Bacteroidia; order Flavobacteriales; family Weeksellaceae; genus Chryseobacterium; species Chryseobacterium rhizosphaerae. The sequence continues at coordinate 44,939 of NZ_QNUF01000011.1, read as the reverse complement.
CCGATAGCATTGGAAATAGCCTGATTAACCTGTGGGTATCTTTGTCCTGCTGCTGTACTTTGAGCAGTGAAAGAGTCCAGGTATAATTTCTTAACATTATATTCTTTCAGCTGCTGCTGTCCCGGCTGCTCAAATACATTGACCAGCGTAGTGTTCATAACATTGTGGAAAGGAGGGCCGTCGTCATTGTCATCATCTACCACAAAGTCTAACCTCATACGCCATTCTCCAAACGGACTGGATTGCCCAGGCAATGCATTATAATAAGCCAGTGTTTTGCTGATCATATCTCCGGCTTCAGAAGCATTTGATGCAGGAATTCTTCCTACCGGTATATCCGGCAGGTTACTTTCAATAATATTTGCTGTTTGCGGTTTTGTCATGACAATATAATCGTCCGTAACAAAAGAACCTACATAGTCTGAAGACTGCTCACTTTGGTAGCTGGAAACAACATTGGAATTATTTGAAACTTTATTTTTATAATCATAGGATGTATCTCCCAGAATAAATACATATTTAAGTCTTCCCTGAGGAGTATTCAGTTTTGTCACAAAATCTCTTATAGCTGTAAGATCTTTGCTTCCACTTCCAAATTCCTGATATACCTTATTGACATCTACAATCTCTACATTATAATTGTTTTTTGTCTGGTGATAGCTGGCAAGTCTTTGTGCCTGCCCCATCATTTGAGGAACCGTTAAGATCAGATAATCGATATTTTGTAAGGCAGAAAGATTTTGATTACCAATTCTCTCTACAAACTGTGGAGAAAAAGCAGCATCCGCTCTAAAAGCAACAAACTCATTATTGAAGTTTTGATCAGCAGCTATATAAGCAAAATTGAAACTTCCGGCACCGGCTTTATTTACTCTTCTATTAGCATTGGTAATATCTGTTACATCCCATACCTGTTCTATATTGGAAGCATTGGAAATGCTGAAACCATAGTTGGTATTACTTCCGCTTACCAGAGAGAAATCTCTGAAATTCATTTGTGAACCATTGTATACAAGATTCTCTTTATATTGTACTTCAGTATAATCTATATAGAATGATCCGTTAGGATTGATAGAAATATTGGGATTGTACTTAAAGGTAATTTGATTTCCACTCAGGTTGCTTACTGTTCCGTTGTAGGGAAGCAGGAAATAAAGATTATACTGGAAATTGGAAGTGTCTTCAGGAACTGCCCCTGATGCAGGGTTCACATCATTGATTTTATAATCAATTGTATTTTTTTGTGCCCTGTATCCAGCCACTCTGGTTCTGTACCTTATAACATCCGAAGGTTGTATAGGGGATTTGGTAGTAAAGGTTATTGTTTTTTCGGTAGTGAAAGGGGCATCTTCTAACCACACTCTACCTACTTTCATAAGATTTTTCTGATCATTGTTGATCACCTGGTAGTCATCATATCTTGTGATCAGCTGGTTAGGAAGATCTCCGTCGATAGTCGGAACCCTTTTACCCGGACCTTTGTCAAAGGTAATATAGTAATATGAAAAGTCTTCATATATATTTTTGACATTATCACTTCTGTCATAACGGGTATCTGTTCTTTTATAACCATTACCATTACCTCTATTATAAAGGTTATAGCCATCCGGTCCCTGAGCGTAGAAAAGAGCAAAATCACTGTCATTCCATACACCATCATCTTCACCTACCACCTGAACGGCATTTTCCTGCAATGCACTGTATCTTGGATCCTGATTAAATTCCGGAAGCATAAGACCTCCGTTTCCATATATTCTGAAATTCTTAGGATTCACAGATGCTGGGTTGATCCCGTTATCTTTTAAAAATTGAGAGGTGATCTTAAAAATTCCCGATTTATCTACCTTTATCTTATAGAAGCTTCCATTTGAAAGAGGGTTGGCTGTAGATCCTATTTTGTTTACATTATTTGTAGTGTTCAGAGCAGAGGCTTCAGAAACATTAAATGAAGATAATCTTTGAACCCGTCCTTTTACATTTTTAAATAAAGCAACATTAATACTGGCATAGCTTTCTCCCTCTAGGGTATAATATGAAACATTCGCAATATCATAATCGGGTAGGCTGCCTTTATCCAATTCAAATAAATCCTTGTTGGAAACATTCTCCCAAATAAGGTCAGAAACTCTCAGCTGTTTTTCCCCTATTTTTTGTTTAGTTATGATAAAAATGTTATTTTGGCTAAACGAAAAACCATCATTTTTGAAATTTGGAAGAATTAATTTTGTATCACCAAAATCCTGAATTTTTGAACCATCCCATTCTATGGTGTTTCTTTGGGCCCAAAGTGCTGATACAAAAGAGAATAGAAATAAAATAGTGATTTTTTGTCTCATGTTTATTATTGAAATTGCTAAATTACAAAATAAATGAAAATTTTATAATTAAATTGCGATACAATAAAATTAATTTGTTAACGTTTTTCAAAAAAATCAAATCTTTATTTGATTTATTGAATAATTTATTTTTTCTTTGTACTCTTGAAAATATTTATATCGACTATGAAAAAACTAAAGTTGTTTTCATTAATAGCATTAAGTTCTACACTTGCATTAACCAGTTGTGGCGGGTCAGGAACCAGCAAAGGTGGTGGTACCAAAAAATTTGTCAGTAAAACAGGTTGGAAGCCAAACGAAAAACAGGGTTGGTTTTTTGCAGGAAAGCAACAGAAGCAGAAGGGGTGGCCTGGAATGGTATATGTAGAAGGTGGAACTTTTACAATGGGATTAGTGAAAGATGATGTTATGCACGATTGGAATAACACACCTCGCAGAATGCAGGTAAGTTCATTCTTTATCGGAGAAACTGAGATTACAAACTATGAATACCGCGAATACCTGACATGGTTGAAGTATGTATTCCCACCAAGTGACCCTAGTTTTAAGGAAATCTATAACGGTGCTCTACCGGATACCTTATTATGGGACAACAAACTAGCTAGAAACGATTATAATGAAACGTATCTGCGTTCTCCGGAATTCGACTACTATCCTGTAGTAGGAGTTTCATGGACTCAGGCAAACAGATATTGTGAGTGGCTGACAGACAGAGCAAACGAAAAAGCTTTGATGAGCGCTGGTATTATTGCTAAAGATTTGTATATCAACGAATCTAATAACCAGGGAGGAACAGCCTTCAATATGGATAAATTCAAAGCGAATGATCCTGAAATGCAGGGTTACATCAATGAGCAGAGAATGCAGCAAAAAACTGGTCTTAAAACAACAAACCAGAGACTTCTTTCTGCAAACAGAGCTCCGAATTCTGCCATGGTACAGAAGTTCAGACTTCCTACTGAAGTAGAATGGGAATATGCTGCTCTTGGTATGGCTAAGAACAGAGAATATAACCAATACTTAGGTAAAAAACCTGAAATCGAAAGATTAAGAGGTACCAAAGGAAAAGAAAGAGGAATGTTTCTTGAAAACTTTAAAATGGGTAAAGGTGATTATTCCGGTATCGCAGGATGGAAAAATGACGGATCTGCACAAACTTCAGATGTAAGACAATATCCATCTAATGATTTAGGAGTATATGGTATGTACGGTAACGTTGCTGAATGGACAGCGGATGTTTACAGACCTATTATAGATGAAGATTACAACGACTTCAATTATTACAGAGGTAATATGCCTCAGGCTATTGTAAGAAACGGTGACGGAACTTATAAAATGATTGACGAAGGGACTATTAAATACGATACTTTATCTGACGGTAGATTAGTGTATAAAGGACTTCCTGGACAGTTCGAAAGACAGACAATTGCTGACTACAGAAACTACAGAGACGGTGACAGACAATCTTCTTTAGAATACAGAAGAGAATCAGACTCAGCTTCATCATTCGATATGTATAATGCACCTCGTCAGAGTTTCATTGTAGATGCAGGAGGTAAAGTGAAAATGCTGAAAGACGGTAAAGACAGAACTTCAGGAATCTCTAATGACGTAAGAGTTGTAAAAGGAGGATCTTGGCAGGATACTGCATACTGGCTGGACCCGGGTCAGAGAAGATATAAAAACCAAGGCAAGGCTTATGGTTGGATTGGATTCCGTGTTGCACAGGATGCAAGAACAAACGATAAGAACAGAACTAGAAGATAATATATTTATCAAAAAATACTTAAAAAAAACCTTCCGGATTTCCGGAAGGTTTTTTTATTTTTGAATCATGAAATCGCTTTGGTTAAAAAGTCTGAAATACTCATATAGATTTGGCGATTGCATGTGACCTCTTAAAAAAAATATATATATTTCCACATGAATATAGAACAATTTTATCCTTTAGTTTTACAGGCAGGTAAAGTAACGATAGATAGTAGAAAAATAGCAGAGAATGATATTTTCTTTGCCTTTTCCGGCGAAAATTTCAATGCCGCAACTTTAGCAGAAAAAGCTATAGACGATGGTGCTTTGGCAGTAATCGTAGAACTGCCGGAATTTGAAAACAGAGATAAGAATATTTTCTATGTTCCATCTACTCTTGAGTTTTTACAGCAATTAGCAATATACCACAGAAATAAGCTTAGCATACCTTTTATAGGGCTTACAGGAAGCAATGGGAAGACTACAACAAAAGAACTGATACATGCGGTACTGTCAGAAAAGTTCAATGTTCAGTATACATATGGAAACCTGAATAATCATATTGGTGTTCCTCTGACTATTCTTTCTATCAAACCGGAACATGAGATCGCGGTTATAGAAATGGGAGCCAACCATCAAAAGGAAATAGAACTCCTGTGTACTATTGCACAGCCGGATTTCGGGTATATTACCAATTTTGGGAAAGCCCATCTGGAAGGATTTGGAGGTTTTGAAGGAGTGATCAAAGGAAAGTCTGAACTTTACGATTATCTTACATCAAACCAACGGACCATTATCGTTAATGAAAATGATCCTATCCAGATCGAAAAAACGCAAAACTACCCATCTACCATCACTTTTGGAAATGAAGGGTCAGATTATAACTTTGAATCTTTCTCAGAGGAACACTTTGTAGGTTTGTCTTATCAGAATCTCAAAGCTCTTTCAAAACTGACAGGAGATTATAACTTCACCAATCTTTGTGTAGCGGCATGCTTTGGGCTTCATTTCGGAATTGGCTTTGAAAAAATAAAACATGCTATTGAGCAGTATACCCCGACGAACATGCGTTCACAGGTGGTAAAAAAAGAGAATAAAACATTGGTATTGGATACTTATAATGCTAACCCAAGTTCTATGACAGTATCCCTGAATAATTTCATCAGCTTTGAGGGGCGTAAAACCATTATTATTGGAGATATGCTGGAATTGGGTGCTGAAAGCGAAAAGGAGCATCAGAACATCTTAAAACTGGCCCAGGATTTAAATTTTGATGAAATCATTACGGTAGGAAAACACTTTAAAGCAGTGAATTCTTCAAATCTTGCTTTTGAAGATACATCATCATTAATTGAATACCTGAAGCAGACTCCGATTCAGTCTGAAAATATTCTTCTAAAAGGATCCAGAGGGATAGCGCTAGAAAAGGTGATCGACTTTATATAGTCTGATAAAAAAACAAAAAAGGCTGGAAGTTTAAGTTTAATAACTTCCAGCCTTTTTTATTTCTTTCAGGGCTACAGATTTTTCGAATTCCAAAAATCTTTTACAATCAGTTTAATATTTTTAAAAGTGCTTGGAAACACTTCGTTTTCTATTTGCTGCCTTTTTTTCCATGCCACTTCAGTAATCCCTTCTTCCGCTTGAGGTTTAAATGTATCTTCTCCACTAAAATTCATCTCAAACCAGTGGGTGCATTTTAGTATTTTTTCACCGTTTCTTTCCACATAAATATGGTAAGTGGTATTAATGAATTGTACGAGTTCTACGTCTTTAAGACCGGTCTCCTCTTCAATTTCTCTTACTGCAGATTCTTCCTGAGATTCACCTTTCTCCATTTTACCTTTAGGAAGATCCCATTTACCCAGCCTTTTGATGAAAAGAATTTCACCTTCAGGATTGCTTACAATTCCTCCCGCTGCTTCAATGATCCTGAATAGCTTTTGAAATTCCTTCCAGATCTCATCAATATTCTCACCGAAAACATTGAGTTCTTTTACAGAAGTATTCTCTAAAATATCTAATGCAATCTCTAAAGTTGTGAAACTTTCGTACCCAATACTTTTTTCAAGTTCCTCGGGATGCTTAGATACTAATAATTTTTTTTCGTTCACAAAAACTTTATACATTTGTAAGAATTAAGAATTTAAATACAAAAATAAAAAATGAATTTAGAAGGACGAAAGATTATTGTTAATAAATCATCTAAAGAGCTGTCAGAATTACTGAAGTCTCCAGAAAATTATAAAGAATTTATGCCGGATGGTCTTCAGAAATTTGAAACAAGAGACAACGGTTTTAAATTCGGATTACAGGGAATGCCGGAAATTGCATTGAAAATAGATGAAGTTAATGACCAGAAAGCAATCTTGAAATCAGCAAGTTCAAGTTTAGACTTTACATTAACAGCAACTTTAAACCCTATTAATGAAAATCAGACAGAAGTACAAATGCTTTTTGAAGGGAAGTTTAATCCATTCATCAAGATGATGGTAGAAAAGCCGTTACAAAATTTCATTAATGCATTGACTGATAAGATCGAAGCTTACAAATAAATAAAAACCTTCATTTTTGAAGGTTTTTTTATGTTGTATTATTTTTTGTCTCTCTAAACAATGATACCTGAACTATGATCGGCTGTACTCCCTGTAGCCGAAGAAAGGACGTTGATCTCGTTGTTCATTTTCAAAACACCCATAAAGGCAAAAATAAGGGCTTCTTTGTAATCAATGATTTCCTTGAATGGGATAATGATTTCAGAGGTTGTTTTAGCTTTTATTTTTTCAATTAAAAATGTGTTATAAGCACCTCCACCGGTAAAAAGAATATTCCTGATATTATTTTTATTGATGACATTGGAAATTTGCTGGGCAATATGCTCTGTAACCGTTGCCAGCAAACTTGCTGTTTCTATATTCTCAAGTATCGGAAATACATACTCATTACACCATTCTACCCCTAAAGATTTGGGGTGGGGCTGCTGATAGAAATCTAATGAATTGAGTCGGCTTAACAGTTCCTCATTTATTTTTCCTTCTCTTGCCAGATTTCCATTTTCATCAAAGCTGAGGTTTAATTTTTGGGCTAATTGATTCAGAATGATATTGACAGGAGCAATGTCAAAAGCTATTCTTTGACCATTGACCTGCAAAGAAATATTCGAAAACCCACCCAAATTAAGACATGCATCATAGTCTGAAAAAAGAAGCGCATCACCTATGGGAACCAATGGGGCTCCGTTTCCTTTCATCAGTACATCCTGGCTTCTGAAATCATAGACTACAGGTAATCCTGTTTCCAGTTTGATCGCTCTGCCATCTCCTATTTGAAGAGTGAATTTTTTTTGAGGCTGGTGAAAAACAGTGTGGCCGTGAGAAGCGATAAGACTGATGTTTTCAAGCTGATATTTTCGGATAAACTCTTTAACCTGCTGACCGAGGTAAAAACCATATTCCGAATGCAGTTCTAATAAATCTTCCGCTGATAAATGAATGGAACTTCTGAGTTTATTTTCCCACTCCTTAGAATAGGGTATGGTTTCTGCTTTTAGGATCTTAAAGGTCCATGTATCTTGCTTTTCAAATTCAGCAAAGCAAATATCCAAACCGTCCAGACTTGTCCCGGACATAAGGCCAATTGCAAGAGTTTTCATGATGATAGGATTTATTTTTTATTTTCAGAAATCCTTTTTGAACTAAAGTCTCCCGAGTTGTTATAAAAGGTATATTCAGAAAAATCATCTTTAGCAGTCATTCCATTAGCACCTACCAATGTAGATCCGTCTTCCATAGTTACATACACTGTATCTTTAGTATAAATCCTGTTCTTTTTCTGATCCCAATAAATACTCTGCATGGCAAACCTTTGTCCTTCATTAGTGGTAATCCTTACATCACCTTTTGCTTCGTAGAATTTTTTATATTCAAAAATACGGGCATATTTAGCTGTGATCTTTCCGGGAATTTTCGGTTTCTTTTTATCAAAGAACTCTATATTGATCCCTTTTCTTGCTACCACATACGGACTGTCTATAAGTTCATATTTTTCAATGATAGGAGCTTTGGCCTTTAAAGTGACAAAACCGGAATCACGCTGTACAATATTGGCATTATTAATGATTTGTGAGGGAAAGTTTTTACTTTGGCTACCTTTATTTTTGGTAAGATCCTCTTCACATGATGTCAATATAAAAAATATAGCACAACTAAAAAGGCATGCTATATTTTTATATGATATTTTTTTTGAAAAATTCATTCTAGTTATAAAGAGTCTTTCTAAACCATTTATCAGCAAAATTAAAGCCGATTCTAAAATTAATGAAGTTCTGATTGATCAGGTTATCATTAAGAGTTCCTCTCTTACCTATTTCTACTCCTATTTCAAGTCCGCTCATTCTGGTGATGCTGCTGGTCTTGAATGGAAGCATTACTCCGGCAGAAATACCAAATTTGTTAATGCTGTTACCCTCTAGTTTAAGATTTCCTCTTTCATAGAAAGCTCCATATCTGTAAATTACTCTTGAGAAATAATTTCTGAAGTTATTGTAGTTAGGCAAGTACCATCCACCGGCAGAAATTCTATAGGTATCCTGGAAATCGAAAGTTTTTCCAAAATAAGAGACATCCTCTCCTTTTTTATAGTCAATCTGTCCTGAGAAGAACCAATGATTTTCACTTCCATATCCTACCCCTAAAGAGGCTTGTAAAGGAAGAAGATTCTTGGAGCTTGTATTTTTCTGCTCTATAGTTTTTTCATCAGTTTTAGTTCCTGCTGCATCAGCAAATCTGTAAGTACTGTTGATGTACTCAGTAGTCATATTGCTGGTATTTCCAAAAGTAGCAGTAGCTCCAATTGTTAATTTTTTATCAGTACGGGTATTTAGAGTCTGATAGCTGGTACCAAGTGTAAAGTTAAAGTTTCTTACTTTATTTTTAGTTTCATATCCATTAACGTACTCAGAAGTTGAGGTGCCGAATTCGTTCAGATCATATAAGTCACCAAAATAAAGATTGGCTCTTGCTCCAACAGAAAATTGCTGATCTATTTTGTAAGAAACAGCTACCTGTGCTGTATTTAAAGTACCACTTCCTTTAAATCTATTATTGTAAGCAATTCCGTCTCTTGTTTCAGTGCTTAAAATATCATAACTTTTAGAACTGTAAGGCTGATAAGAAAGTCCCATCTTTACCTTTGGAGATAAAGGGAATGCCAAAGCAATATTGGAAAGATACGTAGAATGCTTTGTAGATTTCATATCGTTATAATTCGATTTGAAATAATTGTTTTCATTGGTAGCCTCCAGTCTGATACTTGTAAGTTCGAAATTGGCGTTGTTTGCAGGGTTTGCAAAATTGAAACTACTGGTGAAATCACTTATAAAAGCAGTTGATATACCTCCCATTGAAGCAGTTTCGATCGTATTATCATATTTTACATCTCCAATTCCATACGTTGCATAGGGCGAGTTACCTAGACTCTGTGCATTCAGGAAGTATCCAGCTGATATGAATGATACTACAAAGATTTTTTTCATTCTTTATTTTTAAAACAATGCGCAAATATCTTAAATATTAATGAATTGTAAAAATTATATGTGGTTAAAGTTTGTTAAGGGCCTTTCTTCAAAAGAAAACTGCAAATTTTTATTCATAAAATTACTAATTCTATTATACGAAAAAGACCGTTTTTTATTTGATAACGGTCTTTTTTTTAACAGGATAGCCTGTAAAATTATTTTACCTGAAGTACAGATCGGCTGTGACTAAAACTTTCAAAACTATATTTTCCATGGTATTTTCCCATTCCCGAAGTTCCCACCCCTCCAAAAGGTAAATAATGAGAACCAACATGAATAATAGTACTGTTAATTTCTGCATCACCACTTGTTGTATGGCTTAGAACATGATCTGCAAATTCCTGATCTTCTGAGAAAACATATAATGCCAATGGTTTTGGACGGTTATTTATTTCTTCCAGTGCTTCATTAATGTCGTGGTAGGTCATAATGGGTAGGATAGGACCGAAAATTTCCTGCTGCATTACCTGATCATTCCAGGTTATGGTGTCCATTAAAGTAGCCTCAAAATATCGGCTCTCAAGATCATACTTGCCTCCATAGATAACTTTTTCAGGAGCAGCCTCCAGATATCCTGCAAGATGTTTAATTTGATTCTGACTTACAATCTTTCCTATTTTTCCTAAAGATTCATCGTTATAGGTTGTCTTTAAATGCGCTTTGAATTTTTCAATAAATGCATCCTTTACAGACTCATGAACATAAATATAGTCTGGCGCCACACAGGTTTGCCCACAGTTAATCCATTTTCCGTAAGATATTCTTGCCACTGCTTTATCGAGATCTGCATCTTTGTGAACTATTGTAGGAGATTTTCCTCCAAGCTCCAATGCCAAAGGAATTAATTGCTCTGCAGCAGCTTTCATTACAATTTTTCCCACATTGGGGCTTCCTGTAAAGAAAATATAATCAAAAGGCAGGCTTAATAATAAAGTATTTTCTTCAATAGCTCCCTGAAATACGGCTACGTAAGATTCGTCAAAAGATTCCTTTACAATATCTTCAAGAACTTTAGCAACGTGAGGTGTATTTTCTGATGGTTTCAAAATGGCGGTATTTCCTGCAACCAAAGCTCCGATAAGTGGACTGAATGTCAGTTGAACAGGATAGTTGAATGGTCCGATAATATAACTTACCCCATACGGCTCATATATTATTTTACTTATGACTTCAGCTCCTGTCGGATGTGGTTTGGAAGGAACGGGAGTTGGTTTTGCCCATTCATCAATATTCTCCAGAAAATAATCAAGTTCACTGATCACAATCTGAATTTCCACATATTCCGCTTCTTTTCTGCTTTTCCCCAAATCTATATATAAAGCATCACAAAGAGCATCTGTGTGATGTAAAAATACTTCGCGGAATTTTCTCAGTTGGGCTTTCCTGAATTCAATATCTTTGGTCTGATTGGTTTTGAAAAAAGCTTTCTGTTGCTGAAAAACGTCTCTTATTTTTTGTTCTGATTCTTTGTTCATTGTATATTGATTTTAAGGATTCAAAATAGTCTGGAATTTTATAAGTAAGTTAAGTTAAAATTCGCAATGCAAATATATTGTTGAAAATTAAATTGCACGCAATTTAATTTAAAATTTATTCTAATTATATTATTGATGCTTCCTATAATATCAGGTTGGGTCCTGTTAAAATGCATATAAAGGATTTCGTGATAGATTAAACAGACTTAATTTTATAAATTGAGATAAGATTTTTTATCTTTGGAACATGAATTGGGAGAACATAGCCGGTCAGGAAAACCTGAAAAAACTTCTTAGAGAAAGTATTGCTGAAAACAGAGTAAGCCATGCCCAGCTTTTTGTAGGGAAAGAAGGATATGGAACATTACCTATGGTGCTGGCATATGCCAGAGAGATACTAAGTCGGGAAAACGAGCATGCTGCCTTAAAGGTAGAGCACCTGAATCACTTGGATCTTCATTTTAGCTTTCCTGTTTTTACAGATAATAAAAATTCTTTAAGTAAAAATAAGTTTGAAGAATTCAGAGAGATGATCATGGCCTCTCCTTATGCGAGCTATGATGACTGGACTGCCTTTTTAGAATCAGAAAACAAGCAGCTTTTTATCTCCGCAGATGAAGTGGATGACCAGAATCAGAAGTTTTCCTTGAAAAGCTTTGAAGGAGGAACGAAGATCCTTATTGTCTGGAGAGCTGATAAAATGAATATTGCGGCCTCAAACAAATTTTTAAAATTCCTGGAAGAGCCGCCGGCCAAAACTATTATTCTCCTTACCACAGAAAGTACAAATGATATACTTCCTACGATTCTTTCCAGAACCCAGATCGTAGAAATTCCAAGAATTAATGATGAAGATCTTAAAGACTATCTGGAAAAGAAATTTTCCATTTCCAGGGAAAAGATCAGAGAGGTTATCCATGAAGCACAGGGAGATCTAAATGATGCTATCAAACTTTTAAACTCCGGAGATAAGACTAATGAATTTGAAAAATTATTTGTGCAGTGGGTCCGGGATGCATTTATGGTAAAGAAAAAACCTGCTTACCTTAAAAGTATTATTTTCTGGGCAAGGGAAATAGCCGGGTGGAACAGAGAAAAACAGAAGAATTTTTTAAATTATTGTTCTGAAATTTTCAGACTGGCACTCCTTCAGAACTATCAGTCTGAGGATCTTGTCTATAAAAAGATCAATGCTGATGGGTTCAACTGGTCAGGATTTTCAAAATTTATCAGCGGTGCCAATATTGAAAGTATTTTAGAGGAAATCAATACTGCTGATCTTCATCTGACAAGAAACGGAAATCCTAAAATTGTCTGGACAGATCTTGGGATAAAGCTATCAAGATATATTCATAAAAACTCATAAATACAATTCCGGCCAACAGGCCGGAATGTTTTTTTATTTCCTTTCTATACAAGCAGCTGCCTGCTTGGTTCTTCCTGCGCATCATCTATTCGGAACAAGCCGGTATTGCACTTTCTGTCTAACTGTTGATTTTTAAGGTGATTCAAGTGAATACTGCATTACTGTCTTTTATTGTAGTTATTTATATTTATTATGTTAATAGAAATCGTCTTATGTTGCTGATAAATTAAATCTATATTAAAAAATCAATCAATCGTTTGATTTTGTGAAAAACTTATGTAAATTTGCGCCCTGAAAATGGAAGTGATATGATTTCAAAAGAAGAAAATATATTATTTGCTGCTGAAAAACTTTTTGCAGAAAAAGGTTTTGACGGAACTTCTACCAGAGAAATTTCCAAGGCTGCAAATGTGAATATCTCTATGATCTCTTACTATTTTGGCTCTAAAGAAAAGCTTTATGAAAAACTGGTTGAATACAGAATGAATGAAGGACAGTTTTTCTCAAAAGATATCGTAGAAAGAACAGACCTTAATGAATGGCAGAAGATCGAAAAGATAATAGACCAGTTTTCCGATAGGATAAGAACCCAGAAATGCTTTTACAGGATTATGCAGAGGGAGCAGCTTCACACTGAAAATCCACAGATTGTAGAGTTTTTAAAACAAACTAAAATGGGATTTCTTTCCATGTATTCTCAAATACTGGAACGTGGGCTGGAGAAGGGGATTTTCACGAAAAATCCTCCAATTTATCTGTTTCACTCAACCATCAGCGGAACTTTGTTTTATGCATTCAATGCTAAAGATATGTATAAAGAATTCCTTAATGATACAGAAGAAGAGAGTGTTTTTGACGAAAAATACTATACTGAACTTAATAAACATATAAAACATTTACTAAAAGACCTTTTAGGTTATGAAGAGAATAAATAACTCAGTGATTGCATTATCACTATTCGTAGGAGTAGCAAATGCAAATGCTCAGGAGAAAAAAACACTTTCTCTTGACGAAGCTGTGCAGCTGGGAATCCAGAACAGCAAGAATCTCAAGATCGACGCAGCCAAGATCGAGGAGGCTACAGCTGATCTTTTGGAAGCTAAAAACAAGCAGCTTCCTGAATTGAAAGTTTCTGGAAGCTATATGTACCTTCCGATAAAACCGAATGTTGATATCAAACTTCCGGGGCTTTCCGGAGGGGCAGGAGGACCGGAAATACATCAGGTTCTTTACGGGTCGGCTAATCTTAGCGTTCCCATTTACAGTGGAGGAAGGATCAAGTATGGGATTCAGTCTGCAAAATATCTGGTGGAAGCATCCAAATTAAGCACTGAAAACGATAAAATTGCAATTGCTTATAATGTTGCCCAGGCTTACAACAATCTGTTTAAGGCCAATCAGTCTATCAAAGTTTTTGAAGAAAATCTTGCTGCTTCTCAAAAAAGAGATGAAACATTTCTGAAAATGGAGAACAATGGATTGATTGCCAGAAACGACAGATTGAAAGCAAACCTTCAGACTTCAAATATTGAACTTCAGCTACTGGAAGCCAAAAATAATTACAATATTGCCAATATCAATATGGATTTGCTTCTGGGACTTTCTGAAACGACAGAGCTTGAAGTGGATCAAAACTATATAGAAGAAGGGTCTGAGGTAAAACCGGTTGTTTTCTATGTAAATGAAGCCAGAGAAAACCGTAAAGATTTACAGGCTTTAGCTCAGCAAAGAAAAGCTGCCGAACTGGGGTCAAAAGCTGCCAAAGCAGAAAACCTTCCATCACTGGCATTTACCGGAGGTTATGTAGCGGCAGATATTCCTAAATTCCTTACCGTATACAATGCCGTGAATGTAGGAATCGGAATTTCTTATAATTTGTCAAACATCTGGAAAGAGAATTCATCTTTGAAGCAGTCACAGGCGAGAGAGAAGCAGTTGGCAGCCACTGATGAGTTGTTAAATGACAATATTAAGCTTGATGTCAACAGAGAGTATCAGAATACCGATTACTCAAAGAAGAGAATCGCTGTTTTTGAAAAATCAGCTGAGCAGGCTAATGAAAATTACAGGATCACAAAAAACAAATATGACAACGGGCTGGCAACCATGACCGAATTATTGGATGCAGATGCCGCTCAGATTGCCGCAAACGTGGGCGTAATCAATGCAAAAGCAGACGCCGCATTAGCATATAGAAAACTATTACAGACAACAGGAACTTTAACAATTAAATAATCAGATCGAACCCACATGGAAAATAATAATACACAAGCAGTTGAACCTAAAAAGAAAAAAAGTTTAGTCTTTCCTATCATTTTAGCAGCTGTAGTAATCGGAGGAGGAATCTATGGTTACAGAGCATTTACTTATGGACAATACCATGAAGAAACAGATGATGCTCAGATTGCTTCTAATATGACCCCAGTGATTTCCAAAATTTCAGGATATATCACTGAGGTGAAAGTAAAAGATAATCAGTTCGTAAAAAAAGGAGATACGTTGGTTATTTTAGATAACAGAGACCAGAAAATGGCTCTTGAGCAGGCTCAGGCTGCTTTATCTACTGCTAAAAGCAATATTTCAAATGCCGAAGCTACTACAACAGCCACTTCAAAAAATATCAGCTCTTCTGAAGCAGCGGTAGTTACTGCCAATGCACAAATCGAGGCAGCGAAAGTAAATGTGTGGAAAACTTCCCAGGATTTAAAGAGATATGCTAACCTTGTAAAAGACCATTCTATTACAGAGCAGCAATATGAGCAGGCTTTAGCCGCAAAACAATCTGCAGATAAGCAGTTACAGGTCTTGGTGGATCAGAGAAATCAAATTGCTCAGCAAACGAATATTGCATCTTCTCAAACCGCTGCGAGTTCACAACAAATCAGTGTTGCAGGTTCTGTAGCAAAGCAAAGAGAAGTGGATGTTGAAAATGCAAAATTAAACCTTTCATATACTGTAATTCTTGCTGCAGAAGATGGCTACGTAGGAAAAGTGCCTACTCAGGTGGGTCAGTATCTTCAGGCAGGAGCGCAGCTGTTTGCTTTGGTAAAGAATGATCAAAAATGGGTAGTGGCCAACTTCAAAGAAACGCAGGTAGATAAAATGGTTGAAGGACAAAAAGTGAAAATTGAAATCGATGCTTTTCCTGACAAAGAATTTGAAGGGGTAGTAAGTTCATTTTCTCCGGCCACAGGTGCTACGTTTTCCATTTTGCCTCCGGATAATGCGAGTGGTAACTTCGTAAAAGTAGTTCAGAGACTTCCTATAAAAATTGATTTTGTAAATCTTGATAAAAATATTGCAAAAAGATTAAGAACAGGAATGAACGTGAAAGCAGAGGTTTCTTTGAAATAATTTATACAATGTACAATATGAGAAGTACAAAGTATATCCATGTAGTTTAAAAAGACATTTTACATTATACTTTTTACATTGTACCTATTAAAAATATATGCAAGATTCATTAGTAGAATATGGAGCCCGAAGAGTAATCATCACGATTACGGCAATTCTTTGTGCTCTGCTTGAAATTGTGGACTCCACGATTGTAAATGTTGCCTTGAATGAGATGAAGGGTAATCTTGGAGCCACACTTTCTGAAGTAGGTTGGGTAATTACGGCTTATGCAATAGGTAACGTAATTGTCGTACCGATGACCAGCTGGCTTTCACAGCAGTTTGGACGTAGAAACTATTTTGCTGCTTCCATCATCATATTTACCATATTTTCATTCTTATGCGGAAACGCTACGAATATTTGGGAATTGGTATTTTTCAGATTAATGCAGGGAATTGGTGGGGGAGCACTATTGGTAACTTCACAAACGATCATCACGGAATCTTATCCGATTGAGAAAAGAAGTATGGCTCAGGCCATTTATGGGTTAGGGGTAATTATAGGCCCTACTTTAGGTCCGCCACTAGGAGGATATATTGTTGATAATTTCAGTTGGCCTTATATCTTCTATATCAATATTCCCATTGGAATTGCGGCCACTTTGATGACACTTCAGTTTGTAAGAAGTCCGAAATATGCTGAAAAACGTAAGGTATCTGATGTAGACTGGATTGGTATTGGGTTACTGGCAGTGACGGTGGGTTCATTACAGTTCATTTTAGAGAGAGGTCATGAAGAGGATTGGTTTGAAAGCGGAATGATTGTCGCATTTACAATAGCTGCTGTTCTAGGATTTATATTGTTTCTATGGCGGGAGCTTACCTTTAAGTACCCGATAGTTGAACTTAGAGTACTTAAAAATAGTAATTTGAGGATCGGAACAATGATGTCATTTGTGCTAGGATTCGGGTTATATGGTTCCACATTTATTGTTCCTCTGTATACACAAAGTATTTTGGGATGGACGGCATTGCAGTCGGGAGCATTGATGATTCCGGCAGCATTAACAACAGCATTCATGATGCCTATTATTGGTAGATTGCTGGCAAAAGGGGCAAAACAACAGATTTTGGTGTCTTTGGGACTGTTCATTTTCTTTGTGTATAGTTTCTGGGGATATAAAATCCTGACACCGGATACCAGTAAAGATGCCTTTTTCTGGATGCTGATTGTAAGAGGTGCCGGGCTCGGACTATTGTTTATCCCGATTACATCCTTATCATTAAGTACTCTGAAAGGCCAGGAAATTGGACAAGGTGCTGCCTTTACAGGGATGATGAGACAGTTGGGAGGATCTTTTGGTATTGCAGCCATTACTACTTTTATTGCTAACGCAAGCCAGAAATACAGAGTGAATTTGATTACTCACCTGGATTCAACGGATTTTGAAGTTCAGCAAAGAATAAATACATTAAAGGCCAGTTTTATATCCAAAGGAATGACACCTGATGCTGCCTTGAATGCGGCTTATAAAATGCTTGATTTATCTGTAACCAAACAGGCAACTGTGTTGTCCTACATGGATGTATTTCTTTACCTTGGAGTCATATTCCTGATATGTATTCCGTTTATCTTATTTATAAAAGAAAGAAAAAGTAAAGAAAAGATAGATTTAAGTGAAGCGATGCACTAAATGTAGATATACAATATAAACCTCCGGATTTTCCGGAGGTTTTTTTATGGACTATTTTAAACAAAGTCTATGAGGGATATTTTTTATTGCTGATGTAAATGTTTTGTAATTAAATGATTACTGCTTTTTATAAAACAATATCACCTATTGGAGAATTTATTTATTTTCTTTAACTTTACTGTACAAAATGAAAAAATATGAATAAGTTCCCTTACCAATACTTTCCCTTTTCAATAGAGGAATTCCGGAGTATTACAATATACTTCTATCTGAAGAATAGCTGCTAGCTATATCTTTTGACTGTATCAGACCTTCATTGTATGGTATTCCTGTGTTTATTTTCATTGAAATAAGGAATTCTGCTTTTGTTTCAAAAAACAGGTATACTATTTCAAGATATTAAAAACTTTTTACCATGAATAATAACGTACAACTGCCGGAAACGTTTGTCGCATTATCCGATTTCAGAAAAAATGATATTTATCTCCCTGAAATGGATATGGATCAGATTATTTCGGATTATTTTCCCGGAACATTTAGAGAGCTGGTTCAGCGACTTTCAGATATTACAGGAGCTTTTTACGGAGGAATGCTCAAGCAAGCAGGAAAGCTTTTTGGCGCTGAAGCAATTGAACTCCTTTCCAATAGCTTTATGTATGATCTGGGATCGAAAATGGCTTTGAGAAACCTTGCTGTTAAACCCGGTTTAAAGCCCGGAATTCCAGCTGTAGCAAAAATACTTATAGGAGCAATTTTTACATCCAGTCCCGAATATAGTTTTGAATTTAAAGAATTGAATGACCATAAAATTGAAATGTTGATACAAGGAGTGGATCGCTACCATAGAATAACACAAGAGTTTGAGATTGCCCATCTATTAAAATGGCCGGTGATCAAACCTTTCGTACAAGGAGTATGCGATGCCATGGGGCTGGATGTTTTATTTGAAATGGAGGTGCTGGAACTGAATCCGGATAGTTCGTGTGTGTATAAGATTTGTATAATGTATAATGTATAATGTATAATGTATAATGTATAATGTATAATGTATAATGTATAATGTATAATGTATAATGTATAATGTATAATGTGATCAGTAAACACCATTTTCTGTATCAATAGAACGGGCTTTAGCCCGTTTTTTTAACCCATCCAATTTGGCTTTAGCCAAAACCTAAAAACAGATCCTCCAAATTCGCCTTGCAATCCTGGGCCTATCCACTCATAATTAATACTATGGTTTTTAAAAGAAGTCAAATATTGGTAAACGCAATGGCTCAAAAAATGATCATTACTTATACCTCTTAAGGAGGTAAGCCATAATCTAAAAATATTTTGGGCTTTTACGTTTACCAAAAATGACCAATTGTATAGTAAAAACTGATTATTGGATTTCTCCTATCCATTCAATACCGCTTATATCAATAAGTTTTAAGGTATGGACTTTATTTTTCAGAAGAACATCCCGGATATCAATTATAATATCAGCTTTTGCTCCCAATGGAATTATTAAGCTGTGTTTTCCCGGCTTTACCTTAGCTACATAATGGTTGTGAATGTTTTCTTTCGATAGTGTGGAAAGCTCCTGATGATTCAGTTCTTTCACAATATTTCCGTCTTTGTCCAGGATGTGGATTCCTATGAGGAAAGAACCGTATACATCTGCACCTTCGGTTCTGTATACTTCAAATTTTAAATCTGAATTATTATGAGAAATATTGGAAATTTCAACCTTTGGTTTTACCGATTTATTGTGTAGTGTTCCGTAGACCCCGCCATGGAAGTATTGGTTAGTGTAAAGGGTAAGCCCGAAAATCGCTAAAGAGCCTGTCAATACAATAATTTTAGGTTTTGAGATGGGTAAAACGCCGGAACCCAACCATTGAAACCATTTTTTTTGAGTGAAAGCCTTGTTTTTCTTCATGAAATAGTAGTCCAGAGAATAAGGACCGCTTCCCGTGAGGAAAAGAACAAATCCTCCTGCAATACCCAAGACACCTATCTGCCATTCATCAAGACAGGTTGTTCCCAACCAGCCTGAACCCAGAAGAATTCCTAATGCCAGCCCGAAGATTCCAATACTCATGAACCGGGTGAATAAACCCAGTATGATACATAAACCTACTACAGCTTCAATAATGGTAAAGATCATCATAGACTGCTGTAAGGTATCAGGATGGGTAACTAAATATTCTATAATGGGTTTTATTCCTAAAGCATTTGGGAGAAAGTGATTAAATTTTTCTCCGATATATCCGTTTTCATCGGGTGTCAGCTTGTTTTCAAGGATAAGCCTGCGCCAAAAAGCTGAAAAATAAGTCCATCCGATAACCATTCGGAGGGATAAAGTATATAAGCCTGCCAAATCTGAAGACTGGCTTTTTATGATATGTTTCATTAAAATTGATTTTATGTAAAAGACTGATCGAGTTTGATGTTTTTAAACCTGAATCAAACTTAATTTTAATCTTTTAAATAAAATATACTTTGGGGGGCTGTTGCCAGTGGTATGGCCAGAGTATTTGTTGAAAGAAAGCCTTTCACTTTCCGTATTTTTTATTGGAAAATTGAGAGAAAAGAAATCTTTACCGGTTAATTTAACATCAGCTTTTGAAACTGAAAACCTGGAAGTTGTGGGAGATGCATCACAGCCAGAGGTTGTTTTTACCTTATTTAAACCACTAATGTACTGAATATCAAAAATGTCGAGAACATCCCTTTTTACAGAACAGGGCGATAATGAAAATGCCAGTATAAGCATCGTTATGATGGCTTTATAGGTCTTCATATGGATTCCTGTGTGTGACATTTTTACAAAACTACACTTTATTTTAATGTAAGCTCTATAAATTGTAAGAATTCATCCTGTTGATCCATAAAGAAATAGTGGAATACTGACCTGCCGGCCTACAATAATCTAATTTATAGTATATTTCAAAATTGAAAGCAGGACAAATAGGATTAAAATTAAAATTTAAACCACTCCTGACTAACAGTTGTCACAACCCTGCCTTATCTTTATCCTCTAAAAATTGATATAGAGAGTAACTCTCTTAAATACATATGATTATGGATACAAACAGTTTTGACAAAATTATAGAACGTTCCCTGGATATCAGAGAAAAG
This sequence comes from Chryseobacterium rhizosphaerae, assembly GCF_003385455.1. Taxonomy (GTDB): domain Bacteria; phylum Bacteroidota; class Bacteroidia; order Flavobacteriales; family Weeksellaceae; genus Chryseobacterium; species Chryseobacterium rhizosphaerae. The sequence continues at coordinate 24,283 of NZ_QNUF01000011.1, read as the reverse complement.
TATCATCAGCTTGAAATACAGCATCATGGAACGGAATGGACCCTTGAAGAAGATGCACTTGCTTACCTTACCGATGCAGGATTGGTGGGAAGAAATATAATGTCTCATCAGAAAAGATGGCTGAAAAAAGATTCAGCTGCAGAACTGGAAGATAAACTGGGCAAGAATATCTGGTGGCTGATTGTATTAGCAGACCGCACCGGAATTGATATGAAAGAAGCCCTGGAAAATTTTTTAACGAAAACAGAAAATATATTTAAATGAGTTATTGTTTAGCCATAGATGGCATGCAGCCTGAAAGCAGAAAAGAACTGCACAAAAATTATCATGATAATTTTTATGGGTTTCCGATTCATGATGATAATGAGTTGTTTGGGAGACTGCTTCTGGAAATTAATCAGGCAGGTCTGAGCTGGGAAACGGTTTTGAAAAAAGAAGAAAGCTTCAGAAAAGCATACAGTAATTTTGACATTCAGGAAGTGGCTGCTTATACTGAAGAAGACCGTGAAAGACTGTTAGGTGATCCGGGAATTATCAGAAATAAACTAAAGGTAAATGCTGCGATTGAAAATGCCAAAACTATTGTAGGACTGCAGAAAGACTTTGGTTCTTTTGAGAAATGGCTGGAACATCACCATCCTAAGACATTACAGGAATGGATGAAGCTTTTCAAAAAAACATTCAAATTTACAGGAGGAGAGATTGTGAATGAGTTTTTAATGAGCACGGGATATCTGAAAGGATCTCATGCAGAAAGCTGTCCTGTTTATCATAAGGTTTTGGAGCATAATCCATTATGGAAACAGGCTGAAGAAAAATAAAAAATAATTTTAAGATGAATTGTGTCGACTGATATTCTGTCGGCACAACTCATATTCTATCTTAGACTTCTTACGGAAACATCAGGTTTTTCACCCTGAGGAACAATAAAAATAGCATTATCACTGATGGTATCTCCGGGATCAAAATAATAACTGCCGGTTACGGGAATGGTACTGGTTATAAACTTTCCGGATTTGTCATAAGCAGAGTAGGTCACATTAATCATCTGTGCCTTCATTTTAAGTTCAATCTTTTTGGATGTCAGTCTTGCACCGGTAGCATTGATACAGTCTAATTCTACAAGTCCGATATTGCTCACAATCTGCGGAAAAGAAGATAGCCTGATCGTATAAGACTTATCTGAAGTGTTTTTTACCGAAGCAGAAACTTTATAACGGTCATAAGATTTTCCACCAGATTCTACACTCTCTTTATTGAGGATATTGAAAGTAATGCTCATTCCATTGACTTCAAGGGTCTGGCCGTCGGAAATTTTTTGTGCATTGACCCATGTTCCGAAGAGAACACTTATTGTAAAGGAAATCAGAAAAGGTAGGTTTTTCATAGTATTAGTTTAAAGATTAAATGTACATAAAATAAAGAATCTTTTATCTTTGTTCTGCTTTTTTCATAAGCTGTTTATGCTCATTTCCCCACTTTTCAAACTCCAGAATAATAGGTTTCAGTTTATACCCAATCTCTGTAAGCTCATATTCTACCCGAGGTGGAACTTCTGCAAAAACAGTTCTGGTAATAATTTTCTCTTCCTCAAGCCTCCGAAGCTGTAAGGTAAGCATACGTTCCGTAATATTCTGAAGCTTTTTTCTAAGCTCTCCAAACCGCATTTTTCCGTTGATCAGATAACAGCAGATAGCCAAAGACCACTGTCCTCCAATAAGGTTGGAAGCATAGATTTCCGGACATTCATCAGCAAGAGCCTTTTTATTGGCGAAATTAGTTGAGGTTTCCTTTATTTTAGTCATTACTTACATTTTTTATAGTACCATACAATAGGTTGCTAATGTACGAAATGTAAGTTACGTATCGTATTTTTGCAATAGAAATTTAAATTGAATGAAAACCTTAATTATTGTCACTCATCCTGATATTGAAAAATCTGTAATCAATAAAAGATGGATTGAAGAACTCAAAAAATTTCCTGAAAAATATACTGTTCATCAGTTGTATGAAGCATATCCTGATGGGAAGATTAATGTGGCTAAAGAACAGGAATTGATGGAATCTTATGATAAAATTGTATTTCAGTTTCCCTTTTACTGGTTTAGCAGTCCACCGCTGTTAAAACAATGGCTGGATGAGGTTGTTTTGTATGGCTGGGCTTATGGAAGTAACAGCGGTTATAAGCTGGGAGGCAAAAAAATGTCTTTGGCTGTTACTGCAGGAATTGATGAAGATGGCTATAGTGCGTCCGGAGAATATAAATATACGATGAATGAACTTTTTCAGCCTTATGAATTGACCTTTGACTATATCAAAGCAGAGTATAAGGAACCTTTTGTATATTACGGAATAGAACGTAATTCTTCTGAGGAATGGATTGAAAGAAGTGTTCCGATGTATATGGACTTTTTGGATACATTATAATGGTATAAAAGTAAGTTGACTTCTTCGGATTTTCTGAAGTAAGTTCAACTTATTTTTTTCCGAATTTACTGTTCTCCTTGATAGTTATTCCTGATCGTATTCAAAGGGTTCAATGTTCCCGTCCTGTACATATTTTTTTATGGTATTGCTGTCTATTTTAAAGGGAACATCTTCATACTTCCAACCATTGACAGGAATTTTTAAATCGATAAGATAATTTTCAATAGAGTAGATACCAAGGACCTTTGCATTTTTAGGTTTTAGAGAATCAAAAATGATAAGAAACTGATCCCCTTTTTGGTAAGAACAATTTGTAGTTGCGAAATATATTTTGTCTTTAACCCGGTATTTATAATCTGTTCCTACACCATTGTTATTCTTCTGATGCCTGTCTGTAGTAGCCTCTGCTACCGTATATCTGGGTTTTTTGAGCATCTGTTTTATCCAGAAACTCTCATGAACAAAACTCAACACAATCAATATTACAATTAAAATTGAAAGAATAATGGAGAATTTTTGTGCAATATTTTTTTTCATTTCTGGAAAGGTTTTATTTACTCAGCATTTTCTCCACGGCATTCACAGATATATTTCGTAATCTATTTTTGCTTAACAAAAATACTTAAAAATCCTTATCCCACGGTAGGGGTATCTTCTTCTTTCAGGATCTTTTTCTCTTTCATAGAGAGCATCATTCTTTCATACTTGTATTTCTCCCAGTCAAACTGGTTGAGAAAATCGAGGGCTGCCTGAAAACCTCTGTTGAAAAGTTCTTCCTTTTCCTCTTTTTTCATAAAGAAGTTAAGCCAGCTGCTGTTTCCGCAATTGACGGTTTGTATACTGAACAGATGATAAAAAGTATGCTTGGTAAGAAAGGTTTTGTCATTAAAGCCTTTTAAAGTACTGATGATATTTCCTGCATAACTGAAGGGTGTTTTAAGAATTTCCTCGCTTGTTTTTCCCTTCTCAGAAAGAATATCGGAATCATTGGTCAATTGTACTCCAAAAAGGGGCATTCTCGGGTAGAAAACTTCATCTGCATGGAATATATCGATCGGAAAATTGGAGATACTGCCACCATCAATAAATACGCCTACAGGATTAATATCTTGCTGTTGGGTGTTCATCCAGAATTTCCAGGCATATTTCACAGAATCTTCATCCTTATTGATCCTTTTTTGAAAAGGTTCAAAAAAGAAAGGGACAGACATGGAAGCTCTGACAAATTCAGCAGGGCTGATGTGCTTGAGCTCTTCTTCGGACCAATACAAATTGGCCATAGTGGGAAGCTCTACCTTTATTTTAGCGTTAATATCTGTGGTGATTACAATATATTCTGATCTTAACTGATAAAATGGGTTGTTTTTATAATAATCATTATTAAGGGCACTTTCATAGAAAATTCTATATCGGGTCTGGTCAATATGTTCCAGATTTTTAGTTTTAATCTTTTCTATACTCTGCAAAGCCCGCGTATAATATTCCTCTCCGTTTCCATAGCGATAGTTGAGGTTGAGGCTGTGTTCCTTCCGGATAAATTTTTCATTAAGATTGGCAACAGTTTTTATTCCAAAACTATCGAGCGCGTTCTTCATGGTATCCGTGAAAACATTTCCGGGGTTAAGTCCGCTGTTTTCTTTTCTGAAATTGTTGTAGAGTTTTTTGATACAGAAAAAGAGAATAATTGCCGGAATCAGAGGGATCAGAAACATAAGCTTGGCATTCAGTATCGTTTCTGATGAAACTGCGAATGGGATACTGATCAGGATAATAAACAGGGCTGCGGCAATAATGAGATTAATGGTAAAGAAGTTTTTATTGTTCAGCATAGAATGGAGGGTTGTTTTTACATACGTTTTTCCATCCATAAAGTCTGCAAAATTCCAGCTGAAAAGAATCTCTTTAATAAGCTCACTTTTGGCTTCCTCTTTCGTTTTACAAGCTGCAATCAACATCGTGTTAATAGCTCCGGCACTGGTTCCTGCTACCTTTAAAAAACGGATTCCAAAGATTTCCAGGCCATAAAGATAGCCTACCAACGCACTTCCCCAGACGCCGCCACCTTCCTGGACAAACTCTACATACTGATTTCCTTGGTGGTCGAGTAGATCAGAGAATTCCTTGGATGAAATATTTTCATGCAGGGCTGCAAGTTTTTCTTTTGATCCTGATGAAAGCGAATCATCTTCCAGAATTTTGTTAAGATCCTCAGTTTTCATAGTCTTTTGTTTTGTGGTGTTGGAAAAGATAGAGCGATCTCTCAGTGAACTGATGGTACTGCTCCTCTTTTATTTTTTTGCCTGCTGTTTATGGTCTTCAGATTACCATTGTCTACGCCTTACATAGATAAATGTACTGATTACTACAGTAGCCATGATTCCCATTGTTATAAAATAGCCATATTTATGGTGAAGCTCAGGCATATTATCAAAGTTCATCCCATACACACCGGCAATAAAGGTGATTGGTAAAAAATAAACCGAATAGATGGCCAAGACTTTCATGACCTGATTGGCTTTTTGATCAGAAAGTGCAAGAAACATAGAAATAAGGTTGGTAATCTGTATGTTTAAATGGTCAAAATCGGCAACCACATCCTTATGTTTGTCTTTTAAATCGACAATTTCAGAATCCTGAAGGTCCAATAGTTTAAATTTGTCAATAGCATCGGTAGAAATAACCAATACCCGTGAATTCAATCCGGACTTCCTTTTCAGTTTATAAAGTCTTCGGATCTGGCTGGTATGATTGGTATTTTTGAGGAAAATCTCATTTTCAATATTATCCATAGTTTCAAATAAGCTCAGGGATTCATCATCAAAACTTTTCATAATCAATATGGCGATCATTAAAAGAACTTTTTGAGGAGTAACATCTTCCTGAATTGCTGAAATCTGTTTCTTGGTCTCAGAAATACTTCGGGTTTTCATCCTGTGGATAGTGATAATGGTATTATCCACTAAGAAAACTCCGATCTTGGTGCTGATGTCACTGATGGTATTCAGGTTTTTTCTTTCCAGTTCCGTACTTTCACGGAGGAGAAAGAATTTTACATTCCCGTCCTCTTCATATTTGGGAAGGTGGTTAGGGTCCATGGTATCTTCCAGGAGAAGGTTGTTAATTTCATATCTTTCATGAAGAAATTTAAGGTCTTCTGCTGTAGGAGCCTCTACATCTACCCATTCACATTGGGAGCTTCTGTATATTGTATCAATTGGCATAAAGTAAAAATACTAATATTTTGAAATACTATGTTTTAAATAAGTTTTATCTTTGCCAAAATTAAAAAACTATATGATTAAAAGTACCATAAAAGGAGTAGGATTTTATGTTCCAGATAATGTTGTTACCAATGATGATCTTTCCCAATTAATGACCACCAATGATGAGTGGATTACAGAAAGGACAGGAATCAAGGAAAGAAGGCATCGTAAGAACAGGAATGACTCTCAGGAAACTGCTGCTTATCTAGGATTTAAAGCTTCTGAAAAAGCACTTGCAAAAGCAGGTCTTACAGCTAAAGATATTGATTATATCGTTTTTGCAACACTTTCACCGGATTATTACTTTCCTGGATGTGGGGTTTTGCTTCAGGATATGCTGGGATGTGATACCATTGGAGCATTGGATGTGAGAAATCAATGTTCCGGATTTGTTTATTCTATGAGTGTGGCCAATGCCTTTATTAAATCCGGTACCTATAAAAATATTCTTGTTGTTGGAGCAGAGGTTCATTCTTTCGGATTGGATTTTTCTGACGAAGGAAGAGGTGTTTCCGTTATTTTCGGAGACGGAGCAGGGGCCGTGGTACTTTGTGCTACAGAAGACGAAACTTCAGGAGATATTTTAGCGGTAAATATGCATTCGGAAGGGAAGTATGCAGATGAACTCTGTACGCAGTTTCCAGGTTCTAAATTCGGATGGAGTGACAGAATGAGAAAAGAACCGGAAAATGTAACCAATAAAGAAGTTTACCCGATCATGAACGGTAATTTCGTATTCAAACATGCTGTAACAAGGTTCCCGGAAACAATGTTAGAAGCCCTAAACAAAGCTGGAAAAACAGTTGAAGACCTTGATATGTTTATTCCTCACCAGGCTAATCTTAGAATTGCTCAGTTTGTTCAGCAGAAATTCGGATTGCCTGATGATAAAATATTTAATAATATCCAGAAATATGGAAATACAACGGCGGCTTCTATTCCTATTGCTTTAAGTGAAGCCATTGAAGAAGGTAAAATAAAAAGGGGAGATCTGGTCCTTCTTTCTGCATTTGGAAGCGGATTTACATGGGGAAGTGTCTTATTTGAATACTAAGAGACGCAGTATCCATATATACACAATCTTTCAATGCCCTTGAAAAGTGATAATTTCCTTTCCTATAATAGTAAACCCTAGATTTGAGGAAAGGTTGTAACATAAAAAAACCGCAGATAAAATCTGCGGTTTTTGTTTTTTATGCTTTATCTATTAAAGGCTTTTTAATAATTTTTCTGTGTCTGCTGAATCTTCTCCGGAAGTTTTTGCTAGTTCAATAGACTTTTCAGCCCATATTTTTGCGTTTTTCTTATCTCCTATTTTATTATAAAGATTTGCCAGAGTATCTGTGTTGGCAAAGCTCTGATCTTTCTTTACAGATTCCTGTGCCCATGCAACAGCTTTTTCTAAAGAAGTTTTAGTATTTACATTTTCAAAAAAGTTCCAAGCAAGAGAGTTTAATTCTCCAGAGCTTGCAGTAGAATAATCCTGGTACAGCTCAAGAATTAGTTTTTCATATACAGGAATATCTTTGTTTTTTAAAGCTCTGTTAGCTTTCATTCTCTTTAACACCTTTTCCGCTTCCTCTTTGCTTAAGAAGCTTTGGGTTCCAGTCATGAAATAATTGTCATTCCATGATTTTGTTTCTGTATTATAGGCTTTTTGGGCTACTGTATTTACTTTAATGTTTTTATCAAACTTTTCGTATTTATCTGCAGGGTAAAACTTAATAATTTCAGCTTTCTTTTCCTGAAATATTTTATACAGAGGACTTTCAGTACTTTGTGTTCCCGAAAGAAGAATTTGAACATCTTCCTGATCCAGAGCTGTTTTCTGTTGAAAATAACGATTCAGTACTTTACCGGCAAATTCAGTATCATTATAAAGGGTAAGACCAGCAAGGTTTTTTAAAAATTCAGGGTCTTTTTCTCCACTTTCAAACTTTTGCTTTAATGCCGTTAGTTTTTTGTTAGGATCTTCAGCATCTTTTGCAAATTGGATAAAGTCTTTTTCTTCTACATAACCTATGGTTCTGTGTACAGTTTCACCACTTGGGTCAATGAATAGATAAGTAGGAAATACTTTTACATTGTATTTTTTAGCCAATTCAATACCTTCTCCTTTTTCCATATCAATTTTAGCATTGATAAAGTGAGAATTATAATAATCACCTACATTTTTAAGAGGGAAAATATTTTTTACCATCAGTTTGCAGGGCCCACACCAGGAAGCATAGGCGTCAACGAATATGAGTTTATTCTCTTTTTTTGCCTTGGCAAGGACAGACGCAAAGTTGCCGTCTTCAAATTTTATACCCTGTGCAAATGCAAAAATTCCTATAAATAAAGATGAAATTATAGCTAATCTTTTCATGAAATTAATTTTGTTCCATACAAATGTAATAAATATGATGACAATTAAGTCAATCATTTTAGAAATAATTATACCTAAATCTTGATTTTAGTATAGGCATAGTTTTGATATGAAAGATGATCATGTATTATTTTGTTCTTATTATTAAAATTAATGTAAATTGATGATTTGGTTTAAATGATTAAATTACAGGAGAATATTTTAATAAAAAGTAAAATATTAGTAGTTTTGTAAAAAACAAAAAGACACCCAGTTGAAAAAATGATGAGTTATTATAAAATAAGAATAATAATTTGTTTTTTTATGCCTAAAAACTTACTCCAACTTTTGTTTTTACTTGCAACAGCAATTCCGATATCTGCGCAGAAAAAAACGAGCTTTGATCAGATCTGCGAAAAGACAACTGTTGTCACTTCTCATAAAAATTTACCCGCAGCTTTTAAAACTGCAGACTCTCTCTATATAACTGCACAAACATCGCAGGAAAAAATTAAAAGTCTTATTCTTTCTTCAGAACTTTATCAGTATTCAGGGAATTTTAAAAAAGCTATCGGATACAGTGAGAGTGCACATTCTTTAATTAGTCAGATCGACAATACTGAGCAGATGATTTATATCTGCAGGCTTCTTGCCAGACAATACAGACAGGTTGGGCTGTATGAAAGGTCAAAAAAATATATTGTAAAAGGACTTGAATCCTCAAAACTGATTACCGATTCTCAAAAAAGTAATGAAATGGCAGGTCTGCTGAATCAGGAAATGGCTTTTTATGAAATGGAATTAGGTAATTATTCAAATGCTATACAGGATATTGAAGCTTCTCTGGAATTTTTTGAAAAAGCAAAGATCTCCAATAAAAGCAAAACAATCGCTGTTTCTTATCAGGCATTGGGAGATATATACTTTAAACTTAATGATTATCTCGTTTCTGAAAATTATTATAGAAAAGCAGAAGCATTACTGAAAAAAGGGAGCTGTACGCTGGGGTTAATCTATAATGGTCTTGGAGGAATCCGTCTAAAACAGAAAAACTGGAAAGAAGCTGAGATGTATCTTAAAAAAGCGGAAAAAATTGCAGATACCTCCCGAAGTCTTAAACTCAGAAAGGCTGTATATTCTAATATTAATGATTACTATGAAGACATAGGAGATACATTTAAAGCTTCTCTATATGCCGTGAAATATGTAAGAGCTTATGACAGTATTACGGTCCGTAATCAGGAGTTTTTCACTAAAAACCCTGAAAATACAATCAATAAAACAGTTAAAAACGGAGGGCTTAATATTGTAAAGAATGTAGCTATCATTATATTATTTGTATCTATTATAGGTTTAATTATATTCTTCAGAACAAAAGAGAAAAAACAGCGCTCAAAACTGAGAAGTATAATCAGAACCCGCCAGCAATTGGCTTATGGTTCCAAAGAAAGATTGGAACAATCCTCTCATGAAATTGAGTTTTCAAATATTTCTGTAGAAGAAATTGAAGAAAAAGACAGTGATGCCGATAAAAAAAGGAATGAATCTCTGATGACTTCCGAAACAGAGTCGAAATTACTGGAATTGTTGGAAGATTTTGAAAAAGGTAACCTCTATAACAGTAAAAGTATGTCGTTATCTTTTCTTTCGGGCGAACTTAATACCAATACAAAATATCTTTCCTATGTGATCAATCAGCATAAGAGTGCTGACTTTAAATCTTATATTAATCGTTTAAGGATCAATTATATTGTGGATAAGATTATCAATGATGAGAAATACAGACAATATAAAATAAGTATTCTGGCTGATGAATGTGGCTTTTCTTCACATAGTAAATTCGCTGCAGTATTCAAAGCGGTGACTGACTTCTCCCCGTCAGCATATATTAAACATCTTGATTCTGAAAATCAAGCAGATAAAGATGTTCGTTTTCGGGAAAATGATTAAAAATGAATAATTTTTTTTAATCACTATTGCTATTTTCATGAAAATGAACAACCTATTGTTTTATATCAAAGGGTTGCTATCCTATCTTTGCTTCAGCTTAACGGGAATGATCACTATTATACTACAGTTAATCTCTATTGTTGTTTAGGGAATATTTTTTCTTCTACAATAGAGAAACTACTTAATTTTTATCAAACCAAAAATTTTAATCTGGGATTCGTGCCTATTTCTTCACCATGAAATAATCACGATTCCTCGTCTTGTCTTCGTAGGAGATTTACCTAATCGAAATATTAGGGAATACAATATAATCGGGGTTGATTGCCCGGTTTTTTTTCAGTCAAGTTTTTTTAAGTGCAAATCCACAGATATTCTGTGGATTTGTGATTTTATTTAGCTTTTGTAGTGTCGGTTTTTGTTTTTGAAGTGTCGGGGGTTGCGGGTACAGGTTCCGAATTGGCAACAGCAGAATCTCCCATTTTATTTCTTAAAGAATCTTTATTGTGAGCATCCTTGAATTCTTCTCTTTTTTCTTTGTTTTGAGCACAGCTTCCAAGAAAGAGAAGTCCCAGAATAGCTCCTATCCATAATTTTTTCATAATACTATTTTTATTGATTGATCTTACTCAAATATAGTGATTTAATTAAAAGGTTAAAAGATACCGATATTAAAATTCAATAGGGGTAAACTTTAATCCGTCTTTAAGAATATTCCTTCCCATGGCTTTAGTCAAAAATAGCTACATGAAAGACTCTCACCTTTTATCATCTAAAATTTCAATCAAAAAAAATCTGCAGCACTTTCAGCTGCAGATTTTCCATTTTAAATTAAACGTTATAATACCTTATTTGGCAGGAGTTGCTGCCGTAGAATCTTTTTTCATCTTGATACTGTCAGGATTTGCCACTTTCGTACGTACCGTATCAGTAGTAGCCGGTACTGTTTTTTGTGTTGACTCTACTGCGGTCGAATCAGTATTACTTGTTGACATTGTTGATTCCTTGGTTCCACAGCTCACTGCAAATAATCCTACTCCAATGGCTGTTAACAATAACTTTTTCATACAATTTTATTTTGGGGTGTAATTGTAAAAAATCAACAATTATTCCTAAGTGGTAGTATGAAATTGTAAATTATAGGTAAAGTTTGTTAAAAAATGTTAGGTGAGTAGTTTGGAGAGTGGGAGAGTATTAGAGTATTAGAATATTAGAGTGGAGCTAGTGTTATGATAAAAACAGCCACAGTAACATCATACCTTACATTTCGAATTTCGAATTTGCGCGTACCCTGCAACTCGTACCCCGAATCTCGTATTCCCAAAAAAGCCCCGAAACCGAAATTCCGAGGCTGTATGAAAAGAACAGGCAATCATTACCTATTACTCATTATTGATAATTACCCTAGGTATGGATATTTGTAATCTTTTGGAGAAACAAAAGTTTCTTTCACACTTCTTACAGACGTCCATCTAAGAAGGTTCATTTTAGAACCAGCTTTATCGTTCGTTCCTGAAGCTCTACCACCACCGAAAGGCTGTTGTCCTACTACGGCACCTGTTGGTTTGTCGTTGATGTAGAAGTTACCGGATGCATTTTCTAACGCTTTGTAAGCTTCAGCAATTGCATAACGGTCTTGAGAAAATACAGAACCTGTTAATGAATATGGAGAAGAAGAATCAACTACTTTAAGCGTCTCTTTCCAGTCCTGATCTTCATATACGAATACTGATAAGATTGGGCCGAAAATCTCTTCTACCATGCTTTCGTATTGAGGATTTGTAGTTTCAATTACTGTTGGGTGTACGAACCATCCTTTAGAATCGTCACAAGTACCACCAATTGCTACAGTAGCTTCAGCAGATTCGTTAGCTCTGGTGATATATCCTTTACATTTTTCGAAAGAATTCTTGTCGATTACAGCATTTACGAAGTTAGATGGATCTACTGGAGAACCAATTTTAATAGTAGCCATTTGAGCTTCCATTACTTTTTTCACATCAGCCCAAAGAGACTTAGGAACATAAGCTCTTGAAGCCGCAGAACATTTTTGTCCTTGGTATTCGAAAGCACCTCTTACTAAAGCTGTAGCTACTGCTTCTACATTCGCAGAAGGGTGAGCAATAACAAAATCCTTACCTCCAGTTTCTCCAACGATTCTTGGATATGTTCTGTAGTTGTGGATATTATCACCAATCATTTTCCACATTCCCTGGAATACTTTTGTAGAGCCCGTAAAGTGAAGACCTGCAAAATCTTTGTGAGCCAATACTTTCTCAGCAGTTTCTTTACCATCTGTAAAGATCATGTTGATAACCCCAGCAGGAAGACCAGCTTCAATTAATACATCCATGATTACTTTTGCAGAATAAACCTGCTTATCAGAAGGCTTCCATACTACAACGTTTCCTAACATGGCCATACAAGTAGGAAGGTTTCCTGAAATAGCTGTAAAGTTGAATGGAGTTACTGCAAAACAGAACCCTTCTAGTGGTCTGTACTCTACACGGTTCCAGATTCCGTTGTCAGAAACTGGCTGCTCAGAATACATTTCTGTCATGAACTCTACGTTGAATCTCAAGAAGTCGATGAACTCACAAGCTGCATCAATTTCAGCCTGGTGTACGTTTTTAGACTGTCCGATCATTGTAGCTGCATTAATTACATCTCTGTAAGGACCTGCCAATAGATCAGCTGCCTTTAAGAAAATGGCTGCACGTTGTTCCCAACCTAGAGCATTCCATGCTTCTTTAGCTGCCAATGCTGAGTTGATAGCATCATCCACATGCTGCATACCACCTTGGTAATAAAATCCGAAGTCGTGAGCATGATCCTGAGGAGACTGAAGCTGTACTTTTGTATCAGTTTTTACTTCCTTTCCATTGATAACCATTGGAATTTCTACCTTCTCAGCCCACATCTTTTTATAAGTGTCGATAAGGCTTTTAACTTCCGGAGATCCCGGTACATAAGAATTTACCGGCTCGTTTACCGCTAATGGTACTTGCGAAATTGCTTTTGACATATTACGTTTTATTATTTTTATTAAATTAAATAAGTATGTGTATACAAATTTACGATAATTATAAGGAAAGAAAAAAATACAGCAGATTTTTATGGAATAAACTTTATTATTGAAGGATGTGAGGAGAATACCTTTTTTTAATAATGAAAAAATGATATTTTTCAATGATTTTATTTCATATTTTAAATAAGATGAAAATATGAGCTGGATTTTAATTATGATATCAAGAAAGATGATAAAATGTTTGTCATAGTTGATAAAGAAGCTTTAGTCGCTGTGTATGAGTGGTTTGGGTGTAAATGTGAATTTTGTGTAAAATTGTATTTGTCGCGATTTTGAACATTTTAAATAATCTTTTTGATAGCCCGGTTTTTAAGATTACTCTAATTTTACACCATTATTAAAAGGTATGAAAAAAAGAGTTGTCTTTTTCTCTTTTCTGTTGTTTTTCGCAACTTTATGTGCAGGTCTTTTTGCACATAAGGGGAAAACTCAAGCATACTCTGATATCTTATCAAAAATTCATCTTCTTCAGCAAAAATCGGATCAGCAGACGCAGCCTGAAATTTATAGTTTTTCAGATGCACAGGATCTTCAGGATTCCAATGATTGGGAAAAGGTAAAATTTGATTATTCAATACTTGCACAGCAGTGGTTTCAGTATTTCTTTGCAGAGTATACCTATAATAACCAGGTAGCGGCCGTTCAAAACCGTATTTATATTACAGCACCAAGGTACATTCTGTACCATTCTCTGCAAATAGCAGGCTGCTAATTCTTTTTTTACGTTTAATGATCCCATGAAAGGATTTGCCTTGTAAAAGAAGCATATCCCAAGGATTCATTCTTCATTTTAACATTTCTGAGTATTTCTATTTGCCTTTTCTGAAAGGCAGACCAGATACTGTATATCCAATTTTAAAATAAAAAACAATGCACTTAACACCGAGAGAAACGGAGAAGCTTATGCTATTTCTGGCAGGCGAGCTCGCTCTAAAAAGAAAGGCAAGAGGCCTTAAATTAAACTATCCAGAGTCCATAGCATTAATCAGTCATTTCCTGCTTGAAGGAGCTAGAGATGGAAAAAGAGTAGCAGAACTGATGCAGGAGGGTGGAAACCTTCTTACAAAAGAGGATGTAATGCCGGGCGTTGCGGAGATGATCCACGATGTTCAGATTGAAGCGACTTTCCCTGATGGGACTAAGCTGGTAACCGTACATAACCCAATCCGTTAATACCAATTTCATCATGATACCAGGAGAAATTTTTGTAAAAGAGGGCACAATTATCTGCAACGAAGGCAGAGAAACTGTGAAGATAAAAGTAACCAATACAGGAGACCGCCCTATTCAGGTAGGTTCACATTTCCATTTTTTCGAGGTAAACAAAGCGATGAGTTTTGACCGTGAAAAAGCTTTCGGAAAAAGACTCAATATTGTAGCAAGTACTGCTGTACGTTTTGAACCGGGAGAAGAAAAAGAAGTGGAATTGGTAGAAATAGGAGGAACCAAAAAAGCAATGGGCTTCAATAATCTTGTGGACGGACAGGTAGATTCTGAAGAACAGAAAAAAGCAAGCCTTGCAAAAGTTGAAGATTTAAACTTTAAAAATCATTAAGATGAGCTTACACGTAGACAGAAAACAATATGCCAATATATTAGGTCCTACAGCCGGAGATAAAATCAGACTGGGAGACACTGAAATTATCATTGAAATTGAAAAAGACTTCACCCATTACGGAGATGAGGCCGTTTTCGGAGGTGGAAAAACCGTACGTGACGGAATGGGACAGAATGTTACGGCAAAAAGGGATGAAGGTGTTTTGGACCTTTGTATTACCGGTGCAGTAATTATCGATCACTGGGGAATTGTAAAAGGAGATATCGGAATTAAAGACGGTAAGATTGTAGGGATCGGAAAAGCAGGAAATCCTGATACCATGGATGGAGTTTCTCACAATATGATCATTGGAGCCTCTACAGAAGTTCATGGGGGAAAAGGATATATCGTAACAGCGGGAGGGATTGATACCCATATTCACTATATCTGCCCACAACAGATCGAAACATCTTTATACAGTGGGATCACCACAATGATCGGTGGTGGAACAGGTCCGAATGACGGAACGAACGCTACTACGGTAACTCCGGGGAAATTCAATATGCAGAAAATGCTTGAAGCTGCTGAAGAATATCCTATGAACCTTGGATTCTTCGGAAAAGGAAACTGTTCTGCAGAAGAACCTATCGAAGAGCAGGTAGAAGCAGGTGCTCTGGGAGTAAAGATTCACGAAGACTGGGGTGCAACGCCGGCGACGATTGATGCTGCATTAAAAGTAGCCGATAAATATGATGTTCAGGTGGCTATCCACACAGATACCTTAAATGAAGGAGGTTTCCTTGAAGATACCATGAGAGCGATTAACGGAAGAGTAATCCACACCTTCCATACCGAAGGTGCAGGTGGAGGGCACGCTCCCGATATCATTAAAGCAGCGATGTACCCTAATGTACTGCCTGCTTCCACAAACCCTACACGTCCTTACACCATCAATACAATTGATGAGCATTTGGATATGTTGATGGTGTGTCATCACCTGAGCAAGAATATTCCTGAAGATGTGGCCTTTGCAGATTCCCGTATCCGTCCTGAAACCATTGCAGCAGAAGATATCCTTCATGATATGGGAGTTTTCAGTATCATGAGTTCTGACTCTCAGGCGATGGGTAGACCGGGTGAAGTAATTACCAGAACCTGGCAGACAGCCAGTAAAATGAAGGAACAGAGAGGAGATCTGGAAGAAGATAAAGAAACGGGAAATGATAACTACCGTGCCAAAAGATATGTGGCTAAATATACTATCAACCCCGCTATTGCACACGGTATCTCAGAATACGTGGGATCTCTGGAAGAAGGAAAATTAGCGGATTTAGTGATTTGGAAGCCGGCATTATTTGGTGTGAAACCTGAAATGATTGTCAAAGGAGGATTTGTAATTGCCGCTAAGATGGGAGATCCTAATGCTTCTATTCCCACACCTCAGCCTATTATCTACAGAAATATGTTTGGTGCTCATGGAAAAGCTAAGTTTGGTATTTGTGCCAACTTCGTTTCTCAGGTTTCTATTGATAATGGAACGATCGCTTCTTACAAATTGGAGAAAATGATTCTTCCGGTGAAAAACTGTAGAAATATTTCCAAAAAAGACCTTATCCATAATGATAAGACTCCACTTATTGAAGTGAATCCTGAAAACTACAAAGTGACGGTAGATGGTGAATATATCACCTGTGAGCCGGCAGAAAAACTTCCTTTAACACAGTTGTATTACTTGTTCTAAGATAAACATACCAACCACTAAAACCTTATAGGCTTCTAAAACCTATAAGGTTTACTTAAAAGGTGAACAGTTTATCCAATAGAATTTAAAATAATTATAGAACTAAGTTTAGAATGAAATATTTAAATAAAACAGTTTGCTCCCTTGCCGTAGCCGGAATGACTATGCTTTCAGGAAAGGTAAGCGCTCAGTTTCTGGGAGGACACAGGCTTAAAAGTGATGAAGCGGGACCAAAAGGGCAATTTATGGTGTATGGTTCATTGGATTACTCTAAAGTTACTACTCCTTCCACCAGCAGCAGTACCGTTTCAAGTGCTCCGCTTGGCGTAGGATACTTTATCAATAATAATGACCTTGTAGGTGTCAACTATGCATACTCCCAAAATTCTGTTGACCACAATGTAGTATATAAACAAAATGAAGCCGGAATTTGGTACAGTCCCTCATTAATGCTTGGGAAATATTTTGTATTGATTGGACAGGTTGATGCACATTATGTCTGGGGACAACAATTGTCAGGAGCTGCAGATTCTATGCAAAACTTTAACGGATTCCGTCTTCGTGCTTACCCTTTGATTGGAATATTGTTAGGTGGAGGTTGGGCTTTAAAATTCAAGTTTGCTGAGCTTTCAATGCTTCAGACTAAAACAAAACAGGAAGGTTGGACAAAAAGCTATGTAGCAGGACTCAGTGGTTCAACATTCGGGGTTGGCATTTCTAAAAACTTTGACTTCAGAAAAAAATCCGCTAAAGATGATAATTAATCAAACCATAGGCAATCTCACCGAAAATCCTACCGAAAAACCTATAGATTATCTTGATCTGGAATGGTTTGAAACGACAAAAAGGATCCAACGTAAAAAGACCAGACAGGGAACTGATGTGGCCATTAAATTTCTTAAAGAAGGGCAGCGTTTGCGTGAAGGTGATATTCTTTTCGAAGATACAGAAAAAGTAATAGCTGTCAATGTGCTGGAAACAGAAGCTATTGTAATGGTACCAGGCTCTTTATTGGAAATGGGAACGGTATGCTACGAAATAGGAAACAAACATATCCCTCTCTTTATCCAGGAAGATAAAGTATTGCTTCCTTTCGAAATGCCCATGTTCAGGTGGCTGGAGGCAAGTGGGTTTAAACCGGAAAAGCAATCCGTAAAACTGCTGAACCTTCTTAAATCCAATGTTGAACCTCACGGACACGGAAGTCTGGGCTCAACAATTTTTACCAAAATCTTAAAAATGGCTGCTCCAAAAGATGAATAATATAAACATAAACTTTTTGTCAGGATTGCTTCATCTTGCGGATCCTACACTTCCTATCGGTGGTTATACCCATTCCAACGGACTTGAAACTTATGTGCAGGAAAGAATTGTACATGACCTGCCAACAGCAAAAGAGTTTGTACAGAATATGCTTCAGTACAATCTTAAATTCAATGATGGAGCTTTTGTAAAACTGGCATATAAAGCAGCAGAAAATGGAGATTTACAATTGTTGTTACAGCTTGATAACGAATGTAATGCGATAAAATGTCCAAAGGAAATCCGGCAGGCCAGTCAAAAACTGGGATTGAGACTGATTAAAATTTTCAAAAGAAGAGAAAGCTTTCCTTTTATGGAAGAATTTGAAAAAGCAATTAAAAATAAAGAGGCCAATTCTCACTATTGTATTGTATTTGGGGTATATGCTTTTTTAATGAAAATTCCTTTATATGAAGCGCTGTTGGGGTTCTATTATACTTCAGTAGCCGGAATGATTACCAATGCAGTGAAGCTGGTACCTCTGGGGCAGCTTGACGGGCAGGATATTCTCTTCTCTCTATATCCGGTTATGGAAAAAACAGTATGGGAAACGATGGAGCTGGATAGAGATATGGTGGGACTGTGTAATACGGCTTTTGATATCAGATGTATGCAGCATGAGAGACTGTATTCAAGGCTTTATATGTCGTAATAAGCTGAAAAAGCAAAGTTAAATGATGAGCGTGAAACACTTTTGTGATTTTAAAATGTCTCAGTCAAAAAACTGGCGCCCTTAGCATTAAAAAACAGAAACAAACAAAGTAAAATTTAAAGAAAATGGAAAATAGAAAATATATAAAAGTAGGAGTGGCAGGACCTGTAGGATCAGGAAAAACTGCATTATTGGAACGTTTGAGCAGAAAATTATTCGGGAAATATGATCTTGGAGTCATTACTAATGATATTTATACCAAAGAAGATGCTGAATTTATGGCTAAAAACAGTCTTCTTCCCCATGAAAGAATTATTGGAGTGGAAACAGGAGGATGTCCTCACACTGCCATCCGTGAAGATGCAAGTATGAACCTTGAAGCAGTAGATGAGCTGGCCGCCCGTTTTCCGGATATCGAACTGGTGCTTATCGAAAGTGGAGGTGATAATCTTTCAGCAACTTTCAGCCCCGATCTTGCAGACGTTACGATTTTCATTATTGACGTTGCTGAAGGTGAAAAAATTCCCAGAAAAGGAGGTCCCGGTATTACAAGATCAGACTTGTTGATCATTAATAAAATTGACCTTGCCCCGCACGTAGGAGCAAGCCTTGAAGTGATGGAAAACGATGCCAGAAGAATGAGAAAAGGAAATCCTTTTGTATTCACGAATCTAAAAACGGATGAAGGTCTGGATAAAGTAATCGGCTGGATAAAAAAATATGCTCTTTTAGAAGAAATTGAAGAACCGAATTTGGTAAGATAAATGGAGAGTCGTTTAAATATTATTGCAGGATTCAAGGGAGGGGAGTCCTATGTGAAAGATCTTTATGTCTCACTTCCTTTCAGAGTGGTTTCTGTAGGGCAGCGAAAAAGTGACAAAAAGCTTTATCAGATGGTGATGAGCTCTTCTCCGGGAATTCTGGATGGTGACCATTACCATTTGGATGTAGCCCTGGAAAAAGGGGCTTCACTTCAGCTGCAGTCACAGTCGTATCAGAGACTTTTCAATATGAAAGATAAGGCTGTTCAGGAGCTTAATGTCACTATGGAAGATGAAACTTCCTTTGCCTACGTTCCTCATCCTATCGTTCCCCATGAAGATTCCAATTTTAAAAGTAAAGCCAATATTCAGATCGGGAAAAACAGCCAGATTATTATCAGTGAGATTATTACCTGTGGAAGAAAACACTATGGAGAGGTTTTCAAGCTGAAACGTTTTCAAAACCTTATGGAAATCTATCATGAAAATAAACTGGTAGTGAAGGATAATGTTGTGATTCAGCCTGACATGATCCCCATCAGTAGTATAGGAAATCTGGAACAGTATACCCATCAGGGAACTTTGATCTTTTATAGCACAAAGGAGAAGGTAGACAAAAACAGGCTTATTGAGGAGATTGTTGAGGCTGCAGAACAATACCGTGAAGAAATGGAAGTAGGTGTTTCCGCAATGGAAGATCATGGTTTTGTCGTAAGAGCTTTGGGACATGGTGGAGAACGGATGTATAATTTCTTTCTTCATGTTCAGGAAATTCTCTGGTCACTGGAATAAAAATTAAAATAATTCTTATTGAAGTTAGGTAGGTTGATTTTATCAATAGAAGTGGGCTTTAGCCCACGCTAACTAAAGAATATTTTTCAACTGGCTTTAGCCAAAACTTAATAAAAAGAATTAACAATAGATAAACAAAAATGGATAGTACAGTTTGGGCACTTCTTTTAAGTGCCGTTTCAATAAGTTTTATACATACAGCCTCAGGACCGGATCATTATCTGCCTTTTATTGTCCTCTCCAAATCTAAAAAATGGAGTGGAATGAAAACAGCAGTGCTCACTGTAGTCTGCGGATTGGGGCATGTATTTAGCTCTTTAATTTTAGGATTTATCGGAGTGTTTCTCGGTTGGCAGCTGAACAAGATCTCGTGGTTCCAGGACATAAGAGGAAATTTCTCCGGATGGGCACTGCTGGTTTTTGGAGGAGTCTACTTGGTATATGGATTGATCCAGGCCATCAGAAATAAACCTCACAAGCATTTTGATGTGATGGGGGATGATGTGTATGTCTATGAACACAATCACAGTGAAGTGGTCATGCCTCAAACAAGAATAAAAGTAACTCCGCTTGTCCTTTTTATGATTTTTGTAATGGGACCAAGTGAACCGCTGATTCCTTTGTTATTTTATTCAGGAGTAAAACATTCCATGTCAGAAATTGCAGTATTGGTGACTTCATTTACCGTTACAACCGTATTAACAATGCTTGGAATGGTTCTGCTGGGACGTTATGGATATTCAACATTGTTCAATACAGAAAAGCTGGAAAGATATATGGGAGTTGTAAGTGGAGCAGTAGTAACAGTTTGCGGAGTCGGAATGGTCTTTCTTGGTTGGTAGGACTTCTAGCGTACATGAGTCGAGGTAAACCCATGTTTTTGAATGACCAACCTTCCTGGTTTCTCTTCTCAAAGTCTCGTGTCTCTTATCTCCATATCTCGTGTCTCTAATCTGAAATCTAACATCTATTAAAAAATACATTATACAAAACTAACTATGAATAAATTTTTTGAAAAAATCCCTTTTATAGATAATATTTTAAAAGGAATCGGGCAGATCATGCTTCAGGAAAACAGATGGACCGGATTTCTGTTTCTTATAGGTATCTTTATGGGAAGCTGGCAATGTGGGGTTGCAGTATTGCTTTCAACAGCAGCCGGAACTTTTACTGCTATGAAGCTTAACTATAATAAATCTGAGATCAATGCCGGATTATATGGCTTCAGTGCAGCACTGGTAGGAGTAGCATTGGCTTTTCTCTTCGAAACAACAATATTGATTTGGGTTCTTATTGTATTGGGTGGAGCTTTGGCAGCTATTATTCAGCATTTTTTCATCCAAAAGAAAATTCCGGTGTTTACTTTTCCTTTCATCATCATTACATGGGTACTGGTATTTACACTGCATCATTTTACCCACATTCCACCATCTGTTATGCTGAGTAGTGAAGTAGTACCTACAAAATATGATGATTTTCTTACCTGCACCAATGGTTTTGGAGAAGTGATATTTCAAGGTGGTGTACTTTCAGGAATGATTTTCTTCCTTGCTGTTTTTATCAGTTCACCGATAGCCGCTTTATATGGACTTACAGCCTCTATTCTTGGAGCAGGATTATCACAGTTGAATGGTGAACCTATCAAAGAAATCCATATGGGACTTTTTGGGTTCAATGCAGTACTTTCCGCAATTGTTTTTTCAGGATTCAAAAAAACAGACGGTATCTGGGTGCTTATTGCAGTTCTTTTAACAATCGTCGTCGATGATATTTTAATAGATAACCATTATCTTGATGCTGTGGGAGGGGTATTTACTTTTCCGTTTGTAGCAGGAACTTGGATTACACTTTTAATTCAAAAGATATTTTTTAAAGCGAGAGCGTAACGTCGGAGAGCTTGATGGTTTTTGGGTGGAAGGCTAAGAACGTTTTAGGGTGGAAGGGTTTGAATGTTGAAGAGTTGCCCATGTTTTTGAATGATCAGTCTTCCAAATCTCCCACCTCAAGGTCTCTTGTCTCAAATCTCTTATCTCCAGTCTCTATGTCTCCAGTCTCAACCATTAATATTATACAACATACTTTTTACAAAAAGATAAAAAATGAAAATAACTAAAATAGCAGCAGCGCTTCTGGTAATGGCTTTTAGCGGAAAGTTAGCGGCTCAGGAAGCCGAAAAGCAATTGCTGATCAAAGATGCTGATGACAAATTTCCCATTGCAGATGTTCTGATAAAATATGACCACGGAAACAGCCATACTCATACAGGAACAGACGGTACTTTTGCTATTCCTGTTCAGTCTCTTCCTGATACACTGGTGATCAGCCGTCAGGGATATGATGAGGTAAAATGGGTAGTGGCCAACGATGAAGATAAAAACAAAGTTATTTTTTTACAGCATAAACCTTTTCAGATCTCTGAAGTGGCCATTAATCACAGCTCATTTTTATCGGCGATCACTAAAGTTGATTTGAATAAGTTTCCGGTGAATTCAGCGCAGGACCTGCTGAGAAAAGTTCCGGGATTGTTTATTGCACAGCATGCAGGAGGAGGAAAGGCTGAGCAGCTTTTTTTAAGAGGTTTTGATGCTGATCATGGTACCGATGTAAGCGTAAATGTAGACGGGATGCCTGTGAATATTGTGTCACATGCCCATGGACAGGGGTATTCTGATCTTCATTTTGTGATTCCTGAAACGGTTAATAATATTGATTTCGGAAAAGGAGCGTATTATATGGATCGTGGAGATTTTAATACAGCGGGGTATGTTGATTTTCAAACTTATAATGGGTTGAAAAATAGTATGATCAAGCTGGAAGGAGGTTCATTTAATTCAAAAAGAGTACTGGGAATGTTCAATATTCTGCATGATGATTTGGGACGTAAAAATGCCTATGTAGCAGCAGAATATAATTATACAGACGGTCCTTTTGATGTAAAACAAAACTTTAACAGAGTCAATATTTTTGGAAAATATAACCAATGGCTTACGGATAATGATTATTTTAATATCCAGTTTTCAACGTTCAATTCTTCATGGAATGCTTCCGGGCAGATTCCGGAGCGGGCCGTAGATGAAGGAATCATTGGAAGATGGGGCAGCATAGACCCTACTGAAGGAGGAAAAACATCCAGAACAAATCTTCAGATGAATTTTAAGCATATTATTTCTCCTTCTGAGCAGATTGATGCCATGGCTTTTTATTCCAGGTATAATTTTAATCTGTATTCTGATTTTACCTTTTATTTAAAAGATAAAGACCATGGTGATGAAATTCAGCAGACAGACGGAAGAAATATATATGGAGCAGAAGTAAAATATACCAAAACCTTTTCTCTTGCCAACAGCTCATTAAACTGGATTTCAGGAATAGGGGTGAGAAACGATGATATTACTACTCTTCAGCTTAATCATGTGTATCACAGAGATCTGTTATTGAACAGAATGTCGGATGTAACGGGTACGGAAACCAACCTTCATGCCTATTCAGGAATAGTGTGGAAAACAGGAAAATGGACCATCAATCCGGCTTTAAGAGTAGATCATTTTATCTTCAATATGCATAATCTGCTGGATGCCGAACAATTGCCATCCGGACAATCAAAAGAAGCAACAAGGCTAAGCCCTAAATTAAATTTCTCCTATGCTCAAAATGATAATATTATGTGGTTCCTGAAAATGGGTATGGGATTCCATTCCAATGATCTGAGAGTTGTTGTTCCGACTAACGGTCAAAAAACACTGCCATATTCTATTGGTGGAGATTTCGGACTTAGGCTGCATCCTTTTAAGTCCCTTATCATTACACCGGCCATTTGGTTTATGGATCTACAGCAGGAATTTGTATACGTAGGAGATGATGCCGTAGTAGAACCTTCCGGGAAATCAAGACGTTTCGGGGCAGATCTGGGTATCCGTTTTCAGCCCTTGGAAAACTTTTACCTGAATGCGGATATCAATTATTCCCACGCAAGGTTTATTGAAGAGGAAAAAGGACAGGATTATATCCCGTTAGCGCCTGTTGTCACCAGTACCGGATCGGTAAACTGGGATTTCCTGAACGGCTTTTCTTTAGGACTCCAATATCGTTATCTTGGTACAAGACCGGCTGTAGAAGACAACAGTATCAGAACAAAAGCCTATTTTGTAAATGATCTGGTATTGGCTTACAACCGTCAGAAATGGGGAGCTAACCTTCAGGTCAACAATCTTTTCAATGTACAATGGAACGAAGCGCAGTTCGCAACAGAAACTCAGTTAAAAGGAGAAGCAGAACCAACTACAGACCTTACTTATACACCCGGAAGTCCTTTTGGGATAAGAGTGGGAGTGTATTATAAGTTTTGATGTACAAAGTATAATGTATAATGTATAATGTATAATGTATAATGTATAATGTATAATGTATAATGTATAATGTATAATGT
>NZ_QNUF01000010.1 GCF_003385455.1 Chryseobacterium rhizosphaerae | reverse complement strand
CTGTTGTATGGTGTATTTTTGAAAATTCATAAATAACACAGAAAAAATCAATCCAATTTAATAAAAAAAAATAATGTTTAACAAGTCTTTAACTTGAAGGGTGTTTTTTTAGATTTAATTTTCAAAAAATTAAAGAAATAGTAAAGGATTCTGAATTTAAGATTGTATATTTAAAACTTTATTCAAAAACAAGTCAAATATTTATTGTATCTTTGCAAAAATTTTAAAATAGTTAATGAATTTATTTACGGAAACCAATTTAAGTCCTGATATTCTTAAGGCAATTGGCGAACTGGGCTACGAAAGCCCAACAGAAATCCAAAAACAGACTATCCCTTTTATTCTTTCAGATATTCGCGACTTGATCGCACTTGCGCAAACAGGGACAGGCAAGACAGCAGCGTTTTCGCTTCCGATTTTGGATATGATTGACGATACGAGTCGCAAAATCCAATTATTGGTGCTTTGTCCGACACGGGAATTATGTCTTCAGATTTCTAAAGACATAAAGAATTACTCTAAGTACATGAAAGACATCAAAACCACAGCGGTGTATGGTGGAAGTAGTATTGTAGAGCAGATGAGATCTTTGAGGGATAAACCACAGATTATCGTGGGGACTCCGGGAAGAGTAATTGATCTTATCAACAGAAAAGCATTAGACTTTTCTGCTATTCATTGGTTGGTATTAGATGAAGCTGATGAAATGCTTTCTATGGGATTCAAAGACGAATTGGAAACCATCTTAAGCGAAACTCCGGAAACTAAACAGACTTTCTTATTCTCGGCAACGATGAATAAAGAAGTGGAAAGAATTTCCAAAAATTACCTTACAAAACCACACCGTATTTCAGTAGGTTCTATCAACGAAGTGAAGAAGAACATTACGCACGAATATTACGTGGTAGGTTACCGTCAGAAAAAAGAGGCATTGAAAAGATTGATCGATGCAAACCCTAATCAGTATTCCATTATCTTCTGTAGAACGAGAATGGAAACTCAGGAGGTTGCTGATTTCTTGATGCAGAATGGATATGCAGCAGATGCACTTCATGGAGACCTTTCTCAGGCGCAGAGAGATACGGTAATGAAGAAATTCAGATTGAAAAACATCGATATTCTTGTCGCTACAGACGTTGCAGCAAGAGGATTGGATGTGAACTCTCTGACTCACGTTATTCACTTCTCTTTACCTGATGATCCTGAAGTATTTGTTCACAGAAGTGGGAGAACAGGTAGAGCAGGAAAAGACGGTATTTCTATGGCCTTAATAAAGCCTGAAGAAAGCAGAAAGCTGAAGCAGATCAAATCTGCAACAAAGATTGAGATCAACGAAAAATTCATTCCTACAGGTGAGCAGATTATCAAAGCTCAGGTAGGTGGAGTTTTCGAAAAACTATTAACAGAACACGAAGATCTTTTTGCGTTTGATGATAGTCTGATTCCTGATCTAAGCAACTTTACAAAAGAAGAATTGGTGCACCAGTTGCTACAGTTCCAATTGAAAGATCTTGCTTTATATTACAAAGACAAACACGATCTTGTTGAGCAGAAATTGAGCAGCAGAGATGACGATTACTCAAGAAGAGACCGTGGTCGTGATAGAGACAGAGATCGTGGAAGAGACAGAGACAGCAGAGATAGCAGAGACAGAGATCGCGGAAGAGATAGAGACCGTGGTGGAAAGCCAAGAAGAAAAGATGAGAATATGGTAAGATTCTTCTTTAATCTTGGAAAGAAAGATCACTTGAAGAAGCTTGATGTTTTAGATATTATCAATCAGGCTACTGCTGGAGGAAAGACCAAGAAAAGAGCTGAAATTGGTGATATTGAAATCTTGGAAAAGTTCTCTTTCTTCGAAGTTGAGAAATCATTCAAAGACAATGTCCTAAGCAATATTCAGTCAATGAAGTTCAAAGGAAAAGATATGAGGGCTGAAGTGGCAAACTAAACCCTTATTGACACTATATAAAACCGGCAGTAATGCCGGTTTTTTTGTTTGATTATCAAATGGTAAGCGAATGTTAACAAAACTTAATGTTAGATAGTTTCAGGTCAAATCCTTTTTTAGGAAATTTGCACTCGAATTATAAATACTAAAAAATGGGAATTGGTAATATTTTCCACGCTTTTCAACCAAAGGATAAAATCTTTTTCGTGCTTTTTGAAAAAGTAACCGAAAATCTAGTTGCAATGTCTGAAGACTTCAACACAGGAATCAAAGATTTCGATCTTAATGATGACTCTATGTTGAAAAAAATGAGCGACTTCGAGCATAAAAATGATGAACTTACTCACGAGATCTTCGTAGAACTTGGGAAAAACTTCATTACTCCTTTTGACCGTGAAGATATTCACACTTTGGCAACAGGATTAGATGACATCGCCGATTACATCTACGCTTCTACAAAATATATCTTTTTGTACAAATCACCTGAGATGAAGGCTTATTCAGACTTCTCTTTGTTGATCCACAAAGCATGTCTTGAAATCCAGAATGCTATGAAAAACCTTAAAGGTTTCAAGAATATGGAGCAGGTAAAAGAAGCTTGTATCAAAGTAAACTCTATTGAGAATATTGCAGATGATTTACTGTCTAACTCAATGGTAGAATTGTTTGAAACCAATGATGCTATCAATATCATCAAAGTTTCATCTGTATTGAACTATCTTGAAATAGTAACTGATAAAGCAGAAGATGTTGCCAACACGATTGAGAACATCATGATTAAATACGCCTAAACAATACATAACATAGCAAAAAATGGAATTTCCTATTTTACTTACGGTTATTATTGCTTTAGCCTTAATTTTCGATTATATTAATGGTTTTCATGATGCAGCCAACTCAATTGCAACCATTGTTTCTACAAAAGTTTTAACTCCATTCCAGGCTGTACTTTGGGCAGCACTTTGGAACTTTGCCGCTTTTTTTATTGCTGCTTATATTATTGGAGAATTTAAAATTGGTAATACAATTGCGAAAACGGTCAATGAGAATTTCATCAACCTTGAAGTTATATTTTCAGGTCTTGTAGCGGCTATTGCCTGGAACCTTTTGACATGGTGGTTTGGGATTCCTTCCTCATCATCACATACCTTAATTGGTGGGTTTCTGGGAGCTGCTTTAATGCATGCTTTTATGATGGATTATCACGATGTGGCAGCAGCTCAACCGGCTTTAGGCTTCTTTGAAACCTGTAAACATGCCTTACATCAGGTAACGACACAAAGTGTTGTGAAATTTGATAAAGTAATTCCTATCTTCTTGTTCATCTTCATGGCACCGATTATAGGGATGATTATCTCCATTATCATCACATTAATTATTGTTCATCTTTATAAAAAATCAAATCCACACAAAGCAGACCAATCTTTTAAAAGATTACAGTTGGCTTCTTCAGCTTTATTTAGCTTAGGACATGGTTTGAATGATGCACAGAAAGTAATGGGGATTATAGGGGCAGCATTGATTTATTATCATGTGGAGATGCTGCATGATCCTATTTATCTGAATATTCCTTCCGCAGGACGTTTTGATTACTTTGCACAACATTATCTTTGGGTTCCTTTGGTTTCCTTCCTGGCAATCGGTTTAGGTACTATGAGTGGTGGTTGGAAAATTATCAAAACAATGGGGACTAAAATTACAAAAGTAACCTCATTGGAAGGAGTAAGCGCAGAGACTGCAGGAGCAATCACGCTATTCATTACTGACCACTTTGGTATTCCTGTATCTACAACCCATACAATTACAGGTTCTATCATCGGGGTAGGATTAACGAAAAGAATTTCTGCGGTAAGATGGGGGATTACGGTAAGTTTACTTTGGGCTTGGGTACTTACAATTCCTATTTCAGCTATTGTAGCAGGGATTACCTATCTTTTAGTAAGTTTCTTATCTTAAGATAAAAATTAAAAAATCATATAAACTTTGTCCATAAGGGCAAAGTTTTTTGTTTTATAAAGCCCCGAAAAATCGTATTTTTGTTCAAATTATAAGAATTTATGGAATTTTTAGACAGATACCAGCAGATCGTTGGTGACGCCATCAATAAGTATACTTTTAAAGATAAGCCCAGAGAACTCTATGATCCGATGAATTACATCATTTCTCATGGAGGAAAACGTCTTCGTCCTATTATGGTACTGATGGCATGTGATCTGTTTGGAGGAGACCTGAAGGAGGCTATAAAGCCTGCTTTGGCTATAGAGTTTTTCCATAATTTCACACTGATCCATGATGATATTATGGATGAGGCTCCTTTAAGAAGAAATAAGCCCACCATCCATACGCTACATGGAATCAATGTAGGTATTCTTTCCGGGGACGGACTAATGCTTAAAGCCTATAAATTCTTTGAAGACCTGGAGCCTGAAATTTTCAAAGCCTGTATCAGAATTTTTACCCATACAGGACTTTTATTATGTGAAGGCCAACAGTATGATATCAACTTTGAGACTCAGAAAGATGTGACTTTTGATGACTATATCAGAATGATTACTTATAAAACAGGAGTTCTGAGTGCTTCTTCTTTTGAGATCGGTGCACTGATTGCAAGAGCGGATTTTAAAGATGCCAAAGCTATTTTCAATTTCGGGAAACATATTGGGATTGCTTTCCAGATTATGGATGATTATCTTGATGTGTTCGGAGATCAGGCTCAGTTTGGTAAGAAACATGCGGGAGATATCTATGAAAATAAGAAGACGGTTCTTTATTTATTGGCAAAAGAACATGCCACGGAAGAAGAAAGAAAGGAACTGGATTACTGGTATTCTAAGAAGACAGATAACGTAGATAAAATCTATGGAGTTGAAAAGATCTTCAGAAGAACAAAAGTAGATGATAGAGCACTTCGTTTAATTGAGAAACACAATGAAATAGGGCAGAGCTATCTTCAGAAAATTGATATCCCTGAAGAAAAGAAGAAGCCGTTTATAGAATTGGCCAATTATTTGTTGAGAAGAGAAAGCTAAATAAGATTTTAGATAAGAGTTAGCAGGTGACAGGTTTCGTTAATAAGAACTTATTACCTGCTACCTAATTTCTACTCCCTGAAAAAAATGAAATTCAGAACTGAGGTTGATATTAAAAAATCAGAAAAGAAAATTGAGATTGAAGATAAAATATTTTCAATAGGCTCGTGCTTTGCTTCAGAAATGACTGATCTATTGCAGCAGGGACAACTGCAGACCCTTAATAATCCTTTTGGAACCATTTTTAACCCCTTTTCTATTCGCAATGAAGTAAAAATACTCCATGATTCATTATTTTATGAAGAAGAGGATCTGATCACGTATAATGAAGAATATATTTCACTGGATCATCATACGAGTTTTGATACACGGTATATTCATCAGACTTTGGATAAAATCAATGGGGCGATTGAAGAAGGCAATGCTTTTCTTCAGGAGACAGACTGGATTATTATTACCTATGGGACTTCATTTATCTATGAATTTATTCCAAAGAAAAAACTCGTTGCCAATTGTCATAAGATTCCCCAGAAGTTTTTCGAAAAAAAATTGCTTTCCCATCAGGAACTGACACATTCTATTTACAATACAATTTTAGACCTTAAGGATATTTGTAAAGAAGATGTACAGATTTTATTTACCGTTTCACCGGTAAGACATACCAAAGACGGAATGATTGAGAACCAGCTGAGTAAATCCAAACTCATTACCGCTATTCATGAATCTATATCCGTGTTTGAAGATTGTCATTATTTGCCTGTTTATGAAATTTTAATGGATGACCTCCGGGATTACCGTTTTTATAAAGAAGACATGATTCATCCCAGTACCCAGGCTGTAAACTATATTTTTGACAAATTTGGGGAGGCTTATTTTTCTGAGGATACAAAAGATTTTATTAAAGAAAATTTTAAAATTACCAAAGCCTTAGAACATAAAACAAGCGATAAAAAAGATCCGAAGTTTATTGAATTCCGGGAAAAACTGGATCAGAGAATCGAAAATCAACGAACGAAAGTAAAACATAAAATATTTTCAAATGACTGATTTTATGCAGATTGATTATTTGAAAAATGGAAATGAAAGACAAAAGAGGGCTTTTGAAGTACTCACAAAATATAAGGTCTTTGAAAAGCTAAGTAATTATTCACCTTTATTGGCCGGAACCATTCCCATTGAAATCGATATTGCAGGCAGCGATCTGGATATTATCTGTGAAGTAGACCTTAGATCTAAAGAGGATTTTTTGGAAGAACTAAGCTTATATGAACTGATTCCGCGGGAAACCGATGTTAAGGTTGAAAATATAATGGTGAATGGTGAAGCAAGTATCGTTTTAAACTTTATGCTGGAAGAATTTCCCATTGAGATTTTTGGTCAGAATAAACCCGCCAGAGAACAGAATGCTTACAGGCATATGATTGCCGAATACAGGATACTACAGGAAAAAGGAGAAGAATTTAAAAAGAAGATAATAGAACTGAAAAAACAGGGAATAAAGACAGAACCAGCATTTGGAATGCTGATGAATCTGGAAAATCCTTATGAAGATCTGTTAAAATGATAAGAAAATGATTGATACACATACACATTTATACGCAGAAGAATTTGATGAAGATAGAAAAGAAGCTATTCAAAGAGCTATAGATAAAGGGATTACAGAGTTTTATCTTCCTGCTATTGATTCTGAGTCTCATGAAAAGATGCTTCAGCTGGAAACCGAATACCCCGGACAGATTTTTTCAATGATGGGTTTACATCCCTGTTATGTAAAACCTGAATCCTGGGAAAAAGAACTTGAAATCGTAAAAGACTATCTTGATCAAAGAAATTTTCCGGCGATAGGAGAGATAGGAATCGATCTGTATTGGGATAAAACTACTCTTGATATTCAGGTGAAAGCTTTTGAACAGCAGATTGACTGGGCCATAGAAAAAGATCTTCCTATTGTGATCCATACAAGAGAAAGCTTTGATGAAACATTTGAAGTACTTGAAAGAAAAAAACACCCGAAGCTCAGAGGGATCTTCCATTGCTTTTCGGGTAATCTGGAGCAGGCGAAGCATGCTATAGACCTTAACTTTATTTTGGGTATCGGTGGGGTAGTTACTTTTAAAAATGGTAAAATAGACCAGTTTCTGAAAGAAATCCCTTTAGAGAAGATTGTTCTGGAAACAGATTCTCCATATCTGGCACCGGTTCCTCACAGAGGAAAAAGAAATGAAAGCTCATACCTTGAT
Organism: Chryseobacterium rhizosphaerae; assembly: GCF_003385455.1. GTDB lineage: Bacteria > Bacteroidota > Bacteroidia > Flavobacteriales > Weeksellaceae > Chryseobacterium > Chryseobacterium rhizosphaerae. The sequence goes on along the minus strand of NZ_QNUF01000010.1, from coordinate 149,148 downwards.
TTAGTTGCCGGGAAACTGGTAGATATTTATGGGAAAGATTTTTCAGAGATTGACAGGATTACTACTGAAAATGCAAAGAAATTATTTAAGTAGACTGCTTTTTCCTGGATATAAGATAAAATAAAAAGCCTTTTCAAAAATTGAGAAGGCTTTTTTATTTTTATTTCTTTCTGGTGAAATTTTTATTCTTAGGCTTTTTAAATCCTGTGGATGCAGCCGGTTTTTTATTATTGGGAGTCCTTGCTGGTCTCGGACCTTGTCTTTCGCCTCCTCCAGACATCGGTTTATTGTTTGAATCTCTTTTTTGAGCAACCAAATCATCTGTATGGAATGGATGGTCCTTTACGATCGGAATTTTCTTTCCGATAAGTTTTTCTGTATTTTTTAGATTAAGAAGATCAAGTCCGTCTACAAAAGATATTGAATTTCCTTCTGCACCAGCTCTTCCTGTTCTTCCAATTCTGTGTACATACGTTTCAGAAACATCAGACAGCTCAAAATTGATTACGAATTTTAATTCATCAATATCAATCCCTCTCGCTGCAATATCTGTAGCTACAAGTACTCTTGTTTTTCCGGATTTGAAATTATTCAATGCGTTTTGTCTCGCATTTTGAGATTTATTACCATGAATGGCTTCTGCAGAGATATTATCTTTTTGAAGCTTTCTGGCAATCTTATCAGCACCATGTTTTGTTCTGGCAAATACCAATACAGAATCTGAGATGTCATTCTGAAGAATATGTGATAACAGGTTTAGTTTGTTATCTTTTTCTACAAAATAAACAGACTGTTTGATAGTATCTGCTGTAGAAGAAACAGGTGTTACCTCTACTTTTACAGGATTATTCAGTATGGAATTAGCCAATTTCTGAATCTCTCCGGGCATTGTTGCGGAAAAGAATAATGTCTGTCTCTTCTGAGGCAAAAGCTTAATTACTCTTTTAACATCATGTACAAAACCCATATCAAGCATTCTGTCCGCTTCATCAAGCACGAAGATCTCAATGTTTTTAAGGCTGATAATGCCTTGAGCAATGAAGTCAAGAAGTCTTCCCGGTGTAGCCACCAGAATATCAATACCTCTTCTCAGTGCAGCTTCCTGGTTGCCCTGTTTTACCCCGCCAAAAATAACAAGCTGTTTTAATGGAAGATATTTACCATAAGCATTGATATTTTCTTCTATTTGGATCGCCAGTTCTCTGGTTGGAGTAAGGATTAAGGCTTTTATATGATTGTTAGAAATTTTCTTTTTAGATAGGTTCTGTAAAATAGGAATAGAAAAGGCCGCTGTTTTTCCTGTTCCGGTTTGCGCACATCCTAAAAAATCTCTGCCATTCAAGATTTCAGGAATAGATCTTTCCTGAATGGGAGTAGGATTAGTATACCCTTGTTCCTGGATTGCTTTTGCAATAGGTTCTATTAATTGTAAGTCTGTAAAATTCAAATGAATTATTTTAAAATTTAAATAAAAATTCCTTCAGCCTGAAAGAATTACATTCTACAAAGGTAATCTAAATATTTTTAAGAATTAATTTTGTTCTTCTGATCCGCTAATAGGTTTATTATATTCCAGTTTTAATCCTGTTTTATGATGTATTGATTAATTTGTTTTCGTTTTATTTGGTTTTTAATTTATATTTTTAATTATATTTATATTATTTTTGAAAAATATAACATTTCATTGAAGCTGCATAATATCTTTTTAGTGCTTGTGATATCCATTTGAAATGATAATAAAAACTAACCATGAGAAAAATAATCCTTCTACCTGTACTTATTATAGGTTTTAGTAGGTATGTTCAATTTTATGAACATACCGGGAACACAAGACCTATAATACCTACCCAAACAAAAACATCATCAGTATAAGATCTTTTACTTAATAAAGTAGAAGAATCTCAAATGTACTTAAGTGATCTACTAAAGAATGTAGAAATTCTGGAAAGAGATACATAAAGCAGTAAAGCCAAACATCAATCCATTTAAATAATATAAAATATAATATGAAGACGAAGATTTTTCTTTTGTTTTTCTTGAGTTTTGGAATAAACATACTATTTGCTCAGGGAGAAAATGACAATTGGTACTTTGGAACTAAGGCCACCGTTAATTTTTCCAATGCAAGTCTGCTACCCTTATCAATAGCCAGATGACGGCAATAGAAGCTTGTAGTACAGTGTGTGCTGCTGCAGGATAAACCGTTCATTAAAAATAATTAATTCAGGAGGAAGGATGGAAACTCATTTCTCCCTTTGTAAAGAAATGTAAAGTCAAAAAATAACTTTTAATCATGAAAAAAACAATCGTTTTACTTGCTGCTGTTTTCAGTTTAACAGCCAATGCCCAATGGAGCCTAACCGGAAATGCCGGAACAGTTGCCGGAACAAATTTCATAGGGACTACGGATAATCAATCTTTAGTATTCAAAACAAACAATGCTGAGAAGATGAAGATCACTGAAAATGGAAGATTTATATTTTTTAATGTTACAGGGCCCGGGCATGTATGGGATAAAAACCTTTTTTTTGGCGGCGGAGTAGATAGTCCGACAGGATTATACAATACTGCTTTTGGAATGGGAACTTTAACCCAAAATACAGCAGGTAATGGTAATACAGCTTTAGGAAATAATGCACTGTCTCTTATCACAAGTGGAGACAACAACGTGGCTTTAGGGGCAAACAGTATGAGAAGTACCGTGTCAGGTAATTTTAATACAGCATTAGGAATGAATGCTTTAGAACACTTTCAGTCAGGTCTCGGAAATGTGGGTCTTGGAAACTCAACCATGGGATCCGGAGGCTTGGTAGGAGATTTTAATTTGGCAGTAGGTACAAGTGCTTTAAGATATATCCAGCTCGGAAGCTATAATACAATACTTGGGGGAGATTCTTTCAGAGCTTTGGCAAAGGGATCAGGGAACATCAATGTAGGACATTCTAATGCCAAACTGATCACCTCCGGAAACAACAATATCTTTATTGGAAGCTTTATCACTCCCTATAACACAACGTCTCCTGAAAATGAATTGAATATCGGAAACTGGATCGTAGGAAACAATGGGACCATAGGTATAGGGCAATTTACGACTCAGCTTCCTGCCGATGGCATTGCTCCTGATGGTCAGAAATATAAACTTTTTGTAAAGGACGGAATCCGAACAGAGAAAGTGAAAGTAGATATTGCAGCCAATAATGGGTGGGCAGACTATGTTTTTGAAAAAAAATATAAGCTGATGCCTTTGAATGATCTGGCTCAATTTATTGATGAAAATGGGCATCTACCTGAAGTTCCTACTACAGAAGAAGCCATTAAAAATGGAATTGAACTGAAAGAAATGAACATTCTTTTGCTTAAAAAAGTGGAAGAATTGACCCTACATTTAATTGATCAGAATAAACAATTACTCGATCAGAACAGCCAGCTGAAAAAACAAAATGAAGAGATAGAAAAACTCAAAAACAAAATAAAATAAATAACCAGATAACTTTTAACCATGAAAAAAACAATCGTTTTACTTGCTGCTGTTTTCAGTTTTACAGCCAATGCACAATGGAACCTTACCGGAAATGCAGGAACCACTCCTGGAACTAACTTTATTGGAACCACGGATAACCAATCCTTAGTCTTTAAAACAAACAATGCAGAGAAAATGAAGATTACTCCTAATGGGAGGTTTATATTTTTTAATGTTACATCGCCAGGTATGGTTTGGGATAAAAACCTTTTTTTTGGAGGTGGAACGGATAATGCATCGGGGTCATCTAATACAGCTTTTGGAATGGGATCTCTAACCCAAAATACAACAGGTAATGGTAATACGGCTTTGGGAAATAATGCGATGTCATCAATCAGCAGTGGAGATAATAATGTATCTGTAGGGCAGAATAGTATGAGACATACCATAGATGCTACAATGAATGTTGCGGTGGGAATGAATTCATTGGAATATTTTAAACAGGGGACAGGAAATGTGGGTATAGGAAATAGCGCGATGGGATCAGGATCTTTAGCCGGGGATTATAACGTAGGGATTGGCTGGGATGCATTAAGGTATTTAACTGCCGGAAAGAATAATACGGTAGTGGGCACAAGCTCTTTGGTAAGCCTGGCAGGAGGTACTAATAATATAGCAGTTGGTTCTTCCAATGCCAAAGCCATTCTTTCAGGGGATAATAATATTTTTATCGGAAATTTTATTACACCCTATATGTCTTCGCCTCAAAATGAACTGAACATCGGAAACTGGATTGTAGGAAATAATGGAACTATTGGTATAGGACAGTTTACGACTCAGCTTCCTGCCGATGGCATTGCTCCTGATGGTCAGAAATATAAACTGTTTGTAAAAGAAGGAATCCGAACAGAAAGAGTAAAAGTAGATATTGCTGCCAATAACGGATGGGCAGACTATGTTTTTGAAAAAGACTATAAGCTGATGCCTTTGAATGATCTGGCACAGTTTATCGATAAAAATGGGCATTTACCGGAAGTTCCTACTACTGAAGAAGCCATAAAAAATGGGATTGAGCTTAAAGAAATGAATATTCTTTTGCTGAAAAAAGTAGAAGAACTTACGCTGCATTTAATTGATCAGAATAAAGAATTAAAAGCTCAAAAAATGGAAATTGAAACATTGAAAAAACAGGTTAATTCTTCTAAACAATAGCCTATGAAAACGAAATTTTTTCTCTTATTACTACTAGGTTTTGGAGTCAATATGGTATTTGCCCAAGGCGAAAATGATAACTGGTATTTTGGAAATAACGCGGCACTCAACTTTTCATCTTCTATTCCTGTTGCTGTAAATAACAGTAATATGGAAGCTCTTGAAGGATGTGGTACCGCAAGTGATGCAAGCGGAAAGCTTCTTTTTTATATGAATGGTCAAAGGATTTGGAACAGGCAGCATCAGGTGATGCCTAATGGTACTTTGATCACGCAGCAAAATAACAGTGCCCAGCAGCTTGCCATAGTAAAAAATCCGGCAAATGATAATCAGTACTATGTTTTTACAACAGGGGAAAATGCTGGAAGCTCATTTTATATAAGCTACTCAATTGTTGACATGACTTTGGGGAGTATAGGAACTAATGGGCTTCCCCTTGGTGATGTGCTGCCGGGAGCTAAAGATATTGCAGTATTGGATAATGTAGGGAATCATTTTGATTCAGAAGCGGTAACTATCATTCCCAATAGTACGGATCAGTCTTTTTGGGTTTTAATTCCGAACGGAACAAAACTTTACAGTTATAAGCTGAGTAATCAGGGATTTGCTAATGGAGCACCAATTGTAAGTAATCTCAATTTTCCGGTAACTTTTGGCAATTATAAATATTTTAGTGTGAGACAGTCTCCAAGACTTAATAATGGTATCTACTCTCATTATATCTGCATTTCTTTTTGGGCTGATTCACTAAACCCATATCCATCGCCGGATTATTATGTTAATAAAGTTTATTCATTCAATTCCTCTACAGGGCAGCTTACAAATGATTTTTCCTTGCAGATAAACGGATTGAGAGCATATGTTCCTGAATTTAATAAGGATGCCTCTGTATTATTCCTGGGCTATGAAAACATCCATGCTGTTGATCTGGTAAATTCTACATCTTCCAATGTGCTGCATACGGAAATTTATACTGAAACCAACGCACCGCTTCACACAGGTATGACTCTTCAGAGAAATAAATATGGAGAGGTGTATGTAAGTAAATCATTTAGCTCATTTTTAGGTAAAGTGATAAATCCTGACGTATACGGTCCCAATATGAATGTGGATTTCAATGCTGTACATTTAGGAAACGGACAAACTCAGTATGGGCTGCCCCAATTACTTCCTATGAAAGAAAGCTTTGAAGGCTCCCCATGTATAGAGAATCTGGTACTGACTACTGAGCCTAATATGTCTCATTATTATGAAATTGGTAAGAAGATCACCACTAAGGATAGATATATTTTGGGTCCTAAACATGATATTACCATGCAATCCGGCGGAAGTATTAATCTTTTACCGGGAACATCTATGGAAATGGGATCCAGGTATCATGCCTTTATTGCTCCTTGCAGAAAACCTGAAATGATACAAAGAAGCGGCCAGGCTCAACATGAGCCGAAGGTAATGCTTTTAGAACTGGATAAGAAGGAAAGAATGGAGCAGAAAACTAATGTTGAATTGTTCCCTAATCCGGCTACAGATATTCTAAGCATTAAAACATCTGTAAAGATTGACGAAGCTGAAATATTTGATATTTCAGGTAAAAAAGTAAATGTTACTTTAAACCGTAATACAATGGATGTAAGAAGTCTTCCGTCCGGATCATATATGATCAGAATCAAAACCGAAACCGGAGTGATCACGAAACAGTTTATTAAAAAATAAATTGAGATTTCCTTTATCAAAAATAATGGCTGCCCATATCCAGGCAGCCATTTGTATGGTAATCAATAAAGATTATTTAAATCTATACCCAACACCAGCCTGTAAAAAACCAACTTTCGTAGGGACGTGCTGACTTTTATTGGTTTCTATAAAATCAAAATGATAACGGGCATCTACAAAAAACTGATCATTAATTTTATATTCAGCTCCTAAGAAAGGAAAGAGATTGATCGTTTTTGCTCCGGCATAATTATCTTTAGCCGTATCATTGAAAAGGCTGCTTGTTTTTATCTTTGTTGAAACATTGATTCCAATGTTCATTCCTACAGAAGCCGAAAGATTAGGAATAAAATAATACTTTGCAGAAATTGGAACCTGTATCTGATTCATCTGGTATTCAAAATTCATATCTCCCATATTTACTACTTCATTCCCTACTAATTGGGTCCAGGGGTATGATTCTTTGCCTCCCAGTTGGGTATAAAGAACTTCAGCCTGTACTGCAAATTTCGGAGATAGTGCCTGTTCTGCCACAGCGCCTACATAGAAATAGGATTTTGAATCTAATTTTGCGTCAAAAAACTTCATACTGGATAACGTGTACCCACCTTTTACACCAAAACTCATACTCGAGCTTTGGGCGCATACCACAGTAGATACTGCAAATAATATTGCAGATAAAATGTTCTTCTTCATTTTTTTGAATTAAATGATTAATGTTTTTATAAAAAAAATAATTCCTCCCAGATGAAGGAATTATTTGTGCAAAAATAATTTAAATATTGTTACCCGAAACTATTTTACTTTAGTCCAGTGTTGATTTTTTCTGAGGTCTTCAAAAAAATGATAAACTTTAGACAGTTTCTCATTTCCCCGTTTTCCATAATCCTGTATATTTTTAGAAGTTCCATCACTAAAATTAATCCTTAAATAAGAAGTGGAGAGATCTGTAATATTTTTTTCGCCATATTTATCTTTTAGATTTTTTACCTCTAAACCATCCAGTAACTTGAGTAATGTATGGTAATCCTCCTCTTTAATGGTTCCTGTAAAAGTTCCCTTTCTCGGATTGGAAAACTCATCTTTTGAAGGCTTTTCACTGAAATTAAAGTGTTCTGCTTCAAAAACTGCAGTTCTATCCGGTTGGATTGTCATTTTAAAAACAGGGCAAAAGCCGAAACAGGGAGTGGCTTCATATTCAACGGTTGAGTACTTCGAATTTACTTTTTGAGAAGTACATGAAAATATGAGTACTAGGGCACAAAAACTCAGGATATATTTCATAGTTTAAATTTCTGAACATCTCTCAATAATTGTTCCAAAAGGATTTTTTCTCCGGTTCCTGTGGAATCTTACTTCCAACAACAGAATGGAAATTGAGACCAAAACAAAACCCCGGAAAAAATTCCGGGGTTATTTATTTTGTTGTAATCTACTTTGTAAAAGTAAGACCGATGAATTCAAACAGTATTTTATCCATGTAGTTTCTTCCAGATAGCATCTTTCAGCTCTACCAGACCTTCTCCTGTAACACCGGAGAAAAATAACGGTTGTCTGTTTTCAGGAAATTCTGCCGCAATTTCTTTTTTCAGCTCATCATCCAAAAGATCGGATTTAGAAACGGAAATAATGAAATCTTTATCCAATAGTTCAGGATTATATTCTACCAGCTCATTTTCCAGAATTTTAAACTCCTGGTAGTGATCTTCAGAATCTGCAGGAATTAAAAATAAAAGAATTGAATTTCTTTCAATATGTCTCAGGAATCTGTGTCCTAATCCTTTTCCTTCAGCTGCTCCTTCAATAATCCCAGGAATATCAGCCATTACAAATGATTTGTAATTTCTGTAGTCTACAATTCCTAAGTTGGGAGTTAAAGTGGTAAAAGCATAGTTTGCAATTTTAGGCTTTGCTGCAGAAACAGATGCTAAAAGGGTAGATTTTCCAGCATTGGGAAATCCAACTAAACCTACATCTGCCAAAATTTTAAGCTCGAAAACAACATAGCCTTCCTCACCATCCATTCCGGGTTGAGCATATCTTGGAGTTTGATTGGTAGATGATTTGAAATGTTCGTTTCCTTTTCCACCTTTTCCACCCAGCATCAAAATAATTTCCTGCTTATCTTCAAGGATTTCCCCGATGATTTCTCCTTCTTCATTTTTAGCGATAGTTCCAATGGGAACATCAATATAAATATCAGAACCATCAGCTCCGGTAAGCTGGTTTTTTGCTCCATTTTCACCACGCTCTGCTTTTATATGACGCGTGTATCGAAGTGGAAGTAAAGTCCATTCTTGTGCATTCCCTCTCATGATGACATGTCCGCCGCGACCTCCGTCACCACCGTCAGGACCTCCTTTAGGAATATATTTTTCACGTCTTAGGTGGGCAGAACCTGCTCCTCCATGTCCGCTTTTACAATGAATCTTTACGTAATCTACAAAGTTTGACATAATTTTTAGGGTTTAGGCCTTAGGGGTTAGGGAACAGATATTTAACGATGCTAAATCCTAATCCCTAAATCCTAAATCCTTATTTAATTTTCTCTACCTCAGCAAAAAGCTTTTGTGAAATCTCATCAATTTCTCCTACACCATTTACTTCCACATATTTTCCCTGCTGCTTGTAAAGTTCGGCTACTTCTGCCGTTTTAGAATAATATTCTTTAATTCTGTTTTCGATGATCTCTACATTGCTGTCGTCTGATCTACCGCTGGTTTCTCCTCTTTTCAGAAGTCTTTCAACCAAAATTTTATCTTCTACCACCAATGCAAGACAGATGTCAATCTTGTCATTCAGTTCTTCTTTAACTATTTTTTCCAAAGCTTCCGTCTGAGCGGTAGTTCTTGGATAACCATCAAAAATAAAACCGCTGGTATCGGTAGGTTTTCTGATCTCATCAATCAGCATATCTGTTGTTACCTGATCCGGAACCAATTCTCCTTTATCGATGTAAGACTTTGCCAGTTTTCCAAGATCAGTATCATTTTTCATATTGTATCTGAAAAGATCACCTGTTGAAACTTGCTTTAAATTGAATTTCTCGATTAAGTTTTGAGCTTGTGTTCCTTTTCCACTTCCTGGAGGGCCGAACAGAACAATGTTTATCATAATTTTGATTCGCTTCCGGCAATTGGCATTTTGCGTCTGGCTTGCTTTCTTGCTTTTAGCTTTATTTAGTTAATATTTTACTTTTATTTCGATTTAATATTTAAAGCTAAAAGCCAGTAGCTAATAGCTATAGGCATTAATGGTTGATTTGACCGTCTTCCAACTGATACAAATTAGGAAGGTTTCTTCCTAGTTCATCATAATCCAATCCATAACCAAGAACGAATTTATTTGGAATCTCCTTTCCAATATAATCCAATTTGAAATCTTTTTTGTAAATCTCAGGTTTCAGTAAGAAGCTTGACAGTTTTACAGATTTAGGGCGCTGTGTTTCCTTAAAGTATTTGAAAAGACTTTCCACTGTATTTCCTGTATCCACAATATCTTCAACAAGAATAATGTGACGGTCTCTTACATCTTTAGTCAATTCCATTTTTTGGTAAACAATCCCTGTAGACTCAGTTCCCACATAAGAACTCATTTGAATGAAAGCAATTTCGCATTCACCTGGGTAATACCTTAATAGATCTGAGAAGAACATGATTACTCCGTTCAATACGCCAATGAAAACAGGAACTTCATCCTTGTAATCTTCATAAATTCTTAACGCTGTCTCTTTTACAATTTCCTGAATCTCGGCGTCCTTCAAATAAGGAACGAAAGTTTTGTCGTGAACTTTAATGCTTTCCATAAAAATTTTTAGTAGTTGGCAAAGTTACGGATTTTTGATTAAAATACTTTCCTGTTTTTATGAGTTTGAGAGTTTTGAAGATTTGAAAGCTACAGAGTTCATATGATCATGGAGCCTGTTTAAACGATAACCGATAAAGTTCTTAAGTATATAGCAAGTCATAGCATTGAGAAAATGCATTTTATCCATGTGAAAAAATAGACTGTTTAATGTATGGAAGAAAAGTAAATAATAAGACAGCAGATGATTCTTATCAGTTTAAGATGGATAAAGAATAGATTGTATTTTAGTGTGGACCCGAAAGTTTATACTTGATTCTTTAGGCAGCAAAATAAAGAAATGGCGGGAAATCACTATATTTGTTCTTTCAAAACCCAATATACGGACATGTAGGATATAATTTCTTTCAGACTTGATCAGGCAGTAACCAAAGAGTTGCTGTTATTTACCTAATTATTTTAAGAAAGAAATCATGATTTTACTACATCATATATCCTTTGGGTTTCCGGGAGGAGACCTGCTATTTAATCATATCAATATAACGATACCATCTCAAACAAAATCTGCTTTAGTGGGAAGTAATGGCATGGGGAAATCTACCTTACTGAAGCTTATTGCTGAGGAATTACAGCCATTAAACGGAAATATAAATATCCAGGGTGATATTTTCTATGTTCCACAAATGTTTGGAAATTGTAATGACCTTACTATTGCAGAATGCCTCAAGATAGATCAAAAACTAAATGCTCTTCAGAAAATAACAGAGGGAGACGTTGACGAAAGGTATTTTGAAATCCTGAATGACGACTGGGACCTTGAGGAACGAAGCCAAAATGCTTTACACTACTGGGGACTTGAGGATTTTGGACTCAACCAAAAGCTTGAAAGTTTAAGCGGAGGACAAAAGACCAAAGTTTTCCTTGCCGGAATTCAGATCAATCAGCCGGAGATCATCGTATTGGACGAACCTACCAACCATTTGGATCTGGAAGGCCGAAAATTATTGTACGATCTGATTGATAAGACAAATGCTACCGTTATTATGGTAAGCCATGACAGGGCACTCCTGAATCTGGTGGACACTATTTTTGAATTAAGCAATCAGGGGGTTGCCACCTATGGAGGAAACTATGACTTTTATATCCAGCAAAAAGAAATTGAAGAGGAGGCTTTACACAATGATATTCATGCTAAAGAGCGCGCTTTAAAAAAAGCCAAAGAGAAAGAACGGGAAACACTGGAACGGAAACAGAAGCTTGATGCCAGAGGAAAACAGAAGCAGGAAAAGTCCGGTGTCGCCAGAATTATGATGAATACCCTTCGGAATAACGCCGAGAAAAATACCTCAAAACTGAAAAATATTCACGCTGAAAAAATCAGTGGTATTTCCGGGAACCTGAGAGATTTGCGTTCATCATTAAAGAATTTTGATCAGATGAAAGTAACTTTCAATGACTCCAGCCTGCATTTCGGTAAAGTTTTAATTACATTGGAAGACGTGAATTTCAGCTATGGAAGTGAAAAACTGTGGCAAGAAAATCTAAACCTTGAGATCCGAAGTGGAGAAAGAATTTCACTGAAAGGACAGAACGGGTCTGGAAAAACGAGTCTGATAAAGCTCTTGCTTGGAAATACAGAACCTTATCAGGGTAAGATTTTTAAAGCCGAATTTAACAGTATTTATGTGGATCAGGAATACTCTCTTATTGAAGGTGATTTGAGTATCTATGATTTTGTCCAAAAATTCAATGATACGGCACTTCAGGAATCTGAGGTGAAAACTTTATTATCCAGATTTTTGTTTGGAAAGGAAACCTGGGATAAGAAATGTGGAGTGTTAAGCGGAGGGGAGCGTCTGAGGGTTTTATTATGTGGACTTTCGATCAGTAACAAAACACCGGATATGATCGTTCTTGATGAACCCACCAATAATCTGGATCTTCAGAATGTAGACATTTTAACGAATACCATTAAAGACTATCATGGAACACTGGTGGTGGTTTCTCATGATGAGGTTTTCCTGAAGGAAATTGGAATGGATAGGGAAGTGGTATTGATTTGATTATTTTAATTTCCGACAGATCACACAGATGTCTATGAGCCTGTTTAAATTTTATTCAGGAATTCTTATATATTTTGTTGACAAGACTCAATAGGCCAGGTTAAAATTATTTTTTGATTAAAAAGATGAACGCAAAGTTTACGAATAATTCCTCTTTATTTTAAGTGGGCAAAGTGATGCGACTTCGTCGCTGATGAAGATATATGCTTATCTTTATGCTTCGACGAATCAACAAAGTTGATTCTATCCTTTGCTCCCTGAAAATATGGATAATGAAGCTAAAGCTTTGCGTTAGAAAAACACATCATCAGTAAATGATCTTTTTAATCAAAAAAAATTCCTTAAAGAATGTGATTTGGATAAAGATTGAATGTTATACAAAAAATCAAATTTAGAAATTTAAACAGGCTCTATGTTTTATTTTAATGTGACCACTCGATAAAAAAGGTGATATTTTATCCTAATGACAAAGAAAATATTCAATAGGAATGGGCTTTAGCCCATTCATCATTAAGATAATAAATCCAATTGGCTTTAGCCAAAACCTAAAGAAAAATCCTGGAAAATATATCCAGGATTTTTTATATTCAAAATATTATTTTTTTGTCTTTTTAATAGCATCCAGATATATCTTTTTGATGCTGTTTTTCTCTTCTTTCTCACTGATATTTTCGAGAGTAGGGAGGAGAGTGGTGTTGTGTTGGGTTTTCATTTTCAAAATTTCACCGAGGGCAAATGCGGCACTCCATCGGACAACAGTTCCTTCATGTTCTGTATTGACAAGCAGATTAGTGATGGATTGGTCTAATTGATCGGAAAACAGATGAGCGGTATTGCCTATTACTTTGGCACTTTCCCATTTTATTCTGGGAGCTTTTTCGGTAAGGGTAGTGGTGACAAATGCAAATGCTGTTTCATCTGCCATGTCGGGATTTTGCTTGGTTGCATATTCTATGGCCTCTATGCAGGTTGCCTTTACTGGATCTTTTGATTTTTCGGCAAAAGCAATTAATTCATCAAGAGGTAAAGACTTGTCAAGAATCCATTGACTGATAAGGCCTGTTTTTTCTTTTGCTTTTATCGTCTTATCTTTAATAAGTTCTTCTATCGTCATGTTTTTAATTTTGTTTTTTCAGCGTTCTAATTTAGGAATTCTTCTGAAAGTAACATCACCTTTGTCATGGCGAGCAAAGCGAAGCAATTTCACAGATAAATTATTGTACCTGCAAGTTTCTTTGTTTTATTTTATCCAAAATGATGTCCATCTTTTGATAAAGCTCATAATCTCCTGAGAGCTCAATCAATGGGGTGTTTATACCGGACAACCATTCCAGGTGGGCTTTTAACGTTCTATTGGCAATACCGGTATTGTGGTCATAATCTTTAGCCCAATCCATAAACTCGTGGAACTTTTGGGCTCTTTCCGTATTAGTAATAATTTCTTCACCATATCTTTCATATTCCCTTTTTCTCAGTCTTTCCATTCTTATTTTAGGAGGCAGATAAAGAAATACAATCAAATCAAATGGAGGGAATACATCATCTCCCCAATGAATGATAGAACCGCCAAAGATCCAGTTTCTGGTAGTGTGTAGTTTTTCGGATAGGGTGTTGTTTCTGATTTCCGGGTTTTGTTTTTCAGTAAAAGGGATATGGGTGGTAAGCCAGAAAAAATCATCACTGTCAATATATTCAATACCGATTTTTTCAGATAATGCCTTTCCTAATGTTGTAACCCCAGACCCAGATGCTCCGAAAATATGTATTCTCATGTTTTTTTTATTTTCAATGTTTAATCTTTAATCTTAAAAAAGCAGCTCATATGAGGTTATCATTCTGAAAGAGTTTAAAGAATATATTACAAAAGGAGCTGTACGCATTTTGTGAAGTAGTGAATATTGATTTAGAAGTCTGCTGAATCTGCATTATCAGCGAGAATAGCATCTATGAATGCTTGGAAATCCAGTCACAGACAGTATTCAGAACTTCCTCTCTGATTTCCTCATTCAGAATTTCATGGCGCATACCGGAATAGATCTCCTGACTCACATCCTGAAAACCATCAGACTTTAAATGATCAACAGTATACCTCACTCCTTTACTGAAATCCCCGATTGGATCATCCTGCCCACTTACAAATAAAAAAGGAAAAGACCTGGAAATTGAATCAGCCCAGTTTCTTGCGGTAGCCTTTTTGTAAACACTAAATAAAGTGTAGAAGGCATTATTCGTGAATGGAATTCCACAAAGTTCATCCTGTTCAAAAGCTTTTCGGTTTTTAGAATTTACACTGAGCCAGCTGGTGTCGCTGAAATCTTTATCCTTTTTAAAATACTTGTTATTGACACTCGTAAAAACAGAATTCAAGAAAGTACGGTGATGAGGCGCGATGGTATTAGCTAATGATAAATAAGCTCTCAGCAAATCTATTCCGGGCAAAGGTCCACCAGTTCCTGTAATGATAGCTCCGGAAAATTTACTGCTTGCCTTTTGAAGAAGACAGCGTGTTATAAAAGATCCCATAGAATGTCCCAAAATAAAATGTGGAACATCCGGATATTGTTCAACAAGATAATCTGCCATCATCTCTGCATCGGCTACTAATCTTTCATCCGGTTTCTCAAGCTGAAAAAATCCGATATCTTTTTTCTCTTTTACAGATTTTCCATGTCCCAGATGGTCATAGGTCAGTACAGCAATTCCATGAGCTGCAAAGTATTCTGCAATCTCAGCATATCTTCCGCTATGTTCCTGCATTCCATGAACAATTAATAGAGTAGCTTTTGTTGTTTCTGGAGAAAACAGAGTAGAGAAAAGCTTAGACTCAGTGTCTGTTTTTGAAGAAAGGAATGCTGGTTTTTGAGATGGAGCCATGTGAATTGATTAAGGAAATCAAAGATAAATCAAATAAGCTTGTATTGAAATAAGATATACACTTATTTTGACAGATTGTTGGTCATCTGTTTTTTGAATCTTTCGAAGACCGTTAATAAAAACCAAACTATATTAGAAGCTATAAGGAAAGTAATTGCCCAATGTAAACTGGTTCCGGTTCTGTTTTCATAAGTTCCTTCTTCTTCTCGGAGAATTACTGAATTATTAGTATTTATTCCCGTGTTGTTTATTCCATTTTTATAGTCTTCTATTTCTCCAATAGACATTCTTTTAAGAAATTTTGTTTCAAACTGATGCTTGTTGAATTGAGATTGGGAAGAGTCAATGAAATTATTGATCAACTGTTCTTGTTTATTTTTATCATCAAAAAATCTATTACTAAATTTTTCGCCAATTAATAATCCAATCCATACTTGATTTGCGTTATGGTTTATTTTTTCTTTATGCACAAGAGGGGAAATGTAGTAGCATCCTACCCCAATTTCATTTCCTCTGTCTACACTTGATTTTGACACTGAAAATTTATAATTGCTTTTATCAACTTTTGCATTCTTAATGGAATAATACATAGTTGCTGGATGTATAAAAATTTCTTCAGGATAATTTAAATATGTTATTTCTCCATTTTTTCTATTTAAATAAAATGTGGAAGTCATAATTGACGCTGTTAATAGAATCCAGGTTATGAATAAAGTAAATGAGTACTGCTTTTCACTAATGATAAGCTGTTGGAGTTTTTTTCTTAAAATAAACCAAACGATTATAGCTGAAATTGTCATCGGTAACCAATATCCAAAGTATTTATCTTCAATTTCTAAGTATTTATATTGAAACCAATAAGCTATTGAAAACAACATAAAGTAGGTAATTGAAATTATAGAATATGGTAAAATGATTCTATTTAATTTTTCTTTCATGGTTGTTAAAAGTAAATAAAAACTTTATAATTCCATGATTTTCACCCCACCTAAAAATAAAATTCATTCATAATTTGCTCACCCAATTTTTTAAAAGTAATTTTGCACGAATCTAAAAACAAAAGTAAAATATGTCAACTTATGTAGTTGTAGGTCTTCAGTACGGAGATGAAGGCAAAGGAAAAATCACGGATGTTTTATCAGCAAAATCGGACTATGTAGTACGTTTCCAGGGTGGAGACAACGCTGGTCACACGGTTTATGTGGGTGATGAAAAATTCGTTCTACACCTTCTTCCTTCAGGAGTTCTTCAATGCAAAGGGAAATGTATCATTGCGAATGGTGTAGTGGTAAACCCTAAGTCTTTCATTAAAGAAGTTGGTCAGATTGAGAGCAAAGGCTTAAGATCAGATCATATCTTTATCAGCAGAAGAGCGCATGTAATCATGCCTTACCACATCCTTTTGGATACTTACCGTGAAGAGGAGCACGGAGGAACTCAGATCGGAACTACCAAAAAAGGAATCGGACCTTGCTACGAAGATAAAATTGCAAGAGTCGGGATCAGAATGGTAGACCTTTTAAATCCTGAAATTTTAAGAGATAAAATTGAGAAGAACTTAAAAGTTAAGAACTCTCTATTTGAAAAATATTACGGAAAACCAACTTTGGACGTTGAAGAAATCTACAACGAATATTTGGAAATCGGAAAGCAGCTTCAGGACAGAATCGTTGATACTGAATTAGAGCTGAACGAGGCGATCAGAGACGGTAAAAATGTACTGTTTGAAGGAGCTCAGGCGTTAATGCTTGATATCGACTTCGGAACATATCCATACGTTACTTCATCTTCTCCATCTACAGGAGGTGTTTGTACAGGAGCTGGTGTTCCACCAACTTCACTTCAGAACCTGATCGGTGTAGCAAAAGCTTACTGTACAAGAGTAGGAAACGGACCTTTCCCTTCTGAGCTGGATAACGAGCTGGGAGAAAAAATCAGACAGATTGGAGGTGAGTTTGGTGCTACAACAGGTAGACCAAGAAGAACAGGTTGGTTAGACTTGGTTTCTTTAAAGCATGCTTGTATGATTAACGGGATCAATAACCTGGTAATTACGAAATTAGACGTTCTTACAGGAATTGAAAACCTTAAAATCGTTACACATTATAAAACTGAAGACGGAAAAATCATCGATTATTTCACTTCATCAACAGAGAAATTGTATAACTACGAACCGATCTACCAGGATTTACCAGGTTGGGGAGAAGATATTACAAAAGCGAGAAGTTATGATGAACTTCCGGACAATGCTCAGAAATACATCGAGTTTATCGAGAAGTATTTAGGAATCAATGTGTATTTGGTTTCTGTAGGTCCTGAAAGAAGTCAGAACATTATCAGAAAAGAATTATTCTAATATATCTTTAGAAAATATAATAAGAAAGAGACTGCTATTGGCAGTCTCTTTTTTTGTTGGATAGGTTGTAAACAATACTGATCACGGGTCAGTATAAGTAAGAAATCTCTATATTTAAAAATAATTTTATATATGCACGATCACGATATATCCGGTCAGTTTCAGAAAAATATTTTTATCAGCCTGCTTTTTACGGTATCTTATTTTATTTTACTGATCACTTACAATGGTATTGAATTGAAAAAGATCAGTAACTCACTACTCATTTTATTTATGGTAGCTAGTGTTGTATTCAATATGGGGGCATTATTTTTTGCCTTTAAGCACTATAGAAAAATCATGGCAATTATTTTCATTATCATCAATTCTCTGGGCTTGCTATCCACATTAATTCTTCTCCTGATGATTCTTTCTTAAATAGAATATGTTTGACGGTCGTTTTTAAATATTTACAACAGTTGAAAATGTTAAAATTAAAGATTATCATAATTTTTTTAAAAATTGTGATGTTTTGATAATTTTTTGGCAGATATTTTGATATCGAATTAATGCTTATCGATAAGAATTAATGAATTAATAATGATTAACAGTTTAAATAGATTGTGATGAAACACCTGAACCAAAACCAGGAATTTCGCTTCAACGAAGTTCTTTTTGAGCACCGCAACAAAGAATACGGCGCTTACGCATTAAGAAACGAATCAGATAGAATATTAACCAAAGCACTTTTTGTAGGAGTAAGCCTGTTGGCCGCCGTGTCAATTACTCCGTTTGTAGTCTCTGCAATGCATTCAGATACAATGGTGACTAGAACAACTGATGACGGGAGAAGAATAATCAAGGTTGTTCAAACACCAGAGAAGGATCCACCGGTACACATTGTAAAACCGGCTACTCCGCCTCCTAGTGTAAAAACTTATGATAACAGATTACCGGAACCTAAAGCAGTTGTAAGAAATGAGAAAGCAACTGTAATAGACAAGGTGAATGCAGTAGCAAGTGTACAGACTTCACAGGGTAAGGAAACGGAAACGACATCGTATGTTGCTCCTATTACTCCTCAGGTTATTGGAGGAGGAACCGGCCCTTCTATCAAAACAGATCCGGTAGTAGAAAAAACAGATCCTAAAAAAATTGAAACAGAGCTGAGTGTAGAGGCAAACTTTATGGGTGGGATAGATTCATTCCGAAATAAGGTCATGAACAACTTTGACAGCTCAGGATTTGACGCAGAAGATGTCATGAAGACTACAATTACCTTTATTGTAGAAATGGATGGAAGTATTTCAGGGATAAAAGCTAATGGAACCAACGCAGATTTTAACAATGAAGCGATAAGAACAATTAAATCAATTTCTAAAAATGGAAAATGGATTCCTGCAAAAAATAAAAAAGGAGAATCCGTAAGAAGTTATTTCAAATTTCCTATCTCAATGAAGTTCGATTAATCGCCACAGAAAACGAATTTTAAATAGTTATCCACAAAGATTTTTTTTTGTGGATAATTTTTTTAATCGTTAAAATACTTATTAACAGTATTTTAACTCAATTTTGATTTTAGTCATTCATCGAGAGCAAAGAAAAAAGTGTATTTTTGAAACTTAAAGTTCTAATAATGGCAAAAATCATAGGTATTGCTAATCAAAAAGGGGGAGTTGGAAAAACGACCACCGCTGTAAACTTAGCAGCAGCATTAGGAGTATTGGAGAAAAAAATATTAATCATCGACGCTGACCCTCAGGCAAATGCAACGTCTGGGCTGGGAGTAGAAGATGTTCAGTATTCTACCTACAATCTACTGGAGCATAGTGCAGATACAAGAGCCTGTATCAAAAGAACAGCAACTCCGAATCTGGATATTGTTCCGTCACATATTGACCTGGTAGCAGCAGAAATTGAATTGGTAGACAAAGAAGATCGTGAGTACATGCTGAAAAAAGCATTGGCAAGTGTGAGAGATGATTATGACTATATCATCATCGATTGTGCGCCAAGTTTAGGTCTGATCACCGTGAATGCCCTTACCGCTGCAGATTCAGTGATTATCCCTATCCAATGTGAGTATTTTGCATTAGAAGGATTGGGAAAACTTCTGAATACCGTTAAAAATGTTCAGAAGATCCACAATAAAGATCTTGATATAGAAGGTCTTCTTCTGACGATGTACGACAGCAGATTAAGATTATCCAACCAGGTTGTGGAAGAAGTGAATTTACACTTCCCGGAAATGGTTTTTGAAACAATTATCAGCAGAAATGTAAGATTGAGTGAAGCTCCAAGTTTCGGAGAAAGTATCCTTAATTATGATGCTGAAAGTAAAGGAGCCGTTCAGTACATTCAGTTGGCTGAAGAAGTTCTTTTGAAGAACGAGAATTTAATAAAAAATTAAATTAATAATAAATGGACCATAAGTAATGCTGGTCATCACTTATCAAACATCATTTATCAATTATATCTATGAAGGACAAAAAAAGAGCTATGGGACGTGGTTTAGGAGCCATTTTAAGTGCTGAATCCAAAGCGAGTGTCAATTCTGCGACTGATGAGGGAGCAGATAAGTTTGTTGGAAATATTGTAGAAGTAGCACTTGAGGATATCTATCCGAATCCGACACAGCCAAGAACTTATTTTGATGAAAAAGCATTAAATGAACTTGCCCAGTCTATCAAAAACTTAGGAGTAATTCAACCGATTACTTTAAGAAAAGACGGGGAAAAGTTTGAGATCATATCCGGGGAAAGACGTTATAGAGCAACTAAAATTGCAGGCTTAACAACTATTCCGGCCTATATCCGTTTAGTTAATGATCAGGAGCTTCTTGAGATGGCTCTTGTTGAAAATATCCAGAGAGAAGACCTTGATGCTATCGAAATAGCCTTAACATATCAAAGGCTTTTGGAAGAAATTGGTCTTACTCAGGAAAACCTTAGCCAGAGAATCGGGAAGGACAGAAGTACCATTACCAATTCAATCAGATTGTTGAGGTTGAATCCGGATATTCAAAATGCCATTAGAAGTGGTGAGATTTCTGCAGGACATGGCAGAGCGATCATCAGTCTTGAAAATGAAGAAAATCAGCAGATCCTGTTTGATTTGATCATCAAAGAAAAATTAAATGTTCGTCAGGCTGAACAGGCTGCAACAGCATTGAAGAATCCAAAATCTCCGGCAGCCAAAAAAGTAACTGCAGAGCTTTCGAATAATTATAAAAGAGCCCAGAAGACCATTGCTGATATTCTTGACGTAAAAGTAGAAATCAAAGCTTCTGGAAATGGTAAAAAAGGTAAAATTGTTCTGGACTTCAAGAATGAAGAAGAATTGGAATATATTTTGTCCCATATTAAATAATGAAGAAAATATTTTTCACATTTTTCCTGAATCTTACAGTGCTGGCTTATTCACAAGTCAGCCCTATTGATACTGTTCAGATACAAAGTCCTCCGAAAGTAGAAACGCCCCCTGTTTTAAAACCAGGGAAAACCGAAGCTAAGATCATTGCTGATCTGGAGAAAGCCAATGGACCTACCAAAAAGACATTAAAACTGAACCCTACCAGAGCCGGGCTGTATTCAGCTGTATTTCCGGGATTAGGTCAGTATTACAATAAAAAGTACTGGAAAATTCCCATTGTATGGGGAGCTGTAGGAGCCGGAGTAGGTATTGCGGTATGGAATGACAACCAGTATAAAAAATACCGTGAATATTATATTGCTAAACTTAACGGTACGCCTAACGAATTTGTAGATACCCATCCGTGGCTGGATAAAAAAGCGTTGGGAAATGTACAGGATAGAGCAAAAAGACAAAGGGACTATGCTATTGCTATTACAGGATTAATTTATATCCTTAATATTGTAGATGCCGTAGTAGATGCCCATCTTTATGAAAGCAGACATGATCCGGATTTATCCTTTAAACCGGCTGTTATCCAGGACCAGTATGGTTATGATCAACCGAAAACAGGATTAAGTTTAAGCTATAGATTTTAATACAGAAAAAAAGTACACCCATAAAGCTGATATGGCTATTATGGTAAATTATAAAATAAAAATAACAGTATGAGAATAGCATTAGTTGGCTATGGCAAAATGGGAAAGATCATTGATGAGATCGCACAAAAAAGAGGTCATGAAGTAGTGGCCCGCCTTAAGGAAACTCCAACTGCTGAAAATCTTAATCATCCTGATGTTGTCATTGAGTTTTCCCTTCCGGAAGTTGCTTTTGATAACATTAAAGCTTGTCTTGAAAATAAAATTCCTGTGATCTGCGGAACAACAGGATGGCTGGAGAAAAAAGATGAAATAGAAAAATTAGCTGTTGATAACGGAACAGCATTCTTATACGGATCCAACTTTAGTTTAGGAGTAAACCTGTTCTTTGCTTTGAACGAAAAGCTTGCCGATCTTATGAAAAACGTTGATGAATACTCTTGCCAGCTTGAGGAAATTCATCATATCCATAAAAAAGATGCCCCTAGTGGAACAGCTATTTCCATTGCAGAAGGTATTATTAAAAACAATCCGAAATTTGAAGCCTGGAAACTGGAAGAAACTCAGGGAGATCAGCTTGGGATTTTTGCGGTACGTGAAGATGAAGTACCGGGAACCCATAGTGTGTTCTACAGAAGCGAAGTAGATGAAATTGAGATTAAGCATACAGCTTTTAACAGAAACGGTTTTGCATTAGGCGCAGTAGTAGCAGCAGAGTGGATTAAAGACAAGAAAGGGAATTTTGGAATGAAAGACGTTTTAGGGCTTTAATTTGTAACAAATTCTTTAAATTGCGACAAATAACAGAAATGATGAATAGTGAATTGTAAATAGCGGAAAAGCTGTGATCATTTATTACTCATCATTTTATCATTTATATTATCAGAATAGGCAAAAAAATTTATGAATTATTTTTTAACTTATACAGTATATGTTCTCGTTTTATCCATATTAATGGGAATTTCAACATGGAAGCTGTTTAAAAAAATGGGGTACAGTCCCTTATTTGCATTTATACCCTTCTATAATTATTTCATTATTCTTAAAGAAACAAAACATCCGAAATGGTGGGCAATTCTGTCTTATATGCCAATTGTAGGACCCATCATGATGTCTGTTTTTCATCTTTATTTAATGAAAAAGTTCGGGAAAACTCTTTTCAAGGACCAGATCCTTACAGTGATCCTGCCGTTTATCTATATGGCTACGGTGAACTATTCTAAAGATACAGAGCTTGAAGATGAAAATGCCAATGATTTGTTTCTTACAGACGAAGAAAAAAGCGATAAGAAGAAAGATACATTTTTGGGATCGATTACTTTCGCCGTGGTTTTTGCAACCATTATCCACGTTTTTGTAACCCAGCCTTTTGGGATTCCTACAGGTTCCATGGAAAGAACACTATTGGTAGGAGACTTCCTTTTCGTAAATAAATGGAGCTATGGGTACAGACTTCCAATGCGTCCGTTAGCAATACCTTTCCTTCAGGGAACCATTACAGATACAGGAGAGAAAGGGAATCCGAAAGATGATCCAAAATCATACGTAGATGGGGTAAAATTACCTTATACTAGAATTCTGCAGTTCAATAAGCCACAAAAAAATGATGTAGTAGTATTCAACTACCCTCGTGACTCTGTGCATACTGCAATAGACAGAAAAGATCCTTATGTAAAGAGATGTGTGGCTACAGCTGGTGATACTTTCGAAATGAGAGCCGGAAGACTTTTTGTCAATGGAAAACCGGAAGTTGTTCTAGGGGACCAGGAAGTACAGCACAGATATATTGTCACTACTGGAAGCCAATTGGATATTCCAGCTTTATACAAAGCATACGGTTTCTTGCCGATTCAGGAATTACAGCAGAATAACGGAGGGTATCTTTACGCATTCCAGGGTCTTACCGATAAGACGGCTAAAGACATCAAAGAACTTCCTCAGGTAATTGATATGAAGGAAGATGTTTCTGCAAAAGGAGAAGCAGCAGTATATTATAAGGATGAGCTTAAAACAAAAATTGATACTACACAGTCTATTTTCCCAATCAACAAACCTTGGAATGCAGATTGGTATGGACCGGTAAGAATTCCTAAAAAAGGAGATGTCGTAGCGATCAATAACGAAACACTTCCTATGTTCCAATGGATCATTTCAGAATATGAGCACAACAGCTTAGAAAAAAAGAACGGAAAGATCTTTATCAACGGAAAGGAAACCAACCAATATACTATTCAGCAGGATTATTATATGATGGTAGGGGATAACAGAGATGCTTCGTTAGACGCAAGATTCTTTGGTTTCGTTCCGGAAGAAAATATTGTTGGAAAACCAATGTTTACATGGATGAGCCTTCAGGGAGCTTT
Organism: Chryseobacterium rhizosphaerae; assembly: GCF_003385455.1. Taxonomy (GTDB): domain Bacteria; phylum Bacteroidota; class Bacteroidia; order Flavobacteriales; family Weeksellaceae; genus Chryseobacterium; species Chryseobacterium rhizosphaerae. The sequence goes on along the minus strand of NZ_QNUF01000010.1, from coordinate 125,314 downwards.
CTCAGACAGCAGCTCTACCTATCAGGCGCCATTCAAGGTTCGTTGGGATAGAATGTTTAAAGCAACCAATACAGGAGAAGCCAATAAAACTTCATACTGGTGGATTGCAGCAATGATTTTAATATTATTCTTCGGTTGGGAATATTTCGTGAAATTATTCAGAAAGAACAAAACTGAAGACGAGTTATAAATAAAATTAAACTTAAAATAGAATGAAGTATTTGAAAAAATACTTCATTTTTGCATTATGAATATGAAGAATGTTTTATTGCCGGTATTTTATCTGCCACCGGTGTCATGGTTTTCAGTATTGTTAAACACTGAAAATGAAATTGTATTTGAACAGTTTGAAAATTTTCCAAAGCAAACGTATAGAAACAGAGCCAATATTTATGGGGCTAATGGAAAACTTTCACTGATTATCCCAATGAACCATAATGGGAAAAGAGAAATGAAAGATATGGAGATTTCCTACAGGGAGGATTTTAGAAGTCTTCACTGGAAGTCCATCAAAACGGCATATCAAAGTTCTCCCTATTTTGAATACTATGAAGATAAACTGAGGAAAATATTTGATCTGAAAGAAAAATTCCTTCTTGATTTTAACCTTAAAGGGTTAGAAGTGATCCAACAGATACTTAAAACAGAAAAGGCATACTCTTTGAATGAAGAATATATCAAAAATCCTGAAAGTATTAATTTCAGAGAAAAGTTTTCGGCAAAACATCCTTCTGAATTTGAAATGGAGGAATATTACCAAACCTTTTCAGATAAATTCGGGTTTTTGGAAGATTTATCGATTCTGGATCTTATTTGTAACAAAGGACCGGAATCTCTTACCTATATAAAGAATATTAAACAATCGTATTAAGTTGTATTTAATATGAATTCCTATTAAGGAAATTTCGTGGCAAATAAGCTAAATGAAGATGACGATTGTATGATTTTAGAAAAAAATAAATATCAACATATGAAAAAGGTATTATTAGCTGCTGTTTTTTTAGCAGGTTTTAGTTTCTCTTATGCACAGGAGTCTAGCGCTAAAAGCATCGACCCAAAAGAAGATAAAGATCTGATGACATGGTATCATAAAGATTTTTCCACTTCAAAAGTATATGGTGTCAATACGGCAAACGCCTATCAATATTTAGAGTCTAAAGGTTTGAAACCCAAAACTGTTGTAGTGGGGGTTTTAGACAGTGGGGTACAGGTTGATCACCCGGGATTGGTAAAAAACCTATGGTCAAATCCTAATGAAGTTCCTGGTAACGGGAAAGATGATGACGGAAACGGATATATTGACGATGTACACGGATGGAACTTTATCGGAGGCAAGAATGGTGATGTAGATATTGACAATATGGAAGTAACAAGAGTTGTTGCCAAATATAAGCCACTTTTTGAAGGGGATGATTCTACAAAAAATAAAGCCAATCAGGCTAAGATGCCGGAAGACTTTGCTATGTATATGAAAGCTAAAGAGCTTTTCACTAAAAAAAGCATAGAGGCAAAACAGAATTTCCAGACATATTCTATGATCAATGAACTGATCCCGAATATGGTTAAATTACTGGGTGGAAAAGCCGTGACAGCAGAAACTATTTCAGCGATCAAAGCACCTACTGAACAGAAAGATGCAATCGCATTTCAGGTTTTAGGGCAGGTGTCTCAAAGCCCGGAATTCAAAGGGAAATCTTCTGCAGAATTTGAGAAGCTGATCAAAGAACAGATGAAAGAAGCTATTGATTATTATGCTCCACAATCCAAGCAATATGATCTTAGCTATGATACAAGAAAAGAAATTGTAGGAGACAACTATGATGACTATTCAGAAAAAAAATACGGTAACAACCATTATGAAGGTCCTGACGCAGAGCATGGAACTCACGTAGCGGGAATTATTGCCGGTCTTCCACAGGGGAATGTCATTCAGTATGGTGTTGCTTCCAAAGTAGCAAAGATCATGTCTGTAAGAACCGTTCCAAATGGAGACGAAAGAGATAAAGACGTTGCCAATGCCATAAGATATGCTGTAGATAATGGGGCTAAAGTTTTAAATATGAGCTTTGGAAAACCTGTTTCTCCGGGTAAAAATGTAGTTTGGGATGCCTTTAAATATGCTGAAGATAAAGGTGTACTCCTGGTAAAAGCTGCCGGTAACGAAAATGAAGATGTAGCAGAACACCTGGCTTTTCCTACCAATTTTAAAAATGTTGCTGATGAAAAACCATTCGTAAGCAATGTTCTTGTGGTGGGAGCGAGTACCAATAAGAATAGTGCATTGAGAGCAAGCTTCTCAAACTATAATAAAAAAATGGTTAATGTTTTTGCTCCGGGAGAAGAAATCTATTCTACCGTTCCTAAAAACGAATATAAGTACCTTCAGGGAACTTCTATGGCTTCACCGGTTGTAGCGGGAGCTGCAGCTATTTTATTAGCTTATATGCCAGACCTTAAACCTTATCAGGTTATTGAAGCACTTGTAAAAAGCAGTAACCCTAATACAGAAAACGGGTTTGCTGATTATTCTCAGGCAGGAGGTGTTATTGATGTGAAGAAAGCTGCAGAATATGCGTACACCAACTTCTATAACGGTAAATCATCAACTAAAATTAAGCCTTCGAAATCCGTAAAAAAGACTGTTAAAAAATAGTTTATCTACCTGTATTTAAGGCTAAACCATAAAAGGTCCGAAATTTTCGGACTTTTTTTATTTTTTATTTTCAATTTTGGCACGGTTTTTTGTAACTTTATACTAACAAAATAATAAACAACAAAATGAAAAAGTTACTACTTGCAGGGATGTTAGGAACATCCATTTTTGCAGTGTCTTGTTCCTCAGTGAATAAAGCAGCTACAGCTCAGAATCAAAAGGGAGATTTCCTTAAGATGAAAGGAGATTGGCAGATTGTTAGCGTAAATTACGATAAAGGATACAAAATTAAGCCTTTCGATGAAGGAGCAGACGCTCAGTGTTTCGTAGGAAGTCACTGGAGACTGATTCCTAATAACTGGACGGGAGCTTACACCCTAAACGGTGGTGGAAATTGCCCGGCTGTGACACAACCTATCAAGTTTGAAGTGAAAAACGGTAACACGTTTATGTTTAAAAAAATTGCTGCAGGTACCAAAGCAAAACAAAATACAGCTGGATATACGCTGACATTAGTAAGCCAGACTACAGATCAGTTTTCTCTTGAACAGGATGTTCCGTTTGACGGAGAAAATGTAAAAGTTGTTTACAACTTCGAAAGAGCTGGAATGAAATAATTTATCAACATAAAAGATCAAAAAAAAATGAAATTTAATAAAACATACGTAGGAGCCCTTTTTTTATCATCAGCTTTGTTATTGACAAGTTGTGAAGCGGTTCAGAATTCAAACCACCAACAGAGAGGTACAGCAGTAGGTGTTGCATCAGGAGCTGTATTGGGAGGTATCTTAGGTAACAATGTAGGTAAAGGAGGAAATGGAGCGATTGGTGCCGTATTAGGTGGTATTATCGGTGGAGTTGCAGGTAACGTTATCGGTAACAAAATGGATAAGCAGGCTAAAGATATTAAAGAAACTTTACCAGGAGCTCAGGTTGAAAGAGTAGGAGATGGTATTAAAGTAACGATGAATGAAAGTATCGTAAACTTTGCTTTCGACTCTTCAAATCTTACTTCTGTAGCACAAACCAACCTGGATAAACTAGCTAAAGTATTAGCGGATAACCCGGATACAAACATCAATATCTACGGACATACAGACAGCGTAGGTAAAGATGCGTACAACGTGGCACTTTCTCAAAGAAGAGCTGATGCTGTAAAAGCTTATTTATCTGGAAAAGGAATTGCAAACAGCAGAATGTTCACAAAAGGTGAAGGTAAAAATATGCCTGTTGCCAGCAATGATACTGACGAAGGAAGAGCTAAAAACAGAAGAGTGGAATTTGCCATTACTGCCAATGAAAAAATGATTAATGATGCCAAACAAGGGCAATAATTAATTTAACATATAAATATTTTCGTAAAAGACCGCCCCGGCGGTTTTTTTTGTATTTTTATGCTGTCAATTTTGAATTTGTTATTTTTGTATTTGAAACAACATAAATGAAGAAATATCTTAAACTGCTCCGTGTGGAGCAATGGGTGAAAAACCTTTTTGTATTTGTCCCTCTGTTTTTCTCAGGTAATATTACCAATATAGACCTGCTCTCTAAAAGTATCTTTGCCTTTGTTATTTTCTCATTAGCAGCCAGCGTTGTTTATATTCTGAATGATTATAATGATATTGAAGCAGACAGAAAGCATCCTGAAAAGAGAAGAAGACCGCTGGCAAGTGGAGCGATCTCAAAATCAAAAGCTATAGGAATTCTTATTGGGCTGGTGATTATAGATATCGCCCTTGTATTCTTTGCGCAGTTTTATTTTCATGAGCATTTATGGAAATTTGGAGCTATCATTAGTTTTTATGTGGTGATGAACCTTGCGTATACATTCAGACTGAAACATGTTCCTATCATTGATATTTTTATTATTGCAATAGGATTTGTACTGCGGGTTTTAGCCGGTGGTTATATTACAGGAATCAGTATTTCACAATGGGCTATTTTATTGACGTTTGTACTGGCATTGGTATTAGCGATCGGAAAGAGAAGAGGGGAGCTTATCAATGCTCAGGTTTCCGGAAAGACAAGAAAAGCGTTGGATGGATATAACGTTCAGTTTGCAGATATTGCACTGTCTATTTCCATAACATTGGCCATTGTATGTTATCTGATGTTTACCCTTTCACCGGAAGTGCAGGCAAGGTTTCATGAAAGAGTATTTTATACGGTTATTTTTGTCGTATTTGCCCTTTTGAGATACCTTCAGCAAACATTGGTGTACAATAGAACAGAATCTCCTACCAAAATTGTCTATAGAGACCGTTATATACAGGTAACCTTATTACTTTGGGTTGCTACATTTTTAATTCAAATTTACTTTAAGAAATGAAGCCGAATTTCACACAGAAGGTTACAAACTGGGGAAATTTCCCGGTAGTAGAAAAAGAGATGAGATCTGAGGACAGCTTCAAAAAAATAAAGAAGTTTGTTCTTGATCATAATGAGGTTATCGCAAGAGGTAATGGAAGATGTTATGGAGATGCTTCATTGGGGGAAACCATTTTTTCTACCAAAAAACTAAATAAATTCATCAGTTTTGACCGTTTAAACGGAGTGATAGAATGCGAATCCGGGGTATTGCTTTCAGATGTACTTGAAATAGCAGTGCCACAGGGATATTTCCTTTATGTCACACCGGGAACAAAATTTATTTCAGTAGGAGGAGCCATCGCTTCCGATGTTCATGGTAAGAATCACCATGCAGAAGGTTGTTTTTCAGAATATGTCATAGAGTTTAAACTGATGACTGAAAATGGAGAAATTATTACCTGTTCCAGAGAAGAGAATTCAGAGAAATTTTGGGCAACGATTGGAGGAATGGGACTTACCGGAATTATTCTCACTGCAAAATTTAAGCTTAAAAATATAGAATCCGCCTACATCCGTCAGGAAAGCATTAAAGCTGATAATCTGGATGAAATTTTCAGACTGTTTGAGGAAAGTGAAAACTGGACGTATACGGTAGCATGGATCGACTGTCTTCAAAAGGGAAAAAATATCGGCAGAAGTATTCTCATGAGAGGAGAACATGCTTTTCAGCATGAGCTTCCCCAGAATTTGGCGAAAACACCCCTCAGATTAAAGAAAAAACTACAGCCTACTGTTCCTTTTTACTTTCCGGGATTTGTATTGAATGCCCTGACAGTGAAAATTTTCAATTGGCTATATTATAAAAAACAATCCAAGAAGGAGGTCAAAAATTTTATTGATTACGAGACGTTTTTTTATCCGTTAGATGCCATTAATGATTGGAATAAAATCTATGGAAAATCCGGCTTCATTCAGTATCAGATGGTCATTCCTAAGGAAGCAGGAAAAGAAGGGATGAAAAGAATCCTTGAAACGATTGCTAAAAGTGGCAACGGATCATTTCTGGCTGTATTAAAGCTTTTCGGAAAGAATAATCCGGAAGCTTATAATTCATTTCCTGTAGAAGGCTATACACTGGCTCTGGATTTCAAAGTGAATTCAAAACTGAAAAAACTGGTAGATCAGCTGGACAGCATCGTTCAGGAGTTTGGAGGAAGAATTTACCTTACCAAAGACAGTATGAGCAGATCATCACTGACCAACTACCTGAAAAATATTAGAAACTCTAAATTTGTGTCTTTACAGCACAAAAGAATCTTAAATAACAATTCATAATGATAGTTCTGGGAAGTACATCTGAGGTGGCACAGGCTTTTGTGGAAAAAGCACTTCAGGAAGGCGAAAAGTTTGAAAAAATATATCTTTTTACCTCAAATAAAGAAACTACAGAAAGATTTGCAAGACATATAGATGTCAAATTTCTGCAACAGTCTGAAGTTGTTGAATTGGATCTGATGAAAGAAATTGATTATAATAGATTTGATAATATCAATTCAAATGTATTATTTTGTGCTGTGGGATATTTGGGGGAAGGAACAGAAGAAGGGCTTTATGATAACAAAAATACAGAACGTATTATCGGGATCAATTATTCTAAGCTTATTCCTGTAATGAACTATTTTGCTCATAAATTTGAAAACAGAAGATCGGGAACCATTATCGGACTTTCATCCGTAGCCGGAGACAGAGGAAGACAGAGTAATTTTATCTATGGAAGTGCAAAAGCTGCTTTTACAGCTTATTTAAGCGGTCTGAGGAATTACCTTTTTGATAAAAAAGTACATGTCCTGACGGTAAAACCCGGATTTATGGCTACCAAAATGACAGAAGGCCTGCCTTTAAACCCTAAGCTGACAGCAAGTCCCAAGCAAGCTGCCGCCTGTATTTATAAAGCATTCAAAAAGCAAAATAACGTGGCATATGTTTTGCCGATTTGGAGTATTATCATGATGATTATCAGGAATATCCCTGAATTTATATTTAAAAAATTAAAGCTTTAAAAAAATGAAAAAATTGTATTGTTTTGATTTTGACGGAACTTTGACCTATAAGGATACCATGTTTATGTATCTCAAGTTTTACGATTCTACAAAGTACAGAATACAATTTTTAAAGCATGTTCCTCTTTTTATTTTACTGAAACTGAAACTTGCTGAAACCGAAAAGGTGAAAAAAAGTTTTATAGGATCTATTCTGAAAGGACAAACCCAGGAAAAAATAGAGATGAAGTCTAAGCAGTTTTTTGAGCACCATTACCCTCAGATTGTTAGGGAAAATGCCCTCGACTTTATAAAAAATATCGATAGGAATAATATACAGAGTTTATTGGTCACAGCTTCTTTGGATATCTGGGTAAAACCTTTTGCTGAAGAATTGAAAATGCAGCTTGTTTCTACACGGGCAGAGTTTAAAAACGGAGTTTTCACAGGAAATTTTATCGGTAAAAACTGTAATGGAAAAGAAAAACTGGTAAGAATAAAAGAAGAAATAAACGATTCCAGATACGATAAAATTATTGCATTTGGTGATACTTCCGGAGATCGGCCAATGTTGAAATGGGCAAATGAGGGACATTACCAATTTTTTCATTAATTTTGGATGATAAAAGTGTAAAAAATGAAAAGGCTGTTAACTGTATATGCTGCAATGCTCGTGAGCTGCGCAAATACACCATCCCAAAAGGCTTCAGGTATGCAGAAAAGCGTAGAAATTCTCGTTTCTGAGTCTCAGGGAGGCACAGACCAGGCTGGTTTCAGAATAATTAAAGACGAAAAAGATTTTCAGAACAGCATCAAAGAAAGCTTGGGTGTTGCAGATATGGAAAAAGAATCCGCTATTAATTACCCAAAATTTCCAAAAAATAAAAAAATTGTTCTCTATAACCTGGGAAGCTTCAGGTCAGGAAGTCACAGAATTACAGAAATTAAATCGGTGTCTGTAAGCAACAATATCCTTTATGTAGAAGTTCCTGCCGGAGAACCTTCCGGTGGAATGGAAATTCAGGTGATTTCTAGCCCATGGTTTGTTTTTGCAGTTCCTTCAGATTACCAATTTAACTCCGTAGAATTAAAATATTCAAAATAATAATGGATAAAATATATTTAGATAATGCCGCAACCACTCCTCTTGCAGAAGAAGTAATAGATGCAATGGTTGGTACGATGAAGATGAATTTCGGAAATCCATCTTCCACTCACAGCTTTGGCCAGGAAGCAAAAATACTTATTGAAAATGTAAGAAGGCAGGTTGCAGACTATCTTCATGTAAGTCCTGCTGAGATCATTTTCACGTCATGTGGAACGGAATCAAACAATATGATCATTAAATCCAGCGTAGAACACCTTGGAGTAGAAAGGATCATCAGTTCTCCTTTGGAACACAAATGTGTTTCTGAAAGTATTCTGGATATGAAAAGCAGAAAAGGAGTAGAAGTAAACTATATCCGTCCCAACGAGAAAGGAGATATTGACCTTTCTAAATTAGAAGAATTATTAAAATCTTCAGATAAAAAAACGTTGGTAAGCTTAATGCATGCCAACAACGAAATAGGAAATATCATCAACCTTAAAAAGGTAGCGCAGCTATGCAAAGAATATAATGCGCTGTTCCATTCCGATACGGTACAGACCATGGCTCATATGAACCTTGATCTTTCTGATATTCCGGTAGACTTTGCTTCATGCAGTGCCCATAAGTTTCATGGACCTAAAGGTTCAGGTTTTGCCTTTATCAGAAAAGCAACAGGACTAAAAGGAATCATTACCGGAGGACCTCAGGAAAGAAGTCTTAGAGCGGGGACAGAAAATGTGTGCGGTATTGTAGGTCTTGGTAAGGCATTAGAGCTTTCTCTGAATCATATGGAAGAATATACAAGCCATATGCAGGAAATAAAAGATTATGCTATAGAAAGACTTTCAGCAGAAATAGAAGGGATTAAATTCAACGGAAGAAGTGCTGAAAAAGAAAATAGCCTTTACACGGTATTAAGTGCATTATTGCCTTATAAAAATCCATTGATAGGTCTTCAGCTGGATATGAAAGGAATTGCCATTTCTCAGGGTAGTGCGTGCTCTTCCGGAGCATCCAAGCCATCAATGGTAATGATGATGGTACTTTCTGAGGATGAAATGGATCATTGTACGCCTTTACGCATCTCTTTCAGCCATATGACAACAAAAGCAGAGATCGATGCTTTAGTAATGGCCTTAAAGGAAATTTCAAGTGACTACGCTATAGAAAAAACTAATGTTGAGCATAGATAGTCTTATGATGTAAAAATCGTAATTTTGAACATTCAATAGAAGAATTGAACTAGAATATAATATTAATTAAAATAAAAGAAACAAAATGGCTTTAGAAATTACGGACAGCTCATTTCAGGATACGGTTTTAAAATCTGATAAACCAGTATTAGTAGACTTCTGGGCAGTATGGTGTGGACCATGCAGAACGTTGGGACCAATCATCGAAGAAGTAGCATCAGACTTTGAAGGAAAAGCAGTAGTAGGAAAAGTGGATGTAGACAACAACCAGGAGATTTCAATGCAATATGGAATCAGAAATATCCCTACAGTTCTTATTTTTAAGAACGGTGAAGTAGTAGACAAATTAGTAGGTGTTACTCCAAAAGAGGTAATCGCTGAGAAATTAAGCGCACACTTATAAAAAAAATAAGTTTGATAATGAATGCCTTCCAGTATTGGAAGGTATTTTTTTGAAAATAATTTGCAGTTAACAAAAAAAGGTGTAATTTTGCAACCACGAAAAAGAAACGACGTTCTTACACAAAAATGATCCGGTAGTTCAGCTGGTTAGAATGCCGCCCTGTCACGGCGGAGGTCGCGGGTTCGAATCCCGTCCGGATCGCAAAAGTTTATCAATTACTTTTAAAAAAAATTGATCCGGTAGTTCAGCTGGTTAGAATGCCGCCCTGTCACGGCGGAGGTCGCGGGTTCGAATCCCGTCCGGATCGCAGAAGTTTTATCAATTTCTTTAAAAAAAATTGATCCGGTAGTTCAGCTGGTTAGAATGCCGCCCTGTCACGGCGGAGGTCGCGGGTTCGAATCCCGTCCGGATCGCAGAAGTTTTATCAATTTCTTTAAAAAAAATTGATCCGGTAGTTCAGCTGGTTAGAATGCCGCCCTGTCACGGCGGAGGTCGCGGGTTCGAATCCCGTCCGGATCGCAACTCAATTAAAAAACCTGTAAGTATTTACAGGTTTTTTTTGTTTTCTGAGAGATCATTTAAAAAAGCCGGTTCTGTTTTCAGAACCGGCTTTACTATTATTTGCAGGAAGTGTTGACGGGATTGTTCATATAATCCTTTTCCTGAGGTGGATGTACATAATAAGGGGTGCCGTATGTATTTCCGGGGCGGAAGAAATCGGTGGAGATAACCTGGGCACCACTGCTGAAGGCTGCTTTAGCCCGTGAAGTATCATTGATCTTTGCCTCATAAGTTTCAATGTCTGACCTTGTTCTTACCATAAAGCCCTGCTTTACCAGATCCTGTATTTCTTTTTGTCTTATGATGGCATTATCCCGAAGAATAAAACCGGCAAAAGAATCATCAGGTTCACTGCTGAGAAACATGATTCTGTCTTTCAGTGAGCCATTGATAAGATAAGGATTGTTTTTAGAGGATAAAGTTCCGGCACTTCCGGGAAGCAGCATAAAGATAAATTTATCCTGAGCTTCTTTAAGCTTTGGCCAGTTATGGCGCGTTACAGCCTCTTTTAATGTTGAATACTTACCCTGAACATCTTTGGGAGTAATAATCTTATCTTTTCCAAGGTACTTTATGATTTCTTCATCCAGCTCATCGTATGCTTTTTTATCAAAAGGTAAAACTTTCGTGCTGTTTTCAAAAATAGGGAATCCTGAATCTTTTGCCTCTATCATCATAAAGATAGGGCTATGTCCCGGATGTTTGTCAGACCACTGACGAAGGGTTGTGAGGGCATCTTTTAAAGTGGGATAATGCGATCTGAAATCTATATCCGCCATATGCAGTACTTTGAAACCAGGCTGGTCCAGGCCTTTTGTATTCATAGGCGCCAAATCAGTTATTCCCTTTGCCTGTAAGATCTGATAGGTAGCAGGATTGCTGAAACGTTTCCCCTCCGGATCATAATAAACATCTATTTCCAGGCCCCGGAGATTGGCATTGAGTTGTTCTGTAAAATCAGGGTGGTTGTAATTCAATCCCTCTTTCAGATCCATTCCGTAAGGATGGTATTCTTTGAATTTAGCTTTTTGCTCTTCAGACATGCTGCTGCTGTATTTCTGCATCATACCGTTAATGATTGGAGTAACCAATTCCAATACCCTTGGGTCTGCCGGCTGGGCATATGAATTGTGGGTTCCTATAACCTGAAGTTGATTGATCTTTATATTCTGGCATTTATCCTGTGCCTGTATTAATGCTGCCATACAACATGCAGCTCCATATATATACTTTTTCATATGAATAAATAATTTTGATTAAAAATTGAAATTGAAACCCATCTGTCCGCGCATCCCCGAATAAGAAATATTTTCTACACGATCCTTTACTCCCATATAGTAGCGGTTGGGTTCATTGAAAACATTATTAAGCTCTATAAACAGGCGTATTCTCTTTGTAATACTATATGAGGTGGAAATATCCACAGTGAAGTTTTTATCAAAGTACTGATAGTGATCTGCGCCTGCAGCCGCCCTGATCTCACTTACATAATTCCCTTTATAATTTCCGGCAAGACGAAGCATTAATTTATTGGTTTCATAAAACAGTATCGTATTGAAAATATGTTTTGCCTGATTGGGAATAGTGGTAGACATCGTACCGGTCTGTTTACCGTTTTCATAGACAGGCATATCCATTTTAGAGGAGATATAAGTATAGTTGCCTTCAAAACCTATATTCTTTAAAAAACCCGGCAGATTTTCAAAACGCTTGGAGATCCCAAATTCAAAACCGAAGAGTTGAGCGCCTTCCAGGTTTTTAGGGGCAGTAAAAGTATAAGACCTTCCGGCAATCTCTGTAACGGACTGATCTTTATAGATAAGATTGGTGATATCTTTATAAAAAACGCCTGCTGTAATAAGATCCAGTTTACCGAAGTAGTTTTCAAACATGATATCAAAATTGTTCGAAAAGGTAGGGTCCAGCTTGGTATTTCCCTGGGTGATCGTATTGGTGATATCATTTACGATTGTTCCCGGGTTCAGATCATTGAAATCAGGTCTTGCGAAGGAGCGGGTATAGGCCAGTCTCAGGATGCGGTCACTGTTGATATTCCATTTCATATTGACCATGGGAAGCAGTACATTATATGTTTTATTGTCTTTAATATCTACTGCCCTGGCATTTTGATCAGAGGTTACCTTTTTGCCCCAGAATGTAATAGCATTGTATTCATTTCTGAATCCTCCCAATACCTGCAGCTGATCAGTAATTTTCCAGGTTCCCATCAGGTAGGCTGCCCATACGTTTTCAGTGCCTCTGTAGGAGCTCGTAATATTGGAGCTGCTGTCTTTGGTATTGACCTGCATCAAGCCTAAACTGTTTTGGGTACCGGTCGTATACATTTGGTCAATTTGCGCGTTGGTGATCTGATCAATGATCACTGAGTTATATGGATTACCAAGAGGGTTCATGAAACCTCCTCTGTAGGGGAATCCTTCGCGTTCCAGCTGGTTCAGGTAAGTAACCGGTGCTCCGGGAATCCCCAGGGATGATTTGGGCATCCAGACCAGTAAAGAACTGTTGACTACTTTTTCTTTATTATTATATTTTGTTCCCCATTTAAACTCAAATCTGTCTGATACTTTATATTTTAAATCAATTTGCCCCCGGAGGTCTGTTTCACTGTTATGATTCTGGCTGAGGATAATCTGGTTTAATCTTAGCTTATCTGCGGCTATACTCTGCAGGGTATAAGGCAGCGTATAAGCTCCTGTATCTCCAACGCCGTCAGGAGCATCCATCGCATTATATTTTCTTCCGTCTGCAGACAGATTTCCGTAGGTCATAGGCTGTATGAAATTGACCATAGGATAGCCTCTTTCATCCTGAGAAAGATTCGAAGGTGAGTTAAATTTGAATTCCGAACGTGCTTTGGATAATGACCAATTGACTTCCATGCGCTGTCCTACCTGGTGGTTACCCCCCAGCTGCATAGAATACAGATCGGTAAGATAATCTGCATGACGGGCCTGAAGCATTACATTTTTACTGTCGAAATTAAAATAGGTTTCCCGTACGGACTGCCCATCTTTATACTGACTGTACAATCCTTTAATATATAATTTATTCCTGCTGTCGATCTCATAATCCAATCCTAGATTGAATCCCAATGTTCTTCTGTTGGCCTGATAATCCCGTAACTGTAACTGATTGATCGAGTAGGAAGCTGTTTTGTCCTTGTTTCCGTAATTGAAAATATTCCTCATCTGATCTATGGCAGTAGAGCGCTCCCAGATGACCGCTGAGGTAATAAATTTCAGTTTATCAGTAATTTTATTTCCGTATACTACTGATGTATTGTAGGTCGGGGCTTTGGACATATTAACGTAGCCGGAAGCCATGCTTATTGCCAGGGTTTCTTTATTAGGAGAGGTTTTGGTGATAAAATCTACATTTCCACCAATGGCATCCCCATCCAGATCAGGAGTCAGCGCTTTAGATAAACGTACATTCTGAATGAGCTCTGACGGAAAGATATCCATTTGGACTCCTCTGTTGGCATTATCACCACTGGCACTTGGCATTCTATTGCCATTCAGGGTAGAGGCAGTCCATTGTACCGGTGTTCCCCTTACCGCTACGAAGCGTCCTTCACCCATATCCCGTTCAATAGATACTCCCTGCATACGCTGTACGGCATCTGCTGCATTACGGTCAGGAAGTTTTCCTATTGCATCAGCGGAAAGAACTTCTGTAATCGTATTGGAGTTCTTTTTCATCGTGATAGCCCTGGCCTGTGATGCTTTGTATACACTGGTAACAATCACTTCCTGAAGACTGTTTTCTTTAGGTTTTGCCCCCAATCTGATTAATCCGAGATCAGTTTCCTTTTTATCTGCGACGGAGAAAGGAATATACAGTCTTTCATATCCCTTGTATTCGACAACAAGTTTATAAGTGCCATCATACACATTATTAAGAACAAAGGAACCATCCGTATTGGAGGTAACCTTTTCCCCGGTATTTTCAATATAGACCAGGGCATTGGGAAGGTTTCCCTCACCGTCCACTACAATACCATGAATGGTTGTCTGTGCAAAGGCTAAAGGCCCAAGTAGAAAAAATGCTGCTTTTGTTAAAAAAAGTCTTTTGCGTGCCATCTCTGTAAAAATTTCATGCAAAGATGTAAGGTCATTAAAAAGTTTTAGTTCATTTAAATTTTATGCAACTTCTTTCATTGAGTTCGAGGCGAAATGTGTTGTAAATCAATATTTTACCAATATTAAATTATTGTAACTAATGAACGAGCTGGGAGGGGAGACAGTCAAATTCCTTTTTGAAGTATTTATAAAAAGTAGACTTGGATTTAAAACCACACTGAAATGCAATATCAATAACACTGGCAGAAGGATCTTCTGATAAAATCTGTTTAAAATGATAAATACGGTTTCTATTGGTATATTCGTGAAAGTTGGAATGAAGATGCTTGTTGAAAGTAATACTTAGGTCTGCTTTATTGATTTTCAGATGGCTGGAAAGCTGATCCAGGGTGAATTCTTCATCCAGATAAATGTGACTGTCCTGATAAAAGGAAGTAATGGCATTTTGTACGGTAATGAAGTCTATTTTTGAAAGATCTTTATATTGATATGTTTCTTTTGGAACAGGAAGAGAATAGGTATTTTGTGGCTCTTCTTTCATTTTGTTTTGATAGGTTACCATATACACGTACAGAATCCAGCCAAATTGAATAAGAAATAAAAGGCTGTAAATCTTTTGATAGACCAATGTATTTAACCCCAGCTGATAAACAGCCCAGAAAACCAATACTCCCATTAAAACATAGCAGGCTAAGTACCGGAAATTTCTGGCCAGAGGATGATTACTGCTGTGGCGATGCTTTATTAAAAGATAAATGCATACAGAAAGACTGGCTACCCAATAATAACTATAATAAATGAAATAGGATTTATAGGATTGAATAGCGATATCTGCCCAGGAAAGGCCGAAAATTTTTGCAGAAAGAGCAATCGCATGATGAATAACAACCAGAGTTAAGGGAATAATCAGATATTTGAGTTTATCCCGCCATCTGGCATTGATTAAATAGGTGGTAATGTATAAGAAAATAAGCCCTTTAAAAACACGGAGGCTTCCCGGTATTTCATACAGTACGGATTCATATCCAAACTTCTGAATAATGAAATATTCATATCCCATATCCAGTGTTACTACCACAATATATAATAGCAACATATTCAGTACAGATTCTCGGTTTCTGATAAGAGAGATTAATAGGGTAAGGGTGATAAGTGCCTGTAGTACAACTACCATAATGATGTATAACATGATAACTGATATTTTGTCAAAATTATAGATAATATGGGCACAGCATCTTTAACAAATTATTAAATATCAGTATTGATAAAGCAGCAAATTTTTATAATCTAAATGATTGAGGTTAAAGTATTCTAGTTTTTTTCTCCCACATTGCCTTTCCCAGTTTGGGTTTTCTCCTTTATCATAATGTTTGATAAGATATTTTTGCGATATTGTAGGCTTCCCAGCGGGCTGTTGATCACAAAAAAATACTGCCTGGTAAGACAGTAATAGAGTAATAAAGTGTTCTGATTTTTGAAGGCTGCTATAATTCGGCCGTTGTTTTATAATATTTTCAGTCTGAATAATCCTCCATTATCCGAGGCGATTACGATAAAAACTTCATTGTTGAAATCTACTTTTTACGATGACCGAATTGTTTTGGCAGCTTCTTTATATCATGGTTATTGATAACAGTAAAGGAGTTTATTGATAGCTTCTTTAAAGCTGGTTTCAAACCCATCTTGCGACGATCTTCCAAAAAGGCACAATCATGAAAATCTTTTCGCAAAAGTAAATCACGGTATTTTGAAAACTGCTACACTTTTGTGTAGATTTGTGGTATCGAAGCTAAAACTACTCTTTTGTGTAGTGTACAGATTGATATTTTAAACCTATGGAAGAAATTAATAGATTTTTTAATGATAAAAACGAAGTCAGTAAGGATGCAGACATCGACTTCAGCCAGTCCGGAGATTATCTGGAGGCTGTAAAAGCACTGGCAAGAACCACTTATCAAAGTTTATACGTTATTAATTATCAGACGAAAGCATTTGAATATGTTTCTGAAAATCCTCTCTTCCTGTGTGGGAAAAGCTCCGAGGAAGTAAAGGAGCTGGGCTATGCTTTTTATTTTCAGAATGTAAAACCTGAAGATGTAGAGATGCTGATCAAGATCAATAAAGCAGGATTTGATTTTTATGAAACCATTCCTGTAGACGAAAGGAAACTGTATTCCATCTCTTACGACTTTTATCTTATCAACGGTAAAAAGAACCTTATTCTTGTCAATCACAAGCTTACCCCGATGTTTCTTACCGAAGAAGGGCAGGTGTGGAAAGCTTTATGCATCGTTTCGCTTTCCAATAGCAGCGCTTCGGGAAATGTTGTCCTTAGCAAAGAAGGATCAGATACCCTATTGAAGTATGATTATGTAACAGATGTCTGGGAAAAAAGTGAAAAAATAAAGCTTTCCTCCAGAGAATATGAAATTTTAAGTCTATACGCGAGTGGTTTGACGATCAACGAGATATCTGAAAAACTTTTCATTACTGCCGATACTGTGAAGTTTCACCGAAAAAAACTTTTTGAAAAAATTGGGGTAAATAATATTGCCGAAGCGTTAACTTATGCTAAAACTAATAAATTGTTGTAAAGAATCTACTTTATTACCGTTTTTTTACGGTATTTTCCATAATGTCTTTTGTGATTCGATTTTAGGTCTGATATTTGTACTGGGTAGCCAAACTAAGTGACCTAATTTATTTATGAAGAACATGTCTGTGAAAAAATTATTTCTATACGCATGCTTATGCGCAGTATTTCTTGTTTCCTGTAAAAAAGAAATAGAAAAAATAAGTGATACTTTTAAAGATACAGCTTCTTCTGTGTCGGGAAGTCCTGAAGCGAAGACTGATTCTATAAAGAAAGATTCCGTACCCGTAGTCAAGAAAGAATCTGTTCCACCGGTAATGCAGGAAAATGGATTTTACAATGCTTTCGTGATCCCAAAAGATAAAAAAATGAGAGATTCTCTCTATGCGGAATTCAGTAAAAAATATAACGAAAAAGAAAGGACCGCCATTTTAGCTTTAAACAGGCTGGATTCTAAAAGTAAGTGGAATGCAGATACCTTAGTAGTCCCTGCGAAAATAGATACCACCCTGATGGCATATTCACCTTTCCCTATGCAGCTTGATGTATTAAGTGGAGTAAAGAAGTTTGTGATCTTTTCATACCCTATACAGGCTTATGCTGTTTATTCTAACGGAAGTCTGGTGAAGTGGGGGCCTACAAGTATGGGGAAAAAGGCTGCACAGACCACAAGAGGACTTACTTTTGCCAACTGGAAAAAGAAACTCTCCATTTCCACTGTAAGCAGTGAATGGAAACTTCCTTATAATTTTAATATCCATAATATTGGAGGGATCGGATGGCATGAATATACGCTTCCGGGATATCCTGCATCGCACTCATGCTTACGATTACTGAGAAAAGATGCCCAATGGTTATACTCTTACGCAGATACCTGGATCTTGAATCCTGGAGGTGCTACTACAAAAGCGAGAGGAACAGCGGTAATGGTATTTGGTGACTACAACTGGGGAGGAAGAAGACCCTGGAAGAAGCTTCTGGATGATCCCAATGCTAATAATATCTCCGTGGAAGAGCTGACCAAATTACTGGAACCGGATGTTCCCAAGATGCTGAAAGAACAAAGCAACAGAGAAAAAGTAGCAGATTCTATCAAAACGGCTAAAGCGATGGCTACCCCGGTTGATAGCGAGAGACCGGTAGAACCGTCGTCTAATTAATCTTTTTTTCAAACTGTAAAGTCGATTCTTCAGCAAATCTTCTCAGTTTAAGCATTTCTTCCTTTCCTTTATGCTGCCCGAATCTTGCTGCAGCATAAGTGAGAAGAATAAAAAATAACATCACAAAAGAAGCGCTCAATGCCCAAGGGTATTCGGCGCTTTTTATTTGCTTTTCTACATAATACATGGTAAAGAAGGTCATCCAGAGAATAGAAAAAGAGAAATAAAGGAACATGAAAAATGTCCAGACTGCTGAGCTGGGACCAAATACTCCACGGATTACCGTATGGTCATCTTCCATTTCTACCCGCAAAGACAGGCGGGGTTTCCAATAATTATCATATTTTGTTTCTACAGAGATGGTAGCCACCTCTTTGTTTATATTTCCGGAAAATTCATCCTTATGTCCGGCAAGATATTTTTTTAAACTTTCTGCATATTCTTCTTTGGTAAGATGCGTAAACATTTTAAATCTCGGACGGGTTCTTATTCTGTCTAAAGTGGTTTCTTCGGTCTTCATATTTTAATCTTGATAAGGTATTGGATCTTCTAAAGTGAAACTTATTTTTAAGGTTTCATTGTTTCTTTGGACAACAATATTAATGTCCCGGCCCTCAGAAGATTTCATTAATTCATTAATTTTTTGTAATGTCATATTTGATGCATTTTTACCATTGATGCTGATAAGTCTGTCATCTGTTTTTAACCCGGCTTTATAGGCGGGAGAATCTTTTCTGACTCCTGCAATTGAAAAAAGCGGTTTTAAGCTAAAATTGTATTGGAATGATTCTGCTTTAAAGGTCTCATTCATAGAACCTGAATATGGTTTAGGCTCAATTTTCACTCTTTCTTCGGCCCATTGCATGCCGTCTTGTTTGAAATCCAGTCCACTCATATTAAAATGAAAAGGATCATCAAAATTTCTGTTTTTTTTAAGGTATAGTTTTTTATTATGATAATCAAAAAAAATGGTAAAACGACGCATTATTTCTCCACCTATAGAACCTTTCCGGTCTGTTACAAGATTCACATGCTGGATAGAAAATTCATCAGGCATTGCGGTAAGTGGTTTTTCAAACTGAAATTTTCCAATATAAAAATTGTGAATTCTGCTTCTCTTACCATAGATATCCCCATTGAAACCACGTCCGAGGAAATCATCAATATTAGGTCTGTTATAAACAAAATTTTTAATAAGAGAAGGAAAGAGCCATATAGCATCGCTGTTTCCAAGGTCAATTAATAATTTTGAACTTTTCTTTTCATTGGTCATCTCTATATCGGTATAGAGATAAGGTTTATCTTTTTCTATGGTAATCGGAAGTTCTTCAAATTTTTTGATTTTCTTTTTAAACAGGTCAGTATCTTCATACACAGTTAGCTTCTTAGCCACATAATCTATTGAAACCGGATGGTTTTTGAAAAAATGATATCCAATCACTCCGTTTACAGGAATCCCTATATGGGGTGAAATGTTGAATTCTTCATTGGTAACAATATAAAGAGACATGGAGGTATTAATCATAGCATCACCTATCTTGGCGGTATTACGTTCAGACTTGAACCCATCAAGGCTTAAACTTCCCCCAAGTCCTGAAAATTTTATTTTTTCAACGTTTTCAAGCTTTATTTTCTTGTTTTCCATACTGAAAAGCATGGTTTCGGATACACCTGTGTCTACTAAAAAAGTAAGCTCTGCCCCATTAATATTAATAGGAATAAAGATCAGATTATTGATAAGTTTGAAAGGAATAACAGCTTTTTTGGCGTTGATTAATTCAAAAGAATTCTGTGCATTACCTAAAATGCCAAAGAAAAAAAATAATAAAATAAATTTTAATTTCATGTACTGAATTTAGCGAAATTATATTAATTGTAAATAAAAAATATTCCAAATGCAGGAATGTTTACAAGGGTATCCGGCGCTTTTTTATTCACTTTTCTACGTAGTAAATCATCAAGAAAGTCATTCGGAGAAAATTTGAAAGATGTCCAGACTGCTGAGCTGTGACCAAATACTTGATAGATTACGGTATTATCATCATCCGCCAAAGACAGATGGTGGTTTCCAATAATGATTATATTCCGTCTAAAGTGGTTTGTTTGGACTTCCTATATTAATCTTGATAAGGTATTGGATCTTCCAAAGTGAAACTTAAGGTCAAGGTCTCATTTTTTCTTTGGACAACAATGGTAATGCTTTGTCCCTCGGAAGATTTCATAAGCTCCATAATACTCTCCAGAGTCATGTCTGAAGCTTTATTTCTATTGATGCTGATTACTTTGTCATCTTTTTTGAGACCTGCTTTATAGGCTGGAGAATCTTTTCTTACTCCTGAAATGGAAAAGAGAGGCTTCAGCGTGAATTTATATTGAAAAGAATCCCCTTTGTACACTGAATCTGTTTTGGCAGTCGAAGACTGAGTTTCAATTTGTACTCTTTCATGACCCCATTCTAATCCATCCTGTCTGAAATCTAATCCGCTCATATTAAAATGAAAAGGATCATTGAAATTCCGGTTCTTCTTTAAAAATAATTTTTTGTTGGCATAATCAAAAATAATAGTAAACCGACGCATAATTTCTGAACCTACAGAACCTTTTCTATTGTCCACTAAATTAACATGTTGGATAGAAAACTCATCCGGCATAGCGGTCAGTGGTTTTTCAAATCGAAAATTTCCAAGATAAAAATTGCGTATTCTGCTTCTTTTACCATAGATGTCTCCGTTGAATCCACGCCCCAGAAAATCATCAATATTAGGTCTGTTGTATACAAAATTTTTGATTAGGGTAGGGAAGAGCCATATTGCATCGCTGTTTCCTAGGTCAATCAAAAGTTTTGAGCTATTCTTTTCACGGGTCATTTCTACATCAGCATACATATAAGGTTTATCTTTTTCAATGGTAATAGGAAATTCATCATATTTTCTGATCTTCTTTGTGAGCAGGTCAGCATTTTCATAGATGGTAATTTTCTTTGCCTGATAATCTATAGAGATAGGATGATTTTTAAAAAAATGATAGCCAATAACTCCGTTTACAGGAATTCCTACATGAGATGAAATATTAAATTCCTCATCAAGAATAATATAAATAGACATCGAGGTATTGATGACAGCATCCCCAATTCGGGCTGTATTACGCTCAGATTTGAACCCGTCGATACTTAGGCTTCCCCCAAGACCTGAAAATTTTATTTTTTCAACATTTTCTAACTTTACCTCTTTGTTCTCCAGGCTGAAAAGCAGCGTTTCTGCTACTCCCGTATCCACTAAAAAAGTAAGTTCTGCTCCATTGACGGTGATCGGAATAAAGATGAGGTTATTGATAAATTTAAAAGGAATAACAGCTTTTTTGGTGTTGATCAACTCAAATGAGTTCTGGGCATTTATAAAAATGCTAAACAATACACCCAGTAAAAGAAGTTTGAATTTCATTTACTGAATTTAACGAAATTATCTTAATTGTAAATAAAAAAACATTCCAAATGCAGGAATGTTTATATAAACTACAATAATGTAGTGTTTATCTTGAAATTATTTCAAATAAAGCTATGCGTTTTTTGAATAAAAATCCATCAGGTCCATATAGTTTTTTTGATTGACACCATGTCCGCTCATATATTCTCTGAAGGTAAAATAACAGCTCAGATCATACAACAGGTCGGCAGCCTTTCTTCCCCATTCTAATGGAATGACAGCATCCTCTGTTCCATGTGATATGAAAAAACGTAATTTTTCAAGTTTCTTCTTATCTTTTACAATACCATCTAAAAGTTTCTCTTCCGGATAAGAACTAAGACAGGCAATATTATTAAATAATTCAGGGTGCTTCAACGCTAAGGCATAACATAATATTCCTCCCTGGCTGAAACCGCACAAATGAACCTTACTTTCTGTAAGACCATAGTGATTGATAATTTTTAATATACTTTCCAATGTACCTTCCAATGATTCTTTGGCCTGATCTAAATCAATGAAATTCTCCGGGTTGTTGAAGTCAATATCAAACCAGGAATACCCTTCAAATTGGGTGTCTCTGGGTGCTCTGAAACTTATAATAAGCCAATCAGCAGGTAATGTTTCTCTGAAACTGAAAAGATCCTGTTCGTTGCTGCCATATCCGTGGAGCATAAAAAGAATAGGAGTATTGGCTGTGATATTCTCTGGTTCTCTTACTAGATAATCTAAATTCATACAGCAAATATAATTAATAAATCATATTGTAATCTTACCTTTTATAATTCGGTTGGGTAACTTATCAAATAATATATTGTATGTTTAACAATTAGCTGTTTGCACTGTATTATTGCATTTTATAGATCTGTTTTGCTTTTTGCTGATTTGATATTATTTGCAAATCTTTATTGGAAATTTTTCATAAAAGTTATTTTTATATTAATAAAAAACTTATATTTGAAACATTAAAAAATCTATTTGAAGAATGAAGCAATTTTACAAATCAAAAAGTTTACTTAGACTTTCTTTTTTATTCGTTTTATTATTTTCTGTGATTACCGTTGTAAGTTCTTGTAAAAAAGATGACGATGATGAATTTCAGGATCATGTAGTTCAGTTCGAAGTGAAAACAACTACCGGAGGAGTTATTAAAACTATTGTAACCCAGGTGGGTACTACTAAAAATGACATCTTTGATCCTGTAGGGACCTCATGGAAGAGTGAAGAGTTTTTTGTGAATTCCAGCCAGGCACAATTAAATCTGGATGCGAATGCATTACTTCCCGAAACTGATTCGGAATTGACAATCAACCTTTGGATAGATGGTGAAATTGCAAAAACCAGCAAGAAGAAAGGGAAAGGTGTTTTAGTAGCTTCTATTGATTACAGCTTCTTAGAATTGTAAATAAACATTATAATATATCATTAAAACCGCTTTTTAAGGCGGTTTTTTTATTTTTTTATCATTTGACAGGTATTAGATTTTCGTTTGATTTTTGTGAAGATCAGTTGTAACTTCTTTTTAAATGTTAGATCTTGAATTGTTGACTTTGGTAGGTTGATAGATAATGTTGTTAAATTGTTTTATTATTTAAAATCTAGGAACAAAATTAAGTATCTTAGAATATTAATTTTAGTTCGAAAAATAGATGTGGAAAAAAATAACGATATTGATATTTTTAATTGCATTTTCTTCTGTATTTCCACAGAACCAACAAAATATACAGGCTTACAAGGATAAATTTTTTATCTACCAGAAAATAGGTACAGATAGTGCTTTAACGTACGTAGATAAAATTTTTGCTTCAAAAAATAATGCTGATCTGGCATTTGCATATACTGCAAAAAGATACTTACTGACCATTACCGGAAAGGAAAATGCAACTCAGGGTTATATGGTAAAAATTAATACCTATTTAAAGAAAATTCCTGAAATTGAGCAAAATTATGGGAATCTGTCACACATATATAATATTCTCGGGAACACCGATATGGCCAATGAATCTCCCAATGAAGCATTAAAAAAATTTATAAGGGCTGATTTTTTTGCACAAAAAAATAATGATATCCGGCAACATATAAAGATCAAGGGAAATATTGCCTATGTAAAGCTTAATATAAAGCAAACAGATGATGCTATTTCGGAAACCAGGCAAGTGCTTGAGCTTCTGGAGAATAATAAGTATCTATATGAAAAGGAGAATTTTGAGATTATTTACAACAACCTGTTTTCTAATTTAGGTCACCTGTATTCTGATAAATACATCTCTGACCCGGATAAGAATAAAAAATATGCAGACAGTGCGCTGCAAAATTTTAATCAACTGCTTCGTTCTACAAAAGATAAAAAGCTGTTGGCAGGCACTTATCTAAAGCTGGGGACATTAAATAACAAGCAGGAAAATTACCAGAAAGCATCTGGATATTATCTGAAAAGTCTGGATCTCTATACTTCTCTGCAGCTTAAGGATGAAATTCTCAATCTTAAATATAATTTAGGAGTGAATTACTATGAGTTGAATGAATATATGAAATCCAAGAAGAGTTTTCTGGAAATGTCCCATTCAATGGAGAAAGATTCACGGGTAAATATAGACTATATTTTTGCCCAGGATTATTTATCCAAAATTTATTTAAAAGAAGGGAAAGCAGATTCTGTAGAATTTTTTAATAACAAATTCATTGAGCTGTACCAAAAGAATTCTGAATTGGAAAAGAAAAATATTGCCAATATTTATAGGGAAATCAATTCCAAAAATTTGAATGAAGAGATCAATAAAAGTGCTTCTATACTTAGGAACCGTTTGTTTCTTATTATCATACTGGTCGTATTGATAGGCTGTATTACAGGATATTTATTGCTTCAGATCCGGAAAAAGAAAAAAATAGAAATCAGGCTGGATGAAATATTACTTCAGGTGAAGAACAGCAGCCTAAACAATCATCAGAATAAAAGCAGCTTCACAATCAGCAATGAAAAAGAAGCTGAGATCATGGAAAAACTGCTTGAACTGGAAGACAAAAAGATCTATCTTAAAAATGAGTTTAACCAGGCCTATGCAGCCAAAAGACTGGGCACGAATACCACTTACCTTTCACAGACGATCAATAAATACATGAAGAAATCCTTCAGTGAATATACCAACGAATTAAGAATCAATTATATTCTGAAGGAATTATCTGAAAATAGAAAACTGCGTAATTACACTACCCAGGCGCTGGCTGATCTTGTGGGTTATAAAAGTGGAATTTCTTTTGCAAGAACGTTTAAAGAAAAAACGGGAGTTACCCCGTTTCAGTATATTGAGAAATTAAATGCGGAGAATTGATCCTGATTGAAATAGCCTTATACGGAAGTTGAACATAGATGTGCACATTGATCGATGCACATATTTGAAGAACAGCATTCATTGATCGTCATCTTCCAGCAATGATCTACAGTGCCCGAACCGTTGCCATTATTAGTTCCACCGCCACCACCAGGTCCATCATCACCAATAAGAGAAAGCTGCCCGGCAATGATTGTTGATTGTTCTTTTCTTGATAATTTTTTTAAGCTGTTTTTACATTGTATTTTCATATTATTTTTTTTAAGTATTATCCTAAAAGTTCGGTAGATGGTTTAAAACATATCTGCCTTTATCTATCCATTTTTTCAACGCACCATCAATTTCTTTCCGGCATTCCAATGCTATGATATTCAGAAACCCAACCATTATTTAAATTTTGTTTCATCATAGCTGTTTTTACTATGGTGCCGCGATATTTTTATGAATGCATTGGTGTATGGCGTAAAATTAAAAATTAATATGCTTTCAAAACACATCCCACCCAGAAGGATAATTTGAAATATATGATTATTGCTTAATTGTTTGTTTTTTAATGTTTTATATGGTATTTGAAGGCGTACTTTTTATAAAAAGTTCTATTGTTTTTTATAAAAAATTGATTCGTACAGTTTTTTTTTAGCTCTGGTTAAGCAACATTTGTACTCGAAATTCTTGTATGAAACAAAATCTTAAAATTATAAAGCAAAAATTTAAAGTATGAAAACAAAATATCTACTCATTATTATCTTATGTATACTTTTTACTACACAGATAAAGGCACAACCTACCATTACAAGTGCAGATATAATTACCGGAACTTTTCCAAATACAGCTGTTTCCCTTGCGCCGGGAGCGTATTCTCCAGGAAGCGGAGGAGCGAATATAACCTGGGACTTTTCCAATATTCAAGGAACAGCGATTGGGGCTACGTTTGTCTGGGGAGTATGTCCGGGTATTGCTGAATGTTCGGCTTTTCCCACAGCAAACCGGTATATAGCATTAATTGATCCCAGTACCGGAACTCAATTCCCTGATAAAAATATGTTCCGTCTTACAGACACTCAGTTTGAACATTTAGGTGCTCGTAATGAAACAATGAATTTTACCTATGCTTATACGGATACCCCGATTGAACTTATATTTCCTCTTACGTATGGACAGTCTTTTACAGATACTTCTTCCGTAACGGATAATACCATTACAACAACCACCAATGATGTATTTACAGCGGATGGGTATGGTACCATTATAACACCTGCTGGTACTTTTACCAATGTGCTGAGAGTGAAAAAAGTAAGTACTGTAACATCATCCGGTGCAGGTACGACTTCAGTGACAGAAATGATCAATTATATATGGTATAAAAACAATAGAGAAACAATTGCGGTCTTTTCAATCGTCAACCTTATATCACCGGTATCAGCACCCCAGTCTTCAAACTTTCAGTATGCTGCCAATGCTAACCTTGCTACGGAAAATATTCAGGTAGAAAAAAAACCGATAATGTATCCCAATCCAGTAAAAGATGGAAAACTATGGATGAGTATCCCTTCAAATACTAAAATTAAATCGATCAGAATATATGACATGACCGGGAAGCAGATTTTCGCAGAATTACAGCATCAAATCATCCAGATAGGAGGTAAGCATATGATCAATATGCAGAATTATCCTGAAGGAAACTATATTGTCAATATGGAAACCGATAAAAATACCATTTCTCATACCATACAGATTAGAAAAAGCAATTAATACTCATCGTGCATGGGGATATATGGAAATTACAGGTTAATAAATCTCTATTACACAGAATCACTTTGTCAATAATATTTTTTTTTCATAAATTTTATAATTATCAACTGTTACCCTAGTCCCAACATGCACAATGAGTTTACTATAATTTTTTAATAAACTAAATAATAAACAATTTAATAAATGAAAGAAAGATTTTTATGACTGGGCCTGATTTGGCTTTTTGCAGGTAAGGTTTCAAAGATCATTTTGGGGTCAACGTGGAATTCGATGGTGGATCAGTAGCCTTGGTGGTAGAGGAGGAATTGTTTTAAAAATTTAATATATCATTAAAACCGCTTTTAGAGCGGTTTTTTATTTTCAGATCATATTCTGCTGTAGGGCAATAGTGATGAGCTCAGTAGAGTTTTTTACCTGAAACTTTTGCAATAGATTTTTACGGTGTGTATCTACAGTAAGAGGACTCAGAAACAGTTCATCAGCAATCATCATGCTTGTTTTTCCTTCTGCTACCATTTGCAGGATCTGTTTTTCTCTTTTAGTGAGTCTTGGTATTGGATGGTCATTTAGGGAGGGTTTACTGATAATCTGTCTGGTTTCATTACAGAAAACAATATTTCCCGAGTAGGCCCCCTGAATACAAACGACCAATTCATCAATAGAGGTGTTTTTAAGAATATAACCACTGGCTCCGTTTTGAAGAGACTGCATAATGATACTTCTCTCAGAACGGTTACTAAACATAATGACTGAAGTATCCGGGGATATTTTTTTTATTTCTCTGCAGAGCTCCGTTCCATTGGCATCAGGCAGTGTAATATCCAGAAGGATAATATCCGCTTTGTGTGATCTGATAAACCCCATGATTTCTGAACCGGTGGTGAAACTTTCCGAAACACTAAAATGTAATTGATTGTTCAGCATCATTTTCAATCCTTCAATGACGATAGGATGATCGTCTACAATGACAATATTTATTTTTTTATTCTCCATCAATATTGAGTTCTATGTTAACTGTTGTCCCCTGGGTATCTGAACTCACCTCCATTTTTCCTCTCAGGTAATTGACCCTGTTTTTCAAATTCCGAAGCCCCATACTTTTACTGGTTTTCTCTATATCTTTTTCAAATCCCTTCCCGTTATCTTCAATAGTGATCAAAAAGTTTTTCCCTGATTGAGAACATTGCAGTAAAATATTACTGGCTTCAGCATGTTTAATAGCATTAGCCAATAACTCCTGTACAATGCGGTAGATATTAAGCTGGATAGTTACGGGCAGATCTTTTTCAATACCAATAGCCTGGAAATCAATTTCGAGGTCTTTTCTGATATAAAACTCACAAAGATCCTGCAAAGCGGTTTCCAAACCAAAATTAAGTAAGGATTCAGGCATTAGGTTTCTAGCCACATGGCGGAGTTCACTCACAGAGCTGTCTAATTGCCCTAAAATCCTGTAAAACTCCTGATCTTTTTCAGCATCTAAATGACTGGACGACCAGGTAGAAAAATTAATTTTAACGCCGGCAAGCATCCCGCCCAAACCATCATGAAGATCCCTCGCGATACGCTCCCTTTCTCTTTCTTCACCATCCAGAATAGCTTTGGTAAGTGATAATTCTTCCTTTTGTTTGATGTCGTTGATCTTTTGCTCAGATATCTTTTTGTTTTTTCTGAATATGATAAAAAAGAAAAGTAAAAGGCTTAAGGCTAATACCAGAATGAAGCTCAGTCCCCATAAGTAAGAATTTTTCTTATTGACTTCTAATTCTTTTTGTTTTTTTTCAGCATTTAAAGTGGCTATTTTTCTTTCTTTTTCAGCAGCATTAAATTTTGATTCAATCTTATTGATCTCAAGTTTTATATTTTCCGTATTCAAACTGTCGCTAAGCCCGGAATACCTTTGTTCCCATACCAATGCTTCCCGGGAATTCCCCATTTCTTCACTGAGTATAGAAAGTTGCTTATAAATGGTCTTTCGGTTATTGAGATCAAGGGCAAGAGATTTTTCTGTTAAAATACCCTCCAGAACATTTTTAGCCTCATGGTATTTCTTTAATTTTCTTAGAATATCATATTTATTGAAATAAAACATTTGTGCCAGCAGATTCTGATTGAACTTTTTTGCATAAAAAATTCCTTTTTCAATCACAGGCAGTGCTTCAGAATTCTTTTGTTTGGTAATACAATACAGGGTTTTACTGTAATAATAAAATGCATTGACAGAGGATTCCGGGTAAGGGGCAATCAGCTTTTCAGCTTTATCCAAGCATTTTTTTGCTTCATCCCCGTTGGTCTGATAGCAGAAATTGTTGGCAGAATTGAGATAGGTGAAAAATAGCTCTGCAGAATTCGGGTAGTTCTTTTCAAGAATTTCTAAAGCTTTAGTATTATAATTCTCAGCTTTTTTTAATTCAGCATTATACATGAGAATAACGGCAAGTTGTGTATATAAAAATCCCAGACTTCTGCTGTTTTTATATTTTTTAGCCAACGGAATACTTTTTTCAAGGATAATCTTGAGCAAGAAAGGGTAGCCTTCCTTATCCTTTTGTGCCACTCCATAGCTGTACCATGCTGAAGACTGAAGGAGGTCCGACTCTTCAGTCTTGAATTTTGATAATCCTTTAATGGCCTGCTCATAAAAGATAGCCGCCTTAGCTTTATTCCGGTCCAGGTAATATTGCGCTTTGTAAAAATCATATTTTGCGGAAAGGAAAGGATTGTTTTTGATGAATGTTTTCCCATTTTCCAGGTACTTCCTGCTCAAAAGAGAATCGATATTTCTGTAATAATTGGACAGCAGGAAATAAGCATTGGCCTTTGGAATGTTGGATGTATTAGTTGTTGTAATGTTTTGCAGGCTGTCTAAATAGGGTTGCTCATGAAGAGGAATGATTTGCTGGGACTGTAAACTGAAAGACAGGAATAAGCTTAATAAGATAAGTAATCTCTTCATGATGGATCAATTCTGTATAATATTTTTAAAAATGCTCAATTTAATTAAAAATTTTAGCAAAAAAAATACCTGAATCTAGGTAGAAAAAATTACTCATTTTTCAGGATTGATAAAGTTTATGGACTCTAATAGCTTTGCAGTTATCAAATCACTAATCATAGAATATTAAATAAAGTAACTAAAATTTAAACAAAAAGATTATGAAAAAAATGAGAATGAGTCAACTGTTGAGAGGTAGGTTTGTTGTATTATTAGCAACCATGTTCATCGGTTTTGTTTCATCTTGCAGTAAAGATGATGACGATGACAATACTCCGGGAAGCGGGAAAAGTCATAAAGTGGTTTTTAAAGCGATTGCTTCTACAGGAGCTGACATTGATGTGGCGGTATATGGAATAGACGGTAATCCTACAACGGCTACAAGCCTTAGCGGATCTACCTGGTCAAGCCCTGAAGTGACTTCAGAAGCAGGTGCTTATAATGCCAATGTTGCAGTAAATGCAATTGGGGTGGACGCTTCTGCAACGTTAAAAGTTCAAATCTGGGTAGACGGAGAATTAAAAAAAGAAGGTACTTCCAGCGGTCAATATTTATCGGCTTCTGCAAGCTACACATTTTAAAATCAAATTATTTTCGAACGAAAAACGGCGCTGAGATAAAATCTCAGCGCCGTTTTAATAGTATATTCAGAATTAGATTACTTTTACAATAAAGTAGCTTTTTTTACCTTTTTGAAGCAATAGGAATTTCCCGTCAATAAGGTCGCTTTCGCTGGCTGCAAAAGTATCATTTACTTTTTGTTTGTTTACAGAAATTGAATTTCCTTTCATCTCCCTCTGCGCCTCACTCTTAGATTTTAAGAATCCTGATTTTTCAGAAAGAAGATCAATGATATTGATTCCCAATACATCTGCTTGGGCCACTTCTTTTTGCGGAACACCGTCAAATACTTCAAGGAAGGTCTCCTCATCAAGGCTTACAAGATCTTCAGCGGTAGAACGCCCGAAAAGAATTTCTGAAGCTTTTAATGCCTTTTCATACTCTTCTTTTCCGTGTACCCAAACAGTAACTTCTTCAGCCAGTTTCTTCTGAAGTTTTCTTTCATGAGGAGCTGTTTTGTGCTCTTCAATCAGCGCTTCAATCTCTTCTTTTCCTAAGAATGTGTAGAATTTAATGAATCTTTCAGCATCATCATCTGTAGCATTCAACCAGAACTGGTAGAATTTGTAGGGTGAAGTTTTCTTTTTGTCCAACCAATAGTTTTCTCCACTTTCAGATTTTCCGAATTTGGAACCGTCAGCTTTTGTGATCAAAGGAACCGTTAATGCAAATGCTTCTCCCTGAGCTTTTCTACGGATCAGTTCTGTTCCGGTAGTAATGTTCCCCCACTGGTCAGAACCTCCCATCTGAAGTTTTACATTATTGTTTTGATACAGGTGAAGGAAATCATATCCCTGAATCAGCTGATAAGTAAACTCCGTAAAGCTCATTCCGTCTGCACCTGCTTCCCCTGAAAATCTTTTCTTTACAGAATCTTTAGCCATCATATAGTTGACCGTGATATTCTTTCCGATATTTTTTGCAAAATCAAGGAAAGAAATATTCTTCATCCAATCATAATTGTTGACCAATTCTGCTTTATTAGGCTCGTTTCCATCAAAATTTAAAAACCTTGACAGCTGATTCTTTAGACAGTCAACATAATGTAAAAGCGTTTCTTCATCCAAAAGATTTCTTTCCGCAGATTTTCCGGATGGATCTCCAATCATACCTGTAGCTCCTCCTACAAGAGCAATAGGCTTGTGCCCGTGCTGTTGGAAGTGCGCAAGAATTTTTATCTGGATAAGACTTCCGATATGTAAAGAATCGGCTGTCGGATCAAAACCAATATATGCAGTAGTTACCTCTTTATTCAGTTGTTCATCGGTTCCGGGCATCATATCGGCATACAGACCACGCCATTTAAGTTCTTCTATAAAGGAATTCATTGATTTTTTCTTTAAAAATTTTACGGGGCAAAGATAGTAAATTCAGAAGTATCAAGGGGGCAAAAGGGGAAATTTGCTGATTGATATATTTGCCAATTCAGTTTTCTTCAGTCTTTGAATTTTCATTCAAATATGCTATATTTGTTAGTAATGAACGACGAACAGCTATTTCTGCTCATTCAAAAAGCCAAGGACAAGGACCAAAAGGCTCAGACTAAACTCATTAATGTTTTTTGGGTAGATGTTTTCTCTTTTGTGATGAAAAAAGTAAGGGATGAAAATGATGCCGACGAAATCACAGTGAACGTCTTTTCCAAAGTACTCTCAAAGCTGGATATGTTTGATCCCCACTTTCAGTTTAAAACCTGGGTCCTTACCATAGCTCAGAATACGGTCATTGACTTCTGGAGAAAGAGAAGCCGCGAAAATGAGGATGCCGTTGAAAATCTTGATGAGGTTAAAAATCAATATGCAAAATCTCCTGAAGAACTGATGATTTCCAATGAAGAGCAGAAAAAGATCATTAAAACCATTGAATCTTTGGATGCCAACTATCAGGATATTATCAAACTTAGATTTTTTGAAGAGAAAAGCATCAAAGAAATTGCCGAAGAACTGGGGATTTCTGTTGCCAATACCAAAGTGAGAGTGATGCGTGCCAAGAAAGTGCTGGCTGAGCTGCTTAAAGATAATGAGTTTGAAGACAACTAAACGCTATCCCTTTTTTAAGAATCAGTAAATTAAATATTTTCAATTATAAATTACCCATTCCGGATGTAGGAGTGGGTTTATTAGTGCTCAATATATTGAGAAACTTCTTCAGAATACTTAATTCATTAAAAAGACTTACCATATATTATAAGATTCAATAGATAGTGACTGTTTACTGGGAAATTAAGGAATAATAACAGATTATTACGGAAAATAGACGGTGGAATTGATCCTTCGGGTTCAATTTTTTCGTAACTTTCGGTGTTTAAAAATGAAAAGAATGACTTCAAAGGAAAAAGTTGCTGCGCTTCGTGAAGAAATGCAGAAAAATAATGTTGATGCATTTATAGTATATTCTGCAGATCCCCATATGAGTGAATATCTTCCTGAAGAATGGCAGGAGAGAGCCTGGTTATCAGGATTTCTGGGTTCTGCCGGTTTTGTGGTAGTAACCAAAGATAAAGCAGGGCTTTGGACAGACGGAAGATACTTTACACAAGCGGTTGATGAGCTGGAAGGTTCAGGAATTGACCTTTTCAAAGATGGAATAGAAGGAACTCCCAATTATATCGATTGGATTATTTCGGAAATTCCTGCAGGAGGTAAAGTGGCCGTTAATGCTTTAGCAGCTTCTCATGCTAACTGGGAACTGCTTTCTCAAAAATTTAATTCAAAAAATATTGTACTGGCTGATATTCCTCTTTTAAAAGAAGTTTGGAAAGAAAGAGGTACACCTTCAAAAAATCCAATCTTTGTACACCCGGTAGAAAGAGCCGGTCAATCTGTAGCAGATAAACTTTCTGCTATCCGTCAGAAAATGGAGGATCAGGATGCTACTGTTCACATCATCTCAAGTTTAGATGATGTAGCATGGACTTCCAACCTTAGAGGGAGTGATGTACAGAGTAACCCTGTATTTTTAGGATATATTGTGATCACTAAAAATGATGCTGTTTTATTCACAGACCTGGATAAAATGGAAGTGGGAGCCAGAAAACAAATGGATGATTCTTTCGTGAAAATGATGCCTTACGAAGAATTCTATCATTATCTGAAAGCATTCAAAAATGAAAAAGTACTGGTTTCTCCGAACACCAACCAACAGATTTTTGAAACATTAAAAACAGATAATCAGTTTATCAAAGCTCCGGTTCCCGGAAATCTGATGAAAGCTCAAAAAAATGAAACTGAGCTGGAAGGTTTCAGAAAAGTAATGGCGAGAGATGGGGTAGCGATGGTAAAATTCCTTTACTGGCTAACTCATAATGCCGGAAAAGAAACCATGAACGAATATTCTATCGGTGAAAAACTGAGAGGCTTCCGTGCAGAAGGTGAGAATTTTGTGGGAGAAAGTTTCGGTTCCATCATAGGGTATAAAGGTAATGGTGCTGTCATTCACTATTCGGCCAAGAAGGAAGGAAGCAAAGACGTGACTAATGATGCAAGCATCCTGGTAGATTCAGGAGGACAGTATCTTGAAGGCACTACAGATATTACAAGAACTTTTGCTTTGGGAGCTGTTTCCGAAGATTTCAAGAGAAACTCAACATTAGTATTACAGGGACTGATCCGTTTATCTATGGTGAAATTCCCGAAAGGAACTAAAGGAGTACAACTTGATGCCATTGCAAGACTTCCGTTATGGATGGATGGCAAAGACTACAATCACGGAACAGGTCACGGTGTGGGAAGTTTTATGAATGTTCACGAAGGCCCGCAAAGCATCAGAAAAGATCTGAATCCACAGGACCTTCTTCCGGGAATGGTATGCTCCAATGAACCTGGATATTACCTTGAAGGAGAATATGGAATCCGTCATGAAAATCTGATTGCCGTGAAAGAAGCGGAAACAACAATTAACGGAACTTTCTACGAATTTGAAACACTGACATTCTGCCCGTTCTTTAAAGATACCATAGTGAAAGAAATTCTTTTAGAAAATGAAATCGCCTGGTTAAATGGGTATCATAAAACATGTGAAGAAAAAATTGCTCCTTATTTAGAAGGAGAGGTTAAAGAATGGTTCTTACAGTTGGTAAGCCCTCTTTAATAAGATGTTTGTGCTGATTAAGGAATATAGCTTTTGGCACAGCATTGAACTTTAACAGAATAATTGTTAGATACATTTGAAGTCCTGTACGTCTTGTTACAGGGCTTTTTCTTTTTATACAACCGTATTTTTACGGAGAAAACTTTAGGGATTCCCCTGACACAGGGGAATTGAGAGCTGCCTATATTTGCATCAACACAAACATCATATCTTCATATACATAACTCAATCAGTTTTAAAACGGTAGTAAAACCATTCCATTCGGGGTGGTTTTACGTTTTTTGTAAAAGGATAGGATACAATTCCTCATGAGATCATTTTTGCTTTTCGTTATACTTTATAGTCCGTAATTTTATTTTCATGCTGTTTTTATTTATTTTCGCTGTATTCAAGTAGGAAGGATACTATTTTTTAAAAACTATGATACAGGATTATTTTCGAATGTTTTCCCTATTTTCAGAAAGTGAAATTGAGGAGTTTTTACATCTTTTTGAACCCCGGAGCGTCAGTAAAAATGACTACTTTGTGCAGGAAGGTGATCCATGTAAAGAGATTGCATTCATAGAATCCGGAATTTTCCGTTCGTATTATATTTCCGATGATGGGAAAGATACTACGTACTGTTTCAGATTTCCCAATAATCTGATGGCTTCCTATTCATCATTTATTTCAGGGGCTCCAAGTATGGAAACTATGCAGGCTATCTCCAATGCTGATCTGCTTATTTTGAAAAAAGATAAAATAGAAGAGCTGGTTCGGAATAATCCCAATTGGACCTTATTTTTAAAAGCAATAGCCGAGCAGGAATATATGGAACTTGAAAAAAGATTCTTTCAGCTTCAGCGTAACAATGCTGCCCAGAGGTATGCCGATTTACTTAAAAACCAACCGGATTATATCCAGAATATTCCGCTACAGTTCCTGGCTTCTTATCTTGGGATTACCCAACGCCATTTAAGCCGTATCCGAAAGGAAATTTCTTTTTAGACATTTGTCCTGTTCATTGGTCCGGAAGCTCTATAATTTTGTAAAAAAAATAGATGGAGCATAATATTCTGATTATTGGTGGAACCGGATTAGTGGGTAAAACGATTGCCCGTATTTTAAAAAAAAGAAATCCTCAGTTCAATATTTTTATTGGGGGACGAAAAGGAGGTAAAACTGATAAAGACCTAAAGATTGACGTCACAGATCTGGGTTCTTTTAGCATAATTTTAGAGAAGAAAATCAACCTGATCATTCTTTCAGTCAATGATAAAACGGATCATGTTCTCCGCTTTGCTATTGACAATAAGATCGATTATCTGGATATCACCAAGCCAACTCCTGATCTGGTAAAAGCCTACGATCTGGCAAAGAACCGAAAAGTCAGCAGCAGGATTGTATTCAGCTCAGGGTGGATGGGAGGAATTGTTCCGGGATTGGCAAATACGCTTTCAGATAGGGTAGATATCCGGGAGATTAAGCTTTTTGTATATTATTCTGTAAAGGATCTGGCTGGAGAAAGCTCTGCTCATTTTATGGCAGAAAATGTGGCTGTTCCTTTCAGTGAATATAAAAATGATCAACCTGTTTCTATCCGGCATTTTTTAAATACTGAAGTTTTTGATTTTTCCTTTGGCATAGGGAAGAGGAGGGCTTATAATTTTGATGTTCCGGATCTTTATATTTTAAACCGGGTAGAAAGAGTTCCTGATGTCAGTGTAAAAATGACCTACAATTCAAAATTTATTACGTGGTTGCTTGGCTCTTTTCAGTACCTTAGAATTTTCAGTATTTTATCTTTAAAAGAAAGAAAGATGATCTTCGGATCCAGTGGAAAAGGAGATCAGTCAGTATTTGAAATTGTTGTAAAAGATAAAGGGATTTGCAGGAAATTAAGTTTACAGAGTACAAAAGGACAGGCAGAATTAACCGCTTTATCAGCAGTGCTGCATACGGAAGAGCTGTTGAGAAACCCTCATGGAAATAATGTTTATTTTGGACACCAGCTGCATGAACCCTTATCATTATTAGCCCAGCTTAATGCATATGAAACCATTAATATCAAGGTAACGCAATGAAAAAAATAGCCATTATCAACGGACATCCAAATAAAGATTCGTTCAATTTTGGAATTGCTGAAGCATACAGAAACGGAGCAAAGGAATCGGGGGCAGAAGTAAAGGAAATTACCATTGCCTATCTCGATTTTAATCCTAATCTGCAATTCGGATATCAAAAAAGGATGGAACTGGAACCGGACTTGCTTAAAGCCTGGGAAATCATTCAATGGGCTGATCACCTGGTTTGGATACATCCTGTTTGGTGGGGTGGCCTGCCCGCCATCACAAAAGGTTTTTTAGACCGGCTTTTCTTACCGGGAATGGCTTTTAAATACAGGGAAAACTCTGTATGGTGGGATCGGTTTCTGAAAGGGAAAACAGGACATATTATTACCACTTTAGATCAGCCGGGTTGGTATTACCGTCTTTTTTTCGGCAGACCCAGTGTTAATCAGCTTAAAAGATCTACGTTGGAGTTTTGCGGTGTAAAACCGGTGAGGGTAACTTATATTGGAGTAATCAGGAATTCTAAGGAAGAACAGCGGAAGCATTGGCTGAAAAAGGCAAAAGAATTGGGGAAAAAGATGAAATAAAATGAGGTCCCCCCCCCTGATCTTTAATTTTATCTGACAATTATTAGCGATTTAATTGTCAGATAAAATTGTGAGTATCACAATCCTTTCTTTCCTTCTATCCAATAGGCTTGTGATCTGATGCATCTGGAGGATACTCCTTTTGCCTTTAGGAATTTTCTGATCAGCGTCATTGTATTTCCGTTTCCCGTTACATAGAAAATAACATCATCATTGTATATAGCTTGTTTTTCTTCCCTTAAAAAATCAGTTAGAGATTCAATAATAACCATGATGTTATTCTTTGGAGCATGGTATCCATATAAATTCAGGGTTTCCAGAGCTGAAGAATCTTCCACCTCATGGAGACAGCCAAATAAGAGATTAGATTCTTCAGCAGCTTCTTTAATGGCAAGAGAGCTTCCCAGGGATGTTTCATCACCTATTGAGAAATGCATCATGGCATCGGGATCAAAAAAACGTTTTCCTCTGGGTATTAAAATTTTTATAGAATCTCCTGCTGACAGGTGGGTTACGAAATTACTTCCTGCTGCTGAGGTATCGTGAATATGAAAGAGAATGTCAAATGTACCTGCTTCTCTGTTGAAATTAAAAGGAGAATAATTACGGAAATCCCTATCGTTGACTCTTATTCCTATGGCATAGGCAGGTTCATAATGAATATCCTGCAAGTCTGTGGCAAAACGTATACAGTAAAGCTCATCAGTAATTTTCTTCTTATCGATAACATTACAGTCTTTAAACTTTGAAGACCACACATTTTCTACAGTATCATTGATCCATTTTGGTAAGCTTGGCATAAATAATTTTTTATGACAAAGGAAGCTGTAAAATTAAAATATAGCGATAGCTGTTTCAGGGAATTGGTTGGATTATTCGTGGGTTACTTTCCTGTTTTATTTTTATCCCGAAATGCTGAGGGAGGCTGGCCCACCAGTTTTGAAAATAAACGGCTAAAATAAGTGTGATCACTATATCCCAATTCATAGGCAATTTCCTTTACTGTAAGATGGGTAAAGGCTAATAATCTTTTTGCTTCTATGATAATTTCCTGATGGATCCAGTATTGTGCGGGTTTTCCGGTTACCTCCCGGATTACTTCGGTGAGATATCCTCTTGAAATATTGAGAAGTTCAGCATATTCTGATGGACTTTTCGTGGTTTTAAAATTTTCTCTTATCCTGATTCTGAAAGCTCTTGCCAGCTGCAAAGAACGGTTTTCATCAGATATTTCAGAGGTGGTTTCGCGGGAATATATAAAAGCAAACATCCCGACAAAAGCATTCAATAAAGAGTGAACAATCAAAAGCCCTTCTTTGGAGGCGAATGTTTCCTCAGTGAAGGAAGCCTGGAGCATACTGG
Organism: Chryseobacterium rhizosphaerae; assembly: GCF_003385455.1. GTDB lineage: Bacteria > Bacteroidota > Bacteroidia > Flavobacteriales > Weeksellaceae > Chryseobacterium > Chryseobacterium rhizosphaerae. The sequence goes on along the minus strand of NZ_QNUF01000010.1, from coordinate 86,962 downwards.
CAGATGTATTGATCTTTTCCATCCAATTTTTATCGATAGTAATAGGCTTCACTTCGTCCAGGGATTCCTCAAAAACAGCACGTACGGTATCCGGAAGCCAATCTGCCTTTACCGCTACAAACCAACCGCTCACATCTTTCATCAAAAGCCCCTGATGCACCTGATTAGGCAATACACAGAAAATAGAGCTGCCTTGAGATTCAATGATTTTAAAATCAACCATCATTTTTACGTGGCCACTTTCCATACAAGTGAAAATATAATGGCTGTCACGGTGTATCCCTTTATCCAAAATAGTATCTCTTGAATGGTGATAATTTTCATCCAGTCTTTTGATAAGAAAATGATGCTCCGAAATATCACTTAAATCATAGGTGGGAATGGTATGCTTCATCTTTATTTTGCCTTTGAGAATGCCATCTTTATAGCTAAGCAGGTCAGTACACTAGCCATGAACCACTTTTGTACTCTTATCCAGGCAGGGTTGTGGGCAAAGAATAAAGCCACTCTTGCCGCGGTTAATATGATTAAAAAGTTAACACTAAAACTTACCAGAACCTGTATAACTCCAAGTTCCAAACTCTGGATCAGTACTGATCCATATTCAGGTTTGATAAACTGTGGAAAAAGGGACAGGTAAAAGACAGCTACTTTGGGATTGAGCATACTGGTTAAAAAGCCAATACTGAAAAGCTTTTTAGGACTGTCATGAGATCCGTTTTCATCGACTTCAAAAATGTTTTTGCTCTTAGGTTTAATGGCCTGATAAGCTAAGTATAAAAGATAAATAATTCCTACTGTTTTAAGGACTGTATAAGCGATGGGCACCGCAAATAATACGGCGGTCAACCCAAAAGATACCATAACGATGTGAAACAGAAATCCACAGACTACCCCGATCAATGAAATAAACCCTGACTTCTTTCCTTGCGTTATTGATTTGGATATCAGATAAATCATATTGGGCCCCGGGCTGATTACAAGAACAAGTGCCGCCAGGATAAAGAATAAAAGCTCGTGGAATGGAATCATGATGTAAAGAGGTTTTAAATGAGATCGTTTTGTATTACAAAGATACATACTGCTTCTCATGTTTTTTGAAAAAAAAATAGATGAATATTAATTTTAATTACGTTGTATTATGTTTTCCACACAAAAGTGATTTAAAAATAAATAGGAGTGCATTTTTTTTGTAAATTTCAACACATAAAATAATTATCATTCACAAATAGCTATCATGACTACTGAAAATATCTTTGAAGCCATTAGAAAATGGAAAAATATTATTGATTCTTACAAAAACGGGATTGATACGAATGGGACCAAAATTTTGAATTATTTAAATCAGGGAACCCATTTCAGTGTTTCAGGAGCAGAAATTGAACGGTGGAAAAAAAACCTTACAGGAGAACACCAAAGAATTCATGCTTATGTAGGTATTCATGAGGAACAATTAAAGTTTTTTCTGATTGATTCTACAAGTGATAAAGAGGCTAATTTTGGTGCTATAGTTATTAAAAGCTTTTCCCGTGATTTTGCTGACGGGAAGATGGAAAGCAGTAATGATATGGAATTAAATCCACCTTCAATTACTTCAGAAGCGGCCATAAATAGAAGTTTCAGATGGAATATGTTTGCTACTTCCTGGCTTCAGGCTCAGAAAACAGAAGATTTTTTTCAACTGATCTCTATTCCGTTTTCGGATTATGAAAGAATGGGGATTCTGGATGCTCAGACATGTATCTGCTTCTTTGGACTCACGAATAACTTAGAAAAAAAAGAAAGTAATTTCCCTTATCATATCGAAATGATTACGGTGAAAAGTTTAGCGATTAACCATATCAGTGAAACTGCAGAAAACTATTCTACTCCACGACCTCCATTTACGATTGATAGTCTCAGTGATTATCAACTTTTGAAGCAAAGCACCAGTGTTTTCGTATAACAGCCTTTCCCTGTATTTGCAAATTATGATTAATCTCGTTTTACTGACAGGGTTGATTGTATTGGTAAAAGAAGGGATAAGAACAAAGTTTCCTGTGATTGTACTTCTTTCAGGAGAGCTGACGTTGGAGATGGCCGACTTAATTGACCGGTTGATGAAATTAAACACGCTTAACACCTATAATTATGCACTCAGCCAGTTTTTTGGTCTGGTAGCCCTTACGGTAATTTATAGCAATTATTATATTCAGCTTTCCCGCAAAATCAGATGGATAATCTATTGTTATGCAGGGTTTTTGCTGATTGGTAATATGTTGTATATACAAAACGCTACATCGGTCACTTTCTATTCTAATATCATCAGTAGTATTATTATTTGCAGTTATGCAGCTTCTTATTTCATGAAGATCATCAGAGTAGGAAGAGTTGAAAAAAGTATGTTTATTGTAAACATCGTTGTTTTTCTGTTCTTTTCCGTTGAATGTGTGATCTCTACTACTTTTAATTTTTTAATCAGCAACCATCTGAGCTGGGTAGGCCCCATCTGGCTTCTTAGAGGCGTTTTGTTATTGTCTTTTTATATTGCTTTTATTAATCTGGGATGTGCTGTTGGGAAAATCAGAATCAGGTAGTTGTATGGATATGGATCGGTATTGGGCTATTTTTTTTAACAACATTATTCATCACATTATTGGTTATTAATTATTTAAAAAGTATCAAAAAAAACAAGCAGAAAGTCTCGACGATGTTCAGGGATGTGAAAAAGGAATACGGGGAGCATATGCTGAGCTTACAGGAACAGGATAGGGAACGTTTGGCAGAAGAACTTCATGATAATATCATCTCGCAGCTGAATATTATTCGTTTGACTATCAATGAGAAAAAGCCGGAAGAGCTTAATGTTGATTTAAAAAGATCAATGCAGCTGATTCGGGAATTATCCCATAATCTGACTCCTCCTGATCTCAATGAAATTGATCTTGCAGATTTAATTGCGGATTATCTCGTACCGATTAATAAAAATATAGAAGTTATTTTTCATCATCTTACAATAGAGATAGCAATCAGCAATCCTGTAAAATTAAATATCTTCAGAATCATACAAGAATTAATCACCAATATTCTTAAACATGCTGAAGCTACCAGAGTGGATGTATCCCTAAGAATATCGCTGAATTATCTGATGTTAACCATAGAAGATAATGGTCGTGGCTTTATTATAGGGAATCATTCGGGTGGGATAGGATTAAGAAATGTTCATTCAAGAGCACAAAAAATCAAAGCAATCTATAAACTTAAAACAAAACCTGAGAAAGGAACAAAATTTATCGCCTGTATGGCAATACAATAAAACAATATACATGGAACATTCAAGAATTAAAATAGGCATTGTAGATGATGACCTGCTGTTTGTACAGCTTTTGAAAAATTATATCGAGAATAGCGGCATCTATCAGGTAGTCGTTACAGCAAAAAGTGGGTGTCATTTTCTCGCCGAAGAAGATTGTGGCTCTTTGGATATTCTGATTTTAGATTTGAGAATGGCAAATGGTGATGGTCTTGATGTGATGTCTGCCTTGGCCCAAAGAGAAATACAAACTAAAATCGTAGTGCTATCCAGTTTTTATCGCCGTTCTTTTATGGGACAAATGCTAAAAATGGGGGCTCATGCGTTTTTATCTAAAGAAATTGAGCTGGAGGAGCTATTGACTGTCCTCAACACGGTTTACCATACCGGGCATTATTTTTCCAGTGAACAGATTGATGCAATGAGAGGGCAGCTTTCCAACAAGCTTCCTGAATTTCATTCTTTTTCTAAAAATGAACTTACAGAGAGAGAAGTGGAAGTTTTACGATTGGTTTGCCAACAAATGAGTACGAAAGAAATTGCAGATTCCCTGTTTATTTCTCCTAAAACTGTAGAAACCCACAAAACCAATCTTATGATTAAAACAGGAGTGAAGAATATGGCTGGATTGGTCATTTACGCGGTACAAAACAGTATTATTGATGCGAATGAAATTGTTTTGCTAGATAAATAATCATAAAGAATCAGGGAGCACATTGATGTACTCCCTGATAACAAGAAATCTAAAAAACACACTATAATTAAGGATTTAATACTTTAGCCATAGAAACTGCATCGGCTACAGTATCCAGACTGTAGATCTGCAGAATTCCCTGAGTAGTCGCTGCCTGACCTAGAATATTTTGTTGGTTCTGTGCATTTACTGCGTTTTCAAACATAATTCCTGTAGAATGTGCCGCAGATTGATATACGTTGCTCAATGCCATTGCAGGAGATTCTCCTACTACTTTTACGTTCGATTGCGTTACTGCATCTGTGATTTGTTCGTTGACTGTTGTTCCTGCTTTTTCGGTAGGTAATGCCATAGTTATAATTTTTTATGAGGTTTAAAAACAACCGGATTTTCCGGTTGTTCGGATTATAATATTCTGCTTTTCGCAAAAAATAAATTACGGATTAAGGATTTTAGCCATAGAAACCGCATCTGCAATAGTATCCAGGCTGTAGATTTGTGAGATCCCTTGTGTAGTGGCAGCCTGCGTAACTATGTTTTGTTGGTTTTGTGAATTCACTGCATTTTCAAACATAATTCCTGTAGAATGTGCCGCTGTCTGGTACACGTTGCTCAGTGCCATTGCGGGAGATTCTCCTACTACTTTTACGTTTGATTGTGTTACTGCGTCTGTGATTTGTTCGTTGACTGTTGATCCTGCTTTTTCGGTAGGTAATGCCATAGTTATAATTTTTTATTAAGTTTAAAGAACAACCGGTTTTTCCGGTTGCTCGGATGGTATTCTGCTTTTCGCAAAAATGAATTACGGATTAAGGACTTTAGCCATAGAAACGGCATCTGCAATAGTATCCAGGCTGTAGATTTGTGAAATCCCTTGTGTAGTGGCAGCCTGCGTAACTATGTTTTGTTGGTTTTGTGAATTCACTGCATTTTCAAACATAATTCCTGTAGAATGTGCCGCTGTCTGGTACACGTTGCTCAGTGCCACTGCAGGAGATTCTGCTACTACTTTTACGTTCGATTGTGTTACTGCGTCTGTGATTTGTTCGTTGACTGTTGTTCCTGCTTTTTCGGTAGGTAATGCCATAGTTATAATTTTTTATTAGGTTTAAAGAACAACCGGTTTTTCCGGTTGCTCGGATAGTATTCTGCTTTTCGCAAAAATGAATTACGGATTAAGGACTTTAGCAATGGAAACCGCATCTGCAATAGTATCCAGGCTATAGATTTGTGAAATACCTTGTGTCGTAGCTGCCTGAGTCAGAATATTTTGTTGGTTTTGTGCATTCACTGCATTTTCAAACATAATTCCTGTGGAATGTGCTGCTGATTGATATACGTTACTCAGCGCCATTGCAGGAGATTCTGCTACTACTTTTACGTTGGACTGGGTTACTGCGTCTGTGATTTGTTCGTTGACTGATGCCATAGTTATAATTTTTTATTAAGGTTAAAAATCAACCGGTTTTTCCGGCATTGTAAAATTGTTGTATGCTGCGGTCTGCAAAAATGGATTAAGGGGTCAGGATCTTAGCAATAGAAATAGCATCAGCGATGGTATCTTTACTGTAAATTTGAGTAACACCTTGTGTTGTAGCTGCCTGGGTAACGATATTGTGCTGGTTTTGAGTATTAATCGCATTTTCAAACATAATTCCTGTAGAATGTGCTGCTGTCTGATACACATTACTTAAAGCTATTGCAGGAGACTCTGCTACTACTTTTACATTAGACTGAGTTACTGCGTCTGTGATTTGTCCGTTTACTGGCATAACGATTATTGTTTATGGGTTAAAAAACAACCGGATTTTCCGGCTGGGATGATCACTTTTTATCAAAAAGTTTAAAAATTAGGGTTTAAGGATCTTCGCAATCGAAACGGCATCTGCTACAGTATCCAGGCTATAGATCTGCAGGATTCCCTGAGTAGTGGCTGCCTGACCTAAAATGTTTTGTTGATTTTGCGTATTGACTGCATTTTCAAACATAATTCCTGTAGAATGTGCTGCCGATTGATACACATTACTTAAAGCCATTGCAGGAGATTCTGCTACTACCTTTACGTTAGATTGCGTTACTGCGTCTGTGATTTGTTCATTGACTGTTGCCATAGTTGTAATTGTTTTTGGTGAGATCTGATCTCGGTTAATAAATTATTGATTTAAACTAGTTTTCTATTCTATTTTTAAACTCACAACAGATCCTGCAGATGAATAAATTTCAAAAGCATTGGTATAGACTGGTAATTGATGATTAGATCCGAAGGGTGATTCTTAATACAATGGTTGAAACCATGATCTGTAAAATCTGTGCGAGTTTAAAGCATATTTTTTATTAAAAGGATGCGGTTATAATTTTAATATCTGTCTTAAAAATATATTTCTGCTGTAGGTATGCCGGTAGTGATCGATTCCTTTGGGCCGGAAAAAAAATGGATTCTGAATGATTGCTTTTGTACACTGACAGCATCTAAAAACCGGTGCAAAATAAATGTTGACCTGATGGTATATGTTGAGGGCACCGGATTTTATCTTTACAGAGAAAATAAACCGCATCCATAGTTTTTGATGCAGGGATTAAAACCTTCCCTTTTTAAGCATTTCCAATTCTCGGTATTTCCGTTTTCCGGAACTCATTTTTTTGACTCCCATGACATAATTGGTTATTCCCATCATAGAATCCCGTTGTTGGTTTAACGCAGAATTAATCTGCATGAGCCCTGTGGAATGGGCACTTACCTGTGTAGAAATGGCACCGGGCACAGCCGTAGACATTCCTGTGATGAATGCATTAATTTCGTTCATAGTATATATTTAGTTTTTGATGTTTTTAGATGCGAATATTACCAAGCCTTGTATTCAGCTTATTCATTCGCTCCATTATTTTTATCTCTTTCTCCTTTACCTTTGCTGTTGAAGCCTCCTGAAGCTGTTTCAGCTGTTCTTCATAATTCATTGCCGGGGCAGCAGAAGCAGTGGGTGGAAAATCCTGAGTGGGAGCTGCTTCTTGCTGTTTAACAGCTTCTTCCAGTTTTTCCAGTAAAGGTGCCAGTGATTTCATGGTCTCCTTTATTGCTTTTTCTTTGATGTAATTAATGATTTCATCTTCGTGCCTCAATACAAAAGGCATCACTTCTTCTTCAATGATAGCAGGCTTATTGTATTCTTCCGTCACCGGGACAGGAGGCTGCTGAACAGGAATTTTTTTGGGAATTCTTCTGCGCATTAATGTTGTTTTTTATGATGTTAAAAAAATACCTGGTAATTACAGTATATAACCGATAAATGCAGAAGCAGCCCTCCAGTCCGGATTAAGACCTCTGATTACATTATAGCCTGTAACTTCTAAAGAAATACACCCAGAAATAGCATTGGCTGAAAGCATTTCTTTTAATTGATTGTGAGGAAGGGTTAGAATATAATCATCCGAAATCACAATAGGCTTCCCATTATTTACTGGCGTTTCATTCACTACAATACTTAGGATTTCCTGGAAATAATGGGCAATCAGCTTGGAAGCCTGAAACTCCAGTTCCCTCTTTAATTCTATCATCTCAACCGGAGTGACCAGATCAGAAACATCAGAAACATCTACATCATGTACCGAGTACATTGCTTCTCCTGTATTGGAAGGAGTAATTGTAATATCTGTTTTGAGAATGCATTTTGATCTTTCAAGATTAATAGTGAGAGGTTTTGAATCGCTCTCCGGAAGTGCAATGTCGCTTAAAGTAGTAAGGGGTAAAATTCTTACATTACAATAAAAGGCTTTCGGATCATCCAGCTTGATCATAATAACTACGATTCCGGTTGATTTATCCTTAGGTTCTATCACAAAAGACTGAAAATGATTGTATCTTTTACTTCCCCTGGTGCAGTTGACCAGTCTTACAGAAGGTTGTATATTAATGTCCGATGTTTGGAGATTAAATACAATACGCTCTGCATTATTGTCGGTTTTCTTGCTATCTGTGTTTTTTGTGTCCAAATAAGCGGTATCACTGTTTCTGGTCAGATAAAGCCGTTCATTTAAATCATGTAAGCTCTGTAGATTTAAAATTTTAGCGGGTTTGGTTACTGTAGAATAATTCATTTCTTATTTATTTTAAGTTTGTCAATGAGTTGGGTTATTATGGTTTTCTTTTCTGTTGTAACTTCAGATTCTTCTGAAGGAATTACTGCTTCTTTAATTTCTGGTTTTACGAGTGGCTGTGTCAGTTTTATTGACTTCAATACTAATTTCCCCTCATGATCAGCCGTAATAAAGCTTTTTTTCATTTCTTCTTTTTCTGATGAGGTTTGTTCCGTTACCGGATCTACCTGTTTTTTTTTTCAGGATTTTCAGCCTCTGATAAAATATCGGTATAAGGGGGAGATACCGGTGTTTCATTCGGAATAGGAAGCGTATTAGCGTTGTATATGGTATTGGAAATTTTAGCTTTTACTTCTGCATAATCACTCACCATTTTAAATAAGTCTTTCATCATTTCATTACTATGTCCCGTCCCCTCTGCCTGTACAAATTCAGCTTTGTGAGCTTCTGTATCTTTACTGCCCGGAGCAGGACCTACAGGCGATCCGTAAGTCAATAAATTGTTGGCTAATCTGCTTAAGGCAATAAGACCTACCTGTTCAAATCCTTTTAAAAAAGACTGCAGATCCTGAACCATCATTCCCGTAGACTGTTCAATCATTACTTTTGCTACTCCGGTCATAGGGGATGCTTTTGGGGGTGCCAATACCTCACTGTTTACAAATACTACAGCTTTCTCCACCGGAGTGGTGGCATCCGCTGTCTGCGATTGTTGGATTTGACTGTTGTGCTCATTCATGATCGTAAGGTTTTAGATTATCCTTTTAAAATTTTAATGGCATCTGCAACAATCGCAGGATTAAGCTGATTTAAGTTCTGCTGATTCGTTACCGAATTCTGAATGGAAATTCCACTGGCATGTGTAGCCATCTGGTAGAGCATACTCATGGCCTGTGCGGGAGATTCACCAAGCACGGTAACATTCGTCTGCGTTACTGCATCTGTAGTCTGGTTGTTTACTGTATCTGCCATATTCTGGGTTTAATGGGTTACTATTGTTTTAATTTTTAAATATCTTTTTTCAAAGACTTTTCTTTCAACTCAACCTTTATATTATTTTTTGATTGAATCTCAACGGTAAGATTGTTAACCTCTTTTGTCTGATACAAATTTCATCAATCAAAATAAATCTTCATTAAGGGAAAAGACTGAATTTTAAAAAATAAGGGAATTCTCTCATGGGTGAAATGTTGGGTGGGAGCGTTGTATTTATACATTATGAGTTATGAGTTGTGTTTTTGTTATTTAATCAGTGTAGTAAGAGTATTTATACTGAATACATAATTTGGTTATTTACACTCTAAAATTCCCTTCTTTTTGTGCGTTACTTTGAGCTTACTAATCAGAAAACAAATCAAAAAAAGCAGGGACGATCTTCATATCGTTATTGTTTATAATCAATAGGGAATGCTGAAAACCTTTAAGAGTAGGCAACAATCAAAAATCAAATCACATGGAAAAACAGACTTTAACCGAAACATCATTTCAATTTAATGAAAATGGAAAATCCTATGATGTAAGCTTTCATGCCAACAAGGGCTTTTCTTCAATGATTACATCAAATATTACCTCGGATTCAACAGTTAATAAAAAAATTCAGGAGGCTTTTGTTGCCTTAATGCCTTACGAGAGCAGAATCATAGAATGGATCTCAAGGTCAGCGGATAATGGTCAGCAATATGTGGAAAATCCTATGAAGGCTATGCAAGATGCCAATATCGGGATCCCGCAGGATGTTATTCAGATGGTCAAAGAGGCTTCTGATATTTTATTAACCACCCTAAAAAAATAAAGATATGGCAACAGTAATGACCCAGGGATGGGACCTAGTAGCGGTAGCAACCCAATCACTGCTTAATGAGCTTATTGGAGCAGCTTACAATGATAATCTTTTCCCCAGTAATGTTAATACATCATCGGGAGGGATAACATTTGACGGATCTTTTGGTACACCAACCACCAATTTAACGCCCCCACAAAGTTCAGGCACAAGTTCTATGGCCTCTATAGAAGTTCCAATAAGCGGAACTCTGACATTCTCGGGCGCTTCTCATGTGATTCCGGATGGGAGTACTCTGCTTATTATTTCCAATCTTCAATATTTAAGTGTAACCCTTGACGGTACTGATGCGGTACGGTTATATTTGGATTTTACCAGTCAATATGCTATATTTAGTGTAAGTGTAAATCCTCCGCAAGGTTGGGTAGCTGTATTAAACGGAATGGTGGAATATTACCTGCAACAGGTATACAAAGGAGGTTCTTATTATCTGGGAACTGTAAATCTGGAAGGTGTCCCGGCTGCTGTACAGCCTGTAGGGAGTATTTATTTTGCTATTCAGGCCAACACCTCAAATCCGGACTCTAATATTTTGGCGTTAGTAGCCAATACAAGTACGGGATCTGCTGGTTCATTAAATTTTATGGGAGGCCCGGCTCTATTGCCATCAGATCAGAATGCCGCCATGTATATATCTAACCGGTGTATTCTTAATAATATGCTGCTTCCTGTTCTGGCTACCCAATTAAATACCACCGCCAGCTCATTTACAGTAACAGGAAACTCCAGTACACCTTATAATGTAAGCCTCAACACATCTGTTAATCTCGATGGCGAGTATAATCCTAAATTAACGAGTATGAATAATTACGTTAATAACAATGGACAGATACAGTCTGATTATGGTGCCGTTGGGTATCCTGTTTCGGCATTTTCAAGCTTAATCTGGATAAATGTGAGTGGTCACATTTATCTTACTCCGGGATTATCGGGTCAGACGATCTCGTTTAATGTTGATGCACCATCCGGAAGTGGTTCTGCAGCATTAAGCCCGGGCGGATGGGCTATTGTTGGAGCATTGATTATTGCAACATTTGGAACTTTAGGGGCCTGTGTAGCCGCTGTGGTAGCTATTGTTGTACCAATAGTGGTTACTCAGCTTAAGTTTAATATCAGCTTATCTCAGGTAGGAGCCAATATTGGAAGTGCCAGTACTTCTTTCAATTGGCCGGCGGCTTCCATAGCACCTTTAACAGGTGTGACACTTCCCGGAGATTTGATTTTATATATAGATCCTCAGGTTTAGTATATATCTGTGAATTGTCAAATATAATAGTAAAAACTGTTTAAGAATGGATTGGTCAAAGACTAATCCATTCTTTTTTTGATCGTGTTCAAGGCAACCACAATCCAAAAATAAGAGGGCGTTTACATGTAATACGGGTAAACCCTTACTTTTTGAAAATGGGGTTTTCCCCTTTGATGAATCAGAATCTTTACACAGAAATTTGTGATATCAGTTTTCAGAAAACCTGGTACAGGTTTCATTGAGTAAATGAAAACTTTAAAAATTCAATTATAAACTTATATCATGAAAAAAAAATACGTACAACTGTTGTTTTCTGCAGCAGGCGCAGGGACCTGGATGGGAAGAAATGAATATCAGCAGTACCAGGCCCTGTTGGAACCCAATAAAGTAGACCGTAAGGGACGGCTTGGTGCGATGATAGCGACAAAAGACTTTACCTCTGATCAGGTGGGTTATGGAGTTCATTTTGCCATACGATTAATTCATCTTTTGTTTGGAAATGTAGGAGAACAGAAGATAGGCGAGTTATTTAACGACTCTGATGTACAGAAACTACTACAAAAGATCAGTACCCATGAAAATCATAAAACTGTAGGGAGTACCGAAGAAGATTATTGGCAAAGTGAGAGAGGCAAAGGACAACATGTTTTAGATGAGCTTATGATTTTGTTTGGTGCTAATGTCAATGCAGAGACGCGTGCATCTTTACAGGAACTGGCTGCTAAAATAAGGGAGGCCGGTTCTTTCGGTCAATAGTAGTTTTTTACCCATTTAAAAATAATTTACATGCTAAAAAAAATAGTAGAGGAAACGGAGCCGGAGGATCTTATATGGAATCATCCCAAGGCTATTTCTTTAAACTTCAGAGAGGCCTTAAGGAAAACAGAAGGCAAAAAAAATCCATCTTATATGCTCCCCCAAAAAACTGATTTGCAAATTGTAGAATTTGATGATCTTGATTTTAGCGGGGTTACGGTGAGCCAAAACGTTGGCCTACTTAAGAGATACTTTGGGTATAAGCGGATCAATTTAGGTCCGGTATACTTTTTCCCATACATTTCCGGAACTCCAAAAGATGATTTTTCAAATATAGGAAGATTGGAAAATATTCCCTTGTATCCTACCTTAGCCGAGCCGCAATATGTTATTACCGGAGAAATGAATGGCTGTGCTATCATTATAACAAAAAAAGACGGAGCAAAAACATTTACAGCATGGCACTTCCAAAGTCCAGATTCTGTAAATAACCGGGAAAAATTACGTGCATTTTTAAAAGAATACCGGAATGAAATTTACAGCTACCTTTGCTTTAGTGATTATGCAAGTGAAAACAATGATGAAACTTACAATGAGAAGGAAAGAGAAGGTTTTAATTATCTGTTTTTCAATAGAAAGAACCATGGGGATGGTAATGACTGGGTGGCAGGAACCTGGGAACTTAGATGCATTCCTCTTATAAGAACTTTAAATAATCCAAAACAGGATGATCCCTGGGTTGGAGATTTAATTAGTTTTTCAACGAAAAACAAGTTTACAAGACCTATAGATTTTAACCAGCCACTGATACCTGCTAATGAGACCGGTGATCTTATCATCAACTGGATCATCAGCCATATTACCTATGATGTGACCCTCCGAAACAGGCCGCTGTTACCACCTTTACCCCCTGGAGTTTCAACATTGCCTCCTGTAAGTATCATTAATGATCATTAAATCTGTGAAGGTTTTCTAATGTAAAAGTTGAGGAAACATTCATTCTAAGCTATTTTATGTGAATAGATACAAATTCAGAACAGTTCTAATCCTGTTCCGAATTTGTATATAAAATAGGCACAGACAATTCCATGTTAAATACTCCTTATATCCAGAAAATTCAGAAAGATGGAAAAGGCAGATTGATATAAAACAATCCTAATGTTGTTACATGTTATGATAATGGTTGAATGGTAACAGATGAATCTGATTTTTCAAGAGTCTGCTCCGGCAGCTCCTTTCGTTTTCTCCAGAAGAAGTACGCTACGATAGCTGTAGCAATGGGAAGAGCAATACCAAACTCGTCGATATAATAATTGGTATGTCCTTTGTCTACCGTAAGAGGGGTAAAAATAGCCTGAATAAAAAGGTTATGGCTGGCATGTAAAATAGCCGCTGTCCAAAGGCTTCCGGATTTTAAGCGCAGCCAGGTGAAGATAAAACAACAGGCAAATATCATAACCGTAAAGCAGGTTAATTCCAGCCATTTGGGTCCGCCCGTATTGTAATTGGAAAAAAGAAGAAGAGGATAATGATAGAGTGACCAGATCACTCCCATCCATAAGGAAGTTGCAGTATAGGAGTTTATTTTCGCTAATTGTGGAGTCAGAAGTCCCCTCCAGCCAATTTCTTCGCCCAGGGCAGAACCGATGGAACGTACCATTCCAAAACTGCTCATCAGAAGGATGTACAGAATAATGGTTACTCCATCAGGAAGATTCCAGCCCATACCTTTTCCTGTTTCAGCCACAAACTCATGGTTATAAAAACCACCGGCACCACTTATCCAGATGATAAGGTAGGGGACAAGGGAATACAGCAGCGGAATACAATACGCCATCACCTGATATTTGGTGAGTCCCCATTTCCAGCCCAGGGAAGCAATAGGGATTTTTCTGATACGACAGGTCAGCAGTGCTGCAATAGCCGGACACCACATAATAATGGTAGCGTAAGATATGGCTCCGCCTCCTAGTTTTCCGGTAACAATACACATATAATAAACAGGTAGACAAAACAGCAGGGTGAGTCCCAGATAGGTTGCTATATTTTTCCTGATTTCCGATGGAGAGGCTGAGGTATTTTCCATAAAAAGATTGGTGTTGTGAGTTGTATAAAAATGCTATTTAATTGATTATCGATAACATATCGTAAATAATTTTAATAAAATTACATTTATTTTTGATAAAATGGTTGATTTTTATAGGAATAACTTTTCTACTGCATTGCTTCTACCGTTACTACTGAAAAAGATGTAAATTAGCCAGCGAAAATGAATACATATCTCTTTGTAGAATACACATGCTATGTCTAAATTAAAAGCAGTAAGAGAGCAGAAAAATCTGACCCAGGAAGAATTATCAGAAAGATCTAAAATTTCTGTGCGCACGATCCAGCGGATAGAAGCGGGTACGGAGCCTAAAGGACATACACTCCGGGCGCTGGCACAAACCCTGGATATAGAAGAAAACCTATTGCAGAATGATATTGCAGTTGCAGTACATACCGATGAGAAAACCACAGAGATCAAAGAAGAAGCACCAGAAATAAACTATTCTCTGATTAAAATAATCAACCTTTCTTCGCTTTTATGTATTGTGCTTCCACCCCTTAATATTTTAGTTCCCCTGCTGCTGATGTTTACCATGAAGCAGAGAAACAACCTTACCCGACAGATTATCTCGGTTCAGATGTTGTGGACGGCAGTGGCTCCTATTGTATTTATGCTGGGGATTTTTCTAAAGCTCGGAGGTCCGTTTACCCTGATCCTGATGATCCTGATTGCACTCTCTAATGTATTTATTATTCTCCGTAATGCAGCGGAAATAGATAGGAATAAGAAACTGTATTTCAAGCTGAATTTCAGCATGATATAAAGCATGTCAGGGCTTTGTCGGGTTTTTGTCAGGTTCATTTTTTGCATTGAAACGGACTAAAATTTAATCTTTGTCAAAATTATTAACAATGACAAAGTATACTCATTTTATACTCCCTTTTTTCATCTTTTTCTTCAGCAATACACAAGCACAGATAGAAAAAACTGAAGCCCTGTATAAGACTATTATGTCCAGAGACAGTCTTCTTTTTTCAGTAGGTTTTAATACCTGCAATATTTCTCAAATGGAGAATATGTTGAGCGACCGGCTGGAGTTTTATCATGACAAAGACGGTATTTCTGATAAAAAGAAATTCATGATTGATTTTAAAAACGGACTGTGCAAGGCACCGGAAATGCGCCAGGTAAAAAGAGTTTTAATAGATAAAAGTTCTGAAATCTATCCGATGTACCAAAACGGAAAACTATATGCCGTTATTCAGAATGGCAGCCATGAGTTTTCTGAAAAAGAAAAAGGAAAACCCGAAAAATTAGGAGGGAAAGCTAAGTTCACCAATTTCTGGATGATAGAAAATGGAAGCTGGAAACTGGTTAAATCCCTGAGTTTTGATCATCAGGCAAAATCAACGATTCAGGAGGATATTCCTGGGGACGACCAGGCGATTGAAAGCTGGCTGAAAGAAAATAAAATTCCGACACTCGGGCTGGGAATTATTGAAGAAGGAAAGCTTAAACAGATAAGGATTTTTGGGGAAATAAAAAAAGGAGTTCCGGCACCTTATAATACCTATTTCAATGTGGCTTCCCTTACCAAGCCTGTAACAGCAATGGTAGCACTGCGTCTGGTAAGTTTGGGGAAATGGAAGCTGGATGAACCTCTTGACCAGTACTGGGTAGATCCTGATGTTCTAAACGATCCAAGACACAGAAAGCTGACCACCAGACTTATATTGAGCCATCAGACAGGATTTCCGAACTGGAGATGGATGAATCCTGATAAAAAGCTAAACTTTCAGTTTGAGCCGGGAACACAATACCAATATTCAGGAGAAGGTTTTGAATACCTGCGTAAAGCATTGGAAAAGAAATTCGGAAAACCATTGAACCAACTTGCCCGGGAGCTGATTTTTCAGCCGCTTAGCATGGATGACACCGATTATATTTGGAATCAGCATACAGAAGAATCGAGATTTGCGATAGGATATAATAAAGAAGGTCAGCCTTATCCCACGGAAAAAAACAAAGTATCCAATGCTGCGGATGACTTGCATACTACCATTCAGGATTACGGTAATTTTATGGTTAGTGTTATGAAGGGTGAAAATTTAAAGCCTGAAGTTTTTCAGGAAATGACCAAAAATCAGGTAAAAACGAAGGAGAATAAATACTTCGGATTGGGTTTTGAAATCTATGATTTGGGAAATGGCAACTATGCCTTATCACACGGAGGAGCTGATCTTGGAACACGCTGTATTGCCTTTGTACTTCCAAAATCAGGAAAAGGAATTCTAATATTTACGAATGTAGATGATGGGCACAAAGTATATGAAAAGCTGGTGGTTCATTATTTGGGAGAAGAAGGAAAAAAAATTGTAGCAATAGAGACCAAATAGCAGATTGATTGGCAGGACTTAATTAGGATATAGTAAATCTTTGTATATTTATATTGAAGATATGAATCTGAAAATCAGTGAGTAGTCAAATGTCTGTTTGCAGGAAGCAATATGATGAACAACCATAAAAAGAAAGCTATGTGGCCATATTATATCATCCTTGGGGCAGGAGTGATTCTGTTTGTTGCAGCGTTACTGAGCTTCAGAAGTACACTTGCATTCCTGAAGAAAGCAGAAAAGGCAACAGCAACTGTTACCTCTCTGCGGATAATTGAATCAGACGGAGAGGTATATCTGCCTCTTTTTACCTTCCGCGCTCGAAATAATATTGAATATACCTATGAATTGCCGGAAGGAAGTAATCCTTCATTCTGGTCAGTAGGTGAAACAGAGACCGTTATTTATGACCCTGCGGATCCTTCTTCTGTAAGATTATATACTTATTTAAGAATATTTGTCTGGCCTTTGGTACTGATGTCTATAGCCTTGCCATTACTGGTCGTTGGCGGAGGATATTTTGTCGCAGCTCAGTTTTTAAAATAGCCGGGATTTCACTATTTATCAATAGAAACTCTTGCGCAGAAAACTATTTTTGTAAAGTCTGTTTTACCGAAGCAAATGCCCTTACCGGAAAAGTTCCTACCCCTTTGAATTTTGGAGGAGCAGCGGTAAAAGTGATATCTTCATCAGGCAGTTTATCCAGATTACAAAGATGTTCCACAATTAATATTTCGGCATCTAAAAGAATAGTATGTACCGGTCTGCTTTTGCCTGCTGTATCATCAATATTATGGGAATCAATGCCGACAAGTTTTACCTGACAGTCTTTAAGATATTCTGCTGCACTTTCCGTAAGGTAAGGATGGTTTTCATAATAGGTTTCAGTATTCCAGTGACGATCCCAGCCGGTATGAATGAGTATGGCTTTATTTCTGATCTCCCTGTTTCTGAAATGTTCGTCTGTGATTTCCAGTGTCTCAGAATAAGGAATCCGAAAGACTACGGCATCTAATTCAGCAAACTTTTCCAATTCTATTTCGGCTGTATCTTTTCCGTTTTCAAATCTGTGAAAAGGACAGTCGATATAAGTTCCTGTATTGGTGACCATCTCTATATTGCCAATTTGAAACTCTGTACCTTTGTCATAAAACTTTTGAGAATCCTTGCGACTTAGATAATCACAGATATGAGGAGCCGGAAGTCCTTTATAGGTGATCAGCCCTTCTTCGATGGTATGACTTAGATCTATAAGTCTTTCCGTAGGGGAGTGTTCTTTTGCGGATTTTCTTTTGTGAGGCTCACTGAAGATCTGCTTATTCAGAATATTTACCTTGCCGGCCATAAGTAACCTAAGATCTTCAATAATATAATCTGCAAGCTCCCGATCTGTAATGTCATCGCCCATGATGTCCAGTCTGAAATCTTCCCCTTTAAGATTTCCTCCGTTGGTAAAATAAACTTCAAAATCAAATTGTACTCTTTTGTCCATAATTGAATTATTTAAAACAAAAGTGCAGAAAATCAGATCTTATTTACTTGACTTAAATCAATTTGCTTTAATTTTTTACTTCTGATGCGGCTTAATGTTTCCGGGCTTATCCCCAGATAGGAGGCGATATGGAAAAGAGGAATTCTGTTTTCCGAATTGGGGAACTGTTCAAGAAAATACAGATACCGTTCAAGGGAATCATGTAACAGGAAAGAACTTTCCCTGCAGCATTTTTTGATAAACTCCTTTTTCAGGATCTGATTGAGGAGCACATGCCATTTCTGATCCTGCAATAAAAGGTGGTCAATTAAAGTTTTGGGTATAGCAATGACCTCAGATTCCTCGAGACATTGAAAATTGAGATATGTTATTTTATCGGTCAGAAAGCTTGTTAATGCGGTAAGAAAATCATTTTCAAAGAAAAATTCAGTATTGATTTCACGGTGGTCTTTAGTATAGAAGCTTCTTACCAATCCTTTATTTAAAAAGAACAGATGATCCACAATTGTATTTTCCCTGATTAGAAAACTGTTATTTTTTAAAGATAGAACACGGGTTTCAGACAAAAGCATTTGCTTCTCCCTATCCGTAAGATCAAGCAAAGGATATATTGCCTTTTCAAAGAAGGTATTGAGATTAAAGTCTGACAATACTTTGATGTTTTTAGTGTTACACTGAAGCAGCCATTAGGTATTTTAAAAAGGAGAGGAGTACAGGTTAAGTAACTCCTCATTACCTTTTTAATGATTATTTCACCTTTTCTAAAAGATAGAGTTTAGCTCCGGAAAATGCCAGTTTGGGCATTACATTACCTTCCAGAACCATTGTTTTGTTGTTGACATCAATGACGGAAATATAGTTGTTGGAGTTGTATTCTATATAGTTTTCCTTTTCTTTAGTCAAAGGGTTTTTTCCAAATTCAAGAGAATATTTTACCCAGTCTTCTTTCTCAGAACTGCAGTGTACCGGCTGAAATTTAGATTTTTTAGCCTTGAAAATAATCTGATCATAACTTTCTGTACAATCTGTACTGAATGAACTTTCCGGGTTCTGATCTTTTGAAAAATCTTCAAAAGAACCACGGTATACACCCACTACTTTCCAGGTTCCGTCTAAACGGTCTTCATCAATCTTTCCTTTAGCTTTGCTTACGGCCCAGCTAATCCCATTCACCGTTCCTTTTACTGCCTTGTAGCTTACATTGACTGCTCCCTTTACCACTTTTGCGGCAGTGGATACTACACATGAATTTAATACAAGAACAGCTGAGGCGAGAAATATTATTTTTTTCATATTGTCAGGTTTTTTTTATTTGCTGCGAAGATAATGTTTTTGAAAAAGATCGTTGGGTAATTTTTACCATGGCTTTCATTCCTTTTGATCAGATGATAACTCAGGTCTTTTAAAAATATAGCCGAGATCATAATATATCTTGTTTTCCTGCCTGGTTTTACCCATTGCCTGTACTTCTTCTCCTGGAAGCAGTTGTTTCTTCTCCATCAGGTTTTTCTTATATTTTTCTAAGGTAGGGAGCAGATAAGATATGAAAGTGATCTGATTCTGAATATTGGCATGAATAAACATCCATTCATCAGACTTTTTATTAAAATAACAAGACAAAAGACCTCCTTGTTTTTTGGGACCGCTGTACTTCATTTTAAACCCTTTTTGGACCAAAAGGCTGTCTGTATTAAGTTTGCCGGGGATGATATCATACCAGATTCCGGATGAGGTGAATGTCTGGGCAGAAGAAATACAGGTTCCCGCAACAAGAGCAATACCTAACGGAACTTTTTGTCTCATTGTTACCGTTAAAAATAAGGTCAGTATATTGTTTTTCATAGCTTTCATTTAGGTGCCGGGATGTATTCCGGAATATAGGACTTTTCTTTTCCGAGAGTTTGAATATATTCTTTGCTGTATACATTCAGACGTATGTTTGAAATCTCAATCATTTTAGAATTTTTGTTTCCTGAATGATCGTATGAGAGGATCTCTTCCTCCTTTCCATCTTTTTTAGACAGAATGTAATAGAAGTTTTTATTTTCCCAACAGCTTACTTCTTCAGATGAGCTGTCCTCAATAGGTATACGTTTGCTGTTTTTTTGTAGAAAACTCAGCAGGTTTGAAAAATCTTTTTTATTTCTTGAGGCTTTACTGGCTCTTAGATACGAAAACTCTCCTTTATTGTTTTCCGCCATGTCCAAAGAAGGGAAGGCTACTGTATTTACGATCGCCAAAGTATCTTTTGCTTCATCATAAGCTACTGTTTTATATTGATAGCCAAAATATTTGACCGGTTTCTTTTTTCTGCTCATCCAGTCATTGGTAGACTCAAGATAAAAGTCTGAGGGCAATCTTCCTTCTGATGCGTAGAAAGCCAATGTGTCTTTTTCAAACATAGCTGTTTCCAGGGCTTTTAATGCCGCGTTTTTATCCATCTTTTTGAGATCGGTTGATAAAATCTCATTAGTTTTCTGCAATCTTGATTGGTAAAATTTTGAAACACTGAATGTTTTATCCAGTTGATCTATCAGAAGAATATCCGTATCCTGAGCCTGGCAGGAATCCAAAAACAATAATAAGGCAATAAAAGGAAGTATTTTATTCTGCATGTTTTTAATTATAGCTAAAGATAGTTCATATAATATCTTTCAAATTTTATTTGCTCTATTTTAGTATTTTTTTAACTGTGGTTGGATTGGGTAAGTGTTCAGAAAAAAGAAGAAGTAGCGGTCAGTAAAAATAAAGGCAACCTATTTTCCGTCTACATACCTTTTAAGATCAGAGATGCTTTTTATCTTAAGATCTTCAGCTTGTTTTCGGCGCATCATTAAGGCATATGCATTATTAAAACCAAGCGGTTTCAGCCATTGAATTCCATATTGTTTTTCAAATTCTGAGTTAACATATTGATAGGTTTTATCAGCGCTTTGGGTAACATTTTTCAGGATTTGTGGCGTAGGCTGTAAGAGGACGAGAAGCCCGGTTCCCGTGTATTCAGGGTAAAAATCAATTGCGTCATTCATTAAGGCATCAAAACAGATTTTAGTTCCTCCCAAGCCTGTTTTTGTTTCCGCTTTATAGTCCGTATATCCTTCAATAAGCATAGTATACATTTCTGCAAGAATGTATTGTTCCCCGAAGATTTTTGAACCGATTCTTACCGTTCCTGAATTTCCTTTCCGGGGACTTTTGTAGAGACCATTCTGGACTAAAAAATCCCTGGCAATCTTTTCCGGTGTCTGATGGAGATGATCAGACCTGTAATTCAAATCGGTCATAATAGAATCATTGAATTTTCCCGCCAGCAGATTTAAAGCTTTTTCCAGTTCCGGAAATTTTTTCAGAGTTTTGGTTTTAATGATGGGAGCCGCAAAGTATGGGGGAAAGATTTTTTTATCATCATCCAGTACATAGAGATCAAAGGCCTTGATCCTCCCGTCTGTAGAATAACCACTGATCAGATCCAGTTCTTTTTCATAAGCTGCTTTATACATAATGGCATCATTGACAACCAGTGGATTTACATTGAGCCCATAGACAGAACGCAGCCCGATGTCACCATCCTGCCTTCCCATAAATTCCGGGGTAAAACCTGCTTTTATTTTATGATGTGAAACAGAAGTAAGCAGATAGCCGGCTGCCATGATAACAAGAACAATCGGTGCTAGATATTTCAGTTTCCGGAATACCAGATATCCCGACTTTTGTATCATAGCAATCACCTGGTCCAATAGAATAGCCAGTAATGCTGCAGGAATTGCACCCGCCAAAATCATATTGGTATTATTAAGCGAAATACCTCCAAAGATAAATTCTCCCAAACCACCTGCTGCTACAAATGAAGCTAAGGTGGCTACCCCTACATTAATAACGGCGGCAGTCCTTATTCCGGCAATGATAACAGGCATAGCTAAAGGAAGTTTAACCTTAAAAAGCAGCTG
This sequence comes from Chryseobacterium rhizosphaerae, assembly GCF_003385455.1. Taxonomy (GTDB): domain Bacteria; phylum Bacteroidota; class Bacteroidia; order Flavobacteriales; family Weeksellaceae; genus Chryseobacterium; species Chryseobacterium rhizosphaerae. Next base: position 65,157 of record NZ_QNUF01000010.1, on the reverse strand, counting down.
GCTTCTGTTCATTCCCATTGCTTTGGCAGACTCAATCACAGCAGGATCTACACCTGTGATTCCGGTATATGTATTGCGGATAATAGGTAAAAGAGCATACGTTAACAAGGCGGCAATAGCCGGTTTAGGACCGATGCCGAACACGGGAATCATAAATCCAAGCAATGCAATACTAGGAATGGTCTGCAAAATACCGGCAATACCAAGCACAGAACCGGAAAGCCTTTTTTTTCTGGCAATCAATATTCCTAGAGGAAGTCCCACCAGGATCGCCAATAATAAAGACAGAAAGGTAAGCCCAAGATGCTGAATAATCTGGGTTATTAACTTTTCGTGCTGCTCAGCAATAAACTGCCAAAGACTTTGATGCGTCATACGGTCTGTAATTTTCTGTAATGATTAAATGCTTTGACCAGATTTTCATACAACCCTGTATGATTGTGATCTGAGCTTAATGTCTGCAGGGCATTCCAGACGCTTGTGTTTTCTGAAAGATCAGGTTTGTGATAGGAATCTTCAGTATTCAGGAAAGGGGCAATATCCTTTAAAGTGGCTACTTTATATTCCAGTAAGAGCCGGTTTTCAGCAAAAAAATTGAGGACAAAATTATTTTCAGGACGATAAAGCATTTCTTTTGGAGTACCGGTATGAACAATTTTCCCCTGATCCATCAGACATATCCGGTGACCCAGCTCAAATGCTTCCTGTACATCATGGGTGACCAATACTATTGTTTTGTTTTTAAGCTCTTCCAAAGATTTAAATTCGGAATGGATATCTGCTTTCGTAATATTGTCCAGGGCTCCGAAAGGTTCGTCCATCAGTAAAACCGGAGTATCGGCAATCAAAGCTCTGGCAATGCCAACCCGCTGCTGCTGTCCGCCACTTAATTCATTGGGAAACCGGGAAAGTACCTCTTCCGAAAGGTGAAGCTTAGCTAAAAGCTCGTGGGTTCTTGTTTCCGTTTTCTTTTTCTCCCATTTCAGCAGTTCAGGAACTACCGCAATATTCTGTTGGATGGTATAGTGAGGAAATAACCCGGAATGCTGCATCACAAAACCAATTCCCATTCTCAGCTCTTCAGCTTTCTGATCACGGATATTTTTGCCGTCAATAAGAATGTTTCCGGAATCTGCTTCTATAAGCCGGTTGATCATTTTAAGGGTGGTTGTTTTCCCACAGCCGCTGGTTCCTAAGAGCACGAGTATTTCCTGATCATAGGCCTGAAAAGAAATATGATCTACTGCGGTTTTTCCGTTAAAACTTTTTGAAACTGATTCAACTGTAATCATCGGCAAAAATTATTGGGCAAGTCTGATTCCTGTAAACTGCCATTTTAAATTGGTTTGAAAGAAGTTGCGGTAGGTATTTCTGCTATGGCCGGGAGGTGTAGCTTCGGAAGCACCACGTAAAACCATTTGATTGACCATAAATTTTCCATTGTATTCACCCACAGCTCCTGCTTCTTTTTTAAAATGAGGGTAGGGCAGGTAGGCCGAATTGGTCCATTCCCAGCGGTCTCCCCAGTTAAAATGATCCGATGCCACTTCCCATTCTGCTTCAGTAGGAAGACGCATTCCTTTCCAGGATGCAAAAGCAGATGCTTCATAGAAGTTGATATGACACAGGATACCATTAGGATCCACTTCCTGTAATCCGTTCAATGTATAATTCATCCATTTGCCGTCTATAAAATGCCAGTACAATGGGGATTCAGCATGGCTTTGCTTCACCCAATCCCAGCCTTCGGCATGCCAGTACCTGAAATCGTTGTACCCGCCAGCTTCCATAAATGCCAAATATTCACCGTTGGTTACGAGCTGGCTGGCTATTTCAAAACCGGTAAGGTAGACTTTATGCCTTCCTAACTCATTGTCAAAACAAAATCCTTCTCCATGAAAACCTATTTCATAAAGGCCTTCTGAAAATCTGAGCATGTGTACATCCTCCACGTAGGGTTTTACAGTTTGTTTCCCTTTTGTATAGGCTGGAAATAGCGGATTATGTCCCAGGATATATTTAATATCAGTCATTAATAATTCCTGATGCTGCTGTTCATGGTTCAGACCCAGTTCCAATAACGGTTCAATGGTTTCCGTCATAAATCTGCTCTGAAGAAAAGCTTTCATCTGCTCATCCACATATTTCCGGTATTGATAGATATCTGAAACAGAAGGGCGGCTGAGATTTCCCCGGTCTGTACGGATTACTCTTGCCCCAATAGTTTCGTAATAGCTGTTAAAAACAAAATTATACTTAGGATCGAAAATTTCATATTCAGGAAAATGAGGAGCCAGAATAAAAGTTTCAAAAAACCAGGTCGTATGACCGAGATGCCATTTCGGTGGGCTTACATCAACGATGGGCTGTACTACATAATCCTCGATTTCCAACGGGGCACAGATCTCTTCTGAACGTCTGCGGATATCCGTATATTTTTTCACTATATCTTTTGTGGTGATCTCTGGTGTCATGTCTTTTAGTTTTAGTGATGTAGTTTATATCGAATGCATCCAATACTTTTTTCAGATGCTTTACTTTTATTGTACCTGCCAGATACTGTCTACAAACCATTTTTTAGAATCTTTAATTTCTCCGGTTATGGCAAACCCTGATTTCTCTCCCAATGCGCTGATCTGTTCTGCAGAGAACTTCTGAGAAATTTCCATATTGATAAGTTCATGTTCTTCAAATGAAATGCTGACATTTCCAACCGTTACCTTTTGGTTTTTAAGGCTTATCAGAAAACTTCTGCAGGCTCCACTTACAGGATCATAGGTTTGGTAGTGCTGAAATTGTTCCAGATCAAAATTTCCTTCCAATTCGTTATTGATTCGTGTCAGGAGATTAAGATTAAAGGCAGCTGTAATCCCTTCTTTATCATTATAGGCATCCAAAATAATGTGGGGATTTTTTTTAAGATCAAAACCTACCAATACACGATCTTTTGAAGACAGGTTTTTATTAAGATGCAAACAGAAACTTTCAGCTTCCTCCAGGGACATATTTCCAATATTGCTTCCTAAAAATAAAACCACTTTTCTCCTGTTGGATAATGAAGCCGCTTTTTGAAGCATCTCAAAATAGTCACCTTCCAGGCAGGTTACTTCCAATGCCGGAAATTGACTGCTTACTTTTTTGTCGAGTATGGAAAGGATATTCCCGGAAATATCAATGGGCATATAAGTAAAGTCAGCTCCTTTTTTTACCAAATATTCAAGTAAATAGGTAGATTTCATGGCGTCACCTGCTCCCAATTCAATCAAATCGAAAGGCTCATTTTCCGGAATGAGGAGGTCGGCAAGTTCATCGGTCTTATTTTTAAAAATATCAAGCTCACAACGGGTAAGGTAATATTCAGGCATTGCCATAATTTGCTGAAAAAGGTGATCCCCAATTTTATCGTAAAAGTATTTTGAAGATAACTTTTTGGGAGTGCTTTGTAAGCCGTTTAAAACATCCTGAAGAAAATAATCAATAGGCTCATTTTCAGTTTTAGCATGTGAATCTAACTGTACATTCATAGGTCTGATTTTGTGTGGTTTTTAGATAACTGCAATTATCTTGCCTTTCAAAACATTGAATTCCGCTGCTATTTTATTCATTTAAATATAAACAATTTTATTTTTAATAGATTGGATTTCATTGTATTTTTAAAATATGTGGTACTTTTTTCTGGAAAAAACACATGCGATTTCTTGGGTTGATTTTGAAAGTTATAGAGATAAAGAGCGTATTTGTACAGGGATTTTCAGGTGAGTAATAGGGTATAGGTTGGAAAACGCAAAGCCGCAAAGGATTTTAAATAATATGGTGTTTTTAAGGCGCAAGGAAATCAAAGATTTCTGTTGGGTGTTCCGTGATTTTCACGATTAATAGATGAGTAAGATGGTCTGGGTGTGGGTTGGCTTCATCAGCAAAATCTAAATACTATTTGAAAAATTATGGAGGATACAATTTTATCGGAGATAAAATCTTTGCGCCTTTGATTATTGGGCATGTTAATGTTTTTTGCGCCTTTGCGATATACCAACTTTATTTTTAGATACTTTATAGGTTGGAAAACACAAAGACGCAAAGGATTTTAAATGATATGGTGTTTTTAAGGCGCAAGGAAATCGGAGATTTCCGTTGGGTATTCCGTGATTTTCACGATTAATAGATGAGTAAGATGGTCTGGGTGTGGGTTGGTTTCATCGGCAAAATCTAAATACTATTTGAAAAATTATGGAGAATACAATTTTATCGGAGATAAAATCTTTGCGCCTTTGATTATTGGGCATGTTAATATTTTTTGCGCCTTTGCGATATACCAACTTTATTTTGAGATTATTTTATAGGTTGGAAAATGCAAAGACGCAAAGGATTTCTGTTGAATATTTTAAACGCTAAGGAATAGTGATTCGAATGTTTATTGTAAGGCAGTAAAGAAGGGCGACTTTGTCGCTGAATAAGCTGTATGGGAAAAACATCAGTTCCATTAAAATCGAGTGATATAAAGTCAATTTACCTGAGTTGCCGGGAGAAAACTATAACCACAAAAGTCACAAAAGTTTTAGGCACACTTTAGGAGAATGGAGTTACAAATAAACTGCTGAGAAGTTCACATAAGTTTTTTTGAAACCCTCTGATTTTCTTTTGAAATGAAGGGGTATGTTTTAAAAATGGCAAAAAAATATGCTAAATCTATGGTTTAAAAAAGATTTTCAAATTGATAAAATAAACAATGCTCCACTAAAGCCTGTTATTCTGAAAAGCTTTCTTCAATCTTTATTTTATTGATTAACGGATTGGCATACATCGATAGGAAATATTCTTTAGAAACGGGATCAGAAGGATCAATACGCATTTCCAGTCTTCGGATAAACAGTTGTTTTTCCTGTTCGGTATACTGTGAAGCATAGGTCTGGGTATTATGAAGCAGATCATAGGCTATAAATTTTGTTGGCCATAACTTATAATTCCTGATAATGGAATCATCAATGATTTGGGCAACGGCTTGCAGCTGCTTATTTTTATTCTCAATGGTAGCTGCAATATCATCCAGTTCTTTGTCAATGACATGACCGGCATGCAGATGAATTCTCTTCTTTTGACCCAATATACCACTAAGCATGGTGGTAAAATCTTCATTTTTACCTTTTATGTATTCCTCTTCTCTGTGTTTGGCCAGCAGTTGGGGCATTTTTAAAGAATCGGTAGGGTCATATTCATAAGAGATGGAGATGGGAACAATCTTTAAAAATTTAAAATAATCCGTCAGGGACTGATCTCCAGCTGCCATTGCCAGCATTTTTAAAACGCCTTGCTGAGTAGCATCGTTACCGTCTTTAGCACGGCCTTCACGTTGGGCAATCCATACAGAACGCTTTTCCTGGTGTAATTGCTGCTCAATATACTCGGACATGATTTGTGAGCTTTTAAGCTGATCACGCAGCGACAGCCCTCTCTGAACTAAAAAGTTACGGTTCAGTTTGGCTAGTATATTCAGGAACTTTCTCCCAACAAGGTTGTCACCAATGGCCGAAGCGGTCATAATGTGGCCGCTCTCCAGTAAGGCAAGGTTAAGTAGGGAAGTGTCCAACACAATATCCCGGTGATTCGAAATGAAAAGGTAAGGGGTATTTTTATCCAGCTGATCGAAACCTGAAGTCGTCAAACCATCAGAACTTTTTGTAAGGATCTGACGAACGGTCTGTGCTATAAAATGCCTCTGAAAATCACTGATGGAATGAATGTTTTTAAACTGTTCCAGCCAAATTTGCTCATCCGTATCTGGAAAAGTAAAATTCATCAGCGCTTTCATCATAGGGTCGCGGGACACACTCCCTAACGCTTCATTCACCTCCTGATCATGGAAATACCGGATTTCATCAAACTTCGACATGCAATTATTTAAAATTTAAAACCTTTTTGCAAAAGAACAAAAATTATATGAGAATGCCGTAGAATGTAGATGAAAGTATTATGATTGGCTTAGAAGTTAGATAAATAATATGATATCGAGGAGTTAATTCACCCGACGTCAGCTATATCAGTGAAATTGATTAAAGGTTTTATGCTTAGATTCATACGGAATGACAAAAAAAATGGAAAGATTAAGCGTGCTATTTGTCATTCCGTGGGAATCTCAATACTATATTCACATTATTTTAAACCTTCATTGTCATTAAGTTTCTTTACTAGCTTACAGGTAAATTTATTCCCAGTTTAAAAATTTTATGATAAGCAGTAATCTGATTTTCTTTATTTTCAAATTGCTTTTGTATATCTTTTATTTTAAAGCTGGTGAGTAGTGATTGTGGAACATTGAGGCTGTTTTCACTAGGTTGATAGAGGTGTGGGTAAATAATTAAACAGTTCAATATATTATTTTCATCCCACGCTTCATTTTTACTCTTTATTTTATGTACCACTTTCTTCAACCTGGAATATCCTGAAACCTGTCGAATATCTTTATGGATATGACTTTTGGTGTATTTCAACTTATATTTCGTATCAATAACCATTTCAAATCCGGGTTTGCTGATTAAAATATCAAGATAATTTCCGTAGGTGCTAAACTGGTAGTGGATATATTGTTCATCTCCTGGATTTGCTTTCACTAGCTGATAATAAAAGTAGAGTTCAAACAACCTCGGCATATCAATCCAGAAGGGTGGGGTCTCTATTTTTTTCTGCGTTGTTTTGGTAATAGTATATGAAAAGCGTTTCAGGATAAGCTGTCCAATTCGGATCGCCTCTCTATATTCATTAAAGAAAGGATTTTTCTTGATGTTTTTCAGTTGATACTCATCAACATCAGTACTGATATGTTCAAAAGCCGGTCTGCAATAATTGAGAATATCTTTAATGGCTGGTAAATCGGATTTTGCAGGAAATAAAGAGGTGTTATTCCCGATATAACTGGCCACAAATTCTAACACTTTTTTTAAAAAACGGTTTTCCAGATGATCCTCACCAAATACCTGAAATTCACAAAAAGTGGAGGTGAGTCTGTTTTTAAAAACATTCTTTTTAATATGCTGCCCCACTAATACTTTCCCTTTCACCTTACTGTTTAGGTTTTCCTGAACTTTATAATAGGATTTTTTCAGACCCTTTTTTGCAATTGTTTTTAAATGCTGTAAAAACTGTACAATCAAAAATGGCGTTAAGCGATCAGCTTTCTGATCAATGGTAATGGGTTGGGCCTTCCAGTCGATCTGGATCACGTCTTTTGAATATCGGGCTGTTTCGGGTAGAGACATGATGTCCAAAAGAATGCTGAGGTAGTTAATTTCCTTAGCTTCTGCTTTCTCTTTATTATTAAACTCTTCAGGAGTTTCAGTAGAATTTTCTTCCTCATTGAGACAGTTTCGGAAATATTGTGACAAACCGGCATTGATCTTAGGCTCCACATAGATGGTTCTGCCAGTCTTCCCCAGCCAATCAATACCTACAAAATAATCTGCCTTAATCTCACAATGGTTTTCTCCTTTTACCACTGAAAAAGAAAATGACTGATGGTTGAACCTTTTACTTTCCAAAGCTGTAAAACGCTGAAAAGAGTCCTCATCAAGATACAGTTCATCCTGCAGCTCTGCAACAGGTTCTTCAGGAATACGTCTTCTGATCAGAAAACTTTTATGTTCCGAAAGTAAAATTCCCATTAATTATTTATTTTCAGGGTATTGATATAGTCTTTGATGTCATATTCTTTATTGTTGTCATTCTTATCCTCGAAAGTTCCGATAAGAACGCCATCTTTCACGTATTCCAGAAGAATAGGAACCACTTCATAATTCATCTTCATTCTGAAAATGTCCTCTTTTGTTTGATCAGCTCTGATATCTTTATGTTTAGCAATAAAATAACTATGTCCCAGTTGAACATCCTTCGCCTCAAATTCACCACTTACATTTCCATTTTTGAATAGGGCCGATACTTTTTTGAACCCTTCCGTATTAAAATGAATACGATCATCATCTTCCAGAGGTTCAGGCAACACCTCAATAAAAGCAAAACGTCGTCGTATCGCATAATCAATATGTCCAACACTGCGGTCTGCCGTATTCATAGTGCCGATGATGTATAGGTTGGGAGGGAGAGTAAGGTCTCTTTTGCCATCAACTTCATATACACTTTCCACTGATTTACCTCTGTATTCTAAAGCATAAATTAGTTCTCCTAAAACGGAAGAAAGATTGGCCCGGTTGATTTCGTCAATTACCAGTACATAGTTTTGAGATTGAGATTGTATTTCGTTATGAACAGGCACTGATTTTCCTTCCAAAAACTTTCTGAATTTATCTACCACCGGGAAATAGTATGATGTTCTGTGATATACTGTTTTTGCCAGATCATCATATTTTTTTGTGTCCTCTTTTTGAGTGATATTGTATTGATACAATTTTATTATCTCACTGAATTTTAAACGGTCTCCTTTCCATCCTTCACTGGAAATGTGAAAGGAATTCTCTCCGATATGGGTCAGAAAAAGTTTATTGGTTAGTTGTATTTTGTGGTCATTTGCAATCAATTCTTCTTCTATGAATGTTTTGAATTCTTCAAACATTTCATTGAGCCATTCCGTTTTAGGAAATCCATTGATTTGCTGAGATTGCTCACAAGCTTTTTTAATAAAGTCACCTAATACTTTATTTTCGGCTTCGTAGATAATCCCGTTTCCATCTTCGTCTGGTTTGGCTACAATTCCTCTCACGAGATCTTCATAGGCATAACTGGGGTGGAACTGGATAAGCTTAAACTGCGGATTGTTTTTTAATTCTTTAGTATCATTCAATCCCAATAATTGAACAGCCAACTCCTTGGCCATTCTGGTTTTTCCGGTTCCAGGAGGACCTTGAAGGATAATTTGTTTTTTATATTCTAAAATTTGGATCTGCTGGTCCAGTTTATTTTCACTCATATCATTTTGTTCTATGGAAGATGGGGTATTTTGTTCCTGAAAATAATCGTAAACCTGCCATGGAAGGGTTACAATTTCATAAACGTCTTTGTTGAGTTTTTCTTTGAAAATTTGAAGAAGGTTATAGCTGTCCTGAAACCAATCATACGTAAGTTTCAGTTCAAAATTCTCAACATTTTTGTTCAGAAGATAGATTAAACCTCTCAATTTATCTTCATTAACAATTGTACATAATAGTTGAGGCTGCAAACTTGCAATCAGTCTGTTGGTAGCGGCTTTTTTATTATTATAAGTACATTTTCTAATCAGTTCTTTGATCTGATAGTAAGTATCAAATAAAGGGTGCTTTTGGCTTATCGCAATTTCCTGTAATAATACAGAAAGCTCCGTCCATTTTTCTTTGATTTGATCTCTTTCTTCATGGGTAAAGTATCCTTGTTTCAAAGAAGAAACACACTGATCTCCCGGACGCATGAAAAATTCATAGAATATATCCTGATCCCAATCTTCCCAATTTTTCGCTGTGCTTGCCTCCGTGACAAACTGGGGTACAAAACGGTTGTATTCACCCTGCCAGTGATCCCAAATCTCTATCTCGTCAATTAATTCTGTAAAAGTCATATTGGTTTTTAGTTTTCTGTATAGATATGATTCATTACTACATCATGAACCGGTCGTTGATGATAAAAATAATATGTTTTTTAAATTGAAAGATGCTTTCTAAGGTATTAAAACATCAATGATATTAGTTTTCACGTATTTGTAGTGTATAGACTACAATAATAAGGAAAATCTTTAAGGCATGATTACGGGAAAACGTAAAATTTTCGGCAAAGATGCTCTTAGCTCAGAAATTCAATCATTTAAAACCGAAGACAAGGGAAAAAACAGATTTCGACCGCTTTTTAAAGCCTTTTTTGCCAATATTTTTCTATATTTAACTCTTCATAAAAGTTGAATTGTCATGGAACATAAAATACATCAGGGCCGCAATGTAAAACGATTCAGGGAAATGCTGGGCATCAAGCAGGAAGCATTGGCTCTTGACCTTGGAGACGACTGGAACCAGAAGAAAGTTTCTCTGCTGGAACAGAAAGAAATTATTGAAGACCCTTTACTGAAAAGAATTTCTGAAGTATTGAAAATTCCGGTGGAAGCGTTTCAAAATTTTGATGAGGAGCAGGCGGTGAATATTATTTCTAATACGTTTACTGATTTCAAAGAGGGGGCTTCAGCAATTAATATACATCCTGTTTTCAATCCGGTAGAAGCTATTCTGAAAATGCATGAAGAAAAGATGGAACTTTATGAAAGGATGCTGAAGGAGAAGGATGAGATGATGGTGAGGCTTGAGAGGTTGATTGGGTAGGGATGACTTAAGATATAGAAAAAGGTTCAGCATACGCTGAACCTTTTTTATTTTAGATTAGGCGTTAACTCCATCAATGAAAACATCTACAAAATTTTGAACCTTTTGAATAATTCTTCTTCCAATATTATTTCTTTCGGTAAGTTTGGGCTTTACTTTAAGAAGTTTTACTAATTTTTGGTGTTTAAATGTATTGTGAGGATTTTAAGAAATATGTACAAAATATATTTTACTTATCTCTGTAAAGCATTTTCAAAAATGGAGAAGCTACAATATGTAATGGTGTAATGTATTGATTGTTACAGTGTTGTGTGTTTTTGTGGCTTTGCTAAACTATTTTTGTAAATTTGAAAACTTTAAAAACTAATATTTGTCCTATTCAGAACACGATACCAGAGCTAAATTTATAGACCCACAGTTAAGATTATCTGAATGGGACGAGGCTTACATTATCCGTGAGTATTATTTTACTGACGGAAGAAAATTATCCGGGAATAAAAGAGGAGAACGATTATATGTTGATTATTTGCTTAAATATAAAAATGTTCCTCTTGCAATCATTGAGGCAAAGCGATACGATAAACAATCAACTGAAGGCTTACAGCAGGCCATTGATTATGCTCAGAAGCTAAAAATTGATTTTGTTTATTCCAGTAACGGAAAACAGATTTATGAGTTTTGCATTTCAGAAGGAAAAGGAGATTTTATTAGAAATTATCCAACTCCGGAAGAAATGTACAATAGGATCTTTGCTCAGAAAAATAGTATAAAAGAAAAGCTTTTAAGCATACCTTTTTATTTAACAGGAGACTTTAAACCTAGATATTACCAAGAAATTGCAGTAAACAAGGTAATTGAAGCCATAGCTGAAGACAAAAAACGCATTCTTCTTACTTTAGCAACAGGAACAGGAAAAACATTTGTTGCTTTTCAAATTGCTTACAAACTTTTCACAGCTCGTTGGAATGTAGATAAGATAGAACGGAGGCCAAAAATTTTATTCTTAGCTGATCGAAATATTTTGGCTGACCAAGCCATTAATACATTTAATCCGTTGGAAAGAGATTTGGTTAAAATCAATGGTGACGAAATCCGGATTAGGAACGGTCAGGTTCCAACGAATGCAAATGTATTTTTTGCAATTTATCAGGCAATTGCCGAAAAAGAAAACATTGGAGGTTATTACAAACAATATCCTTCTGATTTTTTTGATATTGTTATTATTGACGAATGTCATAGAGGTTCAGCCAATGAGAATGGTTCCTGGAGAGATATTTTAGATTATTTTGCAACGGCAGTTCACCTAGGACTTACCGCCACTCCAAAACGTAACGACAACGTAAACACTTATAATTACTTCGGAAAACCTGTTTATGAGTATTCTCTTAAGGATGGAATTAATGATGGATTTTTGACACCTTATAAGGTTAAAAGAATAAGAACCAATATTGATGAGTATATTCCAACCAAGGATGACATTGTAGTAAGTGGAGAGCTTGAAGACAGGATTTATGGTCTTTCTGATTTTGAAAGTAGAATCATTGTTGAAGATAGAACGGATTTAATTGCCCGAGCAATTTTGGCAAATATCCGAGAAATGGATAAAACAATTATTTTCTGTGTCAATCAAGAACATGCTTTAATGATGCGTGATGCGATTAATAAACATAAATCCGTAAAAGACCCACATTATTGCGTAAGAGTTACAAGTAATGAAGGAGAAATTGGAAAACAACTTTTAGAACGATTTCAAGATAATGACAAAGACATTCCTGTAATTCTTACTTCATCACAGATGCTCACTACCGGAGTTGATGCAAGAAATGTTAGAAATGTCGTTTTAGTTCGTGTTATAAATTCTATGGTGGAATTTAAACAAATTGTTGGTAGAGGCACCCGTATTTTTGAGAATAAAGATTTTTTTACGATTATAGATTTTACTGGAGCTACAAATAATTTCTATGATAAAGATTGGGATGATTCTGCAGAAGAAGAGGATGAAATTATAATTGATGGCGAAGAAGATCTAAACCCAATAACAAAACCGAAACCCAAACCTAAGCCTAATTCACAAGATGATAATGATGAAGGTATTTATATGCCACCTGAACCCCAAAAAGAAAAAATTGTAGTCAAGTTAAATGGGAGAAATATTAAGGTGATAGATGTGGAGGTTCGTTATGTTGGAGATAACGGAAGACCGCTTACAGTTTCAGAATTTTTGGAGAAATTGATCGAATTTTTACCCAATTTATTTAGTAGTGAAGAGCAACTTCGTGAATTATGGAGTAAACCTGAAACAAGAGAAGAGCTTTTGACAAAGTTAGGGCAAACTGGATTTGATGATGAGCAAATAGAAACGCTCCAAAAAATGTTTGAAGCGGAAGAGAGTGATGTATTTGATTTACTTGCCTATGTAAGTTACAGCAAAGAGCTCGTTACTCGAAATCATAGAGCTGAAACAACAAAACAAAAATCAGATTTTTTCAAAAACTATGAAAATGAAAAAGCCCAACAATTCCTGTATTTTGTCTTAGATAGATACAAGAAAGACGGAATTGAGGAATTGAAAAGAGATAAACTTTCCGAACTTATTCAGTTGAATGGTTTAGGAACGACACAGGAAGCTGCCAAAGCATTTGGCAATGCGAATAATTTAATTAATGCTTTTTACAAATTACAACAAGTAATGTATCAGGCAGTGTAAGGATATGACGATAGCAAATTTACAATCAAGAATAGACAGAATTACAGACATTCTCCGCAGAGACGATGGAATTAGTGGGGCAATGCATTATACCGAACAAATCAGTTGGATTTTATTTTTAAAATATTTACACGATTATGAAGAAAACAAAGCATCTGATGCTTTAATTGATGGCAAACCATACGAATATATAATTGATCCCAAATATCGTTGGGATAGATGGGCTTATCCACTTAAAGAAGATGGAAAGTATGATTTGAAAGGTGCAATAGGAGGAGATGATCTTATTGATTTTGTCAATAATGATCTATTCCCTTATTTGGAAAACTTCAAATCCAATCAGCAGGATGTAAAAAGTGTAAAATATAAAATTGGTGCTGTTTTCGAGTTCATCACCAATCGAATTGCAAGCGGACATACACTAAGGGAAGTTATAGAAAATATTGCAGACCTTAATTTCCAGAGCCAAGAAGATTTATTTGAGTTAAGTATTATTTATGAAAACTTGCTTAAAGGAATGGGAAGCGATGGTGGAAATTCAGGAGAATTTTATACGCCTCGTCCTGTTATCAAGGCAATGGTTGATGTACTTGAACCTAATGTGAATGATACTATTTACGACGGAGCGGTAGGAAGTGCCGGATTCTTAATTCAGGCGTTTGATTATGTAATGCAAAAGAAAAATGAATACAGCACCACTCAGCTAAAACATATCAAAGAAGGAATGTTTTTTGGGAACGAAAAAACACCTTTAGCGTATGTGATGGGTGTGATGAATATGATTTTGCATGGTATCGAAAGTCCGAACATTTACAAACAGAATACGCTTACTCAGAATATTAGAGATTTTCAGGAGAAAGACCGTTATTCTATTATTCTCGCTAATCCTCCTTTTGGTGGTAAAGAAAAAAAGGAAGTTCAAAACAATTTTCCTATTGAAAGTAGTGCAACTGAGGTACTGTTTTTACAGCATTTTATGAAAAAATTAGCTTTGAACGGAAAAGCGGGAATTGTAATTCCGGAAGGTATCTTATTCCAAAGTAATAATGCATTTACTGCGGTAAAAAAAGACTTGTTAGATAATTTTAACATACATACAATACTAAGTTTACCGGCAGGTGTTTTTCTACCTTATAGTGGAGTAAAAACGAATGTTATCTTTTTTGAACGTAAAGGAGGAACGCAGGACGTTTGGTATTATGAAGTCAACTTAGAAAAGAAACTTACTAAGAATAAGCCTATCCAGTACGAGCATATTGCTGAATTTGTAGAACTTTATAAAACACGTGCTACGACGGAAAACTCTTGGCTCGCTACAGCTGATGAAATTAGAGAAAGAAATTACGATTTGAGTGCAAAAAACCCAGCAAAGCAAAAAGAAATAATCCATCAATCTCCAAGCGAAATCTTTGCAGACATCCAAAGCAATGATAAAAATATTAATTTGCTTTTATCTGAAATTGACAACCTAATTCAGACAGGTTATGAAGGATAAGTTACCAAAAGGTTGGGAGTGGAAGAAATTGGAAGAAGTTGGAGAAGTTATTACTGGAAATACTCCTCCTAAAAGTGTTGTTAAATATTATTTAAATGGTAATATCCCTTTTGTTAAACCTCCAAACCTTGGAAATGGTATTGTCATACAAACACAGGAGTATGTTACTGAGGAAGCATTGACTAAATCAAGATTAATCCCAAAAAATTCTGTAATGGTTTGCTGTATTGGTTCTTTGGGGAAAGTTGGTATTGCAGGCACTGATTTAATTACCAATCAACAAATTAATAGCATTAATTTTAATAATAAAATTGTTAATTATAGGTTTGGGTACTATTATGCTTTGACTTTAGAAAAGTATATGCTGGAAAATGCCAATCAGGCAGTAGTTTCAATCATCAACAAATCAACTTTTTCAAAGTATAATTTTCCTCTTCCTCCACTTTCAGAACAAAATCAAATCGTTTCGGTATTAGATAAAACTTTCGAAAAATTAGACCAAACCATTGCTTTGGTAGAAGGAAACATCCAAAAACTAAAACAACTGAACGAAAGTGTTTTGGATGAGATGTTTGAAGGAAAACACGCAAATTGGAAAACTGAGAATCTAAAAAAACTTACTTTAAAAATAGGAAGTGGTTCTACCCCAACTGGCGGACAGAACTCATACAAAGAAAGTGGAATATCTTTAATCAGAAGTTTAAATGTTCACGACTGGGGATTTAAAGAAAAAAATCTTGCATTTATAGATGAAGTTCAAGCAAAAAAATTATCAAATGTTGAAATTGAGAACAATGATATTCTTTTGAATATTACTGGTGCTTCTGTTGCAAGATGCTGTATCGTTCCTGAAAATATTTTACCTGCAAGAGTTAATCAGCACGTTTCTATTTTAAGAATAAAAAAAGAGTTATTACTCCCGAAATTTTTACATTATTCTTTGATAAGCCCATTTTACAAAAATCAACTTCTATATAATTCAAGCGGAGGAGCTACGAGAGAGGCACTAAGTAAGAATATGTTGGAAAAGTTTGAGATTAATTATCCAACGATAATCGAACAACAACGCATAGTTACATATTTAGACCAAACAACCGAGAAAAGCCAAAAACTAACCCAATACTACCAAAATAAATTAGAGGCTTTAAAAAGGCTTAAAAATAGCGTGTTGGATAGTGCGTTCAAAGGTGAGTTGAGGAGAGCTAAAGTTATTCCTATCACTCAACCTATAATTGACCCATATTTTGCAAGAACCAAGAGTTTCAATGCAAAGAAAAAAGCAGACAAACAGGCAATGGTTATTGCTCTTGCAATAGAAGCTCACGAAAAAAATGGAAAATCTTTATATAGAACAAAAGGGGAAAAAACTGTTGAGGTTATTGAAAAGCATATTGACTTAGATTTTGGAAGAGTTGCAAAGAAAATGGCTGCTGGTCCGGCTGCTTTTGAACATTTGGTAAAAGTTGTAGAACCTTTGGCAAAAGAAAAAAAATGGTTTTCTGTTCAGGAAGTAAAAGGAGACAATTATGATGGTCATAAATATATTAAAGCAGAGAATTTTAATGCATTTATGATGAGGTGTGTTCTGGATCTTAGACCTAAATTACAAGAGATCAGAAGAGTAATCGACTTATTTGCAAATATGAAGACAACTCACGAAGCTGAAGTTGTGGCTACTATATATTCAGGATGGAATAATCTCATTATTAGAAAAACTCAAATTGATGATGAGGCAATCGTAACTGAAGCTAGAGAAAACTGGCATGATTCAAAATTAAAAATTGAACGTCAAGAGTTTTTTAATGCAATTGAATGGCTGAAAAATAATAATTTGATTCCACAGGGGAATGGAAGAGAAGTAATATGACCTTTTAGAAAATTATGAAGTAATTTTAGTATTAGTAATAATATATCTATTAATCATATTTTCCCAATTGAACTGTAATAGTGTGCTTATATAAAAGCTAAAGACCTGAATGGATAACGTTCAGGTCTTTATTTTATAATAAAATATATAATTAATTTATATCTAAAATTGTTGTATTCACCCTCCTACCCATCCACCTCCTCAATCTCCACACCGGCAAATACATAAAAATCACAGATCGTATTACATCATTATTCTTTAAAGCAATATTCTGTCAACCTCTGTTCTCCGGATTTTGATAAAATACCCTGGTCAACAGCCCATTTTAGGTCTCTGCTTGCAGTGGGAGCAGAAATACTTTTGAAGTTCTGCATATAGTCTTTCCTGCTGAACTTATTTTGTTTTACTTTCTCTTTAAATAAGAAAATTCTGTCTTCTGTATACAATGTTTTATTTTGAGATTGTAAAAGTTCCTGTAAAGATTCGAGAATAATACCGAGCATAAATTCTATAAACAGGGTAGAATTTCCTTTTTTATCAGATTCGGATAAGGCATGATAATATTCAGTCTGTTTTTGCCTGATGAGGGCTTCTACAGGTAGATATTCAAATACAGGGTATTGCTGCATCAGAATTAAGGTCTGCCAGAGCCTGCCCATTCTTCCGTTACCGTCCGTAAAAGGATGTATAAATTCAAACTCATAGTGGAAGACACAGCTTTTAATTAAAATCAGGTCTTTGTCTTTTTTCAGATAAGCAAAGAGATCTTTCATCAATCCTTTTATCATGGTGCCTCCCGGTGCTACATGTTCTACTTTCGAACCTTTAATGATACCCACATTAGTGGTTCTTAGCTTACCAGGATGAGCAACCAATCCTTTCATCAGAATAGAATGTGCTTTTTCTAAGTCTTTCAGGTGATAAGGATTTAGTTTATTGATTTCTTCATACACCTGTATTGCATTCTGAACTTCAAGAATATCTTTTTGGGGAGCAATGACTCTTTTATTTTCCAGTAAAGCGGTTATCTGCTCTTCGGTAATTGTGTTCCCTTCAATTTCCAATGAAGACTGGATGGTTTTAATCCTGTTCTTTTTCCTTAATTCAGTGACAGGCTTATACAGATGTGAAGCATTGATTTCTCCTATTTTTTCAGAAATAGAAGCTACTAAAAATAAAATGGTGTCTGTAATAGTATAAGGAGGTTTCATATCTTTGATAGTATCATATGATACTATCAAAGATAGAAATTTATATTATAATCTAGGGATGTATCAAAAAATAAATTATGCATTTAAGTCCACAGCCACAGCCTGCACTCGTTTACACATCCACCTCCTCAACCTCCACACCGGCAAATACACAAAAATAACAGACAAAATCCCAGCCAGTGTTCCCACAACAACAGCCATCGCCGTAGCATCCAGCTTATAATCCTTAGAAAAATTATACTGTCCTAAAAAAAGCATAGCTAAGACCAAAGAACAGGTAATCACGCCATGCAGGATACTCAGCTTGGTCATTAGTTTTTTTATATTCAACTGTTCATCTACGGTAAACTCAATGGCACCTTGTCCGGCGGCATCGGTTACTCTTTTGATGATGTCTATGGTGAGGACAACGGGGAGAAATAGTGCCATGGGTAGGGTAAGGCGGGCCAGATTTTGTTCTCCGGAGAAAAAATGGGTGTAGCCTAATTCTTTAAAGCTGGCATAAGCGATAATGAAATTGAAGAATACATTGGGAAGGACATAATAGATCATCCGCTTTAATAAAAAGCGTTTGAGGGTGGTTTTCTTTAGTTTTTTAGGTGGTTTCGGTTTTATTTTAAATTTCATAGGGGCGAGGTCATCAGCTCGATGGCTTTATCTTTAATTTGGTGGGCTTCTTCTTTGGGAAGGAAATTTTCATTGGACATAAAGGTGAAATCCATCTGTTGGTTGTAGGTGCTGGCTACCCAGGTATTGGAATTCAGCCATGGAAATGCCACTGTAGGACTGAGGATGGTTTCCACTTTAAAATGTTTGTATTCACTTGGGATATTGATTTTCCCCATATTGGATAGGGTAACATCATGTCCGCCTTCACTGGATTTCAGCATATTGATCATCCGGTCAACGATGGGATGCATATGTTCACCCATCCACAGGAGTTCCCGGGCTTCCATCGTATTGATTTTCTGAACGAGGTCTTTTTTTATTTCCTTAGCGTTGTCCAGTATGTTCCGGCTGCCTTTTTTCAGGGAAAGTTCCACTGTGGGAGCAAAAGCAAACAGGTGGTCTTCTTTGATCTCCGGAATAAAATGGCGCACATCTACAGGACTGATCACTTTACCTTTGGCCTTTTTGCCCTGTATATCCTGGAAAGCCTGCATTACGGAAGAACATAGTAAAGCATGAACGGAAATGCCATTGGCTTTACATTTTTCAGTAATGTGTTGGGTAGTGGCAGGATCCAGTTTCCAGTGAATCGCATAGTTGTTTCCTTTGTTTCTTTTTTTACTTTTTCGCTGGATAGAAAAGAATATCCTGGCGAATAATAAGTAAAGTCTGGCTTTGTATTTTTTTCGGCCTGCATTGAAATCTGAAGGCAGAAAATCATCTACGGAATCAAATGCCTGGTAGGAGACTAGTTCAGAGGATGGATCATCCAGCAGTGTAAGGAGCTCGCGCATAAGGGTAACACCGGTGGTTCCGTCAGAAATACAATGGGGCATTACCCACATGATTTCGGAGACTCCGTTTCCTTTGATCCATACCATTCTGGCCATAGGCGCTTTTTCTTCATCAAATAAACGGAACCATTCTTTTTCGGACTCCAGCAGCCAATCCTGATCGGTCTGTCGCTCAACCATACGGAGTGGAATAGGAGTGATCTCTTTTTCTTCAGTAAAAAACGGATATTTCTCACTTTGGGTATCTACCACCACCCGTAGTAAAGGGTGTTTCTGCTGGATTTTTTCCAGAGCTATCCTGAAGTTCTCCTCCTGGAGTTCTCCATTAATCCTGGCGGTAAACACACAGTTTAAAGGGGTCTGAGGATCTACATACATGATCCTTTCCACCATCATTAGTTTTCTTTTGATCATGATACGGCGATATATTCCAGTTGTACTTTGATGATCTGCATCACCTCATCACGGATGGCCAATGCTTCGGTATAAGGAAGGTACCCTTCACTTCCCACAAAGGAAAAGTCCATTTTTCCACGGTAGGTAGAAACCACCATCGTCGTTGTATTCCCTAATGGTCCGATTACTGATGGGCTGAAAATAGTATCTACCGAAAACTCCTTATACTCATGAGGAATCTGGATGCGTCCCAGGTTGGAAAACATACAGTCATTGGATGATTTGCCGTTCTTTAAAAGCTTGGTGAAATTATTCAACGCATCATGTCCGAATTCCATCACCATCATGGTAATATAAGGGTCCAGCTTAGAGGTTTTACGTTCTACAGAAGCCTGCATCGCATGTAAATTTTCTATAAAGCTCAGCTTTTCATTAGCAGAAACCACGATCATCAGCCCAAAAGCAAAAATATGATCGTTCTTCACCTGGGTAGCAAAACGTCTGATGTCTACAGGACACGACACTTTATTGAAAGCTCCGGTTCCTTTTATTTTCTTGAATGCCTGAAGTAAAGCAGCACTTAAGAACGTGTTTACGGTAGCGCCATTGGCTTTGCAATAGGAAATCAGTTGCTGGCTTACAGTTTCATCTACTTTCCAATTGATTAAATAATCATTTTGACGATCAATAGATTTTTTACCGGTAGGGATAACCTTAATCGCTGTAGCCGCTAATCTTCCAATGAATTTGGCTTTTAATTTTTTCTTCCGGCTGTTTAAAATATGGGCAGGAACCACATCCTGAATACCTAAAATTGGGTTTTCTATTCCAATATCAGCTTTTGGATTATCCAATATTTTTAAAAACTCATAAAGGAAGGCCATTGCAGAACCACCATCGCATAAACAATGGTGGAATGCAAATAGCATGTCAGAAACGTCTTCCCCCTTAATCCAGACAAACCGGATAAGAGGCAATTTTTTAGGATCGAATAAAGTATTCCATTCCCTTTTGGATTCTTCCTGCCACTGATCTTCTCCTTTTCGGGCAATAATTCGCACCGGAATAGAGATCGGGTTTTCAGGAACATCAAACCAGGGGATATTTTTATCATCGTGAGCAATAAGGGCTCTTAGCCACGGATGTTTTTGCTGGATCTGAGCCAAAGCCTGCTGGATATCCTTTAATGCAAAGGTACCTCTGAGCCTGAAAGGGATCACCGCATTGAACGGTTCTGTTCCGTCTCCCAGTAACATTCGCTCACCAAATAATAATCTTCTTTTAATAGGTTGGTTCATAGGCTATACGGACGCTAATGTGGAATGTTCCTGTACAAAGTTTTCCAGCAATTCTACCGCTTTATCATTACCTCCGGCAAGATTAAACGTATTTTGAACTTCCTGAGCGGCAGCTCTGTATTTAGGGTTTTCCAGTAATTCAAAAACAGTTTCACGAAGAGCTTCTACACGCAGTCTCTTGTATCGGATGCTGATTCCGCAGCCCGCCTGTTCGATTAATTTGGCGATATGAAAATGATCATAAGCAATAGGCGTAATCAGCATAGGCAGTCCGTTTCTGAATGTATCGTTAACGGTATTGAAACCACCATGGCAGATCACCATATCCATTTGCTGCATGACCGCTGATTGAGGGACGAAACTGTTCACAATAAAGTTTGATGGCCATTCTTCAAAGATCTCCGGTGGAGTAGCCGCAATCACCGTAACCGGCTGGTCAGCAAATGCAGCAATAATCTTTTCAAAGAAAGCTTTTCTGATGTCCACTAATAAGGTACCTAAGGATACAAAGATCTTTGGGGTAGTAGAAGCATTCAGCTTATCCCAGTCAAAAGGAGCATCATTGGGACGGCCTTTTACCGGACCTACAAATTTCATATGAGACGGAACGGTTTCAAAACCGGCAAAAGCCTGTGAAGTAAACACCATATTTAATTTATGAGAATGGATATAAATCCCTTCCTCATGGATACCTACTTCTTTCTGAAGGTCCTTGATCAGGTTTTGTTGCCATTCCCAGATTTTTGGGGCGGACTTTTCCGTGTCTCCCATCACATCCGGTGGAACAGGGGTTGTGGTGACACAGGGGATATTATGTTTATGAGCGAAAAGGGCTCCTCCAAAACTAATACAGTCGTTCACGATGACATCAGGTTTCCAGCTTTCTGTAAGGCGGGTTAATCCCGGCATCATCATCTTGGCAAACGGGACATAGGTTTCTTCCAGTGCCAGTTTCATCACTTCAGGTCCGGAACATGCCGGTCCGTCGTCCTGTCTTTTTAAAATACGGGCGATTTCATCCTGATACGGAATAAGGTCTTCTTCAGGATAATAATAAGAACCTCCTTCCGGAATATGTTTGCTGTCTAAAGGGGTAATCCCAAACCATTTTACTTCATGACCACGCGCAATCAGACTCGCTCCTACACTTAAAGTAGGGCTGACATGTCCGAAAAATGGAGGGACAACAAATAAGAATTTAGACGGTTTCTCAGGTTTTGAAGCCCTTAATATAGCTTTTTCCAATAAATCTGCTGCAGTCGCTGAACCTCCCGCTTCCACAAAAGACTGTCCCACTTTTTGGGCGGCTTCCCGGTAGCCTGGATTATGTAAAATCTGATGGACGGCATCTCTCAGGTGGTTGGCTTTGAATCGGTTGAAGTTAAGACGTTCCCCTGCTTCTGTACGCACAACGCGTCCTGCCACATGTGACTGGTCGTAAGCGATAGGAATGACTACCAAAGGAATACCATTGGATAGCGTTTCGGAAACGGTATTGTGACCGCCATGGCAAACCACACCATCCAGATGAGGTAAGAGATCCAATTGAGGAACCTGCTGATACACCATAAAGTTTTCAGGCCACTGCCCGAAAAGTTGCGGATCGGAAACCACTACAACCGTTAAATCTTCATCTTTAAAAGCATCAATAACCTTTTGGAAGAATGCTTTTTTATGATCGTGATCGAAAGTAGTTCCGATGCTTACTAAAATCTTTTTGTTGGTAGCGCTTTTTAATCTGTCCCAATCGAATTCACAAGAGATACGGCGCTCTGTAAGAACCGGACCTGTAAATTGATATTGAGAAGGTAGATCCTCCATGTCACCAAAGAAATAAGTGGAGGTCAAAACAAGGGTCAACAGGTCAGAAGTAGCCAGGGAACGCTCTTCATTAACGCCAAGTTCTTTCTGTAAATCGATGATCTGATTCACTTCCCATTCGTGTACCTTGGGCAGCTCATTCATGATTTTAATGGCAGCCGGAGCAGTAACAGAAGTGGCATAAGGAATTCCCAGTGCCTTTGCAGCAATAGGTGCCGCAAAAAGCTGATGGTCTCCGATAATCAAATCAGGTTGGTATGTTTTAAGTAAGGCCACGATACCTTTATAACAATGTCTGTTTAGAGGAATAAGGACATCTTCGTAAAGAAACTTGATGCTGTCTATTCCGTAGACTACTTTTTTTGAAATAATATCAAGATATTGTTCGCTCTCTTTCTTTTCTTCGTCAGACTGATCGTATTGGATCAGTAATAATTCTCCTCCTGCAGGAAGCTTAGCCTCCAAACTAGGGTCAAGGCTGATCCAGGCCACCTCATGTCCTCTTTCCAGCAACGTAGCCCCGATGCTTAGGGTTGGATTGACGTGCCCGGTCAATGGTGGAACTATAAATGCAAATTTAGCCATGGTTTTGTGTTAAAATTTTAGATAAAAAATGAACGATAGTTTCTGCGATGAGATGAGGTTCCTGTATCGGGATATTATGATCACCGGGAATCAATTCAAGCTCTGAAGTGCTGATCTGTGTCTGCAACCATTCTCCTGTAGGCCTGCAGTTGGACTCCGCACCATACACTAATAAGGTGGGAACCGCCAGTTCGGTAAGGGATGCCTCACCAAGAAAATGTTTTTCCTTGATCATATCTGCCTTAATGCTGGTCTGGTTAAACAGAAACTCATACATACGATGGTTTTTTTCCATCTGTCTTTTCCCCATCTGTACTTTGGTGGTATCCGTAAAATTGGCTACATAATGCTCAAGAAACTCTTTGCTGTACTCATCAATAATATTACGTGCCTTTTCGTCCTGAGGATCCGGTGCTTCCATAACGGCCATCTGGTTGATGCGATTCGGATATTCTAATGCTGTTTTCAAAGCGATAAGACCGCCGAAACTGTAGCCTATCAAATGTACTTTTTCCAACTGAAGATGATCTATTAAACTAATCAGATCGGATGACATGGTATTGAGATCATATCCGTTGAGAAAACGCTCACTCATGCCGTGGCTTTTCAAATCGTACATCACTACATGGAAGTGCTTTGCCAGGATAGGGGCAATATTAAAATAATAAATGGACAGGTTGCTGAACATCCCGTGGATCAGCACCACGGTTTGTTCGGCATCTTTGTTGAGTTCCTGTATATGAACTTGCCTGTTATTGACAGTGATTATTGGCATTCGTAGATATAATTGATGATCATACTAAGGTCAAGATTGATCAGCTGGTCTAAGTCCATAGAAGACAGCCAACCGGTAAAATCAATCTGATCGCCAAAATGCGCTTTGATTTTTTCAGAAAAAGAGACAATTTCTATGCTGTCCATTTCCAAATCCTTGGTGAATGAACTTTCAGGAGTGATGTCCATTTCTTCTACAAATTCTGCGCCTATCACTTCAGTAATAAAACCTTTTAAAAGAGTAAATAGTTCTTCGTGGTTCAATTTTAATGTTGGGTTTACAGTGTCCATCCGATAATATAATTTTGATGTTTAATAGTTTTGATTTCAATAGTGTTGATCCACAAGTGATCATCTTTTATAAGTTCGACTTCGAAGGCCTTAGGATTTCCTTTCAGTCCTGTACCCAGGAACTTTCCGTATGCTTCCTTGGCTACCCAGAAACGGGTCGTCCATTCTGCCTGATCTCTGTCTTTTAATAATGCTAATTCCTTTTCGGTAAATACCATGTCGTAGAATCCGGAGCTGCGCTCTTCAATGAGCTCCATATCAATTCCTACCGATTTTCCATACCGTGCTATTCCTACTGCGTCTTTTCCTTTATGAGCCAGTGAAATATGAATGTTTTCTGTAAAATCACTGATGAGGTAAGGTTTCCCCACTTCATCGGAACGGATTTCAAAGGTAATCGGGAAGCAGGCATGATCTTTTTCCTTGCGAAGAAGATTCCTTACGGCATCTTTTACTGCTACGCGGCTTACCATCCAGTTTTTCTTTTTGTTAGGCAATAGCTGTTGCTGAAATTGTTTTTCCGTTTGGTTGAAATATCTTTTGAGGATAAAATCCCACGAAGCCACTCTGGTATACGCCTGGTGGAAAAAGAATACTTCAGGGGCAATTTCCTCCGAAAGACGGTTATGCAGTGGTGACATGGAAACATTCCATAACGCAGCATCGATTTCCAATCTTCTGTTTTGCCAGCCGGTGATGGCACACCAAACTTTTCCGTCTCTTGTAAGGACGATATTGGCTGTTGCAAATTCATCATTAAGCTCGGTAAGCATACAGGTACATTCGAAAATACCTTCCTGGTCATGCATATCGCCAAAGAATTCAATATCTCTGATCTTCACCGGAAATGCAATACGGTCTTTCACTAATGTAAGCTGCAGCCAAAGTCCGAATAGCTGTCCTGCATTGTCCAGTAAAGAGCCTTTACCACCATTTCCTTTGATCTTTCCTACAATACCTTTAGTTCCTACTGATGAAATTTCAGTAATCCCCTGATATTTTTCTCCGTGGAACATATGCATATCATAAATTTCTTCAGGAGTTCTTTCGATAGGTAAAAGATCACCTACGGAAAGGTTGAAGTCAGGGGTAGGTACCGGAGATGATTTTAAAATCACTTCTGCATTCGCAAAATTCTCGATATCCAGGTAAGCGTGGTGAGATGAACGCCATTCTCCCTGTACTGTTTTTTCAAAAGGCTTGGCTACATTCATCCACTGGAAAACACTTACATTCATAATTTTATGAACCAGTGTTCCCGGAATTTCTGCTTCAGCAATTTCTGCCAGCTGCTCAAAAATCATAGTCATCGGGATGACCGGTTCCATATCAGCGACATGAGCCCATCCTTTAGGCTGTCTCAATAAACTGTGATCGATAAGATAAGGATGACTTTCCAGGGTAACATACAGATCTTTTGAGAAATGGGTACTTCTTGGTGCTTTAGCAGCTACAGGAGCTGGACGCTGGATAGTAATTTCCGGGCGGTTCTGGAAAAGGGTTAGCACTTCTTCCTGCATACGGATCATATCTGCAACATTGTCCTGGAAGGCCTGTACAAGTGGATGACCGCTTTTTGTAGCAATAGGCGAAGAAGTATATTGTTTGGAAGCTTCAAAAGAAGGAACCAGGCTTTTAATTTCTTTGAAATTACGGATAATAGGTGACCCCAATTCCAGTTTGATTCCTTTTCCTGATGGTTTTTTTGTATGATTCTGAATCTCCAGAAAGTCAAGGGCAATCGTCTTTCCTTCCACAAATAATGAAGCTACTACACGCTGCAGCTGAGCCAGTGCAGATCGGGTAGGAACACTGGAAGCGATGGTACTGAATGCTTTTCCTTTTAAGGTATCATCAATGAAACCGATCAGTCCTCCGGTACCCACCTGGATAAAGAATCTTGCTCCTTCCTCGTAAAGTCTGTCTGTCAGTTCACGGAAACGAACCGGCTGAACAAGATGCTCAGCGCTCAGCTTTCTGATGGCTGCCTGATCGGCCGGATAAGGTTCCAGCGTTGTTGCAGACCATAACGGGATCTTGGTCTGTTGGAACTCTGCTTTTTCCATTCCGGCAAGGATCACATCCAGTTTATCAGCGATAAAAGGAGAGTGGAATCCGGACTGGAACGGCAGGATCTGGTGGAAGATCTGTTTTGATTTTAATACCGGAACCAACTCATCCAGTGCTGCATTGCTGCCGCAAAGGATCACCTGATTAGGGCAGTTGTCATTGGATACGTATAGATTCTGGATTTGCTCAATAAGAGGTGAAACGGCATCAATACCGGCTCCGAGAGCAATAAATTTAGAATCTTTTAATTCAAAGGTTTCAGGATTCAATACATCGATTAGAGCTTTTACAGAATTGGCTTCTGCTAATTCTGAGGAATAACCTGCCAGCCATTCTCCCAAGCTGTGTCCTGCATTCATATCCGGGATGATTCCCAGCTTTTTCAATGAATGATCAAGGATACTGTAGTTGTTGAAAATGTTTAAGGCATCGGTTAAAAGACCTTCCCCTTCGGTTTCTATAGGAGCTGATAAACCGAAATAACGGCTTACAGTATCTACTTCACCTTTGGCCAGACCATCTAAGCCCGGGAATACAAAGGCCACTTTTCCGCCATCTTTTAATAATGGGGCAGAGGTATACCAAATATCCTGTTTGTTTCTCCAGGTGATGTTCTTGGAGACTATTTTAAGTGCTTTTTCTATTCTTGCAGGGGTTGGATCGAATATCGCCACCCTGAAATTTCCTTCGCCTACTGTGCTGTCATTATTTTGTAATGCAGCAAGTAATTCTTCGTGGGTAGGTCTTGCCAATAGCAGTACATTGTCTTTCTTCGGCATATCATAGCCTTCAAGAACAACATGTGCATTGATTCCTCCGAATCCGAAAGCATTCACTGCGGCTACTTTTGGCAGCCCTGTTTTTGACCAGTTTTTTGCTTCCTGAACAGGTTCGAATCTTGTGTTCTGCATATCTGCAGTCGGATTCTCACAATATAATGTAGGAGGCAGAGTATCATGATGTAATGCAAGGCAGGTTTTAATCAGTCCTGCGATTCCTGCAGCCGGCATGGCATGCCCGATATTGGACTTTACAGATCCTATACCTGCCATAGGAGCAGTCTCTTCTTTTCCAAAGAATTGCGCTAAGGTCTGAAGCTCTGTTTTGTCTCCAAGTGGAGTTCCTGTACCATGGGCTTCAAGGTAACCAATCTGCTTTTCATCCAGTTCTGCGTGGTTCCAGGCCTGTTCCAGTGCTTTCAGCTGACCTTTCACAGATGGACTCATCACACTGGTTCCGTTACCGTCACTACTTACACCTACTCCTTTAATGACCGCATAGATTTTATCCTGATCACGTACCGCATCTTCCAGTCTTTTTAAGACAACGAAACCACAGCCTTCACCGATCAGTAGCCCGTCAGCATCACTACTGAACGGTTTGATTTGCTGTTGATGCGACATCGCTCCCAACTGAGCAAAAATACTCCAGAAAGCAGCATTTTGCCCGGTGTGTACTCCTCCTGCGATCATCATATCCGAACGTCCCCGCTGAAGTTCCTGTACGGCATGATCCACCGCAATTAAAGCGCTGGCACAGGCAGCATCCACCGTAAAGGCAGCCCCGCCCAAATTGAAGCGGTTGGCCACCAGTGAAGCGACAAGGTTGGGAATTAATCCCATGGCGGTATCCGCCGCAAAACGTCCTTTGCGTTCCTGGAAAGCGTGTTTTACTTTTTCAATATCCGCAGAAGATACCTGAGGCAATAGCTCCTGCAGTAACGAAGAGATTTGTTCTCCGGTTCTTACAATTTCGATGGCACGGGTAGCTCCAGGACCGGTATAGTTTCCTTTACCGATGATAATTCCTGTTTTTTCAAGGGAAGCCTTTTTTTGAAAGACCCCTGCATCCTGCAATGCTTTCTGAACTAAATCAAGGGTTAACAAATGATCAGGTTCTGTTCCTTCCACAGCCAATGGCAAAATACCAAATGCCGTAGGATCGAATTCATAGTCAGGAATAAATCCCCCACGCTGACAATAAAAGCGGTCAACAGGGCTTGTGGCATCACTAAAGTGAACCGGATCTATCCTGTCAGCCGGAGCCAATTGGGTAGAGTCTACTTTATTGACAATATTCTGCCAAAAAGTGTTGGCGTCCTGTGCCCCCGGAAAGACACAAGACAGACCAATTACAGCAACATCCGTTTTTTTCATACTTAGTTTATACAGAGGGTTACCAATTATTTCCCGACATGATCAGCACCTGGCTTTCAGTTCCGTATTTTATTTCATTAAGGAAGATCTCCTTACCTTCATCCAATGGGATTAAAGAAATACCGCGACGTTCATATTCTGTTTCCAGTGTTGATGAAACCATTCCGGCACCTTTCCATGGTCCCCAGTTGATGGAAATTACTTTTCCTTTTAATCTTTTATTCAAAGCATTGGCGTAATCATCCAATACACTGTTGGCAGCAGCATAATCTGTCTGACCTTTGTTTCCGTATACGGAAGCGATACTGGAGAAAAGGACCACAAACTGACAGTCTGTACGAAGCTGTTCTGCCAATACACGTAGAGGTTTTACCTTAGTATCAAATACACGTCCGAAAGAGCTGGTTGTTTTCTGCTTGAATAATTTATCTTCTAAAAGACCTGCTCCATGAATCACTCCATCCAAACGGTCATATTTTTCATAAATACCATTGATCAGGTTGCTTAATCCGCCCTCATCACAAAGATCTAAGGACTGGTAAATTATGGTATTTCCAAGCAGTTCCATATCGCGGATGGTACGAAGGATCTGATTGTTTTTGAATATTCTTACGGTCTCTTTTTCTACTTGTGCAGGAGAAGTGAATGTTGCAGATTTAATAAGATGGGCTCTTATTTCCTCTTTTGTTTTCATTGCTTCAAATTCTTTCAGATCTGAAGCTTCCTCTCTTGGGTCAGCGGATCTTCCTACCAGAATATAGGTACAAGGATAGGCTTGTGACATGTGTTTGGCAAGTTCGGCTGTGATTCCCTGTGCCCCTCCGAGAACTAAAACAACAGACTTTTGATCCAGTTGAATATGCGCTTCTTCCAGGCTGGTAGACAATGGGGATGGGATGATATCTACTTTGTGTCGTTGTTCATCTTTGTAAATAACTTCCGCAGGTTTATCATTGGTCAGAATTTCCTTTAAAGTGATCTCTGCAATCTGATTGACTGCCTGAGGAGTACTCAGACTGATCAGTCTGCAGGTCGTATGATCAAATTCACGGGCTAAACTTTTGAACAGACCCGGATATCCCTGATGGTGACGTAATATACGGGCATCATTGATTTCCTGAAGGTGTGCCGGAATATCTGAGATAAGATACACCCACTTAGCTTTATCGAAATCCAGTTTTTTGATAAGATCTACATGATCAATAATGCTGTGCTTCACTTCAGCAGAGAACATATCCAGCATGATCAGTCCGTCAAAGCCGGAAAGGTCTTTTTCTGTATCTACTAATTCTGCAATCGCACCATGTTTTTCTAATGCTTCTTTGATTGCTGAGGTCTGTTGGCTGCTATCCTGAGTAATTGCAAAACGTTTTCCCTGCAATACTTCTGTATTCTGCAATAAGGAAGCATCCGTTGGGGTGATATCAAAACGAAGACGGGATAATATATTTTGTGCCGGCTCAGAAGCGACGGCCTCCTTAGTTTCAGCTTTGGTCTCATGGGTATCACCACTCATATCGCTGATCCAGCTTGCTAACCCGCGAAGTGTTTTAATGGCAGCTAATTTTTCCATAAGATCATCAGCCTGCTCCAGATTTTGACCAAATCCGATTTTGGTTTTAAGGTCTCCGATAATTTCCATACGCTTAATAGAGTCAATACTAAGGTCTGCTTCCAGATCTAAGTCTAATCCCAGCATTTCTTTTGGATATCCGGTTTTCTCACTGACAATCGTCAGAATGGCATTTTGAAGATCTTCAAGAGATAATGCAGACTGAGCCTGAGGTTTTGAAGCCGGAGCTTCCGTTGCTGCTCCGTTTTTTTCTGAAACAGATGCTGCTCCCGCTCCTGAGTACTCGGTAAGCCATGAAACCAAACCACTCAGGGTTTTTATTCCTGCTAATTGCTCCATTACAGTATCTTCGTTGGTATTGCCATTAGACAGGGTACCCAGTTCATTACGAAGTGTTCCTATGATTTCAACTCTTTTGATTGAATCAATACTTAAATCCGCTTCCAGGTCCATTTCCATTCCCAGCATTTCCTGTGGATATCCTGTTTTATCGCTTACTACCTGTAGTAATAAAGATTTGATATCTCTTACAGGAGCCTGTTTTACCTGCGCCACGGCTACCGGAACCTCCTGGCGAACAGGCTGGACAGGGATCGCTGCCATCTGTTGACCGGCAGGAGCCTGAATCGGTGAAGTATAAACAGGGGCCGGGTGTACCTGAGGATTCTGTCCCATAAAGGAAAGCATCACATCCCGTTGCGCCTGTATCATTAGTTTCATGCTATTTAAATATTCCTGCAGCATACGTTCAGCTGTTGATAAGCTTTCAGTGGCAGGAGCTTGCTGATTATTCGTAAAATTATTCATGGCAATAGGAGTTAAAATTGGTAGTGCACCATTGGAAGGCAGTGTGCCTGTCGTTGGATGTGCAGCTTGTCCATTAACCCTCCAAATGGCAGGGTTTTTCTTATAAAGTTCAGGCTGATCAATGTCGATAAGTTTAACGTTACGACCATCGAAAAGCTTAGTGATATTAAAGTTACGTCCTGTACCCAGGTATTGGGCAAGCATGCAAAGCAGGTGGGTGAATTTATTGCGGCTGCTGTCTTCAACATATAAGGTCAACTGATCTTTTTCAAGACATGATTTTGCCAATCCAGTAAGTACTTTTCCTGGGCCTACCTCGATGAAGATCCTTGCTCCATCATTATACATCGCTTGCATCTGCTCGACAAATCTTACAGGCTGTACCAAATGTTCAGTCAATCTTTCTTTAATGTCTGACGGATTCGGTGGATATACTTCTGCTGTCGTATTGGACCATACAGGGATCTGCATTTCCTGGAAAGGAACGTCTTTTAATACGTCAGCATATAAACCTTTAGATTTTGCCAATAATGGACTGTGGAATGCACATGCCACTTCTAATTTTTTAGCAGAAATACCTTCCTGTTTTAGGACTTCCAGTAATGCATTGATTGCTGGCGTACTTCCTGCGATAACACACTGGGTAGGTGCATTGAAGTTAACCGGATAACATCCTTCCACTTTAGCGATGATTGGCTGTAAGCGTTCGTGAGTGCTGCTTGCTGCTAACATGGAACCAGGATCTCCACCTTCTACTGAGTCCAGAATAGACTGAGCTCTCCGGATACTTAAATCAACTAATTGATCTTCTGCAAATACACCTGAGAAACATAAAGCCGGTAATTCACCATAGCTGTGACCAGCCAGCATATCAGGAATGATTCCCAATGATTCTAAAAATTTGGCCAATGCAAGATCAACAATTCCTAAAAGCGGCTGTGCTAAACGGGTGTCTTTAATGGTTTCTTTCTGTTGTTTTAAATCCGCTTCGTTAAATGTTGTAGAAGGGAAAACCACTTTTTCAAGCTCCGGATAGCTGTCGATAATCTTACGCATTGCCGGGAAGACCACGAATAAGTCACGAGCCATATTGATTCTCTGGCTTCCTTGTCCGGGGAATGTAAAGGCTACCTTACCTTCTTTTTTATTAACGGTGAAAGTATCTTTAGTTTCGATTCCTAATAAGACCAATTCAAGCTTCATCATTAGATCTTCAGCTGTATCTGCAACGATACTGAACTGAATAGGTTTTTCTGAACCGATGCTTAAGCTGTAAGAAATATCTTTTAATGGAATTCCATCATTGATTTCCAATAAGGTTTTGATCTGGCTCGATTGTCCTTTGGCTTCTTCATACGTATTCCCACGGAATACAAATAGTTCTGAAGGCCACGACTGCATTGCGATAGAGTCATCTTGTTTTGGATGATTAGCAATTACCGTGTGGAAGTTCGTTCCTCCAAATCCAAAAGCACTGATTCCTGCATATCGGTTTTTCTCAGTCCATAATCCTGTTTCAGCATGGAAAGAGAACGGACTGGTCTGTGCGTTATAATAGGCATTAGGTTGCTTAAGATGAAGGGTAGGAGGTTTCACCCCATGGTAAACAGCAAGGGAAGCTTTGATTAAACCAGCTAATCCTGCAGCACACTTGGTGTGGCCAATTTGTGTCTTCACAGAACCTAAATGAGTCTGTCCCGGTAATGCACCTGAACGGCTGAATAAGTTTGTTAAGGCACTTAATTCTGTTTTGTCACCCACAACAGTTCCTGTACCGTGAGCTTCTACCAATCCTACAGATGCGGCACTGATTCCAGCCTGAGTGTAAGCACGTTCTAATGCTCTTACCTGACCTACTTTTCTAGGAGCAGTTAAGCCAAGGGCTTTACCATCACTGGATCCACCAACACCTTTGATTACAGAGTAAATACGGTCTCCGTCATTGATGGCATCTTCATATCTTTTCAAAACAAGGATTGCAATTCCTTCTCCAAGGGCAATTCCGTCTGCTTCATCGTCAAATGTTGCACATCTTCCTTTTCTGGAAAGGGCGTGGGTACTTGAGAACATCAGGTAATCGTTGATTCCATTGTGTAAATCTGCACCTCCGGCAAGAACCATATCGGATTTTCCTAATACAAGTTCCTGGCAAGCCAAATCTAAAGCTGCCAAAGAAGAAGCACAGGCGGCATCTACGGTGAAGTTTCTTCCACCCAGATCCAAACGGTTGGTAATCCTACCTGCGATTACATTGGCCAAAATACCCGGGAAAGAGTCCTCTGTGGTATGAGGGAAGGCTTCTTTTACTTCTTCATGAAGTTCCCCGAAAACCTGTTTGTAAAATCCTCTGAAACTGTAGCTGTTGGCAAGGTCATTACCTCCTTCAGCTCCAATAATTACAGAAATATTTTCTCTGTTAATATGTTTTTCTCCATATCCGGCATCTTCCATTGCTCGTTTGGCTACCAAGAGGGTGAGTAACTGGGTAGGCTCAATAGCGGCAAGAGATTGCGGTGGAATTCCAAATGAAAGGGGATCAAAGTCGATTTTCGGAATAAAACCACCCCATTTGGAATGAGATACATCCGGTCCGTCAGAATCCGGCTGGTAATAAAGTTCTTTATTCCATCTTTCATCCGGTACTTCTGTGACACTGTCTTTTCCTAAAATGATATTTCTCCAGTATTCCTCCAGGTTTTTGGCACCCGGGAAAATACATTCCATACCAACGATAGCAATGTCCAGTGGTTTTTCGCTGGATATTGGCGCTTCCGGTAATGCTGCAGATTGAATATGTTCGTAATTGTCAATGACATTTTGATGAAGGGCAGCAAGTGAAATAACACGGTTATGCATGGTGGCAATTTGTCCGATCATATACATCCCCAAATCCAGCTGTTCGCTTTTAGGAATCGTAACCAACTGGTCTCCCTGACGCTCTATGCCTTTGGCGGCAATTCTGAGGCGACCTACATTTAGTTTTTCAAGCTGTTCCCAGACTTGCTTTTTATCCATTCCTGCTGCCAGAAGTTTGTTTTTTTCTGTATTAAAATGGTGTGCAAATGCCGTATTTAGACAACGGGTTTCGTGTCCGGGAGCGGTTTCCAACAGGACAGTGTCTTTTGCCTGCATAGCCTGCAACTGGAATTCTTCCTGGATAGCTCCGGTAAGTACTGCTTCCTGAGTATAGAGATAAGCCGTTCCCATCAATACACCAATTTTTACACCTCTTGCTGCAAGTGGTGCGGCCATAATAGAAACGAATGCTGTTGAAAATGAATTGTGGATTCCTCCTGCAAAAAACACACTGATGTTTTCAGGATGTTCTTCTTTTAAGATACGTTCAATTTGTTTTTCCCAAAGGACCATGCTTGAAAGCGGTCCCACGTGGCCTCCACATTCACGTCCTTCAAATATAAAATTCTTTGCCCCTTCTTTCAGGAAAATATCCAGTAGGGCAGGAGAAGGAACGTGTAGGAAACTTTTTATTCCTGCTTTTTCAAATACTTTAGCCTGGGCGGGTCTTCCACCGGCAATAAGAACTACAGGAGGTTGGGCCTCCAATATATAAGCGGTTTGCTCTTCTCTTAATTCTGGTGGGGCAAATCCTAAAATCCCTACACCCCATGTTTTTTCACCCGCCAGTTTTTTGGTTTCCATTACCAAAGCCTTTGCCGACTCACCTTTCAGTAATGATAAAGCTACAAAAGGCAATGCTCCGGCTTCCGCTACAGCATTGGCAAATAAAGGAACATCACTCACACGGGTCATAGGTCCCTGAGCGATAGGATAACGTAAGCCAAGTTCCTGAGCCAGTGGATTGTCCTTATCAATAACCTGAAGAGCTTTTGCCTGTTTCAAATGGCCGTACATGGCTTCTTTGAAACCGAAAACCATTTTTTTAAGTGTTTTAAAATCCTCATAGAGATCTGTTGCCAGCGAAATATCCTGTCCCATAGGGATGTAACTCTTGCTGAGGTCAAAATCGATAAAATATTTTCTAAGATCTTCGGCGGTAATATTTTCCGGTAATACCGGAGAGTTGGGCCTCACCAATACACGGTGGTTGGCTATAATTCTTGTTTCTGTTCCGTTCAGTTTTGAACAGACCTCTTTGATATCCTGAGGTACCGAGCTTTCAGGGAAAAGGGCAAGCTGGCTATCCAGTATAACACCTGTGGCTCCCAGTGCTTTTACAGCTGCTGCGGTGTGGAGGCCAATTCCTCCCTGTACCCATACCGGGATGTCCGTGATTTCTTTAATAACACGCTGAAATAATACAAAAGTAGATTCATAACCTACCTGGCCAGCAGCTTCATTTCCTTTGACGATAATTCCTTTTGCTCCTGATTGTTGAGCTTGTAGTGCTTCTTCCAAACTGCTTACCTGATACACGACAGGCAGTTCTGAAGAGAAATTGATGGCGATTCCGAATGGAAGAATGGCAAAGCTCACTTTTTCCGGAATTCTGAGAGAAGTAAAAGTTTTATTAGAAATGTAAATACCATAAGAAGGTATGTGGGTCTGCTCAAGCTGGTTCAATGCTTCCTGGGCGGTGATTAATTCATGCCCTAAACTTAGGACAGGAAATGCGCCTGCGTTATGCAATTTAGGCATAAGGCTAACATCCGGTTTTTCAAAAGGAGTTAGTCCAATAATGGTTAAGTTTTTCATTGCTTTGATGATATTAGCATGAAATTCCATAACAAATTTGCTATAAACCTATTGGTATACAAGTAGTTGTTTGTTATAGTGGAATTTAAAGTAGTTAGTTTTTGTAATATTTTTAATTATAATAGTGATCTAATGATAATTTACTAATATTGAGTGATTTAGTCATCCGGAGACTGCCAACCAAAGATTGGGTCGATGTAAGATTGTTGGTGTCCAGCTTTGCGAGGGGCTTCCGCCCAAAAATAGTCAAGTTTTTCATAGCATTTATGGTATTGAAATATGGATATAGATTTTCATAACAAAACACTAAAACATATTGGCATAATGAGTGTTTGTTTATTATGAGGGAATAAAAGTAATAAATTTATATTATATCTCTAACCATAAATACAATTTGATAATAATTTTTTAACAAAAAAAATATTAATTGTTCAAATGCTATTAAAGTATACAATTTATTTTTTTATTCTCGAAAACAGGCTGGTACAATCTGAGAATACACAATTATAATCATTTATAATTGTAATAATGTCATGCAAAGATAGCAATAAAAAATAAAATATTTCAATAATAAGAGATTTGTTTTTTTTATATTACGAAAAGATAATATAAATAATAAGCCCGTAAAATCCACG
The DNA here is from genome assembly GCF_003385455.1 of Chryseobacterium rhizosphaerae. Taxonomy (GTDB): domain Bacteria; phylum Bacteroidota; class Bacteroidia; order Flavobacteriales; family Weeksellaceae; genus Chryseobacterium; species Chryseobacterium rhizosphaerae. Next base: position 29,054 of record NZ_QNUF01000010.1, on the reverse strand, counting down.
AAAATTTGATGTTTCAAAAGAGAGAATGAAACAGTATATTTTGGTCGAAAATGGATTTTATGGCTCTATCTTCTTATTCTAGAATGCTTTGGGTAATTGGTTAAATAATTATATTATGATATGACAGAAATTAAAAGATAATGCAATTTTGTGATATAATAATGAAACTAGTCTTGGGATAGGAATAATATATATAAAAAAAGCGGCCAAATGCCGCTTGATTTATAAAAAATATTGAATGATTATAGTCTTGTAAGGTGAGCTGAATTATTGCTTTTTATGTCACCTATTTACTTGTTATTCAGGATGTAAGTGTTACGCTAAGGTTATTTAAATTTTAACGTATAAGGAACTGATTGAGTAAAAAATTAAAATAACCTTAAAATATACTTAAACCATATTGTTTCACCAGATCCAGGATCATATGATATCCTGCCAATGAATTTCCATGTTGGTCCAGTGCAGGGCTGAAAACACCAATTCCCATTTTTCCGGGAACACTTACCGTGATTCCGCCGCCAACACCTGATTTACTCGGCAAACCTACCATACGGGAATACTCTCCACTGAATTCATACATGCCGGCAGTGAGCATTTGGGATTCTATTAATTTTGAAATTTCAGCATTTTTATGAGTGGAATCGCCATCAAAGCGGACGCATTGGTTGGCAAAGAAATAACCGATCTTAGCCAGGTCTTCTGCAGTAAGCTCAATGGAGCACTGTTTAAAATAATTATCAAGCTGATCTTCATTCCCTGAAATCAGGCCGCTGTTTTTCATGATATAGAACATTCCGCGATTACGGTGTCCTGTAGATTTTTCGGATTCATACACGGATTTGCTGTAATCAATGTTTTGATTTTTAGTAATATACCTTACCATATCCAAAATTTTAAGAAAAGGCTTCTCACCGTCACCTGAAATTAAAGAAGTAGTAAGAATTGCTCCTGCATTCATCATTGGATTAAGAGGTTTCCCTGTTGTTTCCAGATTGGAAAAATGGTTGAAAGGTCTGTCGGATCCGAAATATCCCATCTTATCAAAAACATTGGCTTCCCCCTTTTCATTTACGGCAACCATTAATGCTATGATTTTAGAAATGCTCTGCATGGTGAATTTCTTTTGGGTGTCTCCTGCATTAAATATCTTCCCATTTTTCTCTACCACAGAAAAAGCAATTGCTTTGGCATCCATTTTTCCTAATTCAGGAATATAATCAGCAACTTTTCCCTGTGCGTAATAGGGTCTGTTTTTTTCAAGGATACTGCTTAGTGTTTTTTCCGAAATGGTTGAGATATCTGCTGTTTTTTGAGCGTAAACTACTGTATGTAAAGAAAGAAGTGTTGCTGTAAAAATTCCTTTTGCAGAAAATAAAAAGCTATTTTTTTTCATAGAGAATAAATGTTTAGATAAGTCTTGAAAAACAAAGATAAAGTATTTCATCTTCGTTGGCAATTCTTCTGAAAGTATAGCCTTTCCGGTAAGCAGGGAAAAAATACGCCTTAGTTTTGTTTCCGGAATTCAATATTTATAATAAGCCCTGGTGACCCATAAGACTAATATAGGGCATCCTGGAATGGAATATCTTTGGTGAACCAGGTTATCTATTTTCTGCCTGCCAATTCAACGGTGGTTTTTTGAAAAGTTTTCTGCAATATAAACAATAGAAACAGGGTTACATTATAATCTGATTTTTTAGTCTTTTTTCGGGACAATAATCTGTTGTCGGCTCGTAGATGTGGATTAGTAATCATATTGCAATTATTGTTAATATATGATTATTAGTTAAATAGATATAATTGTTTATATTATTCATAAATAATGAAAAAATAATGAATGTCGTAGTTTTACGACAATTTTTAAAATACTGCCTATTTCATTTTGAAGTGAATCTTTAAGGTGATAAATTGCAGTACCAAAATCAATAAAAAAACTTATGAAAAAATTCAAAACCACTGTGAAAAACTGTGGCTGTTAATCGCAGGAAAAAGAGTTTGAGTTCTCATTAAACTCTGAAAAAGACATCTCAAAGCGGTCTGAAGATAAGCTGCTAAAAGACCAATGCAACTTGTTGACTGTCATTTGAGGCGATTGGTCTTTTCTTGATATGGAAGAAATTCCCATGTAACCTATTACAATTCATTATCATGTTTAAACCAGAAGAAAACTTTCCCAAAAAGGGAATAGATTCACCCCATAAAGATATTCTAAGTAAAGTAAAAGAATCCGTAGATATTTCTGATCCCAAGAAAATGGTTTCTGAGGTAAAAAACTTCACCCATTCGGGGAATCAGCTCCTGAACAAAACTATTTTACCCAATACTCCGTCAATTGTTGAAGAAAAACTTTGGGTAAAACAACCTACATCCAAAATATTCAATGCCCAGAACATTCCTGAAAATGCCATTGCAGGGATCAACAGGGTGGTGAAACTGGAAATATTTATTGAAGGTAAAGAAATCAAATTTTTTAAACATTTCAAACTTAACCAAAGTGCAGTAAAACATCATCAGTTTGATTTGACCTTAGCCCATGATACATTGGGAAGTACGGAAAACCATAATTTGGAACAGGCTCAAAGCTTCCTTGGAAAAAGGATTACCATTGTTTTCAAGTATAAAGATGTTGATGATGGTCCGGAAAGAAATTTTGTAGGAGTGATCACCGAAGTAGGTTTTGAGCAGGATAAAGGAAGTCTGGGAAATATTATTCTTACAGGATATAGCCCTACTATTTTATTAGATTCCGCTCCCCATACCCAAAGCTTTGGAGGAAAGCAGGAAATAAGTCTCAATAATGTTGCCGATCAGGTGATAAAAGAAGGCCTGGGAACAAGTAGATTTGATATCAGGGTAGATGCTCAATATGGAAATGTCTCTTATAGCTCTCAATATAATGAAACGCATTACAATTACCTGGCAAGGATTGCTGAAGCTTATGGAGAGCAGTTTTTTTATGATGGTGAAGTTCTGCATTTTGGAAAATTACCACCCCAGGAAAAACCGATAAAACTTACTTATGGAAGCAACGTTGCAGATGTGAAAATTAAGATGAAAGCCCAGCATGTGAATCCTTCTTTCTATGGATACAACAGCAGTAAAAATGAAAAACTGACTGCCGGAAATTCAAAAATTAACCATACTTCGGATATTGCTAAACGGGCTTATGAAATTTCTGAAAAGACGTTTATCACTCCCTCGCTGAGTATAGCTCCTATAAAAGCTTCAAAGATCATGGATATAGATGCTTCCCAAAAAGGGGCGGCAGGAAGTAATTCTGTAGATGTATTTACCACTTCAGGATCTACTTCTGTTCCGTTTTTATATCCGGGCTGTACTGCAGATATTGAAATGCGAAAACCGGATACTAATGAAACCTCTTACTTTACAAAACTGATGATGACGGAGGTAAGACATGAAGTGGATGCAAGAGGACATTATACAGGTTTTTTTGATGCCATTGCAGCTGACACCGGATTTATGCCAAGACCGGAATTCCATTATCCTAAAGCAGAGCCGCAGTTTGCAAAAGTAATTTCCAATACAGATCCTTTAAACCAGGGGCGTGTTCAGGTACAGTTTGACTGGCAGAACGGTCCCGATACTACTGAATTTGTTCGTGTTATGACTCCTGATGGGGGAAGCAGCGATAAAGTAAGTAAAAACAGAGGGTTTATGGCTATCCCTGAGGTAGATGACCAAATCATGGTCAATTTTGTTCACCAGCATCCTGACCGTCCATTCGTCATGGGAGGAATGTTTCATGGGGGAGCCGGAGGAGGTGGCGGTCAGGGTAATAACGTGAAAAGCATTAGCAGTAAAAGCGGTCATATTATAAGCCTTGATGATGGAGGAGGAATCACCATCAAAGACAAGACAGGCGGAAATACAATTACAGTAGATGGTAAGGATACCATTTCCGGAGTGGCCAGTAAAAAAATCTCATTGAATAATGGAAAATCATCTATTGTTATTGAAGATGAAACCATTACCATTCACGCTAAAAATATTAAGATCACAGGGGATACCATTATTTCTATGGGAAGTGGTAAAGCTGGTGTAGAGCTGAGCTCGGAAGCCAATGTGGCTGCTGTAAGCGGTGTTACTGTAACGGCTTCCGGCAGTAAAGAAGTTCAGGTGACCGGAAAAGAAACAAGTATCAGTGGCAGTAAGGTCTCTATGAATGGAGAAGGGGAAACAATAATTACGGGAGGTTTAGTTAAACTGAATTCATAATATGGAAACATCCTCAATAGCACAGGAATATTATAAACTTAAAGAGTTATGGTCTGTTGCTGAAAAAAAGGAATCCTGGAAACTGGCTGTTTGGGTAGCACAGTATCCGGATGTTGAGATGATTGATAAATTCATGCAGATCGAGCAGTCTCCTGTTGGAGAATCTAATGACATCTTTTTCCGTTTTGAAGCCGAATATCATGGTGATCAACAATTATTTGAAGAGCAGTTATGGAATGAATTCGTAACCTGGTTTACTCCTCATCCTAAAAAAGATAAAGATCTGCACCGGGCACTTTGGGAGAATAATATCATTAAAGAAGCTTTTGTTCCTGATGACAGCCTGCTGCCCAGTGCGGTCAGCCTGTTTAGTGAGCTGGAGCGCTTTAAAAGAAGTATCACAGATCAAGGAGAGCATTTTTATTTCTGTCTGTATTTCCCTCTGGTAGCCCATGCGAAACAAAATATAGCCCACTGGTTTCAACAGGTTATTGAAACGGTTCCCGATTCCTTACGTCTGGTAACGATGGATCTGGCTGAGGAAAGACGTATAAAGCTGCAAGGGAAAAAAGATAATGAAGCTCTTTATCATTATATATATCCAAAGCTTAAAATGGCAGAGGCTATTAAAAATGAAATGTATAAAGCAAGTGATAATTATAATACGGTAGATGCTGATGCCAGATTCCGGAAGCAGGTGATTGTAGTGATGGATTCTACGACTCAGAAAATAAAAAACAGGACTGAAGTAGAAGTGAAACGTCTGATAACGATTACCGAGGAAATAGGCTCTGTATCTTCAAAAATAGCAGGTTTGCTGGTGGCGTCACAAGCCTTCTTTGCCGTACAGAATACTAAAAAAAGTGAAGAATATACCGATAAAGCACTGGAAGAATCATCAAAAGCAATGGTAGATGATGATGCTACAGGTTATCCGGTCTGGAAATCCTGTATGCTTCTAAAAGCAGCTTTATTATATGGTAACAAAAACAGGGATGCTGCCTTGTTGGTCTATCAGGAATTATCAGAAAAAGCATCCAAACGCCAGGATGTCTACTATATTATGGAGACTAACCGGCTTATAGCACATATTTATTATGAAAAAAATAACCTTCAGAAGGCCTTTGAAAGCATTCTTTTTTCTTTGGCTGCCGGAGCGTATTTAGATATCAGTGTCAGAAGGCAGTCTACTTTTCTGCATGCCGCTTTTATGGGGCTTTATTTAGGAAAGCAGATCAAGACAAAAGAAGAAGTCAATGAAATAGAACTACAGTTGGCAGACTGGTTAGGTGATGATTGGGAAAGTTTATTAGCGCAGGCAGGTGTTGATTCTGCTTCGTTAAAAATGGAACAGTCGGTTTGGAAAGATCAATTATCAAAACTTAAAAACTAGCCTATGTCAGATATTATTGGAAAAGTAGTAACATCACCGGCTCCGCGAAAAGGTTTTGGTGAACTTTTTGGAGAGGCTAAAAATAAACTGGACCATTTGCAGAAAGATATGGCCAGTATTTTACCGGCTATGCCCGGGATGCCTGTAGGGAAGTATTTTGATCTGGCTATTGGTATAGATTTCCATGAAACCATTTTTCCGCCAATGCCTTTATTGCCGGTTCCTCACATCGGAATGGTTTTCGATATTATGAGTGCCATCATGAATGCTATTTCCAGCGTTTTGCCGGAACCTCCTGCTCCTCCTGCTGACGGATCTGAACCTCCAACAAGTTTAGCTTCGGTATGTACAGCAATTGTAAACGGTATGAAACCTTCTGTACAGGTTCATGGGCAGTGGGTGGCGAATGCGGGAACAGGAATTCAGCATTTACCGGGAATTTTCTTACATATTCCGTTTCCTATAGTAAAACCTATTGCAAGCTCAGAAATGTTTCTGGGAAGCAGTACTGTTTTAGCAGATGGCGGGCCATGCAGTACGCAATTCCATCTTGCTTTGTCATGTAATTTAATAGGAATCCCTGCGCCATTTCGTATTACAAAACCTAAACCGAAAGTAGCATTAATGGCTCCTACTTCCATGCTGCTGATCATGACATCAGCAGGGAAGCCTGTTTTGGCAGGAGGTCCCCCTACCATCGACCTTTTTCAGCTGGCGATGAGCCTGGGACTGAAAGGAATGGGGAAATTATGGAAAAAAGCAGGAAACAAATTACAGGACGCTATTGACGGTATTAAACCCAACAAACCTAAGCTGGCAAAAGTTTTACAGCCTGTAAAATGCCGTTTGTTTGGTGAACCCGTGGATGCTGCTACAGGAAGAGTATACTCCACAAATACAGATATCGAGCTGCCGGGACCTATCCCTTTTGTATGGCAGCGAACCTACTACAGTGATGCCGAGGTAAATGGGCCGTTAGGTTTTAACTGGCATCACAGCTATCATATGGGATTGTTTGATCTGGGAAATAATTTTGCTTCCTTACGCCTGTCAGATGGCCGTGAGACGGTTGTTCCACTGGTTAGTGATGGTGAAAAATATTTTAGCAGAAAAGAACAGTTGACCTTTAGTAACGATGAAAAAGGATATCTGCTGACAGATTCCAATAACCTTCGTTACAGGTTTAATGGAGCTTTGAATAAGGAAGGTTACAGGATGCTTTCTTCAATTTCCAGAGCAGACGGTTTTATCATGGAATTTCAATATCATCCCAATGGATGTTTAAAACAGATTATAGACAGTACAGGTAAAATAATAAAAGTCGAAAGTGATGCTGATCAACGCATTACCCGTTTATATACCATTTCAGAAAATAGAGAGATCACCTATATTCAATATAAATATGATGAATTGGGGAATATGATCTACAACAAAGATGTCATAGGAGCGGAAAAACACTTTTATTATAACCATCATTTACTCATACAGCTCACCAACCAGACAGGACAGAACTTTTATTGGGAATATGAAGGCAAAGGGGATGATGCAAAATGTATTCATACCTGGGGTGATGGTGGGGTATTGGAATACTTTACAGAATATAATCCGGGACAGACAATTACGCGGAATAGTTTAGGCTTTACCACAGAATATTTTTATGATGATGATAAGCTGATTTATAAAATAATAGATGAAAACGGAGGGGTTACCCATCAAAAATACAATCAGTATCAGGAGCTTGAATTAACCGTAAATGCCGAAGGTCTTACGAAGAAATACCTCTATACTGAAAATGGATTGTTGGAAACTGTTGAAAATGAGAATAATGAAACAACTCAGTTTCAATATGATGATGTTTTTAACCTGACTAAAGTCACAACGCCCGGAGGGACGGAAATAGAATGGAGCTACGATGATCTTCACAGGATTATAAAAAAGAAACTTCCTTCCGGTGAAAAACTGTTTTATCAGTATGAAAACAGGTATCTTAGAAAAATCACCGATAGTAACAACCGTTCTGTGCATTTTTTCTATGATAAATTCCACCGCATGGTACAGGTGATCTATCCCAACGAAACCTATAACAAATGGGATTATGATGAGGTGGGAAATGTAATTTGTGAACGTGACGTGCGTGGCAATCTGGCGTATTACAAATATGATGATGCAGGAAATACGGTGTATATAAAAGAGCCGGATGGAAATGAGCATTATTTTGAATATGATACTTCCTATAACATCATCCACGCGAAAGATGATTTACATGAAGTCCATTTTCGGTATGGAAGCCTGGGAGTTTTACTAAGCCGCACACAAAATAACCGTACCGTAAAATTTGCTTATGATACAGAGTTACAGCTGAAAAATATCAGCAATGAAAAAGGAGAAGTATACCGGTTTGCATTGGATGGAGTGGGAAATGTAATCAATGAATGGGGATTTGACGGGTTGCACCGGCAGTATGAACGTGATGCAGTAGGCAGGGTGAAAAGAGTGATACGACCCGATAACCGCTGGACCGAATATGATTATGACGGCACAGGGAATGTTATCATGGAGCAGCATAGTGACCTTTCATTTACAGGATATCATTATAATAAAGATGGATTCTTATCGGGAGCACTCAACCAGGATATCACCATAAAAATACAACGTGCTAAAGATGGCCGTATTCTTAAAGAGCAGCAAGGCCAGCATTGGGTGAGTACCTTGTTTGATGAGGAGAATAATTCCTTACAGACCCAGAGTTCTTTAGGGGCTGATATTACCAGCCAGTATGACCATTTTGGGCAGGTAAGGGAAATGGAAAGTGGAAACTGGAAAGCTCAGTGGCAGTATGATGCTACAGGGCTGGAGATCCAAAGAGAGCTCACGGGAGGAATCAGCCAGCTTACGGAAAGAGACCAGCAGGGCCGTGTGATACGAAGCAGCATTAATAGTCATAATGTAGAACAAAACCGGACCCGTTATTTCTGGGGTACTGCCAACCGCCTGCTGAAAACGGTTAACGAAATTACAGGAGCCAGTACCTCTTTTAATTATGACTCATGGGATAATCTGGTAAGCGGCAATTACCAGAGCCGCCAGCAAACCGAAACCATTTATAAAGCACCTGATGCTATAGGAAATCTGTTTGAGACTCCGGAGCAGTCGGATCGTACGTATGGAGCCGGAGGAAGGCTTTTAAAAGATATCCGCTATAATTATTACTATGATGCCGAAGGAAACCTGATCTTTAAGGAATTCAGAAAGAGCAGCCAGCGTGCAGCAGTATCTGCTTCCACAATAGAACATAAATACGGAATCAGCCTTACAGGAAGCGGTATCGGCTGGCAATACGAATGGAAAGGAAATGGAATGTTGGCCAGGGTAATCCTACCTAAAGGCAGTGAGGTTGTCTTTTTTTACGATCCTTTAGGACGGCGTATTGCAAAACAATATAAAAATAAAGTGACCCGTTGGGTCTGGGATGGGAATATTCCTCTGCATGAATGGCAATATGAAGGTAGTTTTCCGCCAGAGCTAACGATTGATGCCGAAAATAATGTAGAAGAGGCTGTAGAATCTGCAGAAAATGTAATAACTTGGCTGTATAAGGAAGGAAGTTTTACCCCTTGTGGTAAAATTACAGGAGAGCAACAGTTTAGTATAATCAGTGATTATTTAGGAACCCCAACCCATGCGTATAATCGTGATGGTATTTTAATCTGGGAACGGGAACTGGATATCTATGGTTCTTTGAGGAAAGGAGATCATACATTTGTTCCTTTTTTATATCAGGGACAATATATAGATGAGGAAACCGGACTGGCTTATAATCGTTTTCGTTATTATGATAATGAAAGTGGTAATTATATCAGCCAGGATCCGATCGGGCTGATGTCTGGTGAACCTAATTTATATGCCTATGTAAAAAATGTAAACTCGTTTATTGATATTTTTGGGTGGAATACTATCATTCCTTCCGAAAACCTAAAATCAATTGATCTTACTGATCCTAATTGGAGGAATCTGAGCTTTGATGGTAATCAAAAAGGGATTGTATATATTTTAAAGGATGCAGATACAGGCGAGTTTTTAAAAATAGGTAAAAGTGAGGTGGGTACTTTTAAAGGAAGATTTGAAAAGTATGCAACAGCCGGAAATAAAACCGGAAGAAATTTATCTTTAGATGTATTTACCGTAGATAAAACAGCATTAAGCAGTGTGGAAAGCATTGAAAAATCTATGAGAGAAGGGTTGGAAAAAATGGGGTACTCATTACCTTGGGACAACACTCTTAACAGACTTGGAAGATCTGGCCCGGGAACTCCGTTTACAAGATTAAATAAAAAGCTGAGGGCAACGCATGAATGGGACGCTAAAGGGAATTTAAAACCGAAACATGTACATTAAATAAATTATATAAAAAATGGAAAATATTGAAACATCCGAATGGTTTTGGTCTATCATTGGAAGAGCAGATCTTAATAGGGATAAGCTTAAAGAAATTCTGACTGGTTTTTCTAAAGAAGAAATTATCAAATTTCAGGAAGAATTCGTTGATGCATCGGTTGAATTGCAGGATGAGCCTTTTATTGATTATATGGAAGAATCTGAGGATGGGGTAGAAGATATAGCCAATTGGGTGGTGAGTAACGGTAAGGAGCTTTATTTTCAGATTATGGATAATCCTGAAGAAATACCACACAGCGTCAATGATGTAACAGAACAAATCCTCTATGGAGTAGCAGACGAAGTTTGTGTAGAAAAATATGGGGAATCAACAGGTGTTTACTAGTTGCTTTAGACTATACAGCTCTACATAAAGAATAATACATTGGCTTTCCCAAACATGGAGAAAGCCAATTTTAGTTTTTATACCAGCGAGGATATGTCAATCAGTTGTGGTCATAAAAACAAGTCTGATCTTAGTGTGATCTTCTTATGTATTGTTTATTTTTGCAAAGAATTAAACGGCTAAATTGTTTACTTTAAACTATGGACAAGACATTTTCTGACAACAGTCAAATTGGAGTAGTCTCTACTTTTTCCGAACTTATCAATACTGATTTTCACGGAACTATGAATGCTATCTGCTGGAATAGAAATTTGAATGGGGATTTTAAAGAAATTGTTTCTAAACTTCAGCTCAAGGAGAATGTGACAGAAGTATCTGCCGAAGACCTTTTAGCCCTGACACTTTCTGAAAAGGGGAGTATTGCAAGAGAAACGATCTTAAGTGATCTACAATTATTAACTGATTTCGGGGCATTGCCTTCTCTCAATTTACTGCAATGCTATGACCGTGATGACGAGCTGGATTTCTTCTCCACAGACGTATATTCTTATCATGTAGATCGTTCACCCATTGGAACAGATACTTTTTTGTGTACTTATCATGGAGCTGCCAGTGAGATCTTACCTAACGACCAGACTGTACAGAAAACCCTTATTCCTGAAATCCGTGAAAAACTTAAAGAACTCCATGACGGTCCGGAAACCACATTTGAAAACTTCCTGGAAGAATATTTCTTTGATCTGCATTATCAGCCTAAACCAGGAGCGGAACCTACCAATCTGGGAGTAGGTCATCTTTGGCGTCTGGCAGTAGATCACCCTGCGCAAGAGGTTTTACCCTGTGTTCATAGAGCCCCTGTTGAAAATGATGGTGAATACAGACTGCTGTTAATCTGCTAAATCATATACCTTAGTTTTATTCAGACTTAGCAGAAAACAAATTAATGAAAGCTGTTTTTGTTGTCTTTTTATATATTTTTTGGTACATTGATCTTCATTATTATAAATTAATAGATAACCCACATGGCTGATACAGTTATATTGTCTGAAGGAGCAGAATTTGATCACGTTATACAGGAAGTTTCAAAACACATCCACCTGTATGTCATGGCATTTGAAAAAAGCGAGCGTACCATTACCCGTATAGATAAACGTGAAAATATGTATGGCGGAAAAGGAATTGTATACATGATCCAAATGTTTGATCATAAGGAATTGGCTAATAACCGTCTGGCTGCTTATATGGTTTTATTGAATAACGGTGACGAATCCGGATTCCATACCCATAATGAAAAGAATGAAGAAGAATTATATGTGGTTGTACACGGAACAGGAGAGTATCGTGAGAGAACCGGAACGGAAGGAGCTGTACGTCAAAAAACACTTCAAAAAGGAGATATTACCGCTATCAGTTCCATCGGATATCATTCCATTGAAAATACAGGAAATGAACCCCTGATTATGTTTGTCATTACTACTAATAATCCATAATACCCGGTAACGGTATATAAAGTGCCAATATATAGCTGAATGCATGTAGATTTAGTATTATTTTGAGACTGTAGTTTTCTTTTAGAAATTATCTTATCTAACCAACGCTTTTGGACACTTATGAAGACCTATCAATTTCGTTTTAATAACAGCAGTAAAACCTTGACTATTCTGATTTGGTTTTTTACGACGTTGGTGACTATTGCATTAACGAGTACTATTTTAGTGATACCATCGGGATCCTATTTCCCGACCTGGCTATTGCTGATCTCTTTGCCATTAACGCTGATGGCTATTTATAAGCTGTTTAAAGTAGCATCCAAAAGACAGTCGGTAGAAGTCATTACCTTAAGTGAACTAGGGTTTACCAGTTCCTGTTTCGGTGCTGTTTTATTTTCCGATATAAGCTCTATCAAAATTCCTGCCCGGGAAATATCATTATTGGGAGGACACAAGTACGATTATTACAAACAATCCGAAGTAAATATTCCTAATCCTGTAGTTTCAATCATGCTTGACAATGGTCATATATTACGTTGGGTTTTGGGTGAGTGGGGTGGACTTTACAACTCAAAGGAAGATTTTTCAGTTTTCTTTGCCTTCCTTACAGCGCTAACCGATCAGCTGTATCAACTTTACCATTCTGATGAACCACCTAACAGCTATTTACAAATTCTCGATGAAAATGGTTCCTGGGAAAAGAAAAATCAATACAAAATATGATAATTTGTAAGTGATTACTTGCTGATACTAGCTAATTTTTTCAAAAATACTGACTGCTTTTACTTTAAAAACTTTTGTCAATACAGGAATGTTTTTAAAGGGTTTTTCAATGTCTATACCGGGATGACGATTGCATTTCGTAACATATTTATTTTTTTGTTTAATGGTGTTAACAGCATAATATTGGGTATGTCAACTTTCCATTTTTTCAAAAAAGTAAAGGTTACCATATTCAGTGTACAGCCAGTAAATTGGATGCATTTCAAACTGTTCTAAAATTGGGAACAGGGAACTATGAAATGAGAATACTATACTTTATTCATCATCAGTTACTGCTTCAAAAAAGAACTATCATCTAACACCTCCGGAATTTTAAAAAACAAGGTTCAGAATTATAAATCAGAACGTAGTCTTGTATTTAAATATCTTGTTTTCAAATGATTAAATTGTAGTTCGCATTTATCTTACGGAACATTCTAAGCCTTTCCCAGTCCTAATTTTGCATCATAAATATTTTTATTATGAATGCACCTTTCGGCCTTTCAGTATACACCAATAGAAAACCCTAATAAAAGAAGTCATTATTATTTAAAAAATAAAAAACAATGAAAACAATAAAAGCATTCCTGTTTTTTTCGATAATGTTGAACAATTATCTTCAAGCAAACATTACAACATCAATTACCAAAGAATATCTGAATTATTCTATTATAAAAGACGATAGAACCATTGGTAATATCCGCGTAGAACGTTCTTTGAAAGACGATATCACGGAATATCTTTTTGAATCCCGCGCTAAAGTTAAAATCCTTTACAGTATTGAGATTTATGACAAAATGGGTGTTACTTTTAAGCAGAATATTCTACAGCAGGCCAAACTTTACCGAACAATGAACGGGAAACTAAAAGTGAACAACACGGCTACCTGGAACGGAAATTTTTATACTCTTTCGGACAAAGATGGAGCTAATGGTTCTCTAAAACAGTCCATTTTCAGCTCTACTGCAAGCCTGTATTTTAATGAACCCGGAAATATAAAATCTGTTTTTTCGGAGAAATTCCAAAAAATGATTCCTATTCAGAAGATTAATTCCCAAAAATACAGGATCAATCTGCCGAACGGAAACACTACTACTTACACATACAGCGGTGGAATTTGCACCTTAGTTGAAGCCAATACGGATTTTGCAAACCTAAAGTTTGTTCTTGATACAACCTCAAATAAAACCCATTAAGTATTATACTCCCCAATAATACGACAATACAATAGGCTAATGCTGTATTTTTTTATCTTCTTGTGAGAAAAACAAACCTGTTTAAGGTATATTAAGTAACAATAAGATAGGTTAAGTGAAGTAATTGCTCGCTGGTTTTAAAAATTAAAGTACTGCCAGTTTGGGAGACAACTAGGAACAAAAAAACCAACTTATGATAAACTGTTACAAAAACATATGGTTTGTAAATGGTTAAATATCAATAAGTTGGTTTTTTTTATTATTCTGTTTTCCTTAATTATTTCCCAATACAAAAATTTCAGGTATTTCATTATCAATTATTTACCACCATCGAGGGGCAAATAAGGGCTAAATCTTCACAAACCAATAATATCTTATTACGAAGTTACAGATATTGTTTTTTGAACCAAAAAAAATTATTTTGTTCTTTCTTAAAGCTTCTGCTTCTGGCTTTTAAATTTCTCAATAAAATAGGAAGGAGTGACTCCGGTTTCTTGTTTAAATACCCTTATGAAAGCCTGATGCGAGGCAAATCCACATTCCTCAGCCAGATAACTGATCTTATATTCTCTGTATTGAGGAGCTTCATAGAGTTTGTGGGTGATATAATCTATCCTTAATCCATTGATGTAATTACTGAAGGACTTTCCCCTGTGGGTTTTGATGATTTCTGTAAGATATCTTTGATTGGTATTTAATGAATGGGAAAGGGAACTCAGGCTGATGTTTTTCTTCAGATATCTGTTAGAATTTTCAAATCTTTCCAATTTGGCAAGAATGGAGTTTTGGGTTTCCTCTGAGATTTGAAGGGTTGTAGGTATTTTTTTTTCTACCTCCTCAATAGTTTCTACAGATGAATGATAGTCTGTCTTAAGCTTTTTTATCAATTTTTCATAATTTCCTCTGGCTGTTTTGTTTCTCGACCTTATATATAACCATCCTGATACTATTAAAATCAATATTGAAGTAAGTGCGATTGCAATGATTCTTTGAGTGTTAGCCTGATAGCTTTTTTCTTTTTGGATGCTGATTTTGTTAAGAGTGGTATTGACTTCTTTTTTTTGGATGATTGCCAGGCTGTCTGATAGATGAGAATATAATTGAGTATATTTTATGGTGGAATCTTTCTCCTTGAGGGTGTCATAAGAATTGGCAAGCACCATGAATGCAGTTAATCTTTCCTCTAACTGTTGGCTTCCTTTTTCAAGTTTCAAAGCCTTAGCAGCATAAGGAACTGCTTTCTGAGGTTGGTTTGTAGCCTCATAAAATCTACCTAAAGCATTTAATGCGCTTATTTGGCTGGTAGGATTGCTTAATTTTCTTTTTTCAAAGATGAATAATGCATCCAAAAGATGCTTTTCTGCAAGTTCTGGTTGTTGAGGTTTATAAATACCTGTATAAAACATTCCCATATTTGTGTGAATGTAGGAAATTTGATAATATTTCTCATCAGGACTTCTTAGTTCTTGATCATTATCCTTAATTCGTTCTGCTTCATGAAGACTTTTATTGAGGTAAGCGAGTATAGTATCTTGGGGAGCGTTTGTCTTTTCAGTGTAAAGCAGCATTTTAAGATAAATACTTGAAAGCCTTAAATGATTTTGATTTTTTCTGGATAAAGCTAGTGCTTTTTGAAGTTCATCATGACTTTCCTTAATTAGTCCCATATCCAGAAAGGCACCTCCTCTAAATTCATGGATTTGGGAAAGTGCTTGTTCATTATTAAGTTCAAGGGCTATCTTTTCAGCCTTATAACCATGATCCAAAGACTTTTTGTTGTCTTGTACAAAGCTATAGTAAATGGTCATCAAATACTTGTTGCTTTCCATGATTCCTTTCTTGTAACTTATGGTTTCTGACTCTTTCTCTGCTTTTGTGAAAAGAGAAATGCTATTATCTACATTGAGATTGGAGGAAGTTCTGTCAAGCATCTTATTGGCAGCCATAATTGCTTCATCAATATCTTCTTCCTGTACATTTTGTTTTTGCTGCTTGCAAAAGCAGAACAGAAAAAGAAGGGAAAGTAATACAGCTTTTTTCATGTGTTTTTTAGGGTTTAAATATTTAAGGGTGTATGTGTTTTTGAAAAAAAGATTGTTCCTTTTTTTATAAATAAATCTCTACTTGAGAATAAAAAAAGAAAATCAAGTTTTAAATTTTCATATTTTTTGGGTGAGACAAAGATATTATATTTTACTTTTTTTTAACCAATTATCAATTTTTAGTTGTGAATTTTTCTTAATTTAACAATAATGTGATAAGATTTAATTAATTGATTATCAGTAGTTGTATTTTGTAAAATGTATTTTTTGTTTATGACTGAATTTATCAGAGTTTAAGTAATCATAAATAGCTGTAAATATGAATACATATACTTGCTGAATTCATGTTCAAGTTCTTATTGTTGCCAAAAAATTGCCAGACTTCATTCCTATGAATTGTTTCCTCTTTCTCTGGTCATAATTATAACGAAAACAAAACAAATGAAAAAAGTATTTATTTTAATGACGAGCCTTTCGGCAAGTTTATTTTTCCCTCAAGTAGGGATTAACACTCCTAACCCTACAGAGATTCTTGATGTCAATGGAATTGAAAGGGTAAGGGAACTTCCCAAGCATAATTCAATCAATGCAATTTTTACAAAACCTGATGGAACTAAGTCAGAATCCAAGAATCAAACCTTTACGGCTACGAAAATGGTTGTTGCAGATGCAAATGGAGTATTGGGGTATGTGGATTGGAGTCCGACCACTATACCAGGTGGACTTAAAAAACGAGTAACGATAGGATATTGGGCAGGATTATGGGATGGAAACCTTTATGCAATAGGAGGAACAGGATTTCCTATTTTCAATTCGCAATTACAGAGTAGGCTCAATTATGGACCCAATGGGATTTATAATAAAGTTGAAGGGATCGATTTTCAACAATTTGAAACAGAGCAATTGAATATCTATACAGGAGCACAGCTGAAAAACTTTGTAGATGTTTTCTGTATTGGAGTGAAAAATGGTGAAGATTTGGATGCAACGATCATAGCCAAGATCAAGGATTTTGCTAATCTGGGTGGAGTGGTTATGGTATTACTTGATGCAGGCAGGAATACTCCTGCTCTTCAAGGGTTTGGAGGAACAGGAACTGTGTCTTCAGGAGGAATTAATGCCTTTCCCATAGCGGGAAGTACCGGAACTACGGGTGTTTTTGGAACTATTTCGAATACTGCAACCATTATTGGAGCTCAAACCATGGGGAGAGTACTCAATACTCAATTGGCTCCAGGTTCTGAACTTCTGGCTAGAGAAGGAGGTAGTGTTGCTGCACCTTCGTTAACCCAAGCAGGAATATGGATGACAGGGCCAGGCGGAAGAGTTATGTTTCTTTGGGATGAAGGAGTCTTCAGAAATTCAAGCATTTCAGGCACATTCATAGATACAGAGCAGGAAAAATATCTTCATAACCTTATGGCTTCACTGCTTGATAAATTGAATCTGTAGATTACTATCCATATTTTTATTCAAATATTTCAAAACGTAATTCAACCATTATCTTTATTACAAGCTAATGGAACCAAGTCCGAATCCCAAGACTGAACTTTTGTGAAAACGAAGGCGATTATTGCTAATGAAGTATTAGGACTTGTATCAGGGATGTCCAGTACTTTGAAGATAATTTACTTAAATGATGGGGTGATACTTGTCATGGTTAGAATATAATTATAATTATCAAAACTAAAATCATTTAGAAATGGTAATGATATATCTAAATATAACACGATATAACACGGGGTAATTGTATAAAAAATAACTGTAGCTTCCTGAAAGAAAGCTGAAAGATGTATGAATTAATGAAAATAGCAATTTAAAATAGTATAAAAAAGTGAATTGTTTTTCTGAGATAAATTTATGGTTTATTTTTAAGACAGAAGCTCAAAATCCTTTATTTTCAAGTAAAATTTAGACTTTTGAATGAAATGGGTTTGTTATTTTCGGAAATTCTTACAACTAAATTTAAAATGTAAATCATTGTTATTTAATATGTTATGTATGTGCGTATTTTAGTTTATTGCACATAGAGCAGATGATGAACATTTCGATGAATAATTGCCTATTTTGGATTTATATAAATTGTTATGTTAAATTATATAAAAGAAAAAAGACAATTGGCTGCAGATGAGATTGAGTATGAAAAAAGTCTTTACTTTGATATTTATACTCTTGTGCTTGTATTTATTCTTGGTTGCAATGTTGTACTGAATGTTTTCTTTTTAGATCAGCCTGTGTATGGAGGAATATTTTTCGGAATGGCTCTTTTTATGCTGTGTACATTGCTTTGGCCGGATAACATACGATTTAACCGGAATCTTTTAATGCTTCTTTTCTGGTTTCTGGGATTGGTTATTTTTTACTGTGATACCATAAGTGGAAACGGAGCTATGAACTATCTGTCATATATCTCTCTTACCATAGCTGTAGCATTTTTTTTTGACTATGATAAGGATAAGTATATCATTTTTATGCTGGTGGCTACTTATGTAATATTTTTTTTAATCAATATCATCACAGACTATTCTATATTTTCATCTCTTCATCAAAATTTATCACCTGTAAAACTTTGGTATATAAGAGTTTATAAGGCGATGGAAATTTCCTTCTGTACTTTTATTGGAATGTACATTATACATAGAAAAGAAAAAATGATCATTAAATATTATATAGAAAAAGAGAAGCTTAACGACTTTATAAAGAAAACGGATAAGATAAACTCTTCCAATGAATTGTATGAATTAGCAATGAGTAAAAACTCGCTTTTTATTACCTATTTTAAATCTGAATTTCCCGAATTTTTTGAAAAAATTTTAAAAATATGTCCAAATCTTATTTCATCAGAACTGGAAATATGTGCTTTATTAAAACTGAATCTAACCACAAAGGAAATTGCCATTGCAACAAATACAACGATTCGGGCCATAGAGAATAAAAAACATAGAATTCGCAAGAAAATTAACCTTCCTACGGAAACTGACTTGAATTTATATATTATAAATTTTTTTTAATTACTTATTGATATTTAGATTGTTATAAGTTTTGAGTAGAAGTGAGTAGGGGTGAAAGTAGATGTGAAAGTTATCTTTTTAGTTTTGAGAAGTACGTTTTATTTAATATTGCACCTGTCTGGAAAATCATACAGTTGTATTTTCTGAAACAAAACACAAATGTCTTAATATATAGCTGGGAATAATATTTCCCAGCCCTCTTCTGGGGTGAAAGAATATTGCTTCCCCGGATCTGTTTAATATTAAGGAATAGAAATATTGAATGGTAATTTATGAGGGTTAAAACTATCCCTAGCCATAGAAATAATAATAATCATTTAGAAAAAAAACATTATGAAAAAATTTAGTTTCCTGGCAATTTTCTTTTTTGTCAACGCCTATAGCCAAGTAGGTATCAATACTGGAAATCCAACTGAAATATTGGATGTTAATGGTAATGAAAGAATACGAATACTTCCCAAACATCAAACGGCAAATGCTATTTTTACAAAACCTGATGGTTCAAAATCAGATAATCAAGATCAGTCTTTCATCGCAACTAAAACTGTAGTAGCAGATGCAAATGGGGTGCTAGGATATGTTGATGGATTACCCAAACCTAATGATGGAGGTTTGAATATAGGAGATGCTATTACAAGAATTTATTCTGTACCTGCTGCAACTGCTCAGCTTAGTACATTTAATTTAAAAGATTATATAGTTGCTAATGGTTTGCAGTCCTTACCATCTATTGATGGCTTGGAAATGAATTTACAAGGAGTTAATTCAGACTATTATGACCCACGTATATATAATATATCAAATGGGGCTTTACTTGTTAGTTATCAGTCGTTTGCTACAGTGGGTAATGAAAATGAAACTTCACTAAATAACAATCTGCAGACAGGAAGTTATCTTCAGATTGATGCTAATAATATAGTATTTTGGCGTACAGACGCAGCAGAGGTTGAGACTACAAATCTTCAGGTACAGATTGATAATAATACTTACAGATGGTACGAATTTAAATGGTGGTGTATGCAAGTATCCGGACAAAAGAAAATTTTCATGTCTGTGGTTCGTAAAGCTTAAAATTGAGTGTTTTAAGTGTGGATAACATAGTAAACAGTTGTAATGATTTTCACCGTCAATAAAAAAAGAAAATCCCATTGATATTTAAAAATACTTAAAATACACTTGATTTGAATTTAAAAAACATAAATATCGGAGAATTAATTAAAGAGATTGTAGCTCAAAAGGAGATAGAAATATCCCGTATCTGTAGTTTTCTCAAATGTTCCGAAGAAGAGGTTATCAGTATGTATAACCAAGAGAATTTGGATACCAATACGCTGCTGCGTTGGAGTAAATTACTGGAGTATGATTTCTTTAGACTCTATTCTCAACATTTAATACTTTTTAGTCCGCTTAAAAAGGAACAAAATAAAAGTATAAAAAGTCAATTACCCCAATTCCGTAAGAATATTTATACTAAGGAGATGGTAGATTTTATCCTTGAAAAGATTAATAGGGGGGAAAAATCTTGCAGTGAAGCTATAAATGATTACGGAATACCTAAAACAACATTATACAAATGGGTGAAAAGATACAACAATTAATACCTGATTATAAAAGAATTTACTCAGATATTTTAAATGCAAAATATACTGAGAAGATACCTTACTGCTTATCTATCTTAAATAAAAAAATACTGTCTTCAACAGATATAATAAGGCTTAATGAAATTATTTTTGGTACAAAAGGAAATATGTACAATCAAAAACATAAATCTTATGATAGATTGGCTATTCTTGAAATATTGGAATATCAGAAAAAAAATAATATGAATAATGTACAGCTTGCCAATCATTTTAAATTGAGCAGAAATACAATAACCAAATGGAAAAAAATGTTCAACTCATAGATAATTGTTGAGATAGGTATTTAAAAAGCATTATTAAAGAAATAGTTTTTTATATCAAAAGGAGACTTTTTGGGTCTCCTTTCTTATACAAAATTGATTTTGTTGAGGGGGTACTTAAAAATTACTTTGTAAAATTACCATTTCCACCTCCGGAACAGTCTCTTTTTATTTCAGTTCTTTTTTCGCAAACAACAAAGCAAAGGAAATAAGTTGTTGTCACTTTATAAGTAACATTACAATTTCCTTCTTTTACTGTAATTACGGTGCATACTTGTCTATAGCACTGTGCCGTTTCTGGTTCTTGAATACTTTGTGTTTTTGCACTGATATTTGCGGTTCCTAATGTTGCAAGTAATAATCCTGCGAATAATGTTTTTTTCATCGTAAATGATTTTTAAAAAGTTAATAATGAATGTTATGTATATTTTGTTTTTTTAGAGATATATAATTTTCAATTAGGCGAATAAATTATTGAACAGGGACTGCAATAATATCAAATTGATCTGTAGAAGTAGCACCAAAGGTTGCCTTTATTCCTATAGTATCTCCGGTGTAGGCAAATACGTTTCCTACCAGGTTAACAGTATAAGTACCTTCGCTTAATATAATACTTCTGTTTCCGTTCAGGTAAAAAACACCGAAGACATATTTTTGTCCGCTGTTGGTAAAAGGAATGCCGGAATTGATAATGTCCTTGGAGTTTAGGATCAGTTTTGCACCCACTCTTTTTGAAGTTCCGTCAAAGAGATTGTCCCCGTTGGCTTTTACAATATCAGAAGCAGAAATATTATAAGAAAATGTAACCATTGATTTTTTAGATAGAGTAAAGGTTTTTGTTGCTAAAACAGGTGTTGTTGTGAGTTCACCGTTTACGGCAGATATTGTACTGGTGGTTGTTACAGCATCAAGGCCATCGGCTCCGCTAATAACGACAGAAGGTTGTACAGGCATCCAGTTTACGGAACCTATTACACCATTAGCGTCGGCTACAAGAGTTTTAAGAGCTTTGAAAGACTGGTCTTTATTAATGGATTTTGTTCCGTCCGGTTTAGTGTAGATTACATTTGAAGATCCATCTACTGGAAGTTCTCTTATTCTTTCAGTTCCGTTAATGTCTAAAGTTTCTGTGGGAGTAGAAGTACTGATACCTACACTGTTGGATTGAGCGTGAAGTGACAGGCATAATGAGACAGCAAAAGCAGTCAATAATTTTTTGTTCATTTTATGTTGTTTTTAAATTGGTGTTTAACCGATCTGTGATTAACAGGTATGCAAACCTACACCTTTACCTCTGCCGGAGAAAATTTAACACAAGATGATTTATGAATATATCCCTGTTTTTTTGAAAAATACTCGAAAAAAAATAGCCAATCTAATATGATTTGTATTGCTATTAATTTATTGAATATTAAAACTTTATAATTTTAAAAATACGAGTTGAATTCAGAATAACTTACATTGTTCTTTTGTACAGATCAATGGGTTATGATTTAATTTGTTAACACAAACACTACTAATGATAGAAAAAAAAGTTTTGATTTTTTTGTATTGTATGCTGTCTTTTACAAGCTTAAAATCATTAAATGAATCACAAATTGAAGAAGAAATTAAAAAGATTCAAAATTCTCATGCCAATGACCCCCATAAAATAATTGCCCTCTCTGCAGATATCTATCATATTGCCAAAAATAAAGGGTATAAAAAAGAATTACTTAAAATTAATAGCGTACTCATTAATAAATATTGTGAGATTGGGAACTTTAAAAAAGCAATTGCATTATGTAACGAAATTGAAAAACTGACCAGCAAAAATGATACATCACTGGTTAATTCTCATAGATATAAGGCCTCTGCCTATATTGAATTGAATGCTGATAATGAAAGCCTTCAGGAGCTTAAAAAAGCCCTTGAAGCGGCAGGTAACATCGAACTTAAAAATGATAGAAATTACATGAAAGCTCTTGTGTATAAAGAATTTGTAACCTATTTTTCTCATGTGAATGCTTCTATTGACTCGGTAATGTATTATCAGAATAAATGCTTGGAAAGTGCAATGATTATTGATGATAATAAAGAATTCCTGGAAAAAAAGTACCATATTATGGCTGTTGCTTATATGAATTTGGGAATGATGAATGCTGCTTTGGGAAATACCGAAGAAGCTGTCAGTAAATTATCAAAAGCGCTGGAAATTTGCCAAGATAAAAAATATCATATTCATAAAGATCTTGGAGTAAGTATACTCAATGAATTTGCATGGATGTATTATGATCATGAAAAATATGATAAAGCAGCGTACTACGCAGATCAGGCAGAAAAGGCAGAAAAAAAAGTAGATATGCCCTATGTTCGCAGAGATATATATGAAGTTGGTTTTAAGGCATATTCAGCATTAAAAAAGGAAGTACCTGCACGAAAATACACCAATCTTTATATTAAGTTGAATGACAGCCTTGTGAATATAGAGAAGAATGCTGTGAATATTAATGAGAAAGATATTTTAATAGGTAAGCAGACACCTAATACGCGAACAAAACAAGGTAGTATCTTAATCTGGATTATTATTGCCATTATTATTGTCATCAGCCTCGCTGTATGGAAAAAAATGTATAAAATATCGGATGCAGCAGATACAGAAAATACTATAGCAGAGCAAGATGAGCACTCTGAAGCTCCCAATGAAAAAACAATAAACATTCCTGATTATACCACTAAATCAATATTGCTTAAGCTTACTAAATTCGAAAAATCTCAGAAATTTATAAAAAAAGATATAAGTCTTAGTTCCTTGGCGAATGATCTGGATACCAATACGCGATATCTCTCGGCTATTATAAAACAATATAAAAAGAAAAACTATAGTAACTATATTAATGGACTAAGAATTGGCTATATTAAAACGAAACTCATTGAAAATCCTATTTATAGAGAATACAAAATAAGTTATCTGGCTGATGAAAGTGGATTTTCTTCAAGAGAGGTTTTTGCGGTTACTTTCAAAAAAGAAACCGGAGTTACTCCTTCATATTTTATCAACAGTTTAAATAATGACCTCATACAAGATGACTTCTTACAAGATTGAGTTATACTATATTGATAAACAATGTATGTTTTGTTTGTATAAATTGGATAGAACCCTTAAGTGGTTATCGTAATGTATTCAGAATTTATCACACGGTTCTTTTTTCTGTATTCACCTAAAACCATATTGTTGTACTGGAAATAGAATCCGGATATGAATTTTTAATCCTAAAATATTAAGGATAAATCAATGGATGGTCAGATAATAAAACACAAATGAATTTAATGATGGACTTAAAACAAATTAATATCGGACAACTGCTTGAGAACAGTGTAAAGGAGAATCATATAGAAATTGAAAGCTTATGCAGCATTTTTAATTGCGAAGCTAAGGATATTGAGCAGATGTATAACTCCGATACTTTAGATACGGATATTTTAATCAAATGGTCTCAGCTATTACAATATGATTTTTTCAGATTGTACTCTCAGCATTTGGTTTTATATGCTCCTCCGTCTGCCAATAGATATAACCAGATAGAAATCAAAAAAGAGGTAAAGTCTCAGGAACCTCAGTTTCGTAAAAATATTTATACAAAAGAAATTATTGAATTTATCATCAGAAGAATCAATAAAGGGGAAATGACCAGGGAAGAAATCATCAGTAAATACCGGATCCCCAAAACAACCCTTTACAAATGGCTGTATAAATATAATAAATATATAGAAGAATAAGAACTGCAATATTCCTCTTATATTATTCAATATTTTAATTAACCGAAGATAAGAAGAGTTCTTGATGTATTTGGAAGGCATTATTTAGGTTTATGAGCTTTTCAGAAATATAAGATTGAACTAAATGCCAACAATAAAGAAGTAGTAATGCTTTAATTTTGACAATTGAGAAAGAAAATATAAGAACAAAAGAAGCTGTATTGATTTTGTTGAAGATTCTGAAGAATATACTAACGAATAAAAATGAGGTGAATAAGATTAATAATTATAATTTCAAAGACTTACATAAACATGAGAAATGATTTTTTCCAAGATTATTATACTTGGACTAAAGGTGAAATTGAACAGGGAAAATGGATGGTAACTGCTGCAGTTCTTCTTGTTCCTGTTTTGCTACTGTTCGTAAAAAATACTAATGTAATTCTCAGGGGAATGACCTTGCCGCTTTTTTTGCTATTTGCAGTTAATATTGGATATGGAGGCTATTTACTGATGAATAGAAATCAACAGGAACAAAAAGTGGAAATGCATACAAAATTATCCACTGAAGATGCTCTTAAAAAAGAATCACAAAAATTAAAAAAAGATCATAATGTCTTTTTAATGCTGAAGAAAATCTGGGTTATATTAATTGTTATTTCTTTAATATCATACCTGATGATCCCTGAAGGTTATTATAAAGGTTTAGCACTGGGATTTGCCATAATGTTTGTTGGCCTTTTAACAGTTGACACTTTGCTTCACCATAGATTAATGCAATATCTTGCAGGTGTTGATTTAAAGATAGGATCGGTATCAAAATAATCAGAAGATAGTGATCGTATTATCAACACTTATATTCTTTTAATACTTAATTTACACTCGACTTAAATCAGATATAACTTTAATGTCCGGTTCATTTTTATTCAAAAATAGGCATGAATTGAAATGGATGCTTTTTAATTTTATCTGTCTGTAATTTAGTGTGTTGTGTTTGTTTTGTCATGTAATAAATTCGGAAAATATAAAGGAAAAAATAAACAAATATCTTAGAATTAGTGTTTATTTTGCATATTACCGGCACAAACTATGAAAAAAATTATCTCCCTCATATTGTGTTTTTTTTTTAGCTGTATCTATTCAATGCCATCATCTGAAAAAGATGTGGACAAAGAAATTGTTGAACTAAGAAAAATAAGTACTACTAACCCTAAAAAAGCTATTCAACTTTCAATAGAAAGCTATAATTCAGCTAAAAAAATAGATTATAAGAAAGGCATGCTTGACAATCTTATGATCCAGATGGCAAAGTATTTTGATACTGGCAATTTCAAAAAGGTAATTGAGATTAGTAAGGAAGCAGAACTTTTGTCAAGCAATTTGGAAAAAATGGATGACTTGTCAAATACCTTTAGACTTAGAGCTTCTGCCTATACTGAACTGGGCTTCAATGATGAAAGTTTAAAAGAATTTACCAAAGCTTTAGAAATATCTGAAAAAATTACATCAGCTGATTCCAGATTTTATTATAGATCTCTTATCTATACAGGGATAGGGAGTTATATGGCCCATATCAATGCTCCTATAGATTCTGTAATGTCTTATGAAAAAAAAACATTGGATGAAGTTTTAAAGATAAGTGCTGATAAGAATTTTGTAAGTAAGAAGTATTACATGATTTCCCGTGTTTATATGAATTTAGGAATGATGAATGTGGCGAAGGCAAACCCTAAAAAAGCTGAAGAGTATCTTACCAAAGCTTTAGAAATTTGCAGAAATAAGAACTATTCAATAGATGTACAAACTGAGATACTGATTTTAAATGAATTTGCATGGCTTTATTTTGATCAGAAAAACTATGATAAAGCTATCCAATATGCTAAAGAAGCTGCTTTTATGGAGAAAAAATCCAGTTTTCCATATATTCGGAGAGATATTTATGAAGTTCTGTTTAAGTCCCATGTAGAGAAAGGGAATAAAGAAGAATCTTCCGAATATATGGAAAAATTTACCGAATTGAATGATAGTATTGTAAATGCAGAAAGGCAAATGATCAATACGCCTATAGAACATATTTTATCTGAACAGGAGAATGATAACCGTGATTTAATGAATAGAATGATGGTGGCAGGGGCTATTTTACTTATCCTTTCAATGTTAGGAGGGTGGGCTTATTGGAAAAGAAGAAACAAAATCTTACATAAAAAGTATGAGCAGATCATCGAAGACCTAAAAAAAGTAGAATCTGTATCCGTTGAAGAAAAGGATATAACCGCTGAAACTTTGGCCATAGAAAATAATGAAAGGATCATTTATTCCAATGAAAAAATACCAAGCCTTATTATTAAAAATGATACTGTAGATAATATCTTGTCAAAGCTGAGAAAAATTGAAAATTCACAAAAGTTTATAAAAAAAGACTTTACACTTACATTTCTTGCCAGTGAACTGAATACAAACCCCAGATATTTGTCTGAAATTATTAAGCAGCATAAAGGAAAAAGTTATAACAATTATATTAATGGATTAAGAATTGGCTATATCACCAATAAGCTCTATAAAAATACTGTATACAGAGAGTATAAAATCAGTTATTTGGCAGAAGAATGTGGTTTCACATCCAGAGAAGTATTTGCAGTTATTTTTAAGAAAGAAACGGGAATGACTCCTTCTTATTTTATCAGCCAGCTAAAACAAGAAGATGTAATGTATTTGCAATAGCTGTTTCTGATGAAAATTATTATAAGTTCCTTACTCCTTATGAGGAGTTTTTTTATGTTTATTAATTAATTTTTTCTTTCAATTTCTTTAATAATGCTTCAAAATTTTCACATTATTAATTAAAGGTTATATATTGTAATATTTTGATTGTTAGTTGTTTATTGTGTTATTTATTCGGAAAATCTCACATGAATTCTTTTCATTTCAACAAATAAAACCATAATCTTGCAGAAAAATAGAGAGAAAACATTGTTCCCGTTAAATCTATTAATACAAGTGATTTTTATTTACACTTAAAAAAATACAACTGATGAAAAAGAATGCTATAATCAGAATTTTTGGTTCCCTCAATCACAAGATCTGTTTCCATTCTTTGTTGTTGGGCCCTTGCTACAAGGGCCAGTCTTTTAATGATGAAAAGCCAATGATTTTTATTTTTTGCATCATCATTCCTTATTTGATTAAATAAGTCCAGGCCCTAGCCATATTAGGGCCTGCCTTTATTTTATATCTGCCAATACCAATATTTTATTCATAGAATTTTTAATAAAGTTTAAGTATTAACCATATAAAATATAAAGAATGACAAAAAATAGCTAGCATTACCTACAACTGCGTCCTTTCAATATCAGTGGATAAATGCAGATCATTTAGAAAAAATAATATATTTAAAATTTATGTCCTTATCCTTTCTAATCAGTTTTATGAACTTCGCATATGCACAGAACACAGCTAAATGTGAAATTATTGACAAAAAATCTATTTATTCCTTTAGCGGAATCGGATATGAAGGTGAAGGCATAAGGAAAAAAAACATTTTTTCAGAGCTGAGTATAGAGAGTACCAATACGGAAGGAATTTTCCTTAAGGATAATGAAATAATTATGGGGAAAGAAGGTACCTATAGAATCATTCTTTCATCTGTCATAAAAGATAATAAAACACGGGATAAATATGCTGTAAATATTAATAGTAAAGAAGTCTTCGAACTTAATCCTCAGGACATGCTGCCTACCGGAGTATTTTTTTTTCAGATGTATTTGAAGAAAGGAGCTTCATTAGGATTCACTATGATAAAAAATAACGGAAAAATTAGCAGTTCTGTAGAATCCAATTATTTGAAGGTGCTGTTTACTGATCCAAAATTAATAGCATATTCTGAACATCATTGATTACCATAAGATGTTACTAGAGATAAAAAATATAATATATACCATGAAGTTCATTAAATTTTAATGAAGAAAACACTCACATTTTGTGGGTGTTTTTTATTTTTTATAACAAACTCAAAATATTAATTATGGAAATTGATACTTTTAAAAATCAGCTTACAGAGCTATTATGCCATGATTTTAATACATGGAATGCCGTATTGAACAATACTCAGCCGGAAGGTTATATTTGTAATCATTGGAAGGTAGATATTGATTCAAAAAATATAAATATTGATCTTAATACTGGAATGTTTGTAGTTGATGATGGTTTTCTATCTTCACATATAACGTTCGTTAAAAATGGAAATAAACATAATGAGTTTTATAATAAGGCTTTTACTGTAAAAGGGAAGTTTGAGAATAAGGGCTTAAATCTGTTTGAATTAAAAGATATTGATGTAGATATTGAAATAGATATTTTTTAATTTTTTTTTTTAGAATTTAATATTATTAATGGTAATTGTTTATTTTAAACGAATTGCTAATGATGGTGATGGCTTGTTTTCAACGTGTTATAAAAATAAATTCCGAATTTATTACAATACTTTTTATAGATTTATGTGTTTAATAT
>NZ_QNUF01000009.1 GCF_003385455.1 Chryseobacterium rhizosphaerae | reverse complement strand
CCCCAGGACAATCCCATATTCCAACCCCAGCCACGGTTCCAGCCCCAATATGGGCTATAGCCACCGTACCAGCCCCAAGGAGATCCATATCCCCATGAGTTGTCATAATAGTTGGTTTGAGAGCCTGCATACATTCCCCAATCGGAATCTGTTGCATTGGTATTCCAGCTTGGATTCGTACCGCTCCATTCGTTATATTTATTTTGTTGGTCTCTTGAATTCTCCTGTGCATTCTGAATCACGTTAGAATCCTGATAGTAGTCATAATATTCGCCTACTCTGTTTCCGCTACCATTAATGATCACTCCTTCCGGCAGCGTATCCTTGTTAGGGTCATAATAAACCCCGTCTGTCTCGCTATACCCTCCCATCTGAGCACCACAAGACATAAGCAATAATCCGCCTGAAACGGCTAAAATCCCTTTAGATTTAAGCAGGCCAAGCAAATTTTTATGTATATTTCTTTTCATGATAACGTAAAAATTTTTAAATTAAATTATATTTGCAATCTGTACCAAAAATGTACCAAAAGACTGGTAAATAAATCTATCAAAAATAGATTTTTATTTTTAGATAACAATAATGTACAAAAGTTAAAAAAATTTTAAAAAATAATGGCAAAATTAACCTCAAGAAGCGAAGATTACAGCAAATGGTATAATGAGTTGGTTGTAAAAGCTGATTTAGCTGAAAATTCAGGAGTGCGTGGATGTATGGTGATCAAACCATATGGCTATGCAATCTGGGAAAAAATGCGTGATGAAATGGATAAAAGATTCAAAGAAACAGGTCACGTTAATGCATATTTCCCGCTTTTTGTGCCCAAAAGCTTGTTTGAGGCAGAGGAAAAGAATGCGGAAGGTTTTGCAAAAGAATGTGCCGTAGTTACCCATTACAGATTAAAAACAGATCCAAATAATCCGCACAAACTGATTGTAGATCCTGATGCTAAGCTTGAAGAAGAGCTTATTGTACGTCCTACTTCTGAAGCGATTATCTGGAATACCTATAAAAACTGGATTCAATCTTACAGAGATTTACCGATATTGATCAACCAGTGGGCGAATGTTGTACGTTGGGAAATGAGAACCCGTTTATTCCTTAGAACTGCAGAGTTTTTATGGCAGGAAGGACATACGGCTCATGCTACCAAAGATGAAGCTGTAGAAGAAGCTGAAAAAATGAACGATGTATATGCAGACTTCGCAGAGAAATTCATGGCTATGCCGGTTGTAAGAGGTTTAAAAACACCATCTGAAAGATTTGCAGGAGCAGATGAAACCTATTGTATTGAAGCATTAATGCAGGATGGGAAAGCTCTTCAGGCAGGAACCTCTCACTTCCTGGGTCAGAATTTCGCAAAAGCATTTGATGTAAAATTCACCAACAAAGAAGGAAAAATAGAACATGCATGGGCTACTTCATGGGGAACTTCAACCCGTTTAATGGGAGCGTTGATCATGACTCACTCTGATGATTTCGGATTGGTATTGCCTCCAACTCTGGCCCCTATCCAGGTGGTTATTGTGCCTATTTTCAAAGGAGACGAACAGCTGAACCAGATTAGTGAAGTGGCTTTAGATATCCAGGCTAAACTAAAAGCCAAAGGTATTTCTGTGAAATTTGACAATGACACTCAGAATAAACCGGGCTGGAAATTTGCAGAATACGAATTGAAAGGTGTCCCTGTAAGAATAGCAATAGGACCAAAAGATCTTGAAAACAAGTCTGTAGAAATCGCAAGAAGAGACAATCTTACTAAGCAGTCACACTCTATTGAAGGGTTAGATTCTTATATCGAAGAATTATTAAAGACTATACAGGAAGATCTTTATACGAAAGCTTTAAACTTCAGAAAAGAAAATATCACTCAAGTAGATACTTATGAAGAGTTTAAAAAAGTTTTAGAAGAAAAAGGAGGTTTCATTTATGCACATTGGGACGGTACTGCAGAAGAAGAAGAGCAGATCAAGGACGAAACTAAAGCTACCATCAGATGTATTCCTTTGGATGATGATGTGGAAGAAGGGGTTTCTATGATCTCAGGAAAACCTTCTAAGAGACGTGTATTATTCGCAAAAGCTTATTAAAAATTTTAATAATTTCAAAAAAAATCATTAATTTCTAAAGAAATATTCAAAAAAAAGTGACTTTTGGACGGATTTTTGTTTAAATTTATCACAACATTAATCCAAAAAAATTTATTATTATGTCTTTAAATGTCATTGATTTAATTAAAGGACAATTAGGTCCCGCTTTGGTTTCGCAGGCTGCATCGCAGTTTGGAGAAAGTGAATCCGGTATTTCTAAAGCAATTGGTGGTTTATTGCCTGCCGTAGTAGGCGGATTAGCCAATAATGCAGACAATCCTGGTGTATTGGATGCAATAACGAAGGCCTCTTCAAGCGGCATATTAGGAAATTTATTGGGTGGATCATCCAGTAATCCTATTATTACCAGCTTATTATCTTCTCTTTTTGGAGATAAGGTGGGTGGACTTGTAAATTCCATTGCCAGTTTTTCAGGAGTCAGCAATAATACTGCAGGTTCCCTATTAAATCTGGTAACAGGAGCTACTGTAGGTACTGTTGGGAAATATGCAACAGATAATAACCTTGGAGCTTCAGGGATTTCCGGTTTATTGAATGATCAGAAAGGCATTATCTCTTCTTTACTGCCAGCAGGTCTTTCTTTAGCTTCTTTTGGTTTAGGTGCTGAAAATTGGTTTGGCCAGGCTAAAGAAACCGTTTCATCAGTAACTTCTACTGCTAAGGACAACATCGCCGAAGGTGTTGCTACAGCCAGAGAAAGTGTTTCTGAAGGAGCAAGAGAGGTAAGAGAGCAATTTAACAATAATAACAATAACAATGAAGGCGGTGGCTCAATCTGGAAATGGTTGCTTCCGCTTTTATTATTAATTGCAGCCGGATATTTCTTATGGAAACAGTGCGAGAAAAAACAGACGACAACGACCACTACAGCTGCGTCTGATTCAACAGCAACTGGTACTACTGTGGATACAGCAGCTACGACTGGAACTGCAACCCCTGCTCCGGCTACTGTTAAAACAGATGAAAACATTGACCTGAACGGAGTAATGCTAAAAGGTTACAAAGGAGGTCTTGAAGATCAGATGATTTCATTCCTGAAATCTGGCGGTTATAAAAATGCAGCGGATGATGCTGCATTGAAAGATAAGTGGTATGACTTTGACCATGTTAATTTTAAAATGGGAAGTTCTACAAACTTAGAAGCAGGTTCACAAGGACAATTAGATAACCTTGTTGCTATTTTAAAAGCTTTCCCGGATGCTAAAGTTAAAATCGGGGGATATACTGATAAAACAGGAAACGAAGCTTCTAATGTAAAACTATCTCAGGCAAGAGCTGACTATATCAAAGCTGCTTTGGCTAAAGCAGGAGTTGGAGCACAAGTACTTGGAGCAGAAGGTTACGGAAGTAAATTTGCTACAGTAGATGCTAAAGCTTCTGATGCTGAGAGAGCTGCTGACAGAAAAATGTCTGTAAGATTTGCAAAATAATCTTTAGACTCAATACAAATTTAATCCCGGAAAGCAATTTCCGGGATTTTTTTGTCCTTTGATTTCCTCATTTATATTTATTTAATTAAATTTGTTAGTCATTTCTAACATTTATGAATTTCAACTTAAAAAACGCCTGGCGTAAAGATAAAACCCTACACTCATTACCAGAGGTTTATTCCTCTATTAAGATTCCTAAAAATGCATCGTTCTGGAGAAAATATCTGGCTTTTGCAGGCCCGGGTCTTATGATTGCTGTGGGATATATGGATCCCGGAAACTGGGCTACAGATATTGCCGGAGGTGCTCAATTTGGATACACCTTACTTTCCGTCATCCTTATTTCCAATATTTTTGCCATGGTGTTACAGCATTTATCCGTAAAACTGGGAGTTGTAGCAGAAAGGGATCTTGCACAGGCCTGCAGAGACCATTTCAATCCTACGACCAACTTTATACTCTGGATCTTTTGTGAAATAGCCATTGCGGCCTGTGACCTCGCCGAGGTGATAGGTTCTGCTATTGCCTTAAATCTTTTATTTCATATTCCTTTGACCTGGGGGATTGTTATTACGACGGTTGATGTTTTGATTATTCTTTTGCTTCAGGCAAAAGGATTCCGCTGGATAGAAAGCATTGTAGGCGGGCTTATATTTATCATCCTGTCCTGTTTTGTTTATGAAATCGTTATATCCAAACCTGCTTTTAATGAGATCCTTGGCGGCCTGGTACCGCAGAAAGAAATTATCCAAAATCCGGCAATGCTCTATATTGCTATCGGAATTTTGGGAGCTACCGTTATGCCTCACAATTTATACCTCCACAGCAGTATTGTGCAGACCAGGGATTACACCCGGGATAGAGAAGGGAAAAAAGAAGCGATAAAATTTGCCACTTTAGACAGTACAGTATCCCTTATGCTTGCTTTTTTCATCAATGCTGCTATCCTTATTCTTGCAGCTGCAACATTCCATACTACAGGGAACGAACATATTGCTGATATCCATGATGCCTATAAAATGCTGACCCCTATTTTAGGAGCTTCCATGGCAAGTATCGCCTTTGCTATTGCCCTGCTTGCTTCAGGACAGAATTCAACCCTTACCGGAACCCTGGCGGGCCAGATTGTAATGGAAGGTTTTTTAAATATCAGATTAAAACCATGGCTAAGAAGGCTTATCACAAGACTTATTGCTGTTATCCCGGCCTTAATTGTCGCTATTCTTTACGGGGAACAGGGAACAACAGATTTGTTGGTACTAAGCCAGGTTATCCTTTCTATGCAGCTTAGTTTTGCAGTAGTCCCTTTGGTAATGTTTACCAATGATAAAGCTAAGATGGGTGAATTTGTCAACAAACCTTTTCTTAAAGTATGTGTGTGGATCATCTCTATCATTATCATTATTCTAAACCTTTATTTACTGTATCAGACGTTTGCTGGAGAATAGAAACGTGAATAATGAACGAACACAATAATTTCAAATAGGCTGTTGAACCATCACATTAAGGATTGTCAACAGCCTATTTTGCTTCACAACGTCCCTCTTTTTTCATCAGCAACAATGCTTTTCTTTTTCTGCCTTAATGTCCTGATTTTTTGATTTGGCAGAATCTTTGTCAAACAATCTGTAAATAAATATTGAATTATGGAAAACCAGGATATTAACGAAGAAAGCATCAATAATCAAGGAGAAAACAATATTCAGAACGAAGCCGTATCTGAGGACAATGTGACAGCTACTCCTTCTGCTGAGGAACTTTTGGCAGAAGAGAAGGACCGTTACATCAGATTGTATGCTGAGTTTGAAAACTATAAAAAAAGAACATCTAAAGAGAAGATGGAATTCTTCCAATATGCCAATCAGGATATGATGGTATCTATGCTAGGAGTATTAGATGATTTTGAAAGAGCATTAAAAGAAATTGCTAAAAACGGAAACCCATCTGATTTACAAGGCGTTGAACTTATCTATCAGAAATTCAAAAACAGACTTGTGGAAAAAGGGTTAAAAGCAATCGAGGTAAAAGCCGGAGACAGCTTCAATGTAGACTTCCATGAAGCTATTACTCAAATCCCTGCTCCATCAGAAGATTTAAAAGGGAAAATTGTAGACGTTATTGAAACAGGATATACTTTAAGTGATAAAGTAATTCGTTTTGCAAAAGTAGTAACAGGAAACTAATAGTATAAACGGTAAATGATGAGTGGTAATTGATAGGTAGCTATACTTTTATTACTAAATTTTAAATATCTTTTATCATTTATCAATCATCAATTATAGATATAGAAAGTCATGTCAAAAAGAGATTACTACGAGGTTCTGGAGATCAGCAAATCTTCATCAGCCGACGAAATAAAGAAAGCATACCGAAAAATGGCCATCAAATTTCACCCGGATAAAAATCCAGGAGATAAAGAGGCTGAGGAAAAATTTAAAGAAGCTGCTGAAGCCTATGAGGTGTTAAGCGACGACCAGAAACGTGCCAGATATGACCAGTTCGGTCATGCCGGAGTAGGTGGAAATGGTGGTTTCGGAGGCGGAGGCTTCGGAGGCGGAATGAATATGGAGGATATTTTCAGCCAGTTTGGAGATATTTTCGGAGGTGGTTTCGGAGGTTTCGGCGGTGGTGGCGGAGGACGCCAGCAGGTGAAAGGTTCTAATTTAAGAATCAGAATCAAGCTGAACCTTGAAGAAATGGTGAACGGTACCCAAAAAACCATTAAAGTTAAAAAAATGAAAGTAGCAGAAGGTGCTACTTCAAAAACATGTCCTACCTGTAACGGTTCCGGTGTTCAGGTTAAAATAATGAACACGATGTTCGGTCAGATGCAGACACAGGCTACCTGTGGTACCTGCCAGGGAATCGGGAAAGTTGCAGATAAAATTCCTGCAGGCGCTAATGCACAGGGGCTTATCAAAGATGAAGAAGAAATCACTATTAATATTCCGGCCGGTGCCAGAGATGGTATCCAGCTTAATGTAAGAGGGAAAGGAAATGATGCTCCATTTGGAGGAATTCCGGGAGACTTACTGGTTATTGTAGAGGAAGAAGTAGATGCAACGATCAAGAGAGAAGGTGACAACCTTCACCAGGAACTGTATGTATCATTTGCAGAAGCTGCACTGGGAACCAAGAGAGAGATTCCTACTGTAGGAGGCAAAGTGAAGATTACCGTAGATCCGGGAACACAGTCCGGAAAGATCTTAAGACTGGCAGGAAAAGGTCTTCCAAGCATCGACAGCTATGGAAAAGGTGATATGTTTATTCACATCAATGTTTGGACACCACAGAAGCTGACCAAGGAACAGAAAGATTTCTTTGAGAAGCAGATGTCCAGCGGAGAAATGGTTGCAGAACCATCCGGTAAGGAAAAAACTTTTTTTGATAAAGTGAAAGATTTATTCAATTAATATAGAGAGGCCTTAGGGTCTCTTTTTTTCACTACACCCTAACGGAGCTGATCAAGTCAATATAAAAAATAAAATCCTGTACTATTTCAGTACAGGATTTTTATAATATCTTAATTGGTTTTATTTTTTAGTAGCTAAAGAATATATTCCTTTACCTATAGTGAATAGGGCTACAGCACCCAATCCTCCTACAATTCCAAAAGTAAATTCTTTAAGCATAGCTGGCCATGTTGGTAATAATTCATGCAAATAATGGATATTATGAGCAAAAATCCCTCCTGAAACCAGAATCAAAGCGATTGTTCCTACTACTCCCAAAACTTTAATAATAATAGGCAACGCT
Organism: Chryseobacterium rhizosphaerae; assembly: GCF_003385455.1. Lineage (GTDB taxonomy): Bacteria > Bacteroidota > Bacteroidia > Flavobacteriales > Weeksellaceae > Chryseobacterium > Chryseobacterium rhizosphaerae. The sequence continues at coordinate 171,849 of NZ_QNUF01000009.1, read as the reverse complement.
TTTACCAATAAGTGTCCAAGCTTGGAAAAGAATCCCTTATCATGGCTTTTTTTGATCAGCTTAAACCCAGCGTCATCCATTCTTACAATAAGAGCAACAATTCCATATACTCCTACAGTGGCTATAAATGACACAAAAGTTACTGTTAAGATTTGGGTAATCAACGGGTGGTTTTCCTGAATAACAGTACCTAATGCAATAATGACAATCTCAATAGAAAGAATAAAGTCTGTTCGGATAGCTGAATTTATTTTTGCTTTTTCAGATACTTCAGAATTGTCTTCCTCTTTGCTTTCTTCCACTACTTCATGTCCTTTTTTAGAACGGTGAAACAGGAATTCAATAATTTTTTCTACCCCTTCAAAAGCCAGATACAGACCTCCCAGAATAAGAATCATCTCAATAGCAGGCTTATACAGCCAGTTGAGCAAAAAGGCAATGGGAAGAATAATCAGTTTATTAATAAATGAACCTTTGGTAATAGCCCATAAAACCGGAAGCTCCCTCGAAGAAAGAAAGCCTGTAGCTTTTTCAGCATTTACAGCCAGGTCATCTCCTAAAATACCTGCAGTTTTCTGTGTAGCTATTTTACTGGTAACTGCTACATCATCCATCAATGCTGCAATATCATCTAAAATTGCAAAAAAGCCTGAAGCCATATTTTAATATTTTTTTAATATTTGTTAAGTCCTGCAAAAATAATTATTTAATTCCGTTTCCTTATTCATAATAGGACAATAATTTTAAGAATAAACAAAATCATAAAGGCGTGCATCTTTTTCAACATTTTATATCTTTGTTTAAATTGTTATAAAAATGAATGACCAAGCCAACTGGGAAACCCAATTACAGTCTATCTGGCTGAAATTTGGAAAAATAAGCAATGAAGAATTCATTCAACAGATCAAAGATCATACAGTATTATTTTCAGGTTCACAGGCTATCCCCCATTTTGAAATGGCGTGTGCTTTTGACTCCACGGGACATGAAAAGGAAGCTGAACCATTATACCGATCTGCATTAAATCTCGGATTATCAGGTTTACGAAGAAGAAGAGCAAGAATTCAGTTGGCAAGTACATTAAGAAATAATGGAAAAATAGAGGAAAGCATCCATATTTTAAGAGAAGAAAAAGCAAATTATTCTGATGAATTGAATGATGCCATCGATTCTTTTTTAGCCCTTTCCCTCTATTCTGCAGGCGAAAACAAAGAAGCATTATCTTTAGCCTTAAAAGCATTATCCCAACATCTCCCCAGATACAATAGTTCTCTGTACCGATATGCTGAAAACTTAGAATCCCCTCAACCATGAGCAACATAAATATTGATCTTGAACATAGCCTTACTTCATATTTTACTAATATTGATGCTGATGATTTAAAAACAATCGTGTCTTTTTTCAAACCGGAAGTTCTTAAAAAGAATGATTTTTTCCTGAAGGCAGGGAAGAAAAGCACAAAATTAAGTTTTATCAGGTCGGGATTTTTAAGGATCTTTTGTGAAACTGAAAAAAAAGAGATCACACAATGGATTTCCACTCAGGGATATTTTGTAACGGATCTTTCCAGTTTTATGTCTGATATTCCTGCAAGATGGACTATTCAAGCTCTTACGGATACAGAATTATACACCATTGATAAAACTGACTACGAAAAACTACAGAGCCGGGTTCCTCAATGGCATATCTTGGAAAAAGCCTTCATTATTCACTGTTTCACTACTATTGAAACAAGAGTTTACGGTCATTTATCAATGACGGCTGAAGAAAGATACTTATGTTTTTTCAATGAAAACCCTCAATTATTCAATCAAATTCCTTTGCAGTATATCGCCTCAATGCTTGGGATGACCTCTGAGACTTTCAGCAGGATAAGAAATAAAATTGCTACAGGAAATCTTTGATTTTTGTCAAGTGGATTTTTAGTATTCTCACCGAACTTTGCCTACATAAAAATCATTTTATCATGTCAAAGAAAATAGAAACAGAAATTACCATTCATGCCAGCCCTGAAAAAATATGGAAAATATTAACCAATTTTCAGGACTATCCAACCTGGAATCCCTTTATTACCAGTATCCAGGGATCTGTAGAAGAAGGCAATCAAATACAGGTTACCATTGAACCAAAGGGAGGAAAAGGAATGGTTTTCAAACCTGTCGTTTTATCCAAAAAAGAAAATAAAGAATTAAAATGGTTAGGAAAACTGTTGTTCAAGGGAGTATTTGACGGTGAACATCATTTTGAACTGATTGATCATAAAAACGGCACCACCCGGTTGATCCAATCAGAACAATTTTCGGGTTTACTTGTTCCGTTTTTTAATTTTGACAATACAGCCGCCGGCTTCAATATGATGAATCAAAAATTAAAAGAATTAGCTGAAAAAAGCTGAAAGGGAATTATTCAGAACGGTCTGCAAATCGTCATATTTTTCTTACATTTGATGTATGAAAAAGCTAGTCCTCAGATATCATTTCTTTGTTTTAGGATGTATAAGCTTTATATTCCACTCATGTAATACCAGATTCAGGGTTTGGGTAGGTCAGGGAGGCCAGCAGAAAATCTATAATTTACAATATGGTGAGCATAAAAGGCAGAAAATGGATATTTTTCTTCCCAAAGATTATGCCCAGGATTCTCCTGTAGTTCTTATTGTTCATGGGGGTGCCTGGACGTTAGGAAAAAAGGAACACATGATACAGGTTCAAAAGATGCTTTTTAAAAATAAAATTCCAAGTATCAATATGAACTACCGGCTAGTTTCTAAACGAAAAAAAATCACATATAAACAGCAGCTCGAAGATATTGGATCTGTTATTGAAAGATTTAATTCTTTAGCAGAAAAAGCAGAACTGCTTCCCAACAATTATGTTTTACTTGGAGAAAGTGCCGGCGGGCATCTCGCTTTGCTATACGGATATCAGCATCCTGATCAGATCAGGAAAATCATTTCCTTAAGCGGTCCCACAGATTTTTACAGTCCAGAATATCTTAATTCTTTTTATTCCAAATATACTTCTCCTACCTTTCAAAAAGTGGTGGGAGCTAAGTTCGACAGAAAAAATGTTTCCGAAGCTTTTAAAGAAGCCAGCCCAATAGCCAATATCACCAGGGTTCCTACTTTACTTTTTCAGGGGAATAATGATTTTCTAGTCAATCCGCATCAGGGTCTCGCCATGGATTCTGCACTTACCACCATGAATGTTCCTCATAAATTGGTTTTTATGAAAAAAACAGGTCATGTACCCCGGTTTTTCAGCAAAAGAAAAAGAGACAGTATTATTTATCCGAATATTCTGGAATGGATAAAAAAATAACCTGCTAAAAAAGCAGGTTATGTATTAAGTATATCGTTTGTTTACTATTCAAAATCTTTGTTGTCATACTTGGAAGAAAGATCCTCTTTTTTCCCGAAAACAAACTTGACAATCACAGGAAGTGTGGTTACCAGTACAATAATAATGATAATGTACTCCAGTTTTTCTTTCAAATTGATTCCAAACTGTTCCATGAATAATTTGTCAAGATAATGTCCTGCAAAGATCAAAATGAATGACCATAAAACAGCACCAATAATATTATCTCTTAAGAATTCTTTTTTGTCCATTTTTACAATACCTGCAACAATGGGTGTAAAGGTTCTCACAACAGGTAAAAACCTGGCCATAATAATGGCTAATGCTCCATGCTTCTCAAAGAAGTCATGAGCCTGATACAGATATTTCTTCTTAAAAAGCATTGTATCCGGTCTTTTATACAAGGCAGGGCCAGCTTTTCTTCCAAAATAATATCCTACTTCATTTCCTATAATTGCAGCTAATGCAACTCCGGTTGCCAAAATAGTAGTATCCAAGAAATCACTCGCCGTGGAGCCAAATGTCTCTTTGATAATTTCAACGGCATAAATCCCCGAAACGAACAATAAAGAGTCTCCAGGAAGAAAAAATCCTACAAAAAGACCTGTTTCAGCAAAAACAATAAACAAAATAAGCCAAAACCCTCCCATTTTAATGTAAAACTCCGGGTTTAATAAATCCTTCCAGCTATTAAAATCTTCCATATATCTCGATGAACAACAAAAATAGGTCTAAAATACCTGAAACAAAAATAAATTATAAGATTTTAACTAAAAATAAAACATGATATTTATAGCTCCATATCATCATCGGAAACCGCCGTTCCATCCGCCATTAAGAAAGCTTTTAAGAAAGGGGTGATATTTCCGTTCATTACAGCATCCACATCTGATGTTTCATAAGCTGAGCGTACATCTTTTACCAATTTGTAAGGGTGCATCACATAATTTCTGATCTGGCTTCCCCATTCGATTTTCATCTTATTGGCTTCAATCTCATTTCTGGCTCTCATACGCTCTTCCAATTCCATTTCATATAATCTTGAACGAAGGAGCTGCATTGCTTTTTCTTTATTCTGAAGCTGTGAACGGGATTCTGAGTTTTCAATAATAATTCCGGTTGGTGCGTGACGTAGACGTACGGCAGTTTCTACCTTGTTTACGTTCTGACCTCCTGCTCCTGAAGATCTCATGGTTTCAAAGCTGATATCAGCAGGGTTAATATTGATTTCAATAGTATCATCTACCAAAGGATACACATATACGGAAACAAAACTTGTGTGGCGTTTTGCATTACTGTCAAAAGGTGAAATTCTCACCAAACGGTGTACTCCATTCTCTCCTTTCAGATATCCAAATGCATATTCCCCTTCAATTTCCAGGGTAACGGTTTTTACACCGGCTACATCTCCTTCCTGAAAATTAAGCTCACGGATTTTATATCCTTGCTTATCTGCCCACATGGTGTACATTCTCATCAGCATTGATGCCCAGTCACAGCTTTCTGTACCTCCGGCTCCTGCGGTAATCTGAAGAACAGCAGAAAGCTCATCCCCTTCATTGGAAAGCATGTTCTTAAATTCAAGATCTTCGATTTTTTCTACCAACTGGGGAAATGTTTCATCCAGCTCTTTTTCAGAATCCGGGTCTTCTTTAGCAAAATCCGCTAAAACCTGAAGATCTTCGAATTGAGTCTGGATTTCATCATAGCCTTCTACCCATTTTTTCTTGGAACGAAGCTGCTTCAAAAAGGCTTCTGCTGTTTTAGGATTATCCCAAAACTCCGGGGCAGCCGTTTTTTCATCATCGTTGGCTATTTCTATTTTCTTTTTTTCTATCTGAAGGTATCTGTGTAAGTCTTCAATTCTGGATTGAACTTCTTTTATCTGGTCGTTGTTGATCACGATTTATTCTTTTTGCAAAAATACGGATTTCTTTTAGAGTTGAGAGGTCAAAGTTGAAAGTGTTGTGAGGTGAGAGATTCGGGGTACGAGATACGGGATACGGGGTACGAAATGCCGGATATTAAGATGTAAGGGGAGGTATTATACCTCTTTACCTCTTATTTTTGTTCTTTATTCTTAATTCTTGGCTCTTGATTCTTTAAAATCTAATACCCCAACGTCAACTTCTGAAATCTGAAATCTGACATCTGACATCTGACATCTGATATCTGCACTAAATCATCTCCGCCACTATTTCCCCAATCTTTGGAGCGAGCGCCACTCCCATTCCGGAAAGCCTTACTGCACAGAACTGTTTTTCTGAAAGCTGTTTTATGATAGGTGTTTTTTCTGATCCCATGGCCATGATTCCTGACCATCGGAGGGCTATTTTATATTCATGATTCGGTAAGATCACTTCTTTTAAAAAGTTTTCCAGGTGATTCTGCAAGAATTCGGTGGTTTCAAAGGTTGTAGTTTCTTCTGTTTTAAAATCCTGATTCCGACCTCCTCCCAACAAAACCCTGTTTCCTAAATTCCTGAAATAATAGAATCCTTCGTCGTAATGAAATGTACCTTTTAATTTCAGGTTTTCTATAGGCTCTGTAAGAAGAATCTGTCCACGGGCTGGGATAATCTCTTCTTTTTCCAGGAATTTTGAACTGAAAGCATTGGTACAGTATATCAGCTGATCTGTTTTTACAGAAAGATCTTCTGAAAGATAGACCAGCACCTCATCAGAGTTTTCGTCAATATTCTCCACTGCTGTACCGAATAAAAACCCCACTTTAAGTTCATGGCATTTTTCTAAAAGCTTCTGCAGCAGTTTCCCGGAATGTAAACTTCCTTCACAGATATTTTCAATCAGAAACTTTGATTTTCCCAAACCGAAGTCTTCTATTTTATCCTGTTTCAGATGATAGGTTTTTTCAAGTCCGGTAACAGATCTCAGTTTTTCATTAACGATATCAAGATGCTGTAAAGGCTCTTCATTATTCAAAATTTCATATCCTCCACTAAGTTCAAAGTCTATCTCGTCACTTTTAAAATATTCCCTGATCTTCTGAAGCCCATTAAACCTCATGGCAACCAAATCCAGGGTCTTTTCCCACCCCATCTTTTGAGCATCGGCAATTACCTCTGTCAGGCTTCCAAAACAGGCAAATCCGGCATTGCGCGTTGAAGCCCCAAGTGGCACTGCATGGCGCTCGATAATCAACACTGATTTTTCAGGATATTTTTCTTTAATGGAAATAGCAGTCCAAAGCCCGGAAAAACCTGCTCCTATAATGATAATATCTCTTTTACTGTAAAAGGTTTCTAGTTCCCAGATGCTGATCATTTGTACAATGTGTAATGTATAATGTAGAATGTATAGATTTGAGACATGAGACGTTGAGAGTGGAGATAAGGGATAAGAGTCAAGAGTCAAGAACCAAGATATCAGACATCAGATTTCAGATCACATCCTATTAAACCTTGTATCCAGTATCACACACTCTTAAATCCGCATCTCGCATCTCGAACCCCGAATCCTCTACTTAGTCTTCTTCTCCTCATCATTATGAGAGAAACCTATAGCCCGTCTTGATTCTTCCACGACTTTATAAGTTTCCAGTTCTGCTTTAAGTGCCTTGATTCTAAACTGGAATTCATCAAAATTATTGATAATGGCATCAGCTAAAAATCGGGCTACCTGATCAAGATATTCTTCGGTAAGTTTCCCTGCAGCATCTCTGAGAGCAGCATTCAAAAGCCCCTGATCAATTTTAAGCTTTTCATTCTTTGTTCTCTGGTATAGATTTTTAATTCTTTTTTTCAGACTTTGAGTAAAATCAATCAGCATGGTATTGCTGAAAGCTTTCATTTTTGATGAAATCTCGTGCCAGAACGGAACTTTATCCGCTTTATTGTAAATGAGAATTTTGTACAGGAGAGAATCCTCTTCCAGGCCTCTGGTCATCGCATATAAAATAATTTCTGACCGTTCTGAAGCATTGGGAGGGAATATAGGTATCATCACATCAAATCTTCCCGGTGCTAGAATCTCCTCATCTATTTCTGACACAGAATTGGCAGATCCAACCATCAACACTCCTTCTTTTTCAAATTTTCCGATATAATGAAGGATAAGTTCCTGGGCTTCAAGATTACAGGAAGCAATATCTGTCTCTGCTTTTCTCTGCATCATAATTTCGTCAAAATCATCGAGAAAAAGCAGTAATTTATTTTCTTTCATCATAGACATCAGAAAGTCACTGAAATTAATTTCATTCCCATCAATCAGAGACGTTCCTAAATAGTGCTTTTTGACTTCTTTAAAACTGTATCCTATGATTTCAGCAATTTTATTGGCCCAGAAAATCTTCCCACTTCCGGGAGGTCCATATAAAATAATCCCTGCCGGTTTATTGATTCCCCAGTCTTTGATCTGCTGAGGATTCAGAAAAGGCTCTAAAACCGCCGAAGTGTAGAAAAACAAATCTCTATACCCTATAAAATCTCTTTTTTTCAGACTTGTCTTATGCCCAAAATAATCATAGACAAACTGATAATTTCCTCCTAGTTTATTATCAATGCTATAACTTGAAATAGAGGATTTGAAAAAGCCATTGTCAAAAATATTAGGATTATTGTCCTTAATTGCTTTTTCCACTTTTTCTTTAGGCTGATTAATTACCTCAGCAATCTGCTCCAGAGTTTTATTTTTATCAAGATCTTTTTCATAGAGCTTTAAAAAATCCAGGTTTTCACGAGCGAATTTTTCAAAATCTTCTTTCACTTCAAAATTCGTACTGATACAGTCTACCAACTCAAGGTCAAAATCCTGTATAAACTGTTTGATCGCTTCTGCAGAGACTTTCAACTCTTCTGCCAGTTCAATTAACTTCATATTTCCCTATTAGTTCTATCAAATTTAATATTTTAATCTTAAATATATAATCTAACTCACTATTCTTTTTGATTTTCATAAATCAGAAACAGTTTATTTCTAATTCAGCATTAAAGAAAACCGTCAATTAAAACGTTATTAAGTTTAAAATAAAAGGCCGCCTGATGGCAGCCTTTCTTTCACTTTACTTTTTATCTAATAGTGGAATATATTCTCCGTATCCTTTTTTCTGCATATCTGCTTTTGGAATAAACTTCAGGGACGCACTGTTGATACAGTAACGCAATCCTCCTTTATCTTCAGGACCGTCATTAAAGACATGTCCCAAATGAGCATCTCCTGTTTTACTTCTTACCTCTACTCTAGTCATACCTTGCGACTTGTCCAGTTTTTCGTCGATTAATTTTTTCGTAATGGGTTTAGAGAAACTAGGCCATCCACATCCTGACTCAAATTTATCTGTTGAAATAAATAAAGGTTCTCCAGTAGTGATGTCTACATAAATTCCTTCACGGGTTTCATTCCAGTATTCATTTTGAAAAGGTCTTTCCGTACCATTTTCCTGAGTTACATTATATTGTTCGGCAGTGAGTTTTTCTTTCAAAACTTTTTTGTCCTGTTTCTCATACTGTACTTTCGGTGCAGCTTTCGGAAGAGGGTTTGCTTTTTTGGCCATTTCAAAAAGTCCCGGTTCAATATGACAGTAACCTCCCGGATTTTTATCCAGATAATCTTGGTGATAGTCTTCTGCTCTGTAGAAATTTTTCAAAGCAACAGTTTCTACCACTACTGGTTTAGTGTAGTTTTTCGCTAATTTCTCAACTTCTCCTTTTACGACAGCTTCATCATTTTTATCTTTAAAATAAATTCCTGTACGGTACTGATTTCCTCGGTCGTTTCCCTGCTGGTCCTTACTGGTAGGATCAATGGTTTTAAAATAAAGGTCAATCAACAGTTTCAGGTCAACCTGTTCAGGATCATATTTTACTTTTACTGTTTCTGCAAAACCTGTGGTATGGCTTACCACTTCTTCATAGGTAGGATTCTGTGTATTTCCGTTGGCATATCCAACTTCTGTTCCCACTACTCCACGAATCTGCTGAAAGAAATGTTCTGTTCCCCAGAAACATCCACCTGCAAAATAAATTTCTCTGACATTTTTATTATCCATAGTTTCCTGATTTTCTTTTTTTATTTCTTCTTTTCCGGATTTCTTATTTTTAAACAGTCCGGAACCTGCAGCAAAGACTGCAATACCCAGAATAATTCCGAGTACAATTAATATATTTTTCATTTTTTTATTTTTATTCATTTTTATTATTTTTGAATGACCATGAGCCCAAATCCTAAAAGCATGAGATCTTTTAAAATAAAGAAGTCGGTTACAGGTACACCATCCACTATTTTCCACATTCCCGGGCTTGTAAAGAGATAACTTAACGTTACCAAAAATGTCACTATCATTCCTATTCCGGCATACTTTTTCAATACAGCAAATTTCACACTAAATATCAGTAATAAAGCAATGATAATTTCTATCGTTCCGATAAGATTTGACACTGCCTGAACGCTCATAATCTTATATACGAAAAAAGTTAGAAAATGGTTTTCTACTAATGGTTTTATAGAAACGGCTTCAGTGGGGGTAAATTTGAAAATACCGATCCAGAGCAAAATAAGAGCTGCTCCAAAAAGCGAGACATAATATCCTAATGAGGATCTGTTTGTGTTTTCATTAGATTGTGTTGTTCCGACCATGTTTTTACATTTTTTAAATTATACTTTTTTATTTTCAAAAGTATAGTCGGAGCTATTTCGAAATCCTGACAAGATTTTTTTAAAAATCTAATTTTTCAATCATTCTATTTTTAAAATCCTGTATATCAGATTCTTTAATTTCAGATTCCTTTTCAGAAAGGGTCTTTTTAAATAGGGTATCCAGTAATGCCAGTTTTTTATTGTACATCTTACACCATTTGCAAATCATAAGATGCATGCTGAGTTTCCAGTTTTCTTTGGAAGAAATAGCCTGGGCATTACGTTTTTCCATGAGCAGTGTGGCTTCACTGCATGGTAGAAATAATAGATGTAGAACTTTCTTTACCATTGTCATTGTTATAATCTTGAAAACCAGTTAAATTCCAGACATTCTCTAAGCTGCATACGGCTTCGTTGCAAGATCTTCCAAAGGTTAGTCGTTGAAACATTAAATTCCTGACTCACCTCAGGTGCTTTTTTTTCTTCAATATAATACATTTTCAAGAGGATTTTCCATCTGGAAGGCAGTTCTTCCATACATTCTTCCAACGTCTTATTAAAATCCTGATCATCCAGAAGTTCAGATTCTTTGCCTGCAGCATTCCAGTCATTCAATACATCATTATTTTTCCATGAACCTGTTTCATCAAAAAAATGATCAAGCCTGATATTGGGTTCAGATCTGTATTTTTTACGGTAAAAATCAGCAACTTTCCTTTTTAAAATGGCCATCAGCCAGGTCAGCGGCTGGCTTTTTCCTCCAAAAGAATCGTATGATGAAAATGCTACGATGAATACATCCTGAACTATATCCTGTGCTTCTTCTTTATCCGAAAGCAGATAAAAAGCCTTCTTTAAAAGCGGTTCTGAATATTGTTCTATCCAGTTTTTCAGCACCTCATTTTTCATCATTTCTTATGTTTATTTTTATCTTATTCGGATCATAACGAAGGTAATAAGTTAAATGGAAAATTGCAAAGTTATACTGAATAATGATTATTTATTTTATCATAAGCCTGATTGCCCGAACCCATATAATCCTTTTATGAGCATCCCCGTGGCTAAAAATAAAAGCCATACCTGATTATTATGCCGGACATTTGATAAAACCTATCCGAAAATATTCAATAGTAGATATTAAATCACCTAAAAACATTAAATTTGCATCTTATCAAAATTTGATACGTTAAAAAGCAAAAGCAATACTATGACATCACAAGAGATACGTCAAAAATTTTTAGATTATTTTAAAAGTAAAGACCACCTGATCGTTCCTTCAGCTCCTATTGTGCTGAAAGACGACCCTACCCTTATGTTTTCCAACTCAGGAATGACGCAGTTCAAAGATTTTTTCTTAGGCTACAAAACGCCTACCGCCCCAAGAATTGCCGATACACAAAAGTGTCTGAGAGTTTCAGGGAAGCATAATGACCTGGATGATGTAGGTAGAGATACTTATCACCATACCATGTTCGAAATGTTAGGAAACTGGTCTTTCGGGGATTACTTTAAAAAAGAGGCTATTGCTTTTGCCTGGGAATTATTAGTTGATGTATACGGAATTCCAAAAGACAATTTATATGTCACTATTTTTGAAGGGGATGCTTCTGAAAATCTTGACAGAGACCAGGATGCTTATGACTTCTGGAAATCTCATATTTCGGAGGACAGAATCATTAATGGAAATAAAAAAGATAATTTCTGGGAAATGGGTGAAAGCGGACCATGTGGACCGTGTTCAGAGATCCATATCGATTTAAGGACTCCGGAAGAAAAAGCTGCTGTTCCCGGGATTACACTGGTAAATCAGGATCATCCACAGGTAGTGGAAGTATGGAATCTGGTTTTCATGGAATTCAACAGAAAAGCAGACAAATCTTTGGAAAAACTTCCTGCTCAGCATGTGGATACAGGGATGGGCTTTGAGCGTCTTTGTATGGCACTTCAAGGAAAGTCTTCCAATTATGACACTGACGTTTTTACACCGCTGATCTCAAAAGTAGAAGAACTTTCCGGTAAAAAATATACAGGTATTCTAGAGGACGAAAAAGATATTGCTATCCGTGTGGTGGTAGACCACATCAGAGCGGTTTCTTTTGCTATAGCTGACGGACAACTGCCTTCCAACGGAGGTGCCGGATACGTTATCAGAAGGATTTTAAGAAGAGGTATTTCTTATGCTTACAGATTCCTGGGAATGAAAGAACCTTTCCTTTTTGAATTGGTAACTGTTCTTCAGGATCAAATGGGTAAATTCTTCCCTGAATTGGAGAAACAAGGCAAACTGGTTTCAGAAGTTATTAAAAGTGAGGAAGAATCATTCTTAAAAACCATTGAAAACGGACTGATCAGAGTTGAAAAATTAATTCAGCAGACCATTGCTGATGATTTAAAAGTATTACCAAGCGAGGAAGTTTTCGAACTGTATGATACCTATGGTTTCCCAGATGACTTAACAAGAATTATTGCTGAGGAAAAAGGATTAACCATTGATGAGGCTGGGTTTAAAGCTGAGATGGAAAAGCAGAAACAACGTTCCAAATCTGACTCTGCTCAAAAAGTATACGATTGGGTAGTTTTAGAAGAAAAGCCGGAAACATTCGTTGGATATGACCAAACGGAATCCGAAACCTATATTACCCGATACAGAAAGGTAGAAAATAAAGACGGAGAATTTTATCAGGTAGTACTGAGCAGCTCTCCATTCTATCCTGAAGGTGGTGGACAAGTTGGAGATAAAGGAATGCTGGAAAATGCTGCTGAAAGTTTTGAAGTATTGGAAACGAAGAAAGAAAACGGATTGATTATTTCATTGATCAACGGTCTTCCAAAAGATGCAGGAGCGGTTTTCTACGCTAAAGTAAATGCTTCTGACAGAAAAAATTCTCAGGCCAACCACTCCGTGACTCACCTTTTACATGAGGCATTAAGAGATGTTTTAGGAACTCACGTAGAACAGAAAGGTTCTTATGTAGGTCCTGATTATCTTCGTTTCGATTTCTCTCATTTCAATAAAATGACGGAAGAAGAATTAGCTTTAATTGAAGAAAAAGTAAATCATAAGATCAAAGAAAGTATTGCTTTACAGGAATTCAGAAGTATTCCCATTAAGGAGGCTTTGGAGAAAGGAGCAATGGCTTTGTTTGGTGAAAAATATGGTGACAGTGTGAGAATGATCCAATTTGGGAGTTCAAAAGAACTTTGCGGAGGAACTCACGTAAAAAACACCAGTGAAATTGGTCACTTCAAAATCACTTCTGAAGGTTCTGCTGCTGCAGGAATCAGAAGAATTGAAGCGATTTCTGGTGATAAATCTGAAGAATATTTCAAAAACCTGGAACAGCAGATAATTGAGCTTTCTCAATTACTGAAGTCTAAAGATGTAGTAAGATCTATCGAAAAACTTATCGAAGAAAATGCATCATTAAAATCTGAAGTAGATGCTCTAAAAAAAGAGAAGGCAAAAGGAGAAATCGGCGACTGGAAAAATGCTTATGAGCAGAAGGGAAACAAACAGCTTTTGGTAAAGAAAACTTCTTTGGATGCAGGTTCTGTTAAAGACATCGTATTCCAGCTGAAAAGAGAAATCCCAACTTCTGTGACCATCATTCTTTCTGATGCAGACGGAAAACCTATGATCACTGTAGGAGTATCTGATGATCTAGCAGCAGATTATCAGGCCGGAGCTATCGTAAAAGATCTTGCTAAAGAGATCCAAGGTGGTGGTGGTGGAAACCCAGGTTTTGCAACTGCCGGAGGTAAAAACCTGGATGGATTAGAAAATGCTTACCAAAAAGCATTACATATTTAAAATAGAGTATTATTACCATATTTAAAAAGGCTGCTTCATCTGAAACAGCCTTTTTTATTTATAACCGTTCTAATTATTGATCTTATCTTAACAAACCATTGCTTAATCTTAAACTATTTGTTTTGTCTTATTAAAACCCAGTTAACACCAGACCATTAGTTTTGTCCTAATCGAAATTCAAAAAAAGTAATTATGAAAATTAACAAAACTATTGGCGCTCTATTGTTTGCTGCTCTTGTATTCCAAGGCTGTAATGACGACAATAACGGGGATAGCAATACCCCTGTCAATGACAAAATCAAACTTGAAAATTTTTCTAAAGAATCCGCTTTCGTTTTTGGAATGCCAGGTTTTGAAAATTTAAATATCACCACACTTATTTCAAGTTCTGATATTCTTTCAGGTTCTCCAGATTTTGTTTTTGGAGGTCAGCCGGACGGAATGGGTATCATGAGGGATCCTAATTCGGACGGTTATCTGATGATCACCAACCATGAGATCAAACAATCTGTATCAAGAGTATATTTAGATAAAACCTTCAGACCTGTAAAAGGGGAATATATTCTTAATGGAACAGGAGGAATGACAAGATTGTGTTCTGCTACATTAGCTACTCCTGAAACTCATGGTTTCAGTGCTTTTCTTACTGCGGGAGAATCTGGTGAAGAAAGTATGGTTCATGCTTTAAATCCATTAGCAGCAGCTTCCCAGGCATCAGATAAAACCAGAGTAAAGCCGGCCTTAGGAAAAGCTTCTATGGAAAATGCGGTTCCTCTTCCTAAAGATGTATCAAACGGAAAGTCTTATATCATCATCGGTGAAGATCAGTCTTATTCTTCTTCTCATCAGTCTGCAGGACAATTGATCATGTACGTAGCCAATACACAGGGAGATCTGGATAACGGAAAGTTATATTCTTTAAAAAGAACAAACAATAACTATACTGAAACTGACATGGTAAAAGGCAGTAGCTATGATGTAGAGTTCGTTGAAATTCCTAATGCTAAAAACCTGACAGGAGCTCAGATCAATCAGAAAAATATAGATAATAATGCAATCCGTTTTTCAAGGGTTGAAGATGTAGATTACAGAAAAGGAGCAGGAAAAGGAAGAGAAGTTTATTTTACAGCTACCGGAGAATCTTCTGACGGAGTGAACCCAAAACCGGGATTAACGATGTGGGGAAGGGTTTATAAGCTTGTTCTTAATTCCAATAATATGTTGACAGGAAAGTTGGAAGTTGTTGCAGAAGGAGATTCCAATCCTGGTCATAATCTTATCAATCCGGATAACCTGTGTGTTACTGAAAACTATGTATATATTCAGGAAGACGGAGATTCTTATTATAAGGCTGCAGGTCATGATTCTTACATATGGCAGCTTAATATCGGTACGAAACAGTATAAACCATGGTTGAATATGAAACACAACAGAAATGATTCGGCATGGCAGACTGCATATAACCAATCCGGAGATCTTCAGAAATTCGGTTCATGGGAATTTGGAGCAATGACTGATATTTCAGACATCATAGGTGTTCCCAACACCTTTACGGTAAATATTCATTCTCATACGTGGCAGCTGGATAAATTTAAAAATCCTGACGGTTCCGGAGTCAATACCAATAAAGAGGGCGGGCAGGTTGTCATTATCAGAAACGTAGAAAAATAATTGTAATCACCTCATAAAAATCAAAAGTATCAATGGAAAACTTCTGTTGATACTTTTTCATACCTATGAAGAAACTTTCAAAATATCCGATATTCCTGTTTTTATATTCAGCAGCTGCTCTTTTCATTCTTTCCTATTGTAAAAGTGATAAGCATCTGCCTGCTTCTGAGGATCTGGGTTCTGTAAAAAATCAGATTATCAAGAACAATGATACCTTTGAAAAACAGATCAATGAACTGACAGTTCTTGTTTCCAACAATTCTGATGAAAAAAAACTTCAGGAGAAGTTTGAGGAACTTAGAAAAACCTACAAAAAAATGGAATGGGCTGTGGAATATTTCCTTCCCCACTCTGCCAGATTCATTAATGGTCCTGCTCTGCCGGAAATAGAAATGGATGAACATACGGAAATAGAACCGGAAGGTTTACAGGTATTGGAAGAAATGTTGTATCCTTATGATCAGGGAAACAAAGAAGAGGTTATCAGGTTTTTAAAAAAATTAATAAATAAAAGCAATACTATTGAAACCAATTTTCAGGTCATAACTGTCAGTAGAGATCAGGTTTTTGATGCTTTAAGACAGGAAGTTTTCAGAATTTCAAGTTTGGGTATTTCAGGTTTTGACACTCCTATTTCCGGAACATTTTTGAAGGAGATTCCTTACTCTCTACAGGGGGTTAAGCAAACATTGCAGCAGATTTCCACTGATCAGTCAAAGAATAAAGCATTGAAAAGCATACTTAATGAAATTGATACAGCTAGTGAGATTCTGAAAAAAAATACGGACAAGAATACGTTTGATTATGTCAATTTTATTCCGGACCATTTCAATAAGATCACCTCTTTACTGCTTGACTTTAAAAATCAGGAAAAGATTCCTGATGTTGAGGTAACTACTGCTCTTCATAAAAACGCAGCTACTTTTTTTTCTAAAAATGCATTCAATCCCAATGCCTTTACACCTGGAAAAGAATTTGCATTTTCTAATGAGAAAGCAGCTCTTGGCCAACAGCTTTTTAATGATAAAATGTTATCCAATAACAACAACAGAAGCTGTACAACATGTCATATTCCTGAAAAAGCATTTACTGACGGACTCGCCAAGTCTATGTCGCTTGAAAATTCGGAACTGTCCCGGAATGCTCCTTCTCTTAATTATGCAGGGTTTCAGCATGGGCAATTTTGGGATATGAGAAAAGATGATCTGGAGGGACAAAGCTCCGATGTTATCTCAAATAAAGAAGAAATGCATGGTGACCTTAATGTAATCCTTGCTAAGATCAACCAGGACAAAAAATATCAGACAGCCTTTACAAAAATTTACCATTCTCAAAAGACAGAGGCATGGCAGCTGCAGAATGTATTGGCCAGCTACATCCGTTCTTTGGCAAAATTCAATGCTGATTTTGATGAGTATATGCGTGGAAACAAGTCTGCCATGACAGCTCATCAAAAAAGAGGGTTTAATCTTTTTGTGGGGAAAGCACAATGTGCCATATGCCACTTCATCCCTTTATTCAATGGTACCGTACCTCCAACTTTCAAAAAAACAGAACAGGAAGTATTGGGAGTCGCTGTGAACGGAGATAACACCACTTTTGACAACGATTTAGGAAGAGGAAAATTTCATGAAACAGTGGCAACATTACAGCATTCTTTTAAAACACCTACGCTTAGAAACATCAATAAAACAGCTCCTTATATGCACAACGGAGGCTATAAAACATTGAAAGAAGTCATGAACTTTTATAATAAAGGCGGTGGAAAGGGTGTTGGATTTAAAGTAGATAACCAGACACTTTCCGATGCTCCTTTACAACTTACGGATCAGGAGATGGATGATATTATTGAATTTATGAAGGCGTTGGATGATAAAAACCCGTAAAACCAAACACCAAATATGCAATTTGCTACCCTTCGAACGGAGAAAAAATACAGCTCATCAAACAGAAGTCCAGTGAAAAGCTGTACCAATGGTGAAGAGTGGTATAATAGCCCCAATTTTTCATTATGCATTCCGAATCCCATAGCTTGTACCCCTAACCCTAATAAGTCTACTTTTAGTGTTCACAAACCTTGATTTTACCATTATAAAATTAGATGAAATCAATGTTATAGTCCGTTAAAAACTTTTCTAAAACAATAAATATTAGTACTTTTGACATAGTTTTTTCAAATGAAAAGGGGTTTACTATTACTATTTTTTTTAATCAGCTTTTTGGGGTATTCACAATTAAAAATTAAAATTGTTGATGACACCAATCAAAAGCCTGTTTCCAGCGCTAAAATCTCCTGTGGCGACAAAATCCTTGGCTACACTAATGCTCAGGGAGTTCTGGAATTCAAATCAACATGTAAGTCCATAGATATTGAAGCTGAATCTTATCAAAAAGAAACAGCAACAGTAGAAAGCAGCATGGAAATTTCGCTGATTAAAAAAACGGCAAAAACCACCTCTATTGATGCTGTTGTCATTGAAGACAAAAGCGATCCAAGGGCATTGGAGATCCTGAAAAAAGTCAATAAACTTTTCTATGAAAACTCTCCAAAAAGTTTAGGCTCCTATTCTTATAAATCTTATGAGAAAATATCTCTGGATATTGATGAAGACAGCATTTCTCAGTTTCAGGAATATTTCAATGACTTAAACATGTTCAAGAAAAAGAGAGAAAAAGATTCATTAAACAATATTTCCGCAAGAAAAATCTTTGCCAAGAGTAAACTGTTTCTTTGGGAAAGAGCACAGGAGTTTTTATATTCGAAAAAATACGGGGAGAAGATCAATATTCTGGACAACAGGATTTCCGGGCTGAAACAGCCGATCTATGAAATGATCGCACTTCAGCAAAGTAACAGAGATGTGGTTCCTGAGCAGATCAAGCAGGAGAACAGAGGCTTATACAGATTCTATCTATCCGATACCGTAGAATTGGATGGCAGAAAAAATTTCGTCATTCGTTTCCGGGAGGTGAATTACAAAAACCTAGACAGAAAAAGGAAATACAATGGTGCTATTTATGTAGATACCGAGACCTACGGCGTTAAAAAAATTGAAAATTTCAGTAAAAATAAAAACGACGGAATTATCACCAGCACCTGGGTATTTTACAATAACAAATGGTTTCTTGCCCACGAAAAAACAAAGCTTAAAATGGGCAAAATGGCCATGGATGACAAAGACCGTCTTAACAAAAAAGATAAAAAAAGCTTTGCTACCTATGCCTTTCTCACTTCAAAATATTTTGACTTTGAGTCTCCCATTGATGAGAATCCTAAAGATTTTAAAGGATATACTTTCTCTGTAAAGAATATTGACGGACATTCACTAAACCAGTACAGGACTGATCCGCTTACCGAAAGAGAGCAGAATACTTATAAAACAATAGACAGCTTAGGAAAAAAATATAGAATAGACGGTAAAGCCCAGATTTTATCCGGTTTACTCAACGGGCAAATCAGAATTCGTTCTGTAGATCTTGCCGTGGATGAAATTGTAAATTACAACTCTTATGAAGGATTCAGACTGGGATTAAAAGCCAAAATCAATGAAAACTTCAATCCTTATTTTTCCCCGGATTATTATTTTGCTTATGGAGTAAAAGACAGAAGATGGAAATATGGAATGGGATTAGACATGAAAACCACTCTGGAGAAAAATTCATTCTTCAGGTTTGAATTCTATGACGATGTAACGGCTTCAGGTGAATTCTACCGCAGACTCTGGAACTTCAAGATGAGGATGATGAATTTTGGAAACAACCTTAATAATGATAAGTATTTTCATTTTAAAGGAGTTTCTCTATCTTACCTGAATGATGTCACCAACGGCCTTACCCTTGCCTTTGCGGTGAGAAGAAATATTGAAGAGGCTCAATTTGACTATCAGTTCAGAAATGAGGGTTCTTCATTTAAGAATTTAAATACTTTGTTTACTTTAAAATACTCTCCCAACTCAACCAATATTATGACTCCCCAGGGGAAATCCCTGATTGATCAGAAATATCCCGAGCTCTATTTTAACTATGAACAAAGCTACAGAATAGCGGGTGGAGATTTTAATTACTCCCGTTTTGATGCCCTTTTCGTCCATAATTTCAAAACCCCCATTGGAACTACCGGTTTCAGATTATATGGAGGAATGGTTTTCGGAGAAGCTCCTATCTGGAAAAACTTTACCATGAACGGGCTTGCCTCTCCAGGGAAGGATTTCAATTTCAATCTTACCTCATATCTTGGGTTTGCAACACTGGAAGGTGGAAAATATTACAATGATAAGTTTGTGGCGTATTACTTCACCCATAAGCTTCCGTTTTATTTCAAAAGCTTTGGGCATAATGTTTCCAGCTTTGACTTCGTCTTGAGAGGAACGATTGGAAACATGAAATATCCCGAGTACCATCAGTTCCGGTTCAAACCTCTGAATCATCTGTATCAGGAAGTTGGTCTGGAATGGAATAATTTCCTGTCAAGTTATTTTAACCTTGGATTATTCTACAGGGTAGGCTATTATACCACCCCGAATTTCAAACAGAATTTCGCCATACAGTTTAAATTGAAGTTCTTAGAATTTTAAGCCTTCAGGCCCCTACTCCCCTAACATTATACATTATACATTATACATTATACATTATACATTATACATTATACATTAATAATAACATGCAGAAAATCGAAATACAAGCAGAACAGTTTTTTGAATTATTAAGATTAAAAGATACCTCCATGTGGGCAATTTTCTCACAGATGATGGATGGAAATGAAAAGGAAATCATATTTTTAGATAATGATCATAAAATTCTTTTCAATTATATTTTACCTTCCACCCCTGAAAAGCTGGAAGAAGACAGAATAGAATTTTCAAAACAGTTTTCAGAAAAACTGGCTCACTTTAATTAAAAATTCACATGAATAAATACTCTATTTTTTCCTTGCTGAGTTTACTTTTCTTCAGTATGGGAAATGCTCAGAATTATAAAAAGCCTTTGGTTTCTGCCCTTAAAGAAGCCGATCTTAAAAAGGATATGTATGAGCTCGCTGCAGACCAATTCTGGGGACGTGAAGCAGGAACTTTAGATGAATTAAAAGTTTCCATGTGGCTTGCTGACAAAGCTAAAGAAGCAGGAATGAAACCTGCCGGGGATAACGGAACATTTTTCCAGTTCTTTGATATGTACAGGCATCAGGTTATTCCACAAAGCAGTCTGAAAATTGGAGATAAAAACCTTAGATTATGGAAAGATTTCCTGGTGGCAGAGCCTGTAAATGCATCGGTGGATGCTGAAATTGTGTATGCCGGAAATACCGAACCTGAAAATCTTTCTACCCTGAATATCAAAGGAAAGGTGCTTGCAGTCTATGCTTCTGATAAAAACATAGACAAAGAAATGACCCTTTTTGTAAGAAGATATCCCGGATTTGTACGCACCAAATATTACAATAAAGCTTATGAACTGGGAGCTAAGGCCATTATTTTCATCACTGACGATATGTCTGAGCAAAGCTGGCCGGAAGTACTTCCTCAAATGACCAGAGGCAGCTACGGTGTAGAGGGCCTAAGAGAAAAAATAACCCAGAACATTCCTGTGCTATGGATCAAAAGGGAAAATGCAGGCTGGGTAAAAAACAACCCTAAGATCTCACTGAACCTGATGACGGAAACTTACAAATATCCGTCCGTTAATATCATTGGAAAAATAGATGGAACAGATCCTGCACTTAAAGACGAATATGTTTTATTGAGCGGACATCAGGATCATGACGGGATCAGACATCCTGTAAAAAACGATACGATCTATAATGGTGCTGACGACAATGCCAGTACCTGTGTAGCCATGTTGGCCATGGCAAGAGCTTACAAAAAGCAACCTGGAAAAAGAAGTATTTTATTTGTTTTCCACGGTGCAGAAGAGAGAGGATTATTGGGTTCCAGGTGGCACGCCGCCCATCCTGTAGTTCCTAAGGAGAAAATTGTAGCCGTACTGAATGGTGATATGATTGGAAGAAACTCTAATGATGAAGCAGCTTTATTAGGAGGAAATGCACCCCACAAAAACTCTGAAGAATTGGTAAAAATGGCAGAAGATGCCAATAATGAAAGTACAAAATTCCGCTATTTAAAAGATTGGGACTCCCCGAATCATGCAGAATTTTTCTACTTCAGAAGCGATCATCTTCCTTATGCTAAAATTGGAATCCCTGCAATATTTTTCACCAGCGTACTGCATGACCAGTATCACACTCCGCAGGATGAATCTGAAAATATCAACTATAAAAAGCTTTACAAAATGACTGAATGGATGTACAGAACCTCCTGGAAAGTAGCTAATGAAGCTGAAAGACCCAAAGTAATTTCAAATTTTTCCCTTGAAAGATAAATAACAAAAAGCTTCACAAATTGTGAAGCTTTTTTCATCATTGAGTTTTTAGACAGGAATAAAAATAAATAAGGAAATTTCTTTACTTTTTATTTTATATTCCCAATTGCCTGATTGTATTTTGAGTAACTAAATAAGAAGGTTCATTAAAGACGGATCATTGTTCAGGTAATTAACGAAAAAATCATATTTCTTCATGTTATGGATCAACGGCGTAAAATCTTCATTATGCTTTAAAGCGATCCCCACAACGGCTATTCCTTTTTCTTTTGAATTTTTTTGGGTATACTCAAAAAAGGTAATATCATCATCTGGTCCCAAAACATCGATTACAAAAGTTTTCAATGCGCCGGGACGCTGCGGAAATCTGACCAGAAAATAATGCTTTAACCCGGCATACAGCAAAGCTTTTTCTTTGATTTCTTCCATACGGGTGATATCATTATTGCTTCCGCTGATGACGCAGACTACATTTTTCCCTTTTATTTCGTCTTTATATCTTTCCAGTGCTGCTACTGATAAAGCTCCGGCTGGTTCTACGACAATGGCATCTTTATTATACAGAGATAATATGGTTTCACAAACCAGCCCCTCATCCACTGTAGCCATGTCATATAATACATCTTTACAAAGCTCAAAAGTAAGATTTCCTACCTGCTGTACTGCAGCTCCGTCTACAAACCGGCTTATCTTTTCAAGCAATACAGGCCTTCCTTTTTCCAGCGCTTTTTTCATACTTGCAGCAGCGGAAGGTTCTACACCAATGATTTTTGTTTGTGGAGACAGTTCCTGAAATACAGAACAAACCCCTGCAGCCAATCCTCCTCCTCCTATTGGAACAAAAAGATAATCTACCGGTTCTCTTGACTGCTCCAGAATCTCAAGTCCTACTGTAGCCTGGCCTTCAATGATCGCCTGATCATCAAAAGGATGAATAAATATTCCGTCATTCTCACTGCAGAACCTCATCGCAGCATCTTTTGCTTCGTCAAAAGTATCTCCATGCAATACAACATCTATATAACTTCCTCCAAACATCTTTACCTGTTCCAGTTTTTGTCCCGGCGTAGGTAAAGGCATAAAGATCGTTCCTCTGACTTTCATGGTCTGACACGCAAAGGCAACTCCCTGGGCATGATTTCCGGCACTCGCACAAACAAGCCCTCTGCCAAGATCTTCCTGAGACATCGTCGCCATTTTATTGTAAGCCCCCCTGATTTTATAAGATCTTACCCTTTGAAGGTCTTCTCTTTTAAAACTGATATTCGCATCATACACTGCTGACAGATTATTATTAAGTGCTAAGGGGGTTTTTACAACCACATTTTTTAGTCTTTCCTCCGCTTTATAGACATTCTCCAAAACGGAGGACCCTATTTCCTCTTTCATCATTTTTTCGGGTGATTAATTATTTTCAGGTCTCAGGCTTCGGACCGTCTTTCCTGCTTTCCACATTTCACTTTCTCTCAGTTCAGTCAGTTCTACTTCTAATTTTTCCCTGTAGTCTGGCTTGCTGTTGCTGTCAATAGAACGCTGTGCCTCATTTCCTTTAGCTACACTGTCGTACAGTTCCTCAAATAAAGGAGATGTAGCATCTCTAAAACGTTTCCACCAATCCAGTGCTCCTCTTTGTGCTGTCGTACTGCAGTTGGCATACATCCAGTCCATTCCGTTTTCGGCAACCAAAGGCATTAATGACTGAGTTAATTCTTCTACAGTTTCGTTAAATGCTTCGGAAGGGCTATGTCCGTTTTTTCTTAAAACATCATATTGTGCGGCAAATATTCCCTGTACAGCTCCCATCAGTGTTCCGCGCTCTCCGGCAAGATCACTGTATACTTCTTTTTTAAAGTCGGTTTCAAATAAATAACCACTTCCAATGGCTATTCCAAGAGCTGATACTCTTTCTCTTGCTTTTCCCGTAGCATCCTGATACACTGCAAAACTACTGTTCAGTCCTCTATTTTGAAGGAACATTCTTCTCAATGAAGTTCCCGAACCTTTAGGGGCTACTAAAAAAACGTCAACATCTTTCGGAGGTACTATTCCTGTACGTTCATTAAAAGTAATTCCGAAACCATGAGAAAAATACAGTGCTTTTCCTGGGGTAAGAT
Organism: Chryseobacterium rhizosphaerae; assembly: GCF_003385455.1. Classification (GTDB taxonomy): domain Bacteria; phylum Bacteroidota; class Bacteroidia; order Flavobacteriales; family Weeksellaceae; genus Chryseobacterium; species Chryseobacterium rhizosphaerae. The sequence goes on along the minus strand of NZ_QNUF01000009.1, from coordinate 147,926 downwards.
GCTGTTTTACTTTAGGCCAGTATTCTATTTGTGCAGCATCACTTAAAAGATAGCAGATAATACTTCCTTTTTGTAATGCCTCTTCTATTTCAAATAATGTTTCTCCGGGAACAAAACCGTCCGCTACTGCTTTATCCCATGATTTGGAATTTTTTCGCTGTCCCACAATGACATTGATTCCGTTATCTTTTTGATTAAGGGCCTGCCCCGGACCTTGTACTCCGTATCCTATAACTGCTACCACTTCATCTTTTAATACTTCCTGGGCTTTTTCTAATGGAAACTCATTTCTTGTTACTACGTTTTCCTCTACTCCTCCAAAATTCAATTTTGCCATTTTTTTGATTTTATTTGTTATTGATTATGTTGATTTATTATATATTTAGCTTGCATATTCTATGACCGACAGATGTGGATTCCTATGATAATGAACTTCCAAAACATCTACCTGTTTTTCTACCTGCCGGGTAATCTTCTGAACCGATTCTTCTGTTTCTTTGATTACAATGACAAACTTTTTCACTCTTTCTATTTCAGAAGGCCCCACATTGAAGGTAACCATAGAGATCCTTCTTCTGGAAAAAATGGCATTGATCCTGCTGATCAACCCTAAATAATCTTCTGTATACGCTGTAATGGTATATTCTTTATGTTCTGTTTTCATCTTTCTTTTTTTAAAACTTATTATTCAGTACAATCTCTGAAACACTTTTTCCCTGTGGGATCATTGGAAATACATTATGCTCTTTCCCTGTCATGACTTCGAGGAGAAAAGCTCCATTATAATCAAGCATTTCACGGAGAGCTTCTTCGAGTTCTTCTCTTTTGGATGTTCTTCTTCCGGCAATACCATATCCTTTTGCCACCTGTACAAAATCCGGACTCTGAATATCCACTGATGAATATCTTTCCTGGTGAAATAGTTCCTGCCACTGTCTTACCATACCCAGGTAACAGTTGTTCAGAATTAGAATTTTGACGTCAGGGCGAAACTGCATAATCGTCCCCAGCTCCTGAATATTCATCTGAGCACCTCCATCTCCCATGATCGCAATAACAGGACGATTGCTTAATGCATATGAAGCTCCCACTGCAGCAGGAAGACAGAACCCCATTGTTCCCAATCCTCCACTTGTCACATTGGTTCGTGAATGCTTAAACCGTGAATACCGGCAGGCAGCCATCTGGTGCTGTCCCACGTCTGTTACTATTACTGCTTCACCCGCTGTCATTTCGTTGAGACACCGAATAATTTCCCCCATGGTCAGCTCACCCTCTTCAGGATACAATTCATCATTGATCAGGTTCTCTTTTTCAGTTTCAAAACAGTCTTTAAATCTCTGATGCCACTCCGGATGCGCTCTGTTTATAATTCGCTCTGTGAGAAGAGGCAGGGTTTCTTTACAATTTCCGAGGACAGGTACATCTGCTTTTACATTTTTATTGATCTCTGCTTTATCAATATCCAAATGAATGACCTTAGCCTGCTTTACATACTGATCCAGTCTCCCGGTAACCCGGTCATCAAAGCGCATTCCCACGGCAATCAGAACATCACATTCATTAGAAAGTATATTAGGTCCATAATTTCCGTGCATTCCTACCATTCCTACCGCCTGGGGATGGTCTGTAGAAATAGCACTCATCCCTAAAACAGTCCAGGCTACAGGAATTCCTGATTTTTCGGCAAATTCTAAAAACTCTTTTTCTGCTTTTCCCAGTAAAATTCCCTGTCCGGCAATGATAAACGGCTTCTTAGCATCATTAATGAGACTTGCCGCTTTTTCAATATTTTCAAGACAAGGATCAGGATCAGGTTTATAGCTTCTTAATGAATAACATGGAGAATATCCTTTATATATGACATTCTGTAATTGTGCATTTTTGGTTACATCAATCAGTACCGGTCCTGGGCGGCCTGATTTTGCAATATAGAATGCTTTTGCCAGTACTTCCGGAAGTTCATGAGCATCCGTTACCTGATAATTCCATTTGGTAACGGGACTTGTTATATTCATGACATCAATCTCCTGAAAAGCATCTGTTCCCAGAAGGTGTTCAAAAACCTGTCCCGTAATGCATACCACAGGCGTATTATCCAGTAAAGCATCCGCTAACCCTGTAACAAGATTAGTCGCTCCAGGTCCGCTGGTAGCCAATACGACCCCTACTTCTCCTGAAACTCTTGCCAATCCCTGTGCTGCATGTACTGCTGCCTGCTCATGACGAACCAGGATGTGTTCCAGCTTTCCCTGATAATCGTAAAGGGCATCATAAATAGGAATAATAGCTCCTCCGGGATATCCGAAAACTGTTTTTATCCCTTCCTGAAGAAATGCTTCAAGTATAATCCGGCTTCCGCTAAGTTCTGTTTCTATCGATAAATTTAAATTCTCCATGATGTTGTGATTATGATATTTCGTCCGTCACACAGCCTTCGGCAGCTGATGATACTGTTAATGCATATTTATAAAGCAATCCTTTCTGTACTTTAAGGGCTGGTTTTTGCCATCCTTCTTTTCTTTTTTCAATCTCCTCGTTTGAAACTTTGAGCTGTATGGTATTACTGACAGCATCTATTTCAATAAGATCATTATCCTCTACAAAAGCAATCAACCCTCCTTCATGGGCTTCCGGAGTAATATGTCCCACTACAAAACCATGGGTTCCCCCACTGAATCTTCCGTCCGTAATTAAAGCAACACTGCTTCCTAACCCTGCCCCGATTAAAGCACTGGTAGGTTTCAGCATTTCCGGCATTCCCGGAGCTCCTTTGGGACCTTCATGGCGAATAACAATAACATCACCTTTCTGTACGGTACCATCCTGAATTCCTCTGATCAGGTTTTTCTCTCCGTCAAACACCCTGGCCTTTCCCACAAATCGTTCTCCTTCTTTTCCTGTTATCTTTGCCACACTTCCTTTTTCCGCAAGATTACCATACAGTATTCTCAGATGTCCCGTAGCTTTTACAGGTTCAGACAAAGGTTTAATGATCTTCTGTGTTGTAAAATCCAGTGTCGGAACGTCTTCCAGATTTTCAGCTAATGTTTTTCCCGTAACCGTCAGACAGTCACCATGCAATAAACCTTGTTCGAGTAAATATTTCATTACAGCCGGTATCCCTCCATGATCATGAAGATCCTGCATCAGGTATTTTCCACTGGGCTTAAGGTCTGCCAGTACAGGTGTACAGTCGCTCATTTTCTGAAAATCATCCTGAGTTACAGATACCCCTACGCTTTTTGCCATGGCTATAAAATGCAGAACCGCATTGGTACTTCCTCCAAGGATCACAATAATACGGAGTGCATTTTCAAAAGCCTTACGGGTCATGATATCAGAAGGTTTAATATCTTTTTCCAATAATATTTTCAGGTATTTTCCAGCTTCAAGACACTCTTGCTGCTTTTCAATACTTAAAGCCGGATTGGAAGAAGAATACGGAAGACTCATTCCCAGTGCTTCTATGGCGGAAGCCATTGTATTGGCGGTATACATTCCACCGCATGCTCCCGCTCCGGGGCAGGAATTTTTGATCACTCCATTAAAATCTTCTTCAGATATTTCTCCGGCAATCTTTTTACCTAGAGCTTCAAAAGCCGAAACAATATTAAGCTGCTCCCCTTTGTAACATCCGGGAGCAATGGTACCTCCATAGACCATGATTGACGGTCTGTTGAGCCTTCCCATAGCGATGATAGTCCCGGGCATATTTTTATCACATCCCGGTAATGCAATCACTCCGTCATAATACTGTGCTCCACAAATCGCTTCAATACTGTCTGCAATCACATCTCTACTTACCAGAGAATAGCGCATTCCATCTGTACCGTTGCTCATTCCATCACTTACTCCAATGGTGTTGAATATCAATCCTGCCAGTCCATGCTCCCAAGTTCCTTTCTTTACTACTTTAGCAAGATCGTTGAGGTGCATATTGCAGGTATTTCCGTCATATCCCATACTCGCAATTCCGACCTGGGCTTTCTGCATATCATTTTCTGTAAAGCCTATTCCATAAAGCATTGCTTTTGCGGCGGGCTGTTCGCTGTTTTGTGTGAATGTTTTTGAATATTTATTTAACATATTATCCTGCATTTGCTATTCTTCTTATTTCTTTACAATTCTCTTCTCCGGCATCTTGTCCCTTGCTTTCTCCGGAATTCATAAAAGATGTTTTTACTTAATTTTGACCCAAAACTACAGCTTGTAATATCGTTTTCATTTTCAACTTTTCTGAAAACTACAATATTCAACTGTTTGGAAAACAGATTCAAATAACTGAAAATCAGAACTTTAAATCTATAACATTTACAATGACAGAACTCTTACCCTTTTCAAATAAGCCTGTTGTACCTTTTCACTTGCTGTAGCTTTCCAATCTTTCGTGAAAGGGACGTCATCCAATGAATCCAGAGCTACAATTTCTGCAGCAGTACCACAGAAAAAGCCGGCATCAGCCCCCCTCATTTCTTCAGGTTTAAAGAATGTTTCCTGTACAGGAATATTGAGTTCATTACAGATCTCCATTACGGTTTGACGTGTAATCCCCGGAAGAATGCTTCCCTTGGCCGGAGTAAATAGTATTCCGTCTTTTTCATAAAAAACATTAGCACCTGAGCTTTCGGCAACATATCCGTTTTCATCCAATACCAGGGCCTCATCATAGCCTTTATCTTTAGCATCCTGACAAGCCAGAATAGAGTTTACATAATGACCTCCTACCTTAGCTTCCACCTTAAAAGCTTTGGGATTCGGGCGTTGAAATTCTGAAGTCATAATTTTCATTTTATCTGCCAGATAACCGTTATTCCACTCCCAGGCTAATAAAGACAGATAAGATTTTTTACCTTTTGAAAGAGACATATTGGGAGAGCAGGTAACTAACGGGCGGATGTAAGCATCTGAAAATCCGTTTCGTTCCAGAAGTTCATACGTAAGATCAGTAAGCTGCTCTACTGAATATTCGAACGGAATATGCATGAGCTCAGCTGATCTTTTTAATCTTTCGTAGTGCTCTTTCGCTTTAAAAATTCTGGTTCCTTGATCTGTAGTGTAGGATTTAATCCCTTCAAAAACAGAATATCCGTAGTGGAGTGATTGTCCGTAAAGATCCATTCCTGCGTCCTTCGCTTTCATGAATTTCCCGTCAAAATAGATGACAGTGTCGTCGTTGTAATACATGCTATAGAGGTTTAAAAAATTAAAAATGGGAATAAAAAAAGCCCTCTCACGCTGTGAGAGGGCTTCATATATGTACAGTCATACACTTTCCTTCTCACAGACGCAAGGGAATAATAATGACGATAATAATTACTGCTAATAACTGATACATACTTTGTACAATAAAAAATTAAAATAAAAAAAGCCGCTTCAAATGAAACGGCTTGTATATAATATAAATTAAAATCTATTTAAAATGCCGCTTCCTTACTGTTGTTAATGACAACAGCAATAATAGAAATGACAATAATATTTTTCTGATTCGTAAAATTCATGTTACAAATGTATAAATTTTTTAATTCCTCACAAGTTTTTTTAACACTTTTTATTTTTTCTGTAAAAATTGCATGAGGGTTTCTCTGGCCTCCGCTACATCATGAACCCGTAGAATCTTTGCCCCCTGTTCCAATACTTTCATGTGAAGTTTTTGGGTTTCTTCATTGATATCCAGGGGCGACTTCCCAAGCGGTTTATAGATAAATGATTTCCTGGAAATCCCTATCAATAAAGGAGATTTTCTAAATCCAAGATATTCAACTTCATCAATCATTTTCATCTGATCTTCCACTGTTTTTCCAAACCCAAAACCAGGGTCAAGAATAATATCATTGACACCTTTTTCCAGGAGTGTATTGATCTTTTCTGAAAAATACCGGTTAACCTCCAATGTTATGTCTTCAAACCTGATTTTATCATGCATCGTTTCATAAGACGGATTGACATGCATCAGAATGTAAGGAAGCTTTGTCTCAGCGGCTGTATCAAACATTTTTTCATCATACTGCCCTCCTGAAATATCGTTAATCATATCAATGCCTTCGCTGAACCCAAATTTTACCGTTTCTGCATAAAAAGTATCAAGAGAAACCAAGGCTTCAGGAAATTCTTTTTTAATCTGAGAGATTATATTTCCTATCCTTTTTATTTCCTCTTGGCTGCTTAGAAACTCAGCATTCGGGCGTGTAGATTGTGGGCCAATATCTATAATTTCAGCTCCTTCGCTCAACAGTTTTCCGGCTTGTTCCAATGCTGATTTTTCAGTATTGAACCGTCCCCCATCAGAAAAAGAATCCGGAGTGAGGTTCAGGATTCCCATGATCTTTGGAGTATCCAGCTGTACTAACCGACCGTTGCAGTTTATTGAGTAGGGTTGAGCATTTACAGGTTGGGGTGTTTGAGAATCTGAAAGCATAGCGTAATCGGATGATAAATGGTTTTGTATACTGCAAAATTAAGAACTAATTGGGATTTGAGAGTAATAAAGATATTGCAAATGTGAGATATCAGCCAAGTGAGGTAGTAACTGTAGGTGATTTTTTTCAGCAAAGAATTAAGAATCAAGAACCAAGAATCAAGATGTCAGACATCAGACATCAGATATAAGTGGGAGAATATTTACCGTTAAACCTTATCACTTGCATCTCCGAACCCAAAACCCCGAATCTCGAACCCCGCCCCATCAAACTCTCTCACCAAAAATTCTGCTACCTAAAAGCTAATTCGTATATTTGGAAGATTAAGAAAATTTATGCTAAAAACGTCAGTACAATTCGAGAAAGTTATCAGTCAGTGTCGTGATCTTTTCGGTAAAAAATTACAGGATTATGGTGCCGCATGGAGGGTTTTGAGACCGAGTTCCATAACGGATCAGATTTATATCAAAGTCAACAGAATCCGTACGCTTCAGATGACCGATAAAAAAATGGTGGATGAAAGTGAGGAAGATGAATTTATTGCTATTGTAAATTATTCTATAATAGGCCTTATTCAGCTTGAGAAAGGTCTTTCCAATGATTTTAACGAAAATAAAGAAGAAATTCTTGGTCTGTATGACAAATATTCCAATGAAGCTAAGGCATTAATGCAAAGAAAGAATCATGATTATGGTGAGGCATGGAGAGATATGAGAATCTCTTCGATTACAGATTTAATTTATCAAAAAGTACTGAGAACTAAACAGATTGAGGATAATCAGGGAAAAACTATCGTTTCTGAAGGCTTAGATGCCAATTATTTCGATATGCTGAACTATGCTGTTTTCTGTCTGATCAAGTTCTCTGAACAAGAAAAACAATTCGAACCCAAAACTATTTAATATGATCAAAGGTTTATTACGCTTTATTATTGCAGTCATTTTTATCCTTTCAGGCCTTGTAAAAGCTGTGGATCTGGTAGGTTTTTCTTTCAAAATGGAAGAATATTTCTCACCTGTTGTTTTCAATATGCCGTTTTTTGAAAAATTTGCACTGCTGTTTTCAATTATAGTTGTTGTACTGGAGCTTTTCCTTGGATTTATGCTTCTGCTTAAATTAAAGCTTAAATTAACCTTGTCTTTATTGATAGCCCTTTGTGTGTTCTTTGGGTTTCTTACTTTTTATTCCGCCTATTTCAATGTAGTAACGGATTGTGGATGCTTTGGAGATGCCATTAAGTTTACACCATGGCAGAGCTTCTTTAAGGATGTTGCCCTTTTGATAGGACTGATTATTGTATTTGTCCTGTATAGAAAAGAATTCCGTAAAAAGGATGAGTATAGCAGTACTCCACAGAAGAATTCGGGAAAATTCAGATATATTATTCTTGGTGCTTTTTCTTTGGTCATGATTTACATTATGGCACAGGGAATCATGCATGAGCCGATCATTGATTTCCGTGATTATAAAGTAGGAACCGATCTGAAAGCCGAAAAAGAAAAAATCAACAAAAACCCTTCTGAATATAAGACTTTTTATTCTCTGAAAAACCAAAAAACCGGGGAGGTTTTAAAGGTCAATCAGGATGATTATATTAAAGAAACAAAATACTGGGCAGAAGGTTCTCCATGGAAAATAGAGGAAGGAAAAAATGAATCTGTCCTGGTAAAAGAAGGCTATAAGTCTGAAATCGTTAAATTTAAGATTGAAGATCCAACAGGAATGGAGCTTACTGAGGAGATCATTAAGGCTCCAAAAGCTATCTTAGTATTCTCTTACCATCCAAAAGAGGTTTCTGCAGATCTTCTTCAGAAAGTGGAAGCCAAAGTAAATGCTGAAAAAGGAGTTCTTATTTATGGAGTTTCAACGGATCAGAATACCTTTAAAACCATTAAAAATGCAATGATGGATGGAACGGCTATCAAAACCATTGCTAGAAGTAACCCTTTTGTACTGATCCTGAAAAACGGAAGAATAGTAAACAAAATCCCAGCAAAAGATTATATACAATAAAATATAAATGGGAGGTGATAGATTGAGCATTGATCACTATCAACGACCATCTTTAAACACTAAAATATTCAACAACACATGCAAAAATCAAATAAATCTATCGCCGGATATCACTTATTAATGATCCTTTCTTCTGTAGACGGAGAGTTCGCTCCTGAAGAAGGAATGCTTGTACAGCAATATCTGGCTGATGAATTTCCATTCAGAATGAACCTGGACAATGAGCTTGATACTCTTGCTCTTTTACAGCCTGAAGAATGGAAAGATCACTTTGAATTTCATGGAAGATGCTTCCTTGATGATTCTACCGAAGATGAACGACTAAAATTTGTTCAGTTTGCAAAATCATTGATCAAAGCAGACAATAAGGTGACAGAAGAAGAGCATACCTTCTATGTCCTTCTGAAAAATTTATGGGGATTGGCTTAAAATATCTTCAAAAAGCAAATAAATCAAGAAATTAAAAAGTAAAATAAATAAATCTTATGAGAAGAAAAATAGTTGCAGGAAACTGGAAAATGAACAAAAATGTAATTGATGCACAACAATTAATGATTCAGTTACTAAGCTATAAAAACAACAATACAACAAACTGTGAGGTTTGGATTGCTCCACCGGCTTTATACTTAATGATGGCAAAAGACATCTTTGAAAAGGATGAGATCGGAGTATTCTCTCAGGATGTGAGCGAGCATGAAAGTGGAGCCTATACGGGTGAGATTTCTGTAGATATGCTGGAATCCATTGATGCAACGGGATCACTGATCGGTCACTCTGAAAGAAGACAGTATCACGGAGAAACAGATTCTCACTGTAACAGAAAAATCAAATTAGCCCTTGACAAAGGTCTTATTCCTGTATACTGCAACGGAGAAACCCTTGAGCAGAGAAAAGCAGGGCAACACTTTGAGGTTGTAAAAAACCAGACTGAAGTAGCACTTTTCACTCTTTCCGCTGAAGAAATCAAGAAAGTAGTGATTGCTTATGAACCGGTTTGGGCTATTGGAACAGGAGAAACGGCAAGCCCGGAACAGGCTCAGGAAATCCATGCACACATCAGAAGTATCATTGCTGCAAAATACGGACAGGAAGTTGCAGATGAGGTTTCTATCCTTTATGGAGGTTCTGTAAAACCTGACAATGCTAAAGAGATTTTCTCTCAACCTGATATCGACGGAGGTCTGATCGGTGGTGCAGCTTTAAAACTGGAGGATTTCTCTAAGATTATTGAAGCTTTTAATTAATATTGAAAGAAAGAGTTTGAGCTAAGCAGCATTTCACTAATTGATTGTATGAGCTGAAACTCATTTCTATTAGTTCAAATAAAACTCATCAAATAAAAACGGCGGAATCTTCGATTCCGCCGTTTTCTTTAAAAAAAATCTAATTATTGAATATCGACTACATACATCGTTCCTTTGTCTACCTTCCCTGTTTTAGGAAGAATTTTGGCTTTAGGGTTTCCGTTTCCATCATCTACCACTCCAAAATCATCATCATTGAAAACAGCCAGTTTGTTATTTCCTAAATAAACAATCCCTTCAAACTTATCATGCTCATAGCCCAGTTTTGCTACGAGATCTACTGCAAGGCTTTTAGAAACAGGCTTTATTCCGGCACTCGTAATCTCATCCCAGGTACTCTGTTCCAAAGCTTTATTATTAATTTTCATTCCGTCTACCGCTGCCAGATCTGTTCCATTGACGTCTGTAGCTCCGGATACATTGATTCTGTATACTTTTTTTATTCCTCCCTGTGTTCCGAAATTTCCATCTCTTTCAATCACCAGGAATTCATTATTACTTAATGCAGTAATATCACAAACCGAATCAGAAGCTCCGCCATCCTGTTTGTATAAATACTGTTTCGTCTGCCCTGTGATAATATCGAATGTTACAATCCTTGTTAACGTGGTATTGGTTGCCAATGCTTTAGTGGGAACCAGCATCATCGACTGCATTGTTCCTACCAGCGTTCTTCCATCCGGAGTGATACAAAGTCCTTCCATACCTCTGTTGGCCCTTCTTTTGGCTAAAACTGCAGGGAGTTTTCTTGTTCCCGTATTCACTCCAATCGGGCTTATCCTTTCCATTTCTACCCCTTCTGCACTATAATGAACGATATGCGGACCATATTCATCAGAAACCCAGAATGTTCCATCTGGAGCGGCAACAATACTTTCACTGTCCAGACCATATTTATCTGTTCCTAACACATTTCCTGAAGCATCATAAGCTACTTCACCGGTACTCCCCATTCCTATAGGATTTGGAAGTCCTGTGATAGGCTGCCCTGCCGGATTTTTAAGTTTAATATATTGAATGACCTCAATATTACCTTCAGCATTGATCTTAAAATGCATAATCGTTGGGGTAAAATTAGGGGCAAGAAATTTTTTACCGCTTAAGTAGTCTGTATTCGGACCACGGTCTGTAATGACATAGAATTCTCCTTTTCTTGTAGGATGGGCCGCTGCTCCGGATCCAAATCCTCCGTTGATCACATCTACTCCATTGATAGTAGCCAATTTTGAAAAAGCAAATTCCTGTGGAAGCTTAGAATAATTAATCTCCTGGTTACTGGTGGTGTCATCATCTTTACAGGATGCCAGCGCCGTTAACACAAATGCAGATAGTAGCAGTCTTTTCATATTCTCTTTTATGGCTGCGAAAATATAAATTGATTGTAAACTGATCTTGAATATAATGATAATTGTATTTTAACAATGGAACCATGAAAATGAATTTAATATAAACAATAAAACTTTTGGTTTCAATCCGAAAACCTAACAAGACCTTTAATTTAATTATCAATTCAAAAAAACATAGCTTTAAAAGCTATTCAGCTTTAGGAGAAATATAAAAACTGGAATATAATTCACAAAACAGGATACAAAAATTTATATGATATATTTGCAGCGTTTTAAGGTTGAACACTGTTCATTAATAGGGAATCAAGTGAGAATAAAACTCAATTCTTGAGCTGTACCCGCAACTGTAAGCTGTTTTACTTATAGCACAATACGACCACTGGATTCCTGATCCGGGAAGGTGTGCTATAGGATGCAAGCCAGGAGACCTGCCTTATCCATTGCCACTTCAGGGATTGTGAGTATAACCACTTCTCCTGTAGGTAAGTTTCGGGAATAAAACTTTAATTTAATTATATCATGAGAAAAATCTATTTTTTTTTCTTACTGCTTTTTATGCAGTTTTTGTCTGCCCAATTTACAGAGAACAACATTAAGTTTTGGGTAGGAACAGGTTCAAAGAAGGCCTATTTCATTGCAGATTTTAACGATACTAATTCTCCTACTTCTTATGCATGGGGATATCGTTTTGACGGTGATAATCTAATGGCAGAAGACATGATCAATGCTATTGTTGCAGCAGAGCCTAAAATGGAAGCTGATATTCTTTCAGGATTTCTTTACAGTTTCAAATATAACCACCATGCTCCAGGCACAGATGATTCCTGGATTCCATGGTTCGGACCAAGTGCAGAAAATATGTCTAATAACAATAATGGTGCAGGCTCTGTTACTTTAACAGACGGGCTATGGTTTGGTATTACCTATGGATCTGATGATGTCCAGATTGACACTCCACCATCTACTCCTGTACCCGCTTACAGCTCTCAATGGTATGCATCTTCGCAAATCACCAATTGGATAGGAACAGGAACCAATAAAAGTTTGGTAGTGGTTGATTTTGGTACCAATCAGTCAAACGGAAATGCAGATTCTTTTGTGTTTGGAATTAAATATAACGGAAGCATCACTGCTGAGCAGGCCTTACAACTGATCCAGTCTCAAGCCTCTTATTTTAATTTTACCTCATCAAACAGCCAGATTTCTGCTCTGTCATTGAATAATTTTACAGGAAATGCCACAGGAGCAGACAGTTGGAAATTATATAAAGGTAAAGACCTCTCAAGCTGGCAAAAGAAGTCTGAACTTTCTCAGATTCAGCTAGCCAATAATGACTGGATGGGTATAAGCTTCGGACAGAGAAGACCATTTACCCCTACGGAAGCAGCCGATTCCACATTAGGTGTTTCTTCTGCCACAAAGAAAAAATTCAGTATTCATCCTAACCCGGCGAGTCATTTTATTCAGATTGAATCTCCTGAAAAATATACGGAAATCAATATCTATTCTTCTTTAGGTCAAAAAGTAATCACTTCCCAGTCCACAAAGATTGATATTCATTCTTTGGCTGCCGGAATTTATTTTGTTGAGATGAAAACAGCAAATACTTCAACCATCCACAAGATCATCAAGAAATAGAACATCATATATGAAATGCTTTTTCATACAATGATAAAACAAAAAAACGCACCGTATTGGTGCGTTTTTTTCCGATTTCCAGCATCGATTATTTTTTCTCTGTTGATCTCTGTAAAACCTCATCTACCATTCCGTAGCCTTTAGCTTCTTCAGAAGTCATCCAGTAGTCTCTGTCAGACGATTTTTCAACCCACTCATAAGTTTGTCCTGAGTGATGTCCGATAATCTCATAAAGCTCCTGCTTTAATTTCAACATCTCTCTTAAGTTGATTTCCATATCAGAAGCAACCCCTTGTGCACCTCCTGAAGGCTGGTGAATCATTACTCTTGAATGCTTAAGAGCAGAACGTTTTCCTTTTTCTCCTGCTACTAATAATACAGCTCCCATTGAAGCAGCCATACCCGTACAGATTGTTGCTACATCAGGCTTAATGATCTGCATGGTGTCATAAATTCCTAATCCGGCATAAACACTACCTCCCGGAGAGTTGATATAGATCTGAATATCTTTTGACGGATCTGCACTTTCTAAGAATAAAAGCTGAGCCGTAACAATATTGGCTACCTGATCGTCAATTCCTGTTCCAAGAAAGATAATCCTGTCCATCATCAAACGTGAGAAAACGTCCATCTGAGCAACGTTTAATCTTCTTTCTTCCATGATGTACGGTGTAAGATTCGTTGGGCCATACATTCCCATATACTGATCGGTAACCAAACCGCTGTTTCCTAAATGTTTTACAGAGAAATCTCTGAAGTCCTTTTTAATGTCCATATTTCTATTATGTATTATTTTAACAAATATTCTCGAAGTTTAAATTACAATATTTATTCCTAAAATTTTATGAGACTTTTTGTCACAGAACAGGAATATATCTGTCCATAAACTATCTATTTCTGCCGCCATAGATCCCTTTAATCGGCGAATACTCAATAATAGCGCTCAACCGTATGGAAGCCTGTTTCAGCAGGGTAATTTTTTTAATCAGATCATAGTATTTAGTCTCATCATTATCGCTGTACTGATCCAGTTCTTTTGCCGTCTCTTTTATCAGATAATCAATATATCTGTATTTATGCAATAATACATCACCTCTTACCTGATCTGCCACTTTATCACCATAATTGGGAGGATAAATATTTCTCGACGCCCAGTTTTCCAGATCATCGAGAGGAATCAACGCGTCAACAACCTTTGTGGTAATGTCTTCGTCCATAAAAGATACAAAAAAGTTTCCACTTCTGAGCTCTTCCTTTTGAATCCCTTCTCTTACCTGATTAATGATAATTTCATTTTCTTTTACTAAAAATATATATTGTTCCTCTTCAAAATGGTGAAGGATTTCTTCAATAACAGTGATCTGATACTCCTCATTGTTATCAGTTGTCCTTTTCAGAACAATATCTCCAAACATCAGCATATGATCCACCAGCTTATTCTCCATAAACAGAACATCATACAGGAAAGGATCTTCTTTCTCCTTATCCAAAGGTACAATCTCCATCTTCGGAGGGGCACTTTCTTTCTGCTGTTGCTGAACATGATGGGTCTGGTTCTGTGTGATCTGTTTCTGAACGTCAAGTTCGTTGAAAAGACTCTGCTCAGAAAGACCAAATTTATTGGATACTTCCTTAAGATAGACTTCCCTTTTCAGTGCGTTCTGAACAAAAGAAACCGACTTTACAATATTCCGTATTGCCTCAGCTTTTTTGATAGGATCGGTACCGGCATCTTTTAACAGGATTTCAGCCTTAAAATCGATAAAATCCATCGCTTCATTTTCGATGTATTTTTCAACGTAGTCCTGTGGATGTTTTCGGGCAAAAGAATCGGGATCATCTCCATCCGGGAAAAGCAGTACACGGATATTCATACCTTCCGTCAAAAGCATATCAATGCTTCGGAAACTGGCTTTAATTCCAGCATTATCACCATCAAAAAGAATGGTTACATTTTCCGTCAGCCTTTTAATCAGCTTAATCTGCTCCGTCGTCAGGGAAGTTCCGGAACTGGCTACCACGTTTTCAATTCCGGACATATGAAGTGAAATCACATCCATATATCCTTCCACCAAAAGACAGGTATTCTTTCTCGAAATGGCCTGCTTGCTCTGGTTTAGTCCGTAAAGAACATTCGATTTATGGTAGATCTCTGTTTCCGGGGAATTGAGATATTTGGCTGTTTTGACATTGCTTTTAAGAATTCTGGCACCAAAACCTAAAACCCTTCCTGAAAAACTGTGAATCGGAAAGATAACCCTTTCCCGGAAGCGGTCTATTCCCGCCGGAGCATTTTCAGGGAAAATAGAAAGTCCCGATTTCTCCAGAATTTCTTTAGAATATCCTTTTTCCTCTGCATAGGCTGTAAAAGCATTTTTCTTTTCAGGAGAGTATCCCAGCTGGAATTTCTTGATGATATCATCTCTAAGCTCACGCTCCTTAAAATAAGCCAGCCCTATGCTTCTTCCATCTTCAGCATCCCAAAGGATTTCCTGAAAATAATTATTAGCCACTTCATGGATTTTATACAGAAGGTCTTTTTCTGTCTGCGCATGCTTGGCTTCTTCGGAAATTTCACGCAGATCTTCTTCAATTTCAATTCCGTACTTCTTGGCTGCATGGCGAAGTGCTTCAGGATAAGTGAAATTTTCAATTTCCATCAGGAAAGAGATGGCTGTACCTCCTTTGCCTGTTGAGAAATCCTTCCAGATCTGTTTACTTGGTGAAACTACAAAACTTGGAGATTTCTCTTCATGAAACGGGCTTAGCCCTTTAAAGTTAGATCCTGCCCTTTTCAACTGCACATACTCACCCACAATCTCTTCTACCCTGATTGTGGAGAATATTTTATCTATCGTCTGCTTAGAAATCATGATGTAAAAATAAGTATTTTATATAGAAACTGGAAGCTTTTACCCCGGAGAGTTTGAGAGTCTCATGGGTACGGGGTTTGAGATTCGGGGTTACGTGAGGTGGGATTCGCGGTGGGGCTTCGGGATCAGAGATCTAAGATATTTGTTCCTGTATAATGTATAATGTCGGATGTATAATGTATGACATCTCAACTCATAACTCTTAACTCTTAACTCATGACTCTTTATCAATATCCAAACCTAACCTCCTACCTGGCTAACATCTAATATTTATTCCTTTCCCACACTTTCTCAAACTTAAATTTCATTATTTTTGTAGCAAATTAACCTATGCAGTTCACTATACATACCATCGAAGACTGGCAGGAAGTTGTGGATACTATTTTTCCTGAATTAAAACATAATATCCTTTTGCTTAAAGGAAATCTGGGAGCCGGAAAAACTACTTTCACTCAGTTTTTGCTTAAAAACCTGGGAAGTGAGGATGAGGTCAACTCTCCTACCTACTCTATTGTCAATGAATACAATACTTCAAAAGGAAAAGTATACCATTTTGATCTGTATCGCTTAAAAAACGTTGAAGAAGTCTATGATATTGGTATTGAAGAATATCTGGATAACTCTTTTTTGTGCATCATTGAATGGCCTGAAGTCTATGAAGAGGAGCTTTACGGGCTCAAGTACCACACAATGAGCATCCTGAATACAGGTGAACAAAGAGAAGTTTCATTCGATTAAATATTATGTATCTTTGCTTCTTAAATCAGTATTAAAATAATAATCTGTAAGACATAATTTAAAGGATGAGTACAAATATTTTTACTCCTTTCACAGAAGAAGAATTGATGCCGAAAGAGGAAAAATTGGAAGTTATAAAAAAAGGGAAACAATTCAGTATTGGAATTCCTAAAGAAACCTGTTTAAATGAAAGGAGAACCTGCATTACTCCGGACGCAGTACAGGTGCTGGTAGAGCACGGCCATGAGATTATCATAGAATCTGGAGCCGGACAAGGATCATTTTTTACGGATTTACAGTATTCTGAATCCGGGGCAAGGATCACTAATGATCCCAAAGAAGCCTTCGGACAGGATCTTATTTTAAAGGTTAACCCTCCTACCGAAGATGAAATTGAATTTATGAAGCCCAATACCTATTTGGTGTCAGCACTTCAAATCAATCTTAGGGAAAAAGAATACTTCTTAAAACTTGCCGAGAAAAAAATAAATGCCATTGCTTTTGAATTTATTGTTGATGAATACAAACAGCTGGCCCTGGTAAGACTTATTGGTGAGATTGCAGGATCTGTTTCTATTTTATATGCTTCAGAATTATTAGCCTTATCTAATGGTTTAATGCTTGGAGGGATTACAGGAGTAAGACCTGCTGAAGTCGTAGTTCTTGGAGCCGGAATTGTGGGTGAGTTTGCAACAAAAGCAGCCATTGGTTTAGGAGCCAGTGTCAAAGTTTTTGACAACTCATTATCCAAATTAAGAAGGCTTCACACTATTGTTGACAGCCGTGTTCCAACTTCTATCATCGATCCTAAAGAACTCAGCAAAAGTTTAAGACGTGCTGATGTAGTTATTGGAGCTCTTCCAAGATTAAATATGACCCCTATCGTTACTGAGGATATGGTCATGAAAATGAAAAAAGGCAGTGTCATCATTGATATTACTATAGATAACGGCAAGGTTATCGAAACATCGGAGCTTACCACTATGGAAGATCCGTATATCATCAAACATGGTGTTATTCATTGTGGGTTACCCAACCTTACATCGAGAATGCCGAGGACCACAACAAAAGCAATTTCGAATTTCTTCCTTTCTTATATTCTGAATTATGATGAAGAAGGTGGTTTTGAAAATATGCTGATCCGCAAAAATGAAATGAAGCAGAGTTTATAT
The DNA here is from genome assembly GCF_003385455.1 of Chryseobacterium rhizosphaerae. Taxonomy (GTDB): domain Bacteria; phylum Bacteroidota; class Bacteroidia; order Flavobacteriales; family Weeksellaceae; genus Chryseobacterium; species Chryseobacterium rhizosphaerae. The sequence continues at coordinate 130,423 of NZ_QNUF01000009.1, read as the reverse complement.
ATGTATAAAGGAAGACATACAAAAAAGATCATCTGTGACCGTTTCGGACTTACGTACCACGATATCAATCTTTTAATTTTCTAATGAAAAAATTTAAATTTTATTTAATAGGCTTCATTCCGGGGCTCATTCTTGTATTCTTTATTTTAAACAAAAAGGGAGCCAGCTGTAGCGGTTATCTGCCTAACAGCCGTGTCATTGCAGAAACCCTTTCAAAAGAATTCAAATATTCTGAAGAGGTTAAAAATGCGATGGCCATCAATAAGATTGATGAAAAGTTTATCAAAGACAGTATCATTACTCAGGGGAAGGTAGATTTTGACCGAAGCAATGCACAGCAAAAGCCATGTCCGACATATATTATCACTTATCCTGAAAAAAATCCTAAGTATGAGATTGGCTTTGAAAAATGTGAAGAGACAATGACAGTAAACAGTCTGAAAAAGCTTAAATAGTTTTCAACAATACGGTTCTATGGAAGGCAATTACTACATGATTCATGACTATCTGATATTCATCGGAGTTTTTGCCATTTTCTTTTTTTTAACCACCAGTATTTATCTCTTCAGCCAGAATCAAAAACTGAAACAGAAAAATACCAAGTTATCAGAAAGCAATAAAATCATTGAACAGCGATTGAATGAGGTTCGTCTTGAACATATTGGTACCAAGCTGAACCCCCATCTTTTTAAAAACATCCTCAATTCAGTTCAGTCACATGCCTACCAAACGTATATGTCTCTGGATAAACTGGCTAATGTTCTGGATTACATTTTATACGAAAGCAATAATAAATTCGTAAGTCCAAAAGAAGAGCTGAACTTTGCCCTAAGCCTTATTGAAATCAATAAGATCAAAATAAATCCTCTTTTCGATTTCAGGATTAAATCCAGGATCAATAAAACAGATTCTGTATATGAGGAAAAAGTATTTGCTCCGCTCATTTCCGTTGACCTTATAGAAAATGCGTTCAAGCATACCGATTTCCTGGCCCAGGATTCCTTTATTTCCATTTATCTGGAGCTTGAAAATGGGATGTTTACGATGAAAGTCAGCAATAAGGCATCTTTAAAAAACAGTCTGACAAAAGAAAAAAGCGGTTTTGGAAGCCAGTCTTTAGATCAAAGGCTTAAAATGATTTACAGTACCTACTACCAACTGGAAAGAAGTTCAAAAAATGGTATCTTCACAGCAGAATTAAAAATCAATTTAGGAGAATTCTATGATAAAATGCGTTATTCTGGATGATGAGCTGTTAGCGATCAGCTACCTGAAACTTCTATGTGAACAAATCGAAAATGTAGAGGTGGTAAAAGCATTCAACGACCCTAAAATTTTCCTGAACGAAATTGATCATATCGACTGTAATCTGTGTATTCTGGATATAGAAATGCCCGGAATGACAGGTCTCCAGGTGGCAGAGCTTATCTCAGATTCAAAAAAAATCATTTTTACAACAGCTTACAAAGAATATGCTGCTGAAGCTTTTGACCTTAATGTAGTGGATTATGTGAGAAAGCCTATCAAAAAAGAACGTCTGATCCAGGCCTTCGAAAAAGCTAAAGAACTGGTGGAAACTCCTCCTAAAAAAGCCTTCATCGAATGGAATACCAATATCGGAAAAACAGTCATATTTACTGAACAAATTGCTTACATCAAAACATCAGAAATAGACAGCCGGGATAAAGACATCACCCTCAATGACGGAACTACGATCGTTCTGAAAAACCTGAACTTTAAAAATCTGCTGGAAATGCTCCCTGCAAAAGATTTTGCACAGGTCAATAAAAAAGAAATTATCGCGCTGGCCTCTATCAAGGTATTTTCCACTAATGAAATTATCAGCACCATCTCTACAGAAGACCATAATTTTCTCAAACTTCAGATTGGCGAAGCCTATAAAAGCTCATTAATGGAACTGTTCGGAAAATAAACCTTCCAAATCTTTACGGTTTCATTACAGAATACAAACCCTTTATTACAGCCGTCCTTTTTCAGCCGGTAATCCTTGTACTTTTACTGCGAATTAATTGATTTTATAATGAAAAATTTCATGTATGCTGCAGGAGTTCTCATATCCGGTTTGTGTTTTTCTCAGGAAGGCAATTCAACCATTAAAGCATCTTTTTTTGATGGAATTGCCGTAGCCGGATATGTAGATCATGGGGCATTTATCAATTTTACGGGGCCTAATCTAAGACTTACCCACAAGCATATAAAATTTGTTATGGGAATGCTTCCCTCGCTGAGAATTAAGGAAGACCGATCACCCGGAACCAAAAACAGCCCTGTTATGCCTACCCTGGGTGCAGGTCTTACAATGGTTTATAAAAAAATTGCCTTTCAACTTCCTGTTTATTATAATGCTAAAACGGCAGATCAGGACGGAAACTGGAAAATAGGAATCGGTGTAGGATATTCGTTCAAATAGATTTTATTACATTTTTTAGAACATTCATTACATTTTAAAAACAAGGGTATTTCAATATAAGTATATTCTTATCAACTTTGCATCAAAATTTAGGAATCATGAATTTGGGGAAATATAAAAATATTATTTTTTACATCAGTACAATTGCATTTTTTTCATGCCTTATGTATTGGTTTTTTGTAGAAGGAAAAACATTGGAAATTGGAGAGAATATTACCCCGGCCAAATCTACAGGCTCTACCATGTGGGAAAATTTTACAGATTCATTCCTCACTAATCTTCATCATCCTTTGGCTCTTCTTCTAGCCCAGATTGTGACCATTATTCTGGTAGCAAAACTTTTTGGGTGGGTTTGCATAAAACTGAAACAGCCATCTGTTATCGGAGAGATGATAGCCGGTATTGTTCTGGGGCCCTCTCTTTTCGGATTATATTTTCCGGAACTTTCAGCATTTATTTTTCCAAAAGAATCATTACCCAACTTACAGTTTCTAAGCCAGATCGGGCTAATTCTCTTTATGTATATTGTAGGAATGGAGCTTGACCTTAGTGTTCTCAGAAAAAAAGCACATGATGCCGTAGTAATCAGTCATGCCAGTATTATTATCCCTTTTGCATTGGGAGTAGGTCTTTCTTATTTTATTTATAAAGAATTTGCACCTGATGGAATTCAGTTCAGCTCATTCGCATTGTTTATAGCTATTGCCATGAGTATTACAGCATTTCCTGTATTGGCCAGAATTGTTCAGGAAAGAAATCTCCATAAAACAAAAATAGGAACCGTTGTTATTACCTGCGCCGCAGCTGATGATATTACAGCATGGTGTATTTTAGCAGCAGTGATTGCCATTGTAAAAGCAGGATCATTTTCAGGATCCGTATTTGTTATTTTAATGGCTATTCTATATGTTTTCATTATGATAAAGGCGGTAAGACCGTTCCTCACCAAAATTGCCGAATCACAGAAAGGAAAAGGTTTTATCAGTAAAGGATTGGTAGCTATATTTTTCCTGGTATTAATCATCTCATCATATGCTACGGAAGTTATTGGAATCCATGCACTGTTCGGGGCATTTATGGCAGGTGCCATCATGCCTGAAAATGTAAAATTCAGAAATCTTTTCATAGAAAAAGTAGAAGATGTGGCATTGGTTCTTTTACTTCCTCTTTTCTTTGTATTTACCGGATTAAGAACTCAGATCGGCTTACTGAACGATGTTCATCTATGGAAAATTGGTGGACTCATCATTCTAACCGCTGTTACGGGAAAATTCGTGGGAAGTGCACTGACGGCAAAATTTTTAAAAATGAGCTGGAAAGACAGTCTTACGATAGGGGCTCTGATGAATACCAGAGGATTAACAGAGCTTATTGTGCTTAATATTGGTTATGATTTGGGTGTTTTAGGTCCGGAATTATTTGCTTTATTGGTTATCATGGCATTATTTACCACTTTTATGACAGGTCCGTGCCTTGATTTCATCAATTATGTTTTTAAAGGAAAAAAATCAATGGTAGAAGATGATGAAGAGGAACATAATGATGCAAAATATAGAGTTCTTTTATCTTTCGAAACGGCAAAAGCTGGAAGTAAACTATTGAGGCTTGCAGATAATTTCACCCATAAAATGAATGGTAACAAAAGTGTTACCGCCATGACTATTGCTCCTGTTGACGAACTTCATGCCTTTGATATTGAAAACTTCGAAAAAGAACAGTTTAAAAATGTAATTGAAACTTCTCACGAGCTTCAGCTTGAAGTCACTACCCTGTTCAAAGCTTCCACAGATGTTGAAAGTGACCTTACCAATATTACCAATAAAGGAAATTATGATCTTCTTCTTATCATGCTCGGAAAATCCATGTATGAAGGAAGTTTACTCGGTAGATTATTAGGGTTTACCACAAAAATCATCAATCCCGAAAAATTATTAAACACCGTAAAAGGAAAAGGTAATATTTTCAATACCTCTCCTTTCGACGACCTGACCCTTCAGGTGCTGGACAAAGCAACCATCCCTGTAGGTGTTCTCGTTGACAAAGAATTTACAGCAGCTGATAAGATATTTGTACCCATATTCAACCTTAGTGATTTTTACCTGCTTGAATATGCTAAAAGGTTGATCAATAATAATAACTCACAGGTTATTATTCTGGATGCTGCAGGGCAGATCCGAAACAATATTGAAGTAAAGGAGCTTATCAGAAGTATTGAACAGGTAGCTCCTAACCATATCACCCTCTATAATGAAAAGAGGATCGAGAAGGAATTCCTCAACTCACAGGATCTGATGCTTATCAGCAGCAAAAGCTGGAAAAACCTGATTGACACCAAAAGTTTATGGCTGTCTGATATTCCTTCTACTTTAATTATCTCAAACCCTTAAACAGTCTGATTAGCCATATACTTTTCTACATCTGAATAGCGGCTCTATTGATAATCCCAAGTTAAAAATAAGCGCAATAGTATATATAAGGCTATATAATCGGCAGTATTCATCCAAGAAATACTGCCGATTTCTTTTTTTTGAATGAATTTATCTTCTTAATTTCTGCATAAAAAAGAAAAAACACCCTGTTTTGTGAAATAAAAAAAAACAACTGATAAAAGTAGAAATATTATTAAAAAAATCCCTAAAACAAAGGTTTTTAAACTCAATCCACATCGATCACTTTTTACAAATCAATCAATAAATATTAATTTTTTTCATACAATTCGCATGTCTGTTTCAAAATTTTAGCATATATTTAAAAAAACTTCTAATAACCATCGTGACTACCACAATTAAAAAGACTTTTGCGAGTAAGCATTGGGACTATTTTATTCTGATCTGTAGAGTTCTGCTTGCATGGCAGTTCTTATCTTTCGGATATGCTAAATTTTTCGATGACGGACAATTTGGTATTTCCGGTGAAGAATTGAATAAACCCATTAAAGACCTCAGTCTTTTTAAAGTAATGTGGTATTTATTCGACCACAATCCATTTAAGATCATCATCGGAATTTGTCAGACGTTATGTGGAGCTTTGCTTCTCTATAATAAAACTGTAATTATAGGAGCTCTTCTTTTTTTACCTATTGCTTTCAATATTTTAATCATGGATATCACCTTTATGGAACCTTCTATGGTTAATGGGTTTGCATCAAGACTGAGCTATTATATATTCCTTGATCTCTTAATTCTCTATCATTATAAAGACAGGATGCTTATTGTTTTTAAAGCCATTACCGGCAATATAAACAACAGGTTTAGCCATTCTTACGGGATGTACCTTATTTCCCCTATTTTGGCTGTTCTTCTAAGTTTGCTTCCTCTAGTCCCTGTAGTTCTGTTTTATCTTGTAGTAGAGCCGGATCAGATGCTGCATGCTTTGGGTAACGCCTGGCATGGAGTCACCAAATTAACACAACATTTTTTAAAATAAAATTACCATGAAAAAATCAGACAAAAAACTAACAATTTCAAAAAAGAACGTACAAAATTTAAGCAAAAACAGCTTATTTGAAGTAAAAGGTGGTAAAGCCATTGGTATTGATGACGATTTAGGATTGTTTACAGCAGGATGTTCAGACGGATGTATGTCTAAATTTATGCATACTCACCTGATGAACTGCTCAAAAGCAAACTGTACAGCAGATTGCGGTAACTGCTAATTAACATTTGATCTCTTTTGTCATCTTCAACGTAAAATAATATGTCTTCAAAGCAATATACTCCATTTCATTACACCATATTGAGAACTCCGGTTCTTTCACCTGATGATTTAGACAAGTTTTATTCTTCATCGGATGTTATTGAAAATATTTCCTGTAATGATGCTATCATGGATGCTATTAAATTGTCGTCATTGAACTTTTACAATGAGGTGACAAAAGAGTTTTCTAAAAAAAATCCGGAACAAAAGGAAAAATTACAAATATCCTTATATAAATATCTTTCACGATATACCACGCGGCCTACACCGTTTGGGTTATTTTCAGGCTTAGGTACTCTTAAAACCTCATCGGAAATAACTGATAAAAAGATTTACTGGAATACATCCCATCCCAGGCTCAGGCTAGATTCAGACTACGTATACAAAGCAGTAAACTCACTGGAAAAACATGAGTCCTACCTTACTAATAATACATTGTATGAAATCTTTGACGAATACAAATATTTGCAATGCTACACAGGAGTGATTGGCAGAGACTACCGATTGGTCACCATAGAAAGTAATGAATACATTGGTTCCGTTATCGAATTCTGCAGATCAGAAAAAACTTCTGAAGAAATTATCCATTATATCAAAGAAGAAAACGACGTTACCCAAAGTGAAGCTGAGGATTTCTTCAATGAACTAAAAGATGAACAGATTATCAATTCATCTTTATCTTATTCAGGAACCGAAACCGGAACCCTGATCAACAAAATATATAAAAATGTAAATATACCAGGCTTTAATGAGCTAAAAGAGTATATAGACAAGTCTAATCAAGGAAACAATATCCCTGAAATCCTGTCACTTCCTGATCAGAAAAAAGTACCTCTTCATGTAGACCTTTATTTTGAGACGTCAAATACCATGAGCCAAAAGTTCATTGAAGACATTCAGAAAAGTGATGCGATTTTTGAAAGATTCAGCATATTAGAAAACCAGACTCCTTACAGGATCACTAATTTCAAAAAACAATTCAGCAAAAAATATGACCAGCAGGAGGTCAACTTACTCCATGCACTTGATATTGAATTCGGAGTCGGCTATGGAAAATTTGCCAACTCAGAGAATATAGACAGCAGCACTCTCATTTTAGGCTGGCCCAATGAATCCATTAAGGAGGATAATCTTAGCCTCAACAGGAAAGAAGTTCAGTATTCCCATGCTATTATAGATTGTATTAAAAACAAAAAAAATAGTATTGATCTCCATGTATTAAGTAAAAATCAGGAAGTTTTCCTTCCCGAAAAAATGAACCCGTCTTTCCCGTTCAAATCCTATAAAGCATCTATTTTCTTTGATAAAGAAACCAATAACCCTGTTTACTTTATTGATTATATCTCATTCCACTCTCCAAGAAAAATATTGGGACGATTTTCAGATCATAAAGAGATAGGCAATCTATTAGATGATATTCATAATCACGAAAAAAAGATCTATGGTGAAGACACAGTCATTGCCGAAATTGTACATCTTCCTTCAGAGAAAATAGGAAATGTCATTGAAAGAAAAATTAATACCGAATATTATATAGGATACATTGATGAAAGCAGTAGCAGAAAGAAAATCCATCTGAATGATCTGTATATTTCTATTGTAAATGACCGGATTGTTTTACGTTCTAAAGCATTAAATAAGTATGTGATACCGGTTTTTTCCAATGCCTACAATATCATGCATCCCACCAACAGTCCGATTTTTGAGTTTTTGCTCGATTTTCAGACCCAGCAAAACCACAGTCTCCTGATCAATGAAGAAAAACTGCTGGATATTTTTAAATTTTTCCCAAGACTACAAAAAGGAAATTTCATTGTCAAAAAAGCAGCATGGCTTATTGAGTACCATGATTTCTTTTCCAATAAAAATACCAGTGTTTCAGAAGCACTTACAGCATTTGATGAAAACCTTCAAAAGCTTAACATCACAAAGAATTTCTTCATTTCAGAAGGAGATAATGAACTCTATATCCATCTAAAATTTGAGATCTCAAAGAAAACCTTCTTAACAGAACTGAAAAAGAAACAAAAACTGAAAATAATAGAATCTTTACTAGATGAATTTACTCCGGTAACGTATAACCAGGATGGAAATACCGTCAATAATGAGTTTTTACTATTCTTCAAAAATGAAGCACAGCACCAGAAAGAAGAGAACTTCCTTCCTGTGGTGAAAACCTCTGATATTCCAAGATCCCTGTTTCCGGATATTGATAACTGCCTTTATCTGAAAATATATACAGGTAAAGTATTTGCAGACTTTTTCATATGTGAAACAGTAGGAATTTTAAGCTTTTTACAAGCAAATAAACTAATAGAGAAGTTTTTCTATATTAAATTCTATGATCCAGAATTTCACATAAGACTAAGAATTTTCGCCCCTAAAACTAATCACGAAGAGGTAAAATCCCATATCAATGCTCTTATAAAGAAATACCTTGCTGAGAAAATACAAAGGATATCTTATGATACCTATGATCGGGAATTAGAACGCTACGAAGGGAATAACACCAAAATATTTGAAAAGATATTTTATTATGATTCTCTTGTTTCCGCAGCAATCATTGAGAAAAATATTGAAGAAGATAACACCGATATTTTATGGATGTATCCTATCAAGCATATTCTTTTCTATTGTAAAGTGTTTAATCTCGATACGGAATCCCAGCTAAACTTTGTAAGCGGGGTAAAAAGCAGTCTGGCCAGGGAGTTTAATACCTCTCCTTTAAAAACCGCTTTTATCAATGCAAAATATAAAGGGTTCTCCGAGGAAATTGAGAATATTATCTCTGAAAAAAATGATATATTGTCCGCCATTCACACTCAATTCTTCAAGGATATCCAGGTAGATTTACCGGCCTTGCTAGGTCAGAATTCCTATAAGAATCTGGCCAATATTATCCATATGCATATTATCAGGGTAGTACGAAGTGATAACAGACTTCACGAATATTTAATGTACTGTTTCCTTGAAAAAATTTTAAAAAAACAATTCTTCAGCTTAAAAACAAATGCCAATACTTCAACACATCTGTAAAAACATCTTAGACTACGAGCATACCCACGCTGGATTAATGAATGGAGCTTGTTCAGAGTTATTATTTCTTCATCATTATTTTAATTCCTATCCTGAGCAGTTTAATAAGACTGTAGAAAAAAAAATAGACCGGTATAAAGATTTAATCTTCGATCATATAGAAAATGAAAGAATTGATCTGTCCTATGCGGCAGGGTTATCAGGAGTTTTATCTTCAGTCTCCTATTTACAGGAATCTCAATGGTGTTCTCTTGATTTTCTGGATATTGAAGATATTGGAGATATAATGATTGAAGAAGCTATTGCTCAGTTTCAGAACCATAATTTTGATTTCTTCTATGGGGGAATCGGCTTGGTGATGCCCTTCATGAACAGACAGATGGATATCAGAAAACTGGATCCGGACTTACTGCGCACATTAAAAGAAACCATCGTTAAAACGAAAACAGACCTGTTCTGGCAAAACCCAAAAGATAAGGCCGAAAATATATCCAATTTTGGTATTTCCCATGGATTTCTTCCCAATCTTTTACTGCTGGCCTATATTGCAGATTCAGAAGCTGATATTTCTTTTATCAGGAAAACCTTATCAGAATTTATGACCTATGCTTCGATGGAAGGTACGGTATCCGTATTCCCTTCTGTAATCGAAACCAGCAAAGAAAATTCAAAATATGCTTCCCGCCTGGCCTGGTGCTATGGGGATCTGGGAATATCCTGTGTTCTCTATAAAATTGGTGAGCTTATTCAGGATCAATCTTTACAGAATCAGGCATCACAAATCCTGTTAAAAACCACAGTCAGAAAACATGAGGAATCCAGTAAGGTAACCGATGCTTCACTCTGTCATGGAAGTGCCGGAATTTCTTCGATATACGATTCATTTTATACCCGCACCCAAAACCCGGCATTCGCACAAGCCGGAGAATACTGGCGTGGAATCACTCATTCTTATTATGCTCCAGAAAATCAGGAATGTTGCTTTTTATATAAAGCAGGAGATGAATACGTCTATAATATGGGATTGTTAGAAGGATTAGCTGGGATAGGATTATCTCTTTTGAATAAAAAAGATTGGTCCGGCATCTTATTGATTGAATAAATACACAATAAAATCAAAATTTTAATATTTTTTTCGCAAACAAACGGAAAAATACATATTTTTATACCCACAAAATAACAAAATTTAACAAACATTAACGATTTAAATATAATACAATGTGCCGATATGCCATGATGGTTTACAAAGGTCATTATGCCTGTTTTAACTGCCAGAAAACATTCAAACGCCGCATTTTACACGATGTGGACAGGGATTCTCAGGTTTCAGTAGAAGCCAAATGTCCTGAATGCGGAAAACTGATGGCCAATATGGGGTTGGATTTTGAATCCCCTTCAAAAAATGATCATAAAAGGTGGGCGCATATCAAGGATCTGTATACAGTAGGCATCACTTTCCATTCCTGCGGATGTTCCGGGCCGGGATATATTCCTCAGGATCGAAAAGCCATTATCACTTACCTTGAAAAAATCCGCGCAGAATATATGCATTCGCTGGTGTATTGGAGATACCGCATAGAACCGGAAACGAAAAGAGAACGTGAAATTGAGTATCAAAAAAACGGCTCTAAGCTATGGACAGTAAACCGGGATGCTTTTAAGAAAACAGTGACTAATCAGGAAGGAATTAATTACTGGATCAATAAAATCAAAGAAGTGGAAGAACGCCTTGCCGTTATCCGAAATTCAAACAACTGATGGAACTGAGATCAGATATAGAACCCGATTTAAAAACAGCAGAAAACAGATATCCTGGAATTCTTAAATTAATTCTGGACTATACAGCCCATGTCGATCTTTCGGGTGATGAAGACCTGTCCGTCTATAGCCAGCTGGAATCCGAATTACACTCGATTACTCAGAAAAATGTCTCACAGTACAGTATGGAATGGTGGGAAGAAGAAGGTATTGAGGTACTTGCTTTCCGCATTGCTTTACCCGATCCTGAAAAGGTAGAAAATCTGAGCCCGGAGGAAATTGAAGAAATTACTTTTAGAATAGAGAACCCGGTTATCATTAATAAAGACTGGGAAGAACAGACTTTTGAAGAACAATTTTCTCTGTATCTTGATAATTACTATCGGCAGTTTCTGGCATTAAATAAGGATAAATAGTATTTCCCGGATTCTAAGTAAAGACCGTAACAATTCAGTTTTATTTTTCTAAATGTAAGAGTTTTTTAAAATCCTCCTTTATTCTTTTTTCCTCTTCAGCTATATAATCTGCGCTAAACGGAGCCCCGCAATCCTGGCTGTCAATGATATGAATAAGCCTCGCATTTAAAAAATAATACCTGGTTTCGGTAATCTCCGATTTTTTTAAATCAAAAGCTTCCGTATCATTATTTTCCTTCATTACTTTCACATCATAGAAAAGAGGGCGGTTGTACCGATACTCTTTTTCGAAAACAAAAGAAAGTTTTCCATTAAACAGATAATACTCTATCAACAGCTGCCCCATTTCACCGTAGTGTCTGGCTATAATTTTTTCAAGCCTTTTCTTTTGATAATAAAACGTTGCCTCCCCTCCTTCTGCCGATACTCCTTCAATATCTTTCTGTTTAATACGAGTCCATTTTGTAATAGAATTAATTCTTTTGAAATTAGCCCGGATAGGATCCAGCCTGTCTTTTATATACTCATTGGGAACAACATCCTCATCATTAAAGCTTTCTTTAATCATTATAGTGTCTCCGTATAGGATATTGGAACGTTCCGTTTTTTGTACTTTTAAAAATACGTGAGGATGGTTTTTAGCATTTCCAAAGATGATCATAACTGCCAAAATAATCAGGCTACATACATATTTATTTTTCATGTGTTGCTTTTTTTAGTGATACTTTTACTTCAAACTAAAAGAATTTAAAACTTAAAATAGTTCCTACACTTCACTTGTTATTATCTCTTTATTCACAATGTTATTACAAAATTAATAAATCATTCTTATTAAGTAAAACAAAGATTAGAATATAGGAAACACATACATCAACTTCGTAATTCTTCTATAATTTTCAAAATTTTAGCCAGAACAATCATAGTTTAAAAAAAAATTTATACCTTCGCTTTGTGAATTTTAACAACGGAACATATTATTATAGAATTTTTAACTCAGATCTGGGATAGGGATTCTTATGAACATAATTTAAAACCTCGTCCTAGACGAGGTTTTTTTATTTTAAACCAATTTAAAAGATGAAAATAAGTATTATAGGAGCTGGATTAATCGGCGGATCGATGGCATTAAAATTAAAGGAAAAAGGCATCGCCAGTTTTATCTACGGAATTGATAACAATAAACAGCATATTGATGAGGCATTAGAGCTAAAAATCATTGATGCAGGTGTTGATCTGGAGCAGGGAGTTAAAAATGCTGAGTTGATCATCCTTGCTATTCCTGTGGATGCTGCCAGAAAATTATTGCCGGGTGTTCTGGATCTTATCTCGGATCATCAGACTGTGATGGATGCAGGTTCTACAAAAGCAGGAATTGTCCATGCCGTAAAAGATCATCCAAAACGCTCAAGATTTGTGGCCTTTCACCCGATGTGGGGTACCGAAAATAACGGTCCGAAATCTGCTATTGCCGAAAGTTTTGCCGGAAAAGCAGGGGTTATCTGCAATAAAGAAGAATCTGCTGAAGATGCTTTAAACCTGGTTGAAAAAATAGTCAATGCACTTGATATGCATATGATTTATATGGATGCGGAAGATCATGATATCCATACTGCCTATATTTCCCATATCTCCCATATTACCTCCTACGCTCTTGCCAATACCGTATTGGAAAAAGAGCGCGAAGAAGAAACGATCTTTCAACTGGCCAGTTCGGGTTTCTCCAGTACCGTACGTCTGGCTAAATCGCATCCTGAAATGTGGGTTCCCATCTTTAAACAGAACAAAGAAAACGTACTGGATGTATTGAACGAACATATTACCCAGCTCAGAAAATTTAAATCTGCATTGGAAAAAGAAAATTACGAATACCTTGAAGAGCTGATTACCAATGCCAACAGAATCAGAGGTATATTAAGATAATAAATTCCTAGTCTGGATTTTTTCTAAAACTTAGTGTTTATTTTAAAAACTTCCTGAAAGTATAACACAATCTTTGTCATTCCGTAGGAATCCCAACTAACACCATAACAACGGCTTAGACTCCTACAGAATGACAAACAGGATGTTGAATAACTCTTTAAAGCAATCTTATACGTCTGGTTTTGACCACCCCGTCAAAAATTCTTTGAATTTCCGCCACCCCTCCGGAGGAGGGGAATATCATGTTTTCCATTGTAACATTCATCGGGACATCCATAAAATCATAGATTTTCAAAGACTTAAGTACTTCTTATACGCAAAGATTATAACTAAAAAAAATAAGTATTGATCTTAATATCTTCCATAGGCACCTCAACGGCCTCATAAAAATTGAGGGGGATTCTTTCGGAATGACAAACTACATGGATCGTTTTTAACCTTCCTACAAACAATTAGGAATTTCCAATTAAAAACAGACAGCTTCAGCTTACACAGGATGGAAAAACATACGTCTTCAGTAAAAAATAGTGTTTATCCATTAAGAGCCCCTACTACATAAAAAAAATCCTTAGATGTTATGTCTAAGGATTTTTCGTATTTTTAATTGTATTCTGTATTAGCATATTAGCATTCAGGAACATTCACTGCAATTGCCAACCCACCTTCTGAGGTTTCCTTAAAACGGTCACTCATAGACTGAGCTGTTTCCCACATCGTCTGGATAACCTCATCCAGGGTTACTTTTGCCTTCGTAGGGTCACTTTCCAGAGCAATATTTGCCGCAGTAATAGCTTTCATAGCCCCCATTGTATTTCTTTCAATACATGGAATCTGTACAAGTCCTTTAATAGGATCACAGGTTAATCCAAGATGGTGTTCCATAGCTATTTCAGCAGCCATTAATACCTGCCCTACACTTCCTCCAAGGATTTCCGTAAGTCCCGCAGCGGCCATCGCTGATGACACTCCGATTTCGGCCTGACATCCTCCCATTGCTGCAGAAATGGTTGCATTTTTCTTAAATAATGTTCCAATTTCTCCGGCTACAAGCAGGAATCTTACAATATCATCCTCGCTTGTAAATGGCGTAAATGCCTGTGCATACATTAACACTGCGGGAATCACTCCACTCGCTCCGTTGGTAGGAGCTGTGATGATTCTTCCGAAGCTGGCATTTTCTTCATTTACTGCCAGTGCAAAACAGGCAATCCATTTATTGATATTGGTGAAATTTTCTTCGGCATCAACAACCTGCTGAAACCATTCATCTTTATTTTTATAAATCTCTTCTCCCAACAGTTTTCTGTTAATTCCCGCTGCTCTTCGGGAAACGTTCAATCCACCGGGAAGAATCCCTTCTTTATTCACTCCTTTGTAGATGCATTCTTTAATCTGACTCCAGATATATAAAGCTTCCTTTCTTGTTTCGTCCTGTGATCTCCAGCTTTCTTCATTAATTAGAATTAAATCTGAAATTTTGTTAAATCCTAGCTTCTGGCAATATTTTGCAATATCTGCAGCTTTATGACAAGGATACAATGTACGTACGCATTGTTTTTCTATTGAGTTTTTTTCCTGGCTTGCAATAAAACCTCCACCTACAGAATAAAAATCCTGAACAAGCTCTGTACCATCTTCAAAAACAGCTTTAAAGATCATTCCATTCGGGTGAAAATCAAGTGATTTCTGCATATTTAAAACCAAATGATACCCGTAAACAAATGGAATTTCTTTCTCGCCCCCAAGATTAATAATCTGGTCTTTCTTGATCTTTTCTATCTTTTCATCAATTTTTGAAGTATTGATGGTCTTAAAATCTTCACCGCTCAAACCAAGCATGCCCGCGATATCCGTTCCGTGCCCAATTCCAGTTTTGGCTAAAGAGCCAAAGAATTCAAGAAAAACTTCTTTTACCTCTGCGATTGATCTTTCCCTTTTTATAATTCTGATAAATGCAGCCGCTGCATTCCAAGGTCCCATTGTATGTGAACTGGATGGGCCTATTCCTACTTTGATAATCTCAAAAACCGATATTGATTCCATAAATGGCTCTTCATTTTGCTTTTACAAAGATACGTGATAAATCTAATAAACAGCATAGCAGAATCGGGTATTAATAACTATTCATACCCATTAGAAATAAGATTTCACAATTATATTTTTTAAATTAGCAGTGAACAATAATTTCGTATGCCATCCTATTAAATTCACATTCTTTATCTTCATCATTCTAAATGGAAGCATTAATTAAAAATATTTCGCAGCATGTCAGATTAAGTCCGGAGGAAATTTCGGTTTTCAAAAACATCTGGACAGAAAGGACATTGGAAAAAGGTGAATTTCTTTTAAGAAATGGCGATATCTGCCGCTATGACAATTATGTTGTATCCGGTACTTTAAAAGCCTTCTGCATCAATCCTGAAAATGGCAACGAAGAAATCCTTTTTTTAGCGATTGACGATTGGTGGGCAACCGATATCTATAGCTTTTCCAGGCAAAAAGCCTCTATTTATAATATACAGGCGATAGAGAAAACAAAGCTGTTGCAGATCAGCCATGGCTCTTTTCAAAAACTGTTAGAGCAAATACCTTCACTGGAAAGATATTTTAGAATTATTTTAGAAGGATATCTTGGAACCCTGGAGAAAAGAATTGTATTTAATAATATGTATAAGGCTGAACAGAAATATCTTTATTTCCTGGAGTCCTATCCTGATATAGCTGCCAAAGTTCCACAGTATTTAATAGCTTCTTATTTAGGTGTCTCTGCAGAGTTTATCAGCAGAATTCGAAAAAAAAATAAATCCTCTTGAACTAGATCAATTTTTCCGGACTTAATAATCGAGAATTTTGAGGTATAAAATTTACCATTATGAAAGTATTGATTATTAATGCCAGTGTAAGAGGCAAAAGATCTTACAGCCGAAGGCTAACCGACCTGTTTGTTGAAAACTGGAAAACCAAACACCCCAATGATGTATTTACGTACAGAGAAACCGGAATTGGGCACATCCCCAATATTAATGAATCCTGGATTGCAGGAGCATTTAAAAAGCCCTCAGACAGGACGGAGGAAAGCCAAAAAGAACTGCAACTGAGCGATGAGCTTGTAAAAGAGCTTAAAGAAAATGACATCTATGTGATTGGCACTCCCATGTACAACTGGTCTATTCCCTCCGGCTTAAAAGCCTATATAGATCAGGTCATGCGAATCAATGAGACCTGGAAATTCAGGTCAGGTTTTCCAGACGGTGACTATGTAGGTCTTCTGGAAAATAAGAAAGTATTTATACTCTCAAGCAGAGGAGATACAGGGTATGGAGAAAATGAGAAGAATGGCCATATGAATTTCCAGACCACCTATTTAAAACATATTTTAGGAATAATGGGAATAAAAGATATCACCGTTATCTCATTAGATAATGAAGAATTTGGTGGTGAAATATTCGAGGAGTCAAAAAAAAGGATCTTTAAGGCTATTACCTCCATTGCATAAAATCTCAAAACAGTATTTTGAAATTCTATTTAAATCAGGGTATTCCGGAAGCAACCGTGTTATACCCTGTTTTTTTCTGTTACTAATTGAGACTCTCATCGTGCTGGGAAAGATCAAGCCCCATATTTTCAGACTCTTCGGAAACCCTTAATGTAATCATGGCATCTGTAATTTTATATAAAAGCAGTGATCCGAAAAATGTAAAAGCAGAAACCAGAACCAAAGCTGCCATATGATGAAGAAATACTTCTACTCCACCATGAAGAAGACTGGCGTTTTCCCCGTGAGCAAAAATAGCTGTCAGGATCATCCCCATAATTCCTCCTACCCCATGACAGGCGAAAACATCCAAGGTATCATCTACTTTCTTCAAAGCTTTCCAGTTGACCATCACGTTAGAAACGATTGCTGAAATAAATCCTATAAAAAGACTCTCCTGAATACTGACAAAACCACATCCGGGAGTGATCGCCACCAATCCTACTACTGCTCCAATGCAAGCTCCCAATGCAGAAATACTCCGTCCATTGATTCTATCAAAAAATATCCAGGTCATCATGGCAGAAGCGGAAGCAATGGTCGTTGTTCCAAAGGCAGTAGCTGCAGAGGCGGAAGCACTCAATGCCGATCCTGCATTAAACCCAAACCAGCCAAACCACAGCATTCCCGTTCCCAAAAGAACATAGGGAATATTTGAAGGTTCATGATGCGGATTTTTTCTCCGCCCTAATACTAAAGCTCCGGCAAGCGCTGCAAATCCGGCACTCATATGCACTACCGTACCTCCGGCAAAGTCTTTCACTCCAAAATACTTATTCAGAAGCCCATCAGGATGCCATACCATGTGGCAGAGCGGTGTATAAATAAAAATACAGAAAAGAACTATAAATAAAAGGTAAGAAATAAAACGAACCCTCTCAGCAAAAGACCCTGTAATGATAGCGGGAGTAATAACAGCGAACTTCATCTGAAACAATGCAAAAAGCACAAAAGGAATGGTAGAAGCCATCATTTTGTGTGGTAATCCTCCCACTCCGTTAAAAAACATATAGCTTAAAGGGTTTCCTATAATCCCGTAATGATTTCCATTAATACTGAATCCCAAAGACTCGCCAAAAGACAAAGAAAATCCTACCACCACCCATAAAATAGAAATAACGCCTAAAGCAATAAAACTCTGCAGCATGGTGGAAATCACATTTTTCTTTCCTACCATTCCTCCGTAAAAGAAAGAAAGTCCGGGAGTCATCAGCAAGACCAGTCCGGCAGCAGCAAGAATCCAGGCAACATCTGCCCCTACAATTTTATCTTCACTCAGAAATGCTCCGGTATCAGAAATCTCTGCACCCGGATTCCAAAACAATCCTCCGAATGCAACAAGACTAATCACCAAAAATGAAATGATCCATTTTAATCCTACTTTCATAAAATTTATATTTAACCCTATCAAATTTAAATATAAATTCCATAAAGAACACATTTTAAATCAAAACACCCCTATAAAAAAACTATTTACGAAATAACATTGATCATTTTTTCAGAAAACACCTTAGTCAGTATTTTCGAAACTTCTTTATGCTTAGTGACCGGAAAAAGATGTGAACCGCCTTTGATTACATAATCCGGCTTTGAATACCGTATTGGGAAAACAATATCTTTATCTCCCAATATCTGAATAACATTAGGATTTTCTTCAAACTTCCATTCGGAAACTTTTTCTACAGACCATTTTAAATAATAAGGATCCCGCACTTTGAAATACTCCAGAATTTTAGGATTTCTGGGATCAAACAGCTTTCTTATGACAGAATATACCTGAGCCGCTCTGTTATTGAACAGTCCCACCGGAAGGATTCTTGGAATCCTGGTCACCTCACCCGTCTTTATAAATTTGGATTTTTCTTTATCTGATTTTATACTTCCCAGGATAACTACTTTCTCGGCAGGCTTCAACTGGTTAATCTCCTGCACAATAATTCCTCCAAAAGAATAGCCCAACAAACAGAATGGTTCTGAATCATCCACTTTCTCTGCCATCCTTTTTACATAGTCCTGAAAAGGTTCATTACTTTCGGGAATAAGCCAATCTATAAAAACCAGTTCACAGTTTTTGGGAAACTCCAATTTTTCAAGTACCTTAAAGTCTGCTCCAAGACCGCTTACAATATAAATTTTCATAAGACTAATTTATAAAAAAAACAGGAAAGGAAATTAGCGTTTGAAGGGAAAAAAGCTAAAGATATTGCTGTTGAATTTAAACTACAAAAGCTTTAAACATTCAAATTGTTATAAGAGAAAAAGGAACATAATTTTTTCAATCTCCTATTTCACAAGTATTACAATTGAAGAAGGAAGTTAAAACGATCTATATAGTCTGTCATTCCGTAGGAATCCAAGCCCGGAAAAATAAAATTGTGCTTAGATTCCTACGGAGTGACAAATATTGTGTCACAATTTCAAAAAAATTTTAAAATAAGACTTCAGTTTTTAGTGATGAGCTCATTGCATAAGAAGTACACCACAGCTTTTCGGGATCTAATATTTTTATGAATATCAAGATTAAAGAGCAAAATATTCCCTTCTCTAACACTTATCCGATCAGCAGATTTGACGGAATGTTTTCAACACTAATTGTATACCCTACATTCCATAAAAAAAGAGCAATTCATTACCTGAACTGCTCTTTTTATCAATATTATATTTAATCTTATTTCTTTTTCTTTACCGGAACTCTATTTTCGTTATCCAACTGTTCTGTAGAAACTCTGAACTGGATATCCATTTCGTTCTTGATGAAATAGTCTTTTAGTGAAGACTGGTAGAATACTTTAAAGTCTCTTCTGTTTAATGAGAACTTAGCAGACTCAACAACTACGGTAAACTGGGTAACATATACATTAGCAGGAAAAGTGATGGTTTTTCTTACTCCTTTAATGGTCACATCACCATATACTGTAGAATTGTATTCACTGTTGGCTAGCGGAATAATTTTAGTCAAATGAAATTTGGCTACCGGGAATTTTTTAACTTCAAAGAAGTTTGAACTTTTAAGGTCGTCTGTAAGCTTGATTTGGTCCTCATCGGAAACATCTCCGGCCATCATACTTCTCATATCTATCACAAACTCTCCGTCTACCAAAACAGTATGGTCAAAGTTAAATTTTCCACTTTTCAGTTTCACTGTTCCTGAATGGGAAGAGGCTTCAGTTTTTACAACCTTATATCCCCACCATCTGATCTCTGATGAAGTCACTTTTGAAACTTTATCAAATTTCTTTTGAGCGGAAACCAATGACATGCCTACACACACCATAGCAAACAATAGTAATCTTTTCATTCTTTTTTATTTACAATTCAACAAAAATAAAAAAAAGTGTAGAACTTCTACACTTTTAACAATCTTTTTTTGATTAATTTATTGAGCAGTAACCTTAACCTGCATATCGATATCATCTTTCACAAAAACATCCTGCATTGTAGATTTGTAAGCTACATCAAATTTTTGTCTGTCGAAAGAGAATTTATTGGATACTAAACTTACCACTCCTTTGCTGTAAGAGATCTTTGCAGGGAATGTAACCGGGTTTGTTTTTCCTTTTACAGTAAGATTTCCTGTTACCAAAGAACTGTAGATTTTATCGTTATTTTTCTTAATACCTGTAATTTTGAAACTAGCAGTCGGGAATTTTTCAACTTCAAAGAAGTCACCGTTTTTAAGGTGTCCGTTTAGTTTTTGCTGGTATTCTCCGGAAAGATCAGTTGCATTGATGGAAGTCATATCTAATACGAAGCTTCCTCCTACCAATTGATTTCCTTTCATTACCATATCTCCTGACTTTACTTTTACAGTACCGTCGTGAGAACTAGCCTCAGATTTTGCTACTTTATATCCCCACCAGTGAATATCAGACGCTACTACTTTTTTTGACTGTCCGAAAGCTAAACCACCAGCTAAAACGGCTAATAAAAATATTTTTTTCATTGAATAAAATTATTTACTTATTTAATAACACAAAGGTAGCCATCTTCTCTGATAGATAGCGTTGATGTAAATCAAGAAAAGTAATTATTTTTATGAATAATATCATCCCATAAAAAAACTCCGAATTTCTTCGGAGTCTTTTATTTATTGTTGGTAGTAAGCGGTATAAAGCGCTACCCCTTTTAATGCTGTATGATTTTGCTTGACCAGGTAGATTGGAATATTTTTCAACATGCCTTCCATTTTATCACTGATCTTGAATTTTTCATAGAATTTATCTTTATCGATGTATTCTCTTACCATCTGAGGAATATCTCCGGAGATCAGTAATCCTCCCGTCGCCTTCACCTTTAATGTAAGGTTATTCGCTTCTCTTGCCAAAAACTCAATGAAAGTATCTAAAGCAATTCTACAGATCAATACATTATCTTCTACTGCAGCTTTATAAAGTTCTTCTGCAAAATTACCTCCTGAAAGACGTTCTCCCAACCATTCCGGTTCCGGGTGTCTTTTTACATCTCTTAAGAATCTGTAGATATTAAACAATCCTGATTTAGATAATACATTTTCCCAGCTTACAATTCCGTAGATATTATTTAGGAATTGATAAAACTCAACTTCTACGTTGGTTCTTGGTGAAAATTCAGAATGTCCTCCTTCTGTAGCGAAAGGTCTTAGATATTTTCCGTCAAAGAAATATCCGGCTTCCCCCAACCCGTTTCCAGGGGCAAGGATGGCAACATTTCCTTTTTCAAGATGTCCGCTTGTATAGATAGCTTCCAGGTCATCATCCTCAAGAAGACCCATTCCGTAAGCAGAAGCTTCCAGGTCATTCAGCATATCTGCTTTTTCAAACCCGAAATCTCTTTTATATTCTTCAATATCTAAATTCCAGCCTAATCTTGCCGGGCTGCTTTTTCCGTCAAGTACAGGACCTGGAACGGCCACTCCCAGACGTTTTACATTTTCCAGCTGATTATCCTGAATAAACTTCTTTAAAATATCATTAAAAGAAGCATACTCTTTGGTGGAATACGTTTGTTGGATTTTTATCTCAAGACCTCCATTACTGGAAACAAAATAGCCTAAGATCGTCATGTCTTCACGGAGACTTGCTCCTATGATAGAGACATTATCATTATTACTGTTCTCTACTCCTGGTAAATAAAGTGGAAATTTTGGATTCAGAATCATAACCTCAAATTTTACCAAATATAATAATTGTTTTCGTAAATCCTGCAGACAAAAAAAAACCTTTTCACAAAAAGTGAAAAGGTTTGGTTAATAATTGTTTATATTAAATCTAACTACTTTCCTAATGGAATATTATAACCGAAGCCTACTCCGATATTTCCCACATTATAGTCCTGACCTGGTAAATCTCCTTTAGTTCCTACAAAAACCTTCTGGTATTGTACGAAGAAGTTCCAGTCTCTGTTGTGGTATCCGATCTCAGGCTTAAGGTAAAAACCTCCGCTTGCTCTTTCTACATTTGTATTGGAAGCTACTGTTTTATCTCCAACTAAGAATCCGTATCCTAAATCAGTCCCGAAATAGAAACCTGTTTGTTTTGGATAAATTCTAATTAAAGCAGCCACAGGAATTACTCCTACATCATTATTCTTATATCCGTTATTATCTTTTCCGAAATAATGGCTATATCCTGATGCAATACCCAATCCAAAACCAGGAGTAATAAGGTTCTGGTAAGCTACATCTACTCCTACAGCAGCCGAAAGGTTATCTGAAGGAACTGCTAAACCAACATTTGCGCCCACTTTGATCATATTATTCATTTTTGAACTTTGTGCGCTTGCTATTCCTGCTGTTAAAATTCCAGCCAGTAATATTGCTTGTTTAAACATTTTCATAACTCTAATTTTTAAATTTTACTAAGCAAGTAAGATGTAAAAATCATGCCAACCAGGACCTTACCTTTTATTTTAACCTCAATAAAATCATAAAATAATGATTATCAGTAGATTATTTTTAACAAAATTTAAATGTTTGTTTAACAAAAATTATCAAAAACTAATCTTAAAATGTGAATTAAGGATAATAAATCAGAAGTCTGAGAGCTGAAAAAAGAAAGCATTGAAATCTACGAGTAATACCAGCTTATGTTATCATTTATTTTTTCAAATAAAAACTTCCGGTTGGCAGCCATCTTACAATATTAACAATCCTTAACCCGTTGTTATTTTAACCTTATCTCTTCTAAAGCATCAAAAAACAAACGCTCTTACAATGGCTGATTCACTGATAAAAAATAAACATCTTCTATGGCGTGCAGGTTTCGGGATCGGAATCAATCAAATTGACAGTTTAAAGAATAAAAACAGTACAATGTTGATTGATGAGCTATGTAAAGAAGATCATTTTACTGAAATCACCTATGATACTCCTGATATTGATCCGGCAGCAGACTATATGAGCAGTACAGCTCCTGCCGAAAAGAAAAAACAGATGCAGAAAATCAACAGGGAACAGAATAATGAACTGAATCTTCATTTTCTGGATAAAATGGCGAACAGCAAAGAACAGATGAGAGAAAAGATGGCTTTTTTCTGGCATGGTCATTTTGCTTCCAGGGTAGTCAATCCAAAGTTCAACAGACAGCTTTTAAATACCATACGGAAACATGCATTGGGAAACTTTAAAGACCTTCTTTTTGAGGTAAGTAAGGCTCCGG
The DNA here is from genome assembly GCF_003385455.1 of Chryseobacterium rhizosphaerae. GTDB lineage: Bacteria > Bacteroidota > Bacteroidia > Flavobacteriales > Weeksellaceae > Chryseobacterium > Chryseobacterium rhizosphaerae. Next base: position 106,996 of record NZ_QNUF01000009.1, on the reverse strand, counting down.
CCATGCTGAGCTTTCTCAACAATCAACAAAACAAAAAAGATCATCCCAACGAAAACTTTGCCCGTGAAGTGATGGAGCTGTTTACAATGGGAAGAGGAAACTATACTGAAAAAGATGTAAGAGAGGGAGCCAGAGCTTTTACCGGATGGGGATATGATAAAGAGGGGAATTTTAAAGAAAGAAAAAACTTTCACGATGAAGAGGTGAAGACTTTTTTAGGAAAAACAGGCAATTTCAATGGGGATGATGCCTTACATATGATATTAGAACATAAAGCTACCTCCAGGTTTATCACCACCAAAATTTATAAATTCTTCGTTAATGAAAAGGTCGATAGCGATAGGATAGATAAACTAAGTGCCGGCTTTTACAGCTCCGGGTATGACATTAAAAAGCTTATGAGGGAGATCTTTTCAAGTTCATGGTTTTATGATCAGAGCAATATAGGAAACAGGATAAAATCACCTATCGAACTCATGGCTGGAATCATGCGGCTTCTTCCTATGCACATCCAAAATCCTGAAAACCTCATCGTTTATCAGAAATTACTGGGACAAATGCTGCTCTACCCTCCCAATGTGGCAGGATGGCCAAATGGAAAAGCATGGATCGACAGTTCAACACTGATGCTGAGACTTCAGGTTCCACAGATTTGGTCAGGTTTAAGACCTTTGGAATACAGTCCACGTCAGGACGATGATATCGACATGGGTATGAAATCCCGGGAGACTGCTTTAAACAAGTCTTTTAAAAAACCGAATATCACCATAGACTGGGAGCGGGTAGAAAAAATTTTTGCTCAGAAAAACTGTGAAGATTATCTGATTCAGAATGCTCAAAGTCTGGATATGAACTCAGTCAGAAATTTCTCTGATAAAAGTATAAAAATGATGGTTATCAATCTGATGTCAACCCCTGAATATCAGTTAATGTAGTTTTTAAGGTAGCAGGTTGCAGATTTTAAGTAATAGATCCACAACCTTTGATACTACCTGTACAACTTAAATTCAAAAGTTATGTTAATCAAAAGACGAGAATTCCTGAAAATAAGTTCGTTAGCCTCAGCTTCCCTGCTAATGCCCGGCTTTCTAAAGTCTATGGCTCTGGATAATGCCCTGAACCCCCACCAGAATATCCTGATCGTACTGCAGCTGACAGGAGGTAATGATGGATTAAATACAATTATTCCTGTAAAAAATGATATTTATTTTCGGGAAAGAAAAACCCTTGCCATTCAGGATGCTGTATCTCTTACGGATGAAGCAGGAATTAATCCGTCCCTCTCCTATTTTAAAGAGCTATTCGACAATGGTGAGCTTTCCGTCATGAACAATGTGGGGTATCCTGATCCTGATAAATCCCATTTCCGGAGTATGGATATCTGGCAGTCTGCCAGCAGGAGTGATGAATTTCTGGAAACAGGTTGGATTGGCCGCTTTTTGGATGAAGAATGTTATCGTTGTGAGCATCCCACCCAAGCACTTGAAGTAGATGATATGTTAAGCCTTGCTCTTAAAGGTGACCATAATAAAGCATTTGCCTTTAAAGACCCTAAAAGACTTTATCAGACCAGCCAGGAAAAGTATTTCAAGTCTCTTTATGACCATCACCATGAAGATGAAACCGTATCTTACCTTTATCAGACACTGGGATCTACTATCAATAATGCGGATTATATTTTTGAAAAAAGCAAAGCAAAGACAACAGAGCAAATCTACCCTAATTCACAATTGGGAAAGGATTTTAAAACAGTATCATCTTTAATTAAATCTGACATTAATACGCAGGTGTATTACCTTTCGATCGGAAGTTTTGATACGCATGTCAATCAGAATGACAGACAGAAGAAATTATTCACTGATATCAATGATGCGGTAAAGTCTTTTGTTGCAGATATGAAAGCTAACGGATTATTTCACAATATTTTACTTCTAACATTCTCAGAATTCGGACGCCGTGTTGCCCAAAATGCGAGTAACGGAACTGATCACGGAACAGCTAATCAGATGTTTTTCATCAGTGGAGGTTTAAAAAAGAAAGGACTGCTGAATGCCCTTCCCGATCTCCAGAACCTAAATGAGGGTGATCTTATCTATACAGAAGATTTCAGAAAGGTATATGCCACTATTCTGAAGAACTGGCTTAATGCAGACTCTTCTAAAGTCCTGGGCTGGAAAAACGGAGTCTATGATTTTATATAGGATGCTTAGAATTCCTCTCCTCCCGAGAGGTGGCGAAAATTAAAGAATTTTTGACGATGGGTAGAAATCATCATAAAAAAAGAGGCTGTACGTTATACGACAGCCTCTTTCAACAATTTTAAATTCTAACTACTTTTTGTTTATGCAGTAATCTGCTTTGGTTCTTTCTCTTTCTGATCATCTTTTTTATCAAGTTTCTCAGATATTTTTTTTACGATATATTCTATCGCAATGGGTGCTATAATTGCAATTAATGCTTTAAATATTCTTGATTTCATAATGTGATGTTCTTTTTACGTTAATGCAATTTCCAAGCCAAGATAAAAATCTGCTGATGAGTTTTTTCAAATTCGTTTCTTTTTATTTCTCATCCATTGTTTCACTTTCTCATGGGTAACAGATGAAATACCGACACCATGTATTTAGTTTTCATCAGGAACAACAAGGTTTTGATAATTCTTACCTGCAGCCCTAAACTTTTCCTCCATTCTTAGTCTCAGTTTTCTGGGTTTATGAACAATCAGAGCCTCTCCAAATCCCAGCAGCAGCCTTTCCAGTTCAAAATTGATCTGAACACAGATTTTAAACAGGGTTCCCTCCTGATCTTCACGGATCACTTCCTGGCTTTTATGCAGGGGTTTTGTTTTTACGTAGGGGGCATTTCCGGAATCTACCCAGAAAACAACAGTCCTCGGAGCTATTGAATCTGAAACGGTAACGCCTACGATATCTTTAAAATATTCATCTCCATCCAGATCTTTATCAATATACTGAAGGGCATCATCTGTTTCAATACGCTCCATTCTGTCCAGTGCCAGATTATACATTTTCTGTTTATAAAGACAGATCAGAAACCAACGGTTATTAAATTCTTTCAACAGCTGCGGATGAACAGTATATATATTGGATTCTCTTGCCGTAAAACTTTTATAGAGAATTTTCAACACCTTTTTATTGGCAATACTTTCATAAAGAATATCAATATGCTCCAATCCTTTCAGCTGTTCATTTTTATCCAGATGGATAATAGATTTCTGAGTGGTGGAATGGATGGAATCTTCCAGTTTCTGAATAACACCATTCATCTCTTTAAACATAGAAAAATCTTTGAATTGCTTTAGGATTTGAACGGCATTATTCATTGCCTTCAAATCACTTTCGTTTACTGAAATATTATGAATACTGTATTCAGGGTCGCTGTAACGGTAGTATTTTCTCTCATAGACCTCAATAGGAGCCTCATACCCGAATTTTTCACTGCGCATATTTTGCAGATCAAGCTGCACGGTTCGCTTACTTACATAGGATTCTTTACCTTCAAATTCAAATAATGCTTCAGAACATTCATCAATAAGATCTTCCAAAGTATATTTCCGGTATTTGTTCTTAAGACATTTATCTAATGTTTTATAACGGATTAAAGCATTTTTATTAGATGACATACGTATCGTGTTTAATTGGAGCAATAGGCAAATCTGCTGATTTGTAAATTTGCCTTTTTGCTATTTTCATCAAAATTATTTCTCTTTCAACGCGTCTCCGTCAAAAGTAATCCCCTCCCAGCCAAATTTCATAAAGTTTCTGATATTCTGGTGATCAGTAGCATGAGGCTTTTTCAAAACATCATCCCTGTAAAATTCTCCAAAAAGAGGAAGGGTCTGCTCTTTGGTCAACCCATAATATAAGGCGTAGCTGAAGACCTTACAAGATCCGTTATTCTGCCCGGCCTGATTAGTGGTATCACCATTTTTAAAAGCCGTGGGGGTAAAATCATACTTTCCGTCGATATATTCAATAACATCACTGAACTGAATAGTTTCCGGAAAATGCTGTAGTTGTTCTAATAGTTCCATACATATTAATCTTTTAATTATATAATCCGTTGGCCAATTTGTTTATTCCAGATCAGCCCTTTAAGTTTTGTAAAAATAATTAAAAAAAAATAATCTACGCAAAACTATTGCGCAATAATGATATTACTTTGCATTATCAAAATGAGAAAACAAATGGAATTTAATGGAAATCACTTAATCGAATTAGGATATAGACCGGCTCAATGGTTTAAAGAGGCCATCACTTATATCAACGAAAATAATCTGGATGAAATTCAGATCAGTGAATATCTGGAACAGTTCAGACAACTACCCATTATACCGCTTCATGAAACAGCTAAAGATTTCATAATCAATATCCGGGCAGAACATGAAAGTGAAAATGATAATGTGGAAAAAGTAATCAAAACCATGAAAGTTCTGATGAAAACTCCAACATTAATCAATGGCGCTTTAATGCCTGATGCCTGCCCTACAGGTCCTGAAGGTCAGATCCCGGTAGGAGGTGTGGTGGTTGCCAAAAATGCCATTCATCCGGGATTCCATAGCGCTGATATCTGTTGTTCTGTTATGCTGACGGATTTTGGTAAAACCAATCCGAAAGAGGTTTTGGATGCAGCCCATTCTATCACACACTTCGGATATGGAGGGAGACCAAGAGGAGAACAGATGCCGATGTCTCAGGAACTGATGGAAGCTTTCAGAGAAAATGAATTTCTAAATGATGAAAAGCTGATCAGCATTGCCCGTTCTCATATGGGAACCCAGGGAGATGGAAACCATTTCCTGTTTGTAGGAATCTCCAAAAATACAGGAAATACCATGCTGGTGACTCACCATGGTTCCAGAGCACCGGGAGCTGCGCTCTATGATAAAGGAATGAAGGTGGCCAACCGTTTCAGACAGGATATTTCTCCTGAAACATTAAGAGAAAATGCATGGATTCCTTATGATACTGAAGAAGGAAAATCCTATTGGGAAGCCCTTCAATTGATAAGACAGTGGACAAAGGAAAACCATACCTCCATTCATGATGCAGTGCTGAATAAGTTGGAGGTGGAAAAAGAGAACAGATATTGGAATGAGCATAATTTCGTATTCAGAGATGGTGATTTATTTTACCATGCTAAAGGAGCTACTCCACTGGATGATAAATTTATGCCCGATATCACAGGACCAAGATTGATTCCGCTCAATATGGCGGAACCGGTATTAATCGTTCAGGGAAAAACTACTGAAAGAAACTTAGGTTTTGCTCCGCATGGGGCGGGAAGGAACTTCAGCAGAAGTCAGCATAAAAGATCTATGGCCCATAAAACAACTGAGGAAATCTTCAATGAGGAAACAGAAGGATTGGATATCCGTTTCTACTCCAATGAGATTGATATCTCTGAATTGCCTAGTGCTTATAAAAGTGCTAAAAACGTAAGAGCACAGATTGAAGAATATGGTCTTTGTGAGGTCCTTGATGAAGTAATGCCTTACGGATGTATTATGGCTGGTGACGTTCAGAAAAACGCACCCTGGAAGAAAAAGAAAAAATATAGAAAAGCATAATTTCTAATTTGACAGGTAAGACTTACTACTATTTAAACCTTATAGGTTTTAAAAACCTATAAGGTTTAGGAAAACTAATAACTAAATTTTATAGTCGTAAAAAACTAATAACCCAACCTTAAGGGTGTAAAAGCCCCTAAGGTTTATGAAAACTTTTTTCATAACGGCAGGAGCAGTAGCTCAGATGGTAGAGCAACAAATTACTTTTCGCTGCAGGCAACTAAAGTTCCTATAAATCTCCAAGATTGTGGGTCACAGGTTCGAGTCCTGTCTGCTCCTCAAAACAATGAAAATGTTTATATTAACGTATTAGTCATTTTCATAATTAAAAAAATTAAAGGCAAAGAAAGTTCCTATTATTTTAGATTTACTTTCCGCCTTTTTACAAATTATAGGTAAAAGGAGTTCCTATATCATTTTTCTTTAAAAAAATTACTCCTCACTTATTAATTTTTATATCATGAAAACACTTCAATTATTCAATGCCGTACTGGCTCAAAAATCTGATCAAATCCCTTTTGTTTCCAATGCTGGCTTTGTGATTGAGCCTGATGCACTTTGGGCAAAAAAAAAGATTATCGCCTATTATTCAAAGGAAAAACTAAAAGGTAATGATCTTAATAAGACCTTCCATAAATCATGGGAGAAAATAAAGAACAGCACAAGACTGGAACTGTTCATGGATCAGATTAGACACTATATTTCCACCTACGGAAGTAATTTTCAGGATGAAATCTATATCCCTGATGAGATATTGAATATTCCTGAACTCAAGCTTAGTCTTAAAGTAATTAAGGCTTATTCCATTGATGAAATGACGGAGAAATGTCTGTCATTACTGAGATCAGGTATCGCTTTAAAAGAAGAAACTATTAATGATCTGTTATTTATTTTAACAGAAGAACTGGATTATGAATTCACGGGAAAGGAAAACATCAGAAATAAGGAGGCTATTGTAAAAATTGCAGACCTTTATCAGATCTATCCGGAGAATCCTGTAGAATTTTTGAGATATGTCATCTTTAAAACAACAGCCAGCAGCCTTCTGATTAAAAATAATGAGCTGATTGAAAATATCAAGCTAAGCAAATTTGATCCATCCGACTTGTTTGAAACATTTGGATTAGAAAAGCTTGCAGAGGTTTTTAATAGATTTAAGCCTTTATTTTTAGCGTATAAAAATAAAAACAAGGGGGCTAGAGCAACAGTTAATAAAATTTCCAAGTTGTCAAAAACTCACCATAAGCCTTTAATTTCTAACCCATTGAATGATGCTACAAACACATTACTGGAAGAAACTGATGTGCATTGGTTGGATAATGCCAGTCCTTTTGCCTTATTTAAAGCTTTATCAGCCTGCTACCAGAGAATGTATGGCCAGGATACTTTTGTCTACAGAATAAGAAACGGAAAGTCTTGGGTAAAAACAGGGAAGAACAGTGCCGCGAATGAATTGAATTATGAATTTATATTAAGTTATTTACAGTCAAAATTTGATCTTTCCGGAAAGAAGTTTTATTTCCCTGAGAATGTAGAATTCGGGCTTCCCACTTCTGAAAAAATGTTTGTAGGAAATATTCCGACAGGAACGAGATTCTCCGGTGAAAATCTTGCAGTAGGAATCTACTGGGAAAATGCCTGGGGAGCTTATGACCTTGACCTTTCCGGATTGAATATAGCTGGAAAGACTGGATGGAATGCCGCCTATAACCAAGGGGATGGAAATCTGATGTATTCGGGAGATATGACCTCTGCACCTCAGGGTGCCGTTGAATATCTGTATGCCAACAGAGGGCTGAATACCCCGACCTTAATCATGAACAATGTGTATTCCGGAGATGCTGAATGTGATTATAAAATTGTAGTTGGAAAAGGAGATAATATCTCAAGAGACTATATGATGGATCCCAACAAAGTATTTGCTGAAGCCAAATGTAAGTCGGTTCAGAGACAGACTATTCTGGGAATGCTTCTTCCGAAAGGGGAAAAACAATGCTTCGTACTTCTGAATTTTGGAGCGGGCCATTCTCATGTTTCAGGAAACTCTGAGATTGCTGTACTGGCAACGAATGCACTTTATCAGCAGTGGTATGAGCCAATGTCTTTCAATGAGCTTATAAAAGAGCTGGGAGCAACAGTGGCTGATGAAAAGTCAGACGCAGATTTTGATTTCTCACTGGAAAACCTGGAAAAGGATAGTTTCACAAAAATTTTTAAATAAATAATATAGCCATTTGATTACAACCGAATGGCTTTTTTGTTGGATAATAAAGGACAAGGACTTATTTCCTGTACCGTGTACCGGACTTAAACATTCATCTTTTTAATGGAAAAGTATTCATCATTCTTCTGAATAATTACTTTCTTTCCGTAGTCAATCCGGATACTGAACATATTTTCTAAGGGAAAGTCTAAAACCGACTGAAGAATAAGACGGATTACCCCGGCATGCGCAATAACTAAGGCTTTATTTATATTTTGTTCTGTTATCAGCTGACTCCAAAAGCTGCGTACACGATTTTGCATTTCAAGAAGATTTTCTCCATCTGTAGGTTTTACATGAATAAAATCCTGATACCAGGGATTAATTTCCTCTTCAGGAATATCCGTCCATTTTTTCATTTCCCAGCTTCCGAAATTCATTTCCCGAAGCCTTTCATCGGTTGTATAATCAAAACCAAAATAATCAGCTAAAAGACAGCAACGTTGTGCCGGGCTTGAAATAACCAGGTCGAAATCACAATCCATATCGAGATTTTTTAAATCTTCAAGATAATCTTTTCTTAAAGGTATTTCAGCCCATCCATAACACCGGTTTTCCGGATTTTCCACTGCCGTATGTCTGATCAGATGAATTTCCATGCGATTATTGTTCCTAAATAAAATAAAACCTCACTTACCTGCTGTACTGAACCCAAACAATCTCCGGTATATCCTCCGATATGCTTTTTAAAATACCATCCCATACAGATTTTACCCAAATATGCCAAAGCAAAAGCAACAATCAGGCGCCAGTCCGGAATTAAGGCAAAAGAGATTAGAACACTAATTAAACCTACTAATAAGGCTGTCCCGTCTAAGGGTTTATTCGCTAAGGGTTTCGATTTGCTGACATCAATATCAGTCACATACTGGTGGGTATAAATCATTGTTCCTGAAATAAAACGGCTTGATGAGTGTGCCAAAATAATAATACCCAGCGTTTTAAAAAGATCAATAGCCCCCAAAGCCTGAATACTGAGGAACTTCAAAGCAAACAGCAGAATAATTCCAATAGTCCCATACGCTCCCACCCTGCTGTCTTTCATGATGGTAAGGATTTTTTCTTTTCCATATCCGCCACCGAAACTGTCACACATATCTGTGAAACCATCTTCATGAAAAGCTCCGGTAAGTAAAACACTGGTGATCATCATCAAAACGATCCCTATTTCCAGATTAAAAAGCTGAGCAGAAAGATACAGGATCACAGCATTGATAAGTCCTACCAACAGCCCGATCCACGCAAAATATTTCTGAGATTTATTCATGATCTCACTGGAATACGGAATGGTAAACGGAACAGGAATCCTGGTGAAAAACATCAGCGCCGTTGCCAGATAGATCAGTTCGTTCTTTATTGTTTTCATTTATTTTTTATTTGAAACATGGGCATCTTCAAAACTAGACATCTCATTCAGAAAATTCACAGCACCCTGAATCAGAGGATAAGCCAAGGCACAGCCTGTTCCTTCCCCCAAACGAAGATTAAAATTCAATAATGCCTTTTGTCCCAGCAGATCCAGAAGCTGAAGATGGGCATTCTCGTCACTTACATGACAGAAAATACAGTTGTTCAGGATATCCGGGTTCTTCTTCCATGCAGTAGCAACTGCTACGGTTGCAATAAACCCATCCACCATAATCAGCATATTCTGACGGAAAGCTTCTTCCATTGCACCAATCATTTGTGCTATTTCAAGCCCTCCGAAAGTCTGTGCTATTTCATCTGCCGTCTTAGTATGGGTATGCTTGTCTATAGCTGCTGATAAAATATTGATCTTATTCTGTAACTGATCGTCATTCAAACCGGTTCCCCGTCCTATGCAATTTATCACCGGTAGATCAAACAGCTTACTCATCATCAGTGAAGAGGCTGAAGTATTCCCGATGCCCATTTCTCCAAACCCAATAATATTACAGCCTGTGATGGCAATCTCCTCAACCTCTGATTTTCCGTTTTTCAAAGCTTGCTGATATTCTTCAGAAGTCATGGCAGGCTCTTCCAGTATGTTACGGCTGGATTTTCTGACTTTTTTGTCTATCAAATTCAAGTCTGAAGGAAAATCAAAATTAACCCCTGCATCTACAATCTTAATATCAATTCCATTTTGCCTGCAAAACACATTAATTGCCGCTCCTCCACCCAAAAAGTTCATCACCATCTGATAGGTGACCTCCTGTGGATAAGCGCTCACTCCAGCTTTAGCAATCCCATGATCGGCAGCAAATACCACCATATGAGGATGTGATAACCGGGGAGAAGTTGTTTTTTGAGCCATTCCTATTTTATGAGCCAACTGTTCAAGATGTCCTAACGCACCCAAAGGTTTTGTTTTAAAATCAATTTTATGCTGTAATTCGTTTGATAACATGAATGTATATTAATTATGTTAAATAGAGAAAATGCAATATTAGTGAAATGGGGAGTATTTTGTACAATGCCAAATATAAAAAGTAAAATGGATTGGAGATTTGAGACTTAGAAACAAGAGACGTATAGACAGAACACTTAGAGATTATCTTATACTTTGCGTTACCAGCTCAATAATAGCGTTTCGCACCCTCTCACTCTCAAACTCTCAAACACTCCTACTTTATTATTCTCAAACTTAATAAAACTACGCAAGTACATTACGCACCACCTTGCTTACTTTGCCTTATAAATAAAAGACAATGACACCAACAATACTTAAAAAGATAAGAGAAATAGAAGCAGAAAAGGGCGTAGAAGTCCTTTTGGCTGTAGAATCCGGAAGCAGAGCCTGGGGTTTTGCCTCTCCGGACAGCGATTATGATATACGCTTTATCTACAAACATGAAAAAGACTGGTACCTTTCCCCTTGGGATAAGGATGAAACTATAGAATTTATGACAGAGGATGATCTGGATGGTTCCGGATGGGATCTACGGAAAACCTTTCATCTTTTGCTGAAGTCAAATGCCGCTTTACTGAGCTGGTTTTACTCTCCTATTGTGTATAAAGAGAACAAGAGATTTGTAGATCTGTTCAGCCCTCTGGCAGATGCCTGCTTTTCTCCGATAGCAATTTCTTATCATTATCTAAGCATGAGTAAAAAATATCTGGAAGCCTGCAGAAACGATAAAGTAAAACTGAAAAGTTATTTCTATTGCCTGAGAACCACCTTAACCGGAAAATGGATCACAGAAAAAGGAACCGTTCCTCCTGTATTGTTCAGTGACCTGCTGGTTTTGGTAGATGGCTATACAAAACGGAAAATAGAGGACCTTGTTGCTTTAAAAGCTACAAAAGGGGAAGCTTATGATCATCCGAATGATTGGGAACTGTTTGGATTTTTAGAAAATATGATCGCTGAAAATGAGGAAAGATCTAAAAGTTTAATCGGTGGAAAAGCAGATAAAAGTGAGATGGAAAGGGTTTTTAGGAAGATATTAGATTAAGCCGGGACCTGGAAGATCCAGCAATGCAATGGCTGCTTTTGAAGGTTATATATTAAAATTTGATTAAATAAATTTTAAGTTTCCCTTCTTACTCAGGAAACTATAGTTTTCCTACACCTGGATTTTCCCTCCTAAAAAAGGGCTATGTAAGCTGTTTACTCCAAAATAAATTGGGGACAATTCGTTCAGCAAACAGCTTACATCTCTTCTTACCCTTCATTGTAAATCAACAATTTATTGATAACTTTATGTATCGTTTTGCAGTCCTTTACGTTCTACATCTCGCGCAACCTAAGCTATTTTTAAAAACATGACAAAGAATTCACAGAATGGAAAACAAAAACTTCACCCCGGTAGAGCAATCTTTCTTAAATGATCTTTCAAAAAACAGTAAAACCAATATCCCTTATATTGCTGTTGACAATTTTCCTAATTTAGGAATGCTTACAGCCCTTCGATTCCTGGAATGGGCGGCTGAAAATCCCAATGGCGTCATCAGTCTTCCTACCGGAAAAACACCGGAATATTTTATTTACTGGACCAAGCATATTCTTGAAAACTGGGAAAATGAAAACATTATTGAACTTAGAAAAAAGCATCATTTATCAGCCAATCAAAAACCATCACTGGCGGAACTTCATTTTGTTCAGATCGATGAATTTTACCCTATAAAATCTTCCCAGGCCAACAGCTTTTATCACTACGTAAACAAATATTATATTGAAGGTCTTGGATTGAAAAGAGAAAATGCCCTTCTGATCAACTGTGATGAGATTCCTTTAGCTCACGGCAAAAGTTTTGAGGAAGTTTTCCCCAGTCATAAAGTAGATTTGGAACTGAGATACCGTGAGGCACAAAATCCTTTAGAAAAACTGCAAAAAGAATCTATTTTCCTAATTGACAACTGGTGTTCGGAATATGAACAAAAGATTCGTAAGCTGGGAGGTATTGGATTTTTTCTGGGAGGAATAGGTCCTGATGGACATATTGCCTTTAACATTAAAGGTTCTGACCCTTATTCAACAACCCGATTGACTTCAACCAATTTCGAAACACAGGCAGTTGCAGCCGGAGATCTTGGGGGAATTGAAATTTCCAGAGAACGGCTGGTTATCACCATTGGTCTGGAAACAATCACTTATAATAAAGATGCTGTAGCCATTATTTTCGCAGCAGGAGAAGCAAAAGCACCGATGATAAAAAATGCATTGGAACTTCCTCCTTCCAATTTATATCCGGCTTCTGTTCTTTCCTCTCTCCCGAATGGCAGATTTTATATTACATTAGGAGCTGCCAGTACATTGAATGACTTCATTGCCGATTATTATCAGTCCGGAAACTGGTCACAGGAAAAAACTGATAAATCAGTCATGATGCTGACTCAAAAGCTAAACAAATATGCTGAGCATCTTACCCTGGAAGATCTTCAGTCTGATCCATATACCCAGTTAATTCCGGATCTTAATGAAGACTCCGTTCAGTCAGTGATCACGTCCATTGAAAGTAAAATAAAAAAAGGAACAGAAGCCCTTACCCATGAAATTTTTTATCATACGGGTCCCCATCATGATGATATTTCTTTAGGACTTTTGCCTTATATCCATTATCAATCCAGAAATGAAACCAATGAATCTCATTACTCAGTCCTTACATCAGGCTTTACAGCAGTGACCAATAAATTCCTGACAGAAATTCTCATGGCTACCCTTCTCTTTACTGAAAAAGGAGAAATAGAAATGCTTAATTATCCGGATTTCTTTGAAGTTGGATATAAAAATAAAAAGGATAAAGATGTCTATCATTACCTTATCAATATTGCTTCTGAAAATGCTGACGAAAGGTCAAGGGCTGTATCTCACAGGATGGTAAGAAATATAGTTGAACTCTGGAATTTAAAAACAAAACAAGACCTGGAGGAGAAAATAATCGAAGTAATTGCTATCATCAACTCCAGCTATGATGGACAAAATCCGGAACAAAAGATTCAGACACTGAAAGGAATGATTCGGGAATATGAAGAAGAATTAGTGTGGGCCCACTTCGGGGTAAGAACAAAAAACGTTCATCATTTAAGACTTGGATTTTATACAGGCGCTATTTTTACGGAGAAACCCAAAAGAGAAAGAGATGTATATCCTATATTGCAACAGCTGAAAACCATTAATCCTACCGTTATAAGTTTAGCATTCGATCCTGAAGGAAGTGGTCCTGACACCCATTACAAAGTTTTACAGGCAATTGCTGCTGCTGTAAAGGAGTGGAGTAAAGAAAAAGACCTTTCCCAACTCAAAATATGGGGCTATAGAAATGTTTGGTATCAGTTCAATGCAGCCGATGTCACCCATATTTTCCCGGTATCCCTTAATGCAATGAGTACAATGGATGAAAGTTTTACCAACAGCTATCTAAGCCAGGTAAACGCCTCCTTTCCAAGCTACAGATACAACGGAAAGTTCAGCCATCTTTCTATACAAACCTGGGTAGAACAGCTTCAGGCTGCTCAGTTAATTTTAGGAAAGCCTTATTTTTATGATAACGAAAGTCCACGTCTCCGGGCAACACATGGCCTTCTTTTCTTTAAAGAAATGAATGTGGAAGAATTTCTGCAATCTGCGCGTGAACTGGAGCAATCCACAGAAGGAGTATTTTAATAACCGATTTTATAAGTCGCTCTTCTACTTTCTTCAAAAAATACGAAGAAAGGGAGAATTAAATAAAAAAGAAATATAAATGGCATGAGGTTAATCCTCGTCCCAAAAGATAATCAATGACCATACAAGATCTAAAAACCAATAACCTCATTCTCTTTGAAGCCATCTCCGGAAGTCGTGCTTTCGGCCTGGCTACGGAAACCTCAGATACGGATATCCGTGGAGTATATTATTTACCGAAAAAAGATTTCTTTGGGCTAAACTATATTCCACAGATTTCCAATGAAACCAATGACATCACCTATTATGAACTCGGGAGATTTGTAGAATTGCTGCAGAAAAACAATCCTAATACCCTGGAAATTCTGGCAAGCCCGGAAGACTGTATCCTTTATAAAAACCCACTAATAGATCTGCTGAAAACAGAAGACTTTCTGTCCAAACTATGCAAAGACACCTTTGCCGGATATGCTATTTCACAGATTAAAAAAGCCAAAGGTCTCAACAAAAAGATTTTAAATCCTATAGATAAAGAAAGAAAATCTGTGATGGATTTCTGTTGTATCCTTGATGGACAAGGCTCTGTTCCTTTAAAGAAATGGCTGCATGAATTTTCATCACCTGGAGACGTCTCCGGAGGGCGGACTGGTCTTTTACAGGAAAGGTGTGGATTGGTCAGTATTGATCATACCAAAGGAATATATGCCTTATTTTATGATGAATCAGGAACATTAGGATATAAGGGAATTATGCATCAGGAAGAAGCCAATCAGGTTTCCGTATCGTCTGTGCCGAAGGATGAAAAGCCAACCGCTTATCTCTTCTGTAATCTGGACGCTTATTCTACGTACTGTAAGGAGTACAGGGAATATTGGAAATGGGTTTCTGAGCGTAATGAAGACCGCTATAACGTCAATCAAAATCATGGGCAGAATTATGACAGCAAAAACATGATGCATACCATCCGTTTGCTACAGTCGTGTGAACATATTTTTAAAACCAATACACTTCATATCCGCGTAGAAAACCGGGATGAATTATTAAATATCAAAGCAGGAAACCTATTATACGACATGGTTATACAAAAAGCAGAAGATCTGATAGAATCGATAGAACAGCATTACACCACATCCAGTCTCCCTGCTTCTCCCGATCTGGAAAAAACAACAGAGGTTTTAATAATGCTCAGAGAGAAACTATATTCATAATGTGGAAAGCCAGAGATTAGAGACACGAGACGGAGAGACAGGAGACATAGAGACGGGAGATGTAGAGATAAGAGATGGGAGACCCATTTATCCTTAAATTTAGAACTCAATTGTTCATCACTTTTAGGGGGCCCTAACTCTCCCACTCTCAAATTCTCTCACTCTCAAACTCTCCCACACCCAAGCTCTCCAACCTTAAGGCGTGCTTAATCTCACTTCTTCTTCGAGGCTTTAGCGATTGTATTATAATCAAGACAGATTTTTATCCAATACTCAAAATCATCAGGTTTTTGAAAACCAATGGGTTCTACGTAGCAGTAATCTTTGAGCTGTTTACCTCTCATAATCATGGGAAGAAAACCTTTTTTTTCCGAAACCTCATCTTCCAATTCAGGGTTATAGCGGCACATTAGGTTGTCATGGCTGATATTGATACACATCTTTCCATTGACAAGAAATGCTAATCCGCTGAACATTTTCTTTTCCTCAACTTCTATATCAGGAACCTTTGAAAGCCGTTCGCGAACTCTGTCTGCCAGTTCAATATTGTAAGCCATAATTTTTTATTTTTTACTGTTTAAAATTAAATAAAAACAGCATTCAATACCGTATTTTTTACTTCTATTTCATGGTAGATAGATTAAGAAATAAAATTTTATTTAAATTAATTATTGTTTTACGATAATTAATTATATATTTGTAATACTAATTAATGATCGTGTCATGAACCAGACCAAAATTATTTCAAGAATTTTATTTTATATCTGCACTCTGCTTTCTGCCGGATATTTAATCACTTTTGTCTACTCCGTTCTATGTCTGGTAACAGGATTCTCTATTACTCCTTATAAAGATGGACAATATCTTCATATCAATTATCCGTTTACCGAAAAACCCTTTCTGAATATTGAGAACAACTATCCGTATATCATCTTTTCTTTTCTAGCTGTTTTAATTTCCTACGGAATCTTTTTCTGGCTTTCCGCAAAAGTTTTCAAAGTGTTTTTTCAGCCCAAACTGTTTACAAAAGATCATATACAACAGCTTAAGAGATTTTACCTGTATAATATTTTCATCCCTCTCCCATTGGTAATTGCTGCCAGTTTCTTTGTGGAGGTAGAAAGTATAATCTGGGGACTGGTGTTTATTCACTTTATGCTAGGAATTTTCTGTCTGTTTCTTGCGAATATCTTTAAGCAAGGACTACATTTGCAAAACGAACAAGACCTATTTATTTAAAATGCCAATTATAGTCAACTTAGATGTCATGCTAGCCAAACGAAAAATGCAGAGTAAAGAATTGGCAGAAAAACTGGGAATCACTCCCGTAAACCTTTCTATCCTAAAAACAGGAAAGGCCAAAGGCGTGCGTTTCGATACCCTGGAAGCCATCTGTAAAATCCTGGAATGCCAGCCGGGAGATATTCTTGAATATAAGGACTAGGATTTGAGTGAGAGAGTTTGAGGGTTGGAGTGTGGTAGAGTTTGAGATTGGGAGCTCCTACTATTGAGTTGCCAGTCTAAAGTATAAGATAATCTCTAAGTCTCCCGTCTCTTGTCTCTTGTCTTTCCTCTCTTGTCTTTCCTCTCCTGTCCCAAAATCTATCATTACTCTTAGCCACAGTCTATAAATCATCATTATTTACCATTATTAAAAGCAGCCTGAAAAAAGACTGCCTGTGATTCTATTACCCAAACACAACACTATGAATACTCTATCTATCAACAACCTTAGCCTTACTTACAAAAATGGTTTCCAAGCCATTAAGGACATCTCATTGGAGATCGGAAATGGGATGTTCGGTTTGCTGGGCCCAAACGGAGCCGGAAAATCGTCCTTAATGAAAACCATTGTAGGATTGCAGAAACCCAGTTCCGGAACCCTGTTTTTTAATGAAGTGAATATTGCTGAAAATCCCGGTTATATAAAACAGAACCTGGGATTTCTTCCTCAGGATTTTGGAGTATATCCAAAAGTCTCTGCTTATGATCTCCTGGAGCATATCGCAGTACTCAAAGGTATTACAGACAAAACGAAAGGTAAAACCCAGATTCTAAATCTGCTGGAAAAAGTAAATCTTTCGGATTTCCGGAACAAAGAAGTTCATACTTTTTCCGGTGGGATGAAGCAGCGTTTTGGGGTTGCCCAGGCTCTGTTGGGTGATCCTAAGATTATTATCGTAGACGAGCCCACTGCCGGTTTAGATCCTGAAGAACGAAACCGTTTCAATGCTTTACTAAACGACATCAGCCAGGAGGTCATCGTTATTCTGTCGACCCATCTGGTAGAAGATGTCAGAAATCTCTGTTCGGAGATGGCCGTGATGAACCATGGACAGATCCTTCGAAAAGGAAATCCCGGACAATTAATGGCAGCGCTGGAAAACAGAATCTGGTCAAAGCCCATTGATAAAAATGATCTTGAAACTTATGATGCCAGCTATGAGATCATCAGCAGGCAGCTGATAGAAAGAGAGCTTCATATCACTGTTTTTTCTGAAGAGTCTCCCAAAGATTTCAGTCCTGTAACTCCTTTACTTGAGCATGTTTACTTCCATACGCTAACCCAAAAACCTTAGTCATGAACAGCCTTTTTTTATTTGAAGCCAAGCGCAATATCAAGCACTGGCTTACATACCTTATTGCCTTAATCTTGGTTTTTATAGGTATTTTCTGTGGTAATCAGTTTAATCTTTCAGTAGGAGAAGGTATTTATCTCAATTCGCCTTATACAATTGGATTCATGTCCGGAATGCTGAGTCTTTCTATTATTTTCTTTGCCACCGTTTATGCATTACAGCTGCTTTTTAGAGATTGGGATACAAAATTCGACCTTGTTCTCTTTTCTTTCCCAATATCAAAATCCACCTATCTTAAGGGTAAATTTCTAACCTACTTTTTACAGACTTTTTTAAGTTTCTGTTTCCTAATGACCGGTTTCCTTACAGGTCAGATGCTGCGTACGGGAAGTGAAATGCAGAATGAATTCAATATAGGGTATTATCTCTACCCATTATTTATCTTCGGATTTATCAACAGCCTTCTGATATGCAGTTTTCTGTTTTTGATATCTCTTAGTCTCCGGAAAAAACTGATTGTTGTGATTGGAGGGTTGTTTCTGTACGTATTTTATATGATTGTTTTATTGTTTTCCAATTCACCATTTATGGCAGGAAGTATTCCCCAGTCTTTGGAAGCACAGCAGATTTCTGCATGGCTGGATCCGTTTGGTCTTTCCTCTTACTTTCTGGAAGCCCGGACCTTTACAGTCCATCAGAAAAACACACAGTTGGTATCCTTTACGGGATATTTACTCCTCAACAGACTGTCATTTCTTATCATATCCATAGGTTTTCTATTTCTTAGCCTCAGGTTATTTTCTTTCTCAAAAATTTCTAAGCACAAGGCAAAAAAGACGGTCAGAGAGCCTGATTCGCCCCATAAGACATTAGCCTTACAATATTCTTCCGTTTTGCCCAATTTTGGAAAAACAGCTTCTGTTAAGGCAACGTTGTCCTTTGCCCGGATTGATATAATTTATCTGTTTAAAAGCATAACCGTTCCGGCTGTATCCATCCTTTTACTATTCTTTGTCGGGATGGAAATGTATGCCGAAATAGAGAAAGGAATACGCCTTCCCCAAAAATATGCCGGTTCCGGGCTTATGGCCACTACCATTTCAGAGAACTTTCCACTGTTCGGACTGCTTATTTCTGCCTATTTCATTAATGATCTTTACTGGAGAAGCCGTTCCTCATGGTTCTTTTTGATTGAAAACACTACTTTTTATTCCAAAAATAAGCTGCTGGGACATCTTCTTTCCATCAGTTTTCTGTTAGTTTTCTTTACAGGAATTTTGATTATTCAGGGAATCATTTTCCAGGCTGCCTATCAGTATTTCCATATCGACTGGCATGCTTATCTACCGGTCTTTCTTTTCAATACATTTCCCTTAATTCTTTTTTCCTGCCTTATTCTTCTTATTAATGATACCATCAGGAATAAATTTGTAGCGTTGGGAGTATCTGTTCTTGTGGTTTTTATATTGGCAGGTCCGGTTTCCGGAAAAATACTGACGTACCCTCTTTTCAGAATATTTTCAGATTTTAAAGGTACTTACAGTGATTTCAATGGCTATGGAATTTATGAATTAGCTTTTGCACAAAGGCTTTTATTCGGAATGGGTGTAATGGCTACCTTATGGATGCTCAATCAGTGGATTCAATTGAAAAAAACAGTACCCGGCCAGGTCATTTTCACTTCTATTGTCCTTTTCTCAGGAATATATGCAGGGACCTATTTTATGAAGGGCTATCCTCCCAAAGAGAAGGATAAAGAAATTTCAAACTCGGTACAGTATGAAAAAAATTTCAACAAGTATGAACATCTTCCACAGCCTGATATCACGGATATTACTACGGAAATCCAACTGCATCCCTCAAAAAATTCATATCAGATCATTGGAAAATACATTCTAAAAAACCAAACCAGCCAACCTATCAGCAAAGTACTGATTAATTTCAATCATGATTTAAAACTGGAAAATGCAGTTTTAAAATCAGGTTCCGAAGCTATGAAAATCACTGAAAATAATACTGAAATAATACTGAGACAGACCATGCAGCCTAATGAAACAGCAGTTCTTGATTTTACACTGTCTTACCAATGGGTGGCCGTCAATGGTCATCAGTCATTCAATGCGATTATAGAAAATGGTTCATTCATGAGGATCAGCAGATATTTCCCGTCGGTAGGCTATCAGAAAGATAATGAAATTGAAGATCTGAAAATACGGCAAGACAACCATCTTGGGAAACTGGCTGCATTGAAAAATCCGGAAGCTCCGGGTGTATCCAAAAAAGATTTTATCAATCTGGACATGACCGTTTCTACGGAGAAGGATCAAACCGCTATAGGAACCGGAGATTTGGTAAAGAAATGGGCAAAAGCAGGCCGTAATTATTTTCAATATAAAGCAGAAAACATTCCTTTCAGGTTTGCTGTTTCTTCAGCAGAATATCAGATAAAAAGTATCCATTACAAAGGAATTAGTATCAATATTTTTTATCATCCGAAACATTTTGAAAATGTAGATCATCTTCTGAAAAACAGTATAATTACTTTGGATTACTGTCAGCAGAATTTTGGAAAGTATCCTTTTAAAACCATCAATTTTGCAGAAGTTTCGTCTTTTACCAGGGGTTTTGCTGCTACAGCCTATCCATCCTCTGTTTTTATGCCTGAGGATATGGTTTTTCACGCCAATATCCACGCTGACCAGCATCAGGATGTTATCAACGAACTTGCAGGACACGAACTTTCCCATCTGTGGTGGGGAAACAGCCAGATCAATCCTGATGACAGAGAAGGTGCTGTCATGCTTACTGAAACTCTTGCCATGTACACCGAAATGATGCTCTACAAAAAAATGCATGGTAAAGCAGAGATGATGAAAAGGATCCATGTTCATCAGCAGATCTATGATAATGAAAAAGGACTGTTTGAAAATATCCCCATCTATAAAGCGACCGGAGATGCAGCTCACATATCTTATTCTAAAGGTGCAGTTGCCATGGTAAAGCTAAGTGACCTGATAGGTGAAGAAAAGGTGAATGCAGCCCTACACAACTTTTTAAAAAATAACAGCTATCCTAAAAAACCTACTTCAATGGATCTTATCAATGAGTTTTATAAAGTAGCCCCCAATGAACATTTGAAAAAACAGATTGATCTATTATTTAAAACTATATAAAAAACAAGAGTACGCTGGAATTCTCTTTCAAAAATGTATGTTAACTAATCTTTGGTGATGCGAGGAATCTAACGCTTGGGCTACACTACACAAAGACGCAAGGAATATAGGATAAAAGACTGTTTTAAGACACAATGATTTTACCTGCGATAAAATTGAATACTGTTACAAATTATTTATTTGTGCATTTAAATACAGCATATTAGCTGTAAATATTCCATATTCTTCCGCCTTGAAAATTTGCAGCATACACTGAATTCCAATAAACACAGCAGGTATAACAATGTCTATACAAAGCAAAAGATCCCTCAAATTGAGGGATCTTTTTATATCTAAGAAATATATCTTAAGCTTCTGTTGAAGGAGTCTGGTTTTCTACAGGAGCATCACCTTGTGGTCTTCCTTGTCCTTCTGGTCTTGGTCTTCCTTCCGGTCTACCTTGCCCCTCTGGTCTACCTTGTCCTTCCGGTCTTGGTTTACCCTCTGGTCTTGCAGGTCTTGGTAAAAGAACTTTACGGGAAAGTTTCATTTTCTTACGGTCATCATAACCCATAAATTTCACTTCCACTTCATCTCCTTCCGCATATGGAACTTTGTCTAAACGAGCCCATTCGATTTCAGAAATGTGAAGAAGACCTTCTGTACCTTTCGCAATAGCTACGAAAGCACCGAAATCCATTACTTTTACTACTTTTCCATTGTATACTTCACCTACAACCGGTACGAAAGTAATTTCGTTGATCTTAGCCACAGCAGCATTGATTTTCTCTCTGTCTGTTCCTGCGATCTCGATACGTCCGATTTCTCCTACTTCTTCAATAGCGATAACCGTATCCGTATCTTTCTGCATTTGCTGAATGATTTTTCCTCCAGGCCCGATTACAGCACCAATGAAGTCTTTAGAGATCTCCATTACCACCATTTTCGGAGCGTGTGGTTTCACATCTGCTCTTGGCTCAGAAATAGTTTCAGTAATTTTATTTAAGATATGTAATCTTCCGTCTTTAGCCTGCATCAAAGCTTTTTCCATGATATCCATAGAAAGACCCTGAATTTTGATATCCATCTGACAAGCAGTGATACCGTCTGCAGTACCTGTTACTTTGAAGTCCATATCTCCAAGGTGATCTTCATCTCCTAAGATATCAGAAAGTACAGTAAATTTACCTGATTTTGCATCTGTGATCAATCCCATTGCAATACCGGAAACAGGTTTTGTAATCTTTACCCCTGCATCCATTAATGCCAATGTTCCTGCACAAACTGTTGCCATTGAAGACGAACCGTTTGATTCTAAGATATCAGAAACAATTCTGATGGTATATGGATTTTCTTCAGGAATAACTGCCTGTAATGCTCTTTGAGCAAGGTTACCGTGTCCTACTTCTCTTCTTGAAGTTCCTCTTAAAGGTCTTGCTTCTCCTGTAGAGAATGGAGGGAAGTTATAATGTAAAAAGAATTTTTCGTCGTGTTGCGTGATTACGCTGTCTACCATGTTTGCATCTTTTACAGAACCTAACGTTACTGCTGTTAAAGACTGAGTTTCACCTCTTGTAAACACTGCAGAACCATGAGCTCCCGGAAGGTAGTCAATTTCTGACCAGATCGGACGGATCGTCTGAGGATCACGACCGTCAAGACGGATATTGTCTTCAAGGATCATCTGACGCATTGCTTCTTTCTCTACATCATGATAATATACTTTTACGAAAGGAGTTACTCTTTCTAATTCTTCTGCATCATCTGCATATTGAGCAAGGAATTCTTCACGAAGTGCTTTGAATTTTTCTCCTCTCTCTTCTTTACCAGATGGAGTTCTTGCCACCTCATATACTTTATCGTAAGTTTCTTTCCAAACTTTTTCACGAATTTCTTCATCGTGATTTTCGTGAGAATATTCTCTTTTTGGGAAAGCTTTTCCTACTTTTTCTGCTAATCTTTCCTGAGCTTCAATTTGCTTTTTAATTTCAGCATGACCAAAATTAATAGCTTCTAACATTTCCTGCTCAGAAATTTCCTTCATCTCCCCTTCTACCATTACGATTGAGTCTTTTGTAGCTCCAACCATGATATCCAATTCAGAACTCTTCAGTTCTTCATAACTTGGGTTGATAGAAAGTTTTCCGTCGAATCTTACCACTCTTACTTCAGACATTGGTCCGTTGAAAGGAATATCAGTAATAGCAATAGCTGCAGAAGCTGCTAAACCAGCTAAATCATCAGGAATAGTTTTTCCATCATAAGAAATTAAAGAAATCATTACCTGAACTTCAGCGTGGAAATCTTCAGGGAAAAGCGGACGTAGTACTCTGTCTACTAAACGCATTGTTAAAATTTCCTGATCTGAAGGTCTTGCTTCTCTACGGAAGAAATTTCCAGGAATTCTTCCACCTGCATAGAATTTTTCTCTATAATCTACTGTTAATGGTAAAAAATCTACACCAGGATTTGCTTCTTTATTGGCTACAACAGTTGCTAAAAGCATTGTTCCACCCATTTTTACTACCACAGATCCATCAGCCTGCTTAGCCAATTTCCCTGTTTCAATAGTGATTTCTCTGCCATCAGCAAGAGTAATCAGCTCTGTAAACGCTTGAGGTATACTCATAAATTTGTCTTCTTAATACTCCGTATTGAGTATGAATTAATATTTAAACTCTTTAAATTTTCGTCTGCAAAGGTACTATATAATAATGAAATATTAAATTTTCAAATGAATAAATAACACGTCAAGTCTTGACGTTGTGACTAATTACTTTTGCTTCAGACTTAAAAATTCCTGTTGGAATCTTATCTGTTATATTAACCTTAAAAACAAAATTATGATTTTTACTGATGTATTTTTCTCGGCAAGCAATTCTAATACTGACAATCTGGTACAGTTGGTGGACAGCCAGACCAATGAAGATGTTAATTTCAAACGCATCACCTCATGGATAGATGGAACTGCAATGGATGACACCAAGGTAGACCATATTATCTATAGAAAGAAAATGGTTGGCGGAAATCCTTTTTATTATGTAAGAACTGACGTGACAGCAGGAGATCTGGATGTGAGAATATTTGGAGTAAAAGCTGATGATATCAACGATGACACCTCTGCATTACAGGCAGCCTTCAATGCGGCATGCAAATTGGGGCTTAATATTCTACTTCCAGCCGGAATCATGAAAACAACACAGGGGCTTCTCTTAGATTTTTCGTGGCAGGGAACAGTTAAAAACCGTATCCGTATCATTGGGAAAGGATTAGGAAATTCGGTTATTAAAAATTACGGACCTACCTCTGTTCCATTATTCATCAAAGGGCCTTCAGATCCTTCTAGACCACCTTATTTTTCTGTCAGCGACCTTACCATCACGAAACCAGAAGGAGAAACCAGATATGGAGTTGGGTTACTGATTCAGAATTTCATTGGGGCAGAGGTTAACAATATTGAGATTTCAAATTATGATATCGGTTTCCAATTAGTTAATGTCTGCAATGCCCAGATTTCTTTTTTAATTTCTAAATACTGTAATTATGGGATGTACAATGAGAGAACGAAAAATCCTGAAGGATTCACTTATCCCAATCTGCTTAATTTTCAAAACTGTACTTTTTTAGGCAATGTTAAGTTTGGAGCTGTCATTATTTCCGGACACGCAGTAAAATTTGATTCCTGTGGTTTTGAAGGTAATGTCGGAGTAGGTCTCCAATTTACATTTGCTGGTTATAATGGCCGTGAAGCCCTAAGTTTGATTAATAATTACTTTGAAGGCAACACCAACCACGATATCTATTTTGAGACTTCTTCAATGACCGCTTTATCATTAATTTCCAATACGTTTAATAAAAGCATCATAGGTCGGGTAAGTGATGTGGTTGTAAATAATTTATCTAATGACCAGGTACACATGAGCTCATTAAGTAATTCTTTCGGTCATTCTGCCACCTATATTCCCTCTGCATCTTCCAAAAATATTTTATACATGGGAGATCCGTCAAAATTCTATTTACTCAATAACGATATGCATCAGTCAAGTTTAGAAAGCTAATTGATCCTTTATCAATCATAGTAAACAGCCTCTTTGGGGGCTGTTTTTTTTATTTTGTATAGGATTCTTTAATTTTTTATTGTCCCAAAAAAAGAAAATAGTATTTTTATCGTTCCTAAAGTATATATCTCATTATAAAAAATAGTAAAATCATTGCAGAAATATAGGCTGATCCCTATATTTGCCCTACTTCACAAAAATTAAAATGCTGTAGGCAAAAAACAAGGATCAATCCTTTCCAAATGACAGAGCTTCAAAGCTCTTTCTATATTAAATAAATGTTTATGAATAATAAAGAAGTACAACTACAAAGCAGGAATTTTACGGTTCCGTTGATTACCATCACCCTGCTTTTTTTTATGTGGGGATTCATTACCTGTATGAATGATATCCTGATCCCTTATCTGAAACAACTTTTTAAACTTACCTTTTTCGAGTCCATGCTGGTACAGTTCTGTTTCTTCGGAGCTTACTTTATCGGATCACTGATTTATTTTCTGATTTCTATCTACAAAGGAGATCCTATTAATAAAGCAGGGTATAAAAAAGGAATCCTATTCGGTATTTTCCTTGCGGCTTTCGGATGTATATTATTTTATCCGGCGGCTACTTTTTCTTATTATCCTCTCTTTTTGGGGGCTTTATTTATCCTGGGATTAGGATTTACTGTATTACAAATCACGGCCAATGCTTATGTTTCTTTACTTGGTAGTGAAGAATCGGCATCCAGCCGTCTGAATATGACTCAGGCATTCAATGCCTTCGGGACAACAATTGCTCCTGTGTTAGGAGGACACTTGATATTTGAATTTTTCTCTGCAGCGGATGGTTCGTTCAGTGCAGTGGCAACCAGAATTCCTTATCTGATCTTTGCGGGTATCCTTTTACTTGTTGCTTTACTTATTTCAAGAGTAAAATTACCCTCTTTCCAGACCCAGGAAGAAGAAATTGAAAAAGGGCTGGGAGCTCTCCAGTTTAATCATTTGAAGTTTGGAGTTTTTGCCATGTTCTGCTATGTAGGAGGTGAAGTTGCCGTAGGAAGTTTTATCATCAGCTTTTTGGAACAGCCTCAGATTATGGGCTTCAATGAGATCATCAGTAAAAATTATCTCTCTCTTTATTGGGGAGGTGCTATGATTGGCCGTTTCCTGGGGGCTATTTCTTTAAACCAATCCTTAAGTCAGGGAAAAAAAGCCATCTATATGCTTGGGGCAGCAGGAGCTGTTTTCCTTGTTATTTTCAGTATTGTGGATCTTAGCTTTTCCCAGATCAGCTTTTTCCTGGTATTTATCGTACTTAATTTTATAGCTTTCTTTATTGGTAAATCAGCTCCGGCAAGAACACTATCTATTTTTGCGGCTATCAACGTAGTATTGCTTATTTCTGCCATGGTAAATCATGGTGAAATGGCCATGTACAGTATCTTAGGAATTGGTATCTTCAATTCCATTATGTTCTCCAATATTTACACATTGGCTATTTCCGGATTAGGAAAATACACCAGCCAGGGGTCATCTCTTGTTGTAATGGCCATCTTAGGAGGCGCTATTGTTCCTATTTTCCAGGGATATCTTGCAGATCAATTCGGGGTGCAGCATTCATTTATTATTCCTGTATTCTGCTATCTGGTGATCCTGATCTTTGGTGCTTATTGTACTAAATTTTTAGGACACGTAGAAACCACTGAAGCTAAATCCGGTCATTAAAGATTAATTATTTTCAACTATAAAAGCGAAATATCCTGGGATATTTCGCTTTATTTTTGGTTCAATCTCAGCATGTAACGTTCTTCAGAAAAAGGATACCTATCTTATATATTTTACTTCCATGAAAATACAGTTAAAGCTTGAAAATATGGCATTTTTAGTATTAGGAATACTTGCTTTTGCCCGAACAGAATATTCCTGGTGGTGGTTTATAGGATTATTTCTGGCACCGGATATTTCTATGCTGGGATATGCTGTAAACAATAAAGTTGGCGCCTTTTTCTACAATCTGTTCCATCATTTGGGTATTGCTATTATGGTATATCTGGCAGGAACAGTATTAGCACTTCCCTATTTGCAGATGATTGGAGCTATTTTATTTTCACATTCTGCCTTCGACAGGATATTAGGTTATGGATTGAAATATCCGGATAGTTTTCAGAATACACATTTGGGGAAAATCGGGAAGAAATCTGACTAAAGGTTAATTTTTAGGACTCCTTCGTAATATATATTCATCGTGATATCCATAAAAATCGTAGATTTTGAAAAACCTAAGTGTACCTCGTATGCACAAAGATTGTCACTTAAAATAAACTTAAGTGTTTAAAAATTCTGTGCCTTTTGGCGACGTCAAATCTTTGTCATTCCACAGGAATCTAAATGATGTAAAGAAAAATAGGTTGTAGAGATTCCTACGGAATGACAAACAGACTGTTGAATAACTTTAGGATAAAAAAGTGGTAGTGTTGACCACCCCGTCAAAAATTCTTTGAATTTTCGCCACCCCTCCGGAGGAGGGGAATGTTACCTCTTCCATTGTAATATCGGTGAAAATAGCGGATTTTCAAAACTTAGGTGTACTTCTTATGCACAAAGATTGTCACCTAAAATAAACTTAAGTGTTTAAAAATTCTGTGCTTTTGGCGACGTCAAATCTTTGATTTGTGGTTAAAGCCTAACCTTTGTCATTCCGCAGGAATCTAAATGATGTAAAGAAAAATACGATGTAGAGATTCCTACGGAATGACAAACAGACTGTTGAATAACTTTAGGATAAAAAAATGGTAGTGTTGACCACCCCGTCAAAAATTCTTTGAATTTTCGCCACCCCTCCGGAGGAGGGGAATGTTACCTCTTCCATTGTAATATCGGTGAAAATAGCGGATTTTCAAAACTTAGGTGTACTTCTTATGCACAAAGATTGTCACCTAAAATAAACTTAAGTGTTTGAAAATTCTGTGCTTTTGGCGACGTCAAATCTTTAATTTGTGGTTAAAGCCTACCTTTGGCATTCCGCAGAAATCTAAATGATGTAAAGAAAAATACGATGTAGAGATTCCTACGGAATGACCAACAGACTGTTGAATAACTTTAGGATAAAAATGGTAGTGTTGACCACCCCGTCAAAAATTCTTTGAATTTTCGCCACCCCTCCGGAGGAGGGGAATTCTTACCTCTGCTCATGTGTTTTGCAGGATTATTCTTTCAATACATTTTTTGACACCAAACAAAAAAAAACAACCTCTTTCGAAGTTGCTTTTTTTGTTGAAAATCTTTACAGATTATTTTCTTAAACCTAGTTCAGCAATGATAGCTCTGTATCTTGTAATATCTTTTTTCTTAAGATAATCCAATAAGCTTTTTCTTTTACCTACCAATTTCACCAAAGATCTTTCAGTATTGAAGTCATGACGATTAGCCTTCAAATGCTGAGATAAGTGATTGATTCTAAATGTAAAAAGAGCCACTTGTCCTTCAGCGCTTCCTGTGTCTTGTGCAGATTTTCCATGTTTTGCGAAAATTTCTGCTTTTTTTTCTGTTGTTAAGTACATTCCAATATTGTTTAATGATTATTATGTAACGGGTGCAAAATTACGACTATTTTTTGATTCTGCAAACATTATTGATTTCATAAATCAAAATTGATAGAAAAAAATGTTAAAAATTTCTTAATAAATTATACGGAATCCAACGAAAAGGCAGTAATTTTGCATTCGAATTACAAATGAGAAAAATTATACTTCTTACAACAGTTACTACTTTCTTATTAATTGGCATTACTTCAGTACAAGCACAGAAAAATGCTGATGATAAAATAAAGAAAGTTCTTTACTTCAATCCCGAGGTAGAGCCTGATATTGATGAAATAAAAGAGCCTACCAATAATGCCTTCTTTGATGTTGTTTCTGACAGTTTCAGCGGGAGAAGAAATAAAATGCTCAGAGCAGAGGTTCAGATTCCTTTTGATAGTATCGATAAACAGACGATCATGGATTATTGCGTCAATAATGATGCAGATTTTGCCATTATTTCTAAGGTAAGATATTTCAAAGTAGGTATTGGAAAATATGTTTTCTCTAATCAGGTAGTGGTCAGTATGAAACTTTTTGCATCCGATGGAAATCTGATTACGGAGAGTGACTATGATACCTACCGAAAAAATATGCGTCTGCTGGGGTCTACTGTAAATTCTGTAAAGATAGGAACAGAAGGTGCTATAAGAGACATTCTTAAGAAACTAAGAAAACTGAAACCGACTGAAGCGGAGCTTTAGTGCAACAGTAGAAATAAAATTCCTGTAAGCACATCATTGATTGCCTATTTCATACTTCTTACTTATCAAAACTTTCCCTTTCTCCGATCTTTCCTCAGGATCAGGAGCAAATTTCAACAATATATGCAGACCCCTAATTTCAAGAGGGTCTTTTTTATGCAGAAATAAAAAAAATCCAACAACACGCTGGTTACCAGTAAAATATTTTCACCATTTGATGAATAATTTAAAATTTTTTACTATTTTAGTCTGACATAAAATCTAAATCATATGAAAAATCTAAAAAAACTTAGTAGAGAAGCCGCTAAGCAGATTAACGGCGGAGCTATCAGAAAATGTAGCAATACAGTACCTTGTACTATCGGATGGTGTTGTGACGGTGTTTGTACACCCATTATGTGTCCTATCGAATAAGATTCAGTTCAGAAGCACATTAAAACCTAGCCTATATGAAAAATCTAAAAAAGCTTAGCAGAGAAACCGCTAAGCAGATTAACGGCGGAGCCACCGAAAGATGTAGCGAACACAACCCATGTTCTGTAGGATGGTGTTGTAACGGGATCTGTTCACCACACATCTGTATAGAGTTTTAAGATAGTATTGAATACCATTCAATAGAACTGCATTTTGACACCTGTTTTACGGGTGTCTTTTTTATGTACAAATGGAAAATATAAAATAAAACACTGATTTTCAATAAAATATTTTCACTAAATGATGAATAATTAGAAAAAAAAATATTATTTTAGTTACACATTAAAACTAAATCATATGAAAAATTTAAAGAAACTTAGTAGGGAAGCTACAAAGCAAATCAAAGGTGGAGATCTGAAAAAATGTACAGAACACTCACAATGTATTTTTGGGATGTGCTGCAAAGGAGTTTGTATGGAACATATATGTTTTGAAGATTAAAAAAGGACTTTTATCCTTAATTATTAAAATCAATACCCATGAAAACTCAAAATTTAAAAAAGCTGAGCAGAAAGGAACAAACAGAGATCAATGGCAGTGGAATCATCAAAAAATGCAGTGACAGTTCACAATGTGATCCGTTTCAATGTTGTACAGGTGGGGTCTGTCTGTTTTCACCTACTCCGGAATGTGAACCAATTTGATTCAACAATATTGGAATTTAAAATTTAATTTTTTGACATCTGCCCTAGGCAGGTGTTTTTTTATAAGGCTATATTTTAACCAGGTTCAAATACCCTTATTTTAAATTAAACAATCTTTATGGTAACTACTCCAGGAACACTTATCATAAAAAATGAACCGGACAAGAAAAAACTATGATAAAAAATGCCTGTCATACAGATGTTCTTTTGTGCTTTTCTCATAGCTTACACTTTAATAAATCCTTAATTTTCCCAGTTTATGGCTCAGTCTTAAAAATTTGAATTATTTTTGCATATCCAAAAAATTTCACGTTTTGAACTCTAGATACCAACTTATTTTCAATCCCGCCGATATTGCCGAAACTCTCAGCGAACTTCCAGCTGACGAGAGGCTACTCGCGTTTTTGAAGGTTCCGAAGGAGTACAAAGCAGAAGTATTCTCCCATCTTGATCCTGATTTCCAGGAAGATACTATCAGAAGTATCGGAAGTGACGAAGTTTCAGAAATCCTGAATGCAATGACTCCCGATGACAGGACTGCCCTTTTTGAGGACTTTCCGGATGAGCTTATCAAGTATTCAATCAATCATCTTAATCCGCAGGAAAGAAGAATTGCATTGAAGCTTCTAGGGTATAATTCTGATTCTATTGCCCGTCTGATGACCCCTTATTATATTCAAATCCGTAAGGAATGGACAGTAAAGCGATGTCTTCAGCAGATCAAAAAAGTGGGAAAAAAGGTAGAAACAATGAACTATCTGTATGTGGTGGATGAAAGAAACCGTCTGATAGATGACCTTGCTATCGGTACTCTCCTTCTTGCTGAGGAAGATACTTTGGTTTCTGATATTACAGATAATCATTTTGTAGCCATTATGACGACGACTTCGAAAGAAGACGCAGTAACTTACTTCGAGAAATATGACCGGGGTGCTCTTCCTATCATTACGGAAGCCGGTGTTTTGGTTGGTATTGTAACGATTGATGATATTCTTGACCAAATTGAACAGCAAAATACCGAGGATATCCAGAAATTTGGGGGATTGGACGCATTAGATCTTCCCTATATCCAGACTTCATGGACAGAAATGATCAAGAAAAGGGCTACCTGGCTGATTATTCTTTTCGTTTCAGAAATGTTAACAGCCTCAGCGATGGGATATTTTGATAAAGAAATTGAAAAAGCTGTTGTTCTTGCATTATTTGTACCGTTAATTATCTCCAGTGGTGGGAACTCCGGATCACAGGCTGCTACACTGATTATCCGTGCTATGGCACTTCAGGAAATCGGATTGAAAGACTGGTGGTATGTCATGAAAAAGGAGATTATTTCGGGGATTTGCCTGGGTCTTATTCTGGGGATTATCGGTTTTGTCAGGATTATGCTTTGGCAAAAAATCGGGCTCTTCAACTATGGTGAATATTGGGCTTATGTAGGACTCAGTGTATCTGTTTCTCTGATCGCCATTGTATTATGGGGAACTTTATCCGGGTCTATGATTCCATTTGTCTTAAAAAAATTAAATCTGGATCCAGCAACTTCTTCCGCTCCTTTTGTAGCAACATTGGTAGATGTAACGGGACTTATCATTTATTTTACGGTAGCCGGACTTTTCTTAACCGGAAAACTTTTGTAATTTTAGGCATCATCTAACATGCCCATATGAAAATTGTTTCTCTCGTACCCTCTATTACGGAGGCTTTATTTGACTTAGGACTAACTGAAAAGGAAATTATCGGAAGGACAAAATTTTGCATCCATCCCCAGGATAAAGTAAAAAATGTAACGATAATTGGAGGCACAAAAAACATCAATATTGACAAAATAAAAGCTCTGCAACCGGATCTTATCCTTGCCAACAAAGAGGAAAACATCAAAGAACAGGTGGAAGCTTTAATGGCTGAATTCAAAGTAATTGTAACCAATGTTGAAACAATTGAAGACAATTACTATCTTCTGAAAAATCTTGGAAAAATCCTGAATAAAGAAGAAAGGGCGCAGCTTTTTAATCTTAAGATCTATGACATTCTCAATCAGTCAAAGCTGGAAAACAAGGTAAAAGCAGCCTATCTCATCTGGAAAAACCCCTATATGACCGTTGGTTCTGATACTTTTATTCATAAAATTTTATCAGAAATAGGTTTTGAAAATATTTTCAAAGATAAAACCCGGTATCCTGAAATTACTGCTGAAGACCTTGCTGAAGCTGATGTCATTATGCTTTCTTCCGAGCCATTTCCGTTTAAAGAGAAACATATTGAGGAATTAAAAATGGTTTATCCCGATAAAAAAATAATGATTGTTGATGGCGAAGCATTTTCGTGGTATGGAACCCATATTGCAAAGTGTGAGAATTACTTTAAAGACTTCCTGGCAGAGATACACTTGATGCAGATTTAATTTTTTTTACCACAAATCGAAGATTCGACGTCGCCAAGAGACGCAAAATTTTTAAACACTTAAGTTTATTTTTAGTGAAAAGCTTTGCGCATAAGAAGTACACTTAAGCTTTTGAAAATCTGCGATTTTCACCGATATCATAATGTATATTACAATGGAAGAGGTAACATTCCTCTCCTTCGGAGGGGTGGCGAAAATTCAAAGAATTTTTGACGGGGTGGTTAAAGCCTGTTATGTCATTCCGTAGGAATCTCTACAACCTATTTTTCTTTACATCATTTAGATTCCTACGGAATGACAAAGATTTCACTTTAACCACAAGTCGAAGATTCGACGTCGCCAAGAGGCGCAAAATTTTTAAACACTTAAGTTTATTTTTAGTGAAAAGCTTTGCGCATAAGAAGTACACTTAAGCTTTTGAAAATCTGCGATTTTCACCGATATCATAATGTATATTACAATGGAAGAGGTAACATTCCTCTCCTTCGGAGGGGTGGCGAAAATTCTTTGAATTTTTGACGGGGTGGTTAAAAGCCTGCTTTGTCATTCCGTAGGAATCTCTACAACCTATTTTTCTGTACACCATTTAAATTCCTACGGAATGACAGAGATTATTTTTCAATTATCACGCCTTTAAAATAATGTACCTTCCAGCATTCTGATCCAAAAAAACTCCAACTATAAAAAGCTGGAGTCTGTATTTTATCATGAATTGATTTTCAATTATAAAACCTTGGAAACTTCGTTACAAAGCCATTCTAATAATTCACGGTCCTCAGTAGTAAAAGGATCAACTTTATGGGAATCAATATCAATCTGGCCAACGTTTTTCCCGTCTTTAAATATAGGAACAACAATTTCCGCTTTGGTATCAATTGAACAGCTTAAATAATTGCTTTCTTCCTGAACATCAGGAACAACAAATGTTTCATTGGAAACAGCTACCTGACCGCAAATTCCTTTTCCATAAGGAATAATGGTATGATCTGTAGGAGCTCCCACATAGGGGCCTAAGATCAGCTCATCTTTATCTCCATTTTTAAAATAGAACCCTGTCCAGTTAAAATAAGAGATTTCCTGATCCAACAGGTGACAAACTTTCTGAAGTTTTTCTTCTGTATTATGTTTAGGACTTTCAAGAATTGAGGAAAGTCTTTTCTTTAATTCTGACATTTTATTTATTTTTAAGAGAATTGTTTTAAGGAAAGTTCTTCTTTGTAACCAAACATTCCACGTTCTTTAATCATTTCAGCTACGCCTTCCGGAACCTGAGTTTCCCAACCTTTAACACAGCATGCTATTTTTCTTAATATTTCTCTCGAATAGATTTCCAAAAACTCAGGATTATAGTTGGTAATGTCTACAATACGGTTGTTATGTTTAAAATATTTGTAGAGTTCTTTAAGGTTTTCTTCTACTTTAAGGTTGGAAGAATCCAGCAACTGATGGGTTTCAGGATCTTTATATGGATACAGGTAAACTCTCATTCCGTTTCGGAAAAACTTCCCGAATGCTTCAAGAATTCCCCCTGAAAGGTTTTTATAATATTTCTCATCAAATACCATTAACAGGTTATTTACTCCCATTGCCACACCAATATCTCCACTTGTATAGGATGCAAAATAATCAATTAGTCTGTAATATTCAGAGAAGTTGGAGATGATAACAGTATAACCCAGCTTACCGAGAATATCTACTCTATCCAGGAAATCCCTTTCATCAATATCCCCATCTGCCCTAAGGTTTGAAATGGTAATCTCAATAAGTACTTCTGTTTCTTCATGGGTACAGATAGCGTCTTTGAAAAACATATCCATCCCGTTCTGAAGCATATCTATATTCACTTTGGTAACCGGTCTGAAACTTCCTCTTACTGCAAAAATATTTTTCTTGTACAATACATCTGCCGGAAGCATATTACTCCCCTGGGAATTGAAGATGACAGCATCAGTCATTCCGTTTTTCACCAACTGTAATGACATCAGTCTGTTATCTACATAGGCAAAAGCCGGCCCACTGAAATCAATCATATCGATTTCCAGGTTGTCTTTTGCGACATCGTCATATAGAGACTCTACCAATGTTCTTGGATTGTCAAAGTAGTTAAAAGCTCCGAAAATAAGGTTTACCCCCAGATTCCCTAAGGTTTCCTGTTGTAAGGTAGCATCATTTTCGTTAAACTTTACGTGAATAACAATCTCGTTATAATCCTCATTTTCTTTGGTTTGAAAACGAATTCCTACCCAACCATGGCCTTTTACTGTTTTGTCAAAATTAATGGTGGTTACAGTATTCGCGTAAGAGAAAAATTTTCTATCAGGATTATTATCGCGTGAAATTCTTTCTTCAATTAACGCTACTTCATAGCGAAGCATTTTTCGAAGTCTGTTTTGGGTAACATACCTGTTTTTAACCTCTTTACCATAGATCGCATCACTAAAATCTTTGTCATAAGCAGACATGGCCTTAGCAATCGTACCTGAAGCTCCTCCTGCTCTAAAAAAGTGACGAACAGTCTCCTGCCCTGCTCCAATTTCTGCGAAAGTACCATAAATAGTAGGATCTAGATTAATTGTTAATGCTTTTTGTTTAGGAGTTAGTTTCTGATACATTAGGACGTGAAATTTTTTGTAAATTTACCAAAATTAAACCAACCTCAAAACAAAATGAAGTTGAAATTTTTAGGAACCGGTACTTCCCAAGGTGTACCCGTTATAGGATGTACATGTGAAGTGTGTACTTCCAAAAATCCCAAAGACCAACGTTTTCGCTCTTCAGTAATGGTTACTACGGAGGAAAATAAAAAAATACTGATCGATTGCGGTCCGGATTTCAGGCAGCAAATGCTTATTAATCATGAGCATAACGTAGATATAGCACTGATTACCCACGAACATAATGATCATGTCATTGGACTTGATGATATGCGTCCGTTGATTTTTAAAAGTGGAAAAGATGTTCCCCTTTATTGCTATCAGAGAGTGGCCCATGAAATAAGAAACCGTTTTCCTTATGCCTTTAGTGACGTAAGGTATCCGGGTGCTCCTGCTTTTGAGCTTCATGAGATTGAAAATAAGCCGTTCCGGGTGTTGGATACGGAAATTACTCCTGTAGAGGTCATTCATTTTAAAATTACGGTGTTTGGGTATAAGTTCAAAAATCTTGCTTATATAACGGATGCCGGTTTTATTTCGGACAAGGAAAAGGAAAAACTGAAGAATTTAGATGTTCTGATTTTAAACTGCATCAGAAAATTTGACCCTCATCCTGCCCACTTTATCCTTCCGGATGTTATCAGGCTGTTTGAAGAGCTACAACCTAAGAAATTATTTCTCACTCACATCAGTCATCATCTGGGGCTGCATGACGTTGAAGATAAGCAGCTTCCAGCCGGAATCCACCTTGCCTACGATGGTTTGGAGATTAATTTTTAAAAAAATATTCCAAAAAGCTTTTGAACATTAAAAAAAGTTTCTATATTTGCACACCGATTTAAAACAAGCCCAGTTGGCGGAATTGGTAGACGCGCTAGACTCAAACTCTAGTATCGAAAGATGTACCAGTTCGATTCTGGTACTGGGTACAAAAAGCCTCTGAAATCAAATGATTTCAGAGGCTTTTGATTTTTATAAGTTTATATCAAACGTAAAAAAATGGCAACAATACCGATATTGCTGCCTTTCTTTATTTTATTATTTTACCATGGTCTGTCCGGCTTTGTTGGATCAATTGTTGGATCTTCTCCAACCGGCCCTGTCGGATCCTGTGGATTCAGGGTGTTATCATTTGAATTAACTGCACTTTGAACAGATGCTGTATTATCCGGATTATTTATTTTTAAGGTCTGAGAGCTCGCTTTAACCGATTCTATGGCTTTTTTTCTCGCTTCCTCATCTCTATCGTTGTTACATGATAATACGACTGTAGTGATTGCCGCTGTTAAAATAATTAGTTTTTTATTCATAAGATGGTCATTTTTTAATCCAAAACAAAAATACTCATTTATAAACCACATATGCAATTTTATATCACATTCTCATGAATTGCTGATATGCTTTTATACCAGAAGGATTACAACTCACCTCTTTTTTTATTTTGATGATATGATGTTGGAAATATTGCCAGAAGTAAGCTTCAATTCTTTGAACGGAATTTTTTTATAGGATATCTGCTTACTTTCATATCGGGTTTCTTTTCCCAATCCTACCTGAAGTGAAGTTACTTTTTCGTCGTATCTATGATTATTGACGTCCATTCGAATGTCAGTATCAGTAATCAATCTGCTCTCTGAATTGGTATGTTTTGTATATTTAAAAATTCCTTTATTAGAAGATATCAGTTTTTTTTCTATTTCCCGATCTCCTTCTACAGATTCTTTTAAAACATAGCTTGGTATTCCTGTCTTAGTATACGAGAACTTTATATTCCATTTGTCCAGATAGTCACTTGCCTGGGTTCTGAAAGATTCCATATAAGCTTTTGTTATTTTGAAATCCTTATGCTTGTATTTTTCATATGATGAAATATATTTTAAATCTTCCAGTGCATACCCTGCTAAAAAATCTTCCAGGAAGTCAATCAGATCGGGGATGTTTAAATTATCGCCAACACTTTTCTGTACATATTTATAGTAAGAATCATTTAAGTAAAAGACATCCTTATCTCCGATTAAAACTGTCTTTTCATTATTATTGAATGTAATCTTAAACTTTGTACTGTAGCTTTCATTTTTATAAGTCAACAAAAGACTATTCTGATTTTTTGCCAAAGCACATATATTGGGTACTTTCTTTTCTGATACCGGAGAATCATTAAACTCATAGAAAGCAATACTATCATTTTTAGGGCTGGAGATATAAATAAGGTTACCTGTACTTATTTTATCCTTTTTGTCAATTCTTTTATCATCTACGTATTCTCCCTTATCAATAGTTTTATTAACAATATGAGTAACGGTATAAGATTTTGGTGTTTGTGCAAAAGCGTTTATATGAAACGCCACCAGAATAAGTAATGTATGTATTAATTTTTTTGTCATTTCGTTCTGTCCAGTACATACCTTGGAACTTTCTTCAAATCCTTCTTTTGAGACTTCATTAAAGAAAGATATATTTTATAATTTTCTATGGCTTTTCCTTTTTGTCCGATATTCCAATAGCTATTTGCAATATTAAAGTATGATATTAATATTTAAAACTTTATTCCAAATCTTTATTTCCTGAGCTTGGGTTATAAACCCATTAGTATAAAAATCATTGGATAGGTTAACTAAATTTTTTAAATAACCATTATGTTTTAATATTGTGTCAATCGTCTTCTATACTGTGGTACTATAAATTTTTCAATCTCTTTCCATGTAAAATAAACAGAGTGTTCCGGATAGCCACTATTTGTTCTACTTTTCTCATCATAAAAAATGAGGTTTATTCCTATTATTTTCCCTTCTATACTTGTATCTATTTTGTATTGATTGAGATTCTTTATTGGAACGAATGCGTTGTTATCTGTCTTTAATTTTTTACCACATATCTGTAGGAGCATTTTTTTGTTCATGAATAATTTTTCTCCAACTTCTGTATCATTCATTTCATCAAAGAAATAATAGATCGTATACTCCCATGGGGAGCCATAAGACTGAATATGTACAGATACGTTTAGTAAACCGTTTTTATTGAGAAATATTTTATATTCTTCAAATCCAAATTGGTAGTCACGTAAAGAATTTGTTGAAATTAAGTTTTTTAAAGTGTCTTTTTTTGCATTCAATCTTTTTTCTGGGCTATCAAAAAAAACACCATTAAAAAGATCATAGCTTTTTTGAATTTTCTTGTAAATTACTGTATTTTTAGTTTCTATTTTTAATTCCTGTAATTCAAAACATTCTTTGGAAATACATATCGAATCTTTTAAAACATAAACATTTTGAGCATATGAAAATATGCTAAACAAAAAAACAAATAATATATTTAGCGGATATTTTATCATTCTATTCTTTCCCCAACATACTTTGGTACTTTCTTCAAGTCCTTTTTTTGAGACTTCATTAAAGAAAGATATTCCTGATAATTAATACTTGCTTTTACTTTTTCACCTGCTATCCAATAACTATCAGCTAAATTTAAATACGCCACTGTTCTATGGGGACATTTTTTAATTATTTCATTTAATATAGTGATAGCAAATTGATTTCCGTTTTTAGTTTGAGCTAAATAATAGGCAAGATTATTATATTGATCAATATTATCCTTTTGTATTGGTACTTCACTAATCATGTTCTCAATATCA
Organism: Chryseobacterium rhizosphaerae; assembly: GCF_003385455.1. Lineage (GTDB taxonomy): Bacteria > Bacteroidota > Bacteroidia > Flavobacteriales > Weeksellaceae > Chryseobacterium > Chryseobacterium rhizosphaerae. The sequence goes on along the minus strand of NZ_QNUF01000009.1, from coordinate 68,009 downwards.
GACAAAGTAGAAGAAACGATAAAACCTGAAAGTTTTTTTTCATAAGATAATAATGAATATAAGCTTTCAAAGTAACTTTTTTTGACCAAATGGATATACATTTCATCGCATTCTTTAAAATGTGTATACTGGTTCATTGAATTGCCAGAGTTTTGAATGGAGATTGTGTCATTTGAATACATAGCTGCTATACCATCATTAAAATCAAGATAGGTTACAGTATCTTCTTTAGAGATTTTGACAGTCCCTTTATACTTTTTTATTTTTCCTATACTAAAAATAAAACCGTTATCATGGGCTATTTTTAGATTGAGCTTACACTTAGGTTCTACTGATGAATACACACCAATAATATTTTGAGAATAGGCAAAGTGGGAAATAAAAAAAATTAAAAATATAAATGATCTAATCATCAAATTTTTCAATTTTGGCTTTATTTTTTTTACCCCACTTGAGATTTTTAATATCGCTTGTTTCATATTTATATTGACCTATTGATTTTAATTTATTTGTTGTACAATCCTGTTCGATTTTCATTAATTTAATAATGGATTTTACATTACTCTTCCTATGATCAAAGCCGTTTAATCCACCATTAATCCTAACAGAAATAAAAATAAGATCATCTTTATCCGCATAACTACCAAGTTGTCTATCATCCCAGAACCAAGCTGCAGAATCACAGGTGTAGGTTAAGTTATTTGCTACAACTTCTGGCGTATCAATCAATTCTTTTTTACCAATATGTTTAAAATATTTTTCATAAGTATCTTTCCATGTTAATTGTATTAATCCCTTCCCTTTATATTTTGGTCCATACCCTTTAACATCATGACCATGCTTTATACATTCATTATATCTATTATAAGCTCTCTGTATTTGTTTAATTTCCTGAGCATTAAATTTTTTTTGAAGTTCTGCACTTAGCTTTTTATCCTTCTTATAATTCACATAAGGTTTAAAGCTCTCATAACCTTCCTGATGAGTAGAATGATCATAATCCCATCCTGAAGCATATTCCATTGTTGTGTTAAGCCTATCAGACTCTGTTTCAATCTGGGCTAGAAAATGAGCTTTTCTAAGACATGTGTTGATATTATTATCTTTCATCGCCTTATTCAGAGCATCTGTAAAAGCCTTGTACGTTTTCATTTCATCAGGTAAAGGACAGTTTTTTGCAGTAAATAATTTCTTAGATTTATAGAAAGATTTTATATCGTCTTCTGTAAATTCTTTGTTACAAAAACATTTTTTTTCATCTTTTTGTTCAGGCACCGGTGCACCCTTTGGATCAATACTTTCAGGTATATTTACCTGTCCGGAATCTACAAATTCCACTTTTCCTGTTTCCGGAGGTGTTCCGGGTATAGCTCCTACTCCGGGTAAAAACGATTTCTTCAACAGCACTTCATTGTCTTGTACTTTAGCACTTCCAAAATTTTGCCATTCTGTGGGTTTCGTCAAAATAAACCCATCATCAAAGATAAAATTTGGTGTTTGTTTGTCCACGATGGTCCCGGTAAGTTTGTCCTGCGTAGTTGGTACATCATTCAGTACTTTAAATGTTCCCAAATGGGCATTAAATTTTATTTTTGCTCCGTCTATGGCCAGCAATAATCCTTCTTCTTTCTTATCTTTCTCCTCATTTTCGGCGCGCTTTTCTTCCATTTTCTGGCTGTTGGCAGCTTTCATCTGATCGGGAGTCTGTGCCGGAGCCTGATCTTGAGTTTCCGGGATGGTATTTTCGCCATCGTTATTTAACCTATCCATACTAATGAATGTTTTAAATGGGTATTGTCTTTTTTAACTTCTGTAAAGCCTTCCTCATAAAGATCGCCTTTGAAAACAAATAAGCCTCTGAAATAGCTGATTTCAGTTTGTTCTAAGTTTTCAGAAGAAATAGTCAGCATCATTTTTTCACCATCCATTACAGGAGTCATAATTTCCGTATATCCCTGAGGAGATATTCTTTTTCTTTTGGTATCGAATGACTGCAATAAGCCATTAAAAAGCAGGCCAAACATATGATAACTTCCTAAAAATTCAATCAATTCATTTTCATTTTCCAACAAGCGGCTCACCCGGCTGAAATAGCTGTCTACCGCCTCTCCTTTATGGGTCTGTGATAATTCAGTTTGAATTTTCACCCACCTCATCTGTAGAAAAAACAAATTGTCTACCGCTGTAATATTCCCTTCTTCATCTACCCTGCATTCTATTTCGTCAAACAAATAGCTGACCTTTTTAAAAAATTGCCCCATTGCTTCATCGTCATCCGAGAAGTCGAAATCAACAACTAAAATCTGGAACTGATGTTCTTCTTTCATTTTCTCCAGATAATAGATCTCCACCTGTCTGACGTATTTTTTTTCTGTGGAATAGAATTCGTTTTTCTGCTCTGTAACAATCGTTTCCAGGCGGTATATTTTCTGATGAAGGTTTTGCAGTATATTACTCATTATTCCGGATATATTACTCTTTGATAATCATTATTGGGATCCATTCCCATCCAGTCCCTATTCGCCGACCAATGAAGGTATTTATTGCGTATAATTCTTAATAAGGTCTGTGGATGGTAGGAAGTAACTGTCACTTCTTCCAATGTTGTCGTTTTGATTTTATTACCGTTTTCATCTACCGTCTCATCAGGAGATTGTTCCTGTACCGGTTCCGGGTCTAGCAGTCTCTGCAATGCTCTTTCCTGTTTTTCTTTTTCAACCTGTTCATCTGGTTTGAAATTCCACTTCCCTTCATTTTCAAATACATAACCATGTAAAAGATCTTTTGCATGAGGAAGATATTGATCATTTTCTATAGAATAGGTAGTTTCTGTTTTCATCATCAATTGATTATCATACAGGTTTTTGCCATGCTCTTCCATAAAATGCAGAGGAATATAGCTGTATTCTTTTCTCAGAAATCGGGTTCCGGTTATTTTACGATAGACACTTCCCGCTGTAATAAAATTCAGAAAGCTATTATTGATTTCAATCTGTTCTTCATCGTACCAATGTTCATCAATCAGTTGTTGTCTGCGTTTATTTAAGAACCATACGGGTTTATGGTTAGAAGTTTCTATTTCATCCACTTTTTCCATTCCGTTTTCATAAGCACCGCCTATATCACAATGAACCCCCGGAAACTCCTTTTCGATACTGCCCGGGAATCTGGTTAATGAAAAGTTTTCCCGATGCTCATTGGCTGCCGTAAAATGAACCGCTTTGAAATAAGATCCTGGATTCAATAACTGTAACTGCTCTACATCATCTCCGAAATTGTACGCAGAACCTAAGGTAGAATGCTTCATCCCTTCCCATCCGACACGTCTCATGCCGCCCATATCACCAAATTCCTCATAAGAAGAAACAGTATCATAAACCCCGATAAAACGAACATCCAGTTCTAAGTCTTCAAGTTGTTGTTCTGATAAAATTCTCTTACTTAAAAGATAGTATCCTAAAAATCCAAATTTTGGGAGTTTACCATCTTTAATATATCGAGGATCTACCTCCGTATCATCTTTATCTATCCAAATATCTCCATATTCCGGAACGGTAATAGGGCCCTCAGAAGAATCCATCTGAGTATATCCTATGATCTTTCTGGATTTTTTTATCTCAATATCTTTTGTTCTTTTTCTTCCATTGATTTCGTAAGCAAAATTCCTCGCAGCAGCAGCTCCGCGGCTGAATCCGAAAGTATCAATGGTAATTTTAGTCAATCCTTTTTTATCACGTTGTTGCTTTTTTAAAACACCGATTCTATCAGCAACCATTTCACATCCTTTCCTTACTTTTCCCCGCACTCCGGTTTTACCGGATCCGTACTGAAACCCATCATCTACATCCCTACTGTTATCAAGTGTACCAATACCCTCCACATAAACCCCATAATTATACTGCTCGCTACATTTATACATTCTTGCTACATTGGTATAGTCATTACTAAAACTATTATCAACTCCCTGGCTATCCAGCCAAGATCGGTGACTCCCTTTAAGATAGCGCTCATACTCGGAGTCATTATCAGATACTTCTTTATTTTTAAGTTTTTTATATTCTTTTTCCTGTTGGGCCCTCGTGTCTTCAATGGCCTTTTCTTTCTTCAGTATTTCCTCCTCGGTATCAGTGCTTTCTATTTTATTCTTTCCATCCCTGTACTTCGCTCTCAATTCAGAATTTTTTAAATTGTTTAAAGTACCATCGAAAAACACCCCTATTTCAAGGTGCAGCTCATTGAGAGGAATTTTAGCATTACCCGTGTTATATACAAAAGTCTTTCCCATCGTTTTTGTTTTAGAAAACTTCTATTTTATCTGCTTTTATGAAAGCTTCTTTACCATTTTCACCTTTTAGCATTATCGTAAAGTAGCTATTAGACTCATTAACCTTTACAATAATATTAGCTTTAGTTGAATTAGGATCATTTCCAAACACAGTCTTATAGGCTTCAAAAGCTGACTTTTCATTCAGATCACAATCTGCTCCATATTTTTTATTATCAGCACCCATAAAGTCGAAACCAATACTTCTGGGTATTGCTCTTAACTCATTCCCAACCAAAGAGATTTTCGATGCATCAAGCTGTTCCCATTCGCCATTAATTGCTGATATTCCAATATCTGTCAATGGGTTGAGTTTAGCATTTTCCGGTAATTCGAAAACCGGTTTCCAGCTGTATCGTATTCTGTAGGTATCCCATAAACCAAATGGAATAGATTTTCCTTTATTTTTTTCTCTTACCTCAACAGGGATAACCTTGCCATTATTAAATACTTCATCAAGGTAATCTTTCCTCCAAAAACGGTTCTCATGGCTGTCCAGCTTAGCAATTTCCGATTCAGGAATCGTCACTTTTTTCCCTTGATATCGGCCTACTTCCTTCTGAACCCCAACACCGACTACCCAGACTACAACCACACCCCCCGGAGCCATTCCTACAGCAATATTGTTATAATTTAAATGCTCAATTTCACCACTTCCATTCGTTACTTTTACCTGATAGCCTTTACTGAAATACTCTTTAATCTTAGCGGTATCAATAGCAGTATCAATCATGTAAAACTGGTTCTCCATATAAGACATCCAGATAAAATCCAAACGGGAGGGAAGACTTTTAAAACCATTCCCCATCCCATGATTAATTGAACCCCAGGGGCGGCTCCCGGGAGCGATACCAAAGCTTAATCCTACCCATTCTCCCCCTTCGCATTCCATTCCCCCTTTGTATACTTCCATCGGATATCCTAAAGGGGCAGAAGTTCCCTCAGTCCATTCATATTTTGTCATAGTTTCAGTTTTTTTATGGTCTTTTTTTTCCTGACACGAGATCTGGGTAAAAAATAAAAAGCTTAATAGATATTTTATTAGTTTATTCATTATTAATACCTTACATTTTTTTAAATAATTTACTCTTAATTGTTGTTACCTAATGAGTCTTATGACATCAACGGAAGGATAATCACTAAAATTAACGATATCACAAGAAAACATATACAAAAAGAGTAAAAACAAAATAAAACAAAATCATTTATTTCGTTTTGTTTACGTTTAGAAGCAATTACAAACGGCAGAGCAAATAATACCGGAAAAAAAGCAAAAATCAACCAAAGGGCAACCCATCCATAATCTCCGTGACTATACTCTGTAGTCAGATCCATAAAACCTAATTCAATAATGACAAGAGCCACTACCGATAAGACCGATGAAAAGAAAGAGATCAGCGCTTTTTTAAACATTTTTTATCCTTTATTCACCTTAGCATCTATCTTACCCAGCATTTTCGCCACTCCTGAGCTCTGTAACAAAATATCGCCATTTTTTGCTTTATGGGTGGTGGTAGAAGTTGTTTCTTTTAGATCCCCCGTTACATTAATGGTTTTATTTTCATTGACCGTCTGTTTATAATTTTTTGAGGTAAATCTGTGATCATTGATAATAGTAGTTGTATGATCATTTCCCACACTGGTCTTCATATCTTTTCCTACATTAATATTAAGATTCTCTCCTGCATTGAACGTCATATTTTTAGGGGCAGTGACCACAATATTACCTTTTCCATCCATAAAATAATTATTTCCGCTAGGGTCGATAATATTGACACTCCCTTCTGCATCATTCATTAAAATCCTGATTCCGCTTCTGGTCTGTATAGATTTCAAATGATTATTGACACCGCCACCCATAGCTGTTCCTCCATGAAACATTCCTCCCATCACGAAAGGACGGTCAGGGTGATTATGTACAAAACCAACCATCACCTGATCGCCTACTTCAGGTACAGCCACATACCCCCTGTTTTGGGTAATCTGATCTGTTCCTCCTGCATCAGGAGCCATCATTCGGATGAAATTGGTCGTATCATTAAGCTGCCAGTCAAATCTTACAGTTACCCTTCCCTGTTCCTGCGGGTCTGTATTGGATATGACGGTGGCAATCTGAGGTTGCGCCACAGGAACAGTAAAATCAGGTTTCGGGATAAATCCAGTATCTGAGGCTATTGCTTCAAATCTTCCTGTATAGCGTCCTAAAGCATCTACCTCATGAATCACTTCCGTCATCATGAGCTTTGTAAAATAGGACGTCTGATTAGTATCTGTTTTTCGCATATTGATATCGGCAACGCATCCCGGATATAAAAAAGGAATAGTTGTTCCTCCTGAAACCGTAAAGACTTCTACCGCCTTACTTCCGGCTGTACTGGTTTGGGAAATAACAACATCCATATCGGTTGCTGCTTTTATGGGAGCTACCTGTAATGCCGGAGTTTTGAATATTCCATCATTATTCTGGTAAGCCGTTTTTGCTAAATTTCCTACATGTTTTATAGGAGTTTCTCCTGAAGAGAGTTTAGCATTTGAGCTGCTGTTATATCCATAAAAACTGGGTTTGATGTGAACTGCCTTTAATTCAACATTCACATCAGAAACATTGCTTCCATACACCAGTTCCAATGCTTTATTCTGAGGTGGCATATTTCCGAAGTGCAGTACTTCGCCATCATAATAGAACTGTTCGCCATAGGCTTCAGCCATTCTGCAGAGGTAATTATAATGAGTTTCGTTATACTGAGCACTGTAGAGGATCTGGGAAGAAGCTTTGGCATTTACTTTTACATCAAACTTAGTATTTTCTATTCCCTGTTTGATAACTTCCTCTGCAATGATTCCCATATTAACAGGCTGACCTCCTCCAAAACTTTGTGTATGGGGAGCTGCATCCAGCAGAATGGTAGGGCTATGGCCTTTCAAAACAATATTTCCAAGATTATGATTTTCCTGGCTGAAACCCACTTTTGTGATCACTCCTACAAAGGTCCTTTCCGGACTTCCTTCCACATCTTTATATTTAAAAACTATTGTTAAACGTTTTCCTAAAAACTGTTGAGCTTCTTCCAGATCATGGTTTTGTCTTCCATCCAGGGTATCATGAGCTAAAGTCAGTTCAAAATCATGATGTTTTTTTACACTTTGCTGTAAACGAAAATGCTTAAAGTGCTTGATGATTTTGCCTTCTATTACAATATCCAGTTTAACCACACGGTTGATTCCGGGAATATGATTCTCGGAAATCTTATCTGAATTCGAGGTATTTTTATTCATATTATGTAAGGTGTTTTCGGGGAATTTATTTAATAAAAAAAATTAAAAAACAAATGACCTTTTCATAAAGTTATGAATTTTTCACAATATAAAATTCACACTATCAGCTTTATGTTTAAAATTATAGAATTTTTAAAAAAGGTAAAGCTGCTTGTCCATTTATGATGTCCCGATGGAAATAATTACAGACAAAAAAACAGAACAGCATCTTTGTAGCACCATTCTGTTTTATGTTGAGTTAATTTTAAGAGATCAGATTCTTATGCTGTAGGCCAAGCCCCATTATAAGCTGAATTACCAAGATCAATTTGTTCTGCACTTACAACAAAACTGATGTACATACTGTTTTCATCTACGGCATCGAAATCTACTTCGTGCTGGATGACATACCCGTTAGTCCATTTTAATGTTGTCAGTGTTCCTTCTTCGTGAGATTTGTTGAAAGTCACTTCCCCTACTGTAGGTTTGTATTTTCCGTTAAGAAGACTTTCAAGAATATCAGATTTCTCCGTAGCTTCTACTGTAATTTTAATAAGAGCATTAGAAGGATCAGATGCTACTCTACCGGACACGTCTGTAGCACGGGCTACCGTATAATTAAGTTTTAATAACTTTTGTCCTTCACCGTTGTTGAATTTTAGAATTCCTCTTGAATTTCTTTCTGCCATGATCGTAAATTTTAATCGTTAATATTTTGTGATTTGTGGTTGGTTATATCACCAAAATTAGAAGTATTTACCAGACTGAAAGAATATTTAAGTGTAAATCTGGAAAAGTGTAGTATTTCTACGACTAACACTTGTTAGGTTTTTTATTATTTGTAAATCAAAAGATTAGCTTTCAAAAAAAGTAAAATTCCTATAATAAAAGCAAATAAGATGAACCCTGTTGAGCTCATCTTATTTTCTTTATAAAGATCTTCAAACACGCTGTCCGTCGTGAATTCCTGCTCTTTATTTTTGCTTATTTTAATTTCATTTTTCGTGCTCAGCAGATCAAAAAAATATGGATTTATGCTACACTCACGCCAAAAAACCGGCCTACCAATGCTGTAATTCCCATTGCTACTGTCCCCCAGAAACAAATTCTGAGCATGGCAATTTTAATATCTGAACCGCCTGTTTTGGCAGAAATTGCTCCTAGCAACATAAGGAATATAATGGAGAAACCATATTGAAAATAGATCATCTGTTTGATAGGAGCCAGTAAAGAGACCATAAAAGGCAATAAAGCTCCCACTGCAAAAGATCCAAACGAAGCAACAGCTGCCTGTAAAGGTTTTGCCTGTGTGATTTCATTGATTCCCAATTCATCCCGGGCATGAGCGCCTAGTGCATCATGTGCTGTGAGCTCTATAGCAACCTGCATTGCTGTTTCCTGGGTACATCCTCTTCTTTCATACACTTTAGCTAATTCTCTAAGTTCTATTTCAGGCATTTCTTCAAGTTCACGTTTTTCACGGATTAAATCTGCTTTTTCCGTATCTTCCTGTGAACTTACAGACACATATTCACCGGCAGCCATAGACATGGCCCCTGCAATCATGCCTGCTAAAGCGGCCAGGATAATGATATGACGCTCCGGTTCTGCGGCTGCAACCCCAATAACAATACTTGTAGTGGACAGCAATCCGTCATTAGCTCCCAAAACAGCTGCCCTAAGCCAGCCTACCCTGTTTACATAATGTTTTTCCAACTGATGATGCATACTAATTTCTGTCTTAATTGTGCAATTAAAGGTATAAAATGTTTCTTCAAGAATCATTTTAAATTAGTGTATAGCCTGTTGATTTATTTCAAAGCCGAAAGAGGGTATTCACTTTTAAATCTGTTAAAATCTTCGACGGTATATTCAGGGCATGCCCCTTCCTGTGATGTAATAAAAGCTCCGAGCGATACAGCCTGTATCATTGTTTCATCCACAGAACTTCCTTTTTCCAGTTTTTTTGATAAAAACCCGGCTAAAAAAGAGTCACCACTTCCAACAGTATCTTTTATGGTAACCGGGATGGTAGGATAGAGATAAAAATCGTCCTTATCAGCATACAGAGCTCCTTTACTTCCTTTAGAAATAATAATTTCCTGGAGGTCAAACTGATCCTGTAAATAATGTATACTGTCTTCTTCATTGGTATATGTTTTACCTAAAAAATCCAACATCATGCGCAATTCTGCTTTGTTAAACTTTGCAAGATTTGCTTTGTGCAGCAGATCCTTAATTATGCTAATCTCATAATATGGCTCTCTAAGGTTAATATCAAAAACATTGTAAGAACTAAGCTCCAGTAAATGGAATAATGTGTTTTTGGATTTCTCATTTCGCGCTGCCAGTGTTCCAAACACCAAAACATCCGTTTTATTGAGGATTTCCTCATCAGCATTGGTCGTATCAATAAAATCCCAGGCAACATTTTCTACAATATCATAATGTGCATCATTATTCTCATCCATTGAAGCAATAAAGGTACTGGTAGCGTACTCTGTGTTTATCTGGATGTGTTCTGTGGAAATGTTCCAGTTTTTCATTTTCTGTAACAGATCATGCCCAAGCTGATCATCACCAACACTGCTGATCATATGGGTCTCAACACCCATCCGGGAAAGATGGTATGCTACATTAAAAGGGGCTCCCCCTACTCTTTTCTGTTCTCCTGGAAAAATATCCCAAAGAACTTCTCCAAAGCAGACTGCTTTATTTTTTTTATCTTCCATTATTTTAAAATAATAAATGTATTGTTAATAGACTTCTTAAATTCATCTCTGTTTTTCAGAATGAATAGACCTGTACAGAAAACTGCAGAAATGCATTATTGTTTACCGGATTCCACATCCCCCATATTCCAATGGGTATTTTATATCCTTCAATGGTAAAGTTTTTTGAAATAATAAGGCTCACTTCATTGAATCCTTCTTCTTTAGCAAAAAAATTATTCTTTTCGCCGTTGCTGTTGTTTAATGCAAAGCCATATCCCACTCTTCCTCTCACTTCCAGGTTTTCTTTCTTATACACAGGATATTCTCCCGAGACAAATGATGAATATTTGTTCTCTGTATTGTCACTGTTCCTGTCTCTCCCGAAAACAACAGTGTTCCAACTAAGAACTAACGGAAACTTTTCACTTATGAAATAGCAAGATCTCAGATCCCAAAAGCGCCCGGTTTCCCTTGCCGAATAATTAAAAAATTCTTTGTTATTATACGAAGCATCGGGTGAAAAATTATAAATATCCCATAACTCTAAAGTAAGGTGTTTATTTCTGTATCCTATATAATTATTAAATTCTTTATAAGAACCATTCACATTACCACCAGCCCAGAACCCTCCATAAAAGTTCTTATAATCCAAATGGACATCTCCTGTATAAACCAACCCTGCAGAAACTTCAATACCACGCCATAAATGACTGTTTCGAAGCTGTAAAGCAGAATGTATCTCCTGTGCATTCAAAAATACACTTCCTATAATCGTGGGAAAAAGCAATACAATAAATTTTAGCATGACCTAAGTATTTTTTAATATAAACACCAAGCATTCTCTATCCGGTAATTACATACAGGATAATAAAATGATTCTAAGAAAATAGATGATTGTGAACTAGTGAATAAGGTCTTTTTCTCTTATCCTTGATCCAAACAAAGCATAAGTCAGCATCACCAATTCGCAGATTACAGTAAGCACCCACGTCCATCTCCATGAACCTAAAATATCTGCCAGGCCACCCTGGATAAGGGTAAACACAGCCCCGCCAAATACTGCAGAAATAAAAATACCTGATGCTTTTGATGTATACTTATTCAGTCCTTTTATGGAAAGGGTATAGATACAGCTCCACATAGAAGAATGCAGAAGACCGATTGCTACAAGAAACCAAAGGTTTTGTGTCATCATAGATGTTAGGGCAAGAATCGTCGCAAGAATTGTTGTGGTTATTAATTGTGTCCTTGCTGAAATTTTAGTGAGGAAACTTGATATCGCCCTTCCTACAAGAAAGCCTCCCCAGTATAATGTAGACAGTAATGCATGAATTCCTAAATCTACCCCACCCACAATAATATCTGTTTTTCCGAAAAATGTAATGGGATGCCCAGAATCCATCAGCTCAAAGGCATATAGGTTAATATTGGCTCCAATAGCCACCTCAGTTCCAACATAAAAAAAGATCGCCAGAACCCCCAATACAAAATGTCTGAATGACCAGATACTTCTTTCCAGTTTTTCTTCTCCTACTACTCTTGTATGGGCAATATCAGGAAGGTGAAGCTTTTTGGTAATCACAATTACAATTAATATGCATACAATAAGTGCTGATAGAGGAAGTAGCAGCTGTCTGATTTCTATATTTTCAATGGAAATTCCACTGAACATGATCACCGTAACAAAAAATGGTGCAGAAGTGGTCCCGATAGAATTAATGGCTGTCAGAATATTCAGACGCTGTACCGGCTGGGTTCCCTTCAGTTCATATGATGCGGCATAAGGATTTACAACTACCTGAATAATGGCGGCAGAAGTCCCCATTAAATAGGATCCTATAACGAAAATGATAAATCCAAACGGAATAACAGCGTCCTTAATACTGAATTTTAAATCCGGATACTGCCCCCCAAACCAGGATGAGCATAAATACATAAAAAGACCTGAAATCATAAAAAAAAGACCGCGCAGGATCGTATTTTTATATCCAAATGCATTGACCCATTTACTTCCCAATGTTCCATTCAAAAGATAGCCCAGAAAGAAGAAAAAGGAAATTAGAGTGGTAAATGTATTTTTCAGACTACCCGCATGACTTAGAAAAGTGAACTTCAGAGGTGCCTGCAATTGTTCATTCACAGTGGTCAGAAAGCCTACAATGAAATAAATAAAGGTGATGATTGCAAAGGGCAATATGGCATTGTTTGTCTTATTTTCTGAAGAACTTATATTAGTATTTACTTGCATGGCCTTTTATTTTATGATTGATTGTAAAACCCAATCGATTCCTGAGTTTCTGATATCCTGTACAAACCGGATATACAGATCTGTGAATTGTTCAGTAGTCTTCAGATGAACTCCTTTAAAAGCTGATAATTCTAAAAAATCCAGGGGATTTTCATTAGCAATAAGTAACTCGTCATTGATAGTCAGCCAGGGTTCAGACACTTCAAAAGTATTTCCATGGTCATCTGTTTTATATTTCAGGTAATGTCTATAGGAAGCAATAAGAAAAGCAAGCCTTGTAAGATCTTTCCCTTCTTTTATCATTTTACCAAGATTAGGAATAATATAAACCGGAAATTTTGAAACTCCGTCAGAGCACAAACGGCTTACCTGGTCGCTGACACTGTGATTGGCAAATCTTTCAATAAGTGTTTCTTTATAATTTTCTAAATCTGTGTTTTTAGGGACGGGAACAAATGGTGTAATATCAATATCCATAAAATTTCGGATAAATTGTACCAGATCTTTGTTTTCCATTGCCTGGTCTACTTTTCGATATCCCATCAGAAAAGACGGATAAGACAACAGACTGTGTGAAGCATTCAACAGGCTCAGTTTCATATTTTCAAAGGCGGTGACATCATCCGTAAATTCTACTCCTACTCTCTCCCAGGCAGGTCTTCCAGCCATAAAGCAATCTTCTATTACCCATTGTGCAAAATCTTCACAATAAACAGGAGCTTTGTCATTCGTCCCATTCATTTTGTTCAGTCTTTCGATATCTTCGGGAGTTGTGGCAGGAGTAATACGGTCTACCATACTATTGGGGAAAGTCACATTTTCTTTTACCCATGCTGCAAGGTCTTTATCCTGTGCTTCTATAAATGCCGTAAAGGCTCTCTTTGCAGTATCACCATTATGCTGAAGATTATCACACGAAAGTATGGTAATTCCTCCTCCATTTTTCACTTTTCTATTCCGTAACCCTTCTGCAATAAAACCAAAAACGGTAGTAGGGCTGGCAGGATTTTCCAGATCATACTTTATTTTTTCATCATCCAGAATAAATTCTCCAGTTTCCTTATCCAGATTATATCCACCTTCTGTAATGGTTAAAGTGATTATTTTAATCGAGTCGTCGGCAATTTTTCTGACTACTGCATCCGGATCTTCAACTCCCCAAATCAATTCACATAATGAGTATATTTTATGCACTTCGTTTTTCCCGTTTCTTCCGCAAACCGTCAGCGAGTATTTGAGATCCTGAGCCCTTAAATTATTTACGATCTTCTCATCTGAAGGCAGTAAACAAACTCCACAAATCCCCCAACTCTGCTGATCCTTTTCATGCAACAGCATATGGGTATAAAATTGTTGATGAGCCCTGTGAAAGTTTCCTACACCAATGTGTAAAATCCCTGCACGAATTTCAAGTAAATCATCATTACAATACATCTTATTCATAAGCAATAAATTATTAACGGATTAATCAATCCGCTAAAACTATATTAACAAATAGTTAATTCATTAGTTTTTTTTAAAAATTTAAATTGGGAACGTTCCCAAAATTTAGGGAACGTTCCCAATTGCATATTTTTTTGTTATTTTTGGCGAAAAGTAAGGTCTAATGAAGCGTATTACTATTAAAGATCTGTCTAAATTTTTGTCATTATCTACCTCTACCATCTCCAGAGCACTCCTTCATGACAAAAATGTTAATGATGAAACAAGAAAACGGGTATTGGACGCAGCACATAAAATGGGCTATAAACCAAACCTTACTGCGCTAAGTCTTCAGTCCGGACAATCCAAGACTATCGGATTTGTTGTACCTGAAATGATCACTCCTTTTTCGGCAAAAGTTCTTAAAGGAATTCAGAATATATTGTATCCACTTGGATACCGGATTATCATCACCCAATCAGATGAAGATCCTCTTATAGAAAGAAAAAATCTACAACTACTGGAAGAGTTTAATGTGGATGCCATTATTATCAACCTCTGTCATGAAACCTATAACAACGGCATATATCAACATATTATGGGACAGGGAATCCCTTTAATATTCTTTGACAGACTCCCCCATCAATCCTTAGATGTTTCGAAAGTAATTGTTAATGATTCTATCAAAGCATCATTAATGGTAGAACATTTAATTAAAACAGGGAGAAAAAGAATTGTTTATATCATGGGTCCTACAACCATCCGGAATGTTACGGAAAGAATGAATGGATACAAACGTATTCTTATGAAATACAACATCTTTGATGAAAACCTTATTATACAGGCTAATGGGATGACCGTTCAGCATGGAAGAGATATAATCAAACAACTATTGGATAAGAATATAGAATTTGACAGTATTTTTGCATTTAGTGATACCTTAGCAATGGGGGTCATGAATTATCTTCTCGAGCAAAAGATAAGAATACCTGAAGATGTGGCTGTCGCAAGCTTTTCCGGAACCGAATTATCGTCAATGGTATATCCTCAATTAACCAGTGTACAACAGCCCCTGGAGAAAATGGGTGAAAAAGCTGCAGAACTGGCACTGGAAAAAATCAAAGATAGTTCAGCCGCAAGCCGATCAGTTACAATGGATGCAGAATTGGTCTACAGAGCTTCTACTTAACAAAATTATGAGCAGATTCAAAATACCCCATTTGTACTTCTGGGACTGTCCATTATTATCAAAAGTATTTTGGGAAAAGGAAAAGTAAACCTCTTAATTGTATGGGTTTCTTTTTAGAATCAATAACAAAACCACTGAAAATAATTCAGTGGTTTTGTTATTGATTACAGGTTTCTTGGATTATCTGGTTGTATATCCTCCGTTAGCAAAAATAGTCTGCCCGGTGATCCACCAACCTTCTGTTACCAAAAACTCTACCAATGGAGCGATGTCTTTGATATCGGTAAGTCCTCCTAAAGCAGCAGCTGATTTATGATAAGCCACTGCATCATCCGTTTCCTGCCCATAGAAGAAAGGTGTATCCATAGGACCTGGAGCCACAGCAGTTACAGAGATTCCTCTTCCACCGAATTCTTTAGAAGCCGCTCTTGTAAAATGTTCTACCGGTGCCTTTGCTCCTGCATATGTGGAATACAATCCTGTATAAGCGGCAAGTAATGAAGTGACGATAGTACAAATCTTACCGTTATCATTCAGTTTTTTCCCGGCTTCCTGCAGGAAGAAATAAGCAGATTTTGAATTGACGTTGAACATTCTATCATATTCTTCTTCTGTAGTTTCTGCAAATGGTTTTTTCAGTACCATCCCCACTGTATTGATTGCAATATCAATTCCTCCAAACTTTGAAATGGTTTCGTCAAAAAACTTAGTTACATTTTCTACTTTCGTCAGATCAGCCTGAAACAAAAATGCTTCTGCTCCTAAAGACTGAACTTCAGCAAGTGTTTTTTCGCTCTCAGCTTTAGAACTTTCACTATTGTAGTGTATTGCTAATTTTGCTCCTTTGGCGGCAAAACCTTTACTTAATAATCCACCAAGGTTTTTCCCTCCTCCGGCAATTAAAACAACTTTTCCTTTTACATCTTGTGCTGACATTATTCTTATTATTTAAATGTTAATGAAACAAAGGTGAAAAATAAAAGTCATCTCAGTATGGTGAATTTTTCGGTATTTATGTTTCATCCTGTCAATTGGGCATAACACCTGATGCGGAATAAAAAAATATTTAATTATTTCAAAAAAAAGAATTTCATGAATACTTTATTATTTCTCAGACAGATACAAATAATTCTTTCTATTTTCAACCTTATTAATCGCTGCAGATCTCCTTCAACAGTGAGTTTTAGGCATAGCATTTGATATTCACCCATCCATATTATCACCACTTCATTTCTATAATATAGTTTCATAATCCTCAGCTTGCTGGGGATTTGTTACTATTCTGTTCCGGAAAAAGATTGAAACCTGTCTTTTATACCATGCATACAGCTGTTTCCATGGAATCTATTTCTGATAATCAATTATTTAAAACCGTATTATTCATTTTATTGTTGTATATTTGCATATTAATAGCTAAATTACTACTTGTTTTCTGCCACGGCCGAATATCATTTTATTCAGCCTTTGCTTTTAAAGCAACCATATTTTTAACTTTAATTCTTCTACTAAGAACAACTTATCGGAATTTTAAAGCTCTGTATGATAGGGAGAATCCAAGACAGGAAGCATCAGTAGGCTCTATAAATATAAAGCTAAATACACTGAATCAATAACAATATATTAGAAACTAAATACTAAAAATAATTTATGGCAGATTCTTTTTCTAAAAAGGAAAATTTCAAGAAAAAAATTCAAAAGCAAAAAGAAAAAGCGTTGAGACGCGAAGAGCGTAAAACGAACAACAACAAAGGAAAGGATATGGAGGATGTATTCATGTATGTAGATGAATTCGGAAGATTAACTTCTACTCCACCTGAAGAAAGACAGGAGGTAAACCTTGAAGAAATTCAGCTAGGGGCAGCTCCGATTATTGAAGAAGATATCCGTAAAACAGGAATCATCACATTCCACAGTGAAAAAGGATATGGCTTCATTACTGAAGACAATTCAAAAGAAAATATTTTCTTCCACAACAACAACTGTACAGAGCTTGTAAAAAAAGGAAACAAAGTATCTTTTGAAAAAGAAAAATCGCCAAAAGGTTTTTCTGCAGTCAATATCCAAGTGATCAAATAATTACAACGATCTTATAAAAATAAAAGCCACCTCAAAAAGGTGGCTTTCTTCATCGTAAAAAATAAAAATGGGCCAGTTTTTCAAACCGGCAAAATTGTTTTTGTTTTAAAACCATTAAGAAACAGGGCTGCTAAAAAATAAAATCTTCAAAAGATACTATAAGGAGAACAGCATTGCCTCTTAATGGTTACTATTATAAAATCAGTCCAGTTTACCTCCTAATGCTTTAAACAGTAAAACATTATTTCTGGTATTCTGATGCTGAAACTGCAGCAGGTCAAGCTCTGCGGTCAATTTACTTTTCTGGGAATTGATCAGTTCAAAATAGTTGGCATATCCTGTTAAATACAGGTCATTGGAGACTTCCACCCCTCTGTCCAGAAATCCAACTTCTTCTGACTTCAGTTTCAAAACCCTTTCGTAGATTTTTGTTTGCTTTAAAATAGACTGAAGTTCGTTAAATGCAGTAGTAATACTCTTCTGATAGTTAAGAAAGGCTATTTCCTGCTCTGTATTGGCTATTTTAAATTCATATTTCAGCTGTCCTTTATTAAAAACAGGAACCATTAAGCCTCCCAGCAATTGTCCGGCTAATGAACTTGGTTTAAATAAAGTCTCTACAGAAAAAGAGTTCAGTCCGAAACCTGCTCCGAGATCAATTTTAGGATAAAAAGCGGCTCTTGCTGCCTTGGCATCTGCCTGAGAAGCTTCCAATACATAATAATTGGCAGCTACATCCGGTCTGGAATGAACTACACCTTCCACATTAATGGTTTTATTTAAAATATCCATATTGGTAGGCATCAGCATTTTTCCTCGCTTCACATCTCCTCCATAGCTCCCTGTCAATGTGGTAATGGCCTGTTCCACAGTTACAATCTCTACTCTTATATGTTCTATTTCTGCCAGCCAGTTGTTATTCTGAGCTTTAAATTGCTGTACCGCAAGTTCTGTAGCCTTTCCCACTTCCCTTTGTGCCATAACAATTTCAAAGGCCCTCTGCTGGAGCTTATAGTTCTTTTGATAGATAGCCAGACGATTGTCTAAGGTCACCAGCTGATAATACAGGTTGGCAATATCTGTAAAAAGCTCTACCTGCAGCAGCCTAAGCCCTTCTGTAGAAGCCAGGTATTTCTTTTGGGCAGCAATTTTTCTGTTTTTAAGCTTTCCCCAGGCATCAATTTCCCAGCTGCTTCTTGCTCCCAGCCAATAATTAGGAGTGAAGTTTCTATTAATTTTCTGCTCTTCGGTAATATTGGGAGAAAGGTTGGTATCGTAATTTCCTACTCCCTCCATTGTGTATTTTCCATAGCGGTTCCCCGAAGCTTCAGCACCTACATCAAGAGAAGGTAAAAGATCCATCTTGGACCGCTGCAGAAAACTGTTTGCAATTTCTACCCTTTGCTGGGCAATCTGAAAATCAGGATTAGCCTGTACTACTTGATCAAAAAGTTCCAACAAAAGGGGATCTGAAAAATAAGCTTTCAGATTAATCTGCTGGAATTCATCTACATTTTCTTTTTTTCCTGTCTTTATTACTTCTTCAGGCAGTGTCTTTGCCTTTTTCAACGTGGCAACTTTTGGAACCGCACATGAAACCATGCTCAATAAAGTAATTCCGTAAAATATATTTCTATGGTTTAATCTTCTCATCTTTCTTCTTATTTTCAAGTTTTGCAAAGAATATATACAGCCCCGGAATAACAACTAATCCGAAAATAGTTCCGATCAGCATTCCTCCTGCCGCAGCCGTACCAATGGAACGGTTTCCTATTGCCCCTGCTCCGGAAGCAATACAAAGCGGAATAAGTCCTGCTACAAAAGCAAAGGAAGTCATCAGAATAGGCCTCAAACGCTGTCTTGCTCCTTCAATAGCAGCCGGTATAATATCAAAGCCCTGTTTATTTCTTGCCACCGCAAATTCTACGATAAGAATTGCATTTTTAGCTAAAAGCCCGATCAGCATGACCAAGGCCACCTGGGCATAAATATTATTATCCAGCCCAGCCAGTACCAATGCGAAATAAGATCCAAAAATCCCTGTAGGCAAGCTTAACAGCACCGGCATCGGAAGAAGGAAGCTTTCATATTGTGCAGCTAAGAGAAGATATACAAACAACAGACAGATCAGGAAGATATACACGGTTTGGTTTCCGGACAAAATTTCTTCTCTTGTCATCCCCGACCATTCTATATCAAATCCTCTCGGAAGGCTTTCTTTAGCGACCCGTTCTACAGCTGCAATTGCATCTCCTGAGCTGTAGCCATCTGCAGGTTCTCCGTTAATCATTGCAGACATATACATATTATACCTTGTCAACACTTCGGGACCATATACTTTTTCCATGGTAATAAATGTTGAAAAAGGAACCATTTCACCTTTATCATTCTTCAGATAGAGATTCAGAATACTTTCAGGAGTATCCCTATGTTCCGGGCTTGCCTGCACCATCACTTTATACATCTGGCTGAAGCGGATAAAATTGGTGGCATAATAAGATCCAAGCATCGTCTGTAAAGTGGACATAGCATTATCTACGGAAATTCCTTTTTTAGCTGCCATATCATAATCGATATTGATCATATATTGCGGGAAAGTAGCATCAAAGCTGGTAAAGCTATTTTGTAGTTCCGGGGCAGTATTCAGTTTTTTGACAAAATCTTTCGTGATTTTATCTGTATTCTCAATAGTTCCGCCGGTTCTGTCCAGTAAACGCAATTCAAAACCGCTTGTATTTCCAAATCCGGGAACTGTAGGTGGTGCAAAGATTTCAATCTGTGCATCTGCAATAGACTTTGTTTTTTCAGAAAGCTCCGTGATCAGATCATTCACTGAAATATCTCTTTCTTTCCAGTCTTTAAGGTTAATCATCGCCATTCCGTAGGATGAACCGGCAATTTCCGTTACAATACTGTATCCGGCAAGCGTTGTTACGTTTTCTACACCTTTTATTTTCTTTGCAATAATCGTTACTTCATCCAACACTTTTTCCGTTCTTTCTACTGTTGCACCCTGGGGGGTGGTAACACTCACATACACCATTCCCTGATCTTCCATAGGGATAAAACCGGTCGGAAGAAACTTACTGGTTACAAAGGTAAGCCCGATGAACAGGAACAATAATCCAAAGGTTACTGTAGTTCTTGTTGCAAATTTTGATAAAATGCCTACATAACCGTTTGTCAACCGGTCAAAACCTGTATTAAAGCTTTGGAAAAGCCTGTCAATCACGTTTTTTTTCTTATTATGGTCATGTGGTTTCAAAATAATAGCACAAAGTGCCGGAGTAAGCGTTAGTGCATTCACCCCAGAAATAACAATACTGATGGCCAGAGTTAATGAAAACTGGCGGTAGAATACACCAACCGGACCGTCAAGAAATGCAACAGGAATAAATACGGCAGACATTACAATTGTAATCGCAACTACTGCTCCCGCAATTTCTTTTGTAGCACTTACCGTAGCATCCATGGCATTCATTCCCTCCTCCATTTTAACATGGACGGCTTCTACGACGACGATTGCATTATCCACCACAATACCAATCGCAAGAACCAAAGCAAATAACGTCAGCAGGTTTACCGAGAAATCCAGCATATTCATGAACGCAAAAGTTCCTACAAGTGCTACAGGAACGGCTAATACCGGAATCAGTGTTGAACGCCAGTCCTGAAGGAAAATAAATACAACAATTCCTACCAGAATAAAGGCTTCAATAAGGGTTGTCAGTACCGCACTAATGGAGGCATCCAGGAATCTGGAAACATCATATGCCATATTATATTCCATTCCCGGAGGGAAAGAGGAAACTTTCAGTTCTTCCATTTTGGCCTTTACACTCTCAATGACTTCAGAGGCATTGGAACCAGGACGCTGCTTCATCATAATAGAAGCCGAAGGTCTTCCGTCTGTCTTGGAAACCATTCCGTAATTCATGGCCCCAAATTCTACTTTAGCAATATCTTTAAGCTTCAAAATAGTTCCGTCTACATCAGATCTGATAGGAACTTCTTCGTATTGCTTGGGTTCAAAAAATTTACCTTTATACTTAATTACATACTGAAGCTGACTGGACGTTTTTCCTGACGTTTCCCCTACTTTTCCGGGAGCCGCAGAAATATTCTGTTTTTGTAATGAATTTATCACTTCATCTGCTGAAATACTGTACGCTGCCATCTTTTGCGGGTCCAGCCATACTCTCATCGAATATTCTTTCTGTCCCATAATCTCTGCACGTCCTACTCCATCAATACGTTTCAATTCCTGAAGAACATTGATATCTGTAAAGTTGTAGATAAACTGCTCGTCCTGGCTTGGATCTGTACTTGTAATGTTGAGGTACATCAGCATACTGTTCACTTCTTTTTCAGTGGTTACACCAGCTCTGATCACCTCTTCAGGAAGTTCATCGAGGATTGTTGTCACCCTGTTCTGAACATTCACTGCAGCCACATCGGGATCTGTTCCCACTTCAAAGAATACCTGGATCAGGGTAAGACCATCATTGGATGTTACTGTAGACATATACGTCATTCCCGGAACTCCGTTGATGGCACGTTCCAGCGGAAGAGCAACAGCATTGGCTGATACCTCGGCGTTAGCCCCGGTATATTTCGCGGTTACAGTAACAGAAGGGGGTACAATATCCGGAAACTGGGTAATGGGCATTTTCATCAGGGCCATAATTCCCAGGAGGACAAATAATATGGAAATAACCAACGAAAGAACCTTTCGTCTTATAAACATTTCTACCATTGTTAGTTGATTTAAAGATTACGAAAGGTTAATACTTCTTTTTAATTTTGATTATATCACCGTCTTTTAAAGACTGTGTACCCTCATAAATAATTAAATCACCCTTTTTAAGACCATTTTCTACCAAATAAGAATCTCTCAGGGTAGTTCCAATCTTAATATTGGTCATCTTTACTTTATTGTGTTTATCCACCACAAAAACATACATCTTATCCTGAATGGAGAATGTTGATTTTTGAGGAATCAAAACGGCATTTCCCTGATGTTCGGAAATAATCAGCTTTCCGGAAGTACCATGTTTGATCAAGCGGTCAGGATTGGGAAATAATACTTTATACCGTATGGAACCTGTCGTTCTGTCTATTTCTCCTTCGGCAGTTTTTAGTGCTCCGTTAAACTGGTAATTAACGCCATTGGGCAGTGTCAGTTCAATTTTCTGATGGCTTCCTATCTTATCATTAGCTAAAAGCTCAAAATATAAATTTTCAGGGATTGAAAAATAAGCATACACCTCATTAAGCTGGGATAAAGTGGTTAATAAAGTCCCATTTTCCACGAGACTTCCATCTTTAAGGGGAATAACATCAATGACTCCGTCAAAAGGAGCTGTGATTTTTGTAAAGCTTATTTTTTGCAGAACAGTCCTTTTTTCAGCATCAGCAAAGGCATGCTTAGCTTTAGCGGATGATAATTTTGCCTTTACCATCTCCAGCTCGTTGCTGGCCACAAATTTCTTAGCATACAGACTCTGGATCTGTTTCAGTTCCACTTCCACAATACGAACATCGGCTTCGGTTTGTTTTAAGGCCGCATTTGCCTTTAAAAGCTCCATCTGAAGTTCGGCATCATTGATTTTGAATAAAGCCTGTCCCTGGTGCACAAACTGTCCTTCATTGACATATATATGCTGTATGATCCCTCCAATCCTGGAACGCATTTCTACATTCTTCTTAGCTTGGATATCGGTGACAAACTGATTGCTCACCAGGGTATCTTTTTCTTTGATTTCAAGAACAGGAACTTCCTTCTCGTTTTGGTTGTTTTTTTTCTTGTCTTTACTGCATGACACAGCGAATAATATTGCAAAAGTGCAAATTATTACGTTTTTAAAATACATTGTAACATGTTTTAGTTATAAAATTTCGATAAATAAACTGAATTTCAATAACTTACATTAATACAATTGGAGGAGATGGAGAAAAGACTTAACCCCACAGATAATAGAGACTGCAATATTGGGAAGTGTAATTTTCGGGCTCAGTTTTAAGATGGCTGAAAAGTCACCTGCCGTGCAGTCATTTTTAGGTGCTGAATGTTTTATGATTTTCGAGGCAGCAGCTAATGCGTGGGTATTCATATCAGCATCCTCAAAAACATCTAATAGATAGATATTACTGACATGGGGTACATGAGGAATATTTTGCAAGGAATTTTCTACCCAATTCGAATTGAAAAGGGTAAAAACCAGCATAATATAAAAAATGATAAATGACTTCAGACCTGCCATGTCAAAGAGAACGCTTTGTTTTTTAGTAAAAACGATAGTGGCGCAAAAGTACGAATTTTAGATGGAGTTCAGGCCGTTTCAAATGTTAAAAAAACTTAAACAATCAAGAAAAATGAATGTTTTCAACCATGATGTCGAGATTCCTTCGGAATGGCAAAGGGTACTTATAGCTCCGTTTTTCTGCCTGCCATTCCACAGGCCACTTTCCAATATCCAATCAAAGATCTTGCGGATATTTTAAAACAGTCTGCTAAGTACCCGGAAACGGTAATCAAAAATATACTCCAGTTTCTTTCTGACAAAAAGACGGTGGGCTATTTCTCCAAGAAATCCTGCAGGAAGTTCATAATCTATCGTATCCCTCATTAAAACACCTTCATCATTCGGAATAAACTCATGATGGTGATTCCATAATCTATACGGTCCTTTTTTCTGAAAATCAGTAAAGTTTTTCTGAAAATCCACATGGGTAATTTCTGTCTGCCATTTCATCTTAATCCCAAATAACGGGGAAACATAGTAATCTATGAGCATTCCTTTATAAATTTCATCATCTTCCAGTTCTGTCAGGACAGTAAATCCCATATCTTTTGGAGTGATTTCGGAAAGGTTATTGGCGGAGGAAAAGAATTTCCATGCCGTTTCTAGATCGCAGTTTAATTGCTGTTCTCGGAAAAGTCTATATTTCATCTTACTTCTTTTAATTATAAATCCACATCAGAACAGGTTTCTTAGTGTTCTGAATCATTGGATCAATTTTTCTCATAGCATTATTTGAAATGGTGGGACAGCCCCATCCTTCCGGTGATCCTTTAGGAAAAACTTCTTCATCGCTCATCAGATTCCAGGAATGAAAAACGATAAACCTTTTCAATGCATTAGTATTAGTATCCTCGAGGCCATGCATCAGGTATTTTATGTTGACACCCCATTCGCTGTCTCCTCTTCCTTCCAACCTGTATTTCCCCAGAGATGAAAGATGGCTTCCATCTTCATTGCTGAATTCCGGGCGGTCTCTTGAATCATCTTTACTCCATGCATTTATACCACAACCATGCCCTACGAGATATTTCCCTGAAATAGTTTTGTTTTTAAAATCCCAGACAAAGAAACGTTTAATTCCTGAATGAAGGCTCATGTCTATAAGGATACAAAAATCGGTACTGAGATTTCTTGAGGTACAGAACGCTAAAGCTTCTTCAGCTTTTATTTTTATTTTAGAAAGATCTGCTTCTGGTCTTTTCTCACTCGTTACCACAGCATTTCCTGTCTTATAACTGTTTATTTCCTTCTCCTTGACACAGGAAGAAAGCACAGGTAATAAAAAGAAAAGAAAAAACCTTCTCATTTTATTTGTAGTGTTGGAAAATTCCAAAATCAGAAGGAGTCCACAGGGCCGCTTTTTGTCCGGCAGCTTTTAAAGCGTCATTAGTCCAGGTATTGCAGGTATACAGGAAACTGTATGTACCTCTGGCATCATAGAAAGCATCATTATCTCCATACACAGCATTGGTAGGAATCACCATAAAATTGCCATTCTGATCTCTGTCGAATTTATCTTCTACAAATTTCACCAGCCTTGTATATTGGCTTCTGCTGATCATAATCATTTTACAGTCGTCCCCTTCTTTCATTGTGGTATAATAAGTACAATGCATTGCTGAATCGCTTAACCAGAATGCGGCTTTCACAGCAGTAGAAAACTTCAGGTCAGCCCATGTGGGGGTATCCAGGTAAAAACCTTTATCTCCCCATCCTATACCGATATAATTATAGTCTGTTTTCTTTGATTTCAGATTGGCAAAAGGAATCTTCAGGCTCCAATCCTGCAGGTCATTTTTTACGGGCATTACAATATCTGTGTGCACTCCGTTGGTATAAATATAAATGGGAATATCTTTCTTTTCACCATCATCTTTTGCTGAGACAGAGATAAAGGGGATCAATAAGCCAAGAAGGACATATATGATCACGATTCCTACAATTATTCCCAACACTTTTAAGATATATAATACTATAATTTTCACGGTCATGTTTTAATAAAATTTAATCTGTAATTTTTAGTAAAAGTATTTGTTTTAATCGAAAAAATGACTATATTTAGTTACGAAATATTCACAAATATGCGTAAAAATACCAAGTCTCAGAAAAGATTTAAAGTAAGAGTAAAAACAGCTCCAAAAAGAATACAAAAAAAACGTTGATTTTCGGTGAGATTTAATCTCCTGAGAGTCAATTTTTCTTTTTAGGAAAGGTTTTTAAGAAACTTATTCTACCAAATCTTAACCTCCTTAAAGCGTAAATTTTAAGGAATGGTCGATTATCAGCTTTAGTTTGGAACTCCAAAAAATTCCAAAGAAGGAGTTGTCACCAAAAGTTCCGGCTA
The DNA here is from genome assembly GCF_003385455.1 of Chryseobacterium rhizosphaerae. Lineage (GTDB taxonomy): Bacteria > Bacteroidota > Bacteroidia > Flavobacteriales > Weeksellaceae > Chryseobacterium > Chryseobacterium rhizosphaerae. The sequence goes on along the minus strand of NZ_QNUF01000009.1, from coordinate 42,132 downwards.
AAATAGATCTGAAGACCTCTCCAAAAACTCAATATTTCTCTTTAAACCGGCAAATTTGGTTCTTTTCACCGGTGATTTTTTAAAGATCTCAGAGAAAATTTCCTGAGTTAATTCTTTCCATTCCCCTTTTTTAAAATTTTTCAGGGCTTCATTAGGGGTAAATCTACTTTGTTTATTGGGTGCTGAGAACCGGTTCCAGGGACATACATCCTGGCAGATATCACAACCGAACATCCAGTTTTCCATTTTATCCTGAAAGTAATCCGGAATTTCATTTTTCAGCTCTATGGTAGCATAGGAAATACAGCGGCTTCCGTCAATGATCTTTTCGGAAACAATAGCATCTGTAGGACATGCATCAATACATTTCCGGCAGGTTCCGCAATGATCGGTTGTTTCATGATCGGAGATAAGCTCCAGGTCGCAGATAATTTCTGCAAGAAAATAGAAAGAACCATTTTGTCTGGTGATCAGATTAGCATTTTTCCCTACCCATCCTATTCCTGATTTTCTGGCCCAGCTTCTTTCCATAACCGGTGCTGAATCTACAAAGACCCTGAATCCGAATTCACCGATCTCTTCCTGCAATTCTGCCACCAGTTCACGAAGAATTTCTTTGATGACTTCGTGATAATCCTCTGCATATGCATATTTTGAAATCTTATAATTCTCCAGCACCGAAATTTTTTCTTCGGGAAAATAATTATAAGAAAGTGAAATTACAGATTTAGAGCCTTCTACCAAAAGCCTTGGATCTAATCTCTTATCGAAATGATTTTCCATATACTTCATTTCCCCATTGAAGTTATTCTTAAGCCATTTTTCGAGATGTGCGGCATCTTCCTCTAAAAAATCAGCTTTAGAAATGCCACAATTCTGAAACCCAAAACTTTTGGCTTTGGTTTTTATCAGTTGGGAATATTTTTCGGCTCCGGCATTCATACTTATCACATTGCAAAATTAAGATTATTTTATCAATCTTTCAGTTTTCAGAATGCTTCAGCCAGAAACCCTGGTCTAGCTCTGTTCTGAAAAAATTATGTTTTAATTAAGATTTTTTTCAAAAAAAAATTACGTATTTTCGTTTATAATTTAATGTTTAAAATAAACAACTATGTCTTTAATAGAAGTAATACAATCCGGAAATTATGAGTTGATCGACGTTCGCGAGCCTATGGAGCTTGAAATGGACGGAAATATAGATGGGGCTAAAAATATTCCTCTAGGTGAAGTAGAAGATAGACAGGATGAGGTTTTATCTATCGAAAAACCAGTGATCATATTCTGCAGAAGTGGAAACAGAAGTGGAAAAGCATTAGAATATCTTAACACTCAAGGATTAAAGGATGGCTATAACGGCGGAGGCTGGGCTGAGCTTAAGGCTGTTCTTGAAGCAAATCAGGGAACTTTTTAAAGTTCCTTTTTTTTATACCTTTTACGGATCATGATTCTGCAAGACCGTTTTCTACAACTTTGTATTTTATTTACTGATGATCAGGCTTTAATCCAAAGTCTATGGAAGGAAATTGAAAAAAAGCACTCTGAGAAAGGCAGATATTATCACAATCTGTCTCACCTTGAAAATATGTTTCAGGAACTTGAAACGGTAAAACCCCATATCTCTGACTTTGCCACAGTTTCTTTTTCTGTTTTCTATCACGATATTATTTATGATGCAACCTCCAGGTCTAATGAGGAAAAAAGTGCTGGTACAGCTGAAAAAAGGCTTAAGGAAATCGGTGTACCCCATGATACAATTCTGAAGATTTCAAAACAGATCCTGGCCACTAAATCCCATCAAAGATCTGAAGATGAAGATACCCATTACCTATTGGATGCCGATCTTTCTATCCTTGGAAAAGATCTTGCCACTTACCTGGCCTATACCAAAATGATCCGAAAAGAATATTCTATCTATCCGGATTTTCTCTATAAACCCGGGCGAAAAAAAGTTCTTCAACATTTTCTGGAACTTGAAGACATCTTTAAAACTGAGTATTTTAAAGGCCAATACGAAATACAGTCCAAAAAAAATATCACCGCAGAAATTCAGCTACTGTAATTTTTTAATCTTTAAAAAAGCTTACGGATATATTCGGCAGATTTTTCAAGAACCAGCTCAGGAACTTCCTTATGTGGAGTATGTCCAATACCCGGAATAATGTATTTCTCACTACTTCCGCTTACCTGGGAAATAGTTTTCTCTACCTGGTCCAGTGTACCATATTCATCGGATTCTCCCTGGATAAATAATAATGGGCAAATTATATCTTTTAAGAGATATTCAATATTCCAGTTTCTGTAATCATCGCGTGTCCAGGTTTCTGTCCATGCTTTAAAAAGCATTTCTACTTTATCACCATGGTATTTCTTCAAACGTTCCGGAAGATTTGTCGTTTTATAGGCTTCCCATGCATCATAAACCCCTTTTAAGGTAATATCTTCAACAAAAATATGTCCTGCTTCACAAATTACCGCTTCTACTCTTTTGTGATATTTTGCGGCAGCAATTAAAGCAATTGTTCCACCGTCACTATGCCCGAACAGGATCGCTTTGTCAATATTGAGCTGCGCCAACAAATCATTAAGCAGGTCTGCTTCCTGTTCCATATAATTAACTGCTCTTTCATGAGTAATCATAGGATATGATTTGCCATAGCCAAGACGGTCATACACAAGGACATTAGATTGGGTAGCTTCAGACAATTTAGCAGGAAAATCTCTCCAGAGCACTACTGATCCCAGAGAATCGTGAAGAAAGACAATCGTGGGTCTATTTTCAAAGGAGTTATTGTATTCTATATAAAGATTTTTATCACCAACATTTACTATCGTATTCTGTATCATATTCTTTCGCCAATTCTTTTTACAACATCAAATCTCTTTTAACGTGTAAAATACTATTATTTCTTGCAAAATTACCAAATAACAGAATAATATGATAGAAAAGCTCCGGATATTCGAAATAACCCAATTTAGAAGTCTGATTTTAATTTTTAAATGCGCTTTTATTCAAATACTTACCTATTTATTAAAAATTTAATATAAAACATAAAAATAATAACAAATCAAAAAAGACACTATTTAGTGTGTTAAATATTTTATAAAGCCGGGAATATATTTAAAGCAGATACATCAATAAGCTAAAAAAGATACATATATCACAAAAACGAGATTATTATACTTATTTTATATTTGCTGCTGTAAAAAATTAATAACAACAAACATGAAAAACGCAGTAAAGATTTCATCTTTAGCTTTGTTGGCATTGGTAACCTTTTCCTGTTCTACAGAGAATGACATCGCCACAGAAACACAGCAAACAGCCATGGCAAAATCATCGGTAACCAAGTCTACAGAAAGACTGTCAACGACCAAAACCACAGTTCTAGCTGAAAGCAGCAGATCTTATGGAATGGCAGCAGGAGGTTCTTTGGTTCTTAATTATGGAAATGTAAATCTTCATCTTGATCTTCAGCACGACTGTAACCTAGTATTGTATGCAAGTCCTATTCATTGGGTAGGTCTTCATCCAAACCCAGCGAGATGGGCTTCTAATACGGTACAGTCCGGAAGTAACAATCCTTATTTGTCTGCTCAGGGAGATGGAAATCTGGTATTGTATAAAAATACCCCTTATATTGCTTCAAACTCTTTATGGGCTACCAACACTAATGCAGGAAACGTATCTAATCCACAATTTAAAATACAAATTATTAAGAAGAAGGATCAGATATTTGGAGGGATCAGATATTATGCAACTTTTATTCTGGAAGGTAACAACTCTGAAAGACATGAAATGGCAGTTGTAGAGATCACTGATATTTATGAGATAAACAATTAACACCTCTCTATAAAAAGAGATTGCCTCCTATGAAGGCAATCTCTTTTATTATTTTAAAATAAATACTGAAATATAGTACAGCTAACTATAATACAGGCATTTTGATATTTTCAAATTCCTCCAACAGATGATTAAAAACGGTTTCTACCGGCAATATATCGTCGATTAATGCGGAAACCTGTCCTATTTCTAATTCTCCATCTTCCATATCTCCTTCAAACATTCCTTTTTTTGCTCTGGCTCTTCCTAATGAAGCAATTAAAGCTTCTTTATCTCTTCCACTTTGGTAAATAGTTTCCAACTCACCAAAGAACTTATTTTTAACCATTCTTACAGGGGCTAATTCTTTTAAAGTAAGATGTGTATCTCCTTCCTGCAGTTCGGTAATTTTCTTTTTCCAGTTTTCATGTGCACTGGCCTCAGTAGTAGCAGCAAAGCGCGATCCGATCTGTACTCCATCTGCTCCTAAAATCATGGCAGCTTTCATTTGTGATCCCAAAGCAATACCTCCGGCAGCGATTAATGGCTTAGAGATATGTTTCCTCACATTAGGGATCAGACAGAACGTTGTCGTTTCATCTCTTCCGTTATGCCCTCCAGCTTCAAAACCTTCCGCAACAATAGCATCTACTCCTGCATCTTCACATTTTACTGCAAATTTGGTAGAGGAAACTACGTGAGCTACTTTTAATCCTTCTTTCTGAAGTGTTTCTGTATACGTTTTCGGATTTCCTGCTGATGTAAAGACAATTTTCACACCTTCTTCAAGGATAATCTGGATGATCTCTTCAATATTAGGATATAACATCGGAACATTCACCCCAAAAGGCTTGTCTGTGGCTTCTTTGCATTTCCTGATATTTTCTCTCAGGATATCGGGATACATACTTCCTGCACCTATTAACCCCAATCCTCCACAATTGGAAACGGCAGAAGCCAGCCTCCATCCGGAATGCCAGATCATACCAGCCTGAATAATTGGATATTTTATATTAAAAAGCTCTGTAATTCTATTTTGGCTAGCCTGCATGTCATGAAGTTTTTTTGCAGAGTTGAAATCTATAAAATTGCTCATGTGTAAAAATACTAAAAACAACGTTTACCAGGTATCTCAATTGACTAAAAAAGTTATAGAAAACGAAATATTATCATTTCTTATGTGAATCCAAAATATGATCTATAATGGAACTTATCTTTAAAAAATTCTGAACCAGTTCATATACATCTTTTTGTATCCTATCATTTTTTAATTGTATCCAGCCCTGCATTAAGGTAAGTGGTCCATACTGTACACTTACATTAGGCCAGTCTTTATGATACTTCAAAAATTCAGTTCTAAAATCCTGCGCAAAATTTCTACCGGAAATCCTATAGTTTTTTAATTCTCTTACCTTTAGGGCATGGATATTATAATATATTCTATCCTCTTGGATCGCCTTATCATTTACCCATACCGAAAAGAAAATCCTCCCCACTGCATCTAATGGTGACTGATGATCTCCAGACCACTCCGGTTTATATACTTTGAGAGCTACGGATTCCAGAACAATATCTACCGATAGTTTCAATCCCTTACGATCAAGCTTTATTTCTGGAGTTTCCCCTGCTGCCAAATGGAATTGTCGAAGATAAAAGGCAAAGTCCATACGTTTAGTTTATGTAAAGATATTCAATGTTACAATACAAGTATATAAAGAAAGGTAAATAAGATTTTCCATTCAAACCTGTTTCAAGGGATAAAGTTTACTGATAAAAAAAACCTCCAGAGATTCTGAAGGTTTTTGTTTTTATTTTTTAACTGTTGCTTTTTTCCAATTGGATTTAAAATTACAGCTATCATAACGTCCGTTGATGGAGATGAAAATATTTGGTAATTTAGAACTAACAAATTTTTCAATCATTTCATTCTTCTTCTTATTCAGTGCCATTTGTTTTATTCTGCTAAAGTCTGTTTCCAGTGTAATCTGGTGTGCAGGTATAGCATCTTCCAATTTAATGATCTTAACCGTTTTTCTTTTGTTTTCTTCGTCTTCAAAAGCAGTAGTAATATCACCTTTGTTTAATCCGGCTAACTCATAGCTGATTGTTCCCGGGATACTTTCTCTTTCAATTTTATCAGAACCGTCTCCTCCCGGAATAACTCCAGCATTAAATTTGGTTCTTTTATCATCAGAAAACTTAAACGCAGCATCTTTAAATGTCATCTTACCATCTATAATAAGACCTCTGATACTATCTAATTTTGCTTTTGCCGTTTTTAGTTCTTCATCTGTAGGAGTAGCCTTTAATAGAATATGTCTTGCGTCATACACTTTTCCGGATTTTTTTAACAACTGAATAATGTGGTATCCGAATTCAGATTCGATAGGATCTGAAATTTCATTTTCCTGAAGGTTTAATGCTGTAGCTTCAAACTGCTTCACCATCTGACCTTTATTGATATTCTTGTATAATCCTCCGTTGGAAGCAGATCCTTCATCTTCAGAATAAATTCTAGCCTGACTTTCGAAAGTTTCTCCACCTAAGATATCCTGCTTAACTTTTTTCAGTCTGTTGATCAGATCTTGTTTATGAGCTTCCGTCAATGCCGGATAAATCATAATCTGAGCTAAGGTTACTTCATCTTTTATCTGTGGCAACTGCATTTTGTACAGGTTATAAAAGTCGGTAACCTCATTAGGTGTTACGTCGGCTTTTTCAGTAATTCTCTGATATTTTGCCTGCCCGTAGTATTGGTCTATATCAATTTTTTCGATAGCATTCTTCATCTCATAAGCATTTCTGAACTTATAAGCTGCAAGCATTGTTTTTTCATCTGGAAATTGAGAAAGCAACTGACGGTATTTTCCATTGGCTTGCTCCTTGATCGCTGCAGAACGGTTTTCAATCAACGTATCTTTTTTTGCCTCGTATACAAGAAGCTTATTGCTGATAAGGTTTTCCAGGAACTCACATTTATCTGTATTAGAAGCTCCCTGCTGCTTTCCATAATTCATTTGCTCAGTTACATCAGATTCCAAAACAATCTCATCACCGATAACAGCAGCAATACCATCCACTAAATCTCCTTGTTTTAGCTGGGCATTCATCATATTTGAAGAGAATATCATTATGAAAATCCCAAGGAGAAAAGTGATTTTTAGTCTATTTGTCATTTTACTATTTTAAACAAGTTGCAAATTTAGAATTCTTAACGAATTTCACTCAATTTTTTATTATAAATATTTCTTAAAAAGACTTATTTACTGCAGTTCAACATCAAATGTTGTTAATTCTTTAAATTGTCTCAATCTCTCGAACATATCTGCTTCTCCAACTTCCTGAATTCTTTCTGTTCCGAATTTTTCTACGGTAAATGAAGCCATTGCAGAACCTACAATTAAAGCAGATTTCATGGTTTCGAAATCCAGTTTTCCTTTTTTAGCAAGATAAGCGGCAAAACCTCCTGCAAAAGTGTCTCCTGCCCCTGTTGGATCGAAAACATCTTCTAACGGAAGTGCAGGAATAGCAAATACTTTATTATCATGGAAAAGTAAAGCTCCGTGCTCTCCTTTTTTGATGATTACATATTCAGGACCCATGATATGAATTTTCTTCGCTGCTTTTACCAGAGAATATTCTCCTGAAAGCTGTCTTGCTTCTTCATCATTGATTGTGATTACATCTGTCTTAGCAATCATATCCATCAGAATATCCCAAGCGCTGTCCATCCAGAAATTCATGGTATCAAGGATAACAAGTTTGGGACGCTTATTCATTTTTTCAAGTACGGACAACTGAACTCCAGGGTGTAGGTTTCCAAGTAATAAAATTTCTGAATCCTGCATAGAATCCGGAATTTTCGGATCAAAATTTTCCAACACATTCACCTCTGTAGCTAAAGTGTCTCTGGTATTTAAATCATTATGATATTTTCCTGACCAGAAGAAAGTTTTTCCTTCTTTTACAATTTCAATTCCTTCAATGTTTACGTCTCTGTCTGTAAACATATCCAGATGTTCTTGTGGAAAATCTCCTCCTACTACAGAAACGATACCCGATTTAACGCCTAAAATAGATGAAGTGATCCCAATATAAGTGGCTGCTCCACCTAAAATTTTATCCGTTTTACCAAATGGTGTTTCGATTGCATCAAATGCAACACTTCCTACAACTAAAAGTTTCATATATTTTTCAATGTATATTAAAAGTAATTATTTTTTCCATTCAAAAGAGTCCAGCAGGTGCTTCATATCGTTTTTGATATAGTTCACTGCAGGAGCCAGAGAATCCGGTTTCGGTCTCGTATCAAAGTATAAATAAGCAGTCACAAAATGTTTTGTACTGTCTGTGATGTAAAATTGAAGATTGGAAGCACTCTGCCCTTTAAGCTCATAAAAGTTTCCGTAGACCTTTTTTTCAGGATACTCAAAAGATTTTGTATCTATAGAACTGGCTTTAATGGTATGTTCATAAACCATTTTTTCGGCTTCCTTGATATGTTCAGCAAAATCATTTTGTATCGGATAATAAGTAACAAAGATTTTGGCTTTCATTTTTGGATAATTAAGATAGTACCAACACGGTTTTTTAGCTGCCGTAATGGAAGCAAAATCAGAATATTCAAAAGTATAGGCACAATTGTTTTCAAACTTTTGGTATTTCGGAGTTGGATATTCCAGACGCAATTCTCCGTAAGGTTTCGGAGTAGTGTCTTTTCCACATGAAAGTAAAAGCAGTGATACAAAAATAAAAATGACTTTTTTAATCATTTTGCAAAAGTACAAATTAGATTTCAGATTTCGGAAGACAAATTTCAGTCTTTCAGAGAGTTTTGAATGTAATTTTCCAAAGGCTTAGGAAAGGATTTTTCATGAGAACCCTGAATATCCGTAATGAGGTATTGATTTTCAGCTATAAAAGTATTCCACTCCTTCTCTGAAGATACTGCCACATTGAATATTTCAATACTTAAATTCTTGTGAGTCAGTTTATGGGTAATGGTTTTTGATTGGGTAATAAATGGTTCCATCTCTTCAGGAATAGCTGAAGGAAACTCAAATAATTTTTTCCAGATAAAATCATCTTTTCTCTGACGGATCAGAAATTGTCCGTTTCTATGAACGAAATAATAGGTTAAAGCAAGATCTTCTGTCTTTACCTTCTTCGTTTTCACCGGATAATTAGTAACTTTCTGTAAAGAAAATGCAAGACAGTCTTCATTAATTGGGCATTCTCCGCAAAGGGGATTTTTCGGCTTACAGATCTCGGAACCCAGATCCATCATCGCCTGATTAAAATCGCCTACATTGTCAGGCATCACCAAAGCAGCTAATTCTGAAAAATAGGTAAAAGCTCTGGAATTTGAAATATCAAAATCATCAGCAAAAAGACGGCTTAGCACCCTATAAAAGTTTCCGTCAACCGCAGGCATTTTTCCTCCGAAACAGATGCTTGAAACCGCAGCCGCAGTATATTTACCAATCCCTTTTAAGGTTAAAATATCTTGATACTGAGCTGGAAATACCCCCTGATACTCCTCCATAATCTGCCTGGCAGCTTTATGAATATTAATTGCCCTTGAGTAATAGCCTAATCCCTTCCAATATAATAAAACCTCGTTTTCGTCAGCTTCTGCCAATGTTTTTACATCGGGAAATCTTTTGATAAAATTATTATAGTGATTTAACCCCTGACTAATTCTTGTCTGTTGAAATACAATCTCACAGATCCAGATTTTATAAGGGTCTTTCGTCTGTCTGAAAGGCAGATCTCTTGCATTATTTTTATACCACTCCAAAAGCCTGTTTCCTACATGAAGAAAGTCTGAGCCTGTTCTAATATTTTCCAAAAACCTTAATCTATTTATACCACGGAAGAAGCGAGAGCTCTTCTGATGAACATTATTTCGAAGCTGCAAAGATAGGTTTATTTTATTTTTTCTTCACAGAATATACCGGAGCTGCTTTCAGCCACTGATATTTAAGGTTCCTGTCTTTTGCAATAAACCGGTACCCCTGAAGACTTTTCAGGTAAACATACATGGAATCATTATTTTTCAGCTTGAGTCTCTGTGGTGAAAGAAACTGAAATGGATATTCCATAACAGAATCTCTTATTGTTTTCAGTACTTTTCCGGATCTTACTTTATAGATAAAAAAGGGTTTTCCACGGCCTTTTGAACTATCTATCAGCTTTACTTCTGAGCTTGCAATCACCATTTCACTACCATCGAAACATTCATCTTCATTCATAATATAAGCTGTCCCTTCCTGGCGTTCATTGGCAAACATATCGTTTTCATAATTCCCCGGGCTTTGGTATTTTTTTTCACAGCTTACCAAAACTGCCAGTAATAAGACAGGCAGAAGTACCAAGTTCAGTTTTTTATTCATCTTACTATTTATAGGTGTTGGTAGAAAAAAACCGATGAAAAAAATTGCATCGGTTTTTTATTATTTAAAATAAGTTTTTTTATTCCTGAGTATATTCTGCATCCCATTCGTTACCATCATCTCCTTTATGTCCGTCCAGTTTAATAACGAAACTTTTTGTAGGGAAATAAGGGGTCATACGGATATCAAGCCATACTCTGTCTTTGTTCACTCTGTCCTGTTCGAAACGAACAATCTTGAATTTTTCAATTAACTTATCCGGTCCTTTGATATTGTCTAAGAATGTTACGATCTGTCTTCTCAAATCATCTTCGTTCTTAGCGTTCCAGTTTTCAAAAGCTCTTCTGTTCAGGAAGTCAAGTAGTACTTTAGTTACGTAATCGAATACACGAACTACGGAATATGTCTGAAGTCCGATGTTATCTCCTGTAAACAATGTTTTTGCAGAGAATGCCATGATTTTTCCATATTCATTTACCATCGGTACAAGACCCATTTTTTCTAACTGAGAAATTTCACTTTTCTTCAATTCGAATTTTACAGCGTCTACTTCGTTGATATTACCGTGTTTTTTACCGGCTGCTACCTGAGACATTAAAGTCTTGTGGATTTTTCCTGCCAATGAAGTGGAAGGTGGAAGTTCTACGTTTTCCTCTTCACCTACTTCTTCAGCTTTTCCACGTCCTACCAACCAGTTACAAGTCATAATCACATTACTTCTGTGAAGTTCACCTCCTGTAAGGTTTGCCGAGTGGAATAAATCTACCACGTCATCCGGCTTATCAAGATTAGCAAAGTCTGTAACCATCATTACTTTATTCTCGTTACAGATTTTCGCCCATTTTTCAATTACCTTATTTGATCCTAAATATCCTGGTATTGCAAGAATTGAATAGTTATCTCTAAGGTCTAAACGGTCATAATAATTTTTGAATTCTTCAGAAATGGCATCGATAAATAAAGGATTATCTAAATCCGAAACCTGATCGATACTTGCATTGACAATGCTTACGTTGTCTACTTTGTCCAATTCTGTATTTTTATAGAATTGCGCTACCGTTCTGTAGTTGGTTTCCAACAGACGAACAGCATCAAGTGTATTTTTTAAGTTCGTCTTTAAATTCTGATCGGCCTGCTGTGCTTTACTTTTGCACGTTTCAGCCATTTTATCTGCAGATTCGTTTCCTTCCAACAGACTCACCCAAAGGTTGATTTTCTGAAGAAGCTCTTTTCTTTCATCTGCTTTATTGCTATCGGTAAGGAAGATTTCCTTTCTTGCCTTTCTTGTAGGGTTCATATTGGCGACTCCGTCTACAACGGATTCAACAAAGCCAAAACCTCCCATTTTATTGAGCTCTGCAAGTGGGTTACCTTTCGGTTGCCCTGCGTGTTGCTGCTGCCCTTGCTGCTGGCTTTCTTGCGCCTGTAATTTGCTATCCATGATTTAATGTAAAGTCTTTAATTATTTTTCAAGTTCTTGTGCTACGTCTTTCAATACTTCGATGAACGCAGCTCTTGTCTGATCATTCTCCAGCATATTTCGTAGTATTTTATTTGTTTTAAGCTGACGTACGATTTTGTTGTACTGCTCCTGCTCCATGCTCAGCTGCTGCAGATAATCTGATTTCTGAGTAAGGCTTTTAGGAGTAAAGTCGCCAAGATTTTGAAAGCGGAATTCTTCTTCTACCACACTTCCATCTTCTGTTTCATGCTGTACAGCTACAGAAGGCTGAAAATGTCTGAAAACATCTTCTACGGTTTTTAATCCTGTTACAATTTCAGGGGTATAAGATTCTTCTGTTGTAAGCTGGCTTACTATCAGTGATTTATTTTCCTGTATTTCCTGAATAGCTTCATTAGCGTCTACTTTTACCTCGTTTCCGCCAACACCATAATTAAACATTGCCATATTATTATTATTTTGAGATTTACTATTTTGGTTTGGATCTGTTTCTGAGTAATTTACAGACGTATCAAATAAATTACCAATCCAATGTTTAAATTTAAAAAAAAACTGTAACATACAAAATTTTGTCAAGATTTTTCTTGATTTATTTAAATTTAGCTATTATTACTTATCATACAATCACCATCTTACGATATCACTAAGCTATGAAAAATAAACAAAAGTAAACCATAGAAAGATAAAATAAAATTTAGGCCTACTTTGATCAAACATATGTTAAAATAAAAAATCCTCCAACGTAAGGAAAAAATATTCTTTATATTTAAATAAAGTAAACACAATAATGAAAGATGTAAAGATTGCTTTTCGAAAACCAATATATCCTGTTTCAGAAGCACTAGAACAGTATTTGGAAAAACACAACAGAACCACCAAGATCCAGTTTCTATATGAAGACCTGCTAAGATTCAGCGACAGTGTGAATATTCTGGATAAGGAAGGTAAAGATACTTTGTGGCTCGGGGTATTGTATTCTGAATATGAGTTTAAAGAAATAGAGGCTAATTTAAATAAGATTTATACCCTTCTTCATTCCGACGGAGATGAAGCGACTTTACCATATCTGAAAGTAGATACGATCGACTTCTGTACATTCGGAAATTCTAAACCTTTCCGAATTCGGGTGAGAAATATTCTGAATGACAACTATACCAATTTTTATATTAAGCAGGCTGATGCCTCACGCATATACGGACTGGAAATTGAAGACCTTCTTTCTCCCAACCGGGTTAACTTTCTAATTTACAAAAACACCTTAATAGAAGAACATATCTTAGGAATTCCCGGGGATGTTTTTATTAAGAAATACCTACCGAATTGTACAGAATCGGAAAAAGCGCAAATTTCCAAGGAATTTGTAAAATTCAATGAACGCTGCCTTATTGGGCTACTTGGTGACATGCGCTCTTATAATTATGTTATCATTCCTATACACGATTTTGATCAGGTTATTTACAGAATTCGTCCCATCGATTTTGATCAGCAAAGCTACGAGGGGAATTTGAAAGTGTATCTCCCTCAGTATTTCAAAGAAAACAACCTGATGGTTAGTATGGTATTAGAAAAATTGAAAACTAATTCCATAGAGCAATATCGTAAAGAGGTACGTTCACAAATTGTAAAAAGAGTGACCAGTAGCAAAAGCAGATTCGATGAACTCCTTTCTATTATGAAAAAAGAAAACATTGCCCCTGAGGCCAATGTTACAGAGCTAAAAACAGCTTTGCAAAAACTTACTTACGATGTAAATTTCAAGTACTGTCAAACGATGGGAGATATTATAGAAACCGGAATAAAGTTCGTTATCCGAAATTATAAGAAAGCGTATTAAAAAGAGAATCCATCTCACATTGAATTGAGACGGATTCTTTCTTTTCTAACAATTTTTGGTATTACTACCAGATTTTTATTCTGTCCTGAGGAGCTTTATACATTTTATCACCAGGTTTAATATCAAATGCTTTGATAAATGCATCCTGATTAACTAATGGTCCAAATGCTCTGTACACTCCCGGAGAGTGAGGATCTGTTTTTACCTGATTAATCATATACTGATCTGTAGCTTTTGTTCTCCAAACTGTTGCCCAGCTTAAGAAAAATCTCTGATCCTGAGTAAATCCACTGATCTTACCTGGATTTCCTTTATCTTTTAAATACATTTGAAGGGCATCATAAGCCACAGATACACCACCTAAGTCACCGATATTTTCTCCGCTTGTAAATTTACCGTTTACAAAACTTCCTTTTACAGGTTCATAAGCATTGTATTGAGCTGCAAGCTGTCCTACTTTTGCATCAAAGTTCTTGCGGTCAGCATCTGTCCACCAGTTATTAAGGTTTCCGTCACCATCGAAACGGGAACCACTGTCATCAAATCCGTGAGAGATTTCATGCCCGATAACCGCTCCAATACCACCAAAATTCACCGCTGCATCTGCTTTAGGATTATAAAAAGGAGGCTGAAGGATTGCTGCCGGGAATACAATTTCGTTATTTGATCCGCTGTAGTAAGCATTGACAGTCTGTGGAGACATTCCCCATTCTGTTTTATCAACAGGTTTTCCCACTTTATCTAAACTTCTCTGATACTGCCATGCCGCTACATTCTGAAGGTTAGAATATAATGTTGCTCCCTGATTGGTAGATTCCACTTTCAATTGGGTATAATCTTTCCATTTATCCGGATAAGCAATCTTTACTGTAAATTTAGACAGTTTCTCCTGAGCTTTTACTTTTGTTTCCGGAGACATCCAGTCTATATTGGCAATGTGCGTTTTAAATGATTTTAAAAGGTAGTCAATATAAGTTTCCATCTGCTGTTTTGCTTCCGGAGTAAAATATTTCTCAACATATAATTTACCGAAAGCTTCACCAAGAACCCCATTAACCATGGTAAGACCTCTCTTGTTCATTGGACGCTGCTCTTTCTGTCCCTGCAGATATTTTGCATAGAAATCAAATCTGATTTGCTCTAAACTTTCATCCAAATTACTTGCATTACCGTTAATCAGGTGATACTTCAGATAGTCTTTTAACAACGGAAGGTTTTTTTGCGTCACAAACTGATCCATATTCTGGTAATATTTCAGTTCTCCGATGATTACTCTGTCTGTATTCACCCCTGCATCTTTCAAATATTTTGCAAGGTCTATATTTTTAACAAGCCCTGAAAGCTCAGATACATTTTTAGGATTGTATCTCAGGTTAGCATCTCTGTTCTGCTCAAGAGTCAATAAATAATTGGCAAGCTGTTTCTCAAAATCTACCACATTCTGCCCTGCCTGAGCTGAATTCTTATATCCTAAAACCCCGAATAGTTTTCCGACATAAGCCTGATATTCTGCTAAAGTTTTAGTATTTGCATCGTTTACTTTCTGATAATAATCTCTTCCCAGACCAAGATCCGGACCTCCCAGATATACAGCATTCATTTTAGAATTCTTCATATCTGCGCTTACTCGCCAGCCGTAGAATGAATTATCTCCTAATCTTGTTGCTTCCAAAAGGTACTTCTGAAGATCATTAAGGTTTTTAATGGCATCAATTTTTGTCAAATCACTTTTTATAGGTGATAAACCATCTGCATTTCTTTTGCTGGTATCCATAAAAGAAGCGTATAGATTCTGAATTTTCTGACCTTCAGTTCCTTCAGCATATTTTTCAGACAAAATTTTGTTTAAGATGTCCAGAGAAGCATCATCCACATTTTCCCTCAATGCATTGAAAGACCCCCAATTTGCTTTATCAGACGGAATCTGAGTGTTCTTCACCCAATTTCCGTTTACATAGCTAAAAAAGTCATCCTGTGGACGCACATTTGTATCCATATATGATACATTAATTCCCTCATCTTTTACTTCTCCTTTTACTGTCTCGGCAACGACTGCCGTAGCTTCAGTTTTTGTATCTGTCCCTGCAGTCTTTGCTGTACCACAAGAATTAAGAAATACAAGACCTGAAAGGGCAAGTATTCCAATATTTAGCTTTTTCATTAAAGATATTTTTGATTTTACACAAACTTATCAAATATACAAACTTTAATGATAATAGTTGAGGGATAATTGGAAAATGATAGAGTATGTTTAGTTCAGGGAATTGGGAATATGGGGGTTGAATTTCGGGTGTAATGTGGGTTTTAAATTCAGATGGGTGTATGTTAGGCTTTGGCTAAAGCCTGATGATAGGTATTTATGAAGAAAGCGGACTAAAATCCGCTTCTATTGATGGATGATATTTGCTTTATAAGTAAACCGATGATAAACCACCCCGTCAAAAATTCTTTGAATTTTCGACACCCCTCCAGAGGAGGGGAATGATGGAGGTCTTTTATTTACAAATTATGGGTAAAGCATCGACACTTCTAATTTCTTATTAAATCTCTACTACCTACTACCTATAAAAAAACCGTTCATTGCTGAACGGTTTGTATGATTACCAGATTTTAATTCCGGATTTTAAAAAGTAAAAAATTAAATTAGACGTACCTCTCCTGTAATTTTTATAATATCTGAACCTTCAGACACCGGTCTTTTAATATCAATAGTACCATCATTATTGTTAATATGAGATTCCAAAACTCCTGTGGCTGACACTCCGGAAGCATTGAATTCATAAAAGATATTTCCTACAAAAAAACCTTTATAATATCTGGTTCCTGACTGAACATTTACTTCAAGATTCACGTAAATAATCTGCGTCCATGTATTCTTTATCTTCGTTTTAAGATGTAAAAAGCCAGGCAGTGAAGAGTCCAACTCAAATCCAGACGGACCATCATACCCTCGTGTATACTGTCCTGAATAATTTCCTGGAATCAGACCTTTTCCATTTCGGATATTGGCTAAGTAAGAAGGGAACTTTGTTTTAGCATTGATATTAAAATTAGCTCCAAAATTGTCTATTAAAAGATCATTAATAGAATTTCCATGAATCGTATCAAAACTCATTTCCATTCCGTAACCATAATCATTTTCAATATTTTCAAATAACTGCTGATAGTCTGTCATTCCAATAAACGTATTATTAGGTAACAGATGAACATTATTCAATGGCAATCCTTTATATTTTATAAGTCTGTGCTGGGGTTGTACAAATCTGATATAATTATTATCTATTGTAAAGTTATTAATATAATCATTAAATTCAAAAGCTCTGTCGAAGCCTTCAAGGTATGAATTGACAATTGAGCAGTTATATACAGAAGAGTTAAATTGAATTCCTGTTGTGACTCCTTCAATGGATACAGCATCAAAATGACAGGCCGTTAAAGGACCATCAAATTTATATCCCACTAAAGAATTGGCAGCTATCAATGAACGGAAAATATTCAGATTCATTTCACCTGAAAAAATAAAACGCTCACCTAGTCTTGTATCATGCTGATGGGTGGTTCTTAAATCATCAAAAACTGTATAATAATTATTAATTGACTTCAGTAGAGTTGAAAAATTGGCTGAAGAAATATTAAATAATCTGCACCCCTGATGCCAGTCTTTAATAACCAAAGCAGGATGGGCGATATCATAAAAATTGGTCTGAAGGGAAAAATTTCCGAATTTAATCCCTTGAGACATATTTTCATCCTTACCGGTTTCTATTGAACTGATTAATTGACCATTCTTATAATACCCAGACTTAAATACAGTAACGTTAGCTTTTATTAATAATATAGATTCATTAAAATCGTACGTTTTAGATGAAAAGGTAAAATCAGGATGCTGCGGAATTAAAATAGTGTCAGAAATAACATATGTTCCTCTTCCCGCTGTGACCGATAAATTAAACCGATCTGCAATAATAAAAGTCTGCTGAATCGCAGCTGTACTATCAATGACACCCTGTGGTGATGCACCAAACCATCTGATATCTACACGGCTGTCTTCCAGTACTCTTCTGTAGTAAACATTTCCAACTTTTTTAAAAAGAATATCATCACAATAGCTATCAATAATTGGATTATTGTCATATGTTTTATCTGTCTCTATAAAAGTTACCCATTCTCCGATATACGGATCATTAATTTCAATTGTATTCATCTTATTATTCTTATTATTTGGTAGTGAAATAATACATCTTGCAAGATTTATTTCTGAAATCAAAGATATCCATGAATAGCGACAGAACTCGTCGTGTTATAATTCTAAAAACAAAAAATCACCTAAAATTTAGGTGATTTTTTTATGTTAATGATAGGTATTACCAGATTTTAATTCTGTCTTCAGGAGCTTTGTATAGCTTATCTCCTTTTTTCACGTCGAATGCTTTGTAGAATGAATCAACATTGATCAGCGGGCCGAAGCTTCTGAAGTACCCCGGAGAGTGTGGATCTGTCTTCACCTGATTGATCATGTATTTCTCACTTGATAATGTTCTCCAAACAGTTGCCCAGCTTAAGAAGAATCTCTGATCCTGAGAGAATCCACTGATTTTTCCTGGGTTTCCTTTATCTTTTAAGTACATTTGAAGAGCGTCATATGCAATATTTACACCTCCTAAGTCAGCGATATTTTCACCATTTGTGAAAGTACCGTTTACAAAAGTTCCTTTTACAGGCTCATATTTATCATATTGAGAAGCAAGAGCTTTTGTAGCTTTCTCGAAGTTGGCTTTATCTTCCGGAGTCCACCAGTCTACTAAGTTACCGTCTGCATCAAACTGGGCACCTGAATCATCAAATCCGTGGCTCATTTCGTGACCGATAACAGCACCAATTCCACCGAAGTTTACAGCAGCATCAGCTTTAGGATTGAAGAATGGCGGCTGAAGGATTGCAGCAGGGAATACGATTTCGTTGTTTACCGGGTTATAGTAAGCATTTACCGTTTGTGGAGTCATTCCCCATTCTGATTTATCAACCGGCTTACCAATTTTAGCTAAATCTTTATTGTACTGCCATTCAGCAATATTCTGAAGGTTTTTGTATAATGTTCCGTCTTTAGATTCTGGAGTAATTTCTAATTTTGAATAATCTTTCCATTTGTCCGGATAAGCAACTTTCACTGTAAATTTGTTCAGTTTCGTCATTGCTTTTGCCTTTGTTGTAGCAGACATCCACGCTAAATTGTTGATGTGAACCGCAAAGCTTTTCTTTAAATAGTCGATCAATTCTACCATTTGAGCCTTAGCTTCTGCAGGGAAGTATTTTTCAACATATAATTTTCCGAAAGCTTCTCCCAAAGAACCATTGATCAACTCAAATCCTCTTTTGTTTAAAGCTCTCTGCTCCTGCTGACCTCTAAGATATTTACCATAAAAAGCAAATCTCATATTTCCAAGGTTCTCACTTAAGTAAGAAGCACTTCCGTTGATCAGGTGGAATTTTAAATAATCTTTGATGACAGGAAGATTCTTAGCATTCACCAGTTGATCAAAGTTTTTATAATACCCTAATTCTCCGATGATTACCTTATCAGAATTCACCCCTACTTTTTTAAGGTAAGCAGGAAGGTCAACTCCTTTTACCAAAGCAGAAAGCTCAGCCATTGTCTGAGGGTTATACTGAAGGGTATTATCACGGCTCTGCTCATTTGTCAGATAAGTTTTAGCGATGCTTTTCTCGTAATCAACGATACCTTTTGCTGCTTCATCCGCATTTTTGTATCCTAATTCTTTAAGCATTGAAGCTACATATTTCTGATATTCAGCAATAGCTTCTGTATTTTTTTCGTTTACTTTCTGATAATAATCTCTTCCTAAACCAAGAGATGCTTCCCCTAAGTAAACAGCGTTCATTTTAGAGTCTTTCAGATCTGCATATACGCCCCATCCATAGAAATTATTTTCGCCTTCTTTAGTTACAGAAGCAAGATAATTCTGAAGATCAGCAACATTTTTGATGGCATCAATTTTAGTCAGATTTCCCTGAATAGGTTTGATTCCGTCTGCATTTCTCTTCTGCATGTTCATATATGTAGCATACAGATCCTGGATTTTTTTACCTTCGCTTCCATCAGCAAATTTATCCTTCAAAAGCGAGTTCAGGATCGTCATGGAGTTGTTATCCGTGTCTTCAGCTAATTTGTTGAAACTTCCCCAAGTTGGCTTATCAGAAGGAATTTTGGCAGTTTTCATCCATGTTCCACTCACGTAGTTATAAAAATCATCCTGCGGACGTACAGAAGTATCCATAAGGCTAATATCCAAGCCTGTATCTGTGCTGTTTACAACTGTTTTAGTTACTTTAGCCTGGGCATTCACTGTATTTTGTGAACATATTCCTGCTAATAAAAACAAAGAAAGCGTTAGTTTTTTCATTATGATAACAATTTATACAATATGTATGATTTATTTACTATTTGTTACTTTTTTATAAAAACAAATTTAAACAAATATTAAGAAGTTGCTATCTCTTTTACATTTCCTGTTCTTTTCAGGAATCCCCAGGTCTGTATTTCGCCTTTCAGAGCTTTTCTTAAACTTTTAAACAGTACGATATACATCAGCCATCGGTATCCAAATCTCTGCGGAATAACATACAGCAGATTGGTTAATCTTTCACGCTGCATAATAAAGGCGATCAAAGCTAAAGAAGCATCCACCAAAAGGAATATCAGGTAATAGCTAAATATTTTACTGCCATTTCCGGATAAAATTCCAAAAAACATGATGACGTCGGCCAATGGTGAGAAAAACGGTATAATGTATTGGAATAAGAGGATATTAGGCATCGCCCAAAGTCCCAATCCTTTATATTGGGGATTAAGAAAGGTCTGTTTCTGCTTCCAGAACATCTGCATAATTCCGTAAGTCCAGCGGAAACGCTGTTTCAGAAACTGTTTTACGGTTTCCGGAGCTTCAGTAACGGCTATCGCTCTGTTTTCATTCGCTACCGTGTAACCTGCTTTCAAAATCTTCACCGTAATATCACAATCTTCTGCCAGGGTATCCGAAGAATACCCTCCCGCTTCTATGATCACGGATCTTTTAAACGCCCCAATAGCACCGGGAATCACCGTAATTGCATTGATGTGGGCATAAGCAAGTCTGTCAAAATTCTGGCTTGTGGTATATTCTATGGCCTGCCATTTTGTAAGCCAGTTTACGGTATTTCCTACTTTAACATTTCCTGCCACAGCAGCAATCTTTTCTTCAGAACTCGCGTTTAGAAATCTTGCAATCAGATATTTAATAGCATCCTTCTGCAGTTGAGTATCTGCATCAATACATACTACATATTCAGCATCTGTTTGCGAAATCCCAAAATTTAAGGCTGTCGCTTTTCCACCATTTGTTTTTGTGAAAATTTTCAGCTTTGGATTATCCGGAAATGCTTTTTTTGCCTTCTCATAGGTTGAATCCTTACTTCCGTCATCCACCATAATAATATTAAAATTCGGATAGGTCTGTTTCAGCAAATTCTGTAAAGAAGAGACAATATTGACTTCCTCATTATACGCCGGAACAATAATGGACACTTTAGGATAGGATTCCAGAACCGGAAATTCACTCAGATTTTTCTCTTTTCTTTTTTCTTTAAATGCCCAATAAGCCATCAGTAATAATCTGATCAATCCTAATACAATAAAGATTGTAAATAGGGCAACCAGAAAATGACTTATTCCATAAATTACAGTAGCCAATACCAGATTAAGTTGCATGATGTAATAAGATCGTGTTTTAGGGATTTCCGGCATCAGCTCACCTCTGCTTTTATGCAGCAGGTTGGTAAGATTCGTAAAATGGTATCCTTGTTTCTGAAGTGTTGGAATTAAAACTTTCAATGCTTTTACAGTTTCTTCTCTGGTGTCTCCTCCGGCATCATGAAGCAGGATAATATTTCCTCTTTCCTGTTTTACTCCTGCTAATACACGCTTTACAATTTCATCAGCTTTTATGCCCGGCTGCCAGTCTTCAGGGTCTATATTCTCTCCGATATCCAGATAATTCTGCTGTCTTGCCAGCGCTACCGGAATAATTTCTTCTGAAGTAGTAGGCTCTGAATCGGCATTATAAGGTGCTCTGAACAGAATTGTACTGTGCCCTGTGACACATTCTATAAGCAGTCTTGTTAGTTTTAACTCTAATAAAGCTCTTTCCGGGCTTACTTTAGCAACATTCTCATGGGTAAAGGTGTGGTTTCCTATTTCATGTCCTTCCCGATAAATTCTTTTGACAAGCGGGAGGTTTTTTTCAGCATTTAATCCTACTAAAAAGAAAGCTGCCGGAACATGATATTTCGATAATATATCCAACACCTGAGGGGTATATGTTTCATCGGGACCGTCATCAAATGTCAGCACCAGTTCTTTTTGAGGGGCACTTCCATATTTCTTTACTTCATAAGAGCTCGGATACGTAATATAATTTTCATCTGTTATAATTTTCTCTTTGGGATCAATTTCCAATGCTATTTTTCCGTCATGAGGGGTATTCAGTACATCTAAAACTTCACCATCTCCTATATAATCTACCATTGTCTGGCCTTTTACATTCTCCAGCGTCTTTAGATTCAGTTTGGAAAGACCGGCAAATGTCAGATCCTTATCATAGAAGTTCCAGACTCTGCTGTCTTCACTTCCCAATCTCCAAAGTGCCGTTCCTGCCAATGGATATTCGGATGAAAAGCGCATGGTATTGAAAATAGAAGCAGCATCATTGAAAAATACGGTATGGGTAAGATTTTTAGAATCTGTATAAGAGTAATTCAGATTAAAGGTATTGTCATTATAATCAATGACCGCTTTACTGGCACTGGCTTTTGTAATCGCCTGCATATAGGTAACCGAAGCATTGTCATCTGAATTGGAACTCCAGTCATAGCCATAAGCTCCTAACCCCAGAATAATCTTGTTGGGAGCCGTCTTTTTTACAATTTTCCCGGTTTGTTCCTCTATCCATTTTTGAGATGAAATGGGTCCGGCATCGCCGCTTGCGGAATATTCATCATAGGCCATCAGTACAAAGTAATCTACATATGGATCTAATCTCTGGATATTATAATCATCATTATCCGTCATGATATCCATGGTCACCAACAATTGATTCTTTTTAAATGTTTCCGAAAGCTCTTTCATAAAAGCGATCAGGTTCTCATCGGAATCAAGATTCATATCCTCAAAGTCAATATTAATTCCTTTGAAATGATATTTTATACATTGCTGGGTGATTTTTTGGATAAGATGTGTTCTTTTCTGTGGATCGTTAAGGACTTTTCCTAATCCTTCAGAACGGAATTCCCTGTCGGAATTATTACTCAGGATCGGCATTGCGGCAACACCCGTTCTTTTAAGAATTTTATATCCTTCAGGGTCGATATTGGTTTTCAGATCTCCTGTTTTGGGATCAAGAAAAAACCATTCCGGAAAAACAAGATTAATATGTCTGATATTTCTTTTTAAAGACATCAGCGATTGTGGATCCCAGGCCACATAAAATGCGGAACGGATTCCTCCCGGAAACTGCGCCCAGTTTCTGTTTTGATTCTTCAGTCTTTCGGCTCTTGCCTCTTCAATCTTAGAAAGACTGGTATGCATTGTCTTTTCAGAAATAAAGCTTCTGAATCCCTTATATTCTTTAGAAATTTTATTCTCCTGAAGATAGGGTTTGCTAGCAGTAATAACAGCTTTATAGTCTTCTTTAAAGGGAATTTTTGGATTTTTGTCCAGGGTCATCATCAGACCTAAAGCAAGCAGCAACAGTGCCGCAATAAAAATAAATATACGGCTACTCCACTGTACACTTTTCCAGCGTTTCTTACTATTGGTTTGAAAAATCTGTTTTGAGTTTTCCACGTTTATGAAATTTATGGAATGACCTCAAAAAGCGTGAAAAAGTATACCAGAATTAATTAAAAAAAAATTAAAAAAGAAGGTGATCTATTAAGAATTTACTAAAAGACTTACTACATCCTGAATAATCTTTTGAGAAACGAAATCCATAAAATCCACTCTCTCCAGATGGGGCATATATAATTTAGAGGTTACTTCCTGATCATTGATCCTGATTGTATAGAAAACGGTTCCTACTTCTTTACCATCCTCACCTTTTCCGGGCCCTGCAACACCGGTTGTAGAAAGAGAAATATGGCTGTCAAATAATTTTTGAACACCTTCTGCCATTTCCTGTGCTACCTCTTCACTGACCACAGTATATTGGTCTATCGTTTCCTGAGAAACATTTAAAATCTTCACTTTTTTCTCTGTGGCATATGCTACGACCCCACCAAGAAAATATCTTGAACTTCCGGAAACAGAGGTAATCATTTTAGCAAGTCCGCCTCCTGTGCAGCTCTCTGCAGTAGAAATCGTCAGCTTTCTATCAGTAAGCATTTCCGCCAGGATATTTTCAATTTTATCTTCAGAGGTTGCAATAACATGATCTTTTATGAACGGCAAAAGTTTTTGGATTTCTTCTTCGGTCTGTTGTTTTAAAAGATCTTCGTTATCACCGGATGCTGTAAGCCTAAGTTTAACACGTGTTCCTACCGGAAGATAAGACAGGGCTATATTCTCGGGAAGAGCCAGTTCCCAGTTTTCAATGGTGTCAGCCAGGATACTTTCAGGGATTCCGACCACGGAAACAATGCGGCTATGGATATAATTAAGGTTAAATTTTTCCTGTAAATAAGGAACAATCTGGTCTTTGATCAGGGGTTTCACTTCATAAGGAACACCCGGAAGGCTGTAGCATAGTTTTCCGTTCTGTTCCATCATCATGCAGGGGGCTGTCCCGTAATGATTTTGGAATACGACAGATTTTGTGGGAACAAAGGCCTGTTCTTTATTCCTTTCCAGGATATCCTGTCTTCCTCTTCTTTCCATATATACCTTCAGATGGTTAAAAGTAACCTCATCCAGGGCAATTTCATCATCAAAAAATTCAGCCAGTGCTTTTTTGGTTTTATCATCTCTGGTGGGTCCCAGCCCTCCGGTTGTAATGATTAAATCTCCCAGCTCAAAAGCGATGGCAAGTGTATTTTTAATGGTTTCAATTTCGTCCGAAATCGTGAATATCTGAGAAACTTTAATGCCTATATTTTTAAGTTCGGAGGCAATAAAATTAGAATTGGTATCTATTGTATTTCCAGAAAGGATTTCATCACCAATAGTAATCAGAACAGCTTTTTCCATAGATCAGTTTGTTGAAAAAAATTCTCCTGCAAATGACGGAAAAATCTATGGCTGCGGCAACATAAAATGATTTTTTCTATTTTTGATGTCGATTATTTAAAACTATAATTCAAATTATGTCTAAATACGATGACGCCTCATGGCATTATGGCGGTGATTTTCCTGAAGGGCTTCCTGAAAAAAATGGAGCTACCCATACGGGAATGTTCCTGAACTGGTGTATTAATAATGATCTTATTTCTGATGATTTAAAAGAAGATGGTAAGGAAGAAATTGAAAAACTAAAACAGCGGGAAATTACAGGTGCCGAATTTATTATGGATTCCTGTGATGGCAAATTTTCTGAGTATGACCTGAATGATTTAGGAAACAGATTTGCAAAAGATTATTATGCAGATGATACCGATTTCGGAAACAGGTTTAGCTCATTTGCTGATGACTATGTTAATATTTTTGATGCGAAGGCTGAAGAGAGTGATTATGAATATGAAACGTTCTATCACATTGAAGATACTTATGAAAACTACGACCTGATGAGGCAGGTTATTGATCATCGTTTTGAAGAATGGAAAGACTATTCTAAAAAATAAAGAGAAAAGAGGTCATCACTTGATAGCCTCTTTTTATTTTATTGATTATGTTTTACCCAGATAAGTTCTTCGGTATTATATCCGAGTTTCTTTGCTTTTTCTATAAATCGCTGGCGCATACTTTCAGGAATATTGGGAGTTCGGGATAAAATCCAGAGGTATTTTAAGCTGCTTCCTGCTACCAGGGCATACTGATATTCTTCATCAATATCAATCACATTATAACCTGCCCAAAACGGCTTGAAAAATGCCACTTTCAGCCTGGCTTCTGTTTTATCTTTTACAAATCTGGCTTCACCAATGGCTTCTTTCCATTCTTTTTTCACATAATTATAGCCCTTATTATTGACCCTTACTGTTCCATCCGGGTTTTCTGAATATTCTGCGGTGACATTATCCATATTCCTCTCAAAACGGTAATCAAAACGGGCTATTTCATACCATCTTCCGAGATATTTTTTAACATCAAAATTCTTTACAACTTTAGCTCCTTTGGGAACTCCTACTGAATAGGAATTGAACATGATCAATCCGAGTGCTCCCAGCGAAACGGGAAGTATAATTTTGTGAAGAGTTTTCATAACAGAAATTTTGTGTGGTTCTTATAAAAACTTCAAAAATAATGCCTTTACGTTGTTAAAGAGTGGTAAATTCTATGAAAAAACTTTCAGAAAACCATCTTTAAAACTACCGGAAACCTCAATCTCTGTATCATCAGAAAGCATTACTGTTCCACTTTTATGATAAGATTTCACAAAAGCAGTATTGATAATATGGGAACGGTGTACTCTTACAAAAGGATTTTCCAACAAGTCATCAAAGTGTTTTAAAAAACGGCAAACCATTTTTTTGGAACCATCGGTAAGATACACCTGAGTAAAATTGCCATCTGCCTGAAGCCGGACAATATCCTCAGTTTTCACCACATCAAACCCCTGTAAAGTTGGAAGTATGAGCTGTTGCTTCTCGGGTTTCAGTTTTAAATTTTCAAGCAGAACCTTATTCCTGTTGAGCTCATCTTTTTTCTCAAGGCTCTCAACAACTTTGTTTACCGCCAGAATGAGTTCCTGAATATCAATAGGTTTTAAAATGTAATAACTTGCTGACTTATTTAAAGCCTGTAATGAATATTGTGAGAATGCCGTAATAAAAATGGTTTCATAGGAAAATTCTTTAGTTGCCTCCAGAACATCAAAAGCATTTCCAAAAGGCATTTCTACGTCTAAAAATACCAATTCGGGCTGTTTCTCAGCAATCAGAGGAACAGCTTGTTTTATATTTTCTGCTTCGCCAAGAATTTCCACCTGCGGACAATATTTTGTGATATAATTTCTCAGTACTTCTCTGGCTATAAGTTCATCGTCTACGATTACGGCTTTTATTTTCATAGGATAGGTTTTTGGGTAATAGGTGGCAGGTGATAGTTTGAATATCACAACCGCTCAACTGTTTTTAAAACAGATTAATTTTTATAATCACCAGCACTCCACTATTGTTTTCTTTGTCTTTGACAGCACAGGTTATATTTTTTTTATACAGATCATTCAGCAACTGTATTCTCTCCAGTGTATTTTTCATTCCTCTGCCCTCTCTTGTCTTTTGATGCTGAGTTTTCTGTTTTTTACTTTCTTCAATTCCTATTCCATTATCTTCGATGGTTACCTTTAAATACTGCTCTTCTTTTTCAAAACTCAGTTTTAAAAATCCTTTTTCAGTTCTGTAACGCAATCCATGCCAGATCGCATTTTCAAGGAATGGCTGCACCAGCATTCCAGGTACCTGCTGACTATGTACATTGAGGTTTTCATCTACATCCACTTCATAATCAAATTTGTCTGCAAACCGTGTTTTTTCAAGCGCAAGATAGTTCTCAAGAAGATCTAGCTCCTGTTGAAAAGGGATAAAATCTTCTGTAGAGTTTTCCATTACCCCCCGCATCAGCTTAGAGAATTTTGTCAGATACTGATTAGCTTCCAGTTCATTATTGGTGGCTATAAAATGGTTTACGCTATTCAGACTGTTAAAAATAAAATGAGGATTCATCTCTCTTCTGAGCGACTGAAGGGCAATTTTTTTATTTTTTATCTGAACTTTTTTCAAGGTTCTGAAAATAAAAATGACGAGCCCGGTCAACAGGATTAAAGCTCCAATCAGTCCATAATTGAATACATTTTTCTTGCGGATCAGCTCATCTTTCAGTTCTCTTTCTTTTTCAAGCTGAGAAATACGCTGTTCTGTATCTTCCAGAATTTTATTGTCTACCAGACTTCTGTCTTTGGAAACCAGATCAGGCAGTTTTCCTAAAAAATCCCTGTACAATGACACTGAAGCATCTGTATTTCCTGATATATTGTAAAGGCTGTCCAGCTTTTTCACACTTCTCTGTGCTTCCAGTGTATGTCCTTTATCTAAAGCAATTCCATAGGCATTTTTTAATAAGGTTACAGCTTCCTCTTTATCGTTCTTCTTTATATAAATATCTGCCAGCTCCTGAATCTGATTAACTTTCTCCTGAGAATCATCTTTTACAAAGTCTTCTTTCATCACCTTCTTTTTGGCTTCTATCGCTTTATCGAATTTTTTATTTTCAACATACAGATTCGCCAATCTCTGATTAATTTCCAATGCCTGCTGTGGGGCTTCTTTTTTTGAAATTTTGTAGGCAGCATTCAGGTTATCTTCTGCTTTAGATACCTCGTTCTGTTGTATATTGACATCTGCCAACTGGCTGTAGCCTTCTGCTAAACCGGTCTGTTCTTTTTCTTTTCTAATGATATTAATATTACTCTGGATGGCTTCAGTTTTCTGCTCAGGTGTAGGAGAAGAAAGCCTGGCTACATCATTGGAATTGACGGCCCTGCTTTTTTCAGAATACCCCACTTGGGCTGCCATACTGTAATTGCTGATGGCAGGTGATATTTTATTCTGCTTTTCCTGAGATTGGGCCAATCTTCGGGTTACTTTTTCAATATTGGGTTTATCATTGACCTTTTCATAGATCTTTTTAGCTTTTGTATAATATTCCTCGCTTTTCGGAAAGTTCCCGTCATTGAAAAACGTTTCCCCAATATTATAGTAAGAATCGGCCTGAGCAGGTTCGTTTTTGGTATCAATAGCTTTTTTCAGCTTCTTGGTTTCTACCTGAACTTCTTCCACAGCCTTAGTACTGCTTTGAGAATAGGTGATATTTCCCAAAATCATGAGTAAAAGGGTCGTAAAAAGTTTAAGTATTTTCATAAAACAAAGATATACATATATACAGTCTGCTCAAAAACTATTCACCAAGTGAAGCTGCCCGTTCACCAAGTTGAGCTTTCTATGGCCACATGACCAGATTAAGTTATTAATAATGCTGATCCCAAGGAATACAGTATATTATGAATCTCAGTGTAAAATATGCTTAACCATCAAGCGATACAGCGTTCATTAAAAAACACAAAACATTATCATTCAATTCAATAAGGCTTTATTATATTTGCACCATCACCTCACCATATAAAGATCATGAAAAAATTTCAAATAGCATTAGCCATTATCCTCTGTTTCAATGGTATTCGGGCCCAGGTCTATATTCAAAATGTTACCATCGCAGATGTCATTCATAAGAAAATGATTCCCGCTCAGACTATTATTATAAATAACGGAAAGATTACCAAAATAAAGCCTAGCAAACAAATCAAGATACCTCAGAATTCTCATGTGATCAACGGTGAAGGGAAGTATCTGATCCCGGGAATGACGGACTCCCATATTCATTTTTTTCAAAGTGGAGGATTATATACAAGACCTGATGCACTCGATTTGAGAAAGCATGTTCCGTATGAGAAAGAGATCAGCTGGGGACATCATAATATGGAAAATCTTCTTCAGTATTATCTTAAAGCCGGAATAACTTCTGTGATTGATCCCGGGGCCACCTATCATTTTCTTCTTCTCAGGGATTCTTTAAAAAGGAATGAAAGATTACCTTCTGTCTATATGTCCGGACCTCTTATTACCACCTATGAGCCTGAAGTTTTTAAAAACCTCAACAAGGATGAACCTTTCAAGCTGGCGCTAACGGCAGAAGACGCCAGAAAATGGGTACAGGAACAGCTTCCTTATAAACCGGACTTTATCAAGATATGGTATATTGTTTTGGGAGATGCCAAAAAAAAGAAAGAGGAAGCTCAAAAACTTGAACCTGTAATAAAGGCTACTATTGAAGAAGCCCACAAAAACAATCTTAAAGTAGCAGTACATGCTACGGAACGTTTTACAGCAGAAACAGCGGTGATGAACGGTGCTAATTATCTTGTACACAATATAGAAGACGAAGTGGTTTCAGATGATTTTGTAAAACTTTTGCAGTCTAAAAAAGTGATCTTATGCCCTACCCTGACCGTAATGGACAATTATTATGACACCTATGCACAGAAGAAACATTACAATACCTATGAGCTTGAGCATTCCAATCCGAAAAGTATTGGTTCTATGTATGATTTAAAGCATCTGGAAGACACCTCAGATTCTGCAATGATAAAGAAATATAAACTAAGATTCAATTCTCCTCAGATAAAAGCCTATACTTCAAAAACTGATTCTATCAGGAGAATTAATCTCAAAAAACTGACCGATGGCGGAGTAACGATCGCTGCCGGTACAGATGCCGGAAATATTGGAACTCAGCATGGCACTTCTTTTATCACAGAACTTAAAGCTATGAAAGAAAGTGGTATGAACGGCTGGCAACTTCTCCAGTCTGCAACTATCAACCCAGCTAAAATTCTGAACAAAGAAGCGCAATATGGCAGCATAGAAGAAGGAAAGGTTGCAGATCTTGTTCTGTTGAATGCCAACCCTATTGAAAATCTGGAAAACCTTACCCAGATTGATACCGTTATCAAAAACGGGCAGCCTCTTAATCCCAATACAATACTGGAAACAACAAATGAAACGCTGGTTCAGCAACAGGTAAATGGTTATAATGCCAGAAATATAGATGCCTTTCTGGAGCCTTATGCAGAAGATGTGGAGCTGTATTCATTTCCTTCTAAATTATTAAGTAAAGGAAAAGAAGCCATGAAAAAGAGTTATGAGAAGTTTTTTGCCGATCATCCTGACCTTCATTGTGAAGTCAGACAGAGAATCACCAACCTAAATACCATTATTGATAGAGAAAGTATTTCCGGGGTGAAACCGGATAAAAAGATAGAAGCTACCGCTATTTATGAGATCAAAAATAATAAAATAGCAAAGGTTTATTTTCTGTATTAATCTCATTTTCTCTCTTTTTATACGCTGATATAATAACTTAACAGTCTAGTAATTTAAAGCAATCTTATGAAGAGATTGCTTTTTTGTAACCCTTCACCAAGTGAAAGTTCCTTTTCACCAAGTCTCCCGTTTTTCAGTTTCAGATCTCCCTAATTTTACTTCAGAATTTAAAATTATTTACAATTAAAAAAACAGGAAATTATGAAATTGAAACATTTTTTATTAATCGGAATTTTAACTTTGGGGAGCTTTGTAAATGCTCAGGAAGTAAAGAAAAATGCAATTGAAGTAACCGGTGTTGCCGAAATGGAAATAGAACCCGATGAAATCATTTTCAGTATCGGAATAAAGGCAGACAACAAAAATGAACTGGCAGACAATGAAAAGAAATTATTTGAAACCTTAAAGAATGCCGGGGTAAAGAATGAAGACATCAAATTTAAATCGATGTACCAGAATATATACTCTAAAACGGCCAAGTTTACTAAAAACTACCAGTTTAAAGCCAATACAAAATCAAACATCAGTAAGATTTTTGAGGACCTTAATCAGAAATGGGTAAGCAACCTGAATATTGCAGAGGTAAAGAATACCAAGATTGCAGACTTCAGAAAAACAGTAAAAATCAATGCTTTAAAAGCAGCCAAAGAAAAGGCAGATTACCTGTTGGAAAGCATGGGTAAAAAAACTGGAAATGCTATTGAGATCATAGAAATAGAAGATTATACCAGTGATACTATAATGCCTGTTGCTTACAAAGGCAGAATGAACAGTGTACAATTGGAAATGGCAGACGCTGCAGTAGATTATTCTTTTGACAATATCGAAAATATCAAACTGAAATACAGTATCAAAACAAGATACGAAATCCTTTAGAAATAACAGATTTAAGAAGACAGCCTCAAAAGGGCTGTTCTTCTTTTTTATGCACTTTCAGATTGACCAAGTGAAACCTGCACTTCACCAAGTCTCCCAAATTTCAACCTTAAATAGGGATAATTTTACACTAGAAATTCAAAATAATAAACGATGAAACATTACTTTTTACTATTAATGACATTTTCAGTTGTTTTTTTAAAAGCACAGGAAATCAAGAAAGAAATTGATGTAAAGCAGGCTACCGTATTTCTGCAAGGTGCCAAAGTCTTTGGAAATACTAATGTGAGTCTTCAAAAGGGAATAAATAAGGTAAGAATTATCAATCTTCCCAATAATCTGGATGAGAACACCTATAAAATCAATCTTGAAAAAAATACGACACTGCTTTCTATCACCCCTCAAAATAATTTTTTGAAAGATGATGAGCTATCCGAAGGGGAAAAGAAACTGGAAGATGACCGAAAAAAACTTCAGCGACAGATTAACCTTTTGAATATTCAGGTGAAGAACCTTACGGGAGAGCAGCACATCATCAATGATAATTTAAAGGTATCGGCCAATGATAAATCTACTCCTCAGGAACAGCTTATTAAGCTCACTGAATTTTACAGAAAGCGAATGCTGGAAATTGACAACCAGGTCTTTTTACTGAATGAGCAGAAAGAGGTTCTTGATGAAAGTATTGCCAAACTTAATAAACAGTCTGCTGAGGAACAAACACACAAAAATACCAACAAAAAAGAGCTCCTGCTTGAAATTCTTGCTGATCATGAAACCAGCCTGAATTTAGGGGTAAGCTATATTGTTTCTGATGCCGGCTGGATTCCTTCTTATGATTTGCGTGCAGAATCTGTAAAGAAGCCGCTTGAAATGATTTATAAAGGAAAAATCTATCAGAAAACAGGTCAGGACTGGAAAAACATCAAACTGTTTGTTTCCACATATAGGCCTTCCTATAACCAAAACAGGCCTATTTTATCTCCATTGTATGTTGCTGAATATACGCCTTACAATCCTCAAATAGAAGTAGCCGGTTATCAAATTAAAAAAGAAGCAGCAGCAGTAAATGCCTATCAGATGAGAGAAGATAAAGCAATAACCCCAAGCCAGGTCCCTATAGCTTCTGTCTCTGACAGCCAAATGAATGTGATTTATGAACTTAATTACAATCAGACCATTGTAAGTCAGGAAAAAGAACAGTATGTTATCCTTGATAAAAAGCAGATTGATGCCACTTACAAATACCATACAGTTCCGAAAGTTAACAACCAGGTATTCCTGATGGCTTTTGTAAAAAACTGGCAACATCTCAACCTTATTACAGGAGAAGCGAATATCTATTTTGAAGATAATTATATTGGAAAAACAAGCATCACCAGCAATTATGTAAAAGAAGAGTTCCCTATTTCCCTGGGAGTAGATGAAAGAATCACAGTAAAAAGGACTAAACTGGAAGATAAGACATCACAAAAAGCAATGAATTCCAATAAATGGGAAACAGAATCTTATCAGATCAGTATCCGAAACAATACCAAAGAAAGTATTGAACTGGAAATTCTGGATCAGCTACCGATCAGTGAGAATTCTAAAATTTCTGTTAAGGCAATAGATACCGGAGGCGGAAATCTTGATGAAAAAACAGGAAGTATTCTATGGAACAAAAACATCAGCTCGGGAGGTTCAGAAAAAATCAACTTCTCTTATGAAGTAAAGTATCCGAAAGATATGCAAATCCAGTATTACAGCAGGTAATTTTAAAACCGATGACTAAATTGTAGTCATCGGTTTTTTATTATGAAACAGCTTACTTTATTACAACCACAAATCGAAGATTCAACATAGTCAAGAGTTATAAAAGCTTCTTGAGCACTTAAGTTATTTTAAGTGACAAGCTTTGCGTATAAGAAGTACACTTAAGTTCTGAAAATCTGCGATTTTTATGGAGATCATGATGAATATTACGATGGGAGACGTGATATTCCCCTCCTCCGGAGGGGTGGCAAAAATTCTTTGAATTTTTGACGGGGTGGTCTTACAACAATTGACCTCCCTTATTACCGTCCAAATTTAAAATAGCGCGATAAGGCATGTTTTTTATTTTTCATAAACAGAGAAGCCATTTCCATTCCTGTTACAGAAAAGGTGATTCCATTTCCACCAAATCCCAGAATAAAATAGGAGTTCCTGAACTTTTTATGTTCCCCAATATAGGGAAGTCCGTCTTTGGTTTCCCCAAAAGTTCCGGCCCAAACGAAATCCGTATAAAAATGATAATCCGGTTTTATTTTCTTTAGGGTTTTCAGTATTTCTTTTTCTTTTTTATTCAATATTGCATCTCTTTTTCCGGCATCATAAAAATCTTCATCCCCACCTCCTATTAAGAGTCTCCCGTCATCAGTAGTCCTCATATACAGATAAGGATCATCAGTATTCCAGACTAATGTATTCCTGATATTTTTAAATTTATCTGTGTCAACTTCTGAAACCACGGCATATGTACTTTTCAGGTTTACAAAATTTTCCTTTATCATACTTTTGCTTTCATAACCAATACAGTAGATGATTTTCTTTGCTTTGATCTGACATCCACTATCGACAGTAACCAGGTTAAACCCTTTATGATAGTCTACTTTTACCATTTCAGTTTTATCAAATATTTTCAGTCCTTTTTTTACATTGTGGCTGAATAATTCATGGGCAAAGTGAAAAGCATCGATGCTGGCTCCTTGTTTTGATACAATTCCTCCAAAGGTATTTTCAAATCCGAATTCTTCCAATACCTGGGCTCCGCTTACCCATTTCACTTCAAAACCGGCCTTTTTTCTGGTTTTATACTCTTTTTGCAGCCATTCGACATCTTTCTTTCTGGAAGCAAAATACAGTGATTTTTTCCGTTTGAATCCTGCATCTGATTTTATTAATGAGGAAAGCATCTCAAGAGTATCAATAGCATCAGAGCAAGCTTTGTAACTTAAAACTGCCCCCTTTTCTCCTATCTTGTCTATTAATTCAAAAAGAGGTACATCTATTTCATACTGCAGCATTGAAGTAGTAGCTGAAGTACTGCCGTTACACAGCTCCCGTTTATCAATAAGGAGGGTATCGTATCCGTCTCTTATCATCTGATGGGCTATAAGGCTTCCCGTAATTCCACCACCAATAATAAGAACATCACATTTTTCATCTGATTTCAGAGAGGGATATGATGTCATTAATCCATTCTTTAAAAGCCAAAAAGGCTCATTTGATTTGAGATCCATATTAATATTTTACATTAAAAATAACAATATTTGTGCGAATTTTAACAACTTATTGGCAACTTATGGTTTAATTATTGTTCTTTCACTTAAAATCAAACCACCATAAAATATTTTACTATGATAACAATTATTCCAGAAGCTCCGGAGAATGTTGCGGCATTCAATGCAACGGGAGAAGTGACGAGAGAGGATTTTGAAAGACTGGTAATTCCGCGTGTCAAAGAGAAAGTAGATCAATTTGGCGAGCTTAATTATTTACTGTACCTGGATACTGATCTGGATAAATTTACCATAGGGGCATGGCTTGAAGATGCTCTTTTAGGATTAAAAAATCTCACCAAATGGAACCGTACAGCTATTGTCACAGACAACGAAGGCGTACAGAACTTTACAAACATTTTCAGTGTCGTTATGCCGGGAGAATTTAAATCTTTTCCAAAAGAAAACTTATACAATGCGCTCTACTGGTGTAAAAACGGAGATGAGGTAGAGGTATAAACCTATTTGTAAACAAAAAGCTGTTTCCAGATGGAAACAGCTTTTTTTGTATAAAGAATAAAATCTTTTCTTTTTATTTGTCACATGAAACGCATTCTGTAACGGCTTCTTCTTCAGCAGGTGTCCTACCGTACAAATACATATATCTTACGCTTACGACAACACCTATAAAGGTCATTCCCACCCCTACCAGGGCAGGATAATTGAAAGGCAAGCCATATTCTAATGGAATTCCTCCAAAGAAAGCGCCCATAGCATTGGCAATATTAAAACCGGCCTGCATAAAAGCTGCAGCCATCATTTCACTATTGGGTGCCGCTTTCATCATCATAATATTGATGGGTGAAGCAATAGACATTGACAACGCTCCACACATGAAAGTCAGTACAAGAGCTATATTCTGATGCTCGGAAAGGAAAAAGACTCCTGTTAAAGAGATCATCATCAGGAAAATCAATAATGCACAGGTTTTCTCCGGACCAAGCTTATCTGAAACTACACCGCCCACAAGGTTACCTACTACCATTCCGGCTCCGGCAAGAACCATTACATAAGCCATCTGACTGCTTTGGATCCCCGAGACAACCGTCATTAAAGGAGTAATGTAGCTAAGCCATGTGAAAAGCCCTCCAAATCCAATCGCTGTAATGGTAAGGACCAACCACGACTGTTTATTCTTAAGGAATTTTAATTCCTCCAGGAAATGTGTATTCTGATTGGATTCCATTGCGGGAAGCCACAGTTTTAAAAATAATATGGCAAAAAGCCCGATCACAGCTACAATAGCAAAATACAGCCTCCAATGGAATGTATGTCCAATATACGTCACCAGAGGAACCATGACGAGATTCGCTACGGTAAGTCCCGTAAACATCATCGATATATAAAATGCTTCTTTGCCCTTCCCAGCCATTTTAGCTGCCACTACCGTTCCCACTCCGAAGAATGCTCCATGCGGAAGTCCGGACATGAATCTTATAATCAGCATGGTAGTATAGTTTGGAGCTATAGCAGAAAGTCCGTTGAATAAAGTAAACAGAATCATAAAGGCCATCAATACCTTTTTCGGGGGGAATTTCACCGAATATCCGATAAGAATAGGGGCACCAATAACCACACCCATTGCATAGGCAGAAATTAAATGTCCCGCCTGAGGAATCGTAATTTCCAATGTCTTTGCAATATCCGGCAGTAATCCCATCACGGTAAACTCCGTCGTTCCTATTCCTAATCCACCAATCGCTAACGGGATTATCCTTTTATCAATCTTCATTATATGTTCTTTTTTCTGAAATTATTTTTTAGAAATTAAAAATGGTATTCCATCTTTACTTATGAAAGTGCAAAAATCGAAAGAAATATTGAATTTTACCTCTCTTGAAATGATAAAAATTTGCTCCATATTAACCTTTTTGTTTAATTTTAAATCGAGAAACAATCAAATCAGAACAAAATGAAAATCCAGAAAGAAATTATAGCGTTTGATAAAGGGAAATCTTTCAAGCTTTTTTCACCTTCTTTGAAAAATTGTTTTTTCTGGCATTATCACCCTGAAATAGAGCTTGTTTATGTAGAAGCAAACAATGGAATCCGACATGTGGGAAAGGATATTTCCGCCTTTACAGAAAGTGATTTACTGTTGATAGGGTCCAATGTACCTCATCTTAATTTTGATTACGGTATTCAGACAGAATGCAAGCAGCTGGTACTGCAAATGCGCGAAAATTTTCTTCAGGATATTATTCTGCCTGTTCCTGAATTTGAGAGTATCAGAAATCTGTTGGAGAGATCTTATCTTGGATTATCCTTTTCAGGGGAAACGAAGAAAATAATCGTAGAAAAACTTCAGGCCATGAAAGAAAAAAATTCTTTTTCATCGCTTATCGGGTTGATAGAAATTCTACAAATCCTTGCAGATTCTACAGATGTAAAAGAACTCAATAAAGAAGATACCAGAATCAAATGGTTTTTGAATGACAAGATCAGAATGGGAACCATTTACGATTACATCCATGAAAACCATGACAGGAAACCTAATGTGAATGAAATTGCAAAAATAGTAAGCCTGAGCACCCCTGCTTTCTGTCGCTATTTTAAAAAGCAAACAAATATGACCTTCACGCATTTTGTGAATAATTACAGAATCAACCAGGCCAAAATATTTCTGCTGAAAGATTATTCTGTAACGGAAGTTTGTTTTCAGGTAGGGTTTGAGAGCCTTTCCTATTTTAATAAATTATTTAAACAGCATACCGGAGAAACACCGTCTGAGTTTAAGAAAAAACAATTTAAACCTATTGAAATTAATGGAAGGATCGGAATTATTACAAAAGAATCTTCATGTAATAAATAATCCCGCGGATTTTTAGGTTTTGGCTAAAGCCGAATTGGCAGGGTAATCTTTTTAAAAACGGGATAAAGCCCGTTCCTATTGAATTTTAATAACAACATGTTCATTCTTCATTCTTCATTCTTTATTCTTTATTCTTTATTCTTTATTCTAAAAAGAATAAAGAACCCATATTATTCACCCCGGGTAGCCTAAAACCTACTCCCTATTATCTGCCACCTTCTCTATAAAAAAAACCGCTCATTTCTGAGCGGCTGTATATTGTCTAGTGAATATGTTTTTCTGCGTGATAAGAACTTCTTACAAGAGGTGAACTTTCAACGTGTCTGAACCCTAAGCTTCTTGCAAAATCTCCAAACTCATCAAACTCTTCCGGAGTAATGAATTTTTTTACAGGAAGGTGTTTCTTAGTAGGCTGCAGGTATTGTCCAAGAGTAATGACATCTACATTTGCATTTCTGATGTCTTCAATCGTTTGAAAAACCTCGTCTCTGGTTTCTCCCAACCCAAGCATTACACCGGTTTTGGTTCTTCTCTGTCCTGCTTCCTTCAGATATCTTAAAACCTCAAGACTTCTTTCATATTTTGCCTGAATTCTCACTTCTCGGGTTAAACGTTTTACGGTTTCCATATTATGAGAAATTACTTCAGGAGCTACATCCACTAATCTGTCAAGATGCTTGGTAAGTCCCTGGAAGTCCGGAATTAATGTTTCCATTGTGGTTCCCGGAGAAATTCTTCTTACGGCATTTACAGTTTCACCCCAAAGGATTGATCCCATATCTTTCAGATCGTCACGGTCTACAGAGGTAAGAACAGCGTGTTTGATTTTCATTAATTTGATGGAACGGGCAACTTTTTCAGGTTCATCCCAGTTTACATCAAGTGGTTTTCCTGTTTTTACTCCACAAAATCCGCAGCTTCTGGTACAGATATTTCCCAAAATCATGAAAGTAGCGGTACCTTCTCCCCAGCATTCTCCCATATTGGGACAGCTTCCGCTTTGGCAAATTGTGTTGAGTTTATATTTATCAACCAAAGTTCTAAGTTCCCGGTAGTTCTTTCCGGTAGGAAGTTTTACGCGGATCCATTTTGGTTTTTGAACGGTAGTGTCTTGAACTAAATTTTCCATTTCTAAAATTGAAGTTCAAAGTTAAGGATTTTTTAATGGAAACCATCTACCGGAAAAATTGATGAAACTGATAATTCAACAATAAAGTTCTAATTTTCAACAGGAATGACACATTAAAACATTTATTATAATTTGTTTATAATATTATTTTCATACCACAAAACGTCATTTATTACTAATAATATAATTTTTTGGAAAGATTATTGCTGTATTCCCTATATGAAAGAACAGAACTACAGGAATCACAGGAAATTTTATCCACCTCATCATTTTATTTATCTTCCAATATTAATTGTATTGGAGATTTTTGGAATTTATAAAATAACAGATGATCCGGGAAATCAGCTGACCTGGATTTTATTTTCCATTGTAATTTTCCTGCTTTTCTATCTTGCATTTATGACAAGACAGCATTATGCCTTGGGACTTCAGAACAGAATGGTTATTCTGGAGTTTAAGCAGCGGTATTTTGAAATTTTCAATAAAAGATCCGATGAAATTGTTGACCAATTAAAGTTTGATCAAATCGCGGCATTAAGATTCACTTATGATGATGAATTTAAAGAACTTTTAGAAAAAGCTCTCCAGGAAAATATTTCTGGTGATGAAATTAAAAGATCTATAAAAAGATGGAGAGCTGATCTTCTCAGAATCTAACACCCCAAAATATATACTTATGAAAAAATGGAGCATTTACAGTATAGCGATATTAAGCTTGTTAACACTCACAAGTTGTGAAGCAGTAGAAACAATTTTTAAGGCAGGAATGTGGTGGGGAATTATCTTAGTCTGTGCAATAGTAGTGATTCTTTTACTGATTTTTTCGAAGGGTAAAAACTCTTAACCATGTTTTATGGAGAAGAATACAGATTTAGAAATCATTTCTCACCTTAGGCCTTCAAAGATTGTTAAAATCATGAAGGATCCGGAAGCATCTGCAAAGGCGGTACATCTTATATATACCACCGATGCAGAAACTGCCGGAATTACACGTAAAAAGACAGGAAAGAAGTACTCTTATTATATAGACGGAGAAAAAATCAAAGATAAAGAGGAGATTACCAGAATTAATAAGCTGGTTATTCCGCCTGCCTGGGAAAACGTTTGGATCTGTGCGCTGGACAATGGTCATCTTCAGGCCACCGGTTTTGATGTAAAAAAAAGAAAACAATACCGCTACCACCCTCTTTGGAGTGCTTTAAGAAATCACACAAAATTCTATAGAATGCTTCAGTTTGGCTATGCATTGCCGGATATCCGTCTTCAGCTGGAACAAGATCTGGCTTTAAGGAATTTTGAAAAGCGGAAGGTCCTGGCATTAATTGTCAGCCTAATGCAGCGGACCAATATCCGTATTGGCAATAATGTATATGAAAAACTATATGGGTCTTTCGGACTTACCACATTGAAGGATAAACATGTGGAAATAAAAGGGCAAAAAATCAGTTTTTCATTTAAAGGAAAAAAAGGTATTCAGCATCATATTGACCTTAGGAGCAAAAAACTGGCAAGACTCGTCCAGAAATGCAAAGATATTCCGGGAAAGGAACTTTTTCAATATTTTGATGATGAAGGTACCCGTCACTCTATAGACTCCGGAATGGTCAACGAATATATCAAAGAAATAAGTGGTGAAGATTTTACGGCAAAGGACTTCAGAACATGGTCCGGAACGGTAAGTGCATTAATTGCTTTTAAGGAAATAGGATATGCTGAAAATGATTCTCAATATAAGAAGATGGTAAAAGAAGCGCTGGATATCGTTGCCAAACATTTGGGAAATACCGTCGCGGTCTGCAGAAAGTATTACGTACATCCTTTGGTCATCAATCTTTACGAAAACAATACTATAAAAAAATATCTTGATGAGTTAGATGTCATTGAAGAGAATGATGGAAAAGCAGGTCTTACTCAAGAAGAAAAACTTGTTCTTAAAATCCTGGAAAATGAAAAGATGTAAAGGAAATATGTCAATGGTGAATGGTAAGTTTGCTTTGCAGTACATTAGCTCCTAATTTATCTTCATTACAGTTTCCGGATAGGTTCGACATAAGGAAACATAAATATTGTCAATTCATCGACTTGCATAGCAAAATGGACCATTGACATTATGGTATGTAAATAATCTTACTCATCAAACCGGAACTCTGTTATTCAAAAACTGTATTCTGTACTCTTTTGGAGTGATGCCTGCAATCTTTTTAAAAAGCTGTGTGAAATGTGATGCTGTATGAAAATTAAGCTCATAGGCTATTTCTGCAATATCTTTACTGGAATGAAGCAATGCTTTGCTGTAATTGATATCAATTTCATTGATCCATTGTTTCGGAGATTTCTGGGTTACCCCTTTTACGCATTTATTGAGATAACTTTCTGTCACAGACAGCTTATCAGCATAGAAAGCCACTCTTTTTTCCCCAACATGATATTTAAACAGCAGGTCCCTGAACTGAAGAGACAACTCCATAGGGCGTGTTGCTGATTTATGATGGGTATCAGAATCTGTACTCAACATTTTGATCAGGATAAGGTGGAGCATGGTCACCACCACATCATTTACGTTGAGATTATTCAACCACAATTCCTGCTCCATAATCGGGAGAAGCTGGGTTATGGTTCCATAGGTCAGGCTGTCCAGATTCAGAAAAGGAGTCATGAAAAAAATGCTGCTTTTATGTTTGGGTAATTCCTGTTCGGAGAGAATATTATTTTCATAAGCCAGAAAAAAACCTTCAATATCGTCGGACAATTCTACGGTAGCCGTAATTGTTCCCTGCTTGATAAAGATAACTCCGCCTTTTTCGGCATGATACTCTTTATTTTCAAGATACTGCTTAATATGGCCGTTGGTAATGAAAATAATGAAATTAAAGGTGGTACGGTATGGAATCACCGGCATCAAAATCCCTTTAAGATAATTCTCTATCCTATAAAGTTGTATATCAGCATTATTCGCCAATATCTTATCCGTTATCTGGGGTAAAAAGAGCTTTTTATATTGAAAATTGGATAATACTTCCATAATGAATTGTTATTACAAATTTAGTGCTGAAATTGAATATTTGGATATTTTTGTACAATGTCGGATGTATAAAGTATAATGTAGGGTAATGGCTAAAATACAACCCTCATTGCATTATTGAATACTTGGTTATTTTTGTATAATGTCGGATGTATAAAGTATAATGTAGGGTAATGGCTAAAATACAACCCTCATTGCATTATTGAATACTTGTTATTTTTGTATAATGTCGGATGTATAAAGTATAATGTAGGGTAATGGCTGAAATACAACCCTCATTGCATTATTGAATACTTGTTATTTTTGTATAATGTCGGATGTATAAAGTATAATGTAGGGTAATGGCTAAAATACAACCCTCATTGCATTATTGAATACTTGTTATTTTTGTATAA
>NZ_QNUF01000008.1 GCF_003385455.1 Chryseobacterium rhizosphaerae | reverse complement strand
ACCAGCGCCGATGGTACTGCTAACGCGGGAGAGTAGGCCGCCGCCAGTTTTTATTTTATTTTTAAAAAATCCTTTATCGCAAGATAGAGGATTTTTTTTGCTTTATACTCAACTTAGGTGATAGGTGATAGGCGATAGCACTGTCAACCCTTAACTCTCAACCCTCAACTCCTAACTCTTAACTCATTACTCATTAGAATATATATTGAAGTCCAATACTGAGATCCCTACGGGATGACAAGGGAGAGTGGAGTATGATAAAATAATGCTGGACACTGTTAACTCCTCACTATCAACTTATAAAATCTTTAGATTCTTTCCTGGAACTCATAACTCCTCATTTATTATTTCTGGGACTCATTTCATTATTCAATAGAAATGGGCTAAAGCCCATTTACAAAAAACGATTTTCCAATAGGGCTTTAGCCCAAACTTAAGAATGACGATGTACGCAAGATAATTATACCGGCTTATGTTTGGGCTAAAGCCAATGGATTGTTTTTGTATTTTTATAAGGACGGGTTAAAGCCCATCCCTATTGAATATCCATATCCCGGATAAGCTAATTTTTCCAATAAAGAGTCAATCATTGAACATTCGCTATTTACATTCATCACTCCTCATTTATTATTTCTGGGACTCACTTCATTATTCAATAGAAATGGGCTAAAGCCCATTTACAAAAGACGATTTTCCAATAGGGCTTTAGCCCAAACTTAAGAATGACGATGTACGCAAGATAATTATACTGGCTTATGTTTGGGCTAAAGCCAATGTGTATGGTTTTGTATTTTTATAAGAACGGGCTAAAGCCCGTCCCTATTGAATGTCCATATCCTGAATAAATTGACTTTGTGCAATCAGGAGTCAATCATTGACTGTTTGTTATTTATCACTCATAACTCTTAACTCTTAACTATCAACTCTCAGCCCTCATCTCTTAACAAAAAAAAGCATCACAATCAACATTGAGATGCTTTTTTTATTTTTAACGATATCTGATCATTATACCTGTATAACTCCTAAATTAAATTTCTCTGTAATAGGAGAATGATTGGCAGCTTCAATACCCATAGAAATCCATTTTCTGGTATCTGCAGGGTTGATGATAGCATCTGTCCATAATCTTGCTGCTGCATAGGTAGCATCGGTTTGACTTTGGTATTTTTTGGAAATACTATCCAGAATTTCGTTGTGCTCTTCTTCGGATATTTCTTTACCTTGTTTTTTTAATGCGGATTCCTGAATCTGAGCTAAGACTTTTGCTG
Source organism: Chryseobacterium rhizosphaerae (assembly GCF_003385455.1). Lineage (GTDB taxonomy): Bacteria > Bacteroidota > Bacteroidia > Flavobacteriales > Weeksellaceae > Chryseobacterium > Chryseobacterium rhizosphaerae. Next base: position 196,757 of record NZ_QNUF01000008.1, on the reverse strand, counting down.
CCTGAGCTCCACCCATTACGGCTAAGTCTGCCCAAGGCCATGCAACAATTAATCTAGGATCATAAGCTTTTCCACACATGGCGTAATTACCGGCTCCGTACGAGTTCCCTGTAATAATGGTAAACTTAGGAACAACAGAATTAGATACTGCATTTACCATTTTTGCTCCATCTTTGATAATCCCTCCGTGCTCGGATTTAGAGCCTACCATGAAGCCTGTAACATCCTGTAAGAATACTAAAGGAATCTTTCTTTGGTTACAATTAGCTATAAATCGAGTGGCTTTATCTGCAGAATCGGAATAAATAACTCCTCCGAATTGTACTTCTCCTTTACCATTTTTTACCATTTTTCTCTGGTTGGCCACAATTCCTACGGACCAGCCATCTATTCTGGCTGTAGCACAGATGATACTTTTTCCGTAATCCGGTTTGTATTCTTCATACTCGGAGTTATCTGTAATACACTTAAGGATATCAAAAGTATCATACTGCTCGGCTCTTGAAACCGGCATTATTCCAAAAATATTGTCTGGCTTTTCTTTAGGAGGGAAGCTTTCTATTCTGTCAAAACCTGCTTTTTCAGTACTTCCGATAGACTTCATAATATTTTTAATTCTATCCAAAGCATCTTTATCATCTTTAGCTTTATAATCTGTAACCCCTGAAATAGAGCAATGGGTAGTAGCCCCACCTAATGTTTCGTTATCGATGCTTTCGCCAATAGCTGCCTTTACCAGATAGCTTCCTGCAAGGAAGATAGAGCCTGTTTTATCAACAATCATAGCCTCATCGCTCATAATAGGCAGATAAGCTCCTCCGGCTACACAGCTGCCCATAACGGCTGAAATCTGGATGATTCCCATAGAGCTCATTTTTGCATTGTTTCTGAATATCCTTCCAAAGTGCTCTTTATCCGGGAATATTTCGTCCTGCATGGGAAGATAGACACCGGCAGAGTCTACCAGATAGATAATAGGAAGTTTGTTTTCCATAGCAATCTCCTGTGCTCTTAGATTCTTTTTCCCTGTAATAGGAAACCATGCACCGGCTTTTACAGAAGCATCATTGGCTACAACAATACATTGTCTTCCTGAAACATAACCAATTACTACAACAACTCCTCCGCTAGGACACCCGCCATGTTCCTTATACATTTCATATCCTGCAAACGCCCCAACTTCTATGGAATCTGAATTTTTATCGAGAAGATAATCAATTCTTTCTCTTGCAGTCATTTTTCCTTCTTCACGAAGCTTTTGAAGCCTCTTTTCACCACCACCTTTTTTTATTTCGGTGAGCAAGCGGTTTATATCTGAAAGTCTTAATCTGTTTTGATCTTCCCGTTTGTTGAATTCAATATCCATAAAGTTTCAATTTTTTACGCTTAAAGATACTATTTTTATAGAGAATGTGAATTGAAGTAAAACAAGTGTTTAATATATTGGTATTCAGAAAATTGTGATATTTTTAACAGAAAAATATTTTTAGATGATTTATATTTTTTCTAACTTTACAATAGAGTAACAGAGATCCTAATCTCTGCAAAATACTCTGTTCCTAGTTTATTTTTTTAATAGTTTATTATTTGAAAGCCCTGAAAGTTTAACAAGTTTTCAGGGTTTTTTTACTTATATAGGAGAGGCAGGAAGACGGCGTCGAAAAAACTAAACCGAATACTGTTTTCTATATTCTATAATATTGAGAAATGATGATGGGCTTTTCTTTTTTTGATATTTTTTAAAAAGGGTAAAGCCTAATTTTTCAGGTATTTTTCTACTGGCTGTATTTTCCTGATCGACGGGATAGATTATATATTTGAAAGTGAAATTATGCTCTAAAAATTCAATGAGGACTGCTATGATTTCTGTACCCAACCCAATACCTTGCGCATCCTTTTTTAACCATAAACCGAGTTCTACCGATTCTTCTGTTATATTATGGATACCGCAGCACCCCATAAAATTATTATCACCATCCAGCGCCACCATTACCAGATCTGTATTTTCTGACAACAACTTTTTTGATTCTTTCACAAAAACTAGAATGTCATTTCTATCTCCATCCGGATTGAAGGGCATATATCTTGTAACTTCTGTGGTGAAGTAGGTATTGATATCGTCGATATACAACTCTTCTACAGGTTTCAATATCAACCGATCTGTTTTGATTCTAATATTTTTATGCAGTATCATTAGACCAATTTATAAATTTTTATTTTAGAAATGAATGATTCTTATGGATCATGCTGTGACTTCTTTCGTTGGGCATAAAATTTTGATAAGATATTTTCTATTTTTAGATGATTGTGAGAAATGATTAGGGAAAAATAGGATGAAGACGTATTAAGTATTTTTTTATTAAACTATTATTGGTTTTTTTATCAGATTTGTAAAAGCCTATTTGTAAATTTGCACGTTAAAAATTTATAGAAGATAGGATATGCATAAATTGGCACTTTTCAGGTTGCATTTAATTGTGTTTTTGTGGGGGTTCACTGCAATTTTAGGAAAATTAATTCATGCGAATGCACAGGTTCTGGTGTTTTACAGAATGTTGTTTGCCTCTGTCTTTCTTTTTGTATTTATCAGAGTCTACAAAAAAGAGAGTATAAAGGTTTCAAAAAAGATATTCTTTCAGCTGGCAGGCATTGGGGTTGCTATGGCACTCCACTGGTATTGCTTTTTTTATTCTATCAAGGTTTCTAATGTTTCCATTGCTTTAAGCTGCTTATCATTATCTACACTTTTTGCCTCTATTTTAGAGCCTATTATTTTTAAAAGAAAAATTGATATCTCGGAAGTAGTGATGGGAACTGTGATTGTAGCCTATATTTTACTGATTTTTAAAACTGAATTTCATTTTAAAGAAGGTATTATTTATGGTATCCTGTGTGCTGTTTTCGGAACTATTTTTTCTGTTTTTAATGGGAAAATGTTTGGAAAGACAAGTTCCGGGAATATTATATTTTATGAAATTTTCTGTGGATGGTTTGTTTTATTGGTATTTTATTTTCTGAGTGGTCAAATCTTTCAGATGGATGAAATAAACTATAGAGATCTGGCGTTAATATGCTTGTTGGCCAGTGTTTTTACTGCTTTTCCTATGTTGGAATCGGTAAAGCTAATGAAGTATATTTCGCCTTTTACTTTAATTTTAACAGTTAATTTAGAGCCGGTTTACGGAATTATACTAGCTTTTTTTATCTTTGGAGAATCAGAACATATGAGCCCTATATTTTATATTGCTTCAGGAGTTATGATACTGGCAATCATTGTCAATGGATTAATAAAAGCTAAGAAAACAAAAAACTTTAACTAAGCATCAAATTTATATGATGAAAAAATATTTTTTATTTGCATTTTCACTGCTGTTTGGGCTGTCCCAATCTCAGATCATCAGGAAATACTCCAATGAATTTTTAAATATCGGAGCCGGTGCACGAGGTCTGGCAATGGGAGGAGCAGTAATATCCAATCAGGATGATGTGTATGCTCCTATGTGGAATCCTGCGGGTTTAATGTCTATTGAGAGAGATTGGCAGGGAGCAGCGATGCATGCCGAATATTTTGAATCTATTGCAAAATATGATTACCTGGCGTACGCAAAGGTAATGGAAGAAGGTGTTTTTGGAGTTTCTGTAGTGAGGCTTGGGGTAGATAATATCTTGAATACTACTCAAATGATAGATTCTGAAGGGAATATTGATTATGATAAAATTACTAAATTCTCTCAATCTGATTATGCAGCTATACTTTCATATGCATTCAGACCAGGTGGGAATCCCAATTTGGATGTAGGGGTGAATGCCAAAATTGTTTATAGAAATGTAGGTAAATTCGCCAGTGGTTATGGTTTTGGTTTTGATGTGGGAGCTATTTACAAAGGAAATAATGGTTGGAAGTTTGGAGGTATGATCCGTGATATTACTACAACAGTAAACTTTTGGAGCATCAACCAGAAAGAATTGTCAACTGTTGTAAACGGAGAAGAGTTTAACCCTGCCCCAAAGGATAAAATGGAGCTTACCATGCCTAAGCTTAATGTTGGGGCTAGTAAGTTATTTGAAATTAATAGCAGTGTCTACGTTCTGCCGGAAGCAGGGATTAATGTGGATTTTGCGAAAACAGCTTCATTAGTTTCAACAGACTTTGCGAGTATCAGCCCTTATGCAGGAGCTGAGCTGGGATATCAGAAAATGATTTTTGTAAGATTGGGGATCAACAGGTTCCAGTCGATTACAGATATAGAGGATCTAAAAAGAAAAGTTTCCTTTCAGCCGAGTGCAGGTCTTGGAATAAAATATAGAGGACTTACTCTGGATTATGCAATCACAAATTCAGGAATAGGCGGATCTAATTTCTATTCCAATTTCTTCTCACTGAAACTGGATATGGGAGCATTTAGAAATGATTAAAAATAAAATAAAATGAAAAGGATACCAGTGTTTATGTTGGCTATTTGTTCGACATTAATTTTCGGACAAAAAGTTTCAGATTATAAGTATATATTTATTCCGGAGAAGTTTGAAGCATTTAAAAAAGACAGCTATGGCTTAGAGACTTTTTTAGCAAAGGCAATGACGGGAAAAAAATATGTAGTTCTACCAGCTAATAGAGATCAGTGGCCTTCTGAGGCTAAAGACAACTCTTGTAATATCCTTGATGCCAATGTTTTGGATGATTCCGGGTTATTTACCAATAAAGTTATCTTAGAATTTAAAGATTGTAATAAGCAAACGATTCTGGAAGCTAAAGGAAGATCAAGTATCAAAGAATTTGAAAAAGGATATCCGGATGCATTGACACAGGCTTTAGTGAGTGTTAAAGTTTCAGCCCCTGTTAATATCCTACCCGCAGCACAAATTTCTGAGACAACAAATAATACTGAAATTACAACTTCTGCCGGGACCTCTACAGCTACAGCTAATGCAGCTGTTTCTACAGCCAGCAATTTTTCAAACGGAAAACTTGATCTGCAGAAAGTACAGATAGATAATACCCAGTTTATTCTTGCTAAATCAGGAAGCTCTGTTCCTTTTGCTATTTTCAAATCAACTTCAAAGAAAGATGTTTTTATGGTGAAGTTGGATAATGGAATGACTACTATTGGTTATTTTGAGAACGGAAACATAGTAATTGATGTTCCTCAGGCTGACGGTAAATATTCCAAAGAAACTTTTGCCGCAAAATAATTTTTTTAAAACTTAATAAACTAATACTTAATCCTTAATTCACTGTGTTTGAATTAAGGATTAATTTTAAAACCATGAAAAAACTTTACATTCCTATATTGACTTTACTGTCAATATTTTTAAATGCACAGACTGTATTGAATACAAAGCTGCATGAGATTAATTTTGGAGCTTCAAGTGATCCAAAATCATTTATTAAACTTAATGATCTGATCATTTTCCCGGCAACCAGATCCGCTGATGAAGGAAGAGAGCTTTGGTGCTTTAATTCCACTACTCAAAAGTCTAGTTTACTGAAAGACATTTATCCGGGGCCCAGCGCTGGTATTTCAGGATCTCCCGCCTCTGTAAAATTAAATAATAAAGTCTATTTTCTCGCCCAGCAAAACTCATCCTATTATCAGCTTTGGGTAACAGACGGAACAAGTATAGGGACAACAAAATTAAAAGACCTTAGCTCAAATTTTGTCATTGATGAGCTTGTGGTAGTGGGAAACAAAATTTTCTTCTATCAAAATAATGAGCTATGGGCCTATGATACACTTGCTGACGCTCTTCAGTCATTAAAGACATTTACCTATTCCGGAAATGTGAAATTATATTCTTTTCACAATCAATTGTTTCTGGCAGCTAATGACGGAGTATACGGAAAAGAGATCTGGAAGTCCGATGGTACACTGGGCGGTACCACTTTGCTGAAAGATATCGCCTCAAGTTCGGGATCAAGTATTTCTAACGATTTTAAAATTATTGAATTAAATAATAAATTCTATTTTGTGGCCAATGGGGCGGCTGGATATGAACTTTATGAAAGTGATGGAACTACTGCCGGTACGGTGTCTGTAACGCCTGTAAAGGTTCCGGAATTGGATGGGGCAGCTACAGATAATTATTTTGTATTTAAAGGCTTGGACCCTGTGGGAAGTGGAATTGAACCGTGGGTGTCAGATGGAACGGCTGCAGGAACCAAGCTGTTAAAAGATATTATTCCAGGGGTAACAAGTTCCCTGGCAATGCCTAAATTTATAAGTTTCAACAATAAAATCTATTTTGAAAGTAACTCTAACGGAATAACCCCGAATTATGGGAATTATATCTGGGAGACTGATGGTACTCTGGCTGGAACAGCATTATTTGGTACACCTCCGGAAATGAAATTATTTGGAAAGAGTTCAGATGGGATACATTTAATATTGAACACTGTAAATTCAGGGCTAAGATATTGGATTACCAATGGAGGTTCTGTTCAGCCATTTGAAATTACAGGATTAGCTTTACCGGTGGACAATAGTTTTATAGATCTTAATTCTAAAGTTTATCTGGCTGGTACAAACCAAAGAAACGGTGGTGAAGTCTTTTCTCTGGATCCAGCCACGAAAGTTATTTCAATAGCTACTGATATTAACAGGATAGAAGGTTCTGATCCGCATTCTTTTGATGTACTGAACAATAATCTGATCTTTATCGCTAAAGACCGGGAATTTAGCAATCAGCTATATAAAAGAAATAAAAGCACCCAACAGGTTGAAAGATTATCTTTCTTTAATACCGGTGGAACTTTACCAGGGGGAATACCAACCACTTTTGATGATAATTTCACTAAAGTTGGAAACTATCTTTATACAAAAGGTGGCTTTTACAGGACAGATGGAACGGCTGCAGGCTCAAACGTAATCATTATGTTGGAACCAATTACAAATAGAATTGTCTATACCAGCCTGAATGATAATATGCTGCTCTTCTCTGCCTATAGTAACTCTACAGGAACTGAGCTTTGGAGAATTAAAAACAGCTCAAATACAATGGATTTAGTAAAAGACATATCGGTGGACAATATGGGAAGTTTATATGATGTGGATACTAAAACTGCTGTCCTGAACGGATACGCATATTTTATAGCAAGACAGAACGGAAAACTGGGAATCTGGAAGTCTGACGGTACGAATCCTAATACCAATAAAACCATTCAGTTTACATATCAGAACGGGACGGATGGGGATATAAAAGTCTTGAGCGCTGTCAATAATAAATTATTCTTTACCCTGGCTCAGGAGAATAATGCAAATAATGAACATACTGAACTTTGGTCTTCGGATGGTGACCAGTCTTCATCTGTACTGTTAAAATCCTATGTAGAACCAACCGGTTCAGGAACTATTTACAGAGAAACAGGAATACTCAATGATAAATTATTTTATGTGACTACAGGATTCTCTTCAGGCCTGCATTCTTCTGATGGAACAGTTGCGGGCACAGAAAAAATTGTGTCAGGAAATTTTTCACCCAATGTGAAGTTTCAGAAATGTGGAAATCAGTTGTTTTTTACCAATAACTATGATAAAGAACTATGGAAGACTGATGGTACTGCTACGGGCACCTATATGGTGAAATCCGGATTTTCTGGCATAAAGGATATGGTTTGTACCAATAACTATCTTTACTTCCTGAATGGGGATTCCCAAAAAGTATGGAAGACTAATGGTAGTGCTTCAGATACAGTACCAATGGATGTTTTTGTTACGAATGATGATAATCAGCTGCTGGCTAATGAAAATATTCAGAAAATGGCAACGGACGGAGAAGAGCTGTTCCTGACCATTTTCACAAAAGAACATGGAAGTGAATTTTACGCTATCACGGATACTTTACCTGTTTATATGGCGACTAACGAATCTATAAAACAGGAAGGGAAGAATGCTAATTTGGATATTAAGATTTACCCTAATCCGGTTTCATATTATTTTTCAATCCATTCCAAAGAAAATGATAAGATTGAAACGGTTAAGATTTTCGATGCAGCCGGGAAGCTGGTTAAGAACATAACCTATCCCAATGATAAAATTGATGTTGCCGAACTTTCTTCGGGAATTTATTTCCTTAGAATTAAAACGGCTAAAGGAGATTATCTGGGTAAGATCTTGAAAAAATAACTTCATTATAAAAGGCTCTTAAAAAGAGCCTTTTATATTTATATATGATGATGTGTTTTCTCAATTGGAGTACAGATGTTTTGTCAACCGAGCTTCTGGTATTATTTATCTCAGATAGTTTTTTACCTTACCTGGGCTTTGAAACTTGTACTAATTTACGAAAAATATTATAAATAATGTTAATTTATTTGTAATATTTTATTAATTAATATTTATATATATTGTTTTTGAGTGATCGTTAAAGATTTATTGTAGTTTGTCTTTTTGTGGGACAATAGCTTAATCTATAGGCTAATTAATACATAGACATACTAAAGGCCATTTTAGAAAATTTAAAACGGCCTTTTATGATTGGAATTTTGATAGTATTTTCAAAAAAATAAAAATCAAATGACTACAAAATTGAACAGGTGTGACAGTAAAATAGGAGATGTAAAAGCGTTTTAATTTGAATTAAAAAACTCCCAGATTACCTTAGCTTTACTTTTGCCCAGAATTTCTTCTAATGTTTCCAGATTGGATTCTTTAATCCTTTTAACAGATTTAAGCTTTGACAGCAACAATTCGATTGTTTTTTCTCCCACTCCGGGAATTTCCTCCAATTCAGATTTTATAGTAGAGTTACTTCTTCTTGTTCTATGGTGTTTAACCCCAAAACGGTGGGCTTCATCACGAACTCTCTGAAGAATTTTTAATGTTTCAGATTTTTTGTCAAGATAAAGCGGAATAGGATCTTCAGGAAAGAAAATCTCTTCCAGTCTTTTTGCAATCCCCACAATAGTTATTTTACCGTAAAGACCCAGTAATTTCAGACTTTTCACAGCAGAAGATAATTGGCCTTTTCCTCCATCTATCAAAATTAATTGAGGCAGACTTTCTCCTTCATCTACCATTCTTTTATAACGGCGATAGATTACTTCTTCCATGGTAGCAAAGTCATTGGGCCCTTCTACTGTCTTAGGATGAAAAATTCTGTAATCTGCTTTGCTTGGTCTGCCATCTTTAAAAACAACACAGGCGGAAACCGGATTTGTTCCCTGGATATTTGAGTTGTCAAAACCTTCAATATGTCTTGGCTCTACAGGCATTCTGAGCAGTTTTTGCATTTCAGCCATAATCCTGTTGGTGTGCCTTTCCGGATCCACAATCTGAACCTGTTTTAATTTTTCAAGACGGTATTCCTTAGCGTTCTTTTCGGATAGCTCTACAATTCTTTTTTTGTCCCCTACTTTAGGAACAATAAGTTTTACATTAGGGATTTCTACAGACAAATGGAAAGGCAGTAATACCTCTTTTGAATTGGAACTGAATTTCTGCCTGATCTCAATCAGAGCTTCTTCCATAATATCTTCATCCGTTTCCTCAAGGATCTTTTTAATCTCTGTAGTGAAACTCTGAATAATATTTCCGTTTCTTATTTTAAAAAAATTGACATACGCAGCGGTTTCATCACTCACCATTCCAAAAACATCCACATCGTCGATATTAGGATTGACAACCGTATTTTTAGCCTGATAATCTTCTAATATATCCAGCCTTTCTTTGATAATCTGAGCTTCTTCAAACTGTAGATTAGAGGCGAGTTTCATCATCTGATTGACCAGATACTCTTTAGCTTTCCGGAATTCTCCCTTGATCATTCCGCGGATAGCATCTATCTTTTCATCATAATCCTCTTTGCTTTCAAGATCTTCACAAGGTCCTTCACAGTTTTTGATATGGTATTCAAGACAGACTTTGTATTTTCCGTCAGCTATTTTATTCGGAGAAAGATTCAGATTACAGGTTCTCAGTTTATAGATATGTTTGATGGTGTCTAATAAAATTTTGGCTGGACGCACTTTTGCATAGGGACCATAATATTCTGAACCATCTTTAATTACATTTCTGGTGAGAAAAATTCTGGGGAAATCTTCATTTTTAATACAGATCCAGGGATAAGTTTTGTCATCTTTCAACATGACATTGTAAAATGGCTGATGTTCCTTAATCAGATTGTTTTCCAACAAAAGGGCGTCATACTCACTGTTTACAATAGTAGTTTCCAGACGCTGGATTTTCCCTACCATTATTTTGATCCTGTATCCTGAAAGATTTTTGTTGAAGTAGGAGAGAACCCTCTTTTTTAAGTTTTTGGCTTTACCTACATACAATAACTGTTCGTTTTTATCATAATAACGATAAACACCGGGTTCCGAAGGTAAAGTTTTGAGCTGTAATTCTAAAGAAGGATTCATATAACAAAATTAAGGAATCTTTCCATATTTAAAAAAAAGAATACCTGCGGAATTGCTCAGCAGGTATTAATTCTATAAATGAAATGTTTTTATCCGTTGTTCATATCGGTGTAAGCATTGACAAGAAAGCTGAAATAATCCCATTCTACAGAGTTTTTAGGATATTTTTTCATGAATTCTGCATTGTCACCAAAAAGGAAATCATAGTTGTCTTCAAAATCATCTTTATGAAGCCACATAATTTTGTCTCCCTTTTTTACATAATAAGATTTGATAACCCCTCCACCAAGTTGTGGAGAACCCATTACAGAAAAGCCTGTTGTTTCTTTAGCTCTAGGATCATGATATACAGAAATAATATCATCGAAACCTGGGTTGATAACCTGCATTAGGAATTCTTTATCATCTTTTTTGTTCTTTAATGACACGGTTTGGTTTACAAAATAGATCCTGTCGTTATTGGTATTCTTTGTTAATTTCTTTGTACCAAAGTTTCTGATATTCCCCATGTACTTGGCCACTTTTGCAATTTTTTCCGCATTACTTGGGTAAACATACATTTCGCTGATTTGTTCCGCATTAAAATTAGCATTCTTTTTTGTAACGCTGTCTTTAATGGCTACTTCATAAATCTGTCCCTTTTTTGTTTCAATTTTGTTGCAAAACCCTTTATAGGTAGTTCCGTCTTTTAAAATAATGGTGGATGTTTTTTTCGGAGATGGAGTATTGAAACCTTCATTAAAAAGGTATGTTTCCATTTTTTTGATATCCTCTTTAGAGTATTTTACTTTCTGGGCGAAAGTAGTGGTGCCTGCAAGGCATAAAGCAAGCAGTAAAGATGTAAGTCTCATGTATTATTGTTTTTTATTCGGCGGTAAAAATAATAAATAAATTAACTTATTTTTAGAAAAAGATAGAACATTGAAATTTAGTTTCTCCAATTATTGTTAAATGTGTAATTTTAAGAAAATTTTTTAGAAATGATATACGGAGTAGATGTTTTAACTTTCCATGATGTTCTGGAAATCTGTAAAAAACCCAATAAAGCCAAACTGAATAAAGCGGCAAAAGAACAAATATTAAAATCTCAGAAAAACGTACAGCAAATAGTAGAATCCGATAGATGTGTATATGGAATCAATACAGGCTTCGGACCACTGTGCGATACCAAAATATCAGCTGACGAAACAGCCCAGTTGCAGTATAACTTAATTATTTCCCACGCTGTAGGTGTAGGAAAGCCCATTGATAAAGAATTTTCAAAGATCATGATAATTGCTAAAGTGCATGCTTTATCAAAAGGATTTTCCGGAGTTTCTCTTGATGTAATTGAGAGACTGATCCTGATGTTGGAAAAAGATATTATTCCGGTTGTACCGGAGCAAGGATCTGTAGGTGCATCAGGAGATCTGGCTCCTTTGGCACATCTGGTACTGCCTTTACTTGGTTTAGGACAGGTTTGGGAAGGAGATCAGGTTACCAATACAATGGATGTTTTGGAAAAACACAACCTTGAGCCTTTAACTTTAGGACCAAAAGAAGGTCTTGGGTTAATTAACGGAACTCAGTTTATTCTGGCCCATGCCATCAAAGGATTGGAAAAATTTGAATACTTATTAGACCTTGCGGATATCACGGCAGCAATGAGTATTGAAGCATATAGAGGTTCTGCAAGCCCTTTCAAAAAAGAACTTCATGATATCAGACCTTTTGAAGGAAGTAAGAAAGTAGCGGCAAGAATGCTTAAGTTCTTAAAAGGATCAGAAAACATGATAGCACATGAAGATTGTGAAAGAGTACAGGATCCTTATTCTATGAGATGTGTGCCACAGGTTCACGGGGCAAGCAGAAATGCTTTTGAACATCTTAGAAGCATGGCTGAAACAGAATTAAACTCTGTTACCGATAATCCGATTGTATTAAGTGCTGAAGAATCTATTTCCGGAGGTAACTTCCACGGACAGCTGATGGCTTTACCTTTAGATTACGCTACCTTAGCGGCTGCAGAATTAGGAAATATCTCAGACAGAAGAAGCTACTTATTATTAGAAGGGAAATATGGACTTCCAAGATTATTAACAGAAAGCTCAGGATTGAATTCAGGATTTATGATTCCTCAGTATACCTCAGCAGCCTTAGTTACAGAAAACAAAACACTGTGTTTCCCTGCATCTGCAGATTCTATTCCTACAAGTTTAGGACAGGAGGATCATGTTTCTATGGGAAGTATTTCAGGTAGAAAATTCAATCAGGTCCTGGGAAATCTGGTCAATATTTTAGCCGTTGAGCTGATGTTTGCAGCACAGGGACTGGAGTTCAGAAGACCTGCCAAATGTTCTAAGATTATTGAAGAGAATTTTGCTGTTCTGCGCTCTAAAGTTACCAAACTTGAAGAAGACAGATTAATAGGTCAGGATATGCTGGCTATTGCATCACTGATTAATGAGCGAAAATTTATCGTAAAATAAAATATACCCACTAAGAAAGCTTCCGAAAGGGAGCTTTTTTGTTTTATCCTATTTTTTTAATTAAATATATATGACTATAAAAAGACTTGATTCTACCCATCCGGATTTTCAAAATTTAGTACAACTTCTCGATACAGACCTTGCGGTGCATAATGGGGATGATAATGCTTTTTTTGAACAGTTTAATACAATTGATAAACTTAAAAACTGTACTGTTGCCTATATTGACGAACTTCCGGCAGCATGCGGAGCATTTAAAGAACTTTCAGATAATACAGTCGAAATCAAAAGAATGTATACGAACCCAACTTTCAGAAAAAGAGGCTTAGCTTCTGGCATACTTAGAGAATTGGAAAATTGGGCGAAAGAATCGGGATTTGAAAAAGCCGTTTTAGAAACTTCCGTAGACTTAAAGAATGCTATTTCTGTGTACGAAAAAAGTGGCTTCTATCGCATTCCGAACTATGGACAGTACATTGGAATAGATAATAGTGTCTGTTTTGAAAAAATATTATAGATTTCATTGAATGTTGTGAATTTTATTCTTAAAGCGTTATTAATATTCGGATAATATAGAATTCACCTTGGAAAAATAGGTAATTCACAATAAAGTGTTATATTGGTCCCAACCAAAATTATAACATATGAAAAAAAGTGTATTCTTAGTAGCAATATTTTTTGCTTTAAGCTCTTGTAATACCGAAGATCTTCAAAACGAAAATTCCAACATTGAAATGAGTCAGAAAGATCCCCTGACTGCCAAACAAATTAATGAAGGAATTAATCAATCCCTTAAAACAAAAGGTTCTTTCAACTGGGCCAATCAATCTGATCATTTTTTATGGAGTGCCATCTTTCAGGGAAATAAAATGGTATCCATTGGATTTGGAGAATCTAAAGAAGATTTTGACAGAAGCAAATCTTCAAATAACCAGGCAATGGAAACCGAGATTTTGTCGATGATTAAAAAATATGAAGGAAAAGATGAAAGAACTTTCTTCCTTGCCTCAGACAAATATCTCAACCAGATCGATGTGGTCATCGAAAAAGAAGAAACCATTAAAGCACTTCGTCAGATGAAGACTATCCGATATCTTGAACCGGGAGATTACCACTATTTCGAAAATGAAAATAAATTCAATCTAGCTTCAAGATCCTCAGGGGGAGGCTCAGGATGTGGCTTTTCGTCTACTACTTTGAATGCTGATGACTACACTTCCACTACGCCGGGTGCGAAAATTCCCTGGGCTTTTACCAAGCATAATATTCCTGATGCATGGGGCTACAGTACCGGAGCGGGCGTTACCATCGGTTTGGTAGATACAGGTGTTTCACCAGAGCAGGCCTTCCTTGGAAACAGCTTTAATAACGGATCTTCCTCAGGGAGAACAATCAATAAGTTGGGTGTTTATAATTCAGATGGTTCTGCAGATCAGTGTGGACACGGAACAAAAATGGCTTCCGTAATGGCAGCGCCGAGAAATAATGCAGGACTGCCTGTAGGAGTTGCCTATAATGCCAATTTGATTGCTTACCGGGCTGCCGCAAACGTAGTATTGGACACTTCCAGTGAGCAGACCGGAGTGAAAACAGCATTTACAGATCTGGCGAATAATGCCAGTGTAAAGATCATTTCTATGTCTATGGGACATATTTTTTCAGTAGGAAAAATTGAGGATGGTGTAAAATACGCATATTCCAAAGGGAAATTGATTTTCTGTGCAGGAGGTACATCCACTAGTTTTACCACTTTTGTAGGCGTTATTTTCCCTGCCTGGATGCCGGAAACACAGGCTATAACAGGAGTGAAAGAAGGAACCTCCAATCAGAAATGTGATGTTTGCCACTCCGGAGGAGAGATAGACTTTACCTTCCAGATGGAAAGAGCTTCAGGAAATACAGTTCCGGTTTTAAGTTATTATAACGGACAGGCTGATTATGTAGGCGGTTCATCAGTAGCTACCGCAGCAACAGCAGGAATTGCAGCTTTAGTATGGGCTAAGAACCCATCATGGACTAGAGATCAGGTCCTTAATAAAATGAGACAGTCTGCCACTTATTATCCAAATGTGAATTCAAGCTATGGCTATGGAAACATTAATGTTTTAAAAGCAGTACAATAAAATAAGATTTCAAAAAAATAAACCCCCTCAGCCGTTTAGGTGGAGGGGGTTTTATTTTTATATACAAGAATACTATCCAATTCTCACACTTGTCATACTTAGTGAACCTCCAATAAGTTCGTCATTAAATAAAGATAAGTGTTCAGACCGGTCTTTCAACCCCAGGGTATAGATAAGGGGAAGATAGTGATCGGGCGTAGGTACGGCATATTCTAAAAATGTTCCTTGTTTCTGATAATCAATAATAGGCTGGAAATTACCGTCAAGAAGCCAGTTATTGGTTTTTTCCCTCGCTTCCACTGCCCAATCCCAGCCGGCACCCACCGTATTGATATTTTTCCAGTCGATTAAACGCAGGTTATGAACAATATTTCCACTTCCTATGATCAGAATTCCTTTTTCACGGAGTTTATGAAGCCTTTTAGCCAGATCATAATGATATTGTGGAGGCTTGGTATAATCAATACTCAGTTGAATGACCGGAATATAAGCTTCAGGATACATATGTCTGATGACTGACCACGCCCCATGATCCAGTCCCCAGTTATGGTCTTCTTCAACCTCCAAGGGTAATAATAGCTCTGCAGTTTCCGCAGCAAGTTCCGGATTTCCGGGAGCAGGATACTGTACGTCAAATAATTCTTTCGGAAAACCATAAAAATCATGAATGGTTTTTGGCATTTCCATGGCGGTGACAAGCGTTCCTTCCGTATACCAGTGTGCAGAAATACACAGGATAGCATTAGGCCTGGGAATTTCCGTAGCCGCTTTTCGGAATCCCTGTACAAACTGGTTTTCTTCAATGGCATTCATAGGAGAGCCGTGTCCCAAAAATAGAACAGGCATTCGCTGAGTGCTTTGGAAGTTTTCACTTATGTTTTGTAGATCGTTGAGGTTCATAAATTTTGAATAATCATAAAAAATGAAAGGTTCAAGGTTTTTAGTAAAATCCCTGAACCTTTCACAAAATATATTGAAAAATTATGCTTGCTTTACAAACTGTAATTCTCCAGCTACTTTTACATCATCACTTACCATTACTCCTCCTGCTTCTAAAGCTGCATTCCAGTTTAATCCGAAATCTTTTCTGCTTATTTTTCCTTCAAAAGAGAATCCTGCTTTTGTATTTCCCCAAGGATCAACATTGATTCCTCCGAAATCTACATCTAAAGTTACAGGTTTTGTAATCCCATTGATTGTAAGATTTCCTACTACCTGATCATTCAGAGCCTGAGAATCAAAAGTAATCGTTGGATGTTGTTCAGCATTGAAGAACTCGGCAGATTTTAAGTGATTATCTCTGTCTGTATTATTGGTAAAAACAGAATCCGTCTGAATAGTAGCGGTAGTTTTTGCATTGGCGAAAGTATCATCCTCCGCTTCAATTTCTGCAGTGAAGGTTCTGAAACTTCCTTTTACATTAGAAATCATCATATGTTTTACTTTGAAAGTAATCTCACTATGCGTTGGGTCTAGGTTCCATTTTGTTGCCATTGTATTTTTATTTTTTGTTTGTTATTAATAATGCAAATGTAGGATAGGGAGCATATACGGAACATTGATATAGGATAAGAAATGCAATGTATATGTAAAATTATGATTCCTTTTGATAATTATTTCTTTTTTAAGGGAGCTTTTTCCCGCTATCCACTCATACTCCTCGCCCCATACATTCCAGCGTCCAAAACCCAGTCTTCAATGCGTGCTGCGGGGTAACCGTTACTATCGGGGCTAAGGTTCACATCATCTTTACAAAGAACAGAATGATGAAGCAGTCTCTATCTATATGCAAAATCCATCATTCATTTTACACCTTTACATTTCCCCAGCAACCCTCCACAAATCTTAGTATTAAGTTAAGGAATAATTTCATTTAATTCATTAATTCCTTTTTATGAATGTTTTAATTTAACATTTCTTAACGGATGGTTTTTATTTCTTATTTTTGATGGATTCAATTTTACGCAATGAAATTATATAAATTTTCTTTATTGATGCTGGTTTTGGGGAATACTGCATTCGCCCAGACACAGAAGTTTACCATGGCGGAGGCTGTAAATGGGATGAGAACCAATCTTGCCGTGAAAAATATTTCACAATTTTCATGGTCTGCAGACGGGAAATCCTATATCCAATCCGTGAAAGGAGGGTATTTGGTTACAGATCTGAAAACCAATAAACAAGATACTTTGGTGTCTTTAACACAGCTGAACAGACAGTTTGCCAATGACAAACTGAACGCTGTACCTCAGATTAAGTTTTCCGGGAATTCAAATGGTTATTTTAGCAAAGACGGTAAAATGTTTTGGATTGAAAAATCAGGAAATGACTGGAAAGTGAAAAATCAGACTCCTGTAGATAAGGATGCCTCCAACATAAAAATGTTTGGTGATGGCCAGACTTTCGCTTTTACAGCAAAGAATAACCTGTTTGTGAGTAAAAACGGAAAAACTATTGCGGTTACTAATGAAGCAAACGAAAATATCATCAGCGGACAGGCTGTTCACAGGAATGAATTCGGCATCGATACCGGAATTTTTCCTGCTCCCAACTCTGAAAGTGTAGCTTTCTATAAAATGGATCAGTCTATGGTGGCAGATTATCCGATCATAGATTGGTCTGTAACACCTGCCGTAAACCACAATATTAAGTACCCGATGGCAGGTCAGACTTCTCATCAGGTAACATTAGGCGTTTTTAATATTAAAACCCAGTCAACAACTTTTCTGAAAGTTGAAGGCGAAAAAGATCAGTACTTAACTGCTGTTACCTGGAGCCCGGATTCAAAATACATTTTTGTGGCTGTTCTGAACAGAGGACAGAATCATATGAAAATGAATCAATATGATGCCGCTACCGGAGAACTGATAAAGACTTTATTTGAAGAGACCGACAGCAAATATGTTGAACCACAGCATCCGCTTACGTTCTTCCCAAATTCCAATACAGACTTTATCTGGCAAAGCCAGAGAACAGGGTATAATCACCTGTTCCATTATAGCTTGGAAAAAGGATTGGTTGCCCAGATTACAAAAGGAGACTGGCTGGTAACCGATATTTTAGGGTTTAATGAAAAGAAGAAAGAGATTTATTTTACGTCAACAAAAGAAACTCCTCTGGAAAGACATTTGTATAAGATCAATTGGACCAACTTCAAAATGCAGCGACTGGATGATGCAGAAGGAATGCATGCCGGTGTATTGAGCAGCGACGGAAATTATCTGTATGATGTCTATAGTAATGCCAATTCTCCAAGAGTTGGAAATATTATTAATACCAATAACTTAAAGTCTACGAATATTTTTACAGCAGAAAATACATTGAAAAATTATCAGAGACCTGAAATTAAAAATGTAGAATTGAAAGCTGATGACGGAACACCTTTATACGGAAAGATCATCCTTCCAACAAATTTTGATCCTAATAAAAAGTATCCTACTATTGTTTATCTGTACAATGGTCCGCACCTGCAGCTGATAACAAATACTTTCCCTGCTTCAGGAAACCTTTGGTATGAATATATGGCTCAGAATGGATATATCATCTTTACCATGGATGGTAGAGGTTCTTCTAACCGCGGAATGAAGTTTGAGCAGGCTGTATTCAGAAATCTGGGAACTACCGAAATGAATGACCAGATGAAAGGAGTAGACTACCTGAAATCCCTTCCCTATGTGGATGGAACAAAAATGGGAATCCATGGCTGGAGCTTTGGAGGGTTTATGACTACGAGCTTTATGCTTCGTAAGCCGGATGTCTTTAAAGTAGGAGTTGCCGGAGGACCGGTGATCGACTGGAGCATGTACGAAATTATGTATGGAGAAAGATATATGGATACACCACAGGAAAATCCACAGGGATATGCTGCGGCTAATCTTTTAGATAAAGTACAGAACCTTAAAGGAAAATTATTGATGATCCACGGAGCGCAGGATGACGTCGTAGTATGGCAGCATTCTATAAAATTCATCAAATCTGCTGTTGATAACGGGGTTCAGTTGGATTATTTTACTTATCCGGGACATCCGCATAATGTGATCGGAAAAGACAGGGTTCACCTGATGCAGAAGATTACAGATTATTTTGATCAGTACCTGAAAAAATAATAATAAAATCCAGCCTAAAATAGGCTGGATTTTTATTTATAGCAGATGTGATATATTAATTATAAAATTCTTTGATAACATAGCTCCCTTTATTCAGTCTGTTGAGTTCTTTCAATATATAATACCGATGTAAAAAACCTGTTAAAACCACTATTTTTTTATGAGGATATTTCTCAGCTATCGTGTAAATATTTTTAGCCATTGTTTGATTTCTAAGATCCCAGAACCCGGACATCAATTTAAACCCATCTCTATAGCTTATTTTTTCACCGTTAGGTTTTGTAACATACCTGTTTGCAAATTCCGGTCTTTCATCTGTGATTTGTATTAATCCTGAATACTGAGCATTCTGCCTTCTTTCAGAAATTTTATCCGTTGTTGTATTGTTGAAGTTTTCCGGGGATAGTTCAGCGATTTTCATTAACTCTTTAGTGGTAGTAAGAAAGTCCTCATATCGTTTTATTTCAGAAGATGACAATTGTTTGGCTTTATATAAACTGTCAATCAATTTTACAGACAGGTTATCTGTAGGTACCATTCCTTTATCTTTCCGGTATTGATTTCTGCCTTCAAAATCAAAAGGAAACCTTAATGTGTTGGGATGCTTTTTAAGATATAAATTCGTTGCAGTGATTTCATTCTCTTTAGAAGTATTACTAGTCTCATACTCTTTCATTCCCTTACTGTCAACTTCATGAAGCGTAATATCCGGTTTTATTTTTTCAAGAATGTCAAACAGGATTTTAGGATGGTAATTAGGAACACTGTCATGGATATTCCCAATGACATAAATTTCAGTTTTACGCTGCGATGAATATATGTTGACTAATAGAAGAAGGAATAGTGAAATCAGATGTTTCATATTTTTAAGTTATAGTTATCTCTCAAATATAGCAAGTTTATATGAAGAACCCTGATTTAGTTTTTTTATAAAAATGGAGGGTATCGTTCTTAACAAACATCAATGTTTTTGACTTTTTATTCCTGTAATTTTGTGTATATAAAATCAACAATATGGAATTAGGAATAGGAATGTTTGGTGACCTGGCTTTTGATCAGTCCACCGGAAAATATAGAGATGCAGGAACTAAGATTCGTGAAATTTTGGAACAGGTAAAATTGATGGATGAAGTAGGAATCGATGTCTTCGCCATGGGAGAACACCATCGTCCGGATTATGCTGTTTCTTCTCCTGAAATGGTATTGGCAGCTGCAGCAAGTATTACAAAAAATATAAAATTGGCAAGCGGGGTGACTGTGTTAAGTTCTTCAGAGCCGGTAAAGGTTTATGAAGATTTTTCAACCTTAGATCTTATTTCAGACGGAAGAGCAGAAATATTTGTAGGCCGTGGAAGCTTCATAGAATCATTCCCGTTATATGGTTATTCATTGAATGACTATGAGGAGCTTTTTGATGAAAAACTGGAGTTGTTATTAAAGATTAATTCAGAAGAAAATGTTACCTGGTCAGGAAAACTTCGGGCACCGATGCAAAATCAGACCGTGTATCCAAGGGCAAAAAATGATGGGAAACTTTCGATCTGGAGAGCCGTAGGAGGAACTCCTCAATCCGTATTGAGTGCTGCTCAATTGGGAATGCCTTTGGTGGTAGCTATTATCGGAGGAATGCCAATCCAGTTTAAAAATTTGATTGAGTTTTACAAGCAGGAATACCAGAAAGCAGGACATGATGTATCCAAAATGCAGATTGCTGTTCATTCCCATACTTTTGTGAGTGATGATCAAAATGTAGTAGACGAATATTTCCACACCTATAAATCTCAGATGGATAGGATAGGGGCCTCAAGAGGATGGGCTCCTTATACTAAAATGCAGTACGATGGGGGAAGAAACAAAGAAGGAGCCTTGTTCATTGGCAGTCCTTCCGAAGTAGCCGATAAAATTGCTTATATGAAAGAGATTTTTGGAATCACAAGGTTTATCGGACATATGGATATCGGAGATCCTGCTCATGAGCTGGTAATGAAATCTATTGAACTATTCGGGAAAGAAGTAAAACCATTGGTACAAAACCTGTAATTTAACCATAAAGTCACAAAAGTGTTTAAATACTTTTGTGACTTTTAACTATGTTGAAACTTCGATTTGTGGTTCTCAAATATAGGGTCAGACAATTTCAATGAGGCTTCCTCTTTCCTCATCTTTGATAATAGTGAGTGCTGTAGGAATCTTCTCTTTAAGTTCTTCTACGTGAGATATAATTCCCACAATCCTGTTCTCTTTCATCAGGTTGGTAAGAGTTTCAAACACAATATTTACCGATTCAGTATCCTGAGTTCCAAAACCTTCATCGATAAAAAAGAAATTTTTATCTGCCTGAGCGTTCGCCTGAACACTCTCCGCTAAAGCCAATGCAAGGCTTAATGAAACCTGGAATGCTTGTCCGCCTGAAAGTGTTTTTACACTTCTGCTTCTACCTTCGTTGAGATAATCTATGATCTCAAAATCATTATTTTCATTAAGCTGCAGACTCAGCTGATTTCTTGTCATCCGATGAAAACGCAGATTGGCATGATCACAAAGCTGTCTTAAATAAATAGAAGAGACATACTGTACAAAACCGGCTCCCTTGAACAGGTTGATCATGACTTTTAGATTTTCAGAACGTTTTTGAAGCTTTGTAAGTTTTTTCAGAAGTTCTTCTTTCTTTACATATTCTTTTTCCAGCCGCTCTATTTCAGCTGTCTTTGTTACCACAGAATCACTGATCTGTTTCTGCTCGGCCTGAGCCTCATTGAACAATTTTTCAGTCAGAGAGAACTGTTCATCGTTAAACGAAAGATCTTTAAGCTTTAATTCCAGCTCTTCAATAAATTTCTTTAAAGTTTCAAAATCAATTTTAAATTTCTGAATTTGATTTCTGTTGTGCTCAATATTGATTTCCAGCAGTAAAATATTTTCGACCTCTTTAAACTCAGTGAAATTTTGCTCTGCCAAGCCATGTGCAATACTGGCTTTATTTTCAGAAATTTCCTTTTCAAGTGCTGCCATTTGCTTTTCAGACTGATTGACAATGGTTTTTTGTTCAGCCAGTTTTGGAATCAGTATCTTTTCCTGCTGGATGGCTTTCTGATAATTTTCTTCCGTTTCTTTGTTGGATACAACTAACTTCTGATAGGCTTCTTCAACCTCATCCATCCTTTTGTGGGTATACAGGTTCCAATCAAGAATTTTAAGATGAGAACAGCTGACATTGACCTGTTCCTGTTTGCTGAGCTCCTTGTCCTTTAAATCGTTTAGCAGAACTTTATATTTCTCCAAAAGTTGTGTTGCCTTTTCCAGAGCTTCCCGCTCCAGGGCTATATTTCTGTCAGCTTCTTCAATTGTTTTTTCTAAGGCAAAAGAATCGGCCCGTTTTTTCTCAAATTCATCTTCCTGATCCGGAGAGAATGGTTTCCAATGGAATTGTTGGGTATGAACTTCAATATCCCTTTGAATCTGAAGCAATGCTTTCTGCTCGGAAAGAAGCTGTTCTTCAAAAATCTTTTTACGATCCAGGATTTTCTCAATTTCAGCTTCTATCCTTTGATTTTTCAGGACTTCCTGATCGATAGCAGTAATGCGGTCCTGAATTTCCTGAAGCTCAGTATTTACATCCTGAATTTCTACAATATGAGGATGCTCTTTAGAACCACAAAGAGGACAGTTTTCACCATCATGAAGTTCATTGGCAAAACGGGAAAGTTCTTTTTGGATCTTAAGATGATCCAGTTTTTGAGAAAGTTCCTTCTTCTTTATTTCTAATGCCTCTTTCCTGGATTTGAAATCTTCTTTAAAATTTTCATGATAGGCAAAAGGTTTTAACTCTTCCGTAATTTCCCCAATCTGCTTTTGATGTCTCTCAATCTTTTCAGCTTGCTCCTGCTGTGATTTTTTTAAATTTTTCCGGTGAATAAACCAATTGCCCACTTCAGAAAGCAGTGCCGAATCAAGTTTCTGATCCTTGAGGGCCTTAAGATGCTTGGAAAATTCATCAATCTTTTTTTGAATATTTTCCTGGCTCATGCCTGCTTCTTTTACTTTTTCAGCTCCATTTTGGGTCCTTTTATTCAGCTCTTCGATTTCTCTGGAGTAGGTGAAGAGCTGTATGATCAGACTAAGGTCATTTTCCTGTATCCGGGATTGTTCCAATGCCTGAAACTTAGGCTCCAGTACAATAAGCTGATCTTTTATAATATTAAAAGCTTTTTCGGTTTCCTGTAAAGTTTTATGCTGCAGCTCTTTTTCGTTTTGTTTGGCTGCCAATTCTTTGGAAAGCTTATTGCTCTCAGTGATCAATGGATTAAAAAGCCTGAAAACACGGTCATATAAATTGGTCTGTACTTCCAGAGCATCTATTTCAGGTTTCTGCTCAGAGAGCTCTGTGAATTTTACCGTATTCAGTTTTAAACTTTCAAAATCCGTTTTTAAGTTTTTTAGCTGCTGATATGTATGGGAGATTTTCTCAAATTTTTCATTTGATTCACCCAGTTTTTTTTGTTCTTCCGTTAAAATCCCTTTTTGAAGCTGAATATTCTCTTCATTGATTTCCTCAAAACCTTTTAGCTGACCTTCAAGCTGGTCCAGCTCAGACCTGTTTTTTACATTGAGTGAAGAAACATTGTTTTGAAGGTCAAATTTTTGAAGATTAAAAATCTCCTTCATCATATTGGTTCTGTCCGCAGCCCCTAATTCAAGGAATTCCTTAAACTGTCCCTGCGGAATAATAATGGTGCGTTTAAAATTGGCGTAGCTTAAACCAATGATAGTTTCTGCATTAGAATGATCTAATGGAATCCATTTGTTGTCAATATTCTCGTAAAAAGTGACAGAATAAGGCTTTACATCTTCAAATTTTTTAGAATTACGCCTGAAATCTCTTGTCGCACGAAACAGCTTATTCTCATAATTGATAAAATCAAATTCTATATAAGAACTGTTTGACTTTAAGTTCATCATATTATAAGCCCTTTTATCACGCATATTCAGACGCTCGGTTTCACCATATAAAGCAAATGAAATAGCTTCAAGAACCGATGATTTACCGGACCCTACAGCACCGAAAATCCCAAACAGCCCTGCATCAGTGAGATTTTTAAAGTCTATAGTCTGACGCTCCTGGTAAGAGTATAAACCTTCAAGTGTGAGTTGAATGGGAATCATAATTTAGGCATTTAAAATTTCGTTAAACAAATCCATAAGCTCTTCATTGGCTTCCTGTCCTCCATTTTTGGATTTAAAATAATCTTTGAACAATATTCCTATATCTTGATTTAAATTGATTTCATAGTGCTCTTTTCCGGTCATTTCACTGTTTTTGATTTTTGGAATAAGATGAACGATACCGGAATGAGACTGGTAGATCATCTTTCTTTCATCAGCTGTTAGGAAGGTTTCACTTTCCAAAGTCAGTTCAATAAAAGTATTCGGGTTTTCATTCAGCCACCGAACGGTATCTTCCACAGAGGTAAAAGATTTCCTTACCAATGTCCTTCCATTTTTCAGCGCCTTCTTTTCAAAAGAAATATTTTTTCCCGGAAACGCTTCCATAATGGAAACATATTTTGTTTGTCCTGCCTCACTAAAACTATAACATAAAGGGGAAGAAGAGTATACAACTGGTTTTTCTGATGTTCCTATATTCTGAAAACTATGCAAATGTCCTAAAGCCGTATATTGAATCTGCTCAGGAATGGCATCCGAATAGATCAGATCTGCATTGCCAATTTTAATGGGCTTTTCACCTTCTGGTTCCTCCAGAATTTCAGCACCTCTTTTATTCATATACAAATGAGCGGTCAGAAGGTTAATTCCCTGCTCATCACAAAATTCGTCAGCAAGATTTTTCCACATCTGTGAAAGCACTTTATTGATTTCTTCTTCTTTATTTTCACCAAAATATTCTTTTAAACGGATCTCATTGGCATAAGGTGTATGAAGAACTCTTACAGGAAAATTTATATTTTGAATAGCCAATTCGATAAAACCTTCTCTTGAATTCAGAATTTTAAAATGTTCGGTTTCAAAAGGAATAACTTCTGCTTTGGGATGGCCTATCAGAATAATTCCACATTCTCTGGCTAAAGGATCGGGAGCATCGATGAGGTTGGGAGAGTCATGGTTTCCGGAAATAGCAATCACAGGACGTTTACCATTTTGAGATAAACGTTTCAGGGTTTTATACAATAGCTCAGTAGCTTCTACTCCCGGATTAAAATTATCAAAAAGGTCACCCGCAACAATGACAAGATCAATGTTTTCTTCATCAGCAATGCCAATAATCTCTTCCATGACCAGAATTTGCTCTTCCAGACGGGAAAAGCGGTCCAGTCGTTTTCCTAAATGCCAGTCGGCGGTATGCAGAATTTTCATAAAAAGTTTATCATTGTTTAAAGGAAATATGAAATGGAATAATTCAAATTGATTGAACTAAAATCTGTATGTGAACTATTAAAATACAGAACAATATTTAAACCCCATTAGGTTTGGTAATGAACGGATTCTATAGATTATGATCGGTTTCTTTTGCCTGAAAATCTTCATGAATTTGTTTTAAACGTGCTTTCCTTTCTGCTTCAGCATTTTGTATTTTACGTTTTTTCTGATCAATTTTCTTTTTATTTTTTTTCCTGTTCGCTTCGTTATTTTTGCTCATATCTTTTTGTAACGAATAATTTTTTATGGGTAAGAAATAGCCTCATCAAAAATACTAAAGATTAAGAGTTTAAACAATTTTAGTCGGTAAGTCTGATAAAATATTTTAATTTTACTGCGTTATGGAAGAAAAATCAAAAGATCCTTTACACGGAAAAAGGCTTGATGCTATCCTTGAAGAACTGGTAGAATACTATCAGGGTTTTGAGGAATTGGGAAAACAAATCAATATAAAATGTTTTACGGATAATCCGAGTATCACTTCTTCACTGAAGTTTTTACGGAAGACTCCGTGGGCAAGAACAAAAGTTGAAAGTTTGTATCTCTTTATGCTGAGACAGAAAAAAAGAGACGAAACGAAGAGTGGAAAGTAGAAGCCAGGATATTGCTGTAAGATTCTCCTTTTAGCTCTTTTCCTCTAAGCAATCATTTCAAAAATAGTATATTTGTATTATTAATCGTGAATAAGATACACGAAAAAAAGGAAAAATATGACAATTGAAAACAACCATGTTGTAGCTGTAAGTTACATACTTCACACGATCGAAGAGGATGGAAGTAAGATTCTTGTAGAAGAAACAGCACCAGAAAATCCACTTACATTTTTGTATGGTGTGGGAATGATGATTCCAAAATTTGAAGAAAATATCCTTGGTTTGAAAGCTGGTGATAAAGCTGCTTTTACAATCCAGCCTGAAGATGCTTATGGTGAAAAACAACCGGATGCTATTGCTCAATTACCTATTGAGATGTTTAAAGAATCAGGAACTCCACCTGTAGGAGCTATTTTACCTCTATCTGATAATCAGGGAAATAATTTCCAGGCATTTGTAGTAGAAGTAACACCGGAAGTTGTAGTGGCTGATCTTAACCACCCAATGGCAGGTAAAATTTTAGATTTCCAGGTGGAAATTTTAAATACACGTCCGGCAACAGAAGAAGAATTGTCACATGGCCATGCTCATGGAATTGACGGAACTGAAGCTCACTAAAACATAATATAAATGTCCGATTTTTTCGGACATTTTTTTTGTCATACTCATATGATCAGTGATTATATTTTCTTCCGAAGATGAATATGATCATCATAAAATGCTTTGCAGATAATTCCCGTATCCGTTTTTCCTGAAGTTTTTGAAAAAGAGATTCTGGGTAAGAATTGGTATCGAGATAAAAAAATAAACCACAGAACTCAACTGTGGTTTATTTTTATTATAAGATTAAGAATGAATAAAATGGCTGGCCCATTCTCTCTCCACCGGGTGGCAAATCTCAGACTTGACGGGATGGTTTGCGCATTAATTACTCCACCTATTATCTTATCTATTCGGCGTCATATTCCGTAACGTCAATAAGCGTCAGGAACCACTTGGTATCTATTTTGGTCATGAAAAATCTCAATCCATTGATAGGAGCCTTTTCTTTAGTATTTTCAGCAAGTGTTACACAAACTACATTTTTAGGATCAGTATTAATTTTAAAAATTTCCTGATCCTTTATAGAATACTGTTCCAGGAATTTGTCTGCATAGTCATTGACCGCATTAGAGTTGAACTGAACAGATAAGCCTTCTTTTTTCCATTTTTTATTTCCCGAATCATAGGCAGGTGCTGCTTCAAACTGAATCGGAAATTGATTTTTAATGTTCCATGCCTTTTGAATGTACCCTAATGGCATACTGAAATTTACATCTTCATTTAAAACAAATCCCAGATCACCACTGCTTTTAAAAAGAACACCAACTCCATAAGTGGGATTGATATATTGGTTCATAAGGTCTCCGTTTTTAGTCTGAAAACCATTTAAAATATCCGTAACAGCTAAAGTAATCTGCTTTTTGTCATCAGCAGTCTGGGCATTGGAAAAGCTAAAGCTGCAAAGCAGAAATAGCAGAGTGTATATAATATTCTTTTTCATATCATGAATTTAAAAATTCACCAGAAACATAATACCAACGTTCATGCATTTTTTGGAACATGGAAAATTCATGGTGAATTTGTGGATGTCCATCCTCATCGGTATAGTAGGCTTTAAATTCTACCTGATTTAAAGCGGGTGTCCGGATAATTTCCAGTCGGGTCCATTGGTTGATTTCTCCCCATTCCTGAAGATCGCGGGTATTGTGGTATTTCCTTTTTCCGGGAAGAGTGGTTTCCATTAGATATTCACCATTCGGAATAGCGAATGCCGAAAATCGGGAACGCATCAATGCTTCTGCAGTGGGAGCATGTTTTTCTCCGGTATGATAAGGCTTACAGCATTCTTCATAGGTTTTTCCTGAGCAACAGGGACAATCCATATATCTGGTTTTAAATTTGAGCCACAAAAATAATAAATATCAATAGAAACAGGCTTAGTCCGTTAAAAAAGATGAATAAATAAGTGATTGTGCAAAACATAAAAAAAGACGCATTCCTAAAGAATACGTCTGATTGTTTTATTTAATAAACCCTCTGTTTCTTAATAAAGGTTTGATATCCGGATCATGTCCTGTGAAATCTCTGAATGCCTGGTTAAGATCTACAGAATTTCCTACAGAAAGAATATATTTTCTGAAGCGGTCACCATTTTCTCTGGTTAATCCGCCATTATTTTTAATCCATTCCCATGCATCATTATCTAATGTTTCAGACCATAAATAAGCATAATATCCTGCTGAGTAGCCACCGCCCCAAATGTGAGCGAAATAAGGAGTATGGTATCTTGGAGGAACGGTTGATAACGTAAATCCATGATTAGTTAAGGACTGTTTTTCAAAATCCAAAACAGGGATCAGCTGGCTGTCATTGGTTACAGAATGCCAGTCCATATCCAACGCCGCAGCAGAAACCAATTCTGTGGTCATATACCCCTGGTTGAAGGTAGAAGCTTTTTTAATCTTTTCTACCAAAGCCTGTGGAATAGGCTGTTTTGTTTCAAAATGAACGGCATAATTTTTTAAGACAACCGGATCTAATGCCCAGTGTTCGTTAATTTGTGAAGGGAACTCTACAAAATCTCTCGGTACATTGGTTCCTGAAAGAGAAGGATATTTCTGACTTGCAAACATCCCGTGGATAGAGTGACCAAATTCATGGAAAATAGTGGAAACATCATCATAGCTAATTAATGATGGTTTTCCAGGAGCTGGTTTCTGATAATTATAGCAGTTTACAATCACTGGTTTTGTTCCCATCAGATAAGACTGCTCTACAAAGTTGCTCATCCATGCCCCTCCATTTTTAGAATCTCTTGTATAGAAATCCAGATAGTAGATCGCAATAGATTTTCCATCATGATCAAAAACTTCATAAGTAACTACATCAGGATGATAAACAGGAAGGTCAGTTCTCTTTTTAAATGTCAGTCCATAGAATTTTTCAGCCGCAAAGAAAACTCCCTTTTCCAGAACTGTTGTGATTTCGAAATAAGGTTTTATTTCACTTTCATCAAGGTCAAATTTCGCTTTTCTTACCTGTTCTGCATAGAAAGTCCAGTCCCATGGTTCTACTTTGAAACCTCCTTTCTGCTGATCGATAAGATCCTGGATATCCTTGGCTTCCTGTCTGGCTGTTTCCACGGCAGGAGTGGCCACCTGATTCATCAGCTTGGTAGCTGCTTCCGGAGTTTTTGCCATCTGATCCTGAAGTTTCCATTCAGCGTAATTCTTTTTACCTAAAATCTGAGCTTTTTTAAGTCTGAGTTTAGCCAGTTTTTCAATGGTTTCTCTGGTATCGTTGGCATCACCCTTTTCTGCTCTTGTCCATGAAGCCTTAAACAGTTTTTCTCTGGTAGCTCTGTTTTTTAAGTTTTGTAGAAGAGGTTGCTGTGTAGTATTCTGTAAAGCCAAAAGGTATTTTCCGGGCTGGCCTGCAGTTTTGGCATCGGCTGCTGCTGCAGCAATTTCATCCGCAGAAAGTCCATCCAGTTCTTTTGCGTCAGAAAAGAAGACACCCCCTTGCTTTCTTGCTTCCAGCAATTTATTGGCATATTGAGTGGAAAGAGAAGCCAGCTCCTGATTGAATTGCTTTAATTTCTCTTTATCCGCTGCAGAAAGGTTAGCCCCTGCAATCTCAAAATTTTGTTTATAATATTGTACAAGTCTTTTACTTTCAGAATCCAGACCCTCTTCTTTGATGGATTTTATTCTTTTATAAAGATTTTCATTCAGGTACATTTTGTCGGAATGCGCAGCAAAGATAGGAGCATATTCCTCATCCAGGGCTTGTAGTGTAGGATTGGTATTGGCACTGGTAAGATTTGAAAAAACAATTTGTGCCCTTCTCAGGACTTCACCACTTTTTTCCAATGCTACAATAGTATTTTCGAAAGTAGCAGCAGCTGGATTATTTGCAATTTTTACAATTTCAGCTTCATGCTGTTTTAACCCAAAATCAAAAGCAGGTTTAAAATGTTCATTTTTAATTTTATCAAATTCCGGAGCTTCATATTGAAGTTTACTTTTCTTCATGAAAGGATTGGAAGATAAAGAGGGATCCGGTGCAGGAAGTTCCTGCTGAGTATCAGTTGGTTTCATTGTGGTACAAGATTGATTAAACGCCAAAGCAGAAATTAATAATACCGATGAAATATTCTTCATAAAATAGTTGTTATTAAAGTATAAAGATATTAAAAACTTGCATCATAGAATGTATTTTGCTTAAATGTATTTAGTGAAAAGACGGTATAGATATTTTCAAAGCTGACTTCACTTTTTACCTCACAGGAATGTTGGATATATTTTATCCATAAATGTCAGAAAAGCTTTTATTTTAAACACTTTAATTATTTTAAAATGATGTTATATAAAAAGTTGACACAAGAAGAAAATCAAAGATTTTCGAAAAAAAATGGTGTACTTATGTATGCTCTATGCATGCGACTTAAATACCACTCAAGTGTCTGATATTTTGTGTTTTTATTGAAGAGTTTAACAGCCTTTTTAAATAAAATAAAATTAAATAATTGGTAAAATAAACTTAGTCATTCATCATTTAGTGATGAGCAATAACAGGATTTTTGAAGAAGATGTAATATTTTTCATAATTTAGTTGTTGTTAAATAATACGATCAAAGTAATAATCTATAAAATAAATAAACATGAAAAAAAGGACTCTTTTTATTTTTTCTGCCTTAGTGGTATTGGCCTCATGTAATGAAAGACATGAGAAAAAAAACAGAGAAAAAGGTGATTGGGTAGATAAGGTGATCAATAAAGATAGCGGACCGGTACAGCAAAAGGAATTTAATGGTGATTTTGATGAAATTCAGGTTTCTCAGGCGATTGATGCTGAGGTAATAAAATCTGAAACAGAGAAAGTTGTTATTTCGGCTCCTCAAAGTATCATTAATGAGATTCTTGTGGACAATGAAGGAGGAAAGCTTCATATTCATTATAAGCCGGGGATCAGAGTGATGAATATCAATAAGGTGACTGCAAAAATTTATACCAAAGACTTTACAAAACTGATTGCAGGATCAGCCGCAAAAATAACGGTAAAGGATAAATTTACTCAGGAAAAAACAGATATTGAGATATCCAGTGCAGGAAGTGTTTCCGGGGATCTGGAAGCTAATGATTTTGAGATTACAGCAGGTAGCAGCAGTAATTTCAGTGGAAAAATCTGGGCTGTCAACCTTGATATAGAATCTTCATCAGGATCCAGTATTGAAATTTCAGGTAAGGCTAAACATGCGGATATCAATTCTTCTTCAGGAAGCAGCATATCGGCAAGAAGCGTTATTGCAGATAATGTAGAGGCTGAGGCTTCAAGTGGGGCAAGCGTTCAGATTAGTGCTGTTACGAGTGTAAAAGCAAGTGCTTCATCAGGTGGAAGTGTAGATATTACTAAAAAAGGAGAACTTAAAAATGTTACTAAAGAAGAAAGTAGTGGCGGAAGTGTAAATATTCAATAAATTAATCCTGGGATTCTTCCTCATCTTCTTCATCAGCAGATGAGGATCCTTCCCAATTTTTATTATCAAAATTAAGATTATCATAAGCTAATAATTCCTCCTCTCGCTGGAGGATTTCTTTTGTCGTAAATAATGCTATATCGTCATCATCCTTTGCCCTTGCCAGTTTTCTTATAGAAGCCTTATCAATAGCCATAAATCTTTGGCCAAGACGTCTGGCGGCATATTTTCTCATCCCTGCTTCATGAAGTACATCTACAGCCATATCTACCGCGGTACCTAATGTTTCCCGATAAATATGATTGATTCCGTTATTCAGGTAATTATAAGCATCAATTCTGTTTTTTGCTCTTACAAAAATCTTCACCCCCGGATAATGTTCACGGACAAGTTCGGCAATGAATTTATTGTCATCGGGATCATCCAGACATAAGATCAGAATTTCGGCGTCTTCAATACCTGCTGCCCTTAAAATTGGGATTCTGGTAGCATCACCGTAATATACTTTAAAACCATAGCTTCTCAGCAGCTTTACACGGTCTGAATCTCTGTCCAGAACTGTTGCTGACATTTTGTTTGCCTTTAAAAGACGTCCTACGGTACTTCCAAAATGTCCGAAACCTACAATAATAATTTTCTTTTGACTCACATCACTGTCCAGAATATTGAAATCATGTTCCTCCTCAGGAATTTCTTTAATGAATTTTGGGGTAATAAACTTATCATTTACAATAAGAAGGATAGGAGTGATGCACATGGTAATTGCTGTAACAGCCATTAATTGTGCATTCAGTTCGGGGCTCAACAGATAAAGGTCCGAAGCATAATTGATCAGGACAAAGGCAAATTCTCCCACCTGGGAAAGCGCAAATGCGTAGAAAAGGCTTTGTGGAGTATCTATCCTGAAAAACTTCCCGATAGCGTATAAG
The DNA here is from genome assembly GCF_003385455.1 of Chryseobacterium rhizosphaerae. Classification (GTDB taxonomy): domain Bacteria; phylum Bacteroidota; class Bacteroidia; order Flavobacteriales; family Weeksellaceae; genus Chryseobacterium; species Chryseobacterium rhizosphaerae. Next base: position 164,222 of record NZ_QNUF01000008.1, on the reverse strand, counting down.
ACAATAAATTTTACCGTTACCACTGCAAAAACGGTACTAAATATAAATAAAGGATCCTGCTGGATAATATTAAAATTGATGGTAGAGCCTACGCTCACAAAAAATACAGCCAATAAAAGACCTTTAAAAGGATTGATCTGTGCTTCAAGCTCATGACGGAATTCACTGTTGGCCAGCATTACTCCGGCAAGAAAGGCACCCAATGCGGGAGAAAGACCAATAACGATCATCAGCTCAGAAACACCAATCACTAAAAATAGGGAAGAGGCAGTTAAGAGTTCTGTCATTCCTGATTTTGAAACATAGCGTAAAAAAGGAACAAATACATACCTTCCTAATAAAATCAACAGAGCTACCCCTATAATTACTGTTCCGGCCTGAAGCCACTCCGGAAGTTTTTGAATCAGAATCTGAATTTCATTATCATGATGTTTAGCTTTGTAGTTGGCAATGATGGGAAGTATAGCCAGAATAGGAATTACTGAAATATCCTGAAATAGCAACGTAGAGAATGAAGCTTCTCCTGCTGTTGTTTTAAAACTGTTTTTTTCCTGTAAAGTCTGCAGTACAATTGCTGTAGAAGAAAGAGCAAAACACATGGCCACGGCCACGGCCTTATCTACTCTCCAACCCACACTGATGAATATCACAAAAAGTAAAGAAATCGTAAGGACCATTTGCGTGAGGCCCAGGCCCATGATTTTCTTACGCATATCCCAAAATTTTCGCGGTTCCAGCTCAAGTCCTACCAGAAATAAGAGCATGATCACCCCAAACTCACTGGCGTGCATAATATCGTTTACATTATTTCCTGTAAGCCTGAGAACATAAGGACCAATGATGATCCCCCCTAAAATATAACCGATCACAGAACTTAGGCCAAATTTTCGGGCCAGTGGAACCATGATAATAGCTACACCTAGGAAAAGTAATGTGTTCATTGCTAAACTGGATTCCATATTCTATTGGTTGAGAAGTTCTGTAAATTCTTTTTTATGTAAAATGATTTCTTTTTTTGAAAGCTTATTGGCTTCGTAAACAATCTTAATATGTTTGATATCTGCTTTGAAAACCTTTAAAGAAACGATCAGTCCGCTGATCAGTTCATCAACGGTGTATTCATACGTTCCTGTTTTGCTGAAAGATCTTTCCTTTCCTCCGGTAGTGATCAGGATATAAACTTCTTTATTTTCTAAAGGATTATTTTTTCCTGGCTGAAGCCAATCTCTATCGAAAACTTCATCGATCCACAATCTTAATAATGGAGGCATTCCAAACCATATCAGTGGGAACTGGAAGACAAAGCGGTCATAATTGGCAAGACGTTTTCTCTCTCTGAAGGCGGCGATATGAAAATCGGGATATTCTTCATAAAGATCTCGTAAGGTATAATGCTGGTGGCGAACGTAGAAATTGATGAGCTCTACATTCGAATTAGAGTGCTCCAGATAAGGGTGAGCAAATACTACCAGCGTCTTCTTCATAATCCTGTTTTCAGTAAATATAGTAAAAAAATAATGAATAAAAGGTAGGTTTTGGTTTGATTTATTAATTTTTTAATATGGAAAAGGCAATTTACTATTGAGAAAAAGCAAAAAAACAATAGTATTTTGAGTTTTTAAATAAAAAAATCAGGCCATACTGGCCTGATCTGTTTCTATGTATTGTTTCTGTGTTAAAGGATTACCATCCGCCGGATGCACCGCCGCCTCCAAAACTTCCGCCACCGCCGAAGCCTCCAAAGCCGCCGCCACCACCGCCGGAACTTCCACCACCGAAGCCTCCGCCACCAAAACTTCCAGGGAATGGGAAGAATCCACCAGGATAGTTTCTGCGTCCTCTTCTTGTGATAATGACATCATCATCGTCATCGTTGTTCCCTCTGCCGGGACCACCACCTCTGTTGCCAAAAAGAATGGCTATAATGATGAAAATGACAAAAGCAATGAGCAGTACTTTAAATGCGCTTCCATTACCGGAAGGGGCTGTGGTTTCTTCAGGTTTAAATTTCCCCTGAACAGCTTCCATAATGGCTGAGGTACCGCGATTGATACCCTCATACCAAAGTCCTTTCCGGAAATTAGGGGTCACAATATAATCCAGAATCTGTCCTGCTACCGAAGCTGTGAGATATTGCTCTACAGCTCTTCCCTGCTGGATAGACATTGTTCTGTCTTCTGTAGCAACCAGGAAAACAACTCCATTATCTACTCCTTTTTTTCCGATCTTCCATTTCTGACCAAACATGGTGGCCAGAAAGTTCACATCTTCTCCTTTCGTAGACTTGATGATTACGACTTCAATTTCCGTTGAGGTTGAATCTGCAAATTTGATCAGCTTATTATTAAGCTCATCCTTTTCCTGCTGAGAAAGCAGTCCGGCTTCATCAAAAACCGGATATAGCACTGCCGGCTTTTCAGGAACAGTATATTGTGCTGATACAAAACTGTACAAGCAGATCAATAAAAATGAAAATACTATTTTAAGAGAACGTAATTTCATTCGGGAGTTGGTTTGGGTTTTCTCCTTTCACAGGAAAATATTTTTTGAGTTCAAGACCTGTTTCCAGGATGGCACTTTTTAGTGCCTGGTGATAATTTCCTTTGGCAAATTCAGAGGTCACATAGTCATGCAAATGATCCCAGTAAGATTGCTGTACTTTTTCATGTATCCCGATATCTCCAATGATGGTCAGATATTTTTGTTCGAAATTAATATGAAAAAGCACGGCGTTTCTATCCGCTGTTTTATCCATACAAAGCTCTTTGAATACTTCAAATGCAGTTTTTGCATTTCGTTCTTCCGTATTGGAATCGATATGCACCCTGATCTCGCCTGTAGAATGATCTTCCGCTGACTGAATCGCTTCCACAAGGGAAGCGATCTGTTGATTTGTAAGGAAATTACTCATTATTTGAATACCTCAGGTGCCTTTTGAGCTCCTGCTTCAGCTTTGAAATAAGGTTTTTCTTTAAAGTTGGTAAAATTCGCCAAAATATTATTGGGGAAAGTTTTGATGGAGGTATTGTAATCCTGCGCAGCCTCATTGTAATATACAGTTTCTGTTCTGATACTGTTCTCAATAGCGGTATATTCTCTTTGGAAGTTGATATACTGCTGGTCTGCTTTTAGATTTGGATAAGACTCCACAACGGCCATCAATCGGCTTAAAGCTCCGGACAATTCTCCTTGTGCAGCCTGGAATTTAGCAATGTCAGCATCTGTCATATTCGTAGGGTCAACATTAATAGAAGTTGCTTTGGAACGTGCCTCAACCACTTGTGTTAAAGTTTCCTGTTCAAATTTTGAATAAGACTTAACTGTTCTTTCCAGGTTCGGGATAAGATTGGCTCTTTTCTGATATACGGTCTCTATATTAGACCATTTTGTGTTCACAGTCTGTTCTTTGGTCACGAAGTTATTATATCCGCTTTTTCCCCAAAAGAATAGAATTGCAACAATAACAAGGAGGGCAATACCAATTGTTCCGGCGCCCAGACATCCTTTATTTTTCATAGTTTATTTTTTTTTAATTTTTTGTGCTAATCAAATATACAAATTATGTGCTAATTTTGTAGAAAATTATTTGAATGACAACAATAGTGGTGGCAATGGGAGAGAAAAATGAAATTGGTTTTGAAAACCAGTTACTTTGGCATCTTCCCAAAGATTTAAAACATTTTAAAGATCTTACTTCGGGGCATCCGATTATTATGGGGAGAAAAACGTATGAAAGTATCGGGAAGCCTCTTCCTAACCGTACCAACATTGTTGTTTCAAGAAAGAAAGATTGGTTTGAAGAAGGAATTCTTATTGTAGGCAGCCTTAAAGAAGCGGTGAAGTTTGCAAAAAAAATAGATGAAGAAGTTTTTATTATTGGTGGTGGCAATATCTATGAGCAGACGATGGATGTGGTAGATAAACTTGAGGTAACCTTAGTAAAAGCTGATCTGAAGGCTGATACATTTTTCCCAAAAATTGATGGGAAGATCTGGAAAAAGACCAATGAAATCTGTCATGAGAAAGATGAGAAAAACGCTTATGATTTCTGCTTCCAGACGTTTGAAAAAATAAAGACTGAAGAGAAGGGGTAAACATCAATAGTCAGTTTTTGCTCTGCAAATGAATAGTGAATGTCTTTAGCTTACATAAAAATAGACAGACTAAGCATATTGACAATTCATAATTGACTTTTTTGGACTGTAAACCTTAAACTCTAAACCTTAAATTTATTATCTTTGCACTTCTAAAATTTAATAATGAATAAATACATAAAAATTGTAATAGCAGCTCTTCTTATCCTTACGGGAGTTTATATGATGTTTTTTACAAGAAATCTGGGCTGGGGGATTGTTGTTTTTCTTCTTGCAGCATTTCCGATCCTTCTTTTCTTTAAAAATGAATATATCCTTTTGGCTTTCTGGCAACTGAGAAAGCAGAATATGGAAAAAGCTGCAGAATGGCTAACTAAGATTACCAACTATCAGTCACAGCTTCACAAAACCCAATATGGATATTTCCACTATTTACTGGGATTAACGCAAGCTCAGGATCATCCTACCAAAGTAGAACCTTTGATGAAAAAAGCATTGGAGTATGGTTTAAATATGAAGCATGACAGAGCTATGGCTACTTTAAATCTTGCTGCATCGGCTATCTCTAAAGGAAGAAAGCAGGAAGGTCAGAAATTGTTGGAAGAAGCAAAAAGATTAGATACGGCAGGAATGATGACAGATCAGATCAAAATGATGAAAGATCAGTTGAAAATGCCTACGATGCAAAAGCATATGCATAATCCTAATATGAGACAAAGAGGGAAGTTCTACTAATTGATTTTCTCTTATACATTATAGACAAGGTCCTGATTTTTTCAGGACTTTCTTTTTGTACTTATAACAAGTGGAGGTCAAGTTTCTTACCTGAAAAAGGATTTGTAGGATAAATATTTTCTTTTACAAAGAGTAAAGGATCCCGTTTTTTGAATTTGTCCCGGAGACCATCGTCGTAAAAGTTATGTTTCCAATTTTTGTAGTGAACAGAACCCTATAGAAAATTACATTTCCGAATTATGGTCATAGCCATAAAACTTAGGCATCTGCCAGTGATATTTTACGGCAAAGGTTCTGATGGCAACGATCAGTAAAATAGTAAAGATCTGTATAAAAGTATAGGATAGCGGAGTATATTTTGTCATCAGTAAAAATGCTGCCCCTCCTACAATACAGGCGGTTGCATAGATCTCTTTTCTGAAAATTAAAGGAATTCTGTTCAGTAAGATATCCCGGATAATCCCACCAAAACAGCCGGTAATGGTTCCCAGTCCGATACAGATCAAAGGATGAATCCCTACGTTTAGCCCTTTTTGAATCCCAATAATGGTAAATAACCCCAATCCGAAACTATCAAAGATAAACAGGGTTACTTTAAAATTCTTTTCAAGAGATTTGAAGACCATTGAAAATATGCTGGTAATGAGGATCAATGCACACATGAGAAGATCATGCATCCAGAATACAGGAATGTCCAGCAGGAGATCCCTCACCGTTCCTCCACCTACAGAAGTAACAAAGGCAATAATAAGTACTCCAAACGGATCAAGCCGTTTTTGCATCGCTGCAAAACTTCCTGACATGGAAAAGGCAATGGTTCCAAGTACTTCTATGGCGAAATTGAACTGTTCGTGCATATAGTTATAAGTGATAAATAATAAGTAATGAGCAATGAGTAATAAAAATTATGCCATTTAAATTCGTGATAGTTTGAACTTATATTTGGTCATGACTTTTACTAATTCTTCACATTCTGTTTTTAAATATAGAATTTTTTCAGGATTTACATATTCTAATTCTTCAATGATCTCAAGCCAAAGCTGAGTTTCATCAATTTCTTTAACAACAATACATATTTTAGCAAATTTTTCTTTTTCAGATCTTGCTCTTGAAACAGCTCTGTAATTTGCTGCTACAGAAGTAGCTGATCGGATGATCTGTTTCCTTATTATTGAAAGGTCCATCAGAATAGGGTAATGAAGAAAGTGTTCTAATGATAGCAATAGAAAAGTTTTTAAAATCCATACTATCAAAATTACTTATTACTCATTGCCAGTTACCTATGTTTTATCTCTTCACTCTCACGGAATCGGGAACCATCAGTTCGTATTCTCCTCCGTGGGTGATGATTTCTCTTACAATGCTACTGCTGATAAAAGATTTACCGGATGAAGTTAATAAAAATACGGTTTCCAGTTTTTTGTGAGCTAATGTCCTGTTGGTATGAGCGATTGCTTTTTCAAATTCAAAATCAGCAGGATTTCTTAAACCTCTTAGAATGTACTGGGCATTTTTTTCAAAACAGTAATCTACTGTTAATCCTTCAAATGAATCTACTTCTACATTGGGGAATTCTGCCACAGAGTTTTGAATAAATTCCATCCTTTTTTCAAGAGGAAACATATATTTCTTCTGAGAATTCTGCCCAATGGCAATAATTAACTTATCAAATAGCGGTGCCGCTCTTTCTATAATATCGTAATGTCCCAAAGTAATAGGATCAAAAGATCCTGGGAAAACAGCAATTTTCATATCCTAGTTGTTTTCGTTTGATTTTTCGTAGAACAGCCTTAGGTTTTCAAGATTTAGGCTGCAGTTGTTATTTATAACCTGATTGGAAGATAGATTTAAAATCAAATCATTTCTTCCTATAACTTTTGAATTTGTATAAATTTTATCAATTGGATGAAATGTAATCTTACTTTCAAAATTTCCGTCCGCATTTTTTCTTATTATACCTGAAAACAATACTTTATGGTCTAAAGAGCTAATTTCAAAATAGTTGGGAACTGTTTCATTATCAATAATTACATTTTGCTTTTTGACATAGCTGAAACACTTTTGGTCATCCAGATAGATTGCTTCATTAGCAAAATTGATATGCTTCGGCTCAAGCTGATTTTTTGGCAAATGCAGTTTAAGCGGAGTAAAATCTTTTTGAGCTGATGCCAAAGAAGAAATAAATATTGAAATGGTAAGAAGTCTGATCATTGCATTTATTTATTAAGTGCTTTTTCAACTTCATTTCCGCAAAGATCCAAAAGGGAAATTCCATAATATTTTGCCTGCTGTGGAAGAATACTTGCAGGAGAGAATCCTGGATTGGTATTCATTTCAAGCATATAAGGAATTCCATCCATTAGAATATATTCACTTCTTGAAAATCCGCTCATTCCTAATGAATTGTAAGCTCTTTTTGCTATTTCTTCCACTCTTTTTGTGGTTTCTGCATCAATTCTTGCCGGAGTAATTTCTTCTGAAGCTCCTTCATATTTTGCTTCATAATCAAAAAACTCATTGGTAGGTACAATTTCGGTAATTCCCAGTACTATGGTTTCTCCTTTAAAGTCTATAACTCCTACAGAGACCTCCATTCCGTTCAGGAAGCTCTCAATCAGGATTTCATCATCTTCTTTGAAAGCTATTTCTGTAGCGGCAATCAATTCTGATTTTTCTTTTACTTTTGAAATTCCCAAAGATGATCCGGACTGGTTCGGTTTCACAAAAACCGGAAGACTTAATTCTTCTATAATTTTATCAACATTAATAGTTTCTCCTTTTCTTAAGTATACACTTTTGGCTGAAGGAATTCCATATTTTGATAATACAGCAAGGGTGTCTTTTTTATTGAAGGTAAGAGCACTCTGATAAAAATCGCATCCCGTATATCGCTGTCCTATTGCATCCCAATATGCTTGTAGAATTCCATTTTCTCCCGGAGTTCCATGGATGGTATTGAAGCAGACATCAAATTTTAATTTTTCACCATTATCTAAAATTACAGAAAAATCTCCTTTATTGATGTCGTATTTTTTATCATTTTCTCCCAAAAAGTACCATTCATCTTTTAGAATGACTACTTTATATACATCATACAGATTTCTGTCTAAAGAATCATAAATCAACTGTCCGCTTTTTAAGGAAACAACATATTCATCAGAATAGCCTCCCATTACTACGGCAACGCTTTTTTTGTTCATAACCATATAGTATCAATTAAGGCAAATTTAATCATTTTATGCAATGCAATATGGGAAAACTGGAAATTTTAAAATCAAAAATGAATTGTTAAATAAAAAGCACATTCTAAAATTATTAGTTATATTTGCGGTTGTAATAAAAGTATTTTTAAATATGCTTAAATCACTTTTCAATTGGAAAGTTTTACTTAATTTAGTAATAGCCATCGGCATTTTCGTGGGTCTGGTATGGCTCACATTTCGTTGGTTGGAATATCATACAAACCATGGACAGGAAATTCCTGTTCCTAATGTTGTTAATAAATCAGTGCATGATGCTATTAAAATATTAGATGATACCGGTCTTGAATATGAAGTGGACAGTGCCAATTATGATCCAAAATACAGACCTTTTCAGGTTCTTCAGATTTATCCGGCACCGGGTTCCCGTGTAAAAGACGGAAGAACGGTACGTTTGAAAGTTAATCCAAGAACATGGGCTCAGATTGCTGTGCCTGATGTTATCAATAAATATTCCGGACTGGCCTTCCAGAGACTGGATCAGGTGGGTCTTAAAATAGGCGATACCATCTATGAACCAAGTATTCAGAAAGATGCTCTTCTAAGAATATTATATAAAGGTAATGCCGTTAATCCGGGAACACGTTTGCCTAGATTCTCTATCATAGATGTCGTAGTAGGAACAGGTCCTATGAGAAATATTTCTATTCCTAATGTAGTGGGACTTTCTGTAAAAGAAGCAAGAGCGGTTATTACAAAAGGAATGTTTGAAGTAGGATTGGTAGAACATGAAGATGGCAGCAATGACGAATCTGATATCATTTACTATCAGGATCCTGCTGCAGGAGATGTACGTGACCAGGGTATGCAGATCGATTTATGGGCAAGTAAGCGAACTCCGGCTGAGCTGAGAGCTAAAGTGGAGCAGCTGAATTCTATTTACCGTATGAAGGTAGATACTTCTTTGCCACCGGTACGATATGAGGAAGTTCACAATGAACCAAGCTTTGATCCTCCGGTAGCTCCGGCACCGGTACCCAAAAGGGAAACACCAAAACCTGAGCCTGTAAAAACAGAAACTCCTAAAACTCAGACTACAGCTCCTAAATCCACTGTTTCCGGAACAGAGAAGCCTAAAACCTCCTCCAGTAGCCCGGCAACAGGAAGCACAGCTAAGCCTGCTGCTTCTACAGGCCAACAACCTGCTCAAAAGCCAAAGGCTAAAAAAGTAGTCGTAGAATAATATCAAAATAGTATAAATAAATACAGGCTTCAACTGCAAAATGTTGAGGCCTTTTGTGTAAAAAATATAAAACAATGTCAGAAGATAACGAAGATTTTTTAGATGAAGAATTATTAGATTCCAACAGTATTGAAAACATCGATATTGATGAAGAAAATAAAGGATTGTACGAACATCTTAATCTCACTGTTGACAATGGACAGGAGCCATTAAGAATAGATAAATTCCTGTTAATACACCGACAGAATTCTTCAAGAAATAAAATTTCCCAAACCTGCAGGGCCGGGAATGTAGTGGTGAACGGAAATCCGGTAAAACAGAATTACCGGGTAAAACCTGGTGATCAGATCTCTGTTTTACTGACGCGTCCTCCAAGAGAAAATGTCATTATTCCACAGGATATTCCTATTAATATAGTATATGAGGATGATGATTTAGTGGTTGTAGATAAAGAACCGGGAATGGTTGTTCATCCGGGATTTGGAAATTGGGACGGTACGCTGGTGAATGCATTGGCCTTTCACTTTGAAAAGAACGGAGAGAAATCTGATCTGGACAGAGTAGGGCTCGTACACAGGATTGATAAGGACACTTCCGGACTATTGGTAATTGCAAAAAATGAATATGCATTAAGCTTTTTAGCCAAGCAGTTTTTCAACAGAACCACTAAAAGGCTTTACTGGGCTTTTGTATGGGGAAATCCACAGGAAGACGAGGGAACAATAAAAGGACATATCGGAAGACATCCTAAAAATAGAATGCAGATGTCTGTTTATGAAGACGGAAGCCATGGAAAACATGCTGTTACCCATTATAAAGTCTTGGAAAGGTTCAGGTATATGACTTGGGTAGAATGTAAACTTGAGACCGGAAGAACCCATCAGATCCGTGCTCATTTCAAACATATTGGCCATACCTTATTTAATGATGAAAGATATGAGGGGCATACTCCTTTAAGAGGAGTGAACCTTCCTAAGTATAAGCAGTTTATAAAAAATGTTTTTGAAATTCTACCCAGACATGCACTTCATGCGCATACCCTAGGATTTATACACCCAACAACAAAAAAGGAATTATATTTTGAGAGCCCAATGCCCAAAGATATGGTGGATGCCGTAAAAAAATGGAGAAATTATTTAGAAAACTAAAAATATATTGAGATTTTTTTTATATTTGTTGAATTGAAATCAAGATTTGTTATGAGAAAACTATATGCTATCGTATGTTTAGCTCTTTTGTCAAATGCATACAAAGCACAGGAAACACTACCCTACTATCAGCAATATCTTATGGATGGTGAGTTCCTATTCAACCCAGCTCAATACGGAAAAACAGACTACGTACAGCTCAACGCTAATTATCAACAACAATTTTCAAAATTCAACAACTCTCCGAATGTACAATCAATCGGGATTAATGCGAATATTTTTGATAGAGTAGGTGCGGGTATTTCTGTTTTTAGAGATAGCAATGGGCCTATTTCTGCCGGAGGTATTACAGCGGGTGCTTCCTATTTTATTCCACTAAGCAGCGAAGGAGATAGAAAGGATCAATTCTCTTTCGGTACAAGTGTTAACTTCTATAACATGAATTTTGATTATTCAAAAATTAATACTGAGGAAGCTAATGACCCATTATTGAGAGGAGAAGAGAGCAACCTTTTTATGGTGTATGCTAACTTTGGTTTGGCTGCTACGTACAGAGGACTTTTCGGTGGAGTTTCCGTTAATGATATTGCTTTAAGTAATGATCAGTCTATTGTAAACGGATATGAACCATCACCTATTAAATTCTTTTTAAATTTAGGATACAACTGGAATATTGCTGATAATATTTCAATTGCACCATCAGCATTGATCAACTTAAATACCAACTCAACAAGAATGATTGACTGGAATTTAATGGCAACATTCTCCAATGAGATTAATGCATTTTCTTTTGGGGTAAGCTACAGAACTGTTCAAAACAGATTCGACAGCCAGGATTTGAGTATTTCTCCTATTGTAAAAGTGAGATTTAACAAATTTATGATCGGTGCCACTTATAACCTGGGAATGTCTGATATTCAGAAATCTGGAGGGAATAGCTTTATGCTTGGCCTTGGTTATAACTTTGACAACTTTATTAATGTTAGAGGATTTAGATATTAATCAATTTAATTTAAATAAATTTGAGCTCTGAATTTTTTCAGAGCTTTTTTTATGATATATATTCACATCCCATTCTGCAAGCAAAAATGCAGCTATTGTAATTTTCACTTTTCAACATCCCTGAATTTTAAGGATGAAATGCTTCAGGCTATGAAAACTGAAATGATGCTTCGGAAAGATGAATTACAGAACAAAACCCTACAATCTTTATATTTTGGTGGGGGGACACCTTCCATTCTTTCGGTAGATGAGATCCATTCTTTAATTGATGAAGCTTTAAAATACTTCAGCTTTGATAAAGACATAGAAATTACTCTGGAAGCTAACCCGGATGATCTGGATCAACGGTTTGTAAAACAACTGGCAGGAACTCCCGTGAATCGTTTATCTATTGGAACACAGAGTTTTTTTGAAGAAGATCTGAAACTGATGAACCGTGCTCACAGTGCTTCTGAAGCAGAAAGTTCTATTAAAAGGGCTCAGGATTTTGGTTTTGAAAATCTGAGTATTGACTTAATCTATGGTTCACCTACTTCAAATCTTGAGATCTGGAAGGAAAACCTGAATAAAACCATTGAATTAGAAGTTCCTCATATCTCGTCTTATGCTTTAACTGTGGAACCTAAGACAGCATTGGAAAACTGGATTTCAAAAGGAAAAGTGACCAGCCCGAAAGAAGAAGAGCAAAACAGAGAATTCTACTATCTCTCGGATTTTCTTAAGGATAATGGATTTGAGCATTATGAAGTTTCCAATTTTGCAAAACCGGGATTTTATTCCAGACACAATTCAGCATATTGGAAATATAAGGAATATCTTGGAATAGGTCCATCAGCACATTCCTATAACGGATTTGATGTCAGAAGCTGGAATATTGCCAATAATCCACAGTATATTAAAAAACTGGCGGTTAAAAATCTTGCCAAAGAAGAAGAATTACTGTCTCAGGAAGATCAGTTTAATGAGATGATCATGATTGGCCTGCGAACCACTTGGGGAGTAGACCTTACAAGCTTAAAGAATAAATTCTCCGATAAGGTAATGGATCATTTTCAAACGGAGATAAAATCTAAAATAGAAGAAGGCATTTTAATCATTGAAAAAGATCACCTGAAAATTCCCGAAAAGCATTGGTTTATGGCAGATGGTATTGCTTCGGATTTATTTCTGGTATAATGTTTATTAGTGTATATTTGAAGCCAGACTTTAAATAAAAACTAAAAACTATGAGAAGAAGCTTATTACTCTTTTTCCTTTTTTCAAGTACCTTATACTTTTCTCAAAAACCAATTTTCACAAAAGCGAAAGTGAATGCAGTAAACGTGTACAGAACTTCTGCTGAGTTACAAAATGTGGTAACTATTTCACTTCCTTCAGGGAATTCTGAAGTGGTGATTACCAATATTTCCGATGAAATTGTAGAGAAATCAATACAGATTAATACCAACAGCAAGAATATTTCGATTCTTTCCGCTCAGTACAGGGATGATTACAACTCCCATTATTTTGAAAATAATAACCCAAACGGGAAAAGAATTAAAGACAGTATAGCTATTTTAGAAAATCTTAGTACAAAAATCAATATTGAGCGTCAGACGAATGAAAAGACCCTTGAGCTGTTAGATAAAAATCAGGCCCTCTTAGTGGGAAGCAATACTTCCAGCGTAGCACAGCTCATGCAGTTGACGGAATATTATAAAACCAAAAGGAATGAGATAAGTATTGCCCAGCTCGATATCAATAAAAAATATACGGAGGCTGTATCAAAACTTGAAAAACTTAAAAAAAGACTGAAAGCCAATACAGAATCTGAAGAAACATTTTCTGATGGTGTCTTTGTTTTAAAAATTGCAAGCAGTGTGGCCGGAAATGCAAAAATGGATCTTGGATATCTTGTTGAAAATGTTTCCTGGGAACCATTTTATGAAGTAAAGGGTAATAAATTAACAGAACCTTTGGATGTGATCTTTAAAGCAAAACTAAGACAGGATACAGGTCTTGACTGGAAGGGGGTAAAACTTACCCTGATCAATGCAAGATCGTCAAGAAATAATAATGCTCCGGTCATGAATCCATGGTTTCTGAATTCTTACAAAAATGAGGAAAGACCTACTCAGGCTTATTCCAGCGGAAAAGATACTGCCAGAACCCGGGAAATTGAAGAAGTGGTAGTGACGGGGTATGGAGGATTTAAAATTAATGATAACCAATTGAACATAAGCTTCGATGTTGACGTTCCATATGATGTTTTGTCTAATAATGAAGATCATTTTATCAATTTAAAGCAAATAAAAATTCCTGCAGTATATAAATATTATACAGTACCCAAGTATAATACTACCGCTTATCTGGTAGCTGATATTAAAGATTTTAATACATACGATCTGATTTCCGGTTCTGCCAATGTGATCTTTGAAAATATGTATGTTGGGGAGACTAGAATAAATCCTGATCAGACGGACGATAAAATGAGTATTACTCTTGGTGATGATAAAAGAATAAGCGTTCGCAAGGAAGTTGTGAATGATAAATCCAATGAGAAGTTTTTTTCTTCCTATCAGGAGAAGACATTCACATATGATCTTATTGTACGCAATAATAAAAAGGAAGTGATCACTATCGATATAAAGGATCAGATCCCTTTGAGTAAAGATGAATCCATCAAAATTGAGCTTCTTCAAAGCGATAATGCAGATTTTGATAAAGAGAAAGGTTTCTTGAGTTGGAATGTTAAAATCTCTCCGTCGGAAACCAAGAAATTTAGAGTAAGCTATAAAGTAAGGTATCCGAAAGATTTTTCACTTAGTAATCTTAAGTAAGTATCGGATTATTCACTATTTTTGTATAAAATTTCAGTTCACAATTTGAAAACTAAAAAACAAGATTATTCGCATCTTTCACCCAGCCAGCCTATCGGTATTTTTGATAGTGGTGTGGGAGGGCTTACTGTAGCTAAAGAGATCAAAAGACTTCTTCCTCACGAGGATCTGATCTATTTTGGAGATACCAAACACCTTCCTTATGGAGAAAAATCTAAGGAAGCAATTATTGAATACTCTACAAAGATCACCAATTTTCTGATGGAACAGAATTGTAAGGCCATAGTTATTGCCTGTAATACTGCTACTGCAAATGCTTTGAATGAAGTAATGCAGTCTGTGGGAGGTAAAGTTCCGGTGATAGACGTTATTAATCCTGTTGCTGAAAAAGTAGCTTACGAAATCCATAACAACGTTGGAGTGATAGCTACTAAAGCTACTGTAAATTCAGGATTGTATAAAAAGAGCATCCGAAAACAGAATAAATGGATCAAGGTAGATGAATTGGCAACCCCATTACTGGTTCCTGCTATTGAAGAAGGATTTAAGAATCATCCGATTACCCATGCTATTATTTACAATTATCTTAGTAACAATAAGCTGAAAAATATTGAAACATTAATTTTGGGGTGTACGCATTATCCACTTTTAATTGATGAGATCAAACAGTATTATGGAAACAGGGTTCGTGTGATTGATTCTCCAAATATTGTGGCCAATCATCTTAAAATTATCCTGGATAAATACCATCTTTTGAATGATAATAATCCGAAACCGAATTATCACTTTTACCTTTCAGATCTTACTAAGAATTTTGAGAAAATTTCCAAAAAGTTCTTTGGTAAAACCATTGATTTGGAATTGAAAGTATTGTAAGTACATCTTGTTTTATAATTAAAAATAGAGGAGTAATATTTTTGATATTCTCTAAGAAAAAAAATAAAGAAACTGCCGGTAATATTCATTTACCGGCAGTTTGCATTCTAAAAATATACTAAATGGGTACTGAATTTTAACCTAAGTTCAGCGAATAATGGATTATTGACTGGGAATAATCCCTATTGGGCTGAAAAATAAGAAAACCAAAATAGTGAGGATGGCAATAAAAATGCAGGCTGGTTTTAAATATTTCCAATTTTCCACATTGACGGCTCCAGTATCTTTAATAACAAAATTATTTTCTCTGGGATAATATCTGCTGGCAATAACAAGGGTAAGAATAGTAACAATAAAGGCAACTGCCAGGCGATGTAAAAAATGAATGCGAAATCCCATCGCCTCCATTCCGAATTTCGAGAATAAATAAAGTAATGTGCCGGTTATTAATCCTATTTTAGCTGCTTTTGCAGATACTTTAGGTAATAGTAATCCCGCAATGATAATGGCGAAAATAGGCATGTTGAAGATGGAACTAAATTCCTGAAGAATAATATAGAGGCCTTTACCCGCCATACTGATAAATGGAGCGATGACCATAGACGCTATGGCCATGACGGTTCCACATTTTTTACCAAATTTTACGATTTCGGTTTCTGTGGCTTTCTGATTAAAATACCCTTTATAAATATCAATTGAAAATAAGGTTGAAGCACTGTTTAATGCTCCATTGAAGGTACTGAGAATAGCCCCTACTACAATAGCTGCAAAAATACCGATAAGACCCACCGGCAGAACGGCTTTTACCAGTTCGGGATAGGCATAATCAGGATCGTTTAAGCTGTTTTTAAAGTAATAATAAGCGATAATGCCGGGAACTACCACAACAAAAGGAATAAATATCTTGAAAAATGCAGTCAGCAGCACTCCTTTTTGTCCTTCAGCAAGATTCTTGGCTGCAAATGCCCGTTGAATAATAGATTGGTTCATTGTCCAGTAAAATACCTGGGGAATAAACATTCCTGTAAAAAGTACTGAAAACGGTACATCAGAAGTTGATTCTCCTATAGCATTAAAACGGTCGGGAACAGCTTCAAAAACAGTATGAACTCCATTTGAAAAGCTGCCGTCCCCAATTTTGTAGAAAGCAAGTATCGGGATTAGTGAACCTCCGATAATAAGGCCTATCCCATTGATGAGATCTGATATGGCAACTGCTTTTAACCCTCCTAAAATAGCATATAAAGATCCCAATATACCAATCCCGACAACCATTATGACCATTGCTGTGAATTTATCAATGTGCAGATTTTCTGACACATTGAAAATACTTTCCATCGTAATAGCACCTGTGTACAGTACAATGGGAAGAAGGGTAGTGATGTACAGCAGCAGAAATAATCCGGAACAAATTACCCGGGTTTGTTTATCATAACGAAGTTCTAAAAACTCTGTAATAGTGACCAGTCCCATCTTGAGGTATCTGGGAAGAAAATATACCGCCATAAGCACCAAAGCTAAAGCAGCCAGGGTTTCCCAGGCCATTACTTCCATTCCAAAGGCATAGGCACTTCCATTGAGTCCTACCAAATGTTCTGTTGACAGATTGGTGAGTAGCAGCGAGGCCGTTATTAAAATAGCATTCAGATCCCGCCCCCCTAAAAAGTAGCCGATTGAGGAGTGGGCCATTTTTGTCTTTCTTGTGAATCTCCAGGAAATAAAGGCGACTCCGGCAGTAAATATGAAGAATGTGATTAATGTTGTAAGCATAGAGTTAAGTTTTTTTGATGACCATTGTAAAACATTATTTTCGTTATAGAAAAATCAGTTTTTGTTGTTCTAACGACTGCGCACAGGCATCAGCTAATAAGGAAGCCTTAAGAGCATCCTCTGCGGTGGAAGGAAATTCTTTTTTCTCCTTTATAGAAGTAATAAATGCTTTTGCTTCTTCTATATATGAATCTTTATATCTCTCCAGGAAAAAGGGTTCGAGTACACTGCTTTCAATAGCATTTTCAAAATAAAAACGGGTATGGCTGATCTTTTTATTCTCCACAGAGATCATTCCCTGATCTCCCAATATTTCCAACCGTTGATCATATCCATAGGAAGCTTTTCGGCTGTTATCTATATTACAGATCACCCCATTTTTAAACTTAATGGTAATAAGGGTTGTATCTGTATCTTCCGTAAAATTGCGGGAACCTATGGCAATGATCTGTTCAGCCTCACTTTCACTGATAAAACGGGCCATGTCCAGATCATGGATACTCATGTCATTGTAAATTCCTCCGGATTGTCTGGAATATTCCGCCGATGGCGGGAAAGGATCCCTGCTGGTGATTTTAATAATGACCGGCTTTCCTATTTTTTTTAGGGTCGTTTTGGCATTGGCAAAGTCAGGGTCAAATCGTCGGTTAAAACCTACCATAAGACGGTGATTGATATCCGGATAAGAATCTATGATGGTTTGGATTTTATCTTTATCTGCATCCAGTGGTTTTTCACAGAATACATATTTATTGTTCCCTAAAGCTTCCATAACCTGAGTAAAATGATGGCTGGTGGGGGAGCAGATCCATACGGCATCAATATCCAACCGACGCAGAATATTATGATAATCAGTATAGAAATGAGGAATCTGATACTCTTCAGCTGTTTTTTTTACATGATCCAAAGAAATATCCGATAGCGCTACAACCTCAACATTTTTTATAGTTTTTAATGCTGCAAGGTGTACCTGTCCGATTCTTCCAAGTCCTATAATACCTATTTTTAATTGGGTGTCCACTTTATGTATAGTTGAATTTGTGTTTTTAGCTTTCCTGTATTCCGAACCCTTTTATTTGATATGGAACCTGGAATTAAAAGGTTCTAGACCAGGTTTTAGGCCAGCGTTCGATGACTACTTTTGTCTGGGTATAAAATTCGATGCCGTGGCGTCCTTGTGCATGAAGATCACCAAAGAAAGACTCTTTCCATCCTGAAAAAGGAAACTGCGCGACCGGTGCTGCTACCCCTACATTGATGCCTATGTTTCCGGCCATTGCTTCACTCCGGAATTGACGTGCTGAAAGACCGTCCTGAGTGAAAATGCAGGCCATATTGCCATAACGTCCACTATTGATAAACCGAATAGAGTCTTCCATAGATTTGAAATTAAGCAGGCTCATTACCGGACCGAATATTTCCGTAGAAATAATTTCTTTATCTAGCGGAACATTTTCCAGGATAGTAGGATAAAGGAAATTTCCACGATCAAATCCGGAAACAT
The DNA here is from genome assembly GCF_003385455.1 of Chryseobacterium rhizosphaerae. Taxonomy (GTDB): domain Bacteria; phylum Bacteroidota; class Bacteroidia; order Flavobacteriales; family Weeksellaceae; genus Chryseobacterium; species Chryseobacterium rhizosphaerae. The sequence continues at coordinate 145,831 of NZ_QNUF01000008.1, read as the reverse complement.
TTTTTTGAGTACCATCTACCAGAAAGTTAGCGCCTTCGGCAATTCCTTTTTGAATAAGCCCCTGAATTCTTGTTTTACTTTCCTGAGAAATCACAGGTCCCATTTCTATTCCGTCTTCAAGACCGTATCCTACTTTTCTGGACTTGGCAGCTTCTACCAGAGCATCCTTGATTTTTTTATCATCACCAACGGTAATTACGAGGGATGCCGCAAGACAGCGTTGGCCTGCACAGCCATATACTGAATCTGTAATGATTTTTGTAGTCATATCAATATCTGCATCTGGCATAATAACAATAGGGTTTTTAGCTCCTCCCTGTGCCTGGACGCGTTTTCCGTATTTGGCTCCTTCCGAGTAAATATATTTGGCTATGGGAGTAGAACCTACAAAGCTGATAGCCTTTACATCCGGATGCCGGAGCAGACTATCTACAGAATCTTTTCCACCATGTACCAGACTTAAAAGGCCTTTCGGAAGATCTAAGTTCTTGTGGATAAGATCAAATACATACTGCATGGTGGCAGGTACTTTTTCTGAAGGCTTCAAAATGAAAGAGTTTCCCGTAGCGATTGCATAGGGAAGAAACCAAAAAGGAATCATTACCGGGAAATTAAAAGGGGTAATACAGGCACAGACTCCCAGGGGTTGTCTGATCATGAATTCATCAATCCCCGGAGCTATATTTTCAGAGAACTCAGACTGATTGAGAACATACGTGGCACAGGCTACTTCCACATTTTCAATAGCACGCTGTATTTCACCCAAAGATTCTGCATAGGTTTTCCCACATTCATTGGTAATGAGCCTTGCAATCTCTTCCTTGTGGTCTTCTAATAACGTTTTCATTTTGAATAAAGGCTGTACTCGCTTCATTGCCGGGACATCCTTCCATTCCAGATAAGCCTTTTGGGCATACTGTATCGCTTTTTCCACATCTTTTACGGTATCCGGGCCGGAAGGAACCTGTGCAATAACCTCCTGAGTTGCCGGATTATGTACGGAGGTATATTGGGTGGAGATACTGCTCTGCCACTCTCCGTTGATGTAATTTTCTAGTGTTTTCATCATTTGTATTGATTAGGTTTTATGTATTGCTGTTGTTGTTTTTTATTGGATTCATATTGTTTTCGGGCCTCAATAACCTCAGGGAAAACCGATATTTCAGGGATGGGAACTTCCCACCACGAATAAGCGTAACCCTGGAGTTTCCTGTCCCGGATGGTTTCTACGTAAATAACTGTTGTTTCTTTATTATTTTTAGCTTTGATCAGACTTTCCTGAAATTCAGCCATATTTTTAGGGCGGAATACTTTAGCTCCCAGACTTTCTGCATTTTTTGCCAGATCAGTTGCCAGAGGGGGGCCATCCAGTTGGCCTGTTTTTTCATTTCTATAATTAAAATAAGTTCCAAACCCTTCTTCTCCAACAGCATTGGAAAGCCCACCTATTGAGGCATAGCCATTGTTGTTGATTAATATTAAGGTGATCTTATATCCTTCCTGTAATGTGGTAATCAGATCAGAAGGCATCATAAGATAAGTAGCATCCCCACACATCACATAAATCTCGCGGTCAGGATCCGCCATTTTAGCCCCAAGACCTCCCGGAATTTCATATCCCATGCATGAATTTCCATACTCCAGGTGAAAGCCTTTAGAGTTTTTGGTTCTCCACAATTTATGCAGATCTCCAGGCAATGAGCCGGCAGCACAGAGAATGACATCTTTATCTTCTATAAAATCATTGAGGGCTCCCATATACTCTGCCTGTACAGGACGGTCAGGGTTTTCGCATGCATAGGCTTTTGTTACAATTTCATCCCATTCTTTATGATAGCCGTGAACTTTTTCGACGTACTTTTCTTCCGTGTGATAATTTCTCAACGCTTTACGTAATGCTTTAAGAGTTTCCCTTGCATCTCCCTGTAAAGGAACTGCAGAATGTTTGAAAGCATCAATTTCTGCAATATTGATATTGATAAAAGTGACATTGGGATTTTTCCATGCTGATTTGGAGGCAGACATAAAATCTCCATACCGGGTCCCTATTCCAATGACAAGATCTGCTTCTTCAGCAATTCTATTGGCTCCTTTGGTACCAGTTCCCCCCATTGCCCCAAGATTGAGGGGATGTTCATAATGAAGAGATCCTTTTCCTGCATAGGTTTCAGCAACCGGGATTCCAAACTGTTCTGCAAAAGTTTTTAATTCTTCTTCTGCTTCAGAATAGATAACTCCTCCTCCTGCAATGAGCATTGGTTTTTTTGAATTTTTTATAAGGCTTACGGCATATTCTAATAATTGAAGATCAGGTACCGGCCTTGGAATATACCAGATTCTTTTTTCAAAAAGCTGAACAGGGAAATCATAGGCTTCCGTTTGTACATCATGTGGAAGAGCCAGTGTTACAGCTCCTGTTTCAGCAGGTGAAGTAAGAACACGCATGGCCTCCAGTAAAGATGAGGTAAGTTGTTCCGGGCGTTGGATGCGATCCCAGTATTTTGAAATGGGCTTAAAACAGTCATTCACAGAAATATCCTGGGTTTGGGCAGATTCTAATTGCTGTAATAAAGGAGTTGCAGAGCGGGTCGCAAAAAAATCTCCGGGTAACAATAATACAGGTAATCTATTAATGGTAGCACCGGCAGCAGCTGTAATCATATTAAGTGCTCCCGGACCTATGGAGGTCGTACAGGCAAATGTCTGCAGTCTGTTTTTCATTTTTGCATAGGCGGCAGCGGTATGGACCATGGCCTGCTCATGACGGGTTTGGTAATAGGTGAAATCTGGATTTTGTTTCAGCGCCTCTCCTAAACCAGCTACATTTCCGTGCCCGAAAATCCCGAAACACCCTGCGAAAAATAGCTGTTCTCTACCATCCCTTTTGGTGTACTGATTTTTTAAAAATTCAATAGTAGCCTGTGCTACCGTTAATCTTTTTGTTTCCATAATTCAACGGTTGATAGGGTTAAAAGCCTCCTTTGTCTGTAATGAACTGAATTATTTCTTCATAAGTAGGCGCGTAATTGCTACATCCCTGCCTGGTCACAATCCATGCGCCGCAAGCATTAGCAAGACGGGCAGATTGATACGTATCCCAATTTTGGAGGTATCCATAAATAAACCCCGATGCAAATGCATCTCCTGCACCTAATACATTGACAACTTCTACCGGAAATCCCGGGATATCTTCCGTCTTTCCGTCAGGATAATAAGCGGTCACCCCCTTGGATCCTGTTTTAACCAAAAGAAGCTTTATTCCGGAGGATAATACCTGTTTGATCACCCCGTTGATATCACCTTCGATAGTTGGGGAAGAAATAGCACTGTCTTTAATTGTTACCTGATCGGAATCTGTAAGCCCCATTGCCAAAAGTTCTTCTTCTGTACCCATAACAATATCACAAAGAGGAAGGTATTGACGAAGGGTAACTCCAAATGCCCGTACATCATGCCATAGATTGGCTCTGAAATCGATGTCTAAAAAAATGGTTGTTCCTTTTGTTCTGGCTTTTTCAGTAGCATAGATAGCCGCACTCCGGGTAGGCTCTACGGATAATGCTGTACCCGTCATCAGGAAAGATTTATATTGGTCAAAGTCTATTGTGTTCACCATATCTATTGTGAGATAGTTATCTGGTGCCTTATCCCGATAAAATACCAGAGGAAATTTATCAGGAGGTACAATACCACAAACGACAGCCGTACTGGTAGTATCCCTGATGATATTGACATGGGAAACATCTACATTTTCCTGCTTTAAGGTATGGGTAATAAAACCTCCAACAGGATCATTTCCAACTCCTGTTACAATACTTGTCTTGAGGCCGAGTCTTTGTGCTCCTACGGATATATTTACCGGAGATCCTCCAATGGCAGTGGTAAGTTCTTTGATGTCATTAAACTCTGCACCAATATTTTTAGAGTACAGGTCTATGCTGGCTCTTCCGAATGTTAGTAGATCAAATTTCATTTTACTTTATATTAATCGTGTTGCTGATTATTCATGGCAGGAGTTACTAAAGGAAGACGATGGTCTTTTCCTTTCCATGAATCAAAAATCCATTCATAGTCACTGTCGGGAGTATTGGCGAGTGACTGATCGGATCCCGCCAGAAAATTTAAATAATAACAATGATAGCCATGTACTGCTGTTACCGGATGATACCCTCTAGGAACCAATACTGCATCATCATGTCTTACCCGTAATATCTCATTTAAAGGATCCTGATGATCTTTTGTATAAATCTGCTGGATAGCATAAGCTTCAGGTTTTTGAAATTTATAGAAATAGATCTCTTCCAGTTGGGCTTCCTGCAATTCTCCATTATGATCAATAATTCTTTCATCATGTTTGTGTGGGGGAAAGGAGCTCCAATTTCCGGATGGAGTATATACCTCCCGGCATACAAGTCGGGAACATCCAAATCCCGGCGGAATTAAATCATTGAACTGCCTGGTGGCATTATCTCCGCCAAAAATCACGGTGGGAGTTTCTTCCGGAGTAATCAGCTGAGGTTCAAAATCATGATCAGCACTACACCAACAATAGGCAATGTCTAGCGCCTCAGAGGTTGATATAAGAGTAAATTGAGTTTCTCTGGGCAGATAAAGGGTATGGGCTACTCCTTGAAATACATTCTTTCTTCCATTTTTTGTTTCCCAGTTTCCTTTATTGCTTTCCACTCTGTAATTGCCGGATAATAATACAATTACCATTTCATTTCCTCCCGTATCACAGGTCCATGTTTCAGATGGACCCATAAGACGGGCTTCAAAATTTAGCCAGTTCCAGCCTGCATTTTCGGCAGAGATGCTTTGGTAAATTTTCTGTTTTTTGGATTTTACTATAAGATTCATTTGTGTTTTATTAGGCGCGTTCTGGTCTAAGAGATTAAATCGGCAATGGTGACAGGCTTTTTCTCTTTAAATGATTTCGTTAATGCTGTAGCCACTAAAGTGGCATTGGTTGCGTTATGCATTGTTAGTTCAGGTTGTTTATTTTCTAATACATGATCTACAAAAGATTGAATCTGTATTAGAAATGCATGCTGGAATCTGTCAAAGAAAGTTTCCATTCCTTCTCTTCGGATGCCATGTTTGTCTGATATCTGAAGCATATTTTTTACGGGAGGATCACCAATTTTTAAGTTACCTTCTGTGGCGAAAATTTCTGTACAGGTATTATGCCCGAAAGAGGAAATTCTGGAGGCCAGCAATACAGCCATAGTTCCATTTTGAAGCTCACACATAGCAGCTGTATTGTCTGCATCTCCTGCGAGGCCAAATTCCGGGAATCTGTACGCTCCTCCTAAAGCCCAAACTTTTTCTATTCTGGAACCCAGATACCAATGGGCCAGATCTATGTCGTGAACATTATAATCATGAAAGATTCCTCCACCAGTGGTACAAAATTCAATTTGAAATGGTGCAAAAGTATCTTTATCTATTGTTTGGGAACGTAAAAGATAGGGAGTTCCTACCAGTCCTTCATTAATTTTGATTTTAGCTTCTGCATAGCTGGAATCAAACCTCCGGACAAACCCTAACATGGTAATCCGGTCGGGATGCCTGGCTGTTATTTTCTCAACACGGAGGCAATCTTCTATATTGAGCGCTAAGGGTTTCTCGCAGAAAACATGATAACCGGCTTCGAGAGCTTTAATGATTGCATCAGCATGTTGATCTGTTGAGGTAACAATAACCACAGCATCCATATCTTTTTGTTGATCAAGCATTTGGTCGTAGGAGGTGTATAGGTTGGGAACGTTATAGGTCTCTTTTACATAATCCAGCTCTTCCTTTCTTATACTGCATGCTGCAATCAGATTGGCATTTGGAACCAGATAGGTAAGGTTTTTTGCATATTCTTTACCCAGCCTACCCAATCCTACAATTCCAATATTCAATTTTTTCATAAATGTATTTTTCTTTTTTTAAAATTTTAAAGTTTCTGTCATGAATTGGTAGCCTTTCTGGGCATATTCAAAAGGGTTGGCTTTAGCGGGATCCTGTTCTGCCTCTACTACGATCCATCCTTTATAATCATTTTGATGTATAATTTGAGCCAGCGTATGCATATCGAGGTTACCATTTCCAGGGACAGTATATATGCCTAGTTTCACTGCCTGTAAAAAGCTGTTGTTGTCTTTATATACCTGTTCCTGAATATTTTTTCTTACATCTTTGAAATGGATATGGGTTGTCCGGCCTATGAATTTTTTTAATGCTTCAACCGGATCTTCATTGGCAAAAGCAAAATGGCCACAATCATAATTAAGTTTTACATATTCTTCTTTTGTTTCATTGAGCAGGCGGTCAGTTTCATCAATGGTCTGTATCATTGTTCCCATATGATGATGGTAGGAAAGGTGCATTCCAAAATCATTCAATGCTATTTTACCCAGTTCGTTCAGTCCATGGGTTAATTTTTTCCAATCTTCATCCGATGCTTTTTTCCGTTGTGTGATGGGAGTATTGTATTTCCCATGAATGGTATTCCCACATTCTGCACCACCCACTACTTTAGAATTGAAATGTTTTAGAAAATGCAGCTGATTCATGAAATCCTGTTTTACCTGTTCATACGATTTAGCAGTCAATTCATAACTAAACCATTGGTTACAGATAGTAAGCCCTCTGATGTCGAGATATTTCTTTAAGATTACAGGATCTTTAGGGTATTTATTTCCAACTTCACAGCCTTTATAGCCGGCCAGGGCCATCTCACTGATGCATTGTTCGAAAGTAATATCTTCTCCCAGCTCAGGCATGTCATCATTAGTCCAGCCAATGGGAGCAATTCCTAATTGTATCATATGTGTTTTTTATATAGTTGTGTTTTATTAGTGTTGCCTAGTATTTCAAACTTTTTAGCGATAAGAAGTTCGAGTTCCTGCATATACTGAATGCCCGGTCTTAAAGGATCCAATTGATCGGGGTGATTTTGTAAATATTCTCTGAGAATTCTTATCCATAATATTCTAAGATCGGTAGCGATATTGAGTTTGCATATTCCGTAGGGGATGGCTTTTCTGATCTCTTCTTCCGTAATACCTTTTGCATCTTCTTTAATGTTTCCTCCCGCTGCATTTATACGTTTTATTTCTTCATAGTCTATGGATGAAGCACCATGAAGAACAATAGGGAAATCCGGGACTCTTTTCTGAATATCCTTCAGGAGATCGAAACGGAGTCCTTTGCCTCCGGAGAATTTATAAGCACCGTGGCTTGTTCCTACAGCAACAGCAAGACTGTCGCAGCCCGCCTCTTTTACAAAGTACTCCACGTCGGCAGGATTGGTATACAATGCGTTCTCTTCTTCTATATTAAGATGATCTTCCACACCACTCAGTACCCCAAGCTCTGCCTCAACAGAAATATTTTTAAGATGGGCTCTGTGGGATATTTTTTTTGTCCGTTCAATATTCTTTTCCAAAGGATCATGCGAGGCATCGATCATCACAGATGTATATTCTCCTGATTCAATAGCACTGTCAATATGCGGTTCATTACCGTGATCGAGATGCAGGGCGAAAAGAGCATCGGGATATATTTTAGCGGCAGCCTTTACGCAGTTGATCAGCATAAGAGGGTGCATGTATTCTCTGGCAACCGGAGTAGTCTGAATAATAAATGGAGCATTCATCTTTTGTGCTGTACTAAATAAAGCATGAATCTGCTCAGGCATCGAAATGTTGATCGCAGGAATACAAAACTTTCCGTAAGCTTCTTTAAAAAGGGTAACCGAGTTAGTTTTCATTTAATTATTGAATTTATAAAAAATCAACTTGATTGTTTAATTTTTTATCATTGTGTTCGAACACGAATTTATATATTTATTTATAATTAGCAAAATATTTATAAAATATTTATTTTATTTTTAGTTATTTGTAGATTTCATGGGAATTTGAGACGGGTAGAACAAAAGGAATGAAATGTTTTCTATATTTGTTGAAGACTTATTTACACTAAATCATATATTTTGACAATTAAGGAGATTGCCCGATTAGCGAATGTTTCCCCTGGAACAGTGGACCGTATACTGCATAACAGAGGGGGAGTGGCGGAAAGTACCCAAAAGAAAGTAATAGAAATAATAGAACAGGCAGGCGGATTCAAGCCTAATGTTATTGCCCGTAATTTGGCACTTAATAAAGTGTATCAGGTAGCGGTTTTAATGCCTTTGTTTAATGCGGCCAGTCCATTTTGGGAATATCCTAAAAAAGGAGTGCTTAAAGCAGTAGAAGAAGTTTCGAGCTATGGAATGAAAGTTTCCGTTTCTTATTTTGATGAATTTAATGTAGATTCTTACAATAAGGAATTAGATAAAATCCTGAAGAATAAAAATCTGGACGGGATTATTATAGCTCCACATTTTGCTAAAGAAACACAGGAAAGAAGTGCTGCATTGGATGCCCTTAATATTCCTTATCTGTTTTTGAATGTTCCCTTGAAAGGACTCAATAACATTTCTTTTGTAGGACAGGATTCTTTTGCAAGCGGGAGGCTTGCTGCCAAAATTTTCCACATCGCTCAAAATACGAATAAACCCCGGGTCTTAATAGTGGAGGTTTTAGAAGACTTTGAAAACTATTATGGATTGGACCAGCGGGTGAAAGGATTTATGAGCTTTTTCTCAGACCATACTTCTCATGTGATCATTGAGAAATTAAGAGTTCCGAATAAAAATACTCAACTCTATTATAAATTGTTAGGAGAAAGCTTACATGCTCATGAAGATATTGGTGGAGTGTTCTTTCCCTCCAACTCCATAACCAAAGCAGGACGGTATTTTGAAACACACCAGATAAAACTGGATCTGGTCGTTGGATATGATGTGACTGAGGAGAATAAAAAATATCTGAATCAGGATATTATTACTTTTCTTATTGGTCAGGAACCTTTTCAGCAAGGATATAAAAGTGTCAAACTTATGTTTGAACATCTTGTACATGGAGAACAGCTGAATTCTTTTTATATGTCACCGGTACAAATTATAGCGAAAGAAAACCTGGAATATTATATGCATTGATCCATTCGTATTCCAGGTTTTGTAAAGAGATATTTTATCCCTCTATAATTACTTTTTCAGCTTTCAGCCTTGTTTTCGGGTTGAATTTGGGTTGATTGGAATCTGTTTCTTCCCTTTGGCCAATAGCTACGGCGAACAGCGTTTCATACTTTTCATTTTTCAGAATATCATCATATTGTTCAGGTTCTATTCCTTCCATAGGAGTAGAGTCTATACCCATCGCTGCACATGCAGATAGGAATATTCCTAATGATAAATATACCTGATGGGCTAGCCAGGATTTTACCGCTGCTTCACCTTTAGGTTTTACCCTGTTTCGGTAATAATTTACAGCTCCTTCCGGAAGATTCTCTTCAATTTGTCTTTCAAAATCTTGTGTATTTTTTAATACCTGGAAAATAATCAAATGACTGCAATCCAATACTTTTTCTTTATTGATGTAAGAGACTTCTGCCAATTGATTTTTAAGTTCAGAATTATTTGTAAAGATAAAATTCCATGGCTGGCTGTTGATAGAAGAAGGGCTAAGGCTCAGAATTTCCTGTAGCTCTTTCACTTGTTCTGCACTGATGCTTCCCTGTGGGTTATACTTTTTTACAGTATACCTTGTTTTCATTTTTTCTAAAAAACTCATAATTTTATACTATCATTTTTATAGTTACAAAATTAATTTAAGTTTATTAACTTTGCAATAACGGTAAAAAATGATAGTATAAAAAATGTACACAGTAGATAACAAATCATATCCTTGCTGCACCAGTGTAACGATGAGATTTATAGGAGGCAAGTGGAAAGCGGTAATCTTATATCATTTAATTGCAGGAGCCAAAAGATATAATGAAATAAGAAAGGAAATTCCCACCATTACGGAAAGAACGTTGAGCCTTCAGCTTAAACAGATGGAGGAAGATGGAATTATTGACAGAAAAGTGTTCACGGAAAAACCACCTTTAATGGTAGAATATACCTTAACTGATTTTGGAAAAACCCTGCTGCCTGTTTTGGAAGCAATTACAAACTGGGGGAAAAGTGCACCTGATATATCAAAAAAAATAATCAGGAATTAAATTTCCTGATTATCATTTTCTTTATTCGGCTCAAAAAAACTGAAACTTACATTTCCGTATTTTCTGGTATCTACCAGATTGGGATGCTCAAGCTTCATTCTGCTTTGATGCTCTACAATAAGAACTCCGTTTTCTTTTAAGTATTTATTATTTAATACTAAAGAAATCAGTTCATAATATTTTTTCTCCTCCATTTCGAATGGGGCATCTGAAAAAACAATTTCAAAAGATTTTTTATTTCTGAACTTTTTAAGCCAGTCGAAAACATCGTCTCTCTGTACATTGATCTGAAGTGACATGTCCAATTCAGATGCTGTAGAATTAATGAAACCTGTGTGTTTAGGATTCATTTCTACGGAGGTTACATTCTTGCATCCTCTGGAAGCATACTCTAATGAAATGGAACCGATTCCCGCAAATAAATCAAGAACGGAAATGGACTGCATGTCATATTTGTTTTCCAGAATACTGAATAAAGCTTCCTTAGCAAAATCCGTAGTGGGTCTTACATCGAAGTTTTTTGGAGCGGCAATTTTTTTAGCTTTCCATTTTCCGGATATTATTCTGAACATATTTTTTTAAGGTTTATGTGGTAGATTATAAAAACAGGGTACATATTTCTGAGATTCCCTCTCTGTTTCCTGTAGCTGTAATCTAATTAAGTATAAAATTTTTGTTGGGAACATTGTCAAAAACTATTTTAAGATTTCTGACAAATTTTTGCAGCTCGGAAATGAATGTTTCATTTTCCGTGGTTTCTCCATAAGCGAAAAAGTTGGTATCATTGATTCCAAAACCTAATTTGCTTAACGTGAACATAATAAAGTAAAGGAAGTCAACCTCTGAATTGACATCCAGGTTGTTGTACAGGATTACTTTTTTTTGATCGATAGCAAAAAACTCACATTGATTATGGTAAAGATTGATGTGAATTTCTTTGTTATTTTTATTGTTGATAGAACTTAAAAACTTCTCTCCGGAAAAATTAAAATGCACCGGAACAGCCAGTTCTTTTATTTTTTTGTAATAATGTTTTGGAAAAGTATAGTAAAACTGGATATTGAATTTTTTATTAATTGAAAGCATCAGCTCTTCTTTGTTCCTGTCTGCCGGAGCATTGAAGGCTATCAGGTCAAATCCTGCATCATGTTCTGAAAATCCTTCCGGCATCAGAGTAAAATGATTCAGTGCAGAAATGATCTGAATCTCATCAAAACGCTGTTTGATAAGAATATCATCAAGCTTTTCTTCAATAAGATTGGCTGGTGTTTCTTCTGTAACGAAATAAGATTTTTCCTCCAGAATGCTTTTATTCTTCACAATCTGGTAGATCAATCCGTCTTTGGTAAAAAGTAAATTAAGTACGTTCATATTTCAATTGCTGCAAATTTAGTGAAATTCTACCATTACCGCACCCGATTGGTGGTGAAGTATTTCCTTATTATAAAAATCAATATTCACCTGGCTTTCCAAAACATCCCGTACCATCCTCTGTAAAGTACCATCCCCAATACCATGAACAATTTCAAGTCTTTTCAAATTGTTTTTTCTGCAGAAGGCCAACACTTCTGTCAATTTCTCCTTTTGAATAAACAGTCTTTCAAAACTGTCATAATCGCTGGGATTCTTTACTAAATTATGAAAATGAAGGTCCAGAACCAAATGATTTTTCTGATGTTTCTTAGAAATGATTTTTTTAGGTTCTGCTTTTCTTATGATTCTTATATTTTCATAAAGATCAGCATCTTTGGGAACCAGTTTTTCTTTTGGATATTGATGAGTAAAGCCGTATTCATCTTTAAAAACCACAATATTTCCTTTCACGGAAGTTACAACTCCGCTTAAATCTTCATCTACCACAGAAACTTTATCGCCAATCTTCATAATTTTTTAAGACTTGTCTGGATCACTAATTTGTACAAAGGTAAAAAGTAAAATGTATTGAAGGCAAGCTCCTTTATTCTCAAGCCCTCAAACTCTTCACACTCTCGGTCCCAATTCAATAATCTCAAGGTCTTTTATTTCTTCCCCATCAACGACAAAACGCATCATGGTTCTCATCTTGTGCCATCCCTGTTTTCCACAAGCTCCGGGATTGAGGTGTAAAAGGTTGTTCTTTTCATCATACATAGCCTTTAAAATATGGGAATGTCCTGAGATAAACAGTTTTGGAGCCTTGTGGGTTATTTCATTCCTGGTTAATGGAGTGTATTTTCCGGGATATCCTCCAATATGGATCATCAAAACTTCCAGTTTTTCACAAAGAAAACGGTTTACTTCAGGAAATTCAGAACGGATCTGAGCGTTGTCTATATTTCCGTAAACCCCTTTTAATGGTTTTATTTTTTCCAGCTGTTCTATAACATCCATGCTTCCAAAGTCACCACAATGCCAGACTTCATCTGCCTGGGATGCATATTCTAAGATTCGGTCATCAATATAAGAATGGGAGTCGGAAAGGAGAAGGATTTTTGTCATTCAGAAAGGGGATGTATTTTATTTCTGCAAAATTAATAAAGAATTATGCGCAAAAAAAACTTCTTTGCAACTATAAGATATCTATTTTTTTAATGCGTCAAGTTTTGGCGCTGATGTATCCTATATTTATGAAACAAAATTAAAAAATATGATTTATACAGAAGATTTTTTTACAGCCGGAAGTACTTATCAAAATGATGATTTAGTACAGTTAGTTGATAGCTACACCCACGAAAATGTAAATTTTAAAAAGATTACCCATTGGATTAATAATTATTTAATGGACGATTCTAAAGTGGATGGGATTATTTATCGAAAAAGAAATGGTGAATATTATGTGGATACCAGTATTCTGTCAGGTTCAGAAATATCGGCAAAAAGATTTGGTGTAAAAGCTGATTATATTACTGATGATTCCGATGCTTTACAGAAAGCTGTAAATTTTGGGGTTAGAGTAGGGTGGAATATTACGTTGCCGGCGGGCAAAATAAAAGTTTCAAAAACAATAGCTATTGATTTTACAACTAATAATAATGATGGAAACAGCAATGGTAAAGATCGGAAATTTGAATTAATAGGACGAGGAATAAATTTGACTCAGATTTATGATGAAGGCGATGATGGACATGTTGTTTTTGATGTAAAAGGCAGTTCTCCTGATCGTGTTAATGGATTTAATGCCAAACATTTTTCAATAAAAAGGGCTGATACAACTAATGCAACAGGTGGAACTGCTATAAAAATTGAAAAGTTAATTTTATTAAATATTGAGGAAATACATATTTTTAGATTTACAAGAGGGTTTACATTAATTGACTGTTGTGTATCTTATTTTAAAAATTTAAAAATAGATTATTGTAAAGAAGCATTTAAAGCCGATATTGGTAATGACCCTATTCCGACCAACAATGTCACAAACCCTAATCTATTAAATTTTGTGAACTGTGTATTTAATTCTAATGAAACTTTAGGAGTTCACTTAGAAGGCGCGCATAATGTAAAATTTGACACTTGTGATTTTGAAGGTAATTTTGGAGATGTTCTAGTCTGCTCATATATCGGTAAAAATGGCAAAAATTCTTTAAACTTAATTAACTGCTATTTTGAGGGTACAGTAAATGGAGTTGACTTGTTTTACGTTCCTTATACCGGAGGTACAATAAATTTGATAGGCAACAGTTTTAGCAGAGTGTATCAAGGTGCTACACATAATATTGTCATAGATTTCAGATATTATAATCAAGAGCTACAATATACCAATCACGAGCATTATTTAAATATGATGGGAAATGCTTTCAGGGATGATTTTCAATTCACAGAATGGAACACATACCCACCCATATCATTATGGGGAAATAATGAACATCTTCATATTAAGGATTTTAATTACTATGATCATGGAAATAATCTGACTCAAAATTAGATTTTTACAAAAAAGGAAACTTATCAACTGATAAGTTTCCTTTTTTTGTTAGATAAGTAAATGTAAGTGGCATACCCCAAATTTCTTATCTTCACAGAAAATTTGTAATAATGAAGCATAATTTCTCTTTGTTCTTTATTCTTTTTTCTTTGATTTCCTTTGCCCAGGTTGAAGAAAAAAAACTGGATGAATTAATCCAGAATACATTAAAGACCTTCGATGTTCCGGGAATGTCAGTAGGTATTGTAAAAGATGGAAAAGTAACCTATTCAAAGGGTTTCGGACTACGTTCTCTTACCACAAAACAACCCATGGATGATAATACTCTGGTGGGTATAGCTTCCAACTCCAAAGGGTTTACCTGCGTAGCATTGGCTATTTTGGCAGATGAAGGAAAGCTGAACTGGGATGATAAAGTTTCTCAATATATCCCTGAATTCCAAATGTACGATCCATACGTTTCTCAAAATATAACCATAAAGGATCTGATTACTCACAGAGCCGGGCTAGGGCTGGGACAGGGAGATCTGATGTTCTTTCCGGAAGGAGGAAACCTGACGGTTAACGATATTGTTCACAATGTAAGGTATCTGAAGCCTGAAAACGCTTTCAGAACGAAATTAGATTACAATAATATCATGTTCATTGTAGCTGGAGAAGTTATCCACAGAATTTCCGGATTAAGCTGGGCCGAATTTATTGAGCAGAGAATTATGAAGCCGGTAGGGATGACATCGAGTTTTGGAAGCTATAACAGAGCGAAAGCTAGCTCCAATAAAATTGATGCACATGCTCCTGTAGATGGGAAAGCAATTGCTGTTCCCCACGATTGGAATGAAACCGGTAATGCGGCAGGCGGAATCATGAGTAATATCAAAGATATGACCACGTGGGCAGAATGTCTATTGAATAATTTTACAACGAAAGAGGGTAAAAAATTAGTATCTGATAAGAATGTTCAGCAGCTTTGGAGTTTACAGATTCCAGATAGAGTGGCCGCAAAAAATCCATATGATACCAGTTTTTACGGATATGGGTTAGGATGGTTTTTAAGTGATGTTAAAGGTCATAAGCAGGTTCAGCATACCGGTGGACTTATAGGTACGGTGACACAATTTACCCTGATTCCTGATTTGAAACTTGGAATTGTGGTATTAACCAACCAGCAATCCGGAGCTGCTTTCAATACAATTACCAATACGGTGAAAGATTCCTATCTGGGAGTAGCAGACAGAAACTGGCTGAAAACTTATGGTGAGAGAATGTCTAAAATAAATGCAGAATATGATAAGCAAAAGAAAGAAGCTTATGTAAAATCTGAGACTTTTAAAAAAGATAAAGGACTTCAGCCAAAAGCAGAACAGTTTACCGGAACTTATCATGACATCTGGTTTGGAGATGTAGAGATTGCCCAACAAGGAAATACCTACAGAATATTGTGTAAAAATTCTCCAAGATTGAAAGGTGAGCTGCTTCCCTATTCCAACAATTCTTTCATTGTAAAATGGGATGACAGAAGCTATGATGCAGATGCTTTTATTGTTTTCAGCTATGATGAGAATGGAAAAGCACAATCCGCGAAACTGAAAGCCATTTCCGATGTTACAGATTTCAGTTTTGATTTTGATGATCTTGATCTGAAAAGGAAATAAACAGTCTTTTCAATTTAAAATAAAAAACCCATATTTATTTATATCTTTATTGTAAATAAATATGGGTTTACTCTTTTGTAAATGAAGGTGTTAAATGTTTTTAGGGTAAATGGATATTATAGCTGATATTGCCATGAAAAATAGAACTTTTATTCTCCTGTTTTTTACATTTCTTTTAGTTTCCTTCGGTTGGATAAATACTGTATCAGCACAAGATAAGATTCTTGTTCTAAAAGCGACCCATGAGAATGCTGTGATTTATGATGGTGAAAATGTAAAGCTAAACTGGAAACTGAATCCGAAAGTACGTCCGGATATTTATTATGTAAATCTACCATATAAAAAAAGTAAGGTAAAGTTGGTTACCGACCAGGGGGCAATAAGTTTCAAGACCCAATATGGAAAAAGTCATGATCTGATTGTTTTACTCAACGGTAAAGACAGTTGCTTTGTTCGTATTCTGGCTAAAGAAGATCCTTCCTTTATTGTATTGACACAAAATAAAAATAAGCCTTATCCTTTGGAAATTCCGTTTACAATGACCGGGTCCCGGATTTACTTTAAAGGGCTTTTGAATCAGAAAGAAGAAGTGAATATACAATTTGATCTTGGGGCGGGTACTTCCTGTGTCAGCAAGCAGTCCTCCGAAAAATTAAAACTGTTGTTTTCAGGAAAATTAATGGTCAGCAATACACAAGGGATCAATGAAGCACGTACAAGTTCTGAAAATAGAATACAGATAGGTGATGCTGTCTGGAACGCTGTCCCTTTAACAGAAGTAGGTAATATGAAACCCGATGAAGATCTTATTATGGGGAACAGTTTTTTTAGGGATAAAATTATAGAGATCAATTATGACAGAAAGGTCTTTTTAATTTATAATGAGCTGCCGAAAAATGCAAAGGATTTTACAAAGCAGGCTGTATTTTATGAACAGCACCGTCCAAAATTTAAAGCAGAAATAACCCAGAATAATAGAAAATATTCTTTCTGGTTTCTTTTCGATACCGGACGTGAAGGGACCATGCTTATTGGAGATGATTTTACAAGAGAGGGGGAAAACTGGGGAAAACTGAAAGAGCTGCAGATGCTGAATGAAAGAAAACTTATCCGATTGGATGCTTTTATAGGAGGGAGAGCGTTTAAGGATATTGTCACCAATGCAGCGGACCCTTTAAAACCAACTGGAAGACCCACTTTATTTGGAAATCAGATTCTCAGTCAGTTTAATGTGATATTGGATAATAAGGAAGGAATACTTTATTTACAACCCAATGGGCAAAGTCATGAACCTTATTCAGATTATAACAGATACCTGAAAGAAGTAGGTCATAAATAATAATAAATGTAGATTTATTGGAGTACATTTATGTCCTGCTCAGCTCTTGAAAGCTCTGAATTAAGGTGCTGTTTTGCAAAAAAGTTTTTTAAGGCAAGCAATCGTTTTTTATGATCGTAATGAATGCTTGAATTCAGTTTTTGCTGACAAAGTGAACAGGCTCTGGCAAGGTGATAATCTGTTTCAGGGAGTGAATTGCTTCCGTTCATTACACAGTTGGCATTCAGGCAATGGCTGATGCCGAACATATGTCCAATCTCGTGTGAACCCACTTTTATTAATCTTAAAAGGCTCTCATTGAAATTGGAGTCTGTTACCTGACCACCTGAAAATCTGTAGATAGATGTTACTCCCACACCATCTTCATAAGAAGCCTGCCCGAAAACATAATTCCAGTCCATTCTTGGGAAAAGATCTTTCTCTGTAATCCCCATGAGTACTACAGCATCTTTAGGTTTTCTTTTGATCAGAATACTGTCCAGAATATAGCCGGCCAGAATCTGCTCCTGGCCTTCTTTTGAGATTCTTTTGACTTTTTCAGGAAAAATAGTATTTGGTAAGGCTGGTAATATTTTTGTTTCCAGCTGGAAATATATTCTGAGATATTCTTTTGTGAGTTCGATTTCCTTTTTCTGAAGTTCACTAAATTCTCCAATAGGCTGAAGATAAATAGTATTTTTTCCTGGTTTCGGTTTTATTTTTTTTGATTTTTGAAAATCTTCGAATTGCTGGAATTTTTCCTGATGATTATATCTCCAGCTTCCTGATTGGGGCTCAGAAAGTTTTATATCATTGGTAGCAATAGCTTCAAAATACGTTTTCTCCCTTTTTTGGCAAGAAAAAAAGAAGGTACATAATACTGAATAAAGAATTATTGAAAAGAAGCTATATTTTTCCCGGTTCATAAAAGAAAAGAAGTTTCTTTTTGGCTCCGTCAAATTCAGACCATGAAGTACAGTCTACTTCAAACCCTGCGACACCACAGGTCGGAAAATGAAAAATATCTTCAGAAATAGAATTGGCGAAATTTGAAATTCCGTTATTGTGGGAGAAAAAGGCAACTGAGGAAAGGTTGTCGTCCAGATCATAAATTACAGACTCAAAATTTCTTTCTGAAGGATTATAGAGTTTTTCATCAGTAGAAAAATTAAGCTGATATGTTTGGTTAAAAATTTTGCAGGTATTCAACGCACGGACTGCCGGGCTTGAAATAAAATGATCAATAGAGATCTGATGATTTTTCAGGAACCTGGACATGTTCATAGCGTCTTCTAAACCTTTGTCTGCTAAAGGTCTGTCAAAATCCTCCGTTTCTTCCGGCCAGTCGCTTTTTGCATGTCGTACGAGGATGAGTTTCTTCATATATTTGTTTTTTGGAGGATTAAAATTATAAAAAAAATAATGGAATAAAACATGATTTATATAAAAAAACTGCGTTATGAATAAAATCATTAAATTTTACTAAATTTGCAAAATTATGGGACAAATCCTTGCGATAGACTATGGAAAGGCGCGTTGTGGCATTGCTGCAACAGATGATATGCAGATTATAGCCAGTGGACTGGATACTGTAGAGACCCGTTTTCTCATGGAATTTTTGAAAAAATATTTCAGCGAAAATAAGGTGGATGAAGTAGTAGTTGGGCTTCCCATAGATTTGAAAGGGAATAATTCAGAAGTGGAAACGGATATTTTAAAATTCATTGAAGAATTTAAGAAAGAATTTTCGGATATTGCAGTCCACCGTTTTGATGAAAGATTTACTTCCAAAATGGCCTCATTTTTTATTTCCCAAAGTGGGAAAAGCAAAAAAAAGAGACAGGAAAAAGGATTAATAGATAAAGTAAGTGCAACAATCATATTGCAGAATTTTTTAGAACAAAGATTAAGATGATTTTACCGATAAGAGCTTTTGGGGATCCTGTTTTGAGAAAAGTAGGAAAAGATATAGATAAAGATTATCCCGAATTACAGGAATTACTGGATAATATGTTCGAAACGATGTACAGTGCAAATGGCATTGGTCTTGCTGCACCTCAAATCGGATTGGATATCCGTCTGTTTATAATAGATGTGACGCCCCTTGCGGATGATGAGGATTATGAAGATATTAAAGATGAGTTGGCAGAGTTCAAGAAAGTGTTCATCAACGCCAGAATTCTTGAAGAATCAGGGGAAGAATGGAAATTTAATGAGGGTTGTCTGTCTATTCCGGATGTAAGAGAAGATGTGAAAAGAAAAGGAACCATCGTCATTGAATATTATGACGAAAATTTTGTAAAACATACAGAAACTTTTTCCGATATTAGAGCCCGCGTAATTCAACATGAATACGATCATATTGAAGGGGTTTTATTTACCGATCATCTGAGTGCACTGAAGAAGAAGCTCGTAAAGGGAAAACTGACAAAGATCTCTCAAGGTGAGGTAAGCATTGGTTACAAAATGAGATTTCCAAAATAATTTAAACAAGGATTAAAACGAATAATAAAAGGCAAAAAGCTGAAAGCTGATTGCAGAATTTACAAAAAATAAAATTATGCTGTTAGAAAAAATAATTTCAATTTCTGGAAAACCAGGACTTTTCAAATTAGTTTCTCAATTAAGAAACGGATTCATTATTGAAGATGTTACAAACAAGAAAAAAGTAAGCATTGGTAACTCTAGCCAGGTAAGCTTATTGGATAATATTGCAATGTTTACATTTGATAAAGAAGTTCCTTTGTTCGAGGTTTTTGAAAATGTTGCTAAAAACAATGATTATAAAGAAACTATTTCTCACAAATCTTCTGATGCTGAATTGAAGGAATTTATGTTGTCTTCTCTTCCTAATTATGATACAGAAAGAGTATACGCATCTGACATCAAGAAATTGGCTCAGTGGTACAATATTCTTCACAAAGCAGGGTATATCACTCCTGAAAGCTTTGTAAAAGCAGAGCCTGAAACTTTGGAAGGTGAGCCTGCAGAAGAAGTGAGCATTGAAAAGGAAACTAAAAAAGCTGCTCCTAAAGCAGAAAAACCTGCTGCTCCAAAAGTGAAAGCTACTTCAGCTGCAAAATCAGCTCCGAAAAGTACACACACTAAAAAAGGATAATCCAATCACCGGATTTTACAATACAACCTTGTTGAGAATTTTCTTGACAAGGTTTTTTCTTTTGTGGAGGAAAATCAAGATGCCAGACTTCAGATATTGTATGTTTTGGATACAACTTTAAGCCAGGAGAGAATTCTGCTTAGCAAGTGAATAGTTGCTATCTCTAAAAATTAACAAGTGTAGCGGATTGACCATTCACAATTCCTCTGCTTCATACTTTCAACCCTTAACTTTCAACTCCAAGGCTTGCACTAAAGTCAAAATAACCCTTACATTTGTATAAGTTTGAATTTCCCATTACTTATGAATACAAAACAGGAAAAGCTGGAAGCTTTCGGAAGACTACTGGATATTATGGATGATCTGCGTGAAAAGTGCCCGTGGGATCAAAAGCAGACCTTACAGTCGCTTCGTCATCTGACTCTTGAAGAGACTTACGAACTTTCAGATGCAATACTTCAGGAAGATTTACAGGAAATAAAGAAAGAATTGGGAGATGTATTGCTTCATCTTGTTTTCTATTCTAAAATAGGATCTGAGAAGGGAAGTTTTGATGTCGCAGATGTGATCAATTCTCTTAATGAAAAATTGATTTTCCGTCATCCTCATATTTACGGGGATACTGAAGTAAAAGATGAAGAAGAGGTAAAACAGAACTGGGAGAAATTAAAATTAAAGGAGGGTAATACATCTATCCTTGGAGGAGTTCCGAAAAGTCTTCCAAGTATGGTAAAAGCCTACAGAATCCAGGATAAGGTAAAAGGGATTGGTTTTGAATTTCATGATGCGGAAGATGCTTGGGCAAAGGTGGATGAAGAAATTCAGGAGTTTCATGAGGAAACGGATCCTGATAAAAAAGAACAGGAGCTGGGAGATGTGTTTTTCTCATTGATCAACTATGCAAGGATTTCAGGTATTAATCCTGATTCTGCATTGGAAAGAACAAATCTGAAATTTATTTCAAGATTTCAAAAGATGGAAGTACTGGCTAATGAGCAGGATTTAAAACTTGCCGATATGTCTCTTGAAGAAATGGATGTTCTTTGGGAAAAAGCAAAGCTTCTTTCATAAAGTCATATTTGGAACAATTAATGCTTCTTATTTTTATTACAATTTTAAAAAAATACAACATGTTGAGATTTCTTATTTTACCTATTTCACTTTTACTGAGCTGCAATCCTAAGGCGCAGAATCAACCCACTAATGATGATAAATTGAAAGTACAGTATACCTTACCTAAAAAGTTAAAGGAAGTTTCCGGGATTACATTGTCTCAGGATAAAAAAACTGCCTGGGTCATAGAAGACAGCGGAAATAAAAATGCTGTATACGGACTTAATGATAAAGGAGAGTTGATGGCCCGTATTCCGGTTGAAAATGCTGAAAATACAGATTGGGAAGATATTATCTCAGATGCACAGGGAAATATTTATATCGGAGATTTCGGTAACAATGATAATAGCAGGCAGGATCTTGCTATTTTGAAAACCGATCTGAAAGATATCACTCAGACAACAACCAAAGTGATTCAGACGACAAAATTTCATTATGAGGGACAGACAGAATTTCCTCCCAAAAAATCAAACCTATTATATGACTGCGAGGCTTTTGTAGAAATGGATGGTAATTTCTATCTTTTTACTAAAAATAGAAGCAAGGGTTTTGATGGAACTTTCCTTGTTTTTAAAGTTCCTAATAAAGAAGGGGACTTTGAAGCGAAATTAATCGGAAGATTAAAACTTGATGGAGGTTATAATGATGCTGCTATTACTTCTGCAACAATTAACAGTACCAAAGATAAAATTGTACTGCTGACTCATAAAAATATTCATGTTCTTACCGGGTTTACAGCAGAGGATTTCAGTCCTGCCAAAGTTCAGAAAATACCATTAGATCACAATTCGCAGAAAGAAGCCATTGTTTTCCTTAATGACAAAACACTAATAATTGCTGATGAAAGGGCTAAGACCGAAGGAGGAAATGTATACCAGCTTGCTTTTTAAATGCATCAATATTTTATAAATAGAAAACCACAGAAAATATCTGTGGTTTTTTTGTTGATTTATTTAAGGTTTCTTTTTTAGAATTCTTGTAGGTTTTTGAATTTCATTATACAAAGCTTCCAATTCTTTAGGCGGATGACCTGAGTCAAAAGTTGCAGAGGTATATGTTGTCCCGCCCGAAGTAATAATAATGGTAGCAGCCAAAGCGCTATCAGAATATCTTCCTGTTGTGGGGGATTGGAGTTTGGATATAGCAGATAAATCAAGTGCTTCTGCCTGTTTGGAAATGCTTTCCCATTCAGAAGGAGAGATAGAAGAATTGGTTGGGTCTGCATTATTGGAGGTGTAGGCTTTAGAGGTAGCTGTGAAAGTCACACTATTATTAACTCCTCTTGTTTGTTCGATTAATTGCACTTTTTCAATTTTCCCTTGTTTTGTATTTATGGTTAAATTTTTTCCGTTGTTTTCACTTTTATTTTGATTAATACAACTTATAATTGAAAATATTAATATAAAATTAATTAATATAAAATGCTTTTTCATTGAATTATTTTTATGTAATTAGTGTTTTTACTGACTATTGTTGCTTGATTTTTTATTTTTGTTTATATATTTGCTAAAATATAAAAAAGAACATGAGAAAAACTACTATTTCGAATTTTTTTTTGATACCCCTATTATTTTCCGGAGCTGTATTTACCAATGCTCAAAATAAAGAAGGTTCAAAATTTTCAAAACGATCTGCAGAGGTGAACAGGGATCCTCGGGGAATTGAAAGATGTGGAACTGTTGCGTATGAAGAAGGTCTGAGGAAGCAGTTTCCTGAAAGGTTCACAACGGAACAATTTGAAGAATGGCTGGCTCCTCTGATAGAAAAGAATAAATTGAATAGATCCCAGAACGGAAATGTCATTACCATCCCGGTAGTGGTGCATGTTATTCACAACGGTCAGGATATAGGAACTGCTCCCAATATTACAGATAGCCAGGTTCTGTCGCAGATTACAGTAATGAATAACGACTTTAGACGAATGACGGGAACTCCGGGATTTAATGCCAGCCTTGTAGGAGCAGATACTGAAATACAATTTGTACTTGCAAAGGTGGACCCTAACGGAAATCCTACGAATGGTATTGATAGAGTAAATCTTTGCCGGGAATTCTGGGCAAACGGATCCCCTGCAGATGGTTATGAAAACTTTATTAATAGTACCGTAAAGCCCAGAACAATCTGGGATCCTACAAAATATATGAATATGTGGAGTGTGAATTTTGCAGACAGCGGCTTGCTGGGGTTTGCTCAATTTCCATCTAATTCCGGACTTCAGGGACTTCAGGCTAATGGTGGACTAGCCAATACAGATGGTGTTGTTGCGGGGTTCTCTACTTTTGGAAGTATGGATTATAATGATGGAACATTTCTTATGCAGGCAGGTTATGATAGAGGAAGGACAATGACTCATGAGGTAGGACACTTTGTAGGATTAAGACATATCTGGGGAGATGCTAACTGTGGAAATGACTATTGCGCAGATACTCCAACAGCACATACCGCAAATTATACATGTAATGCTACAATAGCTAGCTGTGATAATACATCAGTCTATGAAATGGTTCAGAATTATATGGATTATACAAATGATACCTGTATGAACATTTATACGAATGATCAGAAAACAAGAATCAGAACAGTAATGGACAACTCTCCAAGAAGGGTAGAGCTGAAGACGTCTAATGCAGATCAGCCTATTCCTTTATTTGCTAATGATGCTGAGATTAAATTTGATGGAGGCTGTTCAATTGGTGTGGTTAATTGTGGGGACGGAGTAGTGCGTCTTGTTCTTAATAACAGAGGTACAAGTAATTTGACATCAGCTGTTATCTCCTATTCATTTAATGGTGGTACTGCCCAAAATTATAACTGGACAGGTAATTTAGCTCAGGATAAATCAAGCGTTATCAATATTCCTGTTGATGGAGCTGTGCCTTCTTCTCCTGTTTCATTAGCTATCACCTCAGTCAACGGAACAACGGATGAAAGAAGTACAAATAATACTTCCAACGGTAATTATGTGAAACCTATAGCACCTGAATATTTTGGTACTACTACATTTACTTTTAAATTACTGAGAGACCGATATGGAAATGAGACAAGATGGAACCTGAGAAACAGTGCCGGCCAGATTGTTAAGTCCGGAAACTACTCTAACACACAACCGGGGCAGCCAAGTCCAACACTCCTTACACAAACATGGACTCTTCCTCAAGATTGTTATGCATTTACTATTTCTGATGATTTTGGGGATGGCTTAACAAATGGTTATGTAGATTTATCTACAGGTTCAGGACAGGTAGTATTCCATAAAGATGGTGAGTTTGTTTATGAAACTAAAACATTCACAACAAGAGAGACATTGGGAACTAAGGAAACGGATACGAAAAATAATTTTGGAATATATCCTAATCCGGTTAATGATATACTTAATATCTCATCTGTTTCTGGAGAAGCACAATTTGAAATTCATAATGCTGTAGGACAGCTTGTAAAGAAAGGTAAAATTGAGAATAGTCAGATACGTGTAGCTGACTTAGTGAAAGGTACTTATGTTATTACAATACAGGATCGTAAAATTTCTGAAAGTATTAAATTCATCAAGAAATAATACAAACATATTTATAAATAAAAAAACTCAGGGCAACCTGAGTTTTTTTATTTCGTTATTTATTCATTTAAAATTTCATTCCAATACCTGCTGAAATCCTTCCGCCATCTGAACCGTAAAAATAATTTAACCTTGCAGAGATCATTTCGGCAAGGCTTAGCCAAACGCCTGCCCCTGCAGATTGGTGCCATTTTCTTGAATATTCACCATCATTCCATACACGTCCGATATCGTAGCCTACCAAAATTCCCAGATTAGCAGGGATAATATTATTTCTGATTCTTCCAAAATCCCATCGGATCTCTGAATTATTGATAAAGTATGATCTACCGGAGAATCTTTCATTTCTGAATGCTCTCATTCCATTGTTTCCACCAATAGTTGCAGCCTGATAAAACTCAAAACTATCATTATTAATCCACATGGCATGACTGGAATTGGCAAAAACAAAATTTCCTTTTTTATCAATTCTGTGGTCAATGGCCAGCTTACCTTTCAGGGTGAGGAAATTTCGGTTAAAATTTGATAAGATTGCTTTCCAGTCGGCATTAAGCATGAATTCCATTCCAAGGGTAGGGAAGGCTATATTATCTGAATTTTTATAGCTGAATGTATAATTGGCCCCTACAAACTGCTGGCTACTGAAGACTTCAGGTCTTACATCGGGAGATTGGTTGATGAATCTTCCTTCCTTTACCTGTACTTTATTGTCTTCAAAGGTAAGCTGAATCTGATGATTAAGATTCATCCAGCTTTTCTTGGAGATTGAAGGAGCTACATTGAATTTGGAAATTCTGGCTCTATTGTATTCTCTTTCTGTATTTTCTTTGTCATATGGGCTTTCATTGGATAAGCCAAAGAAGTTCTGAGAAAACCTTGGTGTGGTATAGGCAGCATCTATATTGAAATCCCATCCTGAAATTGCCTGTTTGAAAATCCCTTTATAGGTAAGGCTAAACCCAGCCGTAGCAGTATAGAAGTTGGCTTTTAAACTGTGTTTTTGGGTGTAGGGATCGCGAATAAAGTTATTCACGGTATAATTAGCTAAAACACCAACAATTACCCCGTCATCAGGGTTATAGTCAAAGTTAGGATACCCGGCAAATGAATTGTATTTCGGGTGTTTATAATTGTAGCTGTTGAGGTCATAATCATCAGAAATATTCTTGGTGGCATTGCCGGCATTGTAAGTATTCTTCTGTGATTTAAAATCATAGATTTTCACTTTTCTTCCGTCTGCCACATTATATACATCGTGGTTATATCCACCAATCAATCTGATATTCATCTTAGGATTTCCGGTTCCTGTTACTTCATAAATGTCGTCATCTTCCAGCCCATAAATCCATAGTTCTTTTGTTTTTGAATCATCATACGTTTTTTCAAAAACCAATTCATTTTTATCTTTGTTTTTACCTAATTTATACTGTTGTACAAGTACAGACTTCCCATTCTTTGTAATGACGAATTTATCAGGATTTATGGTTCCTGCCAGTGGAACTTTTTTCTGAAGTACATCATAATAGTCAAAGGCGTAATTCTGTAATTTGGTTTTTCTTATTTTCAGTTTTTTCTGAATATCGGCAATGGTTTCGTCCTGTACTTCTTTGGGAAGATTTTTGAACGCTTCATCAATATCGGAATCGGTAAGATGTTCCTGGATGTATTTTGCCTGTGCTACCCATTCTTCCTGTGTAGATCCTTTTAGAAATACCAAATCCATTGGATAAGGCTCCATACTTAGCCATTTTACACTACTGATATCATCTGTGAATGTTTTCATATGGCGGATGGCCGGAACATTCATAATAAGTTTGAATGCAGCTCCATCATATTTACTGAAAGCCTGATCCCTGTCTTTAGGGATTGGTTTATAAATCACTTTATCACCTTTCTCATATTCAGCCCATTTCCATTGATCAGAATGGCGGTCCCAATCCCCGATTAGCATATCAAAGATCCGGGCTCTCATATAGGATTCTTTATCAACAGAATATTTATAGTTTTTGATAAGGTTTTTCAGTACATCATCAGTTGATACAATATCTTTTGCGTTATCCAGTGAGGCTAAGGTTTTGGGATCTGAAGAAAAACGTTCCTCAATCATGTACATTTCATCTCCATAGTTTTGGTTGTATCTTCCTAAAGCCTGTTGCTTAGGAATATAATACAATTTTGGATTGCTGTGGAAAATCCCCAGTTTATCCGCCATATTTCCAACTGAAAAAGGAGTGAAAGGGTGATTGGTGGTATAAAAGTCTAGTAAAAACTTTTCAGGAAAAGTATCGGTAAGTTCCTCACCAAATGTACTTTTGGTAAAAGCCATATTGTTGAGAAAACGGATGGCGCTTTTTTTTACACCCCGCATTACAAATTCCTGTCCGTCTGAAGATTGTAATCTTAAACTGTTTGATTGATTTCCTCCTCCTTCTCTGAAAGGGATAAAACCACCATTAAGTTCCGAAAGATTGGCTGTAGGAGCTTCAACAGGGATTCCATAATATCTTCTGTAGTGATCTCCCCAAAGCCACCTGTAGAATTTTCTTTTTTGGGTAAGCTGGAGTGGATAGATAGTGGAAGATATTGTTGACGGAAAAGAATTTGGAAAGTTATTCACAAACACATCCGGTTTTGAAATGACCGAGATCTGAGTCAGCTTCTGAAGCTGTGTATCTTTTGTTGAAAAGAATTCAACATCGGTACTTTGGTCATTTCTGATATTTAAAACGGCAAAACCATTTCCTCCATAAGAAAAATCTGTTTTTTCAACAATGGTGGATGGATCAATTTTGGAACCCGCACCACTGATGATCTGTCTTAGATTTCCATCTTCATGATATTGAAGATTGTGATCATGTCCGGAAACAAAGATGATATTTTCTTTATCCTGAACAATACTTTTCAACCGGTTGGCAAGATCTGCATAATGCTGGTTATTGATATCCTGAAGGCTTGCTCCCGATGAACTTCTCAATATATTGATGGCGCTGGCCACAATGGGAACAGGGATTTTACTTTTAAGAGGGTAGAGATGAGATTTTGCAGAGCTGAATCCCGCATGAGTTCCGCTGCTGATAATGGGATGGTGCAGGGCCACAATAATTCTTTTGCCCTGATTTTTGATGACCAGGTCTTTAAACTCTGTGAAAAAATCTTCACGGGTTTTTATATTGCAGTTTTTATTAATTCCCGGGTAGTTATCCCAGTTGGCAATAACCCATTCCGTATCAATAGCAATTAATTTAATATCCTTGGATACGTTGATATCATCAATAGGGCAGCCACTTTTAGGTAAAAAGGGTTTTTTATCATTGAAATAACTCTTTACAAAAGCTTCCTGGGCTTTTAATCCATCCATACCGCTGTACCAGTCATGGTTTCCCGGAATCACCAATGTTTTTCCTTTGAAGTTTTTGGTGATAGAAAGCTGATTTTCGAGTTTTTGTTTGGCAAGATTATAGTCTTTATCAGTTTCTTTAGGCATTCCATTAGGGTAGATATTATCACCCAAAAAGATCAGCATAGAGTTGCTGTTTGCCGAATCCAGCTTGCCTTTCAGTAAGTTCAATGTTTTCTGTGCCTGAACTTCATCTGTGTTTCCGGCGTCACCAATCAGGAAAAGCTTAAAATCGTTTTCAGATTTTATATCAGAATCTTTTACTTCAAATAAGTTTTTGCCTTTTTGTACGTTATAGGTTGCACAGGAGTAAAGGGCTCCTGCGGATAATACTGTCCTTAGAACAATAGAAGTATTTTTTAGATGAGTTTTAAAGGATAAATTCATAAATTTACAATAACAAAAATTCAGGAATGAGCATTCTACACAAAGCTAAAAATTATGTTGAAATCTTATTCAAAGATAAGTTATCTTCGGTATATTTTTATCATAATTTTATTCATACTGCCTACACCGTAAACAAGGCAGAAGAAATCATGAAAAACACTCCTGTTTCCGAAGCGGATCAGGAGAAGGTACTTGTGGCACTTTGGTTCCATGATACCGGCTACATAGAATGTGCGATGAATCATGAAGAGAGGGGGGTAGAGATTATGAAGGATTTTTTACATCAGGAAAATTACCCTGAAGACTATATCGGAGATGTTGAAAAGCTGATCCTGGCAACAAAAATTACTTATGAACCTCAGAATCTACTTGAAAAAATAGTGAAGGATGCTGATTTCAGTCATTTTGCCGGTCATGATTACAATGATATTTCTGATGCCTTGAGAAAGGAATGGGAACTTACCAATGTAAAATGTTTTTCTAACGACGAATGGAACGCCGGAAATCTGGATATGCTGAAAAACAGACATACTTTTTATACAGATTATGCGAAAGAAAACTGGGAACCTTTAAAAAATAAGAATATCAAAAAGATTGAAAAAAAGCTGGAAAAAGAAGCTGAGAAGAAAGAAGATAAAAAAGATAATTCTGAAGGGAAAAAAGAGAAGGAAAAATCTGACAGAAGTGTAGATACGTTATTCAGGGTAACCCTTAATAATCATACGAGATTGAGTGATATTGCCGACAGTAAAGCAAATATTCTGCTGTCTGTAAATGCCGTGATTATTTCCGTATGTCTTTCCGTATTGGTTCCGAAACTGGACGCTCCTAAAAACTCACACCTGATTCTTCCGAGTTTTATATTGCTGTTGTCCAGTGTACTTACTATCGTCTTTGCGATATTATCTACTAAACCCAATGTTACTAAAACGACGTTTACTCCTCAGGATATTGCTAACAGAAAAGTAAACCTGCTGTTTTTTGGTAACTTCCATCAAATGTTGTTTGATGATTATCACAATGCTATGAAAGACCTGATCAAAGACAGAGATTACATTTATGATTCTATGGTTAAGGATCTTTATTATCTCGGTAAAGTGCTTGACAGGAAATACAAGCTGCTGTCTATAACGTATAAAGTCTTTATGGCGGGGATTATTATTTCTGTTCTGTCTTTTGGCGTTGCATTCTTTAGCATTTAACCCAAAAAATATATTATAATGGTCAGCCGGCGTTGAGTTGGCTGACTGTTTTATTTACAGTGAAGAGGGTTTCTACTTAATGAAGCTTTTATTGAAAACAGGAAGTATGAAAAAAGAAATATTGGCACTGATATTATTGTCTTTCCTCACCAGTTGTGTCACAACGAGAAAATCAGTAACATATCATATTTCAACTTTAGAAAATATAAGAACATTTCAACCAACAAAAGAAGAATCTCGGATAATTGATTCATTAAAATCGGAAGCTATAACGTCTTTAGAGAAATGTGTTAAAATTCATGGTGCTGCTTGTATTGATGACGTGGAATTAATGGGTCTGCATGAAGCTAATTTTAAAGGTGGAAATGCTAAATTTCGGGAGAGAATATTTCAAAACTTTAAAATTCCGAAAAACGCGAAAAAAGGAGAGAATAGGTTTCGTGTAACAATTGGTAAACAGGATACTATTGAAAATGTAGATATTCTAAGTTATACTGATGACGATACTAAAAAAGAGATTGAAAGGATTTTCAAATTAATAGAACTCAATGCTTGGGTGTCTGCAAAAGTACACAGGTTTCCAATAAAAGAGGAATTCGAAATGAGCATTTTTATTGATGATAAAAAGTAAACATATCATGAATAGTTTACTGTTATTTTTTATTTTAATGAAACTCTCAGTGCCAGCAACCCTGTGATCCCCTGAAGATCTTCAACTTTTAGAAATTCTACATTAGGTTGTAAAATTTCTTTGTTCTGAAGTTTTGAGATGTATTCCAGGTATTCCTTCTGGTTTTCCATCCCGAAATAAACAATCGTGATTTTTCCGGGAGCGGTAATTCTTTCCGAAGAGTCTTTCACATGGGCTTTATCGAGACGTTTTTTTATGATTTCATAATAAGAATTGTAAGCACCATCTACATCAAAGCGTTTTTCATCCATTCTGAATCGGATGTCTATTTTTTCATTGTATACAAAGATCAGTGAAGCTATATCCAACTGAATCGGAAGGTCCTGTTTAAAGGACTGAAACTCGATTTCCATTTTGCAGATGGTTTTTAGCTGCGAATATCTTAGCTTGTGAACTACTTTTGAAGTGTAATGAAGCTCCGGAGCTATGGTAGTACCAATGTACAGGTTGTGTTCCACCCCATCAGACTTAAATCTTTCATAATAATGTGGAAAGATCTGTTGAGCTTTCACCTGGCTTTCATCCAGCATATCTGCCAGCTTCCTGTTGACAAGGGTGATAGAGTCGTCCAGCTTTTTTCTGTGATTATAAAACAAGTCAGTTTGAACCCGTACCTGCAGGAAGTAATCTTTAATTTTAGCTTTTAATTCTCTGGATGATCTTACCTCCAGCTTCCCCTGTAAGAACGGATGGATTTCTTCTCTCAATAATCTTTGAAAACGCTGCTCGGTGTCAGCTTTGATCTCATTATTCAGTTCATTTTCAAAAACATCTAATGCCAGCATAAACTTTTCAGAATCAGAATTGGTTAACGTTAAAATATCGATTAACCATTCAATCTGCTGGTTGAGGTCCTGAAGCATCAGTTTAAAACGCTTTTCCGAAGAAGAACGGATGTCTGAAACTCCAAATAAAGGGGTTAGATTTTTAAATGATATTTCCTTTAAAGTATATATTTTTTTTCCAAGCGATGCTGTAAAATATTTTTCCGCTTCATTTCTGAACTTCCATACCACACTGTCATGAATAGAAGTATACTCACGTTGGATAATTGCTTCTATCTGGTAGTTTTTCTCAAAGTAAAATCTGCTTAAAGAGAAAAGGATCATATCAGAGAAAAACTCCATTTTTTTAAGTTTTAAGCCATTAAAACTTCCAGCCAGAGGAGATGTGAATTCCATGATCGCAAGGAGTTCATTATCTTTCATGATGGGAATGACCATAAAACTGTTGACATTATTGTCCTTTAATATACTGAAAGAAGGAAGCTGTCTGACATTTTCATCCAGATTATTGACATTGGAAACGACAATGGGTTTTGAATTGTGGTTTAAGTTATTGAACGTGTTTTTACGTGTTTCTTCATCAAATGTATTGATCCAGAAATCAAGGATATGATTGGTTAGAAGACTTTCGTAAATCGGGAGTTTATCAAGTTTCTGTTCTTTCTTATTGAAGGTCATCAATCCGAAATTAAGATCTGATACCTCAAAATAGGATTTGAAAATTTCAGTCAGGTTTTCATCCGGATTTAAATCTTCAGGATCAATCTCTATCATACTTGATTTCAGATCTGATAGGGCGACTTCGGAAGTGCAGTCTACCAGTGAAATAATTGTAAACCCCTTTAATATCCAAGATTGCGAAGGGAAATACTTTTTCCACAATTTAAAGTCATCAAGATTTTCCAACAGCATTTCCAAAATATCATCCGATGGTATTTTTGCCTCTTCTGTGGGATAAATTTCAGTAAAGTCTGAATTTACTGTTATTTTATAATGTTTCATGATTCCCTGTTTATTCGGGATGTCATAATAAAAAGGGATTGTACTTTTGATATCTTTCTTAAAGTAGCTCTGAAGAATCAGGCAGCAGCAGAAAACATAAAATTCATTGTCACTAATATTTCTGAGCTCTATCTCAAAGTCTTTTCCGGCGTCCTTAAGGATGTTTTTAAACCTTTCAGTATAATTAAAAGTAATATTAGAAAGGGGAATGCTTGCTGCTTTGATCTCATTATGGGTAAGGCCGGTAGGGAAGAGGTCAGCAAGGAGAAGCCTGATAAGGTCTTCATGTTTTTCCAATAGAGTGGTATCCTGAAAGCCTTCTTTAAGCTCAGTGAAATTTTTTGTCCTGTCGATAAGGGATTCAGCATAATTGACCCGGTACTCTAGACGGTCGTTATAACGGATATGCTCCAATACATCCAAATATTTTTTGAACGATATATAAACCTGAAAGGGAGAGTCTTTTTTGTAAAGATTAGCCAAGTGCTGAAATTTAAAGTAAAGTTATGAAAAAAGTTGTCTTCAATAGGTCTGAGACAACTTTTATTATTTTAAAAATACATTAATTGTTTGGTGTTCAGAGTTTCTGATTTTTATGATAAGTATTAGAATTTAACATTATATCCCAGTATAAACTGTGTTCCGAAGATGTTGAAATGTTGATCATCATAGTTGGATTACTGATATCTACCATTAGATGTTACCGTATTATAAACTTCATCATACGTTTTATCTGACAGTTTTTCAATTTCATATTTTTCACTGATTCCGACTATTGATTCCATTAAGTCACCTTCCATAGTGATTGTACCGGATTTTTTAGATAGGGTAAGAGATTTCCCATCGGAAATATCTTTTAGTCTGAGTTCATCTTTTGATTCGCTGAGTATTTCTAATTTTTTTTGAACATTCTCCACATAAGAATCGATAGAAAGTGTTGCACTTTTCCCATGGATGTGTAGATGAATCTGTCCCCAGGCTCTGGGATCTGCAGTTTCATCTTTTAATCTTAAAAATGAACCTGAATATTTCCCGTTCCAGATAGATCCTGTTTCCTGTACAGAAGCTTGACCTGGATCTTCTTCCGTTTTTGTTTTCTGTATTTGCTGCCCTGTGACAATCTTCTCATGCCTTGGACTGGAATTGGGTTCCGGAGTGTTTTTATTGCCATGGGTTTCCTTGCAAGAAATAATCTGGAGAGCACTAACGAGCAATAAAATTTGAGATACTTTCATATTATTATGAGCATTTTTTATGAAAGTTTAATTTATTTATTACATTTCACTAACGTTGTAGTATTTCCTTGGCTAAAAGGATTGTTAATAAATAGTTCTTCTTTTTCAAAACCTAACCAATGTATTGATATTTTATTTTAATCAATACCCTCAATCACTGCAATCACATCTCCTTTTGTAAGTGAAGTGATTTTTTTTACATCTACTCCTTCTCCAATAATATTTGTTCCTATATATTTTATTAATTTGTAATCTGGGGAAATTTCGACCATCATCTTTGAAACAAGTTTTGTATTATTAAACATGTTTAATTCTCCCTCGTTCTTATTATAAAATAAAATATTACTTACATGATCATCAGTATTGCACTTAGTTTTCCATATTCCTAAAACATTATTTTTATTATATGACTGTGCGTTCCCTTCCAATGAGAAGAGAAAAATAAATAACAATATAAAAGTGATATTGTTTACCTGCATTTTTTTATATCAAAATTACTTTGTCTGTAATTTTTAATTTTAAGGAGAACATCTTTTTAGAATGATTTCTTTGGTTTTGCTTTCCTGCTGGAAATTAGTTTCTTTACATTCTCTCTGCTTTGTTGTTTTGTTGTAAAATCCGTACCAGTAGAAAAGCATAGTATTTTCATCAATTATCTTCAGATATGCTATAGGTTCATTATTTACATATTCTTTCCAGTTGAGCCCTCTTCCAATGTTTCCGATATCTTCCGGAACTTCTTTTAGTGTATAGGCAATACCTTTTTCAAAATCATATTTCTTGAGTTCTTTCATATCGATATAAATTTGATTATACAAAACCGTCAGTGATGCCTCATTGCCATCGATAGATAAGCTTCCGGCTCCTTTTTTACAGTCTACCTGCCAGTTTCCATCAGGAGAGTATTCTTCTTCTTTTGGGGAGGTTTTATCTTCAACACTTTTTATATTTATTGGGCCTTTTGATTGTTGTAAAGTATCATTTTCCTGTATTGAATATGCTACTGAAGTATCAGATTTTGTTTTTTTAATTTGAACAACCTCTTGTTTTTTTTCTTTACAGGAAAGTAGTAATAAAAATCCAATTGTATATAGTATTTTACGTAAGTACATCGTTTAAGGAGAATATGTTTTTATCACTTTGCCATCATTAGAAACCTTAATTATTTTTAGAAAAACTACTTCAATTTTTGAAAAAATTCAGCAGTTACATCTTCAAATTTAATTTTTCCGAAGTTCTTTTCTGTCCATACCTTCATTGGAATACTTCTTTCATGATTACTCTTGTCGAAATAGCTTTCCCCGTATTTATGGAGGTAAATTTCATTTCCGATAACCTTAAAGGTGATATATGCGCTCACTAATACATTATAATCTGAGCAGTCCTGATGCTCGATCGTAAAGTAATTATTTTTCACCGCCACTGTACTGAAGCCCTCAGAAATACAAGTATTTCGTTTTTCAAAAACCAAATGGTCATTGCTTTTCCATAATGTATTCCCTTTGTAGATCTTTATAGGCAGATTAAAATGCAGCTGGTCATATGCATCTTTATCTGAATTGTTTTTTAAAACTTCAATTCTGTATTTTATCTGGTCGTTATTGAAGCTTGCATTAGCGTTAAAGACAGCCTGTTCTGTGGTTGAGCCTGCTATATTTACAAGAACACGAATTTCGTCCAAGCTTTTATACTGTGGCGTATAAATTTCTTTGATGACCATATCAGGCTGCGATGTACTTCCCTTAAAATAAATGAATGGTAATTCACGTTGATCCTTAGGCATTGTATAATCACCATCCCTTTCAAAATTGTTGTTTAATGAAACCAGGATTTTCTTGTCAGCATCTGTTACCAATTCTTTTATATCTCCAGGATATCCCCAAAATGTTTTTCCAGGATATCGGGTATCCTGTAGGGCTGGGTTAAAGTAGAGCAGGGGAATTTGTTTTCCATTTTGAATGTCATAGATGACGTAGTCAATTCCATCTTCATACCCAATAGCTCTGATGATTTCATATTGTTTATCATTATCAATATTTATCAACCATTTTTTGTTGATAGAACCCCATGGATAAGAGAATTGATACAAAAGTTTACCATTTTTAAACCAATACTCATAAGATGTTGTAGCATCAGCATCTGAGGTTGTTATAACTGTTTCCTGTTCATTGTCACCATCAATATCAATCTTTTCTTTACTTACTACTTTCTGATCTTTGGGAATAAGCTGTTCAATTTTAGGGTCTCTATCAGAGGGCTTATTACCGATTTTCTGTCCTGAAGTTTCCTTACAGGATAGAAAGAATATGTTAACAATGATAAGGTATTTTGAAATTTTCATAAATTATAATCCATTTTGTGAGTTACGATCAGGGTTTGTTTTAACAGATTTTCCAAGTTCCGGTATTTCAGTTAAAGGGTTGAATGAAGGTTTAGACATTTGTTCTGTACGAACTTCAAAATGCAAATGTGCCATTTTTGAAGCTTGTCCTGAGGCATTACCTGTTTGTCCGGTTTTCCCGATTTCCTTACCTGCCTTAAATTGCCCTGTTTTATATTCTGAAAGGTGACAATACATAAAGTAGTATTTTTTTCCATTGTAGGTTCCTTCTAAGAATGTTCTGTGGCCATATCCTCCCGGATCAGCCCTATAGGTTACTTCTCCATCAATACAGGCATATACCGGGGTTCCAACTGGTGCATACAGGTCTAAACCATCATGCTTGCCACCTGACCTTCCATGGAAATCACTTTTCCCTGGTGACCACTGGGTGTCTGAGTACCATCCTCTTAATTCCATATTATCAAGTGGGTTATGCCATGCAGAATCTGTCTCAGCTTCATTACCATTGCATTCGGATACTTTAAAAACTCGGACCATTTGTTGTAAATGTCCCCATCTAGCCTCTCTGGATGAAGTATTACTGTTGACGATATTTACTATGTTATCAAAGTTTTTTCTTGCGATTCCTTTTTCAGCTTCGCTTTGACAGCCATAATCTTTCCAATAAGCCATACTGGCTACGGTACCTTCGTTTAAATTATTAATATTATCAGCATCTATAGCTATACCAAAGGCAGGATAATCACTGGTTAATCGGGCATTTATTTTATCATACTTTTCTTTCCCTGTTATCTGGATGATTCCACGTCCTCTGTATTTCCATCCATCACCACTGGCTGCATTGCCGTTACCATTTCTGTTAGCATATGCATTATTCGCAATCGCTACCGGATTGGAAGGGTGCGTGGCTGTTCTTCCGTCTCTGTCAGAACGTTCTCTATTGTGGTGATAATAGCTAAATAAGACATCATATCTATTCTTTTTAGCATTCCATACTCCTTTATATAAAGCATCCGCTGAGTATCTAAGGTTCTCTCCATCACTAACATTCATTGATGTACCTATTTCTTCTCTTACCTGAGCAAAGAAATGTGCTTTTTGTTGACAGGTATTTAACCCTAGTTTGCTATTGGCTTTATTAAAGGCTTCTTGTAGTGTTTTCTTTTTATCCTCACTTGCGCCAGTAAATATCGCATTAAGTTCTTCCATTGTTAAAACTCCACAACGTGGACACTTTTTAGAAATTTCAAAATATGCTCCATCTTTATTCAGGAACTTCTTATCATGTTGTTTCTCACCCTGTGCTTTTGCGTGTAGATACAGGAATTCTGGCACCTTTTTCAGTAATTTAAAGGTGATAGTATCTCCGGCTTTGTAATCCTTTATGGTTAAAACTTTTTCTATTTCTTCTATACTGGAGGTTTTGCCCTCTTCTATTTTAGGGTTTTTGGCATTGCCTTTCTGGGCATTTGTGAGGATAATTTTTGCTGTGGAAGCCTTTTGTGTTTCATTAGTTATGTTGGTAGTACCTCCAAATGTATAGGTATAGGTTCCATCTTCTTTTCCTTTGCTGATCTTATCTTTCCACTGTTTCAGCTCTTCTTCGGATTTCGGACGGAGGTGAATAGGAATTTTTACGAGATTGTCTTTTACGGTTCCTGAGAATTCTGTTTTTTCGGTTCCCGGAACTTCTCCTCCGGCAGGCGTTTTCTGTTCCATTTGTTCTTCAGTAATTTCCAGAACAGGGAGAACAGCATCTGCTGAACCTTTGATAATTCCGTCTTTTTCTTTAATGGATATGGTGACCTGTTTTCCGTCCAGAAGCATAGTTCTGGCAACCAGGTACAGTTTATCATCCAATGGAGCACTGTCAACCTTTTTAAAATCGACCCCCAGCTTGAAGGTTTTAAAAGTTACAGTCTTTTGATTGGTTGTATCTTTTCCATAAGCTTCGGCGGTTAATGCAGCAGCAATCACTTCAAGAGTGGTATATTTCTTTGAGGATTTCAGGTTCTCTTTAATTTTATTAAGAATGGTTTGGGCCACTTTATTTTTTTCTTCTGCAGTAGCTGTTTTGTTGCCACTTTTGCTTCCTCCGAAAGTATAGGTATGAGTTCCGTCCTCTTCTCCTGTTTTTCTGGTATATTCTTTTTTTGCAAAATAGGCATCCAGAAGGTCTTCAACCCTTACCTGATTGATGACGGTAGGAGAGACTCCTCCTGATGATGGTGGTGTTACCGGTTGGGTGTTATTGATTTGCCCATGAGCTGTTTGTGGCTCAGGATGCTGTTGAGGTGACGGAGCAGGTTGTTGTTGTTGTTGTTGTTGTTGTTGTTGTTGTTGTTGTTGTTGTTGTTGTTGTTGACCCGATGCAGGGCGTAACTCTGGAGGGGTATTGATATTTACATTATCTGTTGCATGCTTTTTATGGGCGTAGTATTCTACGGTTACATAGAATTCAAGCTGCTGAGGGTTTGTTTCGCCTTGCATTGCTTTTCGCATAAGCGCTTTTGTCAGCATAAATTCTGCCCTGGCAGTTCCGTTTTTTACCTTTTCTTTTTTAGTGTCTATAGGGGTATTTTGAGCATTATGTCCTGAATCTCTGGAATCATCTTCCCAGAGAGTGAATTGCAGATACTGGGCTTCCAGATTCATACATTTGGCTTCGGCCACCAGTTTTTCTGTGAAGCTGAAAACTGTTCCCGGAGTATCGTCTATATATTTTAGTTCAACTTTATTGATCCGGGGAACATCGCTGGGCTGGGGCTGTATCTCAAGCGCCATAGGTGTTTTTCCTTCCGGATTATGAAGATAGGCTTCAATCCTGAAAGTATCTTTATAGGCTGTTGTATTAAAGGTAAAGCTACCTATTCCTTTTTTCTTAATGGTGGTGGGAACAAACTTACCGTTCACCTTTTTGAACAGATGCCAGGTAACGAGCGCCGGATTCCTTTTTTCTCTGGGAGTGGCAGGATACCATTCATCAATTTTGTAGGTAACCTGTTCGCCAACTTTCGGTTTTGTATTTCCCGATATTTTATAAATTCCTTGTTTTGACATGGCCGAAAAGTGTATGGTTAATAGGCATCTACTTCATTGGCATCCGTTTCCTTCTGGAATTCTTTGAAATCAACAAAAGGATTAATATGATGCTGTTCCTGAGGGTCTGCATTTTTAACATTCTGCTGAGTCATAGCAGCAGTCTGTCCATGTTCCATGATGGTAATCTTTCCACCTGTAGAGCACATAAGTTCTGAGATTTCTGTAACGCAGCTTTTACCCATTACCTTTACTTTTTCGTAAGTTTTTTGCCATTTTCCTGCAGGAGCATATGCGCAGGGAAGATATCCTCCGGGGGTCGGTTTCAGTTTACATTTTCCGAAACTTGGGCCTTGAGGATTAAACTGAAGATCATCCTCGGTAACGGCCAGATAATCTGCCTTACCTTCTTCATTATTCCAGTAATGTTTCTGGTGGGAAGTGACTTTAAATTGTGGAAAGAGATCACCCTGATTACACTGGGCTTTTCCTTTCTGTATGACAAAGTGTTTTCCGTCATGTGGTGATGCGGATTCGGACATATTTTGCGTTTTTGATGGTGTTGTCTCAAAGATACTAATTTATTTTAATTGCTTTTCGATCACAAAAACATCTTTTTCTGCTACATCACCAATCTGAATTTCAAAACTTCCGGATATTTTTTGAACCGCCAGGTCATTCCGGGTAAAGATATATTCTGCTTCATGGCGGCAGCTTACAGAATTTTCATTAATGGGAGTTTGTTCAAGATAAATATAGTTTTTATCATAAAGCTGATTGAGATTCCGGTAATCACAGCAACTGCCAGTCTGAATGATTTTCAGAACTTCATTATCTGTAACAGAATCTTTCGGTAAGATCCGGTTATAAAGCTCAAAACGTATGGGCGAAGCATTGGCAATCCAAGGAAGAAACTCATGATAGATTTTGGAGTCGGTCCAGTCTCCATATTGGGCTCTGTAAAAGGATCCAAATAAAAACTGTATAGGAAGTGTATGTTTTATAGCTCCAAGGACCTGTTTTTCATCTCCTGCCTTTTTTTTCATTTGATCGATATAAGAAGCTGAAAGTTCGTCTGTAAAATAGTTTTTCAGCGCTTCCAGTTCCTCTGTAATGACTGTTTCAGTATGCATAAACTCTGCACTTAAAAGTTTGGCTGTTGTATCTATTTTGATTTGCAATGGATATATGATTGCTGCGCAGGCTTTCGCCAAGCTGGAAATTTTGCTGTCTGATTCTTGGCCGTCTTTTTGGGAACCCAATACCTGCATTGAAAAAAAGTGCTGGTCGTTTTCCGTTCTCAGATATTTAAGTTCCACTTGATACTGATAATCTGCCTCTATGTTGAGGTCCCGGTATTTCTGATGCCTAATCTTATAGCTGCCATCCAATAAAGGGACTTGAAGCGGAATCTTTCCATGGGGCGGATGATAGTAGAAACTGTCCCCATTTTCATTAATTTTAGTATTGAGATCCTTTATTTCGTCCCCAAACGGAATATGAAGGAGTGTTCCGGGTTTCAGTTGCACAGGTTCTACCAGTCTGTTTTGCAAGGCACAGTATTTATTATGTACCTCTTTGATATAGTTGGGATTTTCTACTTTCAGGTCAGACGCAATTTTCTCTAGAGTATCGCCTGGAAGAGTCATATACGTGATCATATGATTGGTGTGTTTAATAATGTGTGATGATGGTTATAATAATAGAGAATAAAATTTATTTTACTGTATGAAATTTATAAAAATTTTGACAAAAAAAACCTTCCAGATCTCTGGAAGGTTTTTAATATAATGTGGATAACTTTTTACAGTCCGAATATTCTTGCAAACAGATCCGGGAAAATTCCCAAAACGATAATCAACGCAATAACAACTACTGCAATGATATTATAAGTAAGTGTTACTTTCTCTGATGACTTGAATGTTGATTCTTTAAAGAAGAACATAGCTACAATCAGTCTTAAATAATAAGCGATAGATAGGGCAGAACCTAGTACTGCTACCAATACAAGGAAAGCCG
The DNA here is from genome assembly GCF_003385455.1 of Chryseobacterium rhizosphaerae. GTDB lineage: Bacteria > Bacteroidota > Bacteroidia > Flavobacteriales > Weeksellaceae > Chryseobacterium > Chryseobacterium rhizosphaerae. The sequence continues at coordinate 104,974 of NZ_QNUF01000008.1, read as the reverse complement.
CACCGTTCATAGCCTGGGAGAATAAAGCAAATTTTCCCATGAAACCAGCTGTTAATGGAACCCCTGCCATGGAAAGCATAGAGATTGCTGCTGCAGTAGCCAATAAAGGTTCTGTTTTTGCCAATCCTTTGAATGCTCCGAAAGAAGTTTCTCTCTTTAATTTCTCTACCCAGATTAAGCACATAAAAACTCCTACTGTAGATAATGAGTACGCAAATAAATAAAATGCTAAATTATAAGTAGAAAGGCTGGTCATTCCGAAGAATACCAATCCGATGTATCCGGCGTGAGAAACTGAAGAGTAAGCCAGCATTCTTTTGGCATTGGTCTGGGCAAGACCCATAACGTTTGCCAAAAGCAAAGTAATAATTAAGAATACTCCTAAAACATTGATCCATTCGTGGGTAACCCCAGCAAAACCAATGGTCATTAATCTGAATAGTGCGAAGAATCCTGAGATTTTTACTACACTTGCCATGAAAGCCGTGATTAATGAAGGAGAACCTGCATATACATCAGGGCTCCACATATGGAAAGGTGCCAAAGCGACTTTGAATGCCAATGCACAAAGGATGAGTAATACCCCTAAGATGAACATTACATTCCCAGTGTTTGCTACTCCAAAATCATGGATTTTATAGAGATCAAAACTTCCTGCACTTCCATAGATGAACGCAATTCCGAAAAGTAAGAAACCTGTCGCGAATGCACCCATTAAGAAATATTTGATTGAAGCTTCGTTTGATCTTAAATCAGTTTTGTTGGCTCCGGCCATTACATAGAGTGGTATAGAAAGAATCTCCACACCCAGGAACATGGTCACCAGGTTTTGGTATCCGAAAAGGATGATCCCTCCACATAATGCAAATAGCATCAAAGCATATAATTCTGACTGGTGGCTTCTGTGATTGCTGAATGCAAAACCTCCAAGGAAGAATAACAATAAGGTTGTTACAATGGATATTTTTGTGAATAATGCTGTATTGGCACTGTACTCATACATATGCTTGTAATGGTCGAAGAACGAACATTCCGGCATAAAACTTACGTACAATGCAATGATTAATCCCAAAATCCCAATGTATCTTGCGAATTTTCCTTGTTCAAAAACTCCTGAAAATAACGCAATAACTGCCGTTAGGAAAACAATAATTAAAACACTCATAATATAGATTTGAGATGTGAGATTTGAAGTTTAAAATTCAAGATGTAAGGGATAAGGTTCAAGGTTTGATGTCCTGTCTCTAATCTCTCAGTCTCCTGCCTCTTACGCTCTTCTAATCTCCTAATTTTTTAATTTTTAAATCTTTTAATTTTTAGTTGGCCATCGCCGTGTAGATAAACTTCACTGAACTGCTCACCATGTCTATTACCGGTTGTGGGAAAATACCAAGTAAAATCACAAAAACCGCTAAACTTGCCAATACAGAAAACTCTACACCTGATAAATCTTTTGCTGTGCTTAGAACTGCTTCATCTCCTTCTCCAAACATTGCTTTTCCGTAGAACCTCAATAAATATACAGCACAAAGAATTACCGTAAGACCAGCAATTACCGCTGCTGTTCCGTTAAAATCATATACTGATTTCAATAGAATAAATTCTCCGATAAATCCATTGGTTAATGGAACTCCCATTGAACCTAATATAATGATCAAGAATAACACTGCAAATTTAGGAGCTACTTTTGCTAAACCTCCCATCTGTCTGATATCTCTTGATTTAAATCTCTTGTATAAAATATCACAACAGTAGAATAATCCTACCACGTTGATACCGTGAGCAAAAGTCTGTACCAAAGCTCCTTCAGCACCTTCAACATTGAAGTTTCCTCTTAAAGTAACCACTGCTGAAGCAAAGATCCCTGCCACCATTAATCCTACGTGAGAAAAAGAGGAATACGCAATGATTCTCTTCATATCCGTCTGGATGATAGCAATCAGTGCTCCATGAACAATGCCTACAATAGCAAGAATGATCACAATCTGTCCTGAAATTCCAGCAATAGGAAGTGGAGTAATTGGAAGTAAATAACGCATTACCCCGTACACTGCCATCTTAAGCATGATCCCTGATAACAACATGGATCCTTGAGTAGGAGAGTAGGTATAGGTATCAGGCTGCCATGTATGGAAAGGGAATACCGGTAATTTCACTGCAAATGCAAAGAAAATGAACCAGAATACCACAGTCTGCTGTACTTCGTTAAGTTGTGCATTGTATAGATCTGTTAGGGCGAATGATGCAGAGTGGTTGTACACATAGATCAATCCAGCCAGCATAAACAAAGATCCAACGAATGTATATACGAAAAACTTCGTAGTGAATTCGAACCTTTTATTTTCCTGTCCCCAAAGTCCGGCGATAAACCAAATTGGAATCAATGTTACTTCCCAGAAAATGTAGAACAACAATCCGTCTAAAGAAGTAAAAACTCCTACAAGACCAAATTGCATCAACAGAATCAAACCGTAGAATGTATTTCTGTAGTTTACACTTTCATTGAAAGAAGATAAAATGATAATTGGCGCTAAAATATTAGTCAGCAATAGCAGAAGCATACTCATCCCATCGATACCGAAGTGAAGAGAACTCTTCATAAATTGTGACCAGGGATAATTGATTTCATGCTGCAATACACTATCTACTGTCGGAGTAAAATCGAAATCCGAAAGTATATAAAATGTAAGAAGCATTTGTACCAATGCAATTCCCAGTGCCAAATATTTGCTGGAATTACTCTTCCATGCAAAAACTAATCCCGAACCTACTAGAGGTAAAAGTAATAATGTTAATAATAAACAAGACATTATTATTGTAATAAAAAGTTAACAATTAATATAATTCCCACAGCTAAAGACATGATAAGAATATACGTCTCTACATTTCCGTTTTGAACACGCTTCATAGCTTTTCCGCTGTCTTCAGCACCATCACCTACAAAGTTTACAAAACGGTCTAAGATACCCTTATCAAACATCTTTCCTCCGCGTCCTAATCCTTCAACAGTTTTTACAATCAATGCGTTGTAAAGTTCGTCAACGTATAATTTCTTAGCAGAAAGCTTTTCCCATCCGGTATAGTTTTCCTCTGCAACAGCCATCTTTTTCTTACTTACATAAGTATTTCTAACGATGAACCATACAGTAAAGAACATCACCACTGTAGCTGCCAGTAAGATCATTTCAGTATTAAAAGGTACTCCTGAAAGAGTAGCTTCCATCTGGTTGTAGCTCTGTTCCGTAAGAACCGGCTTCAACCATTCCATCAGTTTAGCATAATGACCGTGACCGATGAAGTGTGGCAGGTTGATAAAACCTCCGATTACAGAAAGAATAGCCAATACGATCAATGGTAATGTCATATTTGACGGACTTTCATGTAAGTGGTGTTTTTGCTCTTCAGTACCTCTGAACTCTCCGTGGAATGTCAAATAGTATAATCTGAACATATAGGTTGCAGTCATTGCCGCTAAAACAAATAAAATTACCCAGTAAACCGGATTTTTAGCGAAAGCTGCTACTAAAATTTCGTCTTTAGAGATCATCCCTGATAATAAAGGGAAACCTGAGATGGCTAATGTTCCGATAAGGAATGTAGCGTGGGTAAGAGGAATGTATTTTTTAAGACCTCCCATGAAACGCATATCCTGCTCGTTACTCATAGCATGGATTACAGAACCTGCCCCTAAGAACAGTAAAGCTTTAAAGAATGCGTGCGTCATTACGTGGAACATAGCTGTTGTATAAGCTCCAAGACCTAAAGCAATAAACATAAATCCAAGCTGTGAAACTGTAGAGTATGCCAATACTTTTTTAATATCGTTCTGACGAAGTGCATAGAATCCTGCTAAAGCTGCCGTTAAGAATCCGATTAATAAAATTCCTCCCTGTACAGTAGGAGCTAAAGTAAATAAGAAGTTTGATCTTACTACCAAATAGATCCCTGCCGTAACCATCGTTGCCGCGTGGATCAACGCTGATACAGGAGTAGGACCGGCCATTGCGTCCGGTAACCATGTATATAAAGGAACCTGAGCAGATTTACCGGTAGCACCGATAAATAAACTGGCGGTGATAAAGATAATCACTGTTCCGTCTAATTCAAATTTTGAAGCATTTTCTGCTACGGAAAGGTAATCTACAGCATTGGTCTGAGCAGCAATCATAAAGATACCGATCAATAATGCAAGGTCACCAATTCTGTTCATAATGAAAGCTTTTCTTGCTGCTTTACCGTATTCTTCGTTGGTATACCAGAATCCGATCAACAGGTAAGAACAAAGACCTACACCTTCCCATCCGATGAATAGGATAAGGTAGTTGCTTCCCATTACTAAAAGTAACATCGAGAAGATGAAAAGATTCAGGTAAGTAAAGAACTTATAGAATCCTTTATCATGACTCATATATCCGATAGAGTATAGGTGGATCAGGGATCCGATACCCGTGATGATCATCACCATCATTAAAGAAAGCTGATCAATCTGGAATCCAAAATTAATTTGTACCCCATTTACTCTAAACCATTCAAAAGCTTTTACGATTACAGGCTGGCTTTCAGAATTGAAATTCATGAAAAGACTTACAGCAATACAGAAAGATCCGAACACTGCTGCAGTGGCCAAAGATCCAACCAATATTTTGGGAAGATTTTTCCCGAATAAACCGTTAATAAGAAACCCTAAAAGTGGTAAAAGTACTATTGCATATACTAAATTCTCCATTCTTATCCTCTTAATTTATTAAATATACTCACATCTACAGAACGGGTATTTCTATATAGCATAGCAATAATTGCCAAACCTACTGCTACTTCAGCAGCAGCCACTACCATAATGAAGAAAACTAAAAGCTGTCCGTCGCCGTTGCCTTTATATGCTGAAAAAGCTGCCAACAAAAGGTTTACAGAATTCAGCATAAGCTCTACACAGCCCAGAATCACAATAGCATTTTTTCTTAGCAATACTCCCATCACTCCCAGGCAAAACAATACCGAAGAAAGGATGATGAAGTACTCCAAAGGGATGCTTTGTATAAATGTATTTACTTCTCCCATAATTTATAAATCTTTTTTACCGATTAATACCGCGCCTACAATACCTGCCAAAATTAGGATGGAAGCAAGCTCAAACGGTAAAACATATTCATTAAACAAAAGTCTACCCAGATTTTTAGTAAGACCCACTCCTCTGTCTACATTTTCCACCACGATGTGGTTGTCTTGTACTCCTCTGAAAACCCCTAATACTCCCACTAAAAGAAGACCTGCTGTAAAAACTCCAACAAATTTTAAAGTATTGTTCTTCTTACTTTCGTCTCCTTTATTAAGGTTAAGCATCATTAGGATGTAAAGGAAAAGTACCATAATGGCACCTGCGTACACTATAATCTGGATAATAGCTAAGAACTGTGCATTCAAAAGAATGTACATTCCTGCAATTGAAAACATCGTGACGATTAATGACAAAATAGCATATAAAGGATTTCTTGCAAATACAAAATAAACAGCACTTGCCACTGCTAAAAACGCCACCAAGAAAAATAAAAACTGATCCATTATTTTACCGCATTTTTTTGTTTCTCGGATTGTCTTGTTGTGATGTCAATCCTTTCATTTATTTTTTCAACTAATTTATCCTTTCCATAGATAAAAGAACCTCTGTTGGTTTCCACGTCTACCAATCTGTCTGTAAGATAGATGGCAGATTTAGGACAAGCTTCTTCACACATTCCACAGAAGATACATCTCAGCATATTGATTTCATATACTGAAGCATATTTTTCTTCTCTGTAAAGGCCTTTTTCCTCTTTGGTTCTTTCAGCAGCAGTCATCGTAATGGCTTCTGCAGGACAGGCTACCGCACAAAGTCCACAGGCCGTACATCTTTCTCTGCCTTCCTCGTCTCTTTTCAAAACGTGCTGACCTCTCCAGATGGTAGTTCTTGGCTTCTGTACTTCCGGATACGAATATACTGCGGGAGCACCCTTTATCACGGTTCTTACAGCATGCTTAAATGTAATCCCCATTCCTGTAAAAATAGCAGGAAGGTAGATTTTTTCAGCAAGGGTCATTTCTTTATTGGAAACAACTTTTGATCTGTTTGTAAGTTTCATTTAATTATAGATATTAGATGTTAGACATTAGATTTTAGACTAATCTTGTCTGTTATCTTAATTATTTAATATTGATGATTGAATATGATACGCTAAAGATAAAGCTTTGATTTCATTATCAAATTTTCAAATCAGCTCATTTTCAAATTTCTTAGTTTGCAAATGCTAAAATTACAGCTCCTGTAATCAATAGGTTTACTAATGCCATTGGGATCAATGTTTTCCACCCTAAGTGCATTAACTGGTCATATCTGAATCTTGGAAGTGTCCATCTGATCCACATAAAGATCAGAATTCCAATTACAGTCTTCGTTAAGAATGCTACGATACTCAAGATACCTGCAATGTTTTCACCCCAGTTCTGAGTTACCCATTCAATACCAGGATAGTTATAACCTCCGAAGAAAAGAACTACCATGAAAGCATTGGAGATAAACATGTTCACATATTCTCCAAACATATATAATCCTAACTTCATGGAAGAGTATTCTGTAGAGTATCCTGTTACCAATTCAGATTCACACTCAGGTAAATCGAACGGGTGTCTGTTGGTTTCTGCTAAGGCTGCTACAAAGAAAACAAGGAAGGCAATTGGCTGGTAGAAAATATTCCAGTTCATACCAGAACCCCAAGGAATTATTCCCCATAATTTTCCAGTAGTTTGACTTTCAGTAATTTCTTTAAGATCTAAACTTCCTGACATCATAATGATGGAAAGAAGTGCTAATCCCATTGCCAATTCATAAGAAATCATCTGAGAAGAAGCTCGGATAGCACCTAATAATGAATATTTGTTATTCGAAGCCCAACCTCCGATCATAATTCCGTAAACACCAATTGAGGCCATTCCGATGATGAAAAGTACCCCCACATCGATGTTGGCTACCTGAAGATCAAAAGAAGTACCTGCAATATTTAAACTTTTACCCCAAGGAATAACAGCTCCCGTGATTAATGAAATAAACATTACCAAGGCAGGTCCCAATACGAAAAGGAATCTTTCTGCATTGGCCGGAGTAAAGTCTTCTTTAAAGAAAAACTTTCCACCGTCAGCAAGAGGCTGTAATAGTCCGAAAGGTCCGGCTCTGTTAGGACCAATTCTATCCTGCATGATAGAGGCAACTTTTCTTTCTGCCCATGTAGAGTAGGCTGCAATCGTTAGCGATAGCAGGAAAAGCGCTAGTACAAGTATAAGTTTAAATGTTATTAAATCCATTTTTATTTAGATATTTAGATGTCAGATACTATATATCAGATGGTCTGAAGTATGGAATCTGAAATCTGATGTCTTTTAATTAAAATTATTTTTCGTCTTTTTCACTGATTTCTTTAGCCATTGGATTGTCTAAAACTCTCAGCTCATCTTTAGGCTTTTCGTAGTGGTTCAATGAAATTACGGAGTGTCTGTCGATATGTCTAGGACCTTCGATGTTCCAGTCTGATAATGCTTTTCTTTCGAAACGGCAGGTATCACAGATAAATTCTTCAACTTCTCCCCACTGGTCTTTTCTTGCTGTTACTCTTACAATTTCGTCACCTTTCATCCATACAACAGCTTTTCCTGAACATTTATCACATTTACAAGAAGCGTTCATTGGTTTTGTAAACCATACTCTGCTTGCAAAACGGGCTGTTCTGTCTGTTAATGCTCCTACAGGACATACGTCGATAATGTTTCCGATGAAGTCATTGTCTAAGGCTTTATTTAAATAGGTAGAAATTTCAGCATGATCTCCTCTGAAAAGAATACCGTGTTCTCTTGTTTCTGTAAGCTGGTTTGCTGTAAGCACACATCTGGCACAAAGAATACAACGGTTCATGTTCAGCTTGATGTTGGGTCCAAGATCATCAGCTTCGTAAGTATTTCTTTCGAATTCTGTTCTTGTACTGTCTACACCATGTTCATAACCTAAGTCCTGAAGGTGACACTCTCCTGCCTGGTCACAGATAGGGCAGTCCAGCGGGTGATTAACCAATAGGAATTCAGTAACCGCCTTTCTTCCTTCCTGAGCTTTCTCAGAAGTAAGGTTTTTTACTTCCATACCGTCCATTACATTGGTTCTGCAGCTTGCCACTAATTTTGGCATAGGACGAGGATCGGCTTCAGATCCTTTAGATACTTCCACAAGACAAGTTCTGCATCTCCCTCCACTGGTTTCCAGTTTGCTGTAATAACACATCGCTGGAGGTACAGATTTTCCACCGATTTGTCTTGCAGCTTCCAAAATAGAAGTACCTGGCAAAACTTCAGTAGTTTGTCCGTCTATAGTTATTGTGAATTTTTTAACTTCTTCGCTCATATTGTATGCTTTAAGCTTTATGCATTCAGCAATAGGCTTTGTTATTTATATTTTTTCGTATTAAATGTATATCCAATTCCCGCAAGGACCTGTCCGAAAACAAAATCCTGTCGTGCCTTGTCAGGTTTATTATTTAATGTAGTTTTGATATCCCACATATTAATATAACCGGCTTTTCCTTCTACTCTTAGCATCCAGTTTTTCCAGAAAACTAAGTTAAGACTGGATCTGATATCGGTTCCCATACCTGCAACGTGAAAACGGTCACTTCTTTCATTTCCAAAAAGTTTGACATTACTTTTAGGAAACATAAACCCAATCCCGGCACCATAAGACCATACTAAATCTATATTTTTCTTATGAATAAGATTTTTGTATTTCTCAAGACCTAAATTTTCATAATTTAATCCGTCTGTATGTTCAAAAGTAAGGAACTTCTCATCTGCCAGATTTACCTGTCCGTTTTGCACCATTGCTGCATATTCAGGATCTGAAATATGTCCTTTAAAGTTAACAGTTTGATTTTGATCCATCACATATTTCATGTGGTCAATCCCTAAAACAAGTGCTAAATTATCTTTAATAAAATATCCTATTCTGAAATTATACTGCGTTACGGTAAACCAACTTGGATCAAAATAAACAATTCCAAATTTTGTAGGTCTGTCTTGTGCTGATACGTTATTCAATTGAAAATCGTACCCGTTTCCCGTAAAATGGATGTCAGAATTACTGAACGCGCCTCTGTTCCAACCATAGAAAACGAAAACCTGACCTTTCTTACTTAATGGATTAGGCTTCTGTTTTTTTTCTACTTGATCAGCAGGAGCTATTTCCAGTTTATATTCTTTCTCTAATGTATCTTTTTTAACCTGCCCAAAAGCAAGTCCCGACATCATTAAACCAACAACTAATAACTTCTTCATTTTAACTATGCATTTTTTTCTACAGCCGGAATAGGATCTGCATAATGTGCCAATCCATAATTTTGTGTCTGAGACAATTCAGGGTTTTTTACATGCCACTCAAATTCATCTCTGAAATGACGGATTGCTGCTGCAACCGGCCAAGCTGCTGCATCACCCAATGGACAGATTGTGTTTCCTTCGATTTTTCTCTGGATATCCCAAAGAAGATCGATGTCTTCCATTTTTCCTTCTCCTTTCTCGATTTTCTTCAAAATCTTGTACATCCATCCCGTTCCTTCACGGCAAGGCGTACATTGTCCACAGCTTTCGTGGTTGTAGAATCTTGCCAAAGTCATGGTGTGATCTACAATACACTGGTCTTCATCCAAAACGATGAAACCTCCTGAACCCATCATCGTTCCGGTAGCAAAGCCACCATCTGCCAATGATTCATAGTTCATATATCTTGGTTCTCCGTTTACTGTTCTCAGTAATAAATTAGCAGGAACAATCGGAACAGAGCTTCCCCCAGGGATACATGCTTTTAATTTTTTTCCGTTGGCTATACCTCCACAATATTCGTCAGAGTAGATGAATTCTTCTACTGTAATCGTCATATCTATTTCGTATACACCAGGTTTATTGATATTTCCACAAGCTGAAATCAGTTTCGTACCCGTAGATCTTCCCACTCCAATTTTAGCATATTCAGCACCTGTAATATCAATGATTGGAACGATAGCTGCAATAGACTCAACGTTGTTTACCACTGTTGGTCTTTCCCAAAGTCCTTTTACAGCCGGGAAAGGTGGTTTTAGTCTTGGGTTACCTCTTTTTCCTTCAAGAGATTCAAGCAATGCAGTTTCTTCACCACAGATGTATGCTCCACCACCTCTTTGAACATAAATTTCACAATCGAAACCTGTTCCCAGGATATTTTTACCTAAAAATCCTGCTGCTTTAGCTTCTTCAATAGCTTCTTCTAAAATATCAGGAATCCATGAATACTCTCCACGGATGTAGATATAAGAAACATTGGAACCCAAACAGTAAGATGAAATCAACATTCCCTCAATCAATAGATGAGGAAGAAACTCCATTAAATATCTGTCCTTGAATGTTCCAGGTTCAGATTCATCCGCATTCACAACAAGGTGTCTTGGAACACCTTCAGGTTTTGCCAAAAAGCTCCATTTCATTCCTGTTGGGAATCCAGCTCCACCACGTCCTCTTAATCCTGAAGCTTTTACTTCTTCAAGAATTTCGTCAGGAGTCATCTTCAAGGCTTTTTCAGCTGCCGTGTAACCTCCCTGTTTACGGTATGTTTCAAAGTAGCGAATACCTTCTATATGTGCGTCTTTAAGTAAAAGTTTTTTACTCATTGTTTATTATGCTTTTAGCGGTCAGCTATTGGCCTATGGCTTTTAGCTTATGGCTATTTTTAATTTGTTAAAATTTATTTAGTCTAAAGCAACCTGTCCCTGTCTGCAAAGATCAAGGATTTCATCTACTTTTTCTATCGTTAAATTTTCATGAAAGAATTTCCCCAGTTGTAACATTGGTGCATATCCACATGCTCCAAGACATTCAGCAGGCTTTAATGTAAACATGCCATCTTCGGTAGTTTCTCCATCCTTAATATTCAGTTTGGTTCTGATATGATCAAGGATTTTTTCGCTTCCACAAACCATGCAAGGTCCGGTTCTGCAAACTTCCAAAACATATTTACCTACCGGCTTCATATTAAACATGGTATAGAAAGTAGCCACTTCATATACTTCAATCGGCTGGATACTTAATAGTTCGGCAACATAATCCATCACAGGAACATCTAACCATCCTCCGAATTCTTTCTGTGCTAAGTGAAGTACAGGAAGAAGAGCAGATTTCTGTCTTCCTTCAGGATATCTTGCGATAATTTTATGTACCTGTGCTAAACTTTCCGGTTTAAAAGCTATTGTTTCGCTCATTTTATTTGGTTGTAAAATGTACATTGTACAAAGTACAAAGTATTTATTAACTGTTTATTTTTTTTCAAGTACATTGTACATCCTACATTGTACTTTTTACAATTTTATGCGTCTAATTCTCCCGCAATAATATTCATACTACACATCGTTACAATGGCATCTGAAATTACAGAACCTGTAATCATTTCAGGATATGCCTGATAGTAGATGAAACATGGTCTTCTAAAGTGAAGTCTGTAAGGGCTTCTTCCTCCGTCACTCACAAGATAGAACCCTAATTCTCCGTTTCCACCTTCTACAGCGTGGTAAACTTCTCCTTTCGGTACATCAGTTTCTCCCATTACGATTTTGAAATGGTAGATCAATGCTTCCATCTTTTGATATACATCTGCCTTTTCCGGAAGATAAAAATCAGGAACATCCGCATGGAATGGCCCTTCAGGAAGATTTTCGTATGCTTGTTTGATAATTTTAAGGGATTCCCAGATTTCCTGCTGACGAACCATGAAACGGTCGTAAGTATCTCCTGAAGTTCCTACAGGAATAATAAAGTCGAAATCTTCGTAGGAAGAATAAGGTTGTGCAACTCTTACATCATAATCTACACCTGCTGCACGTAAGTTTGGACCTGTGAAACCGTAGCTTAAAGCTCTCTCAGCAGAAATAGCTCCTGTACCGATGGTTCTGTCCATGAAAATTCTGTTTCTTTCTAATAAAGTACCGAATTCTTTAAATCTTGCCGGGAAGGTTTTTAAGAAATCCTGCAATAGCTCATGGAATTTTGGAGTGAAATCTCTTTCAAATCCTCCGATTCTTCCCATGTTGGTAGTCATCCTTGCTCCACAGATCTGCTCGTACATATCGTAAATACGTTCTCTTTCGATGAACATATACGTAAGACCTGTAATAGCTCCGGAGTCCATTCCGGTTACCCCATTACAAATCAGGTGATCACCGATTCTGGCTAATTCCATTAGGATAACACGCATATAGTCTACACGCTTTGGAACTTCTACACCAATCAGCTTCTCTACTGTCATGTGCCAACCTAAGTTATTGATAGGGGCAGAACAGTAATTCATACGGTCAGTAAGGGTCGTAATCTGAGAATAGTTTCTTCTTTCAGAAATTTTCTCAAATGCTCTGTGGATATAACCTACCGTTTGCTCAGCATGAAGAATTCTTTCTCCATCCATTGTTAGGATATTCTGAAAAATCCCGTGAGTCGCAGGGTGAGTAGGTCCTAAATTGAGGGTATACAGTTGTCCGTCAATTTGTTCCTTACTTTCGTACTGGTTTAGTATATTAGATAATGAGTTATCTTTCATAATGATTGCTTTTAGCTATTTGCTCAGGCTATTGGCTGGATGCCACTGGCCATTCGCTTTTTATCTTCCAAACATATTATCGTCCTTGTCGGTTCTTGTACCATCTTCAAGTCGATATTCTTTCAACATGGGGTGGTATCCAAGATCTTCCATATTCAGGATAGGTCTAAGATCAGGATGTCCTTTAAATTTAATTCCATAGAAATCAAAAGTTTCTCTTTCCATCCAGTTAGCTCCGGCATATAATTCTACAAGAGAATCCACTTCGATATTTTCTCTGGACATGAAGATTTTCAGACGTAATCTGAAGTTGGCCATCATATTATGTAAATGATATACGACACCTATTTCCTTGTCCGGGAATTCAGGATAATGAATTCCACAGATATCAGTAAGGAAGTTAATTTCTAATGATGAATCTTTAAGATAGTGGATAATCTTCTTGATATCTTCTTTCTTTACCTCAATGGTCAGCATTCCATACGGCTCTGAACTTGAAATAACAGATTCCGGAAATTCTCTGGTGATCGCTTCTAATACAAATTCGTTTGTCATTTCCGTTTAGTTGCTTATGTTGTAAGAATCTAATAATTTCTGATATTCAGGCATGTCTCTTCTTCTGATGCTTTCGCTTTCTGCAAGAGCCTGTACCTGCATTACCCCTTCAATAATCTGTTCTGGTCTTGGAGGACATCCAGGAACATAAACGTCAACCGGAATAATTTTATCAATTCCCTGAAGCACGGAATACGTATCAAAAATACCACCGCTGGAAGCGCAAGCTCCCACTGCCACTACCCATTTAGGCTCAGCCATCTGAGTATATACTTCTTTTAGGACTGGTCCTAATTTCTTTGATATAGTTCCACAAACCATCAGCATATCTGCTTGTCTTGGAGAGAAAGAGTTTCTTTCCATACCAAATCTTGAAGCATCATAAGTAGGGTTCAGGGTAGCCATAAACTCGATACCACAACAAGAGGTTGCAAATGGTAACGGCCAAAGTGAAAACTTTCTAGCCATACCGATTACACTGCTCAGTTTTGTTGCGAAAAACCCTTCTCCTTCATATCCTTCGGGAGCAGGTGCATCTGTTCTTATTACTGGTTTTTTATCTGACATTTTCTTTGATTAAATATTTAAAGATTAAAGCATTTAAAAATTTAAAATCATTCCTGATTTTTTTGATGATTAAACCATTCAACCTTTTAATGTTAAAATTTATTTATCCCAATCTAGTGCACCACGCTTCCAAACATAGAAAAACGCCACGAAGAAAATCGCAACGAATGTAAGTACAGCCAAGAATCCTTCTAAGCCGAATTCTCTGAAGTTTACTGCATAAGGATAAAAGAATACGATTTCAATATCGAATAGTACGAACAATACCGCAGTCAGGAAGTACTTGATAGAAAACGGTGTTCTCGCATTTCCCTCACTAGGAACTCCACATTCCCAGCTTTGGTTTTTCACAGAATCTCCTTTTTTCTGTTTTGGACCTAAGAAATGTGCTCCAAGTAAGGAAACAGCTACGAATGCTACTGCTACACCTGCCTGGATAAGGATTGGAATATAACTTTCAGGTAAATTCATTTTTGCATTATTATCTCAATTTGCAAATTTAGCGAATAAACAAGAAAGCATGAAATTAATCAGCTTAAAAGTCGGATTAAAATGGAGAAAAAATACAATTTAGAATCAATAAAAATAAGGAGTTATTTCTTCATTTTTTTAAGAAGAGCATATGCCATGAATGAAATATATCCAAAAAGAACGCTGGCAAACACGATATTAATTATTGTGTTTGTTCTGTCATCCTGCGACTGGAAAAAGAAGTTGTAAGCAATAAAGCCGGAGATGAGAATAGCAAAAATAATAAGTTGCGGTTTCATAGGATAAAGATAAGAAAATTAGTTAGGAAGTTCCGGATTTTTGAGGAGGGTTGGTTTGAGGGTGGGAGAGTTTGGGGATAAGTGAGTGAAAGGATAGAGTCATTATAATTCTACCCTTCAGACTCAATACTTATAAACGATTGATGCAGTATACTTTTTGCATCGTATTACTCATTATTTACCTGTAGAGAATAGGTTCTTCTCCTTTTATGATTGACCGGGTTGTAATCCTGCCAAAGAAGCTGAACGCTTTTATTTTCTTCCAACTCAGGATTGGTTTCTGCGAAATTAATTCCCATGCTTGTAAATCGTACGAAAATTTCTTTGAATATAATTGCCGTTACACCACGTCTCTGATATTCAGGGTGAATTCCGATAAGATAAAAGTTGGCACGGTCATTTTTTTTGCCGGCCTGTAAGAAATGCCACCATCCGAAAGGAAACAGCTTCCCTTTTGACTTTTGTAAAGCTTTTGAATAGGAAGGCATTGTAATAGCAAAAGAAACCAGTTGTTTATTTTCATCTACTACGCAGATTACGTAGTTTTTATCGATAAATGGGAAGTATTTTTCTTTATATGTTTTAATCTGCTCATCCGAAATCGGCGTATAGGTGGATAGATGTTTATATGTTTCATCTAATAGTTTAAACATAGGTTCCACATAAGGAAGAATTTCTTCTTTTGATTTGAAATTAAGAACACTAAGTTTGTATTTCTGAGCAATTAAACCACTGAATTTTTCTACTTTTTCAGGAAGTACTTTCGGGAAGTTCATTTCGTACTCTACCCATTCCTTTTCCTTAGTCAATCCAAGGTTTTCAAGGTGTTTCGGATAGTAGGCATGATTATAAATTCCAATCATTGTTGCCAGTTTATCAAATCCCATGGTCAGCATTCCTGCTTTGTCAAGATTGGTGAAGCCCATTGGTCCTTCGATCATATCAATTTTATGTTCTCTGGCGTAATCGGTAGCTGTCTGAATTAAAGCTTTTGAAACTTCAGTGTCGTCAATGAAATCGATCCATCCAAAACGTACTTTTTTAATGCCTAATTCTTTTTCTTCTTTATGATTAATCATTACAGCAATTCTTCCAACCACTTTGCTATCCTTTACTGCGAGAAATTGTTTGGATTCTGAATATTGTAAGGCCGGATTTTCTTTTGCATCCCAGATTTTCATTTCGTCTTTAATAAAGGATGGAACATAGTACGGATTATTTTTGTACAGATCCATAGGAAATCTTACGAATTGCTTGAGTTGACCGGCTGTTTTTACTTCAATAATTGAAACCTTAGACATAATTTTTGATGGTAATTTAAGGACAAATATAAATAATAATATCGTATACTTTGGCACAGTTTTTATATCATTATGAATAAAAATTAAACACAAAATCTATATAAAATGACGGGTTATTATATCATTATTGGTATTTCAATGTTGGTGAGCTGGTGGGTTTCCTCAAGGTTGAAATCTAAATTTGAATATTATTCCAATGTACATCTTCGAAATGGTCTTTCGGGGAAAGAAGTAGCGGAAAAAATGTTGAGAGATAACGGGATTAATGATGTTCAGGTAATATCTGTTCCCGGGCAGTTGACGGACCACTATAATCCGGCAGATAAAACCGTAAACCTCTCTGAAGGGGTTTATATGCAGAGAAATGCTGCGGCTGCGGCAGTAGCCGCTCACGAATGTGGACATGCCGTGCAGCATGCTGTAGGATATTCAATGTTGAATTTACGTTCAAAGCTTGTTCCTATCGTTAATATAAGTTCTAATCTGATGCAGTTTGTACTTATTGCAGGTATTGCGGTAATGGCAGCATCAAGAAGTATTGAGAATCCAAACGGAAATACGACAGTTTTGGCGATTGGTGTGGCTATGTTTGCCATGACAACGCTTTTTGCTTTTGTAACACTCCCTGTGGAATATGATGCGAGTAACAGAGCTATGAAATGGCTTAAAGATACGGGAACTGTAACCACGGAAGAATTCGTTGGGGTGCAGGATAGTTTGAAATGGGCAGCAAGAACTTATGTAGTGGCTGCTTTAGGTTCCCTGGCGCAGCTTCTTTATTGGGGCTCCTTACTTCTTGGTGGAAGAAGGGATTAATCTTTAAATTCAAATGTAACATATTGCATCTCGGATAGTTTTTCCGAGATGTTTTCTTTTTGAATGAGTTTCAACGAAGCAGTAAGGATACAGTTTTCATTAGCATCAAAATTCAACACTTTAGCATCAAATCTTGAAAGCAGAGTAAATATGGTATTTTGCTGATTAAAATTAAATTGAATCTCGATTTGAGTTTCCAGTTCCTTGGTGATAATACTGGCTTCTTCTAAAGTCATCTTGGCTGATTCTTTATAAGTTTTCACCAATCCGGACACTCCCAGCTTGGTTCCTCCATAGTAGCGCACGACAATAACAAGTACGTTGGTGATTTCGTGGGCTAATAGCTGATTGTAAATAGGTAATCCTGCGCTTCCTGAAGGCTCACCGTCATCATTGGCCCGATAATTTTCTCCATTCATTCCCATTCTGAATGCATAGCAATGGTGGGTTGCTTTTGGGTGTTCTTCCCTAACTTTTTCCAATGCAGTTTTCAGTTCACTTTCATTATTTACAGGGTATGCAAATCCTATGAATTTACTTCCTTTCTCTTTTATTAAAGTGTTTTCTATGGGTTTTTCTATGGTTTTGTATTCAAACGTCATCCTCTCAACAATTGCTGGTGCAAATTTAAAACTTTAAAATTCACTATGTATGTAATATCAACGAAAAATTTAATAAATGAAAAAAGAGCGTTTCCGCTCTTTTAATCTTATATATTGTTTCCGTATTCTAGCATGGGAAAGATCCGTCAAGCCATGGTGGTGGACAGCTCATGCTGGAAGGAGTAGGGCAACAATGTTGTAATGAAGGAGGATAATAAGAGCAACATTCAGGTGCGCTACCTCCCGCTAGTTTTTTTAAACTCTGTCTTGAGATTTTCTTTAAATTTTTCATATAATATTTATTTGTAGAAACTAATATAGGGAATTATTTCATTTCTACGTGATAAAATACTTTATTTTAATTTAAAAAAAGAAACTGTATTATCTCTATAACTTTCAATTCTAGTGGCTGTATGATTAAAGATCGGTGCCTTAGTCCCGTTTTCTAATTTCAAATTCTCATTTTTAATCACAATGGATTCGTCCCAAAGATTGGCATCAATGAACTGTTGTAAAGTAAAACGCCCTCCTTCTATAATAACAGATTGGATCTGTTCTTTATAGAGTTTCTCCATGAGTTCCTGTAGGAAATTCTCTTTTTCAATTCTGATGAATTGAATATGCTCTTCAGTTCCTTCTTTAATAGAATTTAAAACCAATGTTCTGGCTTCCTTATTGTAAATTTTGAAGGTATTCGGAACTTTCAGATCAAAATCAATTAATATTCTTACAGGATTTATACCTTCTGTATTCCTTACCGTAAGGCTGGGGTTGTCATTCAAAGCTGTTTGGGTTCCTACCAGGATAGCATGTTCATCAGCTCTCAGCTGATGGACAAACTGATTCACTAAAGAATTTGAAACAGCAGTCGGTTTGAAGTCTTTATCCAGAAAACCATCACCCGATTCTGCCCATTTTAAAATAATGTAGGGTCTTTTCTTTTCATGATATGTGAAAAATCTTTTATTCAGGTCAATGCATTCTTTTTCCAGAATTCCTGAAACGGCTTCGATGCCGGCATCCTGAATAATTTTCTTTCCTTTTCCGTTGACTTTATCATGGGAATCCATAGCTCCGATAACTACCTTTTTAAAGCCCAATTCTTTAATCTTTAAAGCACAGGGAGGTGTTTTTCCGTAATGGGCACAAGGTTCCAGGGAAACATAAATGGTAGATTCCGGAATAAGGTCTTTATTTTTAACTGCATTGATTGCATTGATCTCAGCATGGTTTTCTCCTGCTTTATGATGGTAGCCTTCACCAATAATTTCTCCATTATGAACAATGACACTTCCCACCAAGGGGTTAGGATAGGTTTTACCCAGTGCTTTTTGTGCCAGTTCAATGCATCTCTTAATATAAAGTTCGTCTTTATTCATAGGTGTAGAAAAGAAAAGGCGAAGACAAATTGCTTTGCTCCGCCTTTATGTATTGTATTAGAATTTAATCTCCTGTAATGATGTTGTGAAGATTCTGTTTTAATGTTTCCAGATGAGCTTTCTTTTCATCAATCGTATTGTACGTATCTCTTAAAAGAGGATTCTCTCTTGATGGCTTAGTAAAGAAGGCAAGGTTGTTTTCCAGTTTAACGATTTCTGCTTCAAGATCTGAAATCTGATTTTTGATCTTTCTTGCTTTGTCGGTAAGCTGGTTTTCAGATAATCCTTCTTCTTTCAGCTCAAGCTCATTGATCTTATTGATTTTTAATTTCTCTCTTAAGGTCTTGTTGAATTCAGAGTTGATTGAAATTTTATCTCTCGGTACTTTTCCGATATTATTCCAAGACGTTTTGATCTGCTCTATTTTCTCAATACTTCCGTCTTCATCAGTCACCATTTTCAGTTCATCAAGAAGAGCTTTTTTATTTTTATAATTTTCCTTCCAGTTGTCTGTAGAAGTATTGCTTTTTTCTCTGTAATTATTAAAGAAAGCATTACATGCATCACGGAATTCATCCCAAATCTTATTGGTCATGCTTTTAGGAACATGGCCGACTTTTTTCCAGTCTTCCTGAAGTTTTTTGAATAATGGAACTACAATATCCCATTCCTCATTATTCATATTGTCTTTGGCGGTCTGTATCAGTTTTAATTTTTCTTCAAGATTAGCCTGTTGAGAACCTTTTAAAGACTTATAATAGTTGTTTTTTGTTGTATTGAAACCTCTCAGTATGGTTTTAAAATCATTCCAGTTTTGATTGGAAAGTTTCCTTGGAACACTTCCTGTTTTTAAGAAATCAGAACGAAGGTCTTCCACTCTTTTGATAGAGTTTTGCCAATAGTTGTGATTAGGGGTTTCAGCAGGTTCAGACAGTTTCTTGATTTCAGCAATAATCTGATTTTTCTTTTCAAGATTAACATTTTGTTCCTGTTCGATCACTGCGGAAAGTTCAGATTTTCTTTCGTGAATTTTATTGGAGATTTCTTTGAATTCTTCCCATGTTTTTTCACGGAATTCTTCTGCTACAGGCTCTGCTTCTTCTTTCCAAAGTTTATGAAGATACTGCAGCTCATTTAAAGCTTTCTGAATGACAGGTTCATTTTCAAGCTCCTGAGCACGGGCAATGATGTGTTGTCTCTTTTCTAAATTATGGCTGTATTCCTGCTCCAAAAATTCCTTATTAAGATCCAGCATTTGATAAAACTGGTTTAAATGGTGGAAATAATTATTGTTAAGGATTTTAAACTCAGATTTTGCAACCTGGCCTGCCTTCGTCCATTCTTCCTTGATCTCGCGGATGGATTTGAAAAGATTAACTCCCGGTTCAGAATTGGTATAGAGATTTTTAAGTCTTTCAATAATATTCTGACGGTGTTCCAGATTTTTTTTCTGCTCTTCTTCCTGTCCTTTTTGGAAATCATCATGCTTTTCTCTGAAAATATTGACTAAAGCAGAGAATTTAGCTTGTGAAGGGTGTTCGTAACTGAAATTTTCAGAGGGATTTCCACCTTCTGTGTATTCATGTTTTTTATCTTCCACTTCATCATGAATGTAATGACTTGCTTTTTCCTTCAGCAGATTGAATCTTTTGAAGTTTTCACCGGCATTGGGAGTGTTGATGATTTTTTCCATTTCCTTCAGAGCGTCTGTCAGGGAAATTTCAACAGCATCATGGTCCTCCAGGTGCTCAGCATCATCCTCATGGGGAATTACATCATGAGAATCTTTATTTTCTGATGTTTCCTGAGATACTTCGTTCGGACTTTTCTTTTCTTCGTTTTCAGAAAGATTGTTTTCTGTAGTCATAGCAAATCTTTTATGTGAGTGGCGTTAATAATATCCTTTGAATATAGCTATAAAGCCAATTAAAGCACTAATTTATGTTATTTTTTTTGAAAATTCCAAATTTCCCAGGCTTTTTCTGCTTGTTGTTCAAGCATATAATAACCGTTGACTGTTTTTGCTCCTTTTTCTGCGGCATTGATAATAAACTTCGTATAATTCGGATTATATATTAAATCGATTACCAGGTGATCCGAAGAGATTGCATCGAATGGAAAGCTCAGGCAGTCTTCAACATTGGGGAATGTACCTACAGGAGTGCATTGAATGATAATTTTGTGTTCCTTAACCGTTTCCTGATCCAGGTTTTCAAAATTAATTTCTGTATTTCGGGAGATTATTTTGGAAGGAATATTGTTTTTATCAAGGATATATTTGACAGCTTTGGCAGCCCCTCCGTTTCCTAAAATTAAAGCTTTATCCTGGGTAGGTTGCTTATGTAGGAAAAGGGTTTTTTCAAAACCAAACGCATCGGTATTGTAACCTGTCTTTTTTCCGTCCCGAATAAGAACACAGTTTACTGCTCCAATTTTCTCGGCTTCATCACTGAGTTCATCCAGATAATCGATGATTTTTTCTTTGTAAGGAATCGTAACGTTGAATCCTAAAAGTTCAGGAGAAGAAAAAAGATGTTCTACTTCATCAATTTCGTTCAGATCAAATATGTCGTAAGTAAAGCCTTTAAGCATAAGCTTTTGGAACTTGTTTTCGAAGAATTTTTTAGAAAAAGAATAGGAAATATTACGTCCTATCAATCCTAATTTTTTATTGGAATCCATTGATCAAAAATAAAAAAAAAGACCGGATAAATCCGGCCTTTGATTTGAAATATTTTTAATATTTATTCTACTATGAATTTTGTGGTAAAATGATCTGTTTTCAGAATGTAATTTCCTTTTACCAATCCTTTAAGATTGATCTTATTTGAATTTTTGAAAGGACTTACAATCGTTTCAATCAGTTTTCCTGAAAGATCATAAATTTCAGCTTTTGAAATTTTAGTAAGATTTTCTCCTTTTACAAACACTTCGTTATTTCTTACCGGGTTAGGGTAGATGGTGAATTCTGACTTGTCTTTTTTGATTTCAGAAGTTGCCAAAGTATTGAAGCATGTCCAGCTTAAGTCATCTAAAGCAGGTCTGTCAGTTGTAGAGGAGTTTGTAAATTTAATGGTAACATTCCCACTTACATTAATATTGTTTATTGTAGTGGTTGTAGCTGTTGAGCTGTAAGGAATTGCTCCTACGTTAACGTCGTTTACAAAAACATTTATAGTACCAGCATTTCCTGAGAACTTTAACTGAGTTGTTAAGGTTAAGCTTTGGATTCCTCCAGAAACAGTAGAGCTGGTTAAAGTCCCATTTCTTATTGTAATAGCTTTTCCATTAATTGTTTGATCAATTCTTGCGTCTGTTGCAGTCCATGTTATACTATTATTAGTCCATACTCTTGTATCATAGGCTGGAGTCGTAGAAGTTGGAATGTTGGTGAAGTCTTCAGTTCCACAGCTTCCACCTACAGGTCCGTCAAGGGTAGTTGCTGATGCTATATTACTTTGTGTAGAAGCATTTCCTGAAGCATCTTTAGCAATTACATAGAAATTGTATGCTGTAAGCGGAGACAATCCTGTAACAATTGTAGAGGTGCCGGATACAGTTGTTTTAAGAACTCCGTTGGCATAAATGTCATAGCCTATTACTCCAATATTGTCTGTAGAAGCCGTCCAGTTCAATGCAACAGTGCTTGAGGTAGGATTTGTGGCTGCTAAGTTGGTAGGAATGGTAGGAGCTTCCGTATCAAGAACCGGAGTTCCCCAAACCATATTTACATATTCCGGATGATCAATATATGGGTTTCTATTTCCCTGAAATGTATAGGTAGCATTATTTCTTCTGATTTCAGCTGATGATACAGGGTCTTGTGTATGCCATATGATAAGTTGATTAAGCTCCCAGTTCTGAAGTCCAGGATAAGCAGAGCCGCCCAGCATATTTCCTGTACCAAATCCGGAAAGTTGAGTTTCATATCTTGTTACAAAGTAGAAAATCATTCGGGCTACATCTCCTTTAAACTCGTCAATTGGTTCAAATACTACTCCTGTAAAGCCTGGTGATGCAGAATTTCCTCTTTTAGATCCATTTTGTGAATTATAATTGGCAGTTGCCACTTTTCCAAAAGGTAAATCTCCTCTCTCTCCATTTACTTTTCCGTCTGTAGCTCTTACGAAGTGAGCATCAGATCTCATAGGTAACCCCTGATTAAATAAACTTTGAGGAACGATGTGTTCTCTGTTGTAGCAATGCCCTTCAGGACCACTGGTTCCACTACATTGCGAAGATCCGTAAGGATAGCTATAATTATCTGGACCAATAGGGAATTCAGAGTAAATGTCTAATATAGTTCCATCATTATCGTAGTCATAATCACGGTCAGTGGTTTGATATGCGGTCCACAAATCATTATAAGAGAGATTGGAGGCGTGTCCGGTGGTAATGATTTGCTTCAGTGCTGATTTAAGAGGTGCATTTGTTAAACCTGCCGCTGCATTGTAATAATTGGCAGGTGGTTGTGCTAGAGCGCTGATGAATACCAGGCTTAACAGAAAAAAAGATAGAATTCGTTTCATTTTTTTTAAATTGGGGCGTAAAGGTATGAAAAAATGAAATCCGAAAAGATTGGTGTTATTAAATTTGTAGACTCAATATATTAATTTTTAGTAATATACTCTTTGCTGATTTTTGAGAAGAACCACGAAATAGCAATTCCAAACAGGGAAGCGGTAAGTGCTACGATGAAATAATTCTTTCCTACAATTTTCACCGGGAAAGGAAGTACTTCATTGGCTCTGAAGAATTCTGTATAAAGCTGGAAATAGCAAAGTGCTGTTCCAACAATCAATCCGGTGAAGACCCCTGAAAGGACAATGAGAATTCCAGTGTAGAAATAAGTTCTTCTTAAATGGCTTAAAGGAAAGCCCAGTGATATCAATGATTTTGCCTGTTCTTTTTTATCAAGCTGCAGGATAATAATGGCCCCTGCAAGATTAAAGGTGGTAATGAAAATAACCAGTGCGAAAATTAAATAGATGAACATTTTTTCCGTGTTGATCATCTTCCAGAAGGCTGCATTTTCTTCTTCTTTGGTTTTTATTTCAATACTTTTTCCGAGAGCAGAAAGAAGATTTTGCTTTACGGCATCTGCATTTTCCGGATTTTTTAGTTTAATAACAATTTGGTACGCAGATTTTTTAGGCAGGCTAAGCAGTTCCTCAGTAAGTTCAATAGGAGAAATAATATAATTGTCCAGTTGATCCTTTCCAGGAAAAACTCCCGTTACCAGAATGTCTTTTTTATTATAAATATCTTCTTCCTTATTGATGATCCCCGTTCCCGGCTTCGGCATAAATACCGTTGCATAATGATTGGATGAATCTACCGGAATGGAAAGCCTGTTGTCCAGACTATTTTCCATTAATACCTCATTAGAATACTTGAAACTAGGATACGTTCCGTAGAAGACATCTTTATTGATCGGATTAACTTTTACATAAGCGGAATCAACCCCTCTTAAGTAAGCGATATCGCCTTTTCCATTGAAACTGATGTATATTTTTTCTTCAATAACACGGGAAAAGCTGCTGACTTCCTTATTACTGCTTAATGTCTTATTAACCTTATCCAGGTTTTTAATGGTCTTTCCTGAAACACTTTTTAAGGTGAGATCAGCATGCAGATTGGAAATAAGATCTTTATTCAGGTCTTCAAGGCCCGAAAAAACAGAAATAATGACGAACATTGCAGTTACCGCAACCGTCATAGCCCCTGCCGAAAGCCACGTAATAAACGTAACGGCAGTACTTCCTTTTTTAGCCAAAAGGTATCTGGATGCTATGTAAAATGCAATATTCTTCAAGATCTATAAAACAGGATTGTCGCCTTCGCCTCTTAATTCTCTTTCCAATTTTTCAACATCATCAAGAGCGGTGTCCAGATAAAAGTTAAGCTGTGGGATGATACGTACCTGTTTTGCCATTTTCTGGCCAATGAAGTTTCTGTATTGAGGTTTGTTTTCTTCAATCTCCTTCATTACTGCAGTACGGAATTCCTGAGGGAAAATGCTTAAATAAATTTTAGCAATTCCTAAGTCAGCAGTTACCTTTACATCTGATACGGATACCAATATACTTTGCTTGCTTTCTGAAGCCTGTTTGCGGAAAAGCTCTGCGAAGTCTTCCTGAATAATCTGTGCTACTTTTCTTTGTCTGTTACTTTCCATAATTTATGCAAATTTAGTACTTTTGTTTGAATTGATACTTTCAAATTCAGCTGCAGTATCAAATTTACGATTTAATTATATTTTATTTGTATTTATGAAGCTAGAACATATCGGTATTGCCGTAAAATCTTTAGGAATCTCTGACGAGCTTTTTACCAAACTATTAGGAAAGGAATCCTATAAAAAAGAAACTGTGGAAAGGGAGGGTGTCGTTACTTCTTTCTACGAAACAGGTGAAAGTAAAATTGAGCTGCTGGAAGCCAGTAATCCTGAAAGTCCCATCTCAAAATTCATCGAAAAAAAGGGCGAAGGCATCCATCACCTGGCATTTGGTGTTGAAAATATCCTGGAAGAAGTAAAAAGATTAAAAAAAGAAGGATTTCAGTTTATCTCTGAAGAACCGAAAGAAGGTGCTGATAACAAATTAGTTGTATTCCTCCATCCAAAGTCTACAAACGGCGTGCTGGTAGAACTTTGTCAAGAAAAGCAATAAAAAATTTTGTAGTGAAAGAATTTTTACTATTTTTGCAAACACAAAATTTAACCAAGTTTTGAGGTCCTATAGCTCAGTTGGTTAGAGCACCTGACTCATAATCAGGTGGTCCCTGGTTCGAGCCCAGGTGGGACCACGAAAGTGAAGAATAGATTTCTTCAAAAAATTACAAAGCCCCTATTTTAGGGGCTTTTTTTATGCTTTGTTTCGTCACCATTCGTCATCGTTCGTCAGAATAACGTTCCCCGATCCGCCCCCCTTCTTTTATTGTAGAATTGATGACTGTATTAGTTTGTTTCGATATATTTGAAAAAAACTAATATAAATCGTGAGTATATCAAAAAACAAATTTTATTCTTTAAAAGACATTGCTAATTGGCAATTAAAAGGTGATGAAAAAATTAAGTTGCCAATTCTACAAAGATCTTTTGTGTGGAAGCCAAATCAAATAGAAACTGTTTGGGATTCGATTTTGAGAGGTTATCCCATTGGAGCATTTCTTTTAGCAGAAACTACGGATAGTACTTTTGAGTTATTAGACGGTCAGCAACGTTCTACTTCCATTTCTTTAGGTTTTTTTAATCCTTGGGAAGAAAATTCTGCAACATTTTTTGATAGTAAAAATAAAGATTACGATCACATTCCTACAGTTTGGATTGACTTAAACCCTGAAAAAGTTAGTAATACTAATAAATATTTAATCAGAGTTTTAACAAGATCTCATCCTTGGGGGTATCAAGCAAAAAATAATAGTTCTACTCTAAGTGTCTCTGATCGAAAAAAAGCATTGGATATTTTCAGTAACAATCGAAGAAAAGTAAAATATACTGAGCTGAAAAACATCGATGTCTTTCCTTTTGATGCAAATCTTCCTATTCCATTAGTTTTTCTATTAAAATATATTTATGGAAATAGAGATACTTCATCTTCCAAAAAAATGCTAATTAATCAGATTGCTGCTATAAAAATGAATAATCAAAAAGAGAGTCTATATGAAGATTTTATTACTTCAAATGCTTTTGATGATTTTATTGATGAAATAGGTAAGAATTTGAAGAGTTACTCAATTCCAGCAATTGTTTTGAATAATTCATTGATAAAAGTAGCTAATAGCCAAGAAAAGGAGGATCCTACATTATTCGTAAGATTAAATTCACAAGGAACTCCTCTTAATGGAGAAGAGCTAATTTATTCGATTTATAAAGCCGAGTTTCCAAAAAGTAAAAACTTAGTAGAGTCAATCAGTGCTGATTTTATTCAACCTTCAAGATTATTATCATTTGTGAATAGGTTGGTTTGGTCTGACTTAAATCAAAATAGTTATCCAAACTCGTTCAGTGTAAATCAATTTAGAGATAGATTAAGTAATTTGGATTTTTTACAAAGGTTAGAAAACTTCATTGGTAATGATAGTGGTAGCATGGCAAATAAAGTTTTTAAAAGATCCTTTGAAATTTTATTGTCTGCAAATGAAATCAAATTACCCGTAATCTTAGTGAAAAGTTTAATAAATGATTACCCAGAAATCTTTCTTTTTTATTTAAATTGGGTCTATATACATTATTACAAAATCAAACCAGAAAATTTCTTAGAAATAAAAAAAGGCTTTTTCTATTTAACATTATTTACGTTAGATAAAAATAGATTATCAAGAGAGATATGGGGTGAATCATCAAAATTTTCTTTTTGGAATTACCAAAGCTTAAAAAAACTTGCTAGTGACAACAATTTAATTATTAGAATGCCTAAAATATCTGATTTGCAAATAGTTTATAAAATGGTAATTGAAAAGAAAGTTAGATGGAATGAATTTTATCCTTCAAAGGAAGATTATTTAAAACTTTTTGATGGCGCTTTGGAAGAAAAAGGTATTGATGAAAGTGAAAAATATGAGATTTATAAAAACCAATGGAACCATCTTGCAAATCAATTGGCTTGGAATCGTAACGTTTTGATATTTTGTCAAAGAGATTATTTTAGTAAAAACTTTCAGGAATTCAATAGTCTAGAAGTTTTAAGTGATACAAATAGACCTTGGGATTATGATCACATCTATCCAAGTAGTTGGGTGTATCAACAACAAAATGTTAATCCTCAGGTTAGAGATTGGCATAATATGAACGCCAATTTGAGAGCTATTTCATTGGAAGAAAATCGAAGTGATGGTAATCGTGAAGACCCTAAACTAAAAGCCGAAAGTCTAAAAGCATCAGATTTCTTCATAGTTGATGATAAAGAATATTGGACAAAAATTGAAAGTCGGATATATGATGAACAAAGCGCAATGTATTTAATGAATGCTTTTGTAACTAGAACCATTAATTTTTATAAAGAAATATACTCTTTTATTGTTTGAAAATCCCTTTAACGAGAAATTAACAAACTTTAACTTAGTTGTAATTATTTGATAATCAATCAATTGATTTGATATTTCAATATTTTTATCTACCTTAGCTGATTTTTTAATTGTTACCGATGTATGAATAAGGAATAACAATTAAATATTATAAAATGAGAAAGCCAATTATTAAAGCAATCATCAGAACTGATAAGGCTGATAAAAAAACAGGCGAATGTCCTATATGTATTCAAATCAGAATGGATGGAGATAAAAAAAGAATTTCAATCGGAGAAAAAATACATCCTTCAGAATGGGATACGGATGCAGGTCGTGCAAGAGGTAAGGGATATGGCAATCTGAATAAGATGATTGATAAGCGAAAAAGCGATTTAGAGGAATTTTGCGCAGATACTATTATAGCAGGGTATCAATTATCATTTTCTGATATAGATAGATTTTTAAATGGGACAAAGAATAGCAATTTTTATGATGTTTTCGATTCAGTCATGGAAATAAAGAAACCTAAAATTTGTAATGATACTAAATATAAGTATGCTACTTTACGTAGCAGATTAAAAGCATTTCAACCGAGAATCTCTACTTCCAATATTGATGTTGCTTTTATCACAAGATTTGATAATTATTTAAAAGACTTGAATATAGGAGATGGGGGTATTTACAATCATCATAAGTGCTTGAAATGTATTATAAATGAAGCTAATAGATATAAGAAAGCAAAAATTGAGCAGCCGTATGGTAAAGATATGTTCACAATCAAGAGTCCAAAACATAAAACTATCTTTTTAGATGAAGATGAAGTAGTTAAGTTTAAAGGTTTTAAAAGTGATAGTATTTTAGCTAATACAGTAAGGGATATGTTTTTACTTTCCTGTTATTCAGGTTTAAGGTATTCCGACCTGTTTTCATTGAAAGTATCAGATATAGACTTTAACAAAGAAATTATATCAAAGAAGATGTTAAAAACTAAACATAATATTGATATTCCAATGAATAGTCAAATAAAAACATTACTCTTGAAATATATTGTAAGTCAAAAATCCAATACAAAAATCTTTAGAGAGGTCAGTAATCAAGTAGGAAATTCTATTCTGAAAGAAATAGCAAAAGAGTGTAAGATCAATAAAAATATAACATTTCATGTTGGACGTCATACTTTTGCTTCTTATTTGGTAAACAATTGTAATATTTCCCTTCCTATTGTAAGTAAGCTACTAGGACATGTAAATATTGCCAATACTTTAATTTATACAAATTCAAATATTAATAATCTTAAAAACGTAATGAGTAATGTTCGTTTCGGATAAATTAATAAATTTGTAAAAGATAAAAATATAATTAACATAAAAGCGTAAGCTATCGTATTGGTTACAGAAAACCGCTAATCTTCTATAAACCCAAATTCGATAGGCTTACGCCCGTGTCATCTATTGGCGTGGGCGATAAGTCATATCTGGGTTTAGGGTTCTTAGCGGTACCTCTGTAACGGATTGGCTTAAAGTTCCACGCTTTTTCTATGGATTAAATTGCCGTTTTGGAACTGAATGGTTACTAATAATCATGGGAAACTTTTCTTATCTGATTCAGAAAAAATTTCGAGAGCTGAACTCAGAACAACAACGAATCTTCATTAGCGAATTTGAAAGACGAAAGAAATCAGTAGGAATATCTTACCTGCTCTGGTTTCTTTTAGGATGGCATTACGCCTACCTTAAAAAATGGGGTTGGCTGATATTATATATTCTTACTGTGGGAGGATTTTTTATCTGGGCAATTATTGACCTCTTCAGAATTCCTAAAATTGTTGAACAATATAATAATGATCTTGCTTTAGAGATATTACGGGATATTTCAATCATGTTTCCTAATGAGGGTCAGGATTCAGTTGATAGAGATGTTAATAAAAAGGCTGTAAATGACCTTTACATCACTCAAAAAATGCAATCAGGAGAAAGTTATTCATTTTATATAATCGTTGGCGTAATCATACTGTTTAGTGTTTCTGCTTTCTTCTTAAAGCCTGATCGGGCTAAAATGCAGAATAAGATTGTTGATGAAATTATGATTTCTCAACCTCAACTTATAAAAACAATTAAAGATATTTTTATTGGTGAAGAGCTTAGTGTAAAGGGGGCTGAACATTTTATTATGAATAGTATTTCAAAAAAAGGATATAAAAATATAGCTGTTTATGAGGAGGATTTGGTAATTCTAAGAAAATTGGTATTCAGAGATGAAAATTCACAAGAAAATCTCATCACTGCTTACGGAATGTTTGGATTAACAAAGGTTGTATTTGAAGATGAAAGTCTGAAACATGAGGAAATTTTTGGAGAAAGGAAGCAGTCTTCCAAAATTAATGAATTCTATCAGCCTGCCTATGAGAATAAATATAATAATTCCAATGCTAATTATAAATCAGGCGAAATCTACCGTGATGAACTCAACAATAGGAAAAATAAAAAACTGGAAGAAGACTCAATACAAATCAATTAATCATGAAAAACTTAATAGTACTTATCAATCTATGCCTTTTTTCTGTTTTTTATTCTCAAAACTCTTACGAAAACGGACTCAGGCAGACTAAATTGTTTGTGAAAGGAATTTTTAAAAATCAGCCGTCAAAAGTTATCCAATACGTTAAACTGACTGACGGTAGAATAAAGCAAAGTAAAACCGATAATGCGCTTGAAGAATTTGAGCTTCAATGGGATTTGTTCTATAAAATTATTAGAAAAAATAATAAAATTGTTTATATCAGTAAATCTGATGATTTATGGGGGCATATTGGAGATAGCAAAACATCTTATGATTATTACTTCAATGAAGAAGGAATCTTGGTTGGGGCTGAGAAAAGCCTTGATTTTTTCTTACTTGATACTACGTGCGCGATTCAAGTACAATATTATGCTCTTTACCAAAATGTAAAAGCTAAAAAATTGGAAAAAACCGAGATGTATAAAGATGATAACGGGAATATTATTGATTTTACTTCCAGAAAATGCAAAAATAGCAAGGCGTATATTCAGAATATTACCAATAGCTTAGATAAGATCACCTTCAGAAATTTAGAAAGCTTTATGAAAGCTGAGAAAATCAAATATTACAAATAAGATTTTGGAAAGAAAAATAAAACAAGAGGAAAGTAAGTAAAAGCATGATATGTTTTACTAAAATAACAAGTAAAATAGACATGAAAATAGAAGTCAGAATACAAGAAGAAGCAAGTAAGGGCTTCATGAAAGGGTTCTATGAATTCTAAAAAGGAAAAAGCCTGATACTAGGAAAAATCGAAACTTTTAACCTGTAAGAGATTGAGCAATACAAGTAAAAAGTTTTAAAAATGCCAAACACCATATTCTTACCTGTGATAAATTTCCGTTTTAAAGGTAAAAATAAAGACAATTATTTGACTCGAATCGTAGTTCTACTACAATTTTTGAAATAGTGTCAAAAAAGTTTAGTTTTGGCATTATTTTTATCTACATTCAGTGATATAAAAAACACACAAATCATCATGAAAAAAAATAGATCTAATGCTGAGAAAATTTCGGAGAATCATATAGCAGGTATTAACCGTGTGGTAAAGCTTGACATTGTGATTGATGGAAAGCCCATTAGCCACTTTAAATACTTCCGATTACAACAAAGCGCTAAAACCCACCATTACTTTGAACTTACTCTAGCGCACGATTCATTAGGTAAAATACAAAACCATAACTTAGAGCAGGCAAAACAATTTTTTGGAAAACGACTGACAGTAACTTTCAAATATAAAGATCCGGAAAACGAAAGTCCTGAAAGAACATTTGTGGGAGTTATTATGAAAGTGGCATTTAGTCAGGAGGAAATGAGTCTGGGAAATATTGTATTGAAAGGAAATAGTCCTACTATTTTAATGGATTCTGCTCCACATACTCAAAGCTTTGGAGGTAGTCAACCTGTAAATACTTCCATTATTGCTGATAGAGTAATTAAAGAAGCATTGGATACTAATGATTTTGATATTAGAATAGATTCGCAAAACAATAGTTACATTAATTACAGTTCACAATATTGTGAAACTCATTATAATTATCTTG
This sequence comes from Chryseobacterium rhizosphaerae, assembly GCF_003385455.1. GTDB lineage: Bacteria > Bacteroidota > Bacteroidia > Flavobacteriales > Weeksellaceae > Chryseobacterium > Chryseobacterium rhizosphaerae. The sequence goes on along the minus strand of NZ_QNUF01000008.1, from coordinate 73,250 downwards.
CCAGAATTGCAGAAGCTTATGGAGAGCAGTTTTATTATGATGGAGAAGTACTTCATTTTGGTAAATTACCGTTTCATGAAACATCTATTAACCTTATTAATGGAAGCAATGTTAGTGATGTACAGATAGAACTTAATGCAGTACATGCCAAAACTGAATACTTTGGCTATAATAGCAGTAATCATGCAAAAATGCTTGGTATTGATAATCGCATTAAACATTTAGGAGAGCTGTCATCAGAAACTTATGAGCGTAACGACAATATATTTAAAACCCGCTCGCTTACCCCTGCTCCTTTACATCCTAATATGTTCCTTGATATAGATGATTCTCAAAGAAGCGCAAGAGGAAGTAAAGCAGTAGAAGTTTTTACGGCTTCAGGGAAAACAACAGTTCCATTTTTGTATATTGGTTGTGTTGCTGATTTAGCGATGAGAAAGCCAGATAGTAATCAAACTTCACATTTTACGACTTTGATGATAACTGAAGTACATCATGAAGTCGATGCAAGAGGGTACTATACAGGAAGTTTTCAAGCAATAGCTGAAGGAACGGGCTTCATGCCTAAGCCTGATTTTGTAATGCCGAAAGCCGAGCCTCAAGTTGCAACGGTTATATCTAATGTTGATCCATTAAATCAGGGACGAATACAAGTGAGGTTTGACTGGCAACTAAATGATACTACCCATTTTATCCGAATGATGAGTCCTGATGCAGGTGGAACAGATGGAGTAAGTCAAAATAGAGGTTTTGTCGCTATTCCAGAAATTGGAGATCAGGTAATGGTAGGTTTTGAATATCATAATCCAGACTTTCCCTTTGCAATGGGAGGAATGTTTCATGGTAAAGTGGGTTTAGGTGGAGGTGCTGATAATCATCTTAAGTCCATACAGACACGTAGTGGAAATAAGATTCTTTTTAATGATACTGAAGGACAAGGAAGTATACGAACAGAGGATGGAAGTACCAACTTTATTTATTTAGATGGTGAAGGGAATATTAGAATAAATGCTCCTAACAATATCATACTTGAGGCTGGAAATAATTTGGATATGAATATTGGAAACAATATGACATTCAATGTTGTGAATAATGCAATGCTCAACATTTTTCAAAAAATGATGGTTAACTCTCCGACCCTATTGCAAAATATAACAGAATTTTTCCACACACAAGCAGGCAAAGCTGTATTTAATTCTGAAAATGAGATAAAAATTGAAGCAAAGGAAACCAACGTAGCTGGAACCCAGAAACTGTTTATGCATTCTGATCAAAATACAATTGTAAACAGTAAGGGAATTGTAGATATGCATGGTAAACAGGGAAATAATCAGACTAATAAACCTCAAAACTATAAATATGTTCCTGTTTATGTAGATGAAAGATGTCTAGTAAGTTTTAGACCCAAAAATGATTGGGGAGGAAAAGGATACGGTTTTGACTGGGTAAGAGTTGGTGATACAAAGATTCCCGGAGATGTTTATTATGGAAAAGAAGTCGGAAAATATAGAGATTCAAGTGGCGCATTATTTCAGGTTTATGAAAACGAAGACGGTAAACCACCTGTAAGTTTTTTCATCAATGATAAAAATGACTTTATCTCTTTAATGTCCAATTTTAATCCCCATGCATATAGTGTTAAAAATAAAAAAGGGAAAAAAGTGATGGTAAACTATTGTGTACCATGGATAACTCTTTATCCTAAAACCATCGTGAAGAACATTAAACAACCTAATGGAAAGATTGTTCCAACAACATTAACATCAACCTATAGTAATACTACAGCCACTTTAAGAACCATCATAAATATTCAAAAAAAACCTGAAAAATTAGAACTTGAATATGATGATAAATTACTCAACATAGTTAATAAACCTCTACCTCTTACAGTTGGTAAACATGAAATAGAAATAACAGTAACTTGTTTAAAAGAACTTAAAAGCGAACAGCCTATTAAAGTTATAGCTACTTATAAGGACTCTAAAGGAACAGAAGAAAAATCACTAGCGGGAAAACTTAGGGTTGCTCAAAACAAAAAAAGATTTAAAGCAAAGGTAGTATTTATACAAGTTTCAACTGATATAGGAAATGGAAAAAGAACAGGACAACCGAAAGGTAGAGAAAACGAATTGAAAAAATATATGAATCAAGCGTTAATTACCCCTTATTTTGAAAAAACACTATCGCTGGATGTAAGTTCTGATACTGATCCAAAAACTAAAAGAAAACATAATAAAAAGAAAAATTTTAATAGGATAGCCAATATAATTAATGACCCACAGGGGGGAAGTGATAAATGGATTGAAAATTCAATAGGAGATAATTTATCTGACTACCTAAATGATGAACTTTATAAACAGTATGGAAAGAAAAAATATCAGAATATCTACAAAGTATATTTCATAAATGAAGAGAACCCGCACATAGCAGGAATCGGTAGAACCATGAATGATCCTGCTGCAAAAACTATACTTGTTTTTAAAGCTGGATTTAATGATAGTACTGTTGCCCATGAAGTATTTCATTCCATGGGACTATATCATAGTTTTGATAATGATTCCAAGTTCACTTTTGAACAATTTATTACAGATAATATAATGGATTATTCTGATTTACAAGGATTACCTGTTATCAGTACCTATCATTGGCAGTGGGCAATCTTACAAAGCAGGTCAGAAAAAGAATAGAATACTATCTCGTATTTTTATAAATTAGATAATGAAAATATTGAACTGAAAAAAATTATTAAACAATGAAAAAACTTCTGTACATCTGCTTTGCATTATTTATGTCATCCTGTAATTCTCAGGATAAAAAGGAAGACACAAAAGCAACCAAAACCCCAACCTCAGTAAAACATAATACAATGAATCAAAAAAATAATTATGCCAATCTCATTAGTGATAAAATTGAACATTTTAACATAAAAAAATACTATGAAAATAATCCAGATGGTTTAGGGAAAACTTACGAAGATAGAGGCACTCAAATTGAAGAAAGCTCAGGTGAAGGAGGAAGTTGGTTTATAGCTAATTCTACTCCTAAAAATTCAATATTTTCAATATATAAGGAATTTAATGATAAAGGTATTATACTTAAAAAATGGGTGAATTTTAGAAATGGTGGTGGGCCAGTAGGATTCAAATATGAATATGATGACTCTGGAAAACTTATCAAGAAAACTGATATGGATAAAGGATATACTATAACGGCAGATGATATTATTGATTATTGTAAAAAACATGAAATTGATCTATTCTCAGATTATACTCATATAGATAAGAATTACGACGAAGGTTCTCAAAAACTTTATCTAATTAACTATAGAGGAAAATATGAAGGAAAATTTGGAGCAAGAATAATAATTGTTATAGATGGTAATAATGGGAATGTATTAAAAGTTACCTCAATAAATGGAAAACATAATGATTCTGCGGAAGTGTTGTATGAGAAAAAATAATCATTATGGCACAAAAAATCACCGATACCGCCCAATTATCTTGTAACCAAGGAACAACACCAAGTAATCTAAGTGTTACCAGCCAGAACTTTTCTACGGCTGAAGGGAAACATATTGCTACGGAGCAGGATAAACAGACGAATGTAAATATTAAACCTTTTGGACAATGTAAATTAAAACCTACTTCAGGAGGATATTTACCGTGTATTCCTGCACCAACCGCTTGGGAAAAAACAACAGAAAAAGATACTATCAATAGTTATAAAATTCTTACAGAAGATTCATTTTGTATGTGTAGTACAGGAGGAAAAATAAGTATAGAAAACAAAGGGCATAAAGAAGAACATGATTTACGATGAATAATTTAGTTTGTATTCATTAATAAAAAGAATTCAATATAAATCTTGTTTCTAGAAGCTGATATATAAGTACAAATAAACCACCACTACAATTAATAACTATGGGAAAACAAAGAATTCTATGTTTTCTGGAAGGACACATATAACAGAAGTATTTGATAGCTTGGAAGAATGTAAGTAACAAAAGCATGGTTTCCCTAGAGAGAGTAGTCTAAGGATGGTGTAAATCGTGAAGTAAAACTCGAATGCTTATCTTTTTCGTTTTAAAGGAAAAGAAAGTTTGACCAGATAAGACTTGTTTTGTCTTGAAACTAATCAGTTGTTACTAAATATTTGGCTCTTCCGAATAATATTTAATAAAAATATGATCTCTGTAGACGGCTTTTAAGCCGTCTATTTTTGCGTGTTTTAACCTTTATTAAGAAAACTTTAACAAAAAATTAACGCAATTTTCATCATTTTACTTTTGTTTCCCTGCTATGATATAAGAAACCATTCAAAATGAAATTACTGAAAGAAAGACGGTTTCTTTTTTTACTGAATCGTACTAACAAACTTAAAAAAAGAATAGCAGTACTAGAATCTTTAGCATTAGAGAACATTAAATCAAAAGAGATTTTGACTGTAGAAGAGACATTGGAGTTATTTAATATGAGCCGATCAACATTTGATCGATTGAGAAAAAAAGGTTTTAAAGCTTCTCAGCCCAATAGGAACGGGAAGATTTATGTTAATAGAGCGGAAATGGAAAATTTTTTACAAAAAAAAGTAGTATGGTAGATTTAATTAAATTTTATCTTGAAAATGTATTGCTAAGCGATTATATCCTAGCAACAAAATTTATGAAAATAAGAGAGGAAGGTGGATTTGAAATTTTTAAAGCTGACCCTGATATGATTTCTTTTTTGTCCCAAAAGGTAAAAGCTGAAAACTGTAATTTACCAAAATCTGAAATTGTAGTTCAACAAGAAAATATTATTAAAAAGCTGTCATACCAGAACAAATTTATCAGCTTTAAAAGAAAATTGAACGCAAAAGAAGGAAGATTGTCGGTTTGCCAAAACATAAGAAAAGACTTTATCCGCATCAAAAATTTAAATCCATTTGCTGACCTCAATTATTTGAATTTTGTTGAAATAATCGAACTGTATGCGCACGAGTTCGGGATTGAAAAAGAAAAATTCTGGAAGGCAAAAATTACTCAGGTAGAATTGGGGGTAAATATCAGATTTAATATGAATATAGCTTCTATTATGAGTAGTGTTTCAAGAATGAAAGGTATGGAAAATACACTACGAATAGGAAATACTGTCAACTTTAAAAATCAAAAATATGAAGTTGCGATTTATGATAAATTAGGTAGAGAAGCTCAGCAGGGTGAAGTTTTCAAAAACTCGAGCAGAGTAAGAAGAAAGCATTTGGTGAAAAAAATCTCAAAGAATAATAGCTTTGTTAGAATCGAGTTGAGAGTGAAGCGAGTTAGTCAATTTAATAGGGCTTCCATAAAACGTAAAATACAAACTCTGGAATCTATCAGAGAAAATTTTTATTTGTTAGGTAACGAATTATACAAACTTTTTGTTAATATTTCCTTTGTAAATGATATTTTGCCAGATATTACTCAGGGTCTTGTGAAGTCTCAGTTAAATAGCAAGAGCTCAAAAGCTTTTGATGAATATCTGAAATTTCTAGGATTGAAATATTTTGGAGTTAAAAAGTTTATTGAGTTCGCATCTCCGATCTTGAATACAAATAATAGAAATAAATATCTTGCAAGTTTGGAAGATATTTACAATCAATATAAAGGAGATGATGATTTTGTGAAAAAAGAGTTTCATCGGAAATTGTCAGCAAGTATCAATAAACTTGCCATGCCTGCTATTTCAAGTAGTAACTAAGGTTAATATATATAACTAATATAGAAAGATATAGTAAGCTGCGGAGGTGGATGAGATCAATTAAAAAGCATCCAAAAAAATCCAAGGGAGAACGGTAGCAATTACATTTCTCAGGCTTTTATTTAAGAGAAGAATCGGAAATGTACTATAATAAACAAACAAGTAAGTAAGAGAATAGTGTAAATATGCCTCTTATGCGTTTAAATACTTTATGAAGGGTTTTTCCCTAAGATTAAAATTTAATACAGAATACAATGATTAATAATACGAATAAAACAAAAAATAGAGTGAGATTTAGAAATGCTTCAAATGCTAGTTCAGAAGCTTTAAAATTTGTTAAGTCTTTACATGATGCTATGGGAAGTCAATTAGCATATATTGATTTCGATAAAAAAAATAACAATAGGTATTCAAGCAAATATTTACCCAACATTAGTTTTGAGCTGAAAAAGAATTTGTATAATGGTAAAGAGGGAGTAGTTTTTTTAGTTTATGATGAAAACAATAAAACTACCGTCACATCAAAATACATAAAAAGAGTGGTGGAGTTTTCTTTTTTTGATGATAAACTTGTTTTGCCATTTTTGATAAAAGATCTTGAAGAAGGATTAGGTTATAAGAACTACCACAATGATATTTTAAGGCAATATTTTGTAACTTATTTACAAGTTACATTTAGGCTAGGAAATAATGATGTTATATTGCTATTCGATTATAATGAAAGAAATGATAAACCAAAACTTTCCTTTAGAGGAGAAGATGTTGAGAAGTATTCTTGGAGGAAATTTTCAAAGCATGAAAGGGACGTTATCAAGAATAGATTAAAAATTATCTATGAGGAAAGTTGGGGGGAGTCTTTAGATATTAACGAGAGTAGATTTTGTAATTTTTAACATATAAATTATTAAGAAACAATAAGATTAATTCTTATTGTTTTTTTTTTATTTTTAAATACTCATTAGAGTAATTAATTAGATTAATTTTGTATAATGGATAATACACTTTATGATATTCCAGATTCTTGGAAATGGGTAACTTTAAATGAGGTTTCTATTACAAATAGTGGAGGAACACCAGATAGAAAAAATCCCTCAAATTTTAAAGGTGATATTCCTTGGGTAAAATCTGGAGAATTAAATTATAATTTAATTATTCATACTGAAGAATATATAACATTAGAAGCATTAGAATTTTCAAATGCCAAAATATTTGAAAAAGGTTCTTTGTTAATTGCTTTATATGGAAATACGGTAGGCAGAATGGCTTTTTTAGGAACTGATGCAGCTACAAATCAAGCTGTAGCATGTATTAAAACCTTTGTAATTAATTCTAAGTATGTTTATTATTATTTAATGTCTGCTAAAGATGAATTGTTAAATAAAAGAGAAGGAAGTGCACAACCGAATATAAGTCAGAAGGTTTTAAATGATTTTCCGTTCCCCTTATCACCTATTGAAGAACAAGATAGAATTGTCGAAAAAATAGAATCAATTTTAAGTGAACTTGATAAAAGTAATGATGACTTATTAAAGTCTAAAGAATTAGTTGATAAATTAATTAAAAAGACAATTTTTAACCTATTTAAAGCAATTTCGAAACGTTTACCATTATCCGAGGTTTCACAAATAATTATGGGACAATCCCCGAATTCAAAAAGTTATAATTACCAAGGAATAGGACTTCCGCTGTTTCAAGGAAAAAAAGAATTCACGAATTTATTTCCTATACCCGAAAAGTGGACTACTTCACCAATTAGAATTGCTAAAGAAAATGATATACTGATGTCTGTGCGAGCTCCCGTGGGAGATGTTAATATTGCAAATACAGAATGTAGTATTGGAAGAGGCTTATGCGCAATCAGATTTAATGGCTACTACAAGTTTTTATTTTATTATTTAGACTCTATTAAGCATGAAATTAGTGATCTAGGTACAGGGAGTACATTTAATTCTATTTCAAAAGATATTGTGTCAAACATTCTTGTCCCCTATCCTCCCAAAGAGATACAGTTTGAGTTAATAAATGATTTAGAATTAAAAATTATTAATTATAAAAAAATTCTTGAAGATATTGGTATTCAGATGACTAATAATGTAAGCTTAAGGGCTAAATTTCTTAAAGAAGCTTTTGAAGGTAAACAATCAGAAAGATATGATTCGGATTCCACAGTCAAAAGTACGCTTCTTAAAATAAGGGAAGAAAAATCTAAATATTTAATAACGCAGGCTGATATTATAAAAAATAAACCTAAATTTAAGAAAGAAGAATTCAATCTGATAAAATTTTTAAAAGAGAAATATTATAATACTTCTTTTACATTTTCTGAAATTTACAATGATATTAATATGTCCAGAGATTTTATTGTAAATGAATTTAGAAAACTTGAAGAAGAAAACAAATTGAACATTAGTATTGACAAAATAACAAATACGGTCAAATATACCCTGAAATGAAATTAAGAAGATTACAAATTTTTGATATTGAATATAAACCTTTGATGAAAGGTGTGGATATATTTTTTACAAAATCAACTAATGATTCGATTAATGTGAACTGTTTAGTTGGAGTTAATGGCTCAGGAAAATCTCAGCTATTAGAATTAATCTCAGAAATCTTTTTGTTTTTAGATAAGGTATATCGAAAGCAAGGAATATTATCCAAAAAGATAAATTCACCATTTGCTTTTAAAATTGAATATGAAATTACAATAAATGAAATTTTGTATTTAGTATCATTTGAGTGTGAAAAAATTCATACAAAGCCAAAAGATATTTTATTTGAAATTATACAAGAAGATATTCCTGGTTTAGTTATAGATACAAGTGAAATTGTAAATTATTTACCTAATAAGGTAATAGGCTATACTTCTGGTGATAATGAAACTTTGAGTTTACCATTTGAATGGTACTATGACGAATATGCAGACTTTACTGGTAAAAGAGCGAGATTTCCAGAAAAATACAAAGAATTTAATGATTATGACCCTGTATTGTATTTTATGAATTACAATACAAATTTGGGAATAACTATTAGTAATTTAATTTTTGATGATGGTAATGATGCATTAAAATTAGTTAAAGATATTGTAAGAGTTGAAAAACTTATTAGTTTTAGGATTACAATACAAACTAATCAAAAAATGGCACCAGGTTATAAGCCCAAAGGTGGACCAGATGCCGGTATCAAATTGACAGAGGAGCTTGAAAATTGGATTGATAAACTGATTAAATGTTGTAAGTACGCAGTGCAGGATGAAAATGATAAAAAATTTAAAAGATGGATATTAGATTATGAATTAGATCCTATCACTATTGATTTGTTTAAAATTCATTTTTCAAGTGCTTTAGAGCTTTATACAGCCTTTTATAAATTGGAATTATTAAATAATTTAATTATCAAGGATGAAATTGTTAAAGATATTAAAAGAGCTAGAGATGAAAGATTAAATACTGCCTTGCAACTTGTTCCAAAATTACCAACTGTGCCTGATGAAGAAAAAGTGCTTAGATATTCAGAATTAAAATTAATGTTAAAAAATGGTACAACTGTCGACTATTTGAGTCTCAGTGATGGTGAACACCAATTTTTAAACGTATTTGGAACCATTTTAATGATGATAAACCAAGAAAATTGCCTATTTCTTTTGGATGAACCTGAAACACATTTTAATCCAAAATGGAGGCGAATTTTTATAAGCACTCTAAAAGAAATGACCATAGGTAAAATTCAAGATATGATTGTAACAACTCATTCTCCTTTTGTAGTTTCTGATTGTAAAAATGAAAGTGTTTTTATCTTTGAAAGAGATGGAGATTGTCTTCGAATAACAAATCCTCCTAAAGAAACCTATGGAGCCTCATTTGATAATATTTTGGATATGGCATTTGATATTAAAATTCCAATATCTAGAGATTCGTTAAAAGAAATTGATGAGTTAAGAAAATACCAAAATCCTGATGTTATAAAAGAGAAACTGAATAATTTTGGTGAATCAGATGAAAAACTAAATTTAATGAATCGAATTATAATGTTAAACTTTGGTAAGGAGAAATAATGCTTTATAGGTACGAATTTATTAAGAATGAGAAAATGGTGGAATTATACAAACATTTTCTATATTTTATTAGAAAGATAAGAAATGTAAAAAAGAATGTAGCTTTCAAACCTCAACTATATTTTCATTCAAGTTTTCTAAGTAGTGATGGTAAAATCGCTCCAAAAGGTAAAGTGAATGTAGAAATTCAAACTAAATTTAAAGCTTTTTTTAACGATTTTAAAAAACTAGATCAATCTCTAAAAGAAGAATTTTATACATTAGTTTTAATGTCTAAAGATCTATATTTATTCTTTGAAAAAAGTGATAGATATGAAGTCTCATTTTTAAGAAACGAAAATATTAAAAGGATCATAGGTACAGATTCTTTCAAACAATTAATGGAGTCACTTTGGAAATATTTAAGCTCTAATAATGCTTGGGAAATTGATAAACATTATGAAGAATTTCATAAAAGACTTCCTCAATCAAAAATGTGCCCATTTTGTGGATTAGAATATTTAAAAATACCAGTTTTAAGGAGAGCTGATTATGATCATCTAGCTTTAAAGTCTAAGTATCCACTTTCATCAATTGATTTAAAAAATATAGCACCATCATGTGATGATTGTAATGAAACGTTTAAGAAGGAAAAAGATGTATTTTATCACGATAATTCAGATGTACGTAGATTATTTTCTTATCCCTTTATTTTTAATGACTCTTTCCAAGCAAATAATATCAAAATAGATTTAAGTGGTAGTATAATTCCTGATACGGATATGAATAATAGTGAAGGAGAGTGGAAGATCAATATTTTACCTAATGATAGTTATACTCAGACTTGGAATGATGTATACTCAATTAAAAAAAGATATATATTATCTATTAAACACAGTACTTGGTTAAATGATCTGAAAAAAATAATAAATCTTCATTCTGTAAGATTTACAAATCATGATGAAGTGAAAAATTATTTAAAGAAATATAAAACTCTATTTGATCCAAAAGAAATAAAAATTGAAAATCATTTGAAATTTTCATACTATGAGTTTTTAGAAAATTGTAATAATAATGTGCTATTTGAGCAAATAAAGCAAATGTCTGTATGATAAGTAGTAATTTAGTAGCAAAAATTTGGTCTTTTTGTGATACACTTAGAGATGATGGGGTTAGTTATGGAGACTATTTAGAACAAATTACTTATTTACTATTCTTAAAAATGGCTGATGAGTATTCACGACCTCCATATAATAGAAATTTTGATATTCCTGAAAAGTGTGACTGGCAATTTTTTTTAAATCATCCACTTGAAGGTTTAACTTTAGATTATGTTAGAGCGTTAAATATCTTAGCTGATTCGGGCAGAATGTTAAGTAAAATCTTCAAGGGTGCCCAAAATAAAATACATGATCCATTTAAATTAGAAAAATTAATAAAACTTCTCAATGAAGATGAATGGGTATCTGAAGCGGTGGATATTAAAGGTGATATTTATGAAAGCTTATTACAAAAAAGCGCAGAAAGTAGTGGAGCAGGTCAATATTTTACTCCCCGTTCAATCATTAAAGCTATTATAGAATGTGTTGAGCCTCGACCATTAGAAACAATTTCAGATCCGACATGTGGTACTGGTGGTTTTTTTCTAGGAGCAATAGAATATTTGAATAAAAATTATTCAGAGGAATTACAATATAAAAATAAAAAAGAGTTTTTACAATTTAAAACATTTCATGGTTGGGATATTGTCCCTTCGACAGCCAGATTATGTTTAATGAATCTATTTTTACATGGTATAGGAGATATGAAAGAAACTCCCGAAATAAAAGTTGAAGATAGTCTACTTGAACAACCAAAAAAGAAGGTAAAAATAGTCTTAGCAAATCCGCCATTTGGAAATAGTAGTACTTATACAATAACCAATGATGAAAAGTTAACTAAGCAAGAATCATATATACTAAGAACTGACTTTTGGACTACGACGAGTAATAAGCAGTTGTGTTTCGTTCAGCATATTATAAGTATGTTGCAAGAAAATGGTCGGGCAGCTATTGTACTTCCTGATAACGTCCTATTTGAAGGAGGTGCAGGAGAAATTATTAGAAAAAAATTATTAGATGAAACCAATCTTCATACAATTTTAAGATTGCCAACAGGGATATTCTATGCTAATGGTGTAAAAGTAAATGTTTTGTTCTTAGAAAAAAAGAAAAAAAATAGTACCCAAAATACTAAAGAGATTTGGTTTTATGACTATAGAACTAATATACATCATACCTTAAAAAAATATCCATTACAATTTGAGCATTTAATACCATTTGTTGAATGTTATCATTCTAAAAATAGAGAAAAAACTCCTGAAACATGGAGCGAAGATAAAATGAAAGGACGTTTTAGAAAATATACTTATGATGAATTACTTCTAAGAGACAAAATTAACTTTGATATAACCTGGCTCAAAGACGATAGCTTTATTGATTTAGACGGCTTACCTGAGCCCGAAGTATTAGCACAAGAAATAATAGATAGTTTAGAAAGTGCATTAAATAGTTTTAGAGAAGTTGTAAAAAGTCTTTCTAAAACATAAAGAGTCCCCTAAAACGCCCCCCTTGAAAATTATATTGCCTGAAAGTACCATAAATAAAGGGAAAAATAAAAAATATTCGAGCCCAGGTGGGACCACTTTTTAAATCAAGCACTTACAGAAATGTAGGTGCTTTTTTTATTTTCTGACTGTAGCAGTACTGTAACATTTCAGTATATATTTTATCACTCACCTAGCTTATAGATAGAACGATGTTATATCAGCATTTATCTAAGCCTGAAAGCAAAATATTATCTTTTTTTTTTGAGTAATTTAAATTATCGCTGGTTTTTGAACTAGAGGTTTACCCCTAGCGATTTTTATTGGGCAATGTAATGAGAGTTATAGTAAAAAAAACTTTTAATCGTCTAATTTTGACGCTTGTAGAAAATAGCTTTACAGCGTAACAATTTAGAATAAATTACTTTATAATGAACTTAATATCTCTCCCTTATGTGATTATAAAATTTTATATTTGCGAAATTAAAAAAAATAGTGGTTTATGTTGGTTCATAATCAAATTTGACTTTACTAATTTAAATCAAAAACAGTTAATATTATGCTTATAAATAAACTAAATACAATCCTTTCAAAGACTTTATTTTGTTTTAAGATAAATTCTTCTTTTCTTCAAACTCTTCTATTTATAAAAAATTCTAAAAGATATAGTTCAACATATAAAAAAAATAAACTTTTAGGAACGGAAAATAAAGAACTTGTAGAATATGATCTTTTTTTATCAGGAAAAAAAGTTCCTCTTTGTATCAGAACTTATTCGGGTGATTTTGACATATTTTATGAGATTTTCTGGAAAAAAACTTATTATATCCCCGACGTGCTTTTTTCAACTGGGAGTAAAATTATAATAGATTTAGGAGCTAATATAGGCTTGACATCCATTTTTTTTGCATTACAATATCCCAATGCAAAAATATATGCTTTAGAAGCAGAAGAAGACAATTACAAAATCCTGGAAAAGAATGTTTCTTTCTCTGAGAATATCATTTCAAAACATGGAGCTATTGATACTAAAGACGGAATAGTATTTCTTTCTTCTCCTGATTTATCCTATAACTTTAAAATTTCAGATACTGTAACAGAAATCGGAGAAAAAGTTCAGGCGTATAGCATGAAAAGTTATATGGAATTATTGGAAATTGACCATATAGATTTGCTGAAAATAGATATTGAGGGCTTAGAGCAATCGCTCCTGAAAAATAATAATGAATGGCTTAATAATGTGGATAATATAATAATAGAATTACATGATCCATATAGTTTAGATGAGCTAAAACAGGACCTATTGCCTTTTGGATTTACGGTCTTAATTCCTGATTCTTTTAGAGGATTAAAAATGATTTATGCAACAAAAAAATAATATTAAATATACAATTATGAAAAAAAGTTTATTGATTACAAGTCTTTTATTATCATTAACCATTTACGGACAGACATGGAATTTGACCGGAAACTCAGCAACGAATCCTGGCACTAATTTTTTAGGAACATCTGATAATAAAGATTTTATTATTAAAACAAACAATACTGAAAGAGTAAGGATAAATTCGGACGGTAAAATTGCAGTAGGCGGTGCGGTAGACCCTGAAATCAATTTAAAAGTACATGGGAGATCGCAAATAGTATCGAATGCAGACAGTGATGTATTTTTTGTTGGAAATGATTCTGATAATGTTGGAAACGGGAATGATCTTATATTTCTCAGATATGGAAAATACCAGCCAAACAATCCCAGTGTAATGACAGTATCTGGATTGACCGAGCCTTCCAAATATGAAGTTTTATTTAACATACGAGCGAATGGAAACATTGGAGTAGGAATACATAATCCTCAATATAAACTTGATGTATTAGGAAAATCTTCTTTTAGTGATAATATGAAAGTGGGAGGTAAAGTAGAAGCTAAAGAAGTAAAGGTTACTGCCACTCCAACCGCGGATTTTGTGTTTGAAGAAGACTATCAATTGCCAAAATTAGAGGAAATTGAAAAGCATATCAGAGAAAAGAAACATCTTCCTGAAGTTGCTTCTGCCAAAGAAATGGAAAAAGAAGGAGTCAATATAGGCGAATTCCAGATTAAATTGTTACAAAAAATTGAAGAACTTACCCTCTATTCAATAGAACAAAATAAGCAGCTAAAGTTTCAGGAAGAACAACTTAGACATCTACAGGAAGAAAATAAAACTCTGAAATCTCAATCCGAAGACATAAAAGAGCTAAAGAAACAAGTTCAGCAACTATTATCAACAAAGAAATAAAAAGACACCAATGAAAACAAAATTACTTTCGATATTCTCTTTATTCATAGGCTTTTTAGGTTTTTCTCAGACTGAAGTATATTTCAAATATGATGAAGCCGGAAACCAACGATACAGGGGAACAAATTCCGCAGGAAAAACAGCACAAGAACCTTCAAAAACAGAAGCTAAAACTGTTTCTGTAGCCCAAAGTCAGCTTGATCCTCAATCTCAAATTATGGATGAAGCAACTTTCTGGAAGCAAATAAGACTATATCCTGTTCCGGTTAATGATGTGCTAACCATTGACTGGACAGAAGAAGCAGATGGATTGATAGAGTCCGTTTCACTCTACCAGCATAGTACAGTCCATTGGAAATTTCAACAACAAAATTTACCCAATCTAAATAAGCAATTGAAAATCAATATGACTGGATATGATTGGGGCGTGTATATTTTACGTTTCACCTTGAAAGACGGAAGAGTTTTTGGGCGAAATATTACGAAACGATAATATTAGGCTTTCGGCTTATAGCTGATGGTCATTTTGAATATTATTTATCAATCATTATTAAAAAATACAAATATGAAATTTATTTCATCAATTATATTGTCGTTAGGCTCAGTATTGGGTTTTTCGCAGACCATACTGTATCAGGGAGAAACAACATCCCGAACAGTTCAGGATCCACAGACAGTTGTTCTTGCACAGGGATTTCATGCTAAATCTGATGTTTCCAATCCTTTCATAGCTAAAATTGGTCCTAATACAGAAAATCAGGGAGGAGGTCCTGTGGATTCAGGAGCAGGAGCAACCAATCCATCAGGGACTACAGCTCCGGATGGGAAAAATTTTCATGATACCAAAGGGAATATTGAGGTAAACGGAGCAGGCCAGTTACAATTCACTTTACCCATTGCTTTACCTCCAGGAGTGAAAAGTGTAGCACCACAAGTTAATCTTGTATATAATAGCAGTTCTGGAAACGGGATTGCTGGCTATGGGTGGAATTTATCTGGTCTTACCGCTATTTCAAGAACAGGAAAGACCATTGAAAAAGATGGAGTAGCCCAAAATGTACAGGTTGATTACTCGGATTATTATAGCTTCAACGGGCAGCGGTTGATTTTGAAATCCGGAGAATATGGAAAAGATGGAGCAGAATATGTTACAGAGATGTACTCTAATGTAAAAATTAAATCGGTGGGAACTTTCCCTGTTAATGGACAAAATGTTGGGCCTGCTCATTTTGAAGTTACTTTTGAAGATGGATCACAAGCCTGGTATGGTTTATACAATGCAGGCTTTCCAAATAATCCGGTAGCAACAACACCTTTGGAATATAATATTGTGAAATGGAAAGATTCCAAAGGAAATTACATTAGCTACAACTATATATCCGATGCAGCTTTAGGAGGTTTCAGAAGTTCTAATCGTGTCATGAGAATATCATCGATAGATTGGGGAGGAAATGAAACACTTGATAAACCCCATTTTAATTCAATTGTATTCATTTACAGTGATCGGGATTTAAAAGAACAGATATATGTACAGGGTGATAAGTATGAGCAGGGCCAACTTTTATCAGAAATTAAAGTAACTTCTAATTCGCAGCCTTTTAAAACATATCACATTAATTATAAGAAAGATAGCAACGGATCAAATTATCAATTTGTAGACAAGATAGCAGAGTATAATGCTTCCGATGAGGCTGCCAATCCTGTTATTTTTAATTATGAAGCTTCTGCAAGAGCAACCAGTTGGGAAGAATCAATAAGCTACTCCCTTGAATCCGGAGTATTGGGTGATTTTGATGGAGATGGTAAAATAGATGCTTTGGAGTATAAAGATCAGCCTTTCCGAACCTGTGAAATTTTTACTCCTGGCTTTAACGGAGGAACATGTGTTAATCCTAAAGATAATCCGGCAGGTCTTTATATAGTTCAGAAAGCTTTAGATCAATCAAAGAGGGATCTTATATATGTTGGAACACTGGATATTACAAAAGAAGAATTCAAAAAAGCTTTACCAATTTCTTTTAAAAG
This sequence comes from Chryseobacterium rhizosphaerae, assembly GCF_003385455.1. Lineage (GTDB taxonomy): Bacteria > Bacteroidota > Bacteroidia > Flavobacteriales > Weeksellaceae > Chryseobacterium > Chryseobacterium rhizosphaerae. The sequence goes on along the minus strand of NZ_QNUF01000008.1, from coordinate 56,615 downwards.
TTCATCGGGAATTATAGAAAATAGACAAGGGTTTGCTTTTTATAAAGTAACTGGTAATACAAAGGATATTCAATTGTTTGTGTATTCAATTAACCAGGCCAATCAGCTGGAATATCAATTTACCAAGACCCTTCCCAATTCAGTATATGATTCTACGACTCCTGAATTAGGTCCTATGGAAGAAGGTTATAGTGTTAAAACCACTCCTTTAAAATTGATAGAAATGGATTTAGATGGAGACGGTATTTCTGAATTATTTTTAGGCTTTAATGATGCCGAACATATAAAAACTAAAAAACCTCAAGACCCTAATGCCCCTATAAGTCTGCCTGAATTTGATGAAACTTTTCAAAACAGGAAAAAGTATATTGTCATTAATATGGATCATCAGATTGATTCTTCACAATCTTATACCTCAATGTCTTTCTATCCTTATGATACTGACATTTTGGATTCTTATAAAATGGGGGACTTTGATGGAGATGGAAAAACTGATTTTTTGAGATTTGATGGTGGAAATCGTGCTTTTCTTGTTCAATTTGGTAAAGGGTCTAATAATCTTTATCATACCATCGAAAAGGGCTTTTATGTAAATGATGAAAGAATTAAAGGAATAATAAAAGGAGCTGTTATAGGTGACTTTAATGGAGATGGGAAAAGCGATTTATTGATACCTTCTTCAGCCACTACAACAGATTGGTATTTATATCAGTCAACTGGAAAATCATTCAATGAAGAGTTCAAATCTAATTTTGCCTTATTCCGACAGGACCCTTATTTTGTTTCCAATAATGACGGTACTGCAACTTTTGAAAGAATCAGCCACCAGGCTTATGATCTCGATAAAGATGGAAAAAGTGATTTTGTTACTTTCAATTATCGAAAAGAAAGGAGTAAACGCCCTATTGGTCTAACTAATTTTGATATTAATTATTATACGACTGTAGATATTAAAATTTCATCAGGAGCAAAAGGCTTTAATAATGATATCCGCTATGCTTTCAATGAAGGACCTATAGGTGATGCCAGTCCGGATGGAAATACCCAGTTCAACCAAAGAACAAGATATGATTTTCAGGAAATTTTAGGTAACTTTAAAATCAATCAGTCAGTTCATCAAATCATTCTTGTTTCACCCAATGCCAGCAGAACCATTCCCGGAGACAGGGTAAAGAAAATTAGTTTTTATGACATCTCTAAAGAAGCCAGAATCAACACTATTGATCAAGGAGGTATAAAAACAGTAATAACTTATGGAGAACTAGAACCCAATCCTGCATCTAACTTTTACAAAAGCAGTAAGAAGGAAAAATATCCTTATATGGAACTGGATAAAGTTCCACAAGCCTTTGCTGTATTGCAGCTTCAGCAGGAAGGTCGAAAACAGGATTTTCGTTACCGTGGAATGATGGCACACCTTCAAGGTCGTGGGATGATAGGTTTTCGTCAAACTGCGCGCTCTTCCTGGTATGCGGACGGTCTGGAAAATACCAAAATATGGAACGGAATTGAAACAGACCCGCTAAACGAAGGAGTACCTGTAAAAGAATGGTCCGTCCGAACAACAGACGAATCGAAGATTTTCCCGGCGGATATTTCTGAAAACAATTCCCAATTATTGAGTTTTAAATCCACCGTCTTTCAAACAGATCAGCTTATCAACGGACAAATTGTGACGTCTGTTACTAATGCTGATAAGCCAAAAATTGTAAAAGCAATAATTCCTAAAAGTACCCGAACTAAGAATTTCCTGACAGGAACTATGACGGAAAGTACTATTACCTATGGAAATTATTATCTTCCGGTACAAAGTGTATCCAATATCAATAACGGATATGGAGTAACGACTTCCACATTTGAATATGTCCACAATCCGGCAGGTATAGGAGCAGACTACTATATTGGGCGTCCAAAATCTAAAACAGATGTTGTTCAAGCTTATGGTGATACAAAATCTGCTAAAGAAGAATATGCATATGAAAATAACCTACTGAAAACCCTTAAAACCTGGAACAGGGATAATACGGGTTATCTGTCTGAGACCTACAGCTATGATGGTTTTGGAAATATTACCCAGAAAACGATAAGTAACAGTGTAGATTCACAAACGCAAACTGCTAAAACTGAATATGATTCTAAAGGAAGATTTGTTGTAAAGAAAACAGATAATTTAGGATTAGAAACCCATATTGAATACAACGACTTGGGGCAGATAAAAAAACAAACTGATGCATTAAGTAATGCGCTTACCAATACCTATGATAGCTGGGGTAAGCTGTTGACTTCTAAGACCAATTTAGGAGGAACTACTACCTATCAGTATGGAAAAGACTTTCTCTCCAATGTAATTGTTACACAATATGACCCGAATGGGGATGTTTCCAAAAAATACACCAATACATTAGGTCAGGAAATTATGTATTCGACTAAAGCTTTCGGCCAGGGTTATTTTGTTTTAAAAGCTACTCAATATGATGTTTTAGGAAGAAAAATAAAAGAATCTGAACCTTTTTTTGAAGGACAGAGTTCCTCTAAATGGAACACAATAGAATATGACGACTCCTTGTTCCCTGCTAAAATAACTGCTACTGCATTTAGTGGTAAGAAAATGGAAACGTCTGTTTCCGGCCTAACTACAACAGTAAAAGAATCAAGTCCTGCGGATTACGGTAGGAAAAATGTTAAAACTGATGACGCATTAGGAAATGTGATTTCAAGTACTGATAAGGGAGGAACAATACAATTCACTTACAATGCTGCCGGAGAACAAATCAAAGCACAATATGCCGAAAATATTGTTACCACCAAATATGATTCGTGGGGAAGAAAATCAGAGTTTAATGATCCTTCCAATGGCATCTACAAATATGAATATGATGGATTTGGTCAACCCAAAAAGATGATAAGTCCTAAAGGAACGAAAGAATATACCTATAATAGTTTAGGACAGCTTATTACACAAAAAGATCTCTCCACTACTGATGGTGGACAGGCAACAGATAAAACCATTTCTTATACCTATGACAATAAAGGAAGAGTTATTTCAAAAGCTGGAACTTCCAAAGGAAAAGCTTATAGTTCGAATGTAGCCTACGATCCCCAAGGAAGACTATTATCTTCCTCGGAAAATAGCAATGGTAAATATTTTATTCAGAAAGGAATCACGTATGATGACAAGGCAAGAGTGATTTCTTATGAAAAGCAATTGTATTCTTCCGGAACTTTGACTAAAGTGCAAATAGAAAATGTGTACAGTGCATGGAATGGAGAACTCTATCAAATAAAAGATAAAACCTCAGGTAAAATCTTGTGGGAGCTGAAAGAAACCAATGCAAAAGGTCAGGTTTTAACGGCTAAATTAGGAGCTGCAAGCATTAACAACACCTATGATACCAATGGTTTTTTAACTGGTGTTAACCATTCTTCACAGGTGAAACCTGGTATTCTCCAGCTCTCCTATTCATTTGATGCGATCAAAAATGAGCTTAAGAGCAGAACCACTGGTGGAGATTTTAATATAGTAGAATCCTTTGATTATGATGGTAATAATAGACTTATCAACTGGACTAATCCGGTAACAGGAGTTAAAGTACAGAATGCAACCCGTAACGTTTACGATGCAAAAGGAAGAATCCTGGAAAATGATCAGGTAGGAAAAATTAGATTTGACAATTCTTCTAAAATCTACCAGCCAACAGGTATGACCCTTAATGCTGCAGGAGCTCAAAATTATAATAATGATTTAGTGCAAAGTATTGTTTATAATGAAAACAATGATCCTGTATTCATTGATGGAATGAAAGGTGATGTTGCCTTCCAATACGGACTTTCGAGTATGAGGCAAAGAGTTACCTATGGAGGTAACTTTAGTACTGATGGAGAAGGTAAATTCACCAAATACTATAGTGAAGATGGGAGCTGTGAAGTTGTAAAAGATAATACAACCGGAAAAGAAAAGCATATTCTATACATTGGAGGAACACCTTATGAAAGTAATATTGTATATTTAAAAGACTATACAGAGAGCAGCGGTTCTTACAAATTTTTACATAAAGATTATATAGGAAGTATTTTAGCCGTCAGTGATGAAGCAGGAAATAAACTTGAACAAAGGCATTTTGATGCATGGGGTAATTTCACTCATCTCCAGATAGGGAACGGGGCTATTATCACCGATAAAAATATAATAAACAATACAGCGTTATTAGTAGACAGAGGATATACCAGCCATGAGCATTTTGGAGAGGTAGGAATTATCCATATGAACGGAAGATTGTATGACCCGTTACTCAGAAGATTTTTAAATGCTGATGAAAATATTCAGGACCCGACCAATACCCAAATCTATAATAAATATGGGTATGCTGTAAATAATCCTTTGATGTACAATGACCCGAGTGGTGAGGTTCTTCCCTTTTTAGTGGGAATAGGAATTGGCTGGTTTGCGGCTACTGTCTTGTCCGGTGCTATTATTGGTGCTGCTATAAGCATGGGAATCTACATTTTACAGGCAACCATCAACAATAACTTTTCATGGGGAGGCTTTGCAAAATCTATTTTACTTGGTGCAGCCACAGGTGCTGTGTCAGCAGGCCTGGGTGAGGTCTTTAGTGCCAGTGGCTTTTGGAGCACTGTGGCAAATGGAGCTCTAACAGGTGCCGGAACCGGAGGGGTTACTGCTCTGATTACCGGACAGAATTTCCTTGAAGGAGTTTTGAAAGGGGCTGTGATAGGTGGAGGGGTTGCAGCCATAAGTTACACAGCAAATTATTATGCTAATGGCTATAATAAACCTAAGTATACTACTACAAATGATATAGCAGTTGACGCTAACTCTGATGTAGAGCCAGACTTACAAACTATGACTAAAAACATTAAAGATGCCAGAGCTAATCTTCCTGATAATGGACAATACAAGATTGAAAGTGAAGGTGTAGGGCTGAGTGACTCTAGAGGACTTATGATGAATGAAAATGGAGATTTCAATATTTTAGGGAGAACCACATTTAGTTTCGGATCAGGGAAATCAACTATATTGTATTCTACAAAAGCAGCTTCAAACATTAAACTTTTAGGGAAAACGATGGCACATGAAACTTCACACGCTCTTTCTTTTTCATTAGGTATACCCTACATGAAAATAGATGAGAATAAGAGGTTTGATCAGCTTTTATATGATGTTGAACATCTTGCCATAAAAAGATTGGAGCGTATATATGCTTTAAAAAATAATATTTTACCTAATTATGAAAGTAATTATGTCGAAATGGGTGATATTTTAAGAACAGTAAATGGGCTAAACTCAGGGCAAAAAATTCTGTATAATTTTATGTATAATAAATTTTTTCCAATTTTCAATAAAACTTTTAAATTTCCTTGATATGAACAGATTTATATTTTTACTTGGTATTACCTTATTTTTTTTCAGTTGTTCTTCTATTAAGCAACATAAAAAGGATTTTTATTTCTCTGATATTTCTTATAATAAAGATAATATTTTGCAGAGTGAGTTCTCTTATGATAGTTATTCTGGTATTTTAGAAAATCGAAGGCCAGAGAAGGTCATTATTAAGCTCAATAGTAATGAAAAACAAGAAATCTATAATTTATTTAAAAAACTTAACATGCAAAGTATTTCAGGTTGTAAGACATATGAAGATAGCATTACTATCAAAACCACTTTTATTATGGGGAATGAAAAAAATAATTCAAAATGCAGTACAAACAAGAACGAAATTGACAAGCTCTCACAGCTTTATATTAAAATAAAAAATATTTTGCAAACAAAAAAAGAATATAAGGACGCATTCCCCAGGTTTTATGAGTAATGACAATACAAACTGGTCATAAAAATGATGGTGCATTAATTAAAAGACAAATATTAATTATTTTTGAAAAATTAATTAATGTTATTTGGTAAAATTACAGGGTAATATTGATATTTTCAACTTATTGATTTAATTAAGTTAAGCGAAGAATATAAAAAAGCGTTTCCACAAACGGATTAACAAATGTAATATTGTATAGTTACAGACGAGTATATGATGAATAGCCTGTTGATGCCAAATGGAGAATTTAGATAGAAGGTTCTTTTCAGCTCTTCTTATCTTATATAAATTTTATAAGCATTGATATAAAATTCCCTTAAAATGAAAAAATTATTTAACATACTACTTGTTTTTTTGCTAATCGGTTGTTCATCAGCAAGAAAAATAGTTACACCAGAATTTTCTATTACAAGCACTTATTATGATACAAATAAGATTGATAGAAGTCATTTTTTTTATGATAGTCAAACGGGCGTTTTAAAAAACAGAAGACCGGAAGAAGTAATTATTAAATTGACTGATAGTGATAAACAGGAAATATACAAATTTTACAAGAGTATTAATGTAAAAGGGAATCTTTGTTGGTATACTTTTGAAGATAAAACAAGTTCTAAAATTAGTTTTCAATTAAAATCTTCTAGTCCTAAAAAGACTAAATGTGACAGTACAAACAAACAAGAAATCAATAAATATATTGATCTGTTTTATAAAATCCGTAATCTCTTAAAATCAAAAAAGGAATATAAAGAAATGTTTCCGGCAGAATTCTATGAATCATAAATCGTTTAAAATGAAAAATTTTATAATTATTATAGTCGTTTTTATACTTTTTGGTTCATGTAAAGAGAAGCAAAAGAGCGCCTTTAGTTTACAATATATAGAAGATAAAAAAGATCTATATCTTCAATTTAAAAACAATACTAACCAAGATATTATATTTTTAGTTCCTAACTCTTTAGAATTTGGAGATAAAAATTATAAAAGTCTTTCTACAAGAGGTAATAAAGAAGAAGATTATCCAATAAATGTGTATGCTTTAATACAACCAGATCAATCTCCATTATTATATCAGAAAAAATATGATAGCATTTATAATGGATATTTAACCGAAATTGGAAATGGTTATTTTATAGGAGATGAAAGACCTAGTGATGGAAATTCTGTATTTTATTTAAAAAGTAGAGTAGAAATTAAGATTAAATATAATTTAGTTATTAAATCAATGATGATAATGTTTAAACAAAGCTATTCATCGAAATTTAAACAGAACTATTATCCTTATGATAAAGCATTAAAAGGAAACTATGGAGAATCAGAATACTTACGAAGATTTTCAAAGCTCAATTTTGGTAAAGCAAAGTTTGTAGCACAACCAGTGATAGAAGATACTTTATTTTTAAGACTTTCTGAAAAAGATGTTACTGATTAAGCAATAAACTTTCATTATTAAAGGGCTTTTACAAAATAAAACCCATAAAAACTATGTTAAACAAGAGCAGCTACTAGGCTGTTCTTGTTGTTTTCGTAAGAAATTTACCCTTTATGAATTGAGACTTATTAGTATTCAATTGTGGAAACAGGGGAATCAATGTTACTTCTGTAATTCTGTCTTATGATCTCTTTGTACAAAAAATTTTGAAAAAAATTTTCGACTCCCTTTATTTACGCGTAATTCCCTTATCCTCCAACCCCACGAGTTCTCAGCAGGGAAGTACCCGCTCCACCAGTAAGAATAGAAAGAAAAATTTCGCAGGCAGTAATACAATCAAGGTGATAGCTGGTGTACTATGTCTCCTCATGAACCTTATGCTTTATCAATTCAAAAATCAAAAACAATGATTACAATATCAACTAAAAAAAGAGAAAAGAAGATATACTACATCCCATGCTTTAAAAGTTCAGGGAGGTATTGAAAAGGGGTATGAGTCAAATTACAAATCAGTCCTCCTACAAAACCCGGAACGCAACCGTTTTATAATATCTGAATAAATAATCATAAACAATCATTTCAAAGAGGCGTTGGTTGGAGATAAACATCCTGTTAATATTCATATGAAAAATACTTTGAAAGAATGTTTGAAGTGAGGATTCTGAAGACTCATTTTCATGATGGTTGAGAATCGTTTGTAATACAGAAGCACTTTCATTGATGGTGGAAATTATGGTATTTCTTTCCTCAGAAAATTCTTCAGATTGGATAAAATCTAATAATTGGGGATTAAATTCCCGATATTTCTTATCCAGCTGACTGTTAAGTTTTTTATCGGCATTAAATTCCTTTTTAAATACTTCATTGAAATCTTTTATCCAGTTCAGTTTTTCCTGAATCGGAAGATTGAGCTGATTTAGGAGTTCATCAATATAAAAAAGACTGATCATGAGTTTCTCCTCATCGGTATAATGCAGGCATTGTAATGTAAACTCACTGTTGTTCCAGAATAGGGTTTCGGCTTCTTCTATCGTATTGCTGCCATATCTTTCTATTTCCCGGTTATAAATGTCGATAAGGATATTTGAAATTTCTCCACTGTTCGTATATTCAGTGAGGGTAGTATTGACCTTTTGGAGAACGTCAGTATAGTTTTCTGTTTGCGTAAGCTTAAACCTAAGCCTGAGATGAGGATTTGGATCACTATAACGGATAAAAAACCATTGTGAAATTAAATTATTTTCTTTGAAGTAGGCCACTAGCGGTTCAATAGACTCCTCCAAAATAATGTCTGCAGTCTTTATTCCTGTATATATTTTAAAATACAGCCATTCACTTCCCGGAACAAACTTTCTTTTTACCATCATCCCTTATCTTGCATATTTTACCTTTGCTCTTAACTCTTAACTCTTAACTCTTAACTCTTAACTCTTGGTTCTTGCCCCTCAACCTCTCTATACATTGAAAAAATAAACTGGTGCATAAAGTCAGTATTTTCGTTATACAGGAACTCCTCAATGACTATTGATTTTAACTTTTTTACGGTATCAATAAAAACGTTCACCAGGTCATAGTTATCCAGGTTAATAGTGAGTTTATTATCAAACTGAACCCACTGAATCCACTTTGGGATTTGTCTTTTATTTCTCCAGGATTGTATACCGGATAATAACTGTTCTTTATTCCCTGCTTCATAGCTGCTCAATATTGAAAACTGAGTAAGCTCTTTTTCTGTAATTTTCCACCAGGCTTTTGAAAGAATTAAATTTTTATATTCCACTCTTGGTAAAAACTGATAGATGTTTTGTAAATCTCGCCAGTTAAAATTAATGAACGGTCTGATATTTTGACGATTAAGATCACATAAGAAATGATACACCGGCAACGGATTGGCGGAATAATTATGTGAGTTGGTCAGGTAAGGTTTAATCTCTTTGTCCAGTTTTTTAGAACGTAAAACAATTCTATTATTTTTTAGGGAAATGTATAAATCATCAATACTTATCTGATTTTCTTCCGGCAGAATGGATTGTGCCAGAAAAGGGATTTCATAAGGGCGCAGCGTAGGTCTTCTGATAACATTTCCTATTCTTGCTTCAGGAAGATGGATAATTTCCGCCGAAATATAACCGGTATTAAGTTCCTGTTCTTTTTGTGCAATACATTTTGTTAAATTTTGGACCTCAGATTTCTCAGAACAAAATCTTGCCAGAATATTGGCTGCACTGCCACCGCCACCGCTGCTTAGAGAAAGCTTTTCCTCATTATTTTCAGAGATAATTTCCGTGACAAAAGAAATAGTATCCGGCAGATCATTCCAGTTTTCCTCAAATTCTTCAAAATCCTTTTCAGACAGCTTTATTTTGTACTGATTGTCGAGTAAGGCTTCCTGCACTTTTTCATTGAGAATTTGCTGGATAGGATCCAGTTCAATTCTTAGAGTTGATTGATGATGAGATGATGAATAATCCAGGTTTTCAATATAAGGATGCAGTCCTTTGGTAGGAATATCTTGTCTGTAGCCAATTCCGATTTCTGTATCCAATACATAAGCCAGTGGCATTTCCTGCTTTTCAAACCTTTCGTGAAATGCTTTTTTAAACCTCTCCAGGTGGTTATCCTTTTGAGGAAGTGTAATTTTATTTAAAAAGCTTACCGCTTCTTTTAATTCTTTTTTCCAGTACGGAGGTAAAATGAATTTTTCTTTGAAATAAAGATCAGTTTGAAACAGGTATTTCTGATCATATTCTGTATTGAATAATGTAATTAAATCCTCAATTTCAGCATATAAAGAAACAGGATTTCCAATAGTGGTATCTATGGTGTCCAGTTTGGTTTTTATAGAAGTCAGGATTTCAGATTCATTGCTGATTCCTGTTTTTTGTAAAGATCCGATGATAATATCTAAGAAGTCTTTTCCGGATACATTAGGTTCCAGTTCACTTACAAGAACCTGATTGTCTATTAATTCATTGATGAATTCCGTAGCTTCTTCCCGGCTGATCTCTTCATCAATCAGGAGAGCTGAAAGCTGCTGTATGGTTTTCCCTTTTTTTGAAAAATCTAAGATGTTTTGTAATTCTTCAGAAAGCGGAGCTGATGAGATGATATATTCTCTTTGCCCTTGGGTGTATTGGTATTCAACGTAGCGGATTCTATTCCTGACCGTATAAATACTGTTATTAGGATAAAATAATAATTTATTTCTTATCTCAGGAGTTTTTACCAAATGATTGGCTAGGCCAACCAGAAAGTGCATATCCAGTTGAGTTTCCCTCACTAGATGCTCATGGGTAAATTTCTCTTTCCCGAAAAATGGATTTGGAGCTGTCCCAAATTTTCCTACTCCCACTTCAGTAAACAAACCAAAAGGAATAGAACGGGTGCTCATACGGCTGTAATATTTTAGAAAACTGTTTTCCAGTTTCTGATTTTCTTTCTTGGATCCATGGAGACTGAGATTGAGCCAGTCATTCAGTTTTTTGTGGAGATAAGGAGATGCCAAATAAATAGCTTCCTGAAAAACAGGATCTGCATATATGGACTTCAATGCCGTTTTTTGAATTTCATCATTACCTGCCATTTCATGGAATTGCTTCCGTGAAAACAGGGGGGTACGAAAAACATACTCATCAAAAAAATGGTAAGGAAAACGAGACATCTATTTCTTATTATCTTTTTGAGGCTGGTAATCGGGATGTCCCAGTTGCCAGAATGCAAATGCAAAGATGTCTGACAGGTTAGAATACCGTTGGGCTACCGGAATATTTGCGCCATGGCCTCCTTCATAATCGATATTTAATAAAACAGGTCTTTTTGAAGTACTGCTCGCTAATAGTTTCGATGCGAATTTTGTAGATTGCCACGGTGAAACTCTTGGATCATTAATTCCGGCACAAAGTAAAACAGCAGGATATTTTTTCCCCTTTTTAATATGTTCATAAGAATCCATTTCTAATAATCCTTTAAACTCAGCCGGATCACTCGGATTTCCATATTCTTTGATGCTGGTTGCCTGAATCCCATTGTTCTCGAAACGGATTGTATTTAATACCCCGGATTCTATAATTGCAGCCTTGAATAGCTCTGGCCTTTCGGTCATTGCTCTTCCTATTGCAATACCTCCCGCACTGGCTCCCCAGATCGCGATTTTTTCCGGTGACGTGAACTTCTGATCAATAAGATATTCTGCACTGGCAATTAGATCCTTCCAGGTATTAGGTTTTTTATCTTTCTGTCCGTCAGTATGCCATTGTGCTCCTTTTTCTCCACCTCCTCTTACATGGGGAATAGCCACAATACCTCCCTGGTTGACCCATAATAGATAACTCTTAGCGAAAAATGGTATTGAAGATTCTCCAAAAGCGCCATAGCAATCCATAAGTACCGGATTTTTACCGTTTTTCTTAGTGTTTTTATTATAAATTAAGGATAAAGGAACTTCTGTTCCGTCGTAAGATTGTATAGAAACTTCTTCTACAGTAATATCTTTAAATTCCGGGAAATCGATGTTTGGGACAAGATTTTCCTGGGTGAAAGTGTTGGTAGATAAAGTATATCTAAAACGCTCTTCTTCATTGGCCCATCCCGAACAACTGATCCATATATCAGAAAAGTTCTTTCCTTTTGATTGTAAATCTATACTGCCGGAAACATAAGGTAGTTTGATGGGAATATCTTTTCCGTTTTGATACAAATATAATTTAGCTTCCACACCGTTTTTGGCAGTCACATAATAGATCCCGTCTTTTGTTATGGTGTATTGCTTTATAACTTCATCTTTTTTTTCAGGAACCAGTATTTCAGGATTTTTAAAATCTCTGGTGGTCATATTGGTTTTGCATAACTTATAATTGGATGAGTTATATCCTGATAAAAAATAAATGTCATTTCCTGACAACCTTATGGAAAATGCTTTACTTTCCTTATCATACAAAGGTTTCCAGTTATTTTTCCCCTCTAATAGTTCTTTCTTTTCAATAAAAAAAGTTTTTCTGAAGTTCTCCGCATCTACCAATATTCCGATGTAGTGTTGATCTTCAGGGTTGAAAGCCAGAATAGCAGGATAATCTGTGTTGCTTATTTTCAGATCAGGATTATGGGTACTTGAAAAAACATCATTAAGCTTTTTAGGATCTTCTCCTATTCTATAAAGCATAGCGCGGGTATTTTTCCTGAACTCTTTAGCCTGCAGATCTACAACCGGATAATAGGTATAGAAGAAACCACTGTTGTCATCAAGCCATTTTATGCCTCCAATAGAGGCAGGATTGGTATTAATGATGGTTTGTGGATAAATACTTTTTTTATCCACATCCATCACAATAACTTCAGATAATTCTTTACCTCCCTGGGTTAAAGAAATGGCCACTTTACTTCCATCCCCACTGGGACTTACAAGATTGATTATAAAATTGCCGGTTTTGGGAGTATCTGTTGTTTTCTTGGAGGATACAAAATTGGCAGGGTCGTAAAGTAAATTTTCTTTCCCGTTAAATCCATTTCTGTAATAAACCTTAGCGGTTTTTTCTCCAACATTTCTTTTCAAATAAAAATATTTATCATTTTCAGTTACTTTTAAATCATATAATGAATATCCTTCTCTCTTATCAAACTCTAACCTTTTATTTAAATAATAATTTCTATTAGGAATAGAGCTTAATATTGAAGCCGTGAAATCCGACTGGGACTTCATCCAGTTAATTACTTTAGGATCCTGTAAATTTTCTAAATTCCTGTATTCATCTATTATTTTGGTGCCAAAATAATGATCCGTAGCAGGAACAGAAGGAGCCAGATTACTTAATTGTGCTTTGAAAGATGCTGTTAAAAGAATAGAAGTGAGAAATATTTTATACTGCATAAGAAATTATTTAGTAAGAACAGGTGGTGGTATCCCCAGGCTATCATCAATGATGCTTCCATCATCGCCATTTACACAACCATCAATGTATTGCATGTGCTTGCCGCCGCCACCGCCGCCGTGTACCTTGTTGAGATTGTCAATTTTTGCCATCTGTAATTTTTTTAAAGATAGTTTCTTTTTTGTTTCGTTCTTATTTTTCATTTTAAAATGTTTTAAGTAGCTGTTTACAAATAAAGCTATTTTTTCTCTATCTTGGGAAAAAGTATGCATAAATTCATGAATTTATAATTTTTGCACTTATTTTAATTAACTGATATGTAGTGTTTTATGATGAATTTTTTAAATTTTTATAAGACTCTCGTTTTTAAATAATATTTTTGTAAAAAATGAGATGCAGATGTTGAAAATAAAGCTGCTTTTATTGTTAAGTGTGGTGTGTAATCTATTGTATGCACAGACAGGTAATGTAGAAAATATTCAGAAGAGTGTTTTAAAAGAGTATACCTATCAGGAATTGGAGAAAAAATTCTATGAAACTAAACCTGAAGATGTAAAAAGTAAAAGAGATATCGCAAAATACTATCTCCAAAAAGCGAAAGAAGAAAAAGATGAAGTTCAGATTGCGGAGGCGTATGTCATGCTCCACGTTGATGAATCTTTACCCAATGCATTAAAGTATCTGGACAGTTTACAGACTATTACCAAAAATTCCAAAGAAATTTATTATCCCGCCCGGACCTATTTATTAAGAGGGAATTTATATTTTAAATCTGACAATCTTCAGGCGGCATTGAATAATTATGTACTGGGTCTGAAGTATGCGAAAGAGAAGGGATATAAAAGACAGATTGCGATGGCTGAGATCAGTATTGCCTATTTGAAGAATTATATTGGAAAGCATGCCGAAACAGCTAAAACTCTTAGATATTATTTGTATAATGCTGATTATATGAATGAGAGTGAGCATACTATTCTTAAACTAAATTTAGCAGATGCTTATATAGAAATCAATAAAATGGATTCTGCATATATATTGATCCAGGATGGATTACTGGCTGCTAAGAAAAGCAAAAACGTATATGCTTACCATCAGAATTTGGGATTATTGGGCTATTATAATTTAAAATTAAAAAAATATAATGTAGCTATTGAAAATTTACAGAAGTGTAAAAACTTCTTTTTCACGGCAAGTTATCCAAGCAAAAGAAATCAAAATTATACTCTTTTAAATTTAGGAAAGGCTTATGCGGGATTACAGGAAAGTGATAAAGCCATAGAGAATTTTGCTAAAATAGATTCTATGGTGCTCAAAACAAATTATGTTTTTCCTGAGCTCAGAGAAGTATATACTTACCTTATTGATTACTATAAAGAGAAAAAAGATAAAGAAAAACAGCTTTATTATGTTGAAAGATTTTTAGATGTCGATAAAGTATTGGATACCCGTTTCAGGTATATATCGAGAGAGTTACCGAGAAGGTATGACACTCCTAATCTGTTACAGGAAAAAGAGAGCATTACCAAAGAGCTCAAACAACGAAAGATATTCCTTTATATAGTGCTGGGAGCCTTACTAATAGTTCTTTTATTGTTTATAAATTTTTATTTTAAATATAAAAACGCTGAAAAAAAATACCGAAAAATTGCTCAGGACTTAATTCAGTCTGTTAATGAAAATAAGAAGCAACCAGAGGTTGAAATACAAAAAGAAGAAGTAGTACCGGATATTGTCTTACCTCAAAATATAGAAAACACAGAAGATAAAGCAACGAAAACGATTTCGGAAGATATAACGCAAAGTATTCTGAAGGAGCTTGATGCTTTTGAAAATAAAGAACAGTTTTTAAACAGGGGAATTACATTGGGAACTCTGGCGAAAAAAGTAAAAACAAATTCTAAATACTTGTCAGAAGTAATCAATACCCATAAAGGGAAAAACTTTGCAGCTTATCTCAATGATCTTCGTATTGACTATGCGATCAGCAGATTGGCGAGGGATAGAAGATTCCGGTCTTATAAAATACCTTTTATTGCAGAAGAATTAGGATACAATAATGAGCAGGCTTTCACACTGGCTTTCAAAAAAAGAACGGGAACTCCTCTTTCCATCTACTTGAAGGAAATTGAAAAGACAGTAAGCGCAGCGAACGATAATCCGGAAGTACTATAAGGTATGGATGTAACTGGCATGTACTTGTTCAATTGTACGGCTATGCAATATTTCCTATAAATACAGTAGACCACGGTCTAGAGTTTACAGAGTACACTTTTCCGGGGAATATATATTGAAGAACTAACCCAATGAAATAAGCACTTGCAGAATAATGTGAGTGCTTTGTTATTTGCTTTTTACGTAAGCATCCAACCAACAGGGCAGTTTTCTGTTTCTTTCTATGAAATTATTTCATTAAAAATCAGAGGGTTATTGTTTTATATATACAAAAAAGTGTAAATTAGAGTATCATGTTGTGATTACAGAATCACTTTTGAAAAAAACTAAAAACTAAAATAAAACCGATGAAAACTCTTATAATAATGATCATGTTGGGAGTTTCTCTTCCCAGCCTTGCCCAAACCGACACTATATCCAATAAGCAGCTAAAGAAAATGTATTATGATCATATAGGCTTTCTTATTGGAAAGAAATCAGATATCCTAAAAGACAATACCATTTCGAATTATGATCTAAAGAATGTAATTGCTTTAAAGCAAAACGAATACGAATTCATTTCTCAGATTAAAGATACGGTAGAAAGAAAGCGGATCATGACTGAGGAAACAAGAGAATTATCAATGCTGAAAGCTAATTATATTAACAAGGCATATGTTTCCGGATATATTAAAGGCACGGTAAATGATTTTGAGATCTACAATGCCAATTTAGATTCGTTAAAGAGCATAAAAGGGTTGGAACCATGTCCTAAATGTGCGATTTCCCGTAAAGTTAAATTTATTGTTTTAAAATCAGAAAATAATAAAATAGATACGTTGAAATGTGCTGTTTTGAAATATACGAAAGTAGGATTCCAAAATAGAAAGCTTAGTGAAACAGAGTTTAATTCTTTTCCCTGTGATGATATTAGAGAATTGTCATTAAGTGGTTCGTATGGAAAGAATATCATTGAAATATTTTTTGAAGAAAAGAAATATCGCAAAGAATTTATTCTGACGGCCGGGAGATCGGCCAATGATATTTGTATACTTCCTATTGTACTGGACAAAAAATACCTGATTTATGACAACTGAATTTAAAACCACATTAGAAAATATTGTCCAGTTTGCGGCAGTATTACTCCAGATCATTGGACTTTTTGTTTTAAAACCTGGTATATTTAATTATCAGGGAGAAACTGAGTTGTTTGCCGGTGGAAATATCTACAACTTCATTCTGATCTTTATTTCAATCATTTTTTTATTTCTGGGGTATACCTATTCAAAAGGGATATTTGCCCGAAACTGGTTTATAATGTTTATTGTATTCGGTATTCTTTTTATCGGGAGTTTCTTTTATTATAATCACCTGATAGAAAAAAAGACAGTCATCTTTTCTTCAGATGGGGTAGAGGCCTCCAGATTTGTAAAAGGGGATCAGTTTGCTGTTGCGATAAGGAGTTGTGCCGAATCGATAAGAAAAAAGAATCCTGATATCCCGGATCTTGAGATTATTAAGAGTTGTGAAAATATTACTGATGTCACTCAGTTATATAAAATATGGCCTGAAAAGGAAATTAAAAAGAATATGCAGGTTTTAAATATTGGATATTGCATTTTGATTTCCCTTGCAAGTATTACCTTAATATGCGGATTGCAAGCCCTTAAATGTAAAAACATGAAAAATGAATAGCCATGAAGCTTTTCTGTATTCTTTTTTTACTATTCTGTGAGCATTTTGTGTTCGGACAGATAGACCCCGGTAAAATTAGAAAACCCAACGTAAAAGATGATTTTGAAATATTGGTATTTCAGGAAAATGCTAAACTGAACGAAACGCTGTACAAAACAGATATCTGGATAAGTGATATCAGTGGCATTCAATATGATTACGATTATGGAGTTATTATCAACAAAAATGAAATTCTGGAAAAAATTAAAAATTTCGATCATGTTGACAAAAGATTTCTAATACGTCTGATTATTGCTCATGAAAAAATGCATGCAAAACAGTATTTTAAATGGGGAAAAGAAATCTTTAAACGATACTCTTCGCTTGTTTCTAAGGAACAGCTCTTAGTAGATGAGACCCAGGCCGATCTAGTGGCGGGTTACAATGCTATGGACACCAAGGATTATAAGGATATTGAGCCTGTATTCAATTTTATAAAAAAAATTTCAGTAAAGGGATTGGATAATATATCTGAATTCAATTTGGAAGACCTGAATTTTGATCAGCAATTACAAAAGAACGAAATAAATGCATTGAAACTTTTTTTTTCATTAGGGGAAAATGGAAATTATCTGGCAAGAGGTGCCAATTCCTACCAAAGGACAATTGCCATTGAAATGGGAATGAAAGTGGCTTATATCCATCGGTTAATTGCTTACTTAAAAGCTCATGGACCTCTTTCTAATATGGAAAACGAGTACTATAATCAAGTTATTTCCAAATCAGAAAATGATATCTACTATAAATATGTAGAATCAGAAAAGTGGAATTATTTTTACGATAGTTGGAGCCTTTGGACTGCCCGTAAAATCTTAAACCTTTCCAAAGAGCTTAATAAATATATCCATTTTAAAGTTCTTGAGTCCTCTGAAGATGTTACGAATCAGAAAATTAATTACAAAACGAGTATTACCAATTCCAATACAAAAGATTCCATTTTAATTAATTATTCCATCTTGTTAAAATCTAAGCCTAAAGAGTATAACGGTTTTATCATTTCCAGTGCGGTAAACTCGATGGTAAGATTAAAGCCTGGAGAAACAAAGCTTATATCAGAATCATTGGATATAAGTATTCTTGAGATGCTTCAGGAGGTAAAAGGAGAATTTCAAAGCCAGATTGTCTTTCCCGGACAGATAGGTTCTTTGTATTATACTGCACTATTGAATACTAAAAATTCAAAAGAATATTATGCCAACAGGAAGGAAAATGAAGTAACAGACTGCTATAAATGTGACCAGTCTGTTGAAGACCTGATAGCCAATCTTGCAGTGATTCATGACAGAATTGAGAATGGAGAGCCGGAAGACTTTATCAATGGTATAGGCTTTCAGTATGCAGATCAGGATTATATTTCTTATGGTGTGTTTTTGAGGGGAAGGCCCTTCGAAATGCTGGTGTATCCTGCAAAATCTATTTTTAAAATTACGCTCTATTCGGATGCTGATATAAGTGTAGTGAAGAAGTACCTGCAGAACATAATTAAGGAGATTGACCATAATGAAGATCTAAAATATACTTCTACTGTTGATGATCGTAAAAATCCATTGATTATCATAAAAAATACCTCGAATCTTCAGATAGGCTCATTGGAAATTGTATTTGATAAAATGGTTAATGAATTTCAGATCCAATTAAAACTGACAAAATCTTAAATAATCCTATTTTCAATTATAGGTGTGGAAAAATAATGTTCGAGATAATATCGTTTCCGGAAACAGGTAAAATTCGAATTAAACAAATGTTTAAAAAACCATAAAGAATAATTAAAATTGAGTTAACAGCCTTCTTGATCAGATAACGTTGTTTTGCAGAAAAAATAATGATGGAAAACAACAACCCGATTAATAGAAGGAGATTTCTTAAAAATTCACTACTGGCAGCAGGAGGGATTTTTATTGCTCCTTTAATTGAAAGCTGTACAGATAATGATTTTAACGATGTCAATGAAAATGCTCCCTCTGACCTTAAAAATGCAGGTTTTGAATCCGGAGTAGCGAGTTTCGATCCTACAGCAGAGGGAATTATTATCTGGACGAGATACTCTACAGGTATTGATGCTGAAATTACCTGGGAGATAAGTAAAAACAGCAATTTCTCAGAAGTATTGAGAAGAGGCAAGGCAGCAGCTACATCTGTTAATGATTTTACCATAGCTGTTGATGTACAGAATATTCCATCAAATACTAAATTCTACTATAGATTTTATAATATTACCACCAAAGAAGCCTCTGTTGTTGGAGAGACCCTTACATTACCCTCAAAAACAGATACCGTAAACGAAGTGAAAATGGCTGTGGTTTCCTGTTCTAACTTTCCTGCAGGGCTTTTTAATGTATATGGTGCTATTGCCCAATCTGAAGCCGATGTAGTGGTACACCTTGGAGATTATATCTATGAATACGCTCCGGGACAATATGGAACAAACCCTTATACCAACCAACTTGGCAGAGCCCATAAACCGGCTAAGGAAATCCTTAGTCTTAATGATTACAGGGAAAGATACAGACAGTACAGAGGAGATAAAAACCTTCAGCTTCTTCACCAGAAAAAACCTTTTATCTGCGTATGGGATGATCATGAATTTGCGAATGATACCTACAAATCCGGAGCGGAAAATCATCAGCCTAATGAAGGAGATTTCCAGGCCAGAAAGATGGCTGCCTTCCAGGCTTATAGTGAATATATCCCTTTGAAAACAGGAAAAGATCTGAAGATCTACAGAAGTTTTCAGTTCGGTAATATTGTTTCCCTTCACATGATGGATACAAGGGTGATTGCAAGAGATAAACAAATGGAATATTCAGATTATCTGGATAACGCCGGAAACTTTAATCAGGCACAGTTTACAGCAGATTTTTTGAGCACCAACAGAAAACTGATCGGAAGCGAGCAGATGTCATGGCTGAGCTCTCAGATCAATGGGAGCACTGCAAAATGGCAGGTCTTGGGACAGCAGATCCTCATGACAAAAATGATGGTCCCAGCTGAACTCCTGATGTTGCTTAATCAGATTCTTGCAGAAATAAAACAGCACGGAAGTGCACAGCCGGCTACCATGCTGGCACTTCAGACGACCATTACCCAATTGATTGTTCTGAAAACAAGATACAAACAACAGGATCCAACCCTTACCCCACAGGAAATTGCAAGAATTACGACAACATTACCTTATAACTTAGATGCCTGGGATGGTTATTTTATGGAAAGGGAACACTTATATTCTCTTCTTGCCGGGAAAAAAGTAGTGGTACTGGCAGGGGATACTCATAATGCGTGGATGGGAACACTGAAAGATGCCCAGGGAAATCACATTGGGACAGAGCTTGCCTGCAGTTCCGTATCTTCTCCGGGACTTGAAGGATATCTGGGAATTTCATCCGACCCTACGAAAGCTATAGAATTGGCTCAGGCATTTTCAATGTTGATCGACGATCTGGATTATGCCAACCTTTATAAAAGAGGATATCTGCATGTGAAATTTACTTCCGGAAGTTCTCTGGCAGAATGGAGGTTTGTAGACAATATAATTTCCGATACTTATAATACCGTTACAGAAAAAACATATACAATCGTATAATTTTAATCATAGTTTTTAGTAGAACAAATCTTATTTTCAATTTTGTATTAAGAGCTGCAGCACGCTACTGTGGCTCTTTTATATTAATATTTTTTTTGTATCTTGAACAGATGCAAGAGGATATAATGAAAGAATTTTCACCCCTTATTTCTAAACCTTCGTGGTTCATGACCTGGCTGACCAGAATTTTTGGGGTACTTATATTACTGATCGTGTTTCTGGCAATTCTGGCATTGCCTGCTATACTCTGTAATCAGGTAATGGTGTTGGTAGCAGTGGGAATACTGTATTATCCTGTTGTAGCGTTTCTGCTTTACCGTTTTTTTCGCTATCAGAAAAAAATAAGAAAGAGAGAGGTGAAGAAAATTGTGGTTGATGACAAAGGAGTTCATTATGAAAGGTTTGACGGCAGTGTAGATGAGGTTTTGTATGCTAATTTAGAAAAATACTGTTTTTCAGATGAATATGATGTAGGTCTCAGCCCCAGAAACAAACAATATATGTTGCAGGTGAATGACAGAGGATATGTAGTAGATGTTGATTTTGAAGGAATGGATGCCGGCTATACTTACTATATAAAAAATCTGAAAGCTTTGCGGAGAAGGTATTTACAGGGAATTGCACACTTCAGACCGGACTTGCGTATAAATCCCTGGATTTATTCTGTATACAGTATCAATCCTGTAGATTTTACATGCGATAGAAAGGAGTATTGGACTTCCATGCTCAAAGTGGGAGGTGTATTGATGCTTGTATGTCTGGTATCTGGTTTGGTACTCTATAAATTAGCAACTTAAAAAATAACTATTCTACATAGAGAAACAGTAAAATGTATCCGTTTTTCCTGAATTTGTATCCTGATGGGATAGCCTAAAAAATCTAATTTTACCCCATTATTGAAGCCCTGTAAAAATGAAAACAAAAATACTTAGCATACCGGAGTTTAGCCGTTATCTGAATGTTGACGGGTTAAAAAGTGATGAGCTTCATATTGTAGATTTTCAGGATAAAAAAGATATCAGGCAAAAGTCTGATCCTGTTACAATAGATTTTTATCTCTTAGCAATCAAACCGCCTATGGAGGTTAAGTTTGTTTCCTATCCATTGCTGGAAGATCAGTCAGACTCTTCTTATATGTATGTAGACTGCCCTCAGAATACATTGGAGTGGGAAATTGCCCCTCCGTTTTCAGGGCTTTGCATTATGATAAATGCTAAATACCTTGAAAGATATGCCAAGGACTACAGCTTTGTTCATTATAATAATCACGAAGCTCTTTTTCTCACCAAAGATGAGGAAACAATTTTATGGGATCTTTTCAGAAAAGCAAACAATGAATTTCAAAAAGAACATTATTCAAGAACAGTAATCATCTCCTATGTTAATTTAATACTGACCTATGTTAAAGATTTTTACGACAGGCAGTTTGATACCAGAAGCACTATCTATCACAAAGTCATAGACGAGTTTTATAAAAACCTGGAAAACTATTTCCGAGAAAACGAAAATATAGCAGGACTGCCTTCTGTCGCTTTTTTTGCCCAAAAAAGTAATCTTTCACCCAATTATTTCGGCGATCTCATTAAACATTTTACCGGTAAATCTCCATTAGATCACATCCATGACCATGTAGTAAAACTGGCTAAAGACAAATTAAAAAATACGACACTTTCTGTAAGTGAAATATCTTATAGCCTTGGCTTCGACTATCCCAATTATTTTGCCAGATTCTTCCGTAAAAAAACAGGATTGTCACCCAAAGTATTCAGAAACCAATAAAAATTATATTAATGTTAAGGGGAATATGTCCTTATACGACAGAGGAAATTATGCAAATGAAGCTGTAGGACAACTGATTCCGTTCTTTAAGGAAAAACTGGTTTAAAAAAAATACTGCTGTACATTTCTTTATATAGCAGTATGAAATTTCCACATTGAATGCTTATATTTATTTTAAAAATCAAATTGGAGACATTTTCTTTTTCAGAAATGATATAATTTGGTTTACAAATAATTCAAAAACAATGGTGGAAGATTTTATTTATTACTTAGGATTGGTTCTGGTGATTATCGGTTCGATAATGCTGGCCAATCGTTTAAAAGTTGCCTATCCTATTATATTGGTGATTGCAGGATTGCTGATCAGTTTCATTCCCGGATTGCCTGCTATAAAGATTGATCCGGAGCTTATATTTATAATTTTTCTACCTCCGCTTTTATATGAAGCTGCGTTTGCGGTTTCGTGGAAGGAAATATGGAAACTGCGGCGCATCATTACCAGTTTTGCCTTTATTGTTGTTTTCCTTACTGCAATATCTGTGGCTTTTGTAGCCAATTCCTATATTCCGGGATTTTCATTAGCCCTGGGTTTTGTGTTGGGAGGAATAGTGTCACCACCTGATGCCGTAAGTGCAGGAGCTATTTTAAAATTTGTAAAGGTTCCTAAAAATGTATCCACTGTTTTAGAAGGCGAAAGTTTATTCAACGACGCTTCCTCTCTGATTATTTTTAGATTTGCCATGGTAGCCGTAGCGACAGGACAGTTTATCTGGCAGGATGCCGTACTAAGTTTTGGATGGATGGTGTTTGGAGGCCTTGGAATAGGTGTTGTACTGGCTTTTATCTTTCTTAAAATTGAAAAAATATTCCCCACCGATGTTAATATGGATGCCATACTCAGTTTAGTAGCACCTTATGTCATGTATATTGCTGCTGAAGAAGTTCATTCTTCCGGTGTGCTGGCAGTCGTAAGTGGCGGACTCTTTCTTTCCGTAAGAAGGCATGAAATTTTCAGAACTTCAGAATCCAGACTGAGAGGCTCCAACGTATGGGAAAGCTTTGTATTCCTGATCAACGGAATTGTTTTTCTGCTGATAGGGCTGGATCTTCCCGAAATTATGGTAGGACTGAACAAAGAAGGAATAAGCCTGTCCGAAGCAGTAAGCTATGGATTGTTGGTTACAGCAGTACTGATTATTGTCCGTTTTCTGGCTTCTTTTGGTGCTGTATTTACAACATTGATTATGCGGAATTTCATCAATGTAGCAGACCGGGACCCCGGTATGAAAGCCCCATTTCTAATGGGCTGGACTGGTATGCGGGGGGTGGTTTCACTGGCGGCGGCATTATCTATTCCCGTTGTCATGGAGAACGGGCAACCTTTTCCTCATCGTGACCTTATCCTGTTTATTACATTTGTGGTCATTTTAGTTACTTTGATCCTTCAGGGATTGACCTTGCCGGCATTGATAAAGAAACTGAATTTATCCGACTCCAATGGAGGATATATGTCTGAAGACGAATCAGAACGTTTTTTGAAAAAAGAAATGCGCAGGGTTGCTTTCAGGTATCTGGATGAAAACTATAAAGAGAGGAGAAATGAAAATGAATACTTCAACAAACTGATGGACCGTTGGGAACAGGAAGACAAAGAAGATTCTGTTCATAAGCTTTCCGGGGAAGCTAAAGAAATCTATTTTGAGACTTTGGAGCAACAGCGAATT
The DNA here is from genome assembly GCF_003385455.1 of Chryseobacterium rhizosphaerae. GTDB lineage: Bacteria > Bacteroidota > Bacteroidia > Flavobacteriales > Weeksellaceae > Chryseobacterium > Chryseobacterium rhizosphaerae. The sequence continues at coordinate 32,526 of NZ_QNUF01000008.1, read as the reverse complement.
TGGCTTCGGGAAGAAAACAGACGTAACCCGAATATTGACGAAGAATATATAAGACATTATCTGACAAGATTGGATATGGAAGAGGAGAGACTTAGGATGTAAAAAAAAATACAATGAATTTAGTAAAACAACTGGGGCAATTCCCTGATGAAAAACGAAAAGAATATTTCAGTACACTTTCCAATTATACCCATGGGAAGTTTCAAAATATACTGGTAACACCGGCTTTGTTAGAAGGGGAAAGTATGACCAAAGCCCTTCTGGGAAGCCTGTGTAAAATAGAAAATACATCACCCGGAACTGCGCTTCCGTTTGTAGTAACAGATCTTAAAAATCTTCAACTTGACGAAAATATTCTCGTGTGGTTTGGACACAGTTCTTATTTCATACAGATTGATGGCAAAAAGTTTTTGATAGATCCTGTTTTCAGTGGAAATGCTTCTCCCATGCCCGGATCCATAAAAGCATTTCCGGGAGCAGATTATTATAAACCGGAACATATGCCGAATATAGACTTCCTTATTATTTCCCATGATCATTGGGATCACCTGGATTATAAAACGGTTCAGGCTTTAAAAAATAAAGTAGGAAAGGTAATCTGTGGTTTGGGAACCGGCCAGCATTTTGAATATTGGGGTTGGGCACCGGAGAAAATTGTGGAAAAAAACTGGTGGGAAAGTATTGATATGGCAGAAGGGTTCAGGATTACTCTCACTCCGGCAAGGCATTTCTCCGGAAGACTGCTGAACAGGAATATCTCACTCTGGACTTCCTTTGTATTAAAAACCCCGACTATGAACCTGTTTTTAGGAGGAGACAGTGGCTATGGTAACCATTTTACAGAAATTGGAGAAAAATATGGACCATTCGATTTAGCGGTAATGGAATGTGGACAGTACAATGAAAAATGGCCTTATATTCACTCTTTACCCGAACAGATTATTACAGAAGTGAAAGAGCTGAAAGCAAAAAACTTCATTCCTGTTCATAATTCAAAATTTAAATTAGCACAGCATACCTGGTACGAACCACTTGAGCAGGTTTCAAAATATGCAGAAGAAAACCGGCAGCCTATTACACTACCTGTTATGGGTGAGAAAGTGAATTTAAACAACCTGGATAAAACAGATTGGAAGAAATGGTGGGAAGACTATGTCTGATCTTTTCTGTACATCATTAATTAAAATAAAAACCTGCCCATATTGAGCAGGTTCTTCCTTAATTATCAAAAAAATAATCACTACTGAGGTTCACTATGGGTAACCTTAGTGTGTATAATGTCATAGAATACTGCCGGATTAGCTGCATCAGGAATAATTCTGTAGGTGAAAGTAGTCTCATTCAGGGTAAGAATATCTACCACTCTTGTAAAAGTAACTGCTCCGGTAGCAGGGTTGATCCCAATAAGGGTTCTCTTCTTTCCGTCAGCAGAAATAGACCATTTCCCCTGAGATCTGAAAACATCATCCAATCCTACAATTTTGAATGTTCCATTGGCTCTGAAATAAGAGTATCCTACATATCCGGCTACGCTGGCATTGGTTAATGCTACATTATTTCCGTCTTTATCTTTAGCACCGGTAGTTTCCCACGGAGTAGAAGCTAAAGTAAGCTGTCCGTTGCCCGGTTCGGCATGAGAAGTTCTTGTATGAATGATGTCATAATAAAGAGATGGATCCGCTGAACTAGGATAGATTCTATAGGTGAATTCATTCTTATTAAGGACAAGAATATCAACATCACGGGTGAAAATAGTAGAGCCGTCCGGATTAAGTGCTGCAATAGTTCTTTTTTTACCTTGCGCATCTACAGACCAGGTTCCTCTTGATCTTAAGATATCATCCAGCCCGTAAATAGCAAATTTTCCATCTGCTTTGAAGTAAGCAAAGCCTACATATCCGGCTACGCTGGCATCAGTTAATGCTATATTATTTCCATTTTTATCTTTAGCTCCTGTAGTTTCCCATGGAGTAGAAGACAGAACCTGTGAGGGAGTCTGCTGTTCTATAATAATTTCGTCATCATTATCAGAACATGATACAAAAGATGCTGTTAAAAGCATAGCTGCACACAGATAACATAGTTTTTTCAGTGTATTCATAAGGGTATTTTTTAAGTCTTTGCAAACTTATTCCTAATCAACACCAAAACATTGTATAAAGTATCTCTTTTGTTGTAGGAAATATAACAGATGGATGATAAAGTAAACAAAATGATATTATTGTGGTGTTGCAAAAGATTCTTTTGGAAAAGTTTATAGGTAAAAAACCTTTAAAAATTCTATTTTTGAGTATGAATAACAGAAACCGTGGAAAAAATACAGGTGATGATAACTTGTTCGGTTCAGAAAAGCAACTCGGTAAGCTGAAACTGGCTGTTCAGGATATGCAGTATTTGCTGACAAGAGGTTATGCGGAAAAAGCAGGATCAGAACTTGTAGGTAACAGATATAGATTAAAGACCAGACAAATACAGGCTTTACGCGGTGCATCAGCTTCCGATATGCAGATCCATGAGAGAAATTTAAAACAACTGAAGAGTTCAGAATTAAAAGACAGAATAATTTATCTTGATGGTTTTAATGTATTGATTTTGTTGGAAAGTCTGCTTTCCGAAGCTTATATTTTTGAAGGTGCAGACGGTTGTTTTCGCGACCTTTCCGGAATTCACGGAACTTATAAAAGAGTTAATCAGACGTTGAAAGCTGTAGAATTGGTAGCTTCTTTCTTTCAAAAAAATAAAGTTCAAAAGCTGGTCTGGGTTTTTGACCAACCGGTTTCCAACAGTGGAAGAGTAAAACAGATGGTCCTTGCATTTGCTTCAGAAAACAACCTGAATTGGGAGAGTGAGCTCCAGCTTAATCCAGATAAATTTCTGGCAGAAAGTTCAGAAATCATTATTTCTTCCGATGCATGGATTTTGGATCACTGTAAACAATGGTTTAATCTTATTGGATATCTGATTCAAGAAGAGTCTCTTTCCGTCAATCTTATAAAAACATTGTGAAGAATGGACGGCTTTGAAAAGTATATTCCCTTTATTTCTGATTCCTGGAAAGAAAAACACCAGGCTATTTTAGAAAAAGAACATGTGAAAAACCTGGAGGGAAATATCCGGGCCTATAAAGAAAATAGGCTGGATTGGGATTTGCCTTATTTTACTGAAGAAATAAAAATAAACCGCCATGACATTTTTGATAGGATTATTCGCTTATTGGAAAGCAATAATTCTGATGAGGTTAAAGCAATAAAATTAGAAGAAACTTCCTTTGAAGATTGGCTTATTGTGTTGGGGCAAAGGCTTACCCCGGCAAGTATCCGTGATGAGAATGCTATTCCTCCTCTTCAGCATGTATTAATTAATACATGCGAAGAACCATTCAACAATGAAATAACCATTGCCCAGAGAGCCTGGGAAAAACATACCGGAAGAATGGATGATCATTTTTGGGGCGAAGTCAAAGGCAATAACCAACAGAAGCAGGAGAAGGTAATGAAGAAGATCTGCTATATTCTCGAAAACCAAACCTGGTGGAATGTATTTTTTCATTATAAACACGGTTTGGTCTTTGAAGTCAGGGAAAAAGAAGGCCACGGAATACGATGGAGCCACGGCGGAACAAAACTGATAGGTTTTCTGGAAAAATTTATCAATGAATAATTTTTACTGCGTAAAAAGGTTGCGCTGTTAACGGATAATTTTGCGGAAATTAAATAGCGATTATACCTATTGATGATCATTTTTATTCAATAACCATGAGGAATATTTACAACAAAGGAGATTTCAGAGCCGGAGAAGAGGGTAAGATTTCCTGTGAATTACAGAAATATGGGAATAAAAAATGGCGGAGGACCGAAAAATCTGCTATCGAAGATCAGTTGAAAGAAGAAGTACGTTTCCTCAAGACTAAAAAAGCCCGTAGAAAAACCATATGGGTCAAAATAACAAAAGAAATTAACGGATTGAAGCGCTCTGATTATAAAAGGTTTTATACAGAAAAAGAATTGAAAGATGCTGTGAAAAACCAATATGTAACAAGATATTTTTATATGAAAAATAATAAAACAAAAAAGAAATGAATACCTACATTGATATTGGCATTAATCTGACCAATAAACAGTTCTATAACGAACATGATGAAATTATCAACCGTGCTTTGGATAACGGAGTAGAACATATGATTCTCACAGGAACAAGCGTACGTGGAAGTAAAGAATCTGCAGAAATAGCAGAAGACTATCCGGACATTTTATTTTCTACAGCAGGAATCCATCCTCATGATGCTAAATCTTTTAATAACGAAAGCATCAGCGAACTTAGAAAACTTTTACAACAGGAACATGTGATCTCAGTAGGAGAGTGCGGGTTGGATTTTGATCGTGATTTCTCCCCAAGACCCGTTCAGGAAAAATGCTATAAGGCTCAGCTTGAGTTAGCCATAGACGTGAATAAACCTCTTTTCCTTCATGAAAGATCAGCATTTAAAAGGTTTAATGATATTACAGACGAATATCTTTCCCAATTACCGGAAGCAGTAGTTCATTGCTTTACCGGAACACTGGATGAAGCAAAAATATATCTAGATAAAGGATTTTACTTAGGCTTTACCGGAGCGATCAGTGATGAAAAACGATTTAAACACCTGGAAGATGTCATCAGATACACACCTTTAGACAGGATGATGATTGAAACAGATGCTCCTTTCATGCTTCCGAAGAATATGCCGAGACTTCAGAACAGGCGGAACGAACCCTCATTTTTACCGTATGTTGCGCAATCCATTGCCCATCTCAAGAAGATGAGTATTTCCGAAGTTGCAGATGAAACCACAGAAGTTGCCAGGAAATTTTTCAGGCTATAAAAAAGAGCTCTACTGATACAGTAAAGCTCTTTTTTTATTTCTTAAGCGAATTCGCTTTTATAGACTTTTCAATGCTGATTCCAAAGCCAGCTCCATCATTGGATTCAGGGCTTTCTCTCTTTCGTCAGCAGAAATTTTTTCATGCGTTGGAATAATGTCAGTTACCGTAAGGATAGTAGCAGCATTTTTTCCTAAATGCTGAGCATTCGCAAACAATCCGAAAGCTTCCATTTCTACTGCAGGACAATTGTATTTTGTAGCAATAGCAGGAGTTTCAGGATCTTTTCTGTAGAAAATATCACTACTGTGTATATTGATTGCTTTTGCGTGTAATGATAATTCTTTAGAAGTTTCATTAATGGTGTTGAAGATATTTCCCTGGTGAGGAAGAATCTCATCTTCAATTCCCCATGCATATTTAGCATATGTACTTTCGCTGGCTGCATTTTCAATATTCAAAATATCAAAAAGCTTAAGATCTGTATTATAAGCACCACAAGTTCCAATTCTGATGATAGTATCTACCTCATATTCTGTAAACAGTTCAAAAGAATAGATCCCAATACTTGGAAAGCCCATTCCACTTGCCCCTACTGTGATTTCTTTACCCTTATAAAGACCTGTATAATAAAATATACCTCTGGTTTTGCTTACCAGTTTTGCATTTTCTAAATAATTTTCAGCAATATACTGTGCACGAAGCGGATCCCCCGGCTGCAATACTACTTTAGCAATTTCTCCTTTGTTTGCACTGATGTGAATACTCATAATTTTATTTTGACAGATGCAAAGATAATAACTTTTAGATTGTCTGTGACATTACAGGGAGTGAATAACGAAGCCACCTCATGAAAAGATAATGCATAAAATGGCATATATAAGTATTTTAAATACGGTTTTGTATACCGTCTGTTGAAAACTTCATATTGAGAGAGCCTGTATTCATTGCAAACCTGAACTTTTAAATGATTTTCAGCCCGTATTTTTGGCAAATACAGAACAAGAATAGAATAACAGAGAGCGGATATTGCAAAGTGAAGCCTGCTAACTTTGCTATACAATAGTAAAATAGAGAAAAATGAAAATTGAACATATTGCCATCTGGGTAAAAGATCTTGAAAAAACCAGAGAATTCTATCAGAAATATTTTGGGGCTGTTTCCAACAAAAAATACCATAATCCTGTTAAGAATTTTGAGTCCTATTTTTTGAGTTTTGATAGTGGCAGCCGTCTTGAAATTATGACCCGTCCCGATATTAAAGAAAATACAGGTTCTTATGATTCTCAACAGTTTGGGATTGTCCATCTGGCATTTGCTGTCAAAACTAAAGAAAATGTAAATGAACTTACAGAAGTCCTGAGAAAAGATGGTTATACCATCGCCGGAGAACCCAGAACTACAGGTGACGGTTACTATGAAAGTGTTATTCTTGATCCGGAAAACAATATTGTTGAAATAGTAGCCTGATATTGTTATATGGGGACTGAAATAGAGAAAGCAACATTTAACATCAATCCCCTATTCAAAAGTTTTATTCTCAACGAAATAATTCTATTTTTGTTAGATGATGGAAACCAGGTCACCATTCTTAGATACGATCTTTTTGCTCAGGAAAACTGAATGCATTACCCTTTTCTCAAACTTCCAGGAGATTTCTCCCAAAGAAGAAGCAGAGGCCGGGGATTATTTTGAGACAGAATTTGAAAAGGAAAGGCTTGAATTTTTATCTGGAAGAATGCCATGTGACAGAGCAGCAGCAGTGTGGGCAGGAAAAATACTGTATCACAGTGCTCAGCTTTATCTGATCAGAGAAAATACAGCAAAAAATATAGATCGCCTTATTTTCAGGTTTAAAGAAAAAAAAGATATCTCTTCTGTACTATCTGCGGATTTGTCTTTGAGATTCCTGCCACAGATCATTGTAGCATTGAATACACTGGATCCGGAAGATGTTTTGATTGGGATGCTTGAAGATATTCTGAGAGAATTTCATTATTCGGGAATAGGATATGATCTTGATTTGAAGGGTGTAAACTGGGAAGAAGAATTAAAAGACAGTACATACCGGAAATTGTATCTCGAAAGAATTCTTGAAAAAAGAGATTATAAACTGGCGGAAATTCCAACGATCAATAAAATGCTTATTGCAGAATTGGGAATGCATAAAGACGCATTCTGGAGAGAACTAAAAATAATAACTGAAGAAAACTAATGACTCAGAATATCAATAAACTTAATACAGTCCTTACCTACGTAAAAGATACTTTTGTAGGTAAAAATGATGTAGTAGATCTACTGGGAATCTGTCTTTTGGCGAGAGAAAATGCTTTTTTATATGGTCCTCCGGGAACTGCAAAATCAGCCATTGTCAGAACATTGTCCAAAACGGTAAAAGATGGGAAAAACTTTGAATATTTATTGACCCGTTTTACAGAACCCAATGAAATCTTCGGACCTTTTGATATCAGAAAATTAAAAGAAGGAGAGCTTCTTACCAATACAGAAGGAATGATGCCTGAAGCGTCCATGGTATTCCTGGATGAGATCTTCAATGCCAATTCCGCTATCCTGAACTCACTGTTGATGGCCCTTAATGAAAAAATATTCAAAAGAGGGAAAGAAACTAAACATTTACCGGCACTGATGTTTGTAGGTGCAAGTAATGTTCTTCCCGAAGATGAAGCATTAAATGCATTATTTGACCGTTTTCTGGTGAGAATCAACGTAGATTATGTAAATCCCGAATTATTACATCAGGTTCTTTTAGCCGGAAGAAAACTTGAAAATGAAGAAGAAACTGAAACTCCCGAAATTCAGGTACATGAGATCAGAGAGCTTCAGAATTTGTGTAAAACAATTGATCTTAGACCCATTTATGAAGTTTATCTGAATACTATTATAAATCTACGAAATACCGGAATTGCCATTTCAGACCGTAGAGCCGTGAAGCTTCAAAACCTGATTGCTGCAAGTGCCCTGATCTGTGGAAGAAATGAGGCCATTCTCTCCGATCTCTGGGTTCTGAAACATATTTGGGATACAGAAGAGCAGATTGAGATCCTGGAAGGAATCATCAACAGGACCATTGAAAAAGATGACCACCCCAATTCTCATCCACAGGCGATGCACAACAAAACGCCCAATCCGGAAGAAGTAATGAAGGATGTGAAGATCCTTACCGATAAATGGAATGGCGGAACACTGAGTTTTGAAGAACAGAATGTAATTAAAGATAAACTGAGATACCTCCAGACCCGTTGTGACTGGATCAGAAATCCCGAACAGAAAGAATATATCCGGCAAGAAATTGAAAGCTTATGGCAGAAGATCCTTCAAAGTGTATAAAAGAATTTTGGGCAGAACTTCCCAGAAGGGATGAAGATTTTCTGGGGTCAATCAGAGACTGGAAAAATGTACTGATTGCAGTGGACGATGAAACGATTTGGCTCAAAGGTTTTACCGATGAACAGGTTATAGCTTCGAAAATTTATCAGTTTCCAGATTTTTTACTGTATGAGCTGCATGATGGTCTTTTATTCCGGAAAGATGCGTTGGTTCCAAGTAAAAAGATGCGCTCTGCTTTACTTTGGACGCCGATAGATAAGGCATTGCGCCTTACATTTCCGGCTTCTAATCAAAATTATTTCGGAATTAGTGAAAAAATTCAGATCCGCTTAAAAGAAAATAATGAAGAACAGCCGGTAATTGCTTTATTAAGCCGAATATCAGACATTAGTGAAAGCATAGCCGGAACAGCAAAATTTAAACTTGAACGAATAAACTGGACAATCATAGGAGATAAAGCACTGTTCTTAGGAACACCGTTATTAAGCCTTCCGGGAAAAACATATTGGACAAAAGATAAGCATCTTCTGCCTTCAGGTTTGGATTTTGAGTTTAAAAATATGAGTACATTTTTACAGCAGAAATATAATAAAGAATCAGACGGGTGGCTTTTATGGGATGAAAATGGAAATTATCTTTCCTTAAAGGATACTGATTTCCGTCAGTTGTCTGTCAGCTCATTCCGTCTTACTGAAAAATCAAAAGAATGGAATTAAAGGTATACTTCCAGTCCTATGAAAATTATTTCTGGGAATGGAAAACCGATGAAGATGTTCCCGGAGATTCCGGGTATCATGATCATAACCTGCTCTCTGTCCCGGGAGTGGGAGCCATTGCTTACAGACCCTATGTAATGGAAATCCTGAAAGAGCTGCAGCTGCAGGGATGGCCTCCGTTTGGAGCATTGCTTATGGTTTTATATGCCATGCAGGAAGGATATACCGATTTTGAAACTCCCTTAAAACGTACAGCTGACTTCTACAGTATGGGGAATTTTGAGTTTAATGCAGAAAGAGAAATTGAATTTCTTGAAAAAATAAAATCACTCCCCAAAACTTATAAACAGGGACAAAATAGAATTATACTTTTGCAGATTCTCTTTAAAGATGTACATCACAGGATCTCTTCTGTGAATGCAGAACTTAATCTGAATGCCTATTATAAAAGACCTCACGAACTGGCTTCAAGTGCAGAAAAAAAATATGCCGGACCATCTGTTTTGAATAGAGATTTAAAAGCATTGGATCTCAATGAGAAATTTCCTACCGTTCAGTCTATCATTGATGCAATGAAAGGACTTGTGGAGGAACCTGAACTGGATGATGAACTGGTACAGGAAGAAACAACCTCAGATACAGATAAAGACTTTATTAAGGAATTGGTGGAAGAGCCCAAAACATTTCAGGTAGGAAGCCTTATCAAAAGGATCTGGAGCGGACTGAAAATTCCGATGCGTCACCTTTCTCCGGGAGAGCAACCCATTGGAGGAATTTCTGATATGACTAATAAAGGCGACTTTCACAGAATGCTTCTTTCAGAATTTGCCAATGAAGATGAAATATTTATGAGCCGTGTGGCCAATAATGAAGCTCTTTATATACAAAGAGAAATTCCCCCTGAAGAAAATATTTTTGAGCGGGTAATCCTGATCGACACCTCCCTTAGAAATTGGGGAACCCCAAAAGTGTTGGCTTTTGCTTCAGCTTTGGCAATTATTAAACATCCCAAAGCCCACTCAGAATGCAGGGTTTTTGCCTTGGGACAAGATAGTGTTCCGATGTCGCTCAACAAGGTAGAAGAAGTTATTGAAAACCTTAATAAAGTGAGCCCCGTTCTTGAGGTTTCAGAGACACTGGAAAGTTTTTTTAGCGGACAGTATTCTGAAAAAGATATTGAAGTTTTTTTTATTACCCATCAGGAAAATATAAAAGATGAAAAGGTTCAGAGAGTAATCCATGAAAACAGAGAAAAACTCAAATTTCTGGTAACAACTACATCAGACGGAGAGATCAATTTTTATAAACATGATAAAGGAGCAAGAAAACATATTCAGAAAATAAAACTCCCTCTACAGGAATTATGGGCTAATCCGCCACGAAGAAAGCATGTGGCTGAAAATATCAACGGAAAAAAAACAGATCTTCCTCAAAATTATCCTATTTTATTTCCAATGCCTGTCAGCAAGATAGCTCAGTTTTTATATGAAGGGGAATTTTTTGTTTTAAGTTCCAAAAAGCATTTGCTGAAAACCTATCTGTCAGATAACTATTATGACAGACATTCTTATGACTATTATAAAACATTCCATGGCTGTGAGGTTTTATTTGAAAAGATCTCTGTAAAACCAAGAGGACAGTTTGCATTGGCAAAAAATAAACAGCAGCATTTTATCCTGTGTCAATATCAGGCCGATAAAAAATTAATTTCCAAGCTTAACATCAATACAAAAGAATATTCTGAGCAGAATCTCACCGGAATGAATATTGGAGATTCCTATGAACTGCTGTATTTTGGTAAAAGTTTTTATCTGTACCATTCTGCCAATCCAGTTCATTACAAAATAAATATTGATGGAAATGTTTCGCTGGAAGCTATTTCCGGCAAGGAAAAAGAAATAGAAAGAAACAAAGTGAAAGTTGAGGCGGAAGTAGCCAAACTCGATAGAAGCGGATTAAAAATTATCAATAGTTTTAATAAAATAGGAATTAATGAAAATCATAATCTCGTGATTTCAGATAATGAGCTTAGCAGTCTCTACGAAAATTCACTAAATCTTAGCAAAAACAAATCTGAAATTAAAATTTTTGCAGAGCAGAATAAAAATAAATTTACCTTTCCCGATGGAAGCGAAATTATTACAGATTCCCGGGGAATACTGACTTTTATAAGCAGTAATAAAAGAATTGAAGAGTTTTTTGTTCCCTCCACAGCATACGGATTTTTATCGTTGGCTACGTATACAGAATTTGGAGGTTCAGAATATTATCTTCCCGAACATGCCTTGTTGAAAGTGAAAACTATGGAAGAAATGTGTTCCCGGTTTTTAAAAGCATTTATAGAACAGATCTTGGATTATGGAGCTTAGAATTAAACCTTTTCCGAAAAACAGATATCCTAAAAAAGGGCTTTTAATTAAAGGCTCTTCACCTGTAGTATGGCTTCAGGAAATGGAGGTACTTGAGATCAACCTAAATCACGTTCAATCTTTTGCTATCCCATCAGATATTCCCAATATACTGTATGGGTGTTTTCTTATTTTTAACGATCAAATTCCACATGAGATTGGGCGAAATGCTTACTTTCAGTCGGTAAATGACAGGTTTTTTATACCTGAAAATACGACCTTTTATCCTAAGATTAATCCGGAAGACTGGGAACATCTGGATTCCCGGCTTATCATTATGCATCCAGAGTTTGGGTTGGTCAAACTATCGGAAGAAATCGATTGGATTACTTTAATTCAGGAACCTGACAAAATAAAGGAAATAATCAGAAAGCCATTAAATGGTGTTCATATTCCTCAGAACATTGAGAGCTATACTGTAGAAATGGATGATGAAAAAATCCTGGAAGCATTACAGCCAAAACAAACTGAAGAAGAATGGATGAAAAACCTGCCTTTTGATCTCAAAAAGGTAATGGCCGGAAATAAAAAAGAAATTGAAAAGTATTTAAAATATATTGAAAAATATCCTGAAAGAGCTATCGAGCTAGGAGTTCCTTTGGATATTATGGGGACTTCCAGAGGAGATGGTTTTGAAAAATTTACCTGGTTTGAAGGTTTATTTGGAAGCTCTGATGGAAAACCTGAAACTAAAAGGGTGAGAAACTCAAGACGGATTTTTTGGGCAGTATTGGTGATTGCTGTTATTTTAAGATTTGCATTGCCATCCGATAAAAATAAGAAAGAACAGGAAGAGACTGGCATTTCTTCAGGAAGTATTGTTACCGATGCAGTCAAAGCCCCTTCAGATATGGTGGCCTTTCAATCCGGAATCTCGGAAATAGATCAGAAAATTGATTCCATATATCAGGAAAAAAGGACAGCCTTATCTAAGGAAGTACGCGTGGCGAGTACAATGATAGCGGCCAAAGAGAAGGAAAGAGAACAGTACAGAAAAGCAGGAGGAAGAAGCCTTAATGAAATCAGCCCTGATATAGACAAGCTTGTTACCAAAGAAAAACAGAGCAGGGATTCTCTCAAAATAGTGTACACCAAGAAGATTAAAAAGCATATTGAAGAGAGAACAGAAAAACTGAAACGGAGGCTTTCAGATTCCCTGAAACAATATAGCAGAGGAGAACCTGTCAATGGAGATGTGGTAAAATACCTGGTAAAGAAGAAACAGGTCCTGATGGCAGATTCTTTAGGACGACTTTATGGTACCATAGATCTCATAGATGCTTCTTCAGCACCTGTTGGAAAATCTAAGGTAAAAGGAGTGGAAGCAGGAGGGAGTAAGCCGGAAGAAAAGGCTCCGGTTTCGGATATTCTTTATCTGATTATTTTTATGATTGGTGCGGTGGGAATCTATCTCTTTATTTTTAAGAAAAAAGCCTTACATCTCGGAGGTGATAATGTACCGGGCTGGATAAAATTTCTTTTAATTGCAATACTTATCACCATGTTGGTATACCTGTTTTATCCGTTAGTGAAAATGTTTGGTTATAACTGGTTTGTATGGGCCCTTATCATTTGTGTTATATTACTTCTTTACCGTCTGTTCAGGGAAGATAAAACCATTTTAAACACTGAAGATGATGAATAAACAGAAATTTATAGACAAATTCATGGCTGCCTTTGTCCTTTTAGTGATGTTTAAGGTGATCGGAATCGTAGCCCAGCTGTTTCATGAAAGTTTCTGGAGCGTGGTAGGTACTTTGGTGATTTTCTTAGTAGTGGCATTTATTATCCTTATTGTAATTGCTGCTTTAAAAGATAAAGAACGGAATGCACAAAACTCAGGAAAAAGAGGCGCAGGTGGAGGAAGCTTTTATCTGGAAAGCTCATTGTTTGACAGAATAAGAAGTAAATATGAAGAACTCGCTGAGAAATATATTGCAGAAAAAGAGTATAAAAAAGCAGCAAGAGTCTACATGAATTTACTTCAGGACAATTACAGAGGAGCAAAAACACTGGAAGATGGGGCATTTTACAATGAAGCTGCTGCGGTATATCTTAAGAAATTAAACAATAAATCTGATGCTGCCATCTGCTATGAAAAAGCAAAACAATACAAAAAGTCTATTGATCTTTACAAAGAGATGGAGCAGAAGGAGAAGGTAGGTGATCTTTATAAAAAAATCAATGACCTTGAAAACGCCCATACTTATTACCAAATGGTTGCTGATGACTATACAGCCAATAATCAGATGGTAAAGGCTTCTCTGGTCTATCGTAAAAAGATGGAAAATAGAGAAGAGGCACAAAAAGTATTGTTGAAAGGATGGGAAGAGGATAAAGATCCTTTCAACTGCCTGAATAACTATTTTGCCAATATCCATGATGTTCAGAAGCTGGAAACGGAAATTAGGAATTTATATGAAAAGACCCCGGATTATAAAAAGATGACCTACCTGGATGCGATGAAACATGAGTTCAGAAAAGATCCGAAATTACAAACAACAACCAGAAACATTGCTTATCAAATCATTGCCGAAAAAGTAGGAACACGTTCGGAAATTGTAAACGAACTGAAATATTTCAATCCCGATGATGAGGTGATCCTGAAAGATATCTCCAGATTTAAGACCGGAAGAAATAAGATGTTCAGACATTGAAAGTAAACGTTGCATTTAAAATCCATTAGAAAATAGTATGAATTTTAAAGTCAGTTGTAGCAAAAAAATGAGCGCTCAAAACAACTGTTTTATTACCCCATCCTGTGAAAATTATAAAATAATTACAAAAAAGATTTATCTTTGCCCCAGAAAATTATGACAATACAAAGAGCACATATCAATGCAGAACTATGCGGACGCCCATCTACAAAGGGGTTATTCGGATATGAATGGACAATATGGAATGAGGCAAAATGTGCTGACTTTGGAAATTATTTACTGTAAACCCGTAAAAATTTAATCAAAATACTGCAAAAACGCCTCGATTTTTCGAGGCGTTTTTTGTTTTTTAGGTCAGAAATTATTTAGAATGAAAAAAAATAACCATAAACATGAAAATTTAATAACTAACAATGAAACTTTAATACGATAAAATAGAGTGATAAGCAACCCGGTGAGAGACAGTCATTTAGGTAATTAAGATATCCGCAATATATTGCGGACAGGTATTCCTTATTCTTAAAACATAACATAATTCACTGATTTTCAATGAGTTGATTTGAATATTTATTTGCGGGTTTCAAAAAATCATATTTACTTTGCAACCGAAAATTGAAAGCAACAGGTTTTCAGAATTTCAAAAAATAATTTAAAAACAAACAAAAAATAAAATGAAACAATTACATAACATATTCAATCTGTATTCAAGAGTATTCGGACAAGAGCCGGTATCTCCTCTGTGTATTATTGATCGTGGAATTGTGGATAAAAGGTGCTTATATACGTGGGTCAGTGAATGATTTCTTACGTTAGAATATATAAAGCACCTCCCGAAAAGAGGTGCTTTTTTTATGGTTTCTTTAGCTTATTTGGTAAAGCGCCGGTCTGTGGAACCGGAGAACAGGGTTCGATCCCCGAAGACACCCAAAATGATCTCATAGCTCAAGTGGTTAGAGTATCGGTCTGATACACCGAAGGTTGAAGGTTCAAGTCCTTCTGAGATTACAAAAACGGTTCCGTAGCTCAACTGGATAGAGCATGGGTTTTCTAAACCCAGGGTTAGAGGTTCGACTCCTTTCGGAATCACAAAGATTCACGGAAAATTTCAGCTCCGACTGTCTCTCGGAAAAGAATTTTGAAGTGAATCTGTAAAACTGGAAAGATAACGGTGGTTGTTTACCCGTCTTGGACGCGGGAGGTCGCAAGTTCGAATCTTGCTTTCCAGACAAAAAAGTGAATAAGTCAATGGTAAATGTTGTTATATAAGTGAATTAAAATACAACCATAAAGAACACTGACTGTTCACATAGTAAAATGATTTCGTAGCTCAAGTGGTTAGAGTGTCGGTCTGATACACCGAAGGTTGAAGGTTCGAGTCCTTCCGGAATTACAAAAGATTTTGTAGCTCAATGGTAGAGCACCGGTTTGTTAAACCGGAAGTTGAAAGTTCGAGTCTTTCCAGAATCGCAGATAATAAAATGTTAATTGTTTCAGGAGAAAAGTAAAAGTTTGTCGAGAGCAGAAGATCTTTACGCCAAACACGAAAATTATAGACAAGCTTTTTCCTTCTCCCACAAACTGATTGACATTGATAAAAAAAGAAGAGTTTGTCGAGCGTAGAAGTTCTTATATCAAATAAAAAATAATGACAGGCTCTTGTTTTTAAATATCTAAACGAGATGATAGTGGTAAAAATCAATCCATTACCATTCATCATTTATCATCTGATGGTTCGCCGAAGTGGAAGAGTCGGGGCGGTCTGCAAAACCGTTGCATATGCTGAGTGGGTTTGAATCCCATAGCCATCTCAAATAACTAAAATGAGATTAGTTCAGGAGAAAATATAAAAGTTTGTCGAGCGTAGAAGTTCTTATATCAAACAAAAAAATAAAGACAAGCTTTATTTCCTCCCTTGGAAAACGGGACTCATTGCTAGTTACTCATGAAAATGGAAGTACGCCGAAGTTGGAGAGTCGGGGCAGACTGTAAATCTGTTGCTTCATTGCTGAGTAGGTTCGAATCCTACTACTTCCACAACCGCTGATAATGTAATGGCAGCATGCAGGAAATATACTCTTGTTGTTTAGGTTCGATTCCTGATCAGTTGGTTTTATTGCTCTATTCGTCTAATGGTGAGGACGCCTGCCTTTCGAGCAGAAAATAAGGGTTCGATCCCCTTATAGAGTACAGAATGTACATGAACTGGTCAATATTGAATGACAATAATACCATGAAAATTCAAGTTTGAAAATACATTTGGCCAGTCATCATGCACATGGAAATTAGGAAAAGAGAAAGGTTTGTCAAGCGCAGTTGATCTTTACAAATACTAACAGGCATAGTTTTTAAATAGACAGAGCTTTCTCAAACCTAAATAAGTAATGAATAATCATAGAAAAACAAATCATTACTAATAAAAAACTGCGGGAATGGTGGAATGGCAGACACACCTGATTTAGGATCAGGGTTTTAAGGGTTCGAGTCCCTTTTTCCGTACCAAAACATAAATGATAAGGAATGAGCAATGTGAAATTATCGATGACTCATTACCTATAAAAAGCCGGAAGAGTGGTGTACAAGGTGTGCACGTTAGTCTGAAAAACTAAAGGTACAGGTTCAATTCCTGTCTGTTCCACAAAACATGAATGATAAGTAATAAGCAATCATTACTACATGATTAGTTCTGGCATTGCTTATTACTCATAGCCTGATTCATAGTGTAATGGTTGAGCACACAAGATTTTGATTCTTGTAGTTTAGGTTCGAATCCTAATGAATTAACATCATCCACTCCGATATTGTAATGGTAGCATTTCAGTCTCCAAAACTGACAGTATTGGTTCGAGTCCAGTTCGGAGTGCAAAAAAATGAATAGTCAATCCGCATTGCGGTCAGTTTTTTAAATTCACTGTTGGCCATTCATCAATCAGTAATCATTTATTAATTATCAATAAACATATGTAGAAAAAATGGAAACGCAACAACAAACATGGCAGAATATGAACGGAAAGATTTTCCAACACTCTATCACACAGCTGGTAGAAGAAGCCATCATTCGCGAATTGGCAAACGGACATCGTCTGAAAGTATGTGTGGGATCAGATTCTCATGTATATGGGGAAGCCATCAATTATGCTACGGCAGTAGTATTTATTCGTGAAGGAAAAGGAGCGTTTACCTTTATTAGAAAAGAAAGAGAAATACAGAGTATCAGTATCAAAGAGAGAATGCTGAATGAAGTCAACAAATCTGTGGAAATTGCCTACACAATTTGTTCTGTATTGGATACCTATGGAGTAGAAATGGAGGTACACGCGGATATTAATACCGATCCTGATTTTAAATCCAATGTAGCATTAAAAGACGCGATGGGATATATTCTGGGAATGGGATATGTGTTCAAAGCAAAGCCTTTTGCTTTCGCAAGTTCCAACTGTGCTGATATGATGGTATAAGGAGATATTGTGATCATTTATTCATATGGTAAAAAGTAAATAAAAGAATCTTTAAAAATTAATAACCATGTTTTTCTTAGTTCAGTCTAATGCAAATTGGGAGCAGTAAGAAATGCAAGTTATAAAGATTAAATTATAGAAATGACAAAAAGATTATTATTTCTGGATGATATAAGGTTTCCTGTTGAAGCATATCATTATACCAAACAGGAAATTTCTCTCAGAAAAGACTGGCATATCGTTCGGAATTACGAACAGTTTGTCAATAGGATTTTGGAAAAAGGACTTCCGGAAATGATCTCTTTTGACCACGACCTTGCAGATGTAAGTTATCTGAAAACAGATTCCCCGGAAGGTGTTGAAAAAACAGGATATGAGTGCGCCAAATGGCTGATAGAATTTTGTATGGATAATTCTTTAGACTTACCCAAATTCTACTGCCACTCGATGAATCCTGTAGGAAAGGACAATATTATGAGCCTTTTAAAAAATTTTAAAACTATTAAAAACTAAAAAAAATGATTTTCAAAACATATAACTCTATAGAAAATGCTTACCAGGCCCGCGTGATCGAACAGATCAGGATGCAGGGTTTTGGAGATGAGGTTTTCATCGTACAGGAAAAAGTTCACGGTGCCAATTTCTCATTCTTTACCGACGGAAAGGAAATTAAGATCGCGAAGAGAACTGCTTTTATTGAAAAAGATGAAAAATTTTTCAATGCCCATCAGATTTTGGAACGTTACAGGAAAAATGTAATTAAAGTGTTTCAGAAAGTGAAAACTATTGATCCGAATGTTGAAACTATAGTGATCTATGGCGAATTGTTCGGTGGTGGCTACGAACATAAAGATGTAGAACCGGTAAAAGGTGCTGTAAAAGTGCAAAAAGGTATTGAGTATGCCCCTTACAACGAATTTTATGCTTTCGATATCAAATTAAACGGAGTCACTTATCTGGATACAGAAATGATCAATTCAATTTTTGAGGAAACGGGATTTTTCTATGCTAAGACCTTGTTTCAGGGTAGCCTGGAAGAAGCTTTGAGGTTCCCTAATGTTTTCAATTCTAAAATTCCAACCTGGTTAGGGTTACCGGAAATGAACAATATGTGTGAAGGAACTATTGTAAAGACTTTGAAAACGAAATATTTTGGAAACGGTGCAAGAGTCATTCTAAAAAATAAGAATGAAAAATGGATTGAAAAATCTAAAATGGTGAGAAAACAGGCTAAAACCGTTCAAAAACAAATCCATTTTAGTGAAACAGCTCAGAATATTTGGGAAGAAATACAAAGGTATGCAACAGTCAACAGGCTGAATAATGTAGTGAGCAAGATTGGTGAATTTGAACCTAAAATCATAGGGAAAGTTATCGGGCTTTTTGCTCAGGATATTTTGGAAGATTTTGAAAAAGACTTTCCGGCAGTCTTCACAACCATTGAAAAAGAAGAGCAGAAAAGAATCAACAAAAAGTTGAATGCATTAGTCATTGATTTTATCAAAGAAGAATTGATGACCGTTAAAGTTTAGTTTCGGTATTTTTTACCGGAACTTTTTTATGTATAAAACCTAAACCACAAAAGAAGGTAAGCATTTAGTTATTTTTTAGTCACGATGAATCGTTTGAGAAGAACACCTATGTTATTTTGAAAATACTTGATTTTCATAATACATCCAGTTGGTCATTCCGTAGGAATCTCAACAGCAAATAAAGAAGATCAGATGACTATTTATTGTGAAGTCCTTTGGTGGTTAAACAACAATTAAAAAAAATGAAACCTAATATATTTTTTACCGCAGACCATCATTTTGGTCACGAAAATATTATAAAATTTTCCGAAAGACCTTTTGAGTCTTTGGAACATATGAATGAAGAACTGATTAAAAGATGGAATGAGAAAATCGGACCCGGGGATACCGTGTACCATTTGGGAGATATCAGTTTAGGAAAACCTGATTTTACTAAAGAAATTTTAGACAGGCTGAATGGTAATATCCATTTAATAAAAGGAAATCATGAAGGGGCAGCATTGACTTACCCCAAACGGTTTGCTTCGATAAGGGATTACCATGAGCTTAAGGTTGATGAACCCGAGAACGGTAATGGAAAACAGAAAATTATTCTCTTTCATTACGCCATGCGCACCTGGAACGGATCCCATCGTGGAATCTGGCAATTATACGGGCACTCACACGGAACATTACCGGATGATGAAATGGCGTTGAGCTTTGATGTAGGGGTAGACTGTCATGATTTCTATCCGGTTTCCTATGAGGAAGTTAAAGAAATAATGAAAAAGAAAAAATGGACACC
Organism: Chryseobacterium rhizosphaerae; assembly: GCF_003385455.1. Taxonomy (GTDB): domain Bacteria; phylum Bacteroidota; class Bacteroidia; order Flavobacteriales; family Weeksellaceae; genus Chryseobacterium; species Chryseobacterium rhizosphaerae. Next base: position 12,767 of record NZ_QNUF01000008.1, on the reverse strand, counting down.
TCCATTTGGACCGAGAGAATAATGAGTGAGTTATAGAGCAGGAGAATTTTTGCCCCAAAAGCTAAACGTAAGGTTAGGTATTTAAATTTCCCAACCTCTTGAATCTTGAATCTTGACTCTTGGCTCTTGACTCTTCGCTCTTAACCCTCTAATTAAAACATTTTAAAAAAATTAAACAAGTGAAAACAACAGAAAATATATTAATTGTAGACCTGGAAGCAACGTGCTGGGACAACCGCCCGCCCAGAGGTCAGGAAAGTGAGATCATCGAAATCGGGGTTTGTATTATGAATGCAAAGACTGGAAAGATCTCCAAAAATGAAGGTATTTTGGTGAAGCCGCAATACTCGAAAGTAAGTCCTTTTTGTACGGAACTTACAACCCTTACCCAGAACATGCTGGATAACGAAGGAATCATGCTGGAAGATGCATTTGACATCCTGAGAGCAGAGTACGATTCTGAAGAATTGACATGGGCCAGCTATGGAAACTATGACCTGAATATGCTTAAAGATCAGGCACAGAGATTTTATCTGGATTATCCCATGGAGATGACCATATGAATGTGAAAACCTTATTCGGAGAGATTCATCCTACCATAAGAAAAAGTGTAGGGATGAACAGGGCTCTAGGTGAATTGGGACTTACATTGGAAGGAACCCATCACCGGGGAGTTGATGATGCCAGGAATATTGCAAAGATTCTGCACTGGTGCCTGAAAAACTATTAAAATGCAGTCGTCAGCTAAACGCTATGATCCTATGGACTCCCTTGAAAAAGGGAGTTTTTTTATGGCTACTATTGCGAATCGCTTTTTATGATTTAACTTTGATTAAAACTTTTTATTCATTGGAGGCACTCGTCGAATTACTCGAACATACAAACAGAAGCGTATTTTTGACAGGCAAAGCAGGAACAGGGAAGACGACCTTCCTCAACGATTTTGTGAAAAAAACGCGTAAAAAGCATATCATTGTGGCACCAACGGGTATTGCTGCAATAAATGCCGGTGGCGTAACAATTCATTCGCTGTTTGCTATTCCGTCACGAACGTTTGTGCCCACCACAGAACACATTGATCCTAACCTGGCAATGAATATCAATGAGCTCTTTCCTCATTTCAAATACAGAAAAGACAAACTGGATCTTTTCCGCGAGATCGAACTGATTATTATTGATGAAGTATCCATGTTAAGAGCAGATCTTCTGGATATGATGGATCATTCTCTGAGACGGGTCAGAAGAAATCAGTTACCATTTGGAGGAACGCAGCTTCTGTTAATAGGGGACTTATACCAGCTGCCTCCGGTAGTAAGAGATGATGCGGCCCAAATTTTATCCAAATTCTATGAAACACCGTTTTTCTTTTCTGCCAAAGCATTACAGAAAGTATCTTTGGTGACCGTAGAGCTCATGAAAGTTTACCGTCAGCAGGACGAAGAATTTCTCGATATTCTTAACGCAGTCCGGCATGCAGATATTAGCAGTCAAAAGCTTGATCAGTTGAATAGTCGGTACAAACCGGAATTTGAACCTGACAATGAATCCTATATCCACCTGTGTTCACACAATCGTATTGCAGATCATATTAACCAGAAAAAACTGGCTGAGCTCACTGAGGATTCCCACTTGTATAAGGCTACGGTGATTGGTGATTTTAAAGAATCCCAATATCCGAATGAGGAAACTCTGGAGTTAAAAGAAGGAGCCCAGATTATGTTCATAAGAAATGATTCATCACCTGCTAAGAAATTCTATAACGGTAAACTTGCAGAAATCTCTTATTTGGATGATGAGACTGTAAAAGCCATATTACATGAAACCAAAGAAGAAATAACGCTGACGCAGGAGGTCTGGGAACATAAAAAATACAGCCTTGATGCTGACAAGAATATCAAAACAGAAGTCCTGGGTAGTTTTGAACAGTATCCTGTACGTCTGGCATGGGCTGTTACCATTCATAAAAGCCAGGGACTGACATTTGATCGTGTGATTATTGATGCCGGAAAATCTTTTGCCAGTGGTCAGGTATATGTAGCATTAAGCCGTTGTCGTACACTGGATGGAATTGTTCTGAAATCTGAAATTCCGCAGAAAGCAATCTATAAAGATCCCAGGATTGAAGATTTTCAGACTGCTACCGATGCTACTGATATTCTGAAGGAGCTCCTTGAACAGGAAAAATATGATCATACGCTGCATAAAGTTCAGATGACCGTAGATGCAGGATGGTTAAAAGATGCAGTAATGGTCTGGACAAATACTGCATTATCAGCAGACATTCCGGATCAGAAAAGATGGGAAGTGTTGTCAAAGAATTGTAAAGCAGAAAGTGAAAAACTTTTTAAAATATCTGAAAGATTTAAAAGGGTCATTCAGCAAATGGCCAAAAGCTTTACAGCAGGAAATAGTCAATGGTCCGAAATTGAAGATAAATGTAAAGGCGCGGTAACCTTTTTTTATAAAAGTGTGGCTGAAGATTTTTTGCTGCCTTTAAAAGATTTTTACTCAGAAACGATAGGTACTAAAGGTTTAAAAGCTTATAATGAAGAAACTAAGATATTCCTTGCTGACCTTGCAGACTATATCGACAGGCTGAAAGCATGTTATTTGCTGGATGTTGCTTTATTTGATGAAGTCAATGAAATGGATACTTCTATACTTGTTGTAAAAAAGCCCACGCATCTTATTACATTCCAATTATTTGATGAGGGAATGCCTCCTTTTGAAATTGCCGAAAAAAGAAATCTCAGCCTGCCAACAGTCTACAGGCATCTGGCAAAAATGGGTTTAACAGAAGTGGAAAGAACTTTTAAAATGTAATCCATTTTCTCGAGGTAATCAACGATATCTTTTCCGCAGTGCTGCTGAAAAACAGGATCATTTTTTAACCCATTTTTTAGAATGTAGAATAAGGTTGAAATGAAACAAACAAACCTAAGGTTTAATTTAAGGAGGGGAGTGAATTCCTGAGCCCCTTGTAAACATATATCTTAAATAGGGGATTTTAGTTTAATATGTAAAATATGTGGTACAACGGCTTTTATTAACTTAATATTTTGTTAAAAAAATCACTTTTATGGGATAATTTACTGCGTGTCTGGCATTTTTTGTTATTTTAGCCGCCAAGAATGAATTTATGCTTATTGAGGAGGGGTTTAAAGCCATATATTTAGACTATAAAATTAAGGAGATTGTTCCTTTTCTGAAGAAGCTTACACCGAAAGACAAAAAAGAAATTGCCGCTCTTTTAAAGAAATTTATAAATAAAGAATGGGGGCACAATAGTATTTCTGTGTTGGCGGCTTTGGCGTGCTGTAAAACCAAAAATGAATATGAAAAAGTAAGCCCGGGATATTATTCTATGCCGGTAGCACTTATTGATGAGTTATTGGAATCTTATGTTCCCGAATGGCTGGGGGAAAGCTATTCATTTTTACGGGAAGTTGGATATTTAAAAATGCTGGAATGGGAGCAGAAAGGTTATCTTACCGTGAATGATGAAATAGGTGCATCCCTGCTTACATCATCACTTTCAGAAGATGAATTATCTATCTATCCGGTTACCCTGGAGTCACATATCTGGCTTTTATTTGAATATGAAAGCAGTGTTACGGAACGTTATGGTGATAGAAACTGGAAGGATCTGTTAAAAAATCTTGTTGAGCAAAATAAAATTGACCGGAACAGGGTGCTAAAATCAGCTCTGCAGGCTATTCACTTTAATTTTTCCAAAGAATATAACGCCTGGTACCTGGAGCTTTTTGCCTATCTTGAGCCTACAGATAAAGAAATTTTGAGATTACAGGAAGAGCTGTTTCTTGTCTTTCATTCTACACAACAGTCATTGTTCTCCGGAATACTAAAGATTTTAAATCCTGTTATTACGGAAAAAGATTTTAAAACAGAAGCATTTTTAGATGCTGTAGAACCTTTGTTGACACTCTCTACAAAGAATGTTTTAAATGGAGTATTGCTGGCATTGGAAAAGATTGCCAAAAGCAATGAAAAATTCAGAGAAAAGATAGGTGTTCTTTTGATGCCTGTATTTTTAAATAAAGATAAAACGATACAGACGAAAGGAGCCAAAATTATTGCTAAATATGGTAACCCGGAATCTCATACTATAAAAGAAGAACTCAAGTATTATAAAGAGAATTTTCTTTCAGATACCCACACATTATTAGGTCAGTTTCTGATTGACGAAGAAAAACCTGAACATCAGGAAGGGCAGAATTTTGTAAGTGGTTTGTGGTATGAACCACAGCCTATAGCTTCTGTAGAAACGATAGAAGATTTTATATTTTTGGCTTCCCGGGTGTTCAATAACAAAGAAACTTATCATATCGATCAGTTTCTGGCAACGTTGATGAGGCTTAATCACGAACTTGAAGATGATCATTTTAATAAGCTTGAGCCCGCATTTAAAGCAGCCTATAAATTAAAAGGAACATCGGGGCTACACCATTTATTAGCTACATTTTTCATCAATTATGGCTTGCTGAAGCAAAAGAAAGCTTCTGATATTCTGCTGGAAGCCCGGTTAGAATTTCCCCGATTGGAAAATTGGGGTGAAAAAAGAACTCCTTTAATTTTCAAGGCCTATCAACAGTTTTTTTTAGATATTTTCGAATCTTTAAAAGAAGGAAAGAAGTTTCCGCTTCTTTCAGTTCCGGATCATACCCCCTGCTGGATTTCTGCTTTTACACTGATTGATAAAATAAAGATATACCAGGATCAGCATGAGCAGCCTATAGCTTTCGACCTTCAAATGGCTGTCCTTCGGGTGAAAAAAGAAAACCTGAAACAAGCTGAACAATATGCAAAAGAACTGCTAAATGCAGAATATTTTAATTTTCTGAAACCTGTTTTCAACCCGGATTACTTTACAGACAGGTATGAGAATGCCTATCTTGAAGGTGATTTTGATTGGAAACTAAGCAGCAGAAAAGTCTATAAATGGAATAATACGGAGGAAATTCCTCAATTATTGGTAAGTATTGAAAACCGGAAAGAAATTCCGGAAGATTCAACTCTTTTAGATTATTTATTCAATTCTTATCATGGCGTTTATCATGATGACCTGACTTGTATTCTATATACAGCTCCTTATTTTTCAGGCTCTGTTTTCGCAAAAAAATATAATGAGACTTTATCCAATGCTGTTTATCAGTATGATATTAAAGGAAATATAAAATTCCTTGATGCATGGATGAAGCTGAATTTACCTTTTCAGCCTATACATTATGTATTTCTATCTGCCGGCTTGCTGAATAAAGATAGAACATTCTCTGGTATGGCTTTTGAAGTACTGATAAATAGGGCGTTTTCAAAGGATTTTGATGCCCGGGAACTAGGAATGTTAATCGGTGAAAATATCAATTTTGAATTGGCTCCGGTTAAAAGACTGACAGACGGACTGGCTGGATGTATCAATTTGAGTTCCAGACATAATCAGCTTTTTGAGAAACTGCTGATCTCCACCCTTACAGCCATTGAAAAACCTGTTTTTAATCTGAAAAAAATCCTTGAGCTTTATTATGAACTACTAAACCTGAACCAATCCGAAGCATACGAAGCTATTGCTGATAAGCTCCAGGATTGGGAAAGAGAAAATAACCTGAAAAAAATTATTCATCAAATTAAAACACATGAAAGAAAGACTTTATGAGATCCTTAATGAGGGAAAAATACATGAGATCGTACCTTTTTTGAAACAACTTTCTGTTGACGAAAGAAAAGCACTCGTACCGACGATAAAAAAAATGGACAGGGAGATCAATAAGATCGTCATGACTAAAAACTCCTACCATACTGCCGGTTCTGTAGATCAGCATTCTATTGTAGATATTGCATCACTTGCCTGTATGGATCAGAAAAATTTTGGAAAAAACTACTGGAGTCTTTTCCGGAATATAGAGCAGACTGAGAAAATACTGGAGTGGGGATGCCCGGACTGGTTTTCAGACTTTATCAATGAATCTGTAGAGGCAGAATCTACAACATTTAATTATCAGAACGTTTTGGAATGGGCTGAGAAAGGATATATACACCCTAAACCTGAGCTGTTGGGGTATCATCTGTGCAATTATCCGAAGAACCTGGATAAACATCCTGAAACATTGAAAACCCATTTCTGGTATTTGTGTGAATATCCTTCTAAATCATTACCATTCCATAAAGAATGGTTTCCTATCATTCAAAAGCTGGTTGCAGAAAAGAAAATTGACAGAAAAAGATTTTTGAGAGAATGCCTGCTGGCTTCCAATAGAAACTTTAATAAAAATGTTACCGGTTGGTTTATGGATGTATTTACTGCATTAAAACCAACAGATGAGGAGCTTGTGGAGCTTCAGAATGAATTATTGGCAGGATTAACGTCTGCCCAATCCAAAGCAATCAATACCATATTGATACATTTGAAAAAAATAATTCAGAATCCTGAATTTAAAATAGATGAATTTTCCCATTATCTGCCTAATTTATTAAGTTCTGAAGTCAAAACCGTAGTGGCCTCCAGCCTTATCCTCACGGAAAAAATTTTCCAGAGAAGAAGAGTTAACCCGGAGATGTTGGGAATAGCTTTAAGCACGGCATTTGTAAGTAAGGATGACGGAATACAGTCTAAAGCATCAAAGATTATTATAAAATATATTCCTGTTTCTGAAAATATAAAAGAAGCCCTTTCTCATTATTCAGATAATATACTGACTAATATACGTCCTGTTTTGGCAAAGTATATTGAAGATACACAGCAACAAGAGCTGGAGGATATTACGACTGAGAAATTAGCATTAATTACCAAAGAAAACAGGGTTGAAGAACCTAAAAGCTTTGAAGATTTAATGTTCCTTCTTCCGTTGGCAATAGAAAATCCGGAAAGCTATTATTATGATATTGCGTTGGCCGGGCTCATCCGTTTTGGTGATGAAGTGAATACAGAATCTGTAATATTAATAGAACCTGTATTTCTGAAAGCCTGTAAAACAATTGCGAAATGGGAGGTTCCCTATTTTAATGTGATCCTCTGCAACCTGGTTATTAATTATGGATTAAGCTTATTGAAGAAATTCCCATTAGAACTGAAAAACCTGGAGAAAATATATGCTAAGACGCGTGAAAATGAGGCGTCAAGAGAATCCTATTCAAGTTATTATAAAAAAATAGGCCCAATAGAAGGGGTTGGTGTAGGAGGTCTTGCTATGAACGTATTCAAGGAAATTGCCATGGATGCTTATCATAAAATCCAATCAGGTGATAAGACCCCATTGCTGTCTACCATAACCCATGCTCCTTGCTGGATTTCTCCGGTGAAGTTGGTAGAAAGATTTGAAAGCTACCAAAATAAAAATATTGAGCCCAATCCGCTGGATGTGCAGCTGGCTTTACAACGATGTGCATTAGACCATGTTTCTGAAGCAGTGTCACTGGCTGAGAAAAATCTGAAAGGAGAATATAAAGATCTCCTGTTGTTCCTGTTTGGAAAACATAAAAGCCCTAAAGGAAAATTTGAACATCCTGCATGGTGGGTGACCGCTGGAATCACAAGATCTCAGGACGTTGCTTTTGACGAGTTTAAAGATTTTGGCTATGAAAATATCCCTCAGGAGTTTTTTTCCGGAATTTATGAATGGAAGACAATAGACAGTAATAAGAATTCATATTACCCTGTTGAGCTCAATATAAGTATTCCAAAATACCGTTTTGAAAAGAGAAAGGATCAGCTGCTTATGGAGTATTTTATTGCGGAGCAAAAGGATTTTTCTGAAATTCCTGCTTTTATGTGGAGTTTCCCCAATGCCCAGGCCAATATTCTTGCCAGAGTGATTAAAATATGTCTGTTCTATTCGGGATTGGCAGAAGTATATGAAAGAAATCTGGTTCTGAATACTGCCAAGGCCCTTTATCAGATTAAAAAGCCTTTGGATGAAATGGGATATCTCTTTTTGGGAACTATTTTCCTGGATGGCGATAAAACAATCAGGGGGATTGCTGCCGAAATATGGTTGGAACATGTTTCCCATCAAATGATCAACAATGCACGGTTAGGAAAAGTGATCGGCTTGCATGAAAAACTGGAATGGGCGCCTGTTAAAAGGCTTACTGATCTTATGCAGCATCATATGCTGAATGTCAGTAAAAATCATAATCATGCACTGGAAGAATTAATATCAAATATATTACTTCAAATGGAAGAACCTGTCACTAATTTGAAAAAATTACTGGAGGTTTATCACGAAGTCTTAGCTTTAAACCAGTCGGAAGCTAATGGAGATGTACAACAAAAATTAAACGACTGGAAAGAAAACTCAAGCCTGAAAAAAATCTGCAATCTTCTTCTTAAAAAATAAATTTATGGAAGATACGCTTATTTACAACTATTCCAGATCATCATCTTTGGTAAAAAAGGGAGCGCTGGAAGAACTGTTTCTTGCAAAATATAGCGAGATTCAGAAGAATACTGATGTCCCCTGTTTTTTCTGGGGCAATGTGAGACAGCCATTTATCCTGGCCCGATGCCTGATTAGTCTTTCAAATATTGTAAAGTCGAGCTTTAATCTTTCTCCATTTCAAATGGCCTTGCTTAAAGATCCGATTGTGACTGCAGGGAATGAAAGGTTACGTTTTGAAGGATTTTCGCACTGTGCAGGAGTGTATGCACGTATAGATGTTCTGCCTGATGGATTGGATGGAGAATTTCTGGAAAGTGGTACTACAAATGTAGATTTTAACCAACCTATGATTAATGCTTTAGGAAGCATTCGTCCCAACGAGAGTATTGTACTTTCGGTAGGCGAAAAAGAAGTGGGCCTGTATAAAGAAGAAACAAAAGTAGTGGAGAGGAAAGTTCCTCTGCCTTTAAAATGGATCAATGGATTGGGAACCGTTCAGGTTTACTTATCCAAATCAGAAAGGCTGCATACATTCAATAAAATTCAGACACAGCAGCTGTTCAGAGGAATGCCGAAAGGAGTAGTGAAATCAGACTATTACCTTATTGTAAGAGGAAATAAACCCATGTTTTCTCCTGTGAAATCTATGGATGCAGTTTGTGTGGGAGGTATTCACAGGCTTCGTCTGCTGGAACCTCTTCTTCCTTATATAGATCATATGAAGGTTTTTGCCCATCCCAATATGCAGTCTACTACATGGCAGCTTTATATGGGGAATATAAAATTCAGTTTTTCTTTATCAAGAGAAAGCTGGCGTGGATTTTCCGGAGAAGGTGCTGTATTAGACAATTTAATTAATGATGTTGCTGATGAGTGGATAGATGCATTGGATAAATATGCTTATGCCAATCAATCTTTTAACACAACAGTTCTGGCATTGGAAGAAAATGTCAGCCTGAAAAAGGTTGCTGATCTTACAGGTAGGCTGGCAGCAATGGGAATATTGGGCTATGATTTGGATGATAATGGATTTTTCTACCGGAAACTGCCGTTTAAACTGAGTCGTATTGTAGGGTTAAATCCCCGTCTGAAGAATGCTGAAAAACTAATTGAAGAAGGAAAGGTTGAAATTTTACATCATACTCAAGAAAGAACTGAAGCCAGAGTAGAAGGAACAGGTGTTCATCATACGGTAATTATTGAAGATAAAAAAGAACGCTGTACCTGCGAATGGTTCAGTAAATACCAGGGGGAGAGAGGCCCCTGTAAACATGTTCTGGCAGTGAAAAAGATTGTGAATAAGACCGATTAAGGTTTAATATATAGTTCCGGCAAGCCCTTTGGGCTTGCCGGAATCCGTTAGGATAACGGTAACATTCAATATCTATTTATTTTTTATTTCTAAACACTATAATTATCATCGCAAGGAGAGGGGCTAATGAAAATGTTCCGTATAATACTAAGGATGCATTTTGGGTACCTTCAAAACCTCCGGGATTTGTGATGCCTCCAATATTTGACACGAGACCTGCCAATGCAGCTCCAAAAGCTGTGGCGATGAGCTGTACTGTAGTTACTGAAGTTGAAGTCAGTTCCTCTTCTCCCTTAGGAGCTAAAGAGAATACTTTGGTTAATAAATGGGGCCAGCCGGCTCCGATTCCCATGCCTATGGCAAACAGGAAAATACAGGTTAAAACAAGCTTTGTAGATGTTGAGGTGATATCCATAGGAAATGAAATGATAGTGAGCCCGGCTAGACCTATAAGCATGAGGGTGCATCCGGAGAGAATCAGCTTGTTGGAAAAATCAGCCTTCACCCCCGAAAATAATATAGAAGAGAGAGTCCAGCCGATAGCGATAAGTACGGTAAGGTATCCAGACTGTATTGGTGAGAATCCATTAAGTACCTGAGCAAAGTAAGGGACAAAAATTTCAATGGAGGTTGCAATTGTCAAAAGGAACATAACAGCATATACTTTTCCTAAAGAGGAAGAGAGGCTATAAGAACCGGAAGGAAGAAGACGGACTTCTGAATTTTTATTTTCTCTGATCTTTACCATATACAGGAAAAATAAGGCAAGAACTACTCCGGCAATATTGACTGAACTATTCTCAAAAATACTTCCGGCCGAAACAGAAAAAGAAGCAAGAACAAGCATTAAAAGTTTCAAAAAAGGAATGGAAGGAATCTCCTTTGCACTTTTTGTATTAGGAAGAATAAGGGAAGAGATGATCAGTATAACCAGGCAAATAATCAAAAGGACCCCAAACGCCCATCGCCATTCATTTTGTTCCGCAAAAATCCCCCCTATAAACGGCCCTGAAAAAGCTGCAATACCCCACATTCCTGAAATGAGTGCCATAGCACGGGGCCATAAATTTTCCGAGAATACAATTCTGATCATGGCATATGACAATGCAAACAACAATCCTCCACCAAGTCCCTGTATAAACCTACCTAGTAGTAAAATAGGCATTGATGAAGCCAGGGAGCAGACTAAGGTTCCCACTGAAAAAACCAGAATGGCCAGCTGATAAGATTTTCTGGGCCCCAGCTTTGATATCCGGTTAGCAGAAATAACAGAGCCAATAACGGAAGCTACTACAAATAGAGTAGTATTCCATGCGTAATATTCTAATCCTCCAATTTCTTTTATAATGGAAGGCATCACTGTTGTAGCAAGATAAACATTGGTAGCGTGAAGCATAACCCCCAATGCCAAGGTGACGGCTTTTATTCCGTTTCCATTAGAAAATAAAGCATACCAGGAGGTATTTTCTATAGCTGTTGATCGATTGTTTGTACCCTTCATATGATGTGATAATATAAGAGTACAAATTTCAGGACTAAGCCAAAGAAAGGCAATATCTAAACTGCGGTTTATCTGTCACATTTTACGGTTGACAACGATATGTATTAGGATTACTTCCGGTATTGTTTTTAAAAAAACGGGTGAAATAGGAAGGACTTTCGAATCCCAAAATATAGGCACATTCCTTGACAGAGCAAGTTGTATGCTTTAATAAATATTGACTTTCCAGCAACAGCCTTTCATGGATAAGTTGTAATGCCGTATATCCGGTTTCTATCTTGATGACTTCTGTGAGGTGTTTGGCCGTGATCCCTAAAAAAGAAGAATAATCTGCCACTGTTTTCCAATGGGTAAAATTTTTGTCAACCAGTTTTTTGAACTCATAAGTGATCTGATAATTACGATTCATATTTTTTTTGAAGCCTAGCAAACAGAATTCGCAAGCCCTGTTGTACTCATATAATATTTCTAATGTGATCAGACGCACGAGATCCAGATGATAAGCTGACTGCTCTGTCAGTTCATTCCTGATGGATCTGAATTTTTCCAGCACACGGGGGAAAGAATCATCCAGAGCATAAACAGGAGGATAGTCGGTATTCAGTTCTAAAAGTTCATCTACAATCCCTTCCCGTACAAAAGTTTTATTGAGAAATGATTGATCAAAATGTAATTGAATAACTTCCAGATCAACTGAAGGATTTTCGGTAGAAAAAATTTTACCGGGTGAAAGAATAGAAATCATATTCGGGCCAAGCTCAAAACTATGATGCCCGATTTTGACCAGTGTGTTTCCTTTCAAGCATAATAAAACCACATAATAATTGTTTTTTTGCGGAATAGCTGCCAGAAAACGGTTGGTATCCTGGGTATAAAGGATTTCAGGATTCATATGGGATTTATTGAAGATTGATCCATTCTTCATAGGTAAGTACTCCCAGCTCTGGTTTTCCTTCACCCTCCAGAATTGAAATAAACTCAAGTTGGTTGCCATCCGGATCATTAAAATAAATGGCCAGAGCCGGCATCCATGCAAAAACCATTGGCTGAACGGTGCCGTTCTTTAAAAAATTATAAGGTTGTAAATTCTTAGTTTCTAAAAATTTCACAGAGTAATTCAGGATATCTTCTTTATGGCTCGTAAATGCAAAATGTCTGGTTTGAAGATTCTCTTTTTGCTCCCATAATCCCAACATAGATTTCTTGTCCTCTCCAATCCACAAAAAGGCAATAGGCCTTGTCTCATCTCTGTGTGCTAATTGTAATCCTAATACTTTTGTATAAAACGCTACTGCTTTTTCCAAATCGCTTACCTGAACATGTGTTTCATATAATCCTGTAATCATAGTTCTAATTTTTAATCATCACAAAGCTAGACAACCGATACTTAAAAAGCTGGTATCTGTGATTTTTTAACGTGAAATGAATGATAGACGGTTTTTATAATGTATAATGTATAATGTATAATGTATAATGTATAATGTATAATGTATAATGTATAATGTATAATGTAAAATGTATAATGTATAATGTATAATGTATAATGTATAATGTATAATGT
>NZ_QNUF01000007.1 GCF_003385455.1 Chryseobacterium rhizosphaerae | reverse complement strand
TAAATATTTTGTATTAATATATTCTTTACCTTTTATTTTACTGATAGGATTAAGATATTGGAAATTTACTTCGTATGAAGAAATTAAAGAGAAAGTAAAAGATTTTAGTAAAACAACAAAAATAATAGCTGACATTCTAGTAATTAGTTATACCATCATTTCATTTTTTGGATTACTCATCTTAAGTCTTTATGTAGGCTCATTAAAAAATACATTTTAATTATTACTAAGTTATAATTAGGGCATTGGATTTCAGTGCTCTAATTATTTATCCCAAAAAATAAAAATTATAACATGGTTAAAGGTAGAAGAACAAAAAAATATAACACAGCCATGAGCTATTAAAAATTACAGAAAGTGGTCAGTAGAAATGTAGGAGTTAAAATACCGGGAGCCATAGCATTTTGCTTGGCTGTCTTGGGATATTTCTTTTATAAAGATAATTTAAGGAAGGAATCTAAAAGTATGGAGGAAAAAAATGTAACGATATCTTTTTCGGGTAAAATTGATAGCATGTATAGAGATTATTCTAATCACGGAGTGACTGTTTTAATATTAAATAATAAAAAGAGATTAGAATTTAATATGTATGAATACAGTCGTTTTCAAAAAAACGATAGCATAGTCAAATGTAAGGATGAAGACAGGATTCATGTTTATAGAAATGGTACAATAAAATCTTATAAATATTAAGTTCGAAATAAGAACTACTGCAAATACGATATAGCTATTCTACAAGAAAAAATAATCATAACAAAAGCCAACTTTCATAAGTTGGCTTTTGCTTTTATATTCAAAAGTATGATTACATTTTACCTGTCAATCAATATATTTTTGACTAGGGTCTGATCACCTACTTTTAAAATGCCGATATACATTCCTTTTTGAAGAGTGGAGACATCGATTTTGGTTTCGTTATTTGTTTTAAGTAATGATCTTCCTACCAGATTGGTCATTTCAAAGCTGAAATTAGTGGTTGGAGAAGGAAGCTCAACGTGTAAAATATCGTTAGCCGGGTTAGGGTAGATCTTTACATCTTCCAGAGTGTTGGTCGGAGTTTGCTTATTGGCTGAAGATACTGAGGCTGTTGCAAAATGTTGTAAAGCACCTACGGCAGCTTTTCCAATATTATAAACATAAACAGGGTCTACATTAGCAAAGGTGTCTTTATTGGTATGTGGATAAGGGCTTTCAATTCTTTCATAAAAACCTGTGATTACTTCGCCTTTTTTTTCAAATGGGATATAATCAGTTCTTTCGGCAGGATCTACGGCTGTCTGAAGAGGCGAGTAGAGTGTTGTACAATTTCTGAGTTGTTGGGTTACTGCGGCAGAAGCGGCATTATTGCTGGACACTCCTCCCTGATCTTCGTCGCAATACACCGTATTGTTATTATTCCCTTTTACGCCACCTACCTGGTCAAGGTTAAAGACAAGTTTGATATCCAATTTGCGGACACCTCCCTGGTATACAACATTATTCACATAATGGCTGCTGCCTACCAAACCTTGTTCTTCCCCTGAAAAGTGAATAAATTTAATAGAGTATTCTGTAGGAACATCTTTCAATATTCTGGCAGCTTCCAGGATAATGGAAGTACCACTGCCGTTATCATTAACCCCCGGACCATTAATGGTATCGTAATGTCCGCAGATAATAACATATTTGTTAGGGTAAAGAGTTCCTGTCTTGGTAATGATCAGGTTCTTTGAACTCGATGATCCATACGTAAAGGAACTTTCCACAATTTGACTGGCAGAATATCCGTAAGAGGTATATTTATTTTTAATCCAGGTCAGCGTGTTGTTGTTTGCCTGTGAGCCGGTGGTCTTTATTCCTAAATTACCGAATTCCTGAAGATTGGCGGTAATATTGGCTTGGGTAACCATATCAGCTCTGTTTTTATAAGCCTGAATAAAAGATTGAGCTCCGATACTCTGTATGACCAATGAAGTCAATAAAAATGTTGTGATTTTTTTCATATTATATATAATGGTTTGTAAATACGAATGTAGTAAATAAATCACAATGATGTGTTTAATAATTTAAAAATATAATAAATTTTATACAATTTTGTTATGCGGAACTTATCATGTCTCTGCCGGTATTTTGTGAGATTTGTTGTTAAATTTGACAATACGATCAATACAAAGCCCTTTGAAACAGTTCAAAGGGCTTTGTATGCTAAAAGCTGGTATTTTGAATGAAATTTATCTCATAATCATAACTTTTCTTACCACAGTTTGATCAGCGGTTTTTAAAATTCCAAGATAAGCGCCATTTTCCAGGTTGGAAACATTAATTTTTGTTTCGTTAGTCGTTTTTAGAATTGAACGTCCCGGAAAGTCAGTGATTTCAAAGCTGAAATTTTTTATCTTAGAATCAGGAAGCTCAATATTGATGATATCTTTTACAGGATTGGGATATATTTTTACAGCTTCCAGTGGATTTTTTGAAACATTTTCCTGAGTTCCCAACAGAGTACTGGCAACAGCAAAATGCTGTAATGCTCCCACGGCAGCTTTTCCGATATTGTAAATATAAACAGGATCTGTATTGTTAAATGTATCGCTGGAAGTATGGGGATAACTACTTCTTATTCTTTCAAAAAAACCGGTAATGGTATATCCTTTTTGCTCAAAGGGGATATAATCTGTAGCTTCAGCAGGATCTACAGCGGTTTGAAGTGGAGAATAAAGAGTAGTACAGTTTCTGAGTTCCTGAGTGACTACAGCAGATGCCGCATTATTGGCAGGGTCACCCCCTTGATCCTCATCACAATAAACAATGTTGTTATTATTTCCCATCACGCCACCTACCTGATCCAGATTAAAGACTACTTTAATATCCAGCATACGAACACCTCCCTGATAAGCTATGTTATTTGCGTAATGGTGACTTCCTATTAGGTTTTGCTCCTCTCCTGAAAAATGAATGAATTTGATAGAATAGTCTGTAGGAACATCTTTCAATATTCTGGCAGCTTCCAGGATAATGGAAGTACCACTGCCATTATCATTGACCCCTGGTCCATTGATTGTATCAAAATGTCCGCAGATAATTACGTATTTATTTGGATAAACGGTTCCGGTTTTGGTAATCACTAAGTTTTTTGATCCTGTGCTGCCATAGCTGAAAGGATCTTCTGCTATCTGACCGGCAGTATAGCCAAAAGAGGTATACTTACTTTTTAACCAGTTCAGAGCATTTGTATTAGCTGTTGAACCTGTCGTTTTTATCCCATAACTGGCGAAATTCTGAAGATTATTAATGATGTTGGTTTGAGAAACAGCATCAGCACGGTCTTTATATGACTGAATAAAGCTTTGTGCTTCAGTATGTTGAACAATGATAGAAGTAAATAAAAAAATAGCGATTTTTTTCATTTTTTGATATATTATATAGGTAAGAAGTACACAATGAAAATGTATTTTTTCAAGATGTATGACGGTTGATAGGACTTATTTTTCAATAATTATTTTTCTGGTCAGATTACCTGCACTTGTTTTTATGGTAATGGTATAAACACCATTTTGAAGCGCTGAAGTATTTATTCTATTTTGATTTTCAGAACTCAAAACCAGATGTCCGGCCATATCATTGATTTCAATGCTAAACTGTTTACTCTTTTCTGTTTCTACTGTAATCATATCCTTGGCAGGATTTGGATATATTCTGATATTTTGTAACGGATCCTTAGCAGGCGTTTCATTCACCTGTAAGTTATTGTTATTGCTGGTACTGGCAACAGCGAAATGCTGCAATGCGCCTACAGCAGCTTTCCCCACATTGAAAACATACACAGGATCTATATTGGTCAGATTATCATCCGTACTATGTTCATTCTCACTTTTGATATACTCATAAAATCCGGTAATAGTATATCCTTTCTCTTCAAAAGGAATATAGTCAGAGCTATAAGCATAAGAAATAGAAGTCTGGAGAGGAGAATAGAGTCCGGTACATACCGCCAGTTCCTGTGTCGCAGTATTAGAAGCTGCATTATTACTGGATATTCCACCTGTATCTCTTTCGCAGGTAATCTTGTTATTTAAATTTCCTATCTGACCTCCTACCTGGTCAATATTAAAAACCAGTTTTATATCCAGTTTTCGGGTATTTCCCTGGTAAGCTACATTATTTACATAATGGTTACTTCCTATCAGTCCCTGTTCTTCACCGGAAAAATGAACAAATTTGATAGAATATTCTGTAGGAATATCTTTTAATATTCTGGCTGCTTCTAAAAGAATGGAAGTCCCGCTGCCATTATCACTGACACCCGGTCCTACAATGGTATCATAATGCCCGCAGATAATAATGTATTTATCCGGATACAGCGTACCCGTTTTGGTGATCACCAGGTTTTTAGAATTTGTACTTCCAAAGCTGAAAGGATCTTCAACCATCTGGCTTGAGGAATATCCATAAGAAAGATATTTGTTTTTAAGCCAGTTTAAAGCGTCGGTATTAGCGGTTGAACCTGTGGTTTTTACTCCAAGATTGGAAAACTCCTGAAGGTTGTTACTGATATTGGCCTGGGTAACCATGTCGGCTCTGTCTTTATAAGCCTGGATAAGATTTTGAGCAGCAATATTTTGTAACGCTACAGATGTAAATAAAAAAACGGCAATTTTTTTCATTTCTTCAATCAAATTATTTTTTGATTGCTAATATACTAATTAATTATCATTTGGTATTATTGATCCGTATTGTTTATTCTATTTTAATTGGTTATTCGTTATCGATATAGGAATATATGGTAGATGAGTGTAATTAAAATCATACAAAGAGTGGAAGGACTATAGGACAGCAAACAAAAAAAAATCCCGGGAAAACCCGGGACTTATATTGATAACAAAAATAGTATTCTACATTATTTTACTTGATCTACAACAGCTTTGAAAGCTTCAGGGTGATTCATTGCTAAATCTGCTAAAACTTTTCTGTTAAGCTCAATGTTGTTCTTTTTAAGAGCTCCCATAAATTGAGAGTAAGACATTCCGTGCTCTCTAGTTCCCGCGTTGATACGAGTGATCCAAAGTGCTCTGAAATTTCTCTTTTTCTCTTTTCTACCACGGTAAGCATATTGCATTGCTTTTTCTACCGCGTTTTTAGCTACAGTCCAAACGTTCTTTCTTCTACCGAAAAAACCTTTAGCTTGCTTAAAAATTTTCTTTCTGCGAGCTCTTGAAGCTACCGCATTTACTGATCTTGGCATAATTTAAATTGTTTTTTTGAAAAGGGCGGCAACATATGTTGCTCTTGTTAGCACCGTTCCAGGGTTAAAATGATGAATTTGTTTGAATTCTTATAAACCGAATATAGATTTATAAAAACTACTTAATTGCTAATTGACGTTGAACGCTTTTTTCGTCCACTTTAGCTACGTAAGAAGTGCTAGTAAGATTTCTCTTCTGCTTAGTTTCTTTCTTAGTTAAGATGTGGCTTTTGTAAGCGTTTTTTCTTTTGATCTTACCAGAACCGGTAAGAGCAAAACGTTTCTTAGCACCTGATTTCGTTTTTAATTTTGGCATTGTCTTGCTTTTTTATTGTTTTTGTTATCAATATCTGTTTTGGATACTCCTAAGGACATTAGGAATAATAGTGTGCAAAGATACAAAAAAAATCAATTCGAACTTTTATAATCTGTGATTTTATCGTAGTAAATAAGAAGACCGCCCTTACTGGAACGGTCTTTTTATGATATGTTCTGTCGGAAATCTACATTTTTCATAGTTTCTCCCCAACATTATTAGCTCAAATTATGACTGAAAAAACGCTAATAAGTCTTTATTAATAGTTTCAGCTTCTGTGGTAGGCATCCCATGGGGAAAACCTGGATAAGAAATTAATTTTCCGTTTTTAAGCAGGGTAGCAGCTACTTTCCCCGTAGTTTCAAATGGTACAATCTGATCATCTTCACCATGCATTACCAAAACAGGAACGTCCACACTTTTAAGATCTTCGGTGAAATCAGTTTCAGAGAATGCTTTAACACAATCGTAATGGGCTTTGATAGAACCATTCATTCCTTGACGCCACCAGTTTCTCTGAATCCCTTCAGAAATCTTAGCTCCTTCCCTGTTATATCCATAGAAAGGGAAAGTAAGATCAATAAAAAACTGCTGTCTGTGTTTAGCCGTATTATTTCGGATATCATCAAAAACTGAAATAGGAACTCCATTGGGATTATTCTCATTCTGAACCATGATAGGAGTTACTGCACTTACTAAAACGGCTTTTGAAACCCTTCCGTTACCATGCTTTGCTACATATCGGATCACTTCACCTCCTCCTGTAGAATGCCCCACATGGATGACGTCTTTTAAATCCAAAGCGGCAACAATTTCTGCCACATCAGAAGCATAGGTGTCCATATCATGTCCATAAGGGGTTTGTTCAGATCTTCCATGACCCCTTCTGTCGTGGGCAATCACCCTATATCCTTGTTCTAAAAAGAAAAACATTTGTGCATCCCAATCATCACTGGAAAGTGGCCATCCATGATGAAAAAATACAGGCTGTCCTTTCCCCCAATCTTTGTAGTAAATTTCTGTTCCGTCTTTTAATGTAAGTGTATTCATTGTTTGTTTTTTTATGATTAATAAATTAATAATGTATTTTATTTTTTACATTCACAAATTTATACGGAAAATATTCACAATACATTGATCTAGGATAATATATTGATAAAAATGCAAAGCAATGGAATCCATCATTAAAATATA
Source organism: Chryseobacterium rhizosphaerae (assembly GCF_003385455.1). Classification (GTDB taxonomy): domain Bacteria; phylum Bacteroidota; class Bacteroidia; order Flavobacteriales; family Weeksellaceae; genus Chryseobacterium; species Chryseobacterium rhizosphaerae. The sequence continues at coordinate 198,166 of NZ_QNUF01000007.1, read as the reverse complement.
GCTGATAATCGGGATTGTTTTATTCTTCACTTCTCTTTAATATTGATTCATTAAGAAGAATTGAATTTTGAAGTATGAAAATAATAGCATTCAGTATATTTTGTATGTTGACTTCAGTGACAGCGTGCACACAGGAAAGGAAAGATAACTCTCCATGGATTCCTTCAAAACCCAAGGCAACACATGCCATTCCGTTTTTAACCGGGCAGAATGATTTTGTCTATGTAGATAAAACAAGCTTAAAACCTGTTACGAATCAAAAATTTCGAAGTGCATCAGTTTTTACCGCTACAGGTTTTGCCGTTGTTGGAAATGGAAAAAATGAATATGCAGTCATCGATGGAAATGGAAAAACTGTTTTGGATTTTTCAACCAGCGAAATCAATTTAAATGTAGTAAATGGACTTACCTTTTATAAAAGAGATATTGAATATGAAAAGAAAATGCCTGTCTGGAAATGGGACTGGAATATCATGGGAAGTGGCATTAAAAAAGAACAGACTTATCATAAAATAGAGATTGGAATTTTAGAAAGTAAACAAGTCTTACTTCATGAAGACATTCCCTACTTAGAGGATAATTATTATCTCGATTGTATTGCTGTAGATGAAAGCCACCTATTTTGGAATGGAACTCTTTATGAAATCAAAAAAAATGGTTTAAGTAAAATCGAAAATAATATTGCTGAGTTGTTAGAGAACAAACGATTTCTCAAATCTTCAAATGTCAATTTTTCAATGTATGAACTGGGGCAGAAAAAAGCTATTCACAGCGGATTGAAAGGTACTGAAACTCTTTCACTTCAATTTGGGAGGGAAACTATACTACTGAAAGATATTAATAAAGAACGTTATGAGCCGGAAATCCCAAAGCTTTTACTAGATAGTAAGACCAATGATGTTTACCCTTTTCCACAATACGAAAAAGTGTTTCCTAAAGAAATTATAAAAGCAACAGCTTCGCAGATTGATTTCATCAAAAAAACTTCTTTGGTGTATTCTATAACCAATTCACCTTATTTTCTGTTGGGTGTTTTTAATTATGATCACGATATTTGGGCGTATGACTGGCTGTATATTGATACCAAAGGAAATGTGACAGATTCCATTGATACATACAGCTTTAAAGTTCTGGATCAGGTTGGAAATATGGTTTGGCCCGATAGAAAAATGATCTTACCCACCCAGTTCATTGACAAAAACTGGAAATTTGGAAAGATAAATTCTTATCAAGGCATGAATGATACATACTTTATCCGAATAGAAGATGAAAAAAAATTGAGAACCATGGGACTGTGGAATAGCAAAACAAAGATTTGGGAGATAAAACCTGAATACCATGACATCTCAGTCTTGGATGCGGAAAAACAGATGTATGCGCTGCAAAAAGAGGAAGACGGTCTGTACATACTTTATGATCAGAAGAATAAAAAGAATATCGGATCAAAAGGGTACAGGTCTATTAATTCGGATGGGCTGGTAACTGTTCAACTTAATTCAAGGGAAAATATATATTATTATATTGATATTTATTCCGGAAAAGAATACAAAGAGAATTAAATAATACATTGAAAAACTATGACTTTTAGAAAGCTATTACCTGTTGCTGCTTGTATTGTGAGTGTACTATCATTTGCTCAAATGAGGACAGGAGTATATTTTTCTTCAGATAAAAAATACAAGGAGATTATGGAAGAGGTTGGAAATCCATTATCAGGAAATCCGGTAATGATTGTACAATCATTTGTCCCTAATCATGGAAGTTATATTTGGTTTTTGAACGAAAGCAAAGCTAAAAATCCTACTTATTTGGGTGAAAATCCAAAAGATTTGCACTCAGGTATTTTTCTGGAGGACCATGGTGGATTACTTCCAAAAATAACCTTTAAAGATTTTGCAGCAGGATTGGCGCAGCCTCGGTACATGATTAACTTCTGTGAAATTGGAGATGCAGACAAAGATGGTTTTCCTGAGTTTTATCTTACTTATTTTGAAGAATCAGACGGATTGGATGCCAAACCATTGAAAGTGATTGTATATACAAGTTTAGGTGAGAAGACATTTTCGAAATCAAAAATTACCGGCTGGATTCCATTTCAGGAAGAAGATCAGTATCAGGAAGTAAAGGATGAGAATTTCAGATTATTGCCTAAAGAAATAAGACTGAAAGCGGAAAAACTGTTGAAAGATGCCAAAAAAGAAATAAACCAGAGCTTTTAAAAAACCACCATTATCAGGGATATTTATGTCCGCCTCCTTTAATTATCTTTATTTAAAAATAAAGCGGTGAAAAACCTCATGATTTTAACTTCATTTTTAGTGATATCTGGTTGTAAAACAAATGCTCAAAAATTAAAAATTTCCAGTATTTATAGTGAGCCCAAACAGGTTACAAAAGAAATTCCTGAAACAGGTAAAACACATACATATACCACTCGAAAGGAAGTTACTGAACGCCTTGATCCCCTCATTTTTATGCTTTCCAAAAATGCCGGAACACTTACATTTTGTATACAGGGAAATATCAGTTCCAGTGGACATTCCATTCATAAGGTGAGAAAAATTCGTTTTGAAAGGGGAGCGCAAAGTGGGAATACTGTTACGCTGAAGTATTACGTGGAAATCAAAAAAGTTCTTGGTAAAGAAAATGCTGATGTGCTGGGATATAATTACACAAAAGATGAAACCTATAAAATACCTAATGATATTAAAATCATAAGAATAGAATTATATGAAGAACGGATCAATGATACATCAGCGACAAAACCAAAGCTTCTTGCCCAACAGAGCTTTAATTTCTTTCCCAAAATTTAAATACTTGAAAATGATAATATGGGCTTTGGAGAAAACTGAATAAGCAATGATAAACTAAGCTACAATGAAAAATACTTTTGTTTTCTCATTTTTGAGCATCATTTTGGTAATGACCTTAAGTTGCAAAGATTCTGAAAGAAAAAAAACAAATTTCCCGAATTATTTGAAAAATACGGAGTGGATTGTGAATGAAGGAGGACTTATTATTCCGGATGGTGGAAAAATCTATTATATGTCTCCAAGAGATACTGCATTGATCTTCAACTTTCACGCGGTAAAATTTTTGGATGAAGAAAAATTCAAAAGCTATGATGCATGGCAATGTGGAAACGATTGCTTCACAGAGATACATGGCAGATATTATTTTACGGAAGCTAACCAGATAAAAATGGAAGTCGATAGCATTAGAAAATCTGAATTTTGTGACGTGCCTACACAAACATTCAAACCATCCAAAGTCATGTCTTTTAACCTTGCAAAAGAAGGAGAACAGCTAAAACTTATAAGAAAATAAAATGATAGATTTAATAAGAAGAAGTTTCAAATGTCAAATTTCAGTATGATATGGAAGATAGGCGAAAAGGATTTTACCACAATTAAGTTCACATAAGATGAAAATCTTTGATTTTCAACAAAACTTTAGGGTACTTCTTATACACAAAGTATATAACTTAAATAGCTTAAGTGTTTAAAAATCTTTTGTGACTTTTGTGGTAACATTTAAACAGACTTAAGAAAATAATATGACAGATTTAATAAAGATTTTCCCGGAATATGAAGACGTATTTTATGATGATATCGAAAATCATAAAAAATATTTTCTTCCCATTTGTTCAATTAATTTAAAAATTATTAATCCCTCAGAAGATCAATGGCTTCATATTGTTTCTGTAAAGGAAATTTACGATGGCTGTGTTGGGGAAAATAAACCGGAATATCATACAGAATATACCAAAGCAGATATGTTTGGTTTTGATGTAATGGAAGGCAAATACAAATTTGATGCAGACTGGAACTATTTTTCAGCCCATACCGAGATCTCTCCGGAAGATTATGGGAACAGTTATTCCGATTTAGAAATTGAATACAATATGAATGAAGCCATGTATCAATTGAAAAAAGAATATTACCAAAAACACAATAAGCTTTATGATAAAGACAGTTATCGGCCAGGTTTAATGGTAGATGATATCCGTCGTTTAGAACGTTTGCGTAAGCTTACGGTTGAAGATCTGGAGAAAGATGATTACTCAGAATATGCAGAGGAACGTTTGCAAAAGAAAGTGTATGAGGTTTTTGATGAGCTGAATACCGCCTCTCTTCCTGTAGAAGAAACTCACTTTGGTGCAGATAACCTGATTGAGAAACCTTATAAAAATGATGATACATTGATGGATTATATCGGATGTATGGAAGGCTATGATTTCCAGAATTCAGCAGCAGATCTGTTATATTTATTTTATGACAAAGAGCTTAAAAAAGCCGTCATTTGTTTAGAATACACTTAATCTGACAGAAAATTCAACTTTGTGAAATATAGTAAGAGAAACAGTAAATGGAAAATAAAGAAATCTGGATAGAAGGAGATATACTTTTTTATAAAGATCATGGTAATGTTGAGAATGCAAACATTCAGTCATTAAAATATGCTTACGCACAGATTTTAGGAAATGTGCCTTTTTTGTTTGTTTTTGCAGATCATCAACACTATATATCTACTGAATTACAGGGGTTTGGAGAAGTGTATCACAAACTGTCGGATAGATTTCGTTTTGATGACGAAACTTTTTTTGCCGTATGTAAAGCTAGAAAAGAAGATGAGAAAGTGAAAATTTGGGCAAAAAAAATGCCTCAGAATTACCAGATCCTGGACGAGTATCTGAATGATGGTGATTTTGGCTACGAGGTATATACAGAGCCTAAACAGATGATATCCTGGGACACTACTTACGAGCAATTGGAAGCATTGGGTTGTATAGAAGCTTATTTTACCGATTTTGGCGCTCAATATTTAAGATTCAAATATCCGGTCAGAATAGAAGGTATCCTTATTGATCAATTGGAGGTGTATGCAGACAACGTCAGTACTAATCGTCCTGTACAGGAGTTTTTTGTAGATCTGTATGATGAAACCAATACCGATAAAAGCTACAAAAAACTACGCGAACTCTGGATTGATGACGATGTTGATATTAATCAATACGGTTATGAAAGAGATGACCAGTGTTATCTGCAATTTGCTTTGGCCAATGGTATAAATGCTTCTATTTGTTATACCTATGATGAAGAGTATGCTTATGACGATGGAAGTACATCGCTTCATTTCTATAACAAGCGTGAATACAAGTCTTTTTTAGAAAATAAAGAATATGAAGAAGTGATGGAAATATCCGGATTACTATCATTCCCCAATAAATTAGATATAAATGTTAAATATATTGATCATGATGGAGTAAAGCATATTCCACTAAAAGTAAAAGAATTATTGAAAGAGAAAAGTGGTATCTGGCTCGACAGTGTTAATCATAAAATTGGATTTGCAGGAACAGATACAGCATTGATTTTAGACCTTGAAAAAATTACATATTTTACACTTCAGAATGTTCTTCCCGCAAAAGGATCCGGATATGCCGATTTTATGGTTCATCTTACAACCGAAGATTATCTGTATGTTTTTATAGAAGACACTTATTTCTTCGACCAGTTTGCTGGGCAATTGGAGCAAATGACAAAAAAATCAGTTGAAATTCCTGAAGCGTATTATAACTGTTAAAACCACACATAGTATATCTATATGGCACACCGTATTTATCTATACAATTACGATCAGAAAACAAATCAATCGTTCGATACCTATTTAGGCGAGTGGAACTATGAAATTCCATTATTGCTGTACCCACTTATTGCAGAAGACATCAAAGTGGAAGGCGTTGAGTTTTTCTCTAACAAAGAACAGGGAATTATTCGCCTGCGCTACTTCTTCAATTTACTGGCTGATACCTACCAATTGCACTACAAAAAAGCTTACTACGAACCTGTCAATACAATGTTTGAGTTCCTGGAAGCATTACCGTATGATTCCTTCGTACTGGATGCAACGGATGTGTTTAATATGAACGAAGAAAAGCATAAAGTACAGGCTAAGGAATGGCTGGTAGAGATTCAGCAGAAAAATAAACTGTATAAAAAAGCAGTAGAAACTCAGAATCTTTCATTATTAGACTCTTTGTTTTCACCATACGGTTACTCGTCATTTCTCGATATTTTACAAACCGACTGGATCAATTACGGATTGGGCTATTTTGAGGAGCTTGCTTATAAGAAAGTAGCATCTTCTGTATTTGAAGAAAGTGGAAAATTTGGACTGAAGGACGCAAAAGGCGCTATTTTAGCTCCGGCCATATATGATGAAATTTTTGAAGCAGACTATAATTACGGCATATCAGTAATTCAAAAAGGTGAGCGGTTCGGTTACCTGCAGAGTGACGGAAAAGAATTGGTTCCTCCAATATATGAAGATGCTTTTGATGTGTTCGATTTTGCACAGGAACCTTTAGGAGAGGTCAAAGTGAACGGCAAATCAGGGATTTTAAAAGTTTATTCAAAAACCTGGTTGGTTCCTGCTGATTATGGCACAATCGAAAAACTGACCTATGGATTTTTAGGGGTAGAAAAAGATGGGAAATTCGGAGTTTATGACGATGAAAGCAGACTTCTTCTTCCCGTTGACAGTGAAACGCCTTATGAATATGATTACTTTCCGGAATTGTTTTTTACCAGACAAAAAGGAACCCGCAAGCGTAGATATTATACGAAAGAAGGAAATTATCTGGGTGATTTTGTAGAAGATAGTATCCTAAATGCCAGTACCTGTTTCTGGATCAAACCGAATAAATTTGACAAAAAAGGCAGACTGATAGATGAAAAGGGTAATCTTATAATCGATAAAGCTGATCAACTGATTTTAATAGATAATTTTGAAACACTGGCGGTTCGCAAAGACAAAAACTGGAAGATTTATAATACCTTAAAACATCAGTTTCTGTTAGAAAATGAACACATTACCAAAGTAAAAGCAGAATCGAGTATCGGATATAAAAACAATGTGTTTACCCTGGAAGTCCAAAACGGATTGGGACTTTTCGATGCAGACAATGAGAGTTGGTTAATTACTCCTCATTCTGAAATTAAAAAGATCCATTATTTGGAAAATGGGTTTTTATCGGTTCAAAAGAAAGAAGGGTATCAATTGTTTGATTTTGAAAATGCTTTGTCAGAAAAATTATATGATTATATTTCTAATCCTTTGAATTATAGAGCCGATGAAGGCTTGCTGTTTCTGTATCAGGGTGAACATATGTTGAGAATCAATGAAGACAGAAGCATTCAGGTGGTGGAGGTGGCTGAGTATGGATCTATTTATCTGGATCGGTATTCATTTCGGGGAAAAGACTTAGAATACTTTAATTCCTTTTATACTCGTTGGAAAGATAGTGCCGGCAGCAATTCCGAACAGTTCATGGATGTTGAAATCATTAAAAAAATGGCTTTTGACGCAAAGGAAAATCAAAATTATAAGGAGGCATTGCGCCTGTTTGAATTATCTGCTCAAAGAAACGACATCGATAGCTGGGTAGAAATGGGTATATTATTCACCGATCCTGAAATTGAAGTGTTGTTTGACCCACAGAAAGGGATTGACTGTTACGAGAAAGCAGCACAACAAAATCATCCCGTAGCCTGGAATAATATAGGCGCTTTGTATCACAATGGAATAGGGTATTCTTTGAATATCAAAAAAGCGATTCGGGCCTACGAGAAAAGTGCTGAGCTTGGTGACGGAATGGCGCTAGCCAACCTTGGGGATCTGTATTATTTCGGAGAGGATGTCATACAGGATTACGATAAAGCTTTGGATTTTTATCAAAAGGCTGAGAAAAAATACTACTATAATTACGATAAAATTTCAGAAATCTATTATCAGTTAAGAGATTATAAAAATCTTTTGGTGTATCTGAAGAAAGACTATGATCAGTCTTATTCAGGCATCTATTATGGCATTATCTACGAACATGGGATGGGTATACAATCAGATTTGAAAAAAGCCATTAAGTACTACGAGCAAGCTAATGCTTACAGCGCCTATGAATATGCCACGCAACGCCTGGTATACTTCTATGGAGAAGATCCGACATTTAAAAATGATAAGAAATTTCAGAAGTGGAAATCTTTCGCTGAACAGCATGGTTTCGAAATAGACTAGCTGGTATTTTGCCTATATTTACGTTCTTTACAATAATAAAATTTAATAGAGTTAAGGGTTTGATGTACAGGTTGTTATTTATATTTACTTTGTTTATTTGTTCTTTTTTTGCTCAGGCACAGGATGTTGTAAGCCAATTAGAGAGGGAATATAACAATGCTTCAAATAAAACAATAGAGCAGTTGGATCTGGCTCCCAAATACGCGAAAGCATTATTTTTACATAACTTAAAATCAAAATCTTACCAGGTTTTGGAAACCAGTATTTCCATTGCTAGAAAACAAGCTGATGGGAAATATGCCACCATCTTGTATGCTGTTCAAGCTATGAATTATCGACTTGATAACAAAGGAACTGAAGCTTTGAAAAGTCTTGACATGGCCAATGTGTATAGCTTAAAAACGAACAGTAACGAAGCTAAAGGTTATTTTCAATATGCAAAAGGGTGGATTCTGATACGTAATAATAAAACGACTGATGCGGTTGCCGCTTATCTGAAAGCTATTCAATACTACGAAAACTCACCAACGACTTCTACACTGTACGGAAGATTTGGTAATACAGCCAAAGAATTATCCACTATTTATTCCAACCTGAATGAATACCAGCTGGAAGAAAAATACAGTAAGCAGTTTTTGTTGCTGGCCTCCAAACAGCATGACCCCAACCTTATCTTCGATGCCTATATGCGGATGGGGTATGTATATGAACAAAAATACGGTCAAAATCCATCGGATGTAGGGTTGAGAAATAAAGCAGAACAGTATTATTTGCAGTCTATTGCGACTTTCAATAAGAATAAAGAGGCTATGCTCAACAAGACGAACCTTTCCTATGCAGCCATCAATTTAGCCAATCTGTATACTGGTTTTGATAAAGATAAGGCGATGAAATATGCTCAATTAGCCAATACCGTGAGCCTGGAAACCGGTGACGCCATTCATATAGCTTCCTCATTTGGTATTTTGGCAGAGTTAGCTGTACAGGATAAAGACTATGATTTAGCAAAATCTTACTTTCTGAAAGCTTCTATGGAAATCGGAAAAAGCCCAGTTAGAGATCATAATATAGAATTATCTATTCTTGAATCTTTATCCCAACTTAGCGAAGAGCAAGGCAATTACAAAGAAGCCCTTAATTATTATAAAAGTTATGTCAACAAATACAAAAGTATTTATGATCAGGAAAAACTGGATATTACCAAAAGGTTAGAATCTCAGTTCGACAAAGAACGGCAGGAACAGAAGTATATAAAATTACAGCTGGAAAGTGATAAAAAAGCACAGCAAATTAAGTTGATCAACATAGTGCGGGCACAACGTGAGCAGGTTTATAACAACTTAAAATTAGTGGAAGAAAATCAACGAGAGCGACTGAAGTTTTCAGAATTGGAATCGGAGAAAAAAGAACAGCAACTTCGGTTGGCAAAGTTAGAAACCGAACAGAAAAACAATGATATCAACAACTTTAAAAAGCTGTTGACGTTCAAAGAAAAGATCAATACCTATTACATTGTTTTTATTTTCATTTTTATCGTTTTGATCATCTTACTGCTGTATGCGTATAAACAACGTGCAAAATCAATGAAGCAAAGAGACGAATTGCATGCTTTAGCTATGGAGAAAGAGAAACAAAATTCAAAAATATCCACACTTACAGCGTTGTTGGAAGGGCAGGAACAGGAACGTGGCCGTTTAGCCCGTGATCTTCATGATGGATTGGGCGGCTTGCTTTCAGGAACCAAACTTCAGCTGTCTTCTTTAGACCCTCACAAATCCGAAAGTATAGAACATGAAATTTCAAAATCCATTACCCAGATTGATGGTGCTGTAGAGGAGCTGAGACGTGTAGCACATAATTTAATGCCCGATCTACTAATGAAATATGGGTTGGAAGTCGCCATTCAGGAGTTTGCTTCCCGCGTGTCCAATAGCACATTAGAGATCCACACAGAATTTATCAATTACACCAATTCCATATCAGAGGAAAAGCAACTGATCCTATACAGAATCATCCAGGAATTGGTGAACAATGCCATAAAACATGCTGATACTTCCGAAATTATTATTCAGATAAGTGAAGAAGAAAATGTATTGAATCTTACAGTTGAAGACAACGGCAAAGGTTTTGACCTTACAGGCTTAAACGTAAGAAAAACAGCAGGGTTTCACAATATAGAATCAAGAGTCCAGTTTTTAAAAGGAACGATGAATATCACCTCCGAACAAAATATTGGGACCAGTATAGAACTTCAAATTCCTATTCATTAGACATGATAAAAGTAGCCATAACAGATGATCATCCACTTCTATTAGAAGGGTTGAAAAATATTTTAGGAAACAGCGATACGATAGATGTTGTAGATTGTTTCAAAAGCGTTTCAGAAATGAATGCCGGCCTGGCAAAACAAGCTGTCGATATTTTGCTGCTGGACATCAATCTGGTAGATACCAACAGCATAGAACTTATACAACCTTTAAAGAAGAAGTACGAAAACCTTCAGATTATTATGCTTAGCGTTCACAATGAACTGCCCGTGATTAACAGTACCTTGTCCGAAGGTGCTTTGGGGTATATTCAAAAAAATGCTTCAGTTTCCGAAATTCTGGAAGGTATCAGTACCGTCTATTCCGGTGACCGATTCTTATGCTCACAAACCAGGTCTGTTTTGGAGAAGAAATCATCGGATGGCTTACACCAGGTTCCAAAATTAACGCGAAGAGAAAAAGAAATCTTAGCCGAAGCAGCGAAAGGACTTACCACCAATCAAATGGCGGAAAAGCTTTTTATCAGTCCACACACCGTAGAAAGTCACCGAAAAAATCTTATCGAAAAATTTCAAACGTCTAATCTTAGTTCAGCTATTAAACTAGCCATAGAATACGGATTGATTATCGAATAACATATCATCCAGCAAAAAGGTCTGCTTTTACAACGTAAGCAGACCTTTTTCTTTCCTGTTACATCATATTCTCATTGCTCCAGTACTGGCCGTATGAACAGTATTTTTATCATGTTCTAGTTGATTTTTTCTATAGGTGTCAGTAAGATTGAGGTACAGAGACAACCAGGAGTTGTAAATTGAAATATTCCGGTTTCTGAGCTGTCACTGTTTTCCATTCCATCATTTTTTTTGTAAGTTCGTTTCATCGGAAATACAAGGCATTTATAAAATAAAAATCAGATAGGGTTTGAGGTGAAACTAAATTTCGTTCAATTTGGTTAGTGCTTTTTACGCGGTGTCACATTTTATAAAAATGGCATGTATAACATTAGAAAACAAACATGAACATAAATTTACGAACAGAAAGATTACAGTTAAATCTTATCTCAGCAAATGATATTGAAAACATTTTCGAATTGCAATCCTTAGAAGAAACGGCCCGGTTTAATACTTCAGAAGTCCCAAAAAACATTCAGGAAACCGAAGAAAAGGTGAAAAAATGGATGATGGAAAACAATAAGGAAAAAGCCAAAAAATTGACATTCGCAGTTAATTTGATTAATGAAGATACATTTATTGGATTAATTGGAATTAATTTGGGAAAAGAACATTATAAAAACGCTGAAATCTGGTTTCAGCTCCATTATAAATTTTGGAATCAAGGATATGCAACAGAAAGTGTAAATAAAATACTGGATTTCGGTTTTGAAAATTTGAAACTTCACAGGATAGAAGCTGGCTGTGCAGTTGAGAATATTGGCTCCATAAGTGTTTTAGAAAAAGTCGGCATGCTAAGAGAAGCGCATACCCGAAAATTACTTCCTTTACAATCTGGGTGGTCAGATAATTATGGTTATGCTATTTTATCAACCGATAAAAGAAAATAAGAGAAGTACTTTCAGGTTGAAAAACTAACACGTTGGCTGTAGTAGGGTTGGAAAGGTCAAACAAAGTCACCGAAAAAATCTTATCAAAATTAATCTTAGTTCAGCTATTAAACTGGCCATAGAACACGGTTTGATCATCGAATAATGGGTAGCAAAGCTGCTGGCTAAACGTTCGCTTAAAAAGAATCAATTTTATTAATTCACTGCTTTGCTCCCTTAAAATAATACATTACTAAAAATAAAACCTTTGCGTCTATAAAATTCAGCGTAAATAATTTGCATTCAATTTTTGGAAACTGATTCATATTCATACCAGCAAAAAGGTCTGCTTACATCGTAAAAGCAGACCTTTTCTATATAAATTTAAAATTAGGTGTTCAATTATTAATCTTTGAATCTCAGCACAGCCTGGAACAGATTTTTCTTTCCTGTTAAATCATATTCGTCGTTATATACCGGCTCATACATGAATAGATAGACTCTTTCGTCAAAATCTTTTAAATTGACAGGCTGGGCCACCATGATGTCATAAAGCCTCGTAATAGTACGCGTAGCCGTCCATTGTTTTGAGTTTCCTTTAGGGGTTTTATCAAATCTGTGATCTTTTGCATCTGTATAATACCAATATGATGGTGCCTGATCCATTAAAAACAGTTCTTTGTCCTTGTTATACAGTTCCTCTGCCATACCTGTACTTTGAAACCAGGGAACTTCAGTATTGAAAAGTCCTAGAGCCCCTGCATAAATATCCTTATTGGTCGTTGCTCCCACTAAAAAACCTTCAAGATTGGAAGCCGTAAACTCAAATATAAAAGGTGACTTTTTCAGATCATAAACATCATTGACCGGTTCAATTACTTTTCCGTCCTGTTTAATAACTACTTTTAACGATTGTGCAAAAGCCATTAAGCTGAGTAAAGAAAAAAGAATGGTTAAACTTATTTTTTTCATTGTATATCTTTAAATAACTGCTGCAAAGATATTGTACTTTACCTCCATAAACACTGGCTGGTTTCAGGGGTTTTTATCTTACTTCTTTCCTAGTTGGGCCAATTGCTATAAGGGTTATAATACTTTTTTTTCATTCGAAACAGATCAGCCTTCAGCTTAATTTTTATGAAAGCCGCTTTTTGCTTTTTGCCATTTGATGAAGCTGAATTGGTAGGATAAACTTCGGCATAAAAGGTTTCATCATCCGCCCAAAAAGCTTTTGTGCCATCGGCTATTTTGAACTTAGTAAAATTGACATACAAAAGGTCTTCAAGATTATAGCTTTCTGCTACATATGTACTGATTGCAAAATCACTTCCCACATCATTGTTTGAAACAATATAGGAAATCCAGTTTTTCTTGGGAAGAATCTGTGGATAACCCGCTGTAAAGAGTTGAAAATTGGCTGTAGATTTTACATTATAAAAAGAATAATACGTATCTGAAGTCTCCATTGAGCTTTCTTTGAAAACCTGTAAATACAGGTAAGGGGATACTCCTATATATTCATAGGATAAGAGTCCGTCTTCTGTAGATACATTCTCATGTTCCGTAATCAGTTTTTTTTCTGTTGTGCTATTGATGTACAGCCATTTATTGCCTTCCAGGATCACATGTGGATCTTTTATTAAAGCTTCATCGATTCGTTTGTTAGAGGCTGTTTTAAATTCCTGTTCAGAGACTTCCGTTATGGTACCATACGTACTGAACGATTTATTTTTTAAGTCCTGAGACTTTTTAAATACACTGCTTCTGATCTCGTAAAGATCAACACCTTGTAAAGTCAAGTCAAATGCTGCCGTGAATTCTGATTTCAAAACAAAAGCTTCAATGCTGTTCGAAATATTATTATTAATGCTGTAATGAATAGAGTAGAAGTCATCAAACTCTTCAAATCCATAATAATTATCCAGTTTATTGTAAGCTATTTTCAAATGCCCTGCATCTTTATCTGGAGCTACAAAAAACCTTACAGAATCCAGCCTGGTAAATAATTGAAAGGGGACATCCTGTACATTATCTACCCCTTTTATCTTTTTGAAATCTGCAAATGTTATGTTTTTCTGTGTAACTCCCGTTTCCGCTTTGTGAGTTTCCGGCGTTTTATTTTGCTGATTACATCCCACAAAAACAGCGACCATAGATGATATAAAGAACTGATATGAGTTTTTCATTTTCTATATTTTTGGCCAAAGGTATCTGTATTCCCCATAGCGACCAACAAAACTGCTGAATATGGGGAATAAATGGCTGAAAACAGGGATATATTGAACAGCAAATTTTAGGCAATTTTGCATCAGATAAATAAAGTACTGTAAATTATTGTAATAAAGATGAAAAAGGTAATAACCAGTTGCTCAGTTGTAATAGTTTTGCTAGCCTCCTGTTCACCTGCCACAGAAAAAAAAGGAGATAAAGTAGTATCTACGGAGATAAAAAAAGATACTGTTCCTCCTTCCGGTCCGGTAAATGATAATATCTCAAAGCCCGATATATCAGGTGATCTTTCAGCGTTAGTTCCCATTGATGTATTGAATAGCAAAAGTACCGATGGGTATGAAAAATATGGTATAGAGTTCTCGGGTAACTGTTATTCATGCGATTTAGCAAGCTTATCTGTGACAAAAGATAAAATGGTATGGACCAATATCTGTGATGAAAATGATACTTTTAAAATTGATAAGTTCTCATTCTCTACCGAAGGAAGCAAAACCGTTTTAAAAACAGCTGAAAGAACTTATACTGTAACGCAAATAGATAAAGCACCCGTCTACGAATTGGTCGTAGAAGGTGAAAAGCTGGAATTACATAATAAAAGAGTATCCAGATATTTTACCACCAAAAAAGCGTTACCGCTTTTCAAAGAACACGACTGTGGTGATTTTGAAGGATAATACAACCGCATATATCTATTTTTGAAGATGAACAGTTGATCCTAACAGGAGAGTAGTATGGATCAACGGGTCAGTCTTAAAAGTTGAGGGAGGATCTTTAGGTATTCGAAAGAAACGTACATATAAAATGATCTGCTTGTATAAAAACACAAAATCATATATATAGTCATTTTATTTGTAAGTAAGCTATACAGGTAGGTAGGAGCCAATAAAGCTGCCTCTTACACATATAGCATCAGATACTAAACCTTTGTATGAAGTACACTGCACAGGTTAGTCTCCCCAACTTTGACGATTGATCCGCATCAATGATCTCTTCCTATGTCTCATAAAACTTATCCATGAAAATTTTATTATAAAAAAACCTCAAAGTAATTTGAGGTTTTTATATTAAGATAAATGACTTAATTATTTTGCTGGTTTTTTAGGACTCATCATCATAATCATCCTTTTTCCTTCAAGCTTAGGTAACTGATCTACTTTACCAACATGCTCCAGTTCCTGAGCCAGTTTTAAAAGTAAGATTTCACCCTGATCTTTAAAGATAATCGAACGTCCTTTAAAAAATACGTAGGTTTTCAATTTTGAACCTTCTTCAAGAAACTTCTCAGCATGCTTTTTCTTAAATTCATAATCGTGATCATCTGTCTGTGGTCCAAAACGGATTTCCTTCACAACTACTTTTACTTGCTTAGCTTTTAATTCCTTTTGTTTTTTCTTTTGCTCATATAGAAACTTCTTGTATTCTAATATTCTTGCAATGAAAGGTTCAGCCTTATCAGAAATTACTACTAAATCCAATTCCTGGTCCGCAGCAATTTGTCTTGCTTTGTCAATTGGATAAATTCCCGGCTCTACGTTATCGCCCACCAAACGAAGCTCTCTCACACGAATTTTATCGTTGATTAAGTGTAAGTCCTCTTGTACAGGACGTCTTTGTGGGCCCCTGTTGTTAAATCTTTGTGCTATTGTATTATAATTTTATTGGTTAATTACTTAATTTAATTGATTTAAAGATATCAAGATCGAAAGATTCCATTCATTTTTTGAACCCTTCCATCTTTTCATTTTAAATTTATATTGCTGCTTCTTTTTTGAAGTAAGAAACGAAATCCTCCATTTTCATTACTCCAAGATCTCCTTCACCACGTCTTCTTACAGAAATAGTTCCTTCATTTTCTTCATTTTCTCCTATAACAAGCATGAACGGGATCTTTTTCAATTCAGCATCACGGATCTTTTTACCCGTCTTCTCATTTCTGTCATCAATCTGACCGCTAATATCGTGATTTTCCAAAAATTGTGAAACTTTTTTTGCATAATCTACATATTTTTCACTGATTGGTAGAATAATAAACTGATCAGGGCTTAACCATAATGGGAAGTCTCCTGCAGTATTTTCTAATAAAATCGCAATAAAACGTTCCATAGAACCGAAAGGAGCTCTGTGAATCATTACCGGCCTGTGCTTTTCATTATCGTTTCCAATATAGTGAAGATCAAATCTTTCCGGTAGGTTATAATCTACCTGAATTGTTCCCAACTGCCATTTTCTTCCTAAAGCATCCTTAACCATGAAGTCAAGTTTAGGACCATAGAACGCAGCCTCACCATATTCAACAACCGTTTTCAGACCTTTTTTCTGAGCCGCATTGATAATGGCACTTTCCGCCTTTTCCCAGTTCTCATCAGAACCGATATATTTCTCTCTGTTTTCAGGATCTCTTAAGGAAACCTGTGTTACAAAATCTTCAAATCCTAAAGATTTAAATACATACAGAGTTAAATCAATTACTTTTTCAAATTCTTCAGAAAGCTGATCCGGAGTACAGAAAAGGTGAGCATCATCCTGAGTAAATCCACGAACTCTTGTCAATCCGTGAAGTTCTCCACTTTGCTCATATCTGTAAACCGTTCCAAATTCTGCATATCTTTTAGGAAGATCTCTGTAGCTCCATTGTGAAGTTTTATAAATCTCACAGTGATGCGGGCAGTTCATTGGCTTCAATAAAAACTCTTCTCCTTCGTTAGGTGTTTTGATCGGCTGGAAGCTGTCTGCTCCATATTTATCCCAGTGTCCTGAAGTTACATAGAGTTCTTTGGCTCCGATATGTGGAGACATTACAAATTCATAACCTCCTTTTTTCTGAGCATCACTAAGGAAATTCTCCAATTTTCTTCTTAAAGCAGTCCCTTTTGGTAACCATAACGGAAGACCGGCTCCTACTTTTTCAGAAAATGCAAAAATCCCAAGTTCTTTACCTAATTTTCTGTGATCTCTTCTTTTAGCTTCTTCTAGTCTTTCAAGATACTCAGTAAGTTCTTTCTGTTTAGGGAAAGAAATACCATATACTCTTGTTAGCTGAGGGTTCTTTTCATTTCCTCTCCAGTATGCTCCGGCTGCATTTAAAATCTTAACAGCTTTTACAATTCCTGTGTTAGGAATGTGTCCACCACGACATAGGTCCGTAAAGTTATCATGAGTCACAAAAGTGATTTCTCCATCGTTAAGATTAGAGATCAATTCTACTTTATAAGGATTGTCTGCGTAGATTTTTAAAGCTTCATCTTTAGAAACCGGGTATAGAGAGAATGTTGACCCTTTCTTGGCATTTTCAAGAACTTTCTTTTCAATTTTCTCAAAATCCTTTTCAGATAAGCTTTCATCCCCGAAATCAACATCATAATAGAACCCGCTTTCAATAGCCGGACCGATAGTCAACTTAGCATTAGGATAAAACTCAAGGATAGCCTGCGCCAAAAGGTGCGCAGAAGAATGCCAGAAAGCTTTCTTTCCAAGATCATCATTCCAGGTCAATAGTTGTACCGTAGAATCCGTGGTTATAGGTGTGGTTATTTCTACTTGTTTGTCATTAACAATTGCGGAAATGGTATTTCTAGCCAATCCCTCGCTTATAGATTTTGCCACATCTAGGGGAGTAACTGCTCCCTCGAATTCTTTGACACTACTGTCTGGAAGTGTAATTTTTATCATTGTTTACTAAGAAATTTTAAGATGCAAAAATACGCATTTTTTAGATAAAATACTACATCAGCACCTATTTAGAATGATAATTAATATAAAAATGTAAAAGATTTCACCGGTTTTGGAGGGACTCAGTTTTACTTTCGGCTTTTCATCAGGGGAAATTATGCTGTTTCATGCCTGTAAATGGTATATTAGGCTTTGTATCTGCAAAAATATTTTTGATTAAACAGATTAAAATAATAGATATTTTAAATGTTGTGAACTCATTTAAAATATAACTTTTACTGATTAATAATAGTATTTTTAAAGGTCCGGAAATAAGAGAAATAGAGATGGGGTATGAATCCTCATCATAAATACATGAAAATCACAATATAATTTCTACTATGAATACTATAAATATTGATCTGCACTGCGATCTGTTGTATTATCTGCTCAATTCAAATGTGAGCCTTGATGATAAAGAAATTGGCTGCTCACTGCCTTATCTGAAGCAGGGAAATGTAAAACTCCAGGTTATGGCCATATATGCCGGAACGGGAGAAGGCAGTACAGGGTATGGACTACAGCAAAGCCAACTATTTTCAGAACTCATTAAAAATGAAAACTTTTTCCTTTTTAATGACGACAATTATCAATCGTCTGAAAACAAAGACAGGGTAGGAGTTATTGCTTCCATTGAAAATGCATCAGCTTTCTGTGACGAAAATGAAAGCCTGGACTCCGGGTTTAAAAAGCTTGAAAATATAATACAAAATACACAGAAAGTATTCTATATTGGAATTACTCACCATTTAGAAAACCGTTTTGGAGGGGGGAATAATGCAGAAGCAGGGTTAAAAGACGATGGAAAAGTATTAATCGACTATATCGCTGACAGAAAAATTGCCATAGACCTGGCCCATACAAGCGATCAGCTGGCTTATGATATCTTTACCTATATCGATCAGAAAAATTATTCTATTCCTATTTTGGCTAGCCACTCCAATTATAGAAGTGTTTATAAGAATAACAGGAATCTTCCCGATGAACTGGCTAAAGAAGTCATCAGAAGAAAAGGACTTATTGGGCTTAACTTTATCAAAGACTATGTTGATCTTGAAGAGCCGGAAAGATTATATGAACACATCCAATATGGGCTTGATCTGGGTGGAGCAGACAGCATAGCATATGGAGCAGACTATTTCTACTGGAAAGACCATCCGGATACACCCCGCCATCCGTTTTTCTTTCCTGAACATTCTAATGCCTCAGTGTATCCATCCATCAATAAAGAAATTGAAGAAAGATTCTCTGCCGAACTGGTAGAAAAAATCAGCCATAAGAATGCTTTACAGTTTATAGAAAATATGTATAAATAATAGCTATACTTAGATTCCTGCGGAATGGCAAATACTGTGGATCTCATTGAATAAAATGATACCTGAAATATCATTCTGCAGGAATACAAACTCTCAAAATCGACTTCTATAACGCTCTATGGTCTGCATTGAGTTTAAGTTGGTGTACAAATGATCCGTTAGCTTTTTCTTTTGTATTTCACTTTTTGCTTAATAATCTCAATGACATCCACATGTTGAACTTTAGATTTTATCCATCCGTGAATATCGATATAAAATAATGACCTTCTGTAATATTCGTTGTTGGAAAACTCTTCTAGTTTTTTGTCAAAAGTTTTAAAAGCTTTTTGCTGTTGATCTAAAACCTGGTTATTTAGATTTTTAAAAAATTCAATGCTTTCGAAATGGAAAACTTCCGGTTTCTTCATTTTTTTGGCAAATTTCAATGTAGAAGTCACAAATTCATCATAATCTTCATCATTTCCTGATTCATACTTAGCCATTAATATCAGAATCCGGGTATGGAACAGCAAATCTTCCTGTACATTTCCTTTTGATTCTATCACCCTCATTGAGTAATCAATGGATTTTTTAAACATTTTACTTCCAAAAAACATCGCCGCCATCTTAAGATAAAGAATCATAAAATGGTGTTCATCAATTCTTTCCCGAAGCTTGTCCATTTTTAGTTCAATCTCAGGAATAAGTTTTGTCCCGGTGAAAAACTCGCCCTTTACAAAATGAATATTCATCAAGGTATTATAGTGAGTCAGAAAAATAAGCGACTGAAGATTTTCGTTTTGGGCAAAATTCTCGGCATTGACTACTTTATTAAAACTTTCAAAATGGTCTTCCAGAATATCTATATTTCCATAGAGAAACAAAATTTTAAGCAGATATGTATTTCCCTTAATATACCAAACCGGATGACTATAGATCATTTCAGGATTTTTATGAAATAAGTCTACCCACTGATAAGCATATTTCAGGGTGTATTTATAATCCTGTAACAGCTGGTTTTTCCACACATGCGCTTTAAAGTACCATAGTTTTTCGGTGAAATTCAGTTTTTCAAGTCTGATATTTTTGATTTGGGAATTGAAAAACTCAAGAACTTCCTCTCTGTCCAGATCATTTTTTATATAGCCATGAGTAAGCATTTCACTGTACAGTTTCAGTGAAAGATTGGAAAGCTTTGTCGTATACCGGTTCTGTCTGCTTATCTCCTGAGATTGCCTGATCAATTCGTCAGCGCGTCCTTCGATACTTCGGGTAATAAACTGAGATTCAATTACTTTTTCGAGGTCTATAATTTCGGAAGCTATACTTTTCTCATCCAGTTCCAGAGCACTTTGCTTCGTTTTGTCCAGTATTTTCAAAGCTTGCTTATAAAGACCTTTCTGATACAGGATATTGGCAAAGTCGAGCTGCTCCCTAAGCTGAATTCTATAGTTTTGGTGGCTTGGGTTCATGCGGAGACTCACCAGAATCTGTTTATAGAGGTGAGCCTTCAGATTGGAAAGCTGCTGTTTCGTTGAAATTTTTTTCTCGATGATAATGCTTTCATCGTACTCTTTCATCTTATCCATTTCTGAAAATAAAAGAAGAAATTTGGCATCTACATTAATACCGAGACGGTTGACATACAACTTAAACTGACGTTTTTCGGAGGTGGTCAATGACTTTACCAGTACAAACAAGAAATCTTTCTGCAATTCTGCCATTGTAAATTTTTATAATTTAAAACTTTAATTATCAAACACATACAGTTGTTTATTTCATTATTGAATATTGTATTTTTTACAAAATATAAAACCCTGAAAATATTTCAAGCTGTAGTTTTGAACCAAAATTAAGTAAAAAACTTCATTTATGAATTCCGAAAAAATTGAAATTTTTGATACCACACTGAGAGATGGGGAGCAGGTTCCGGGGTGTAAACTGAATACGGAACAGAAACTGATTATTGCTGAAAGGCTTGATAAGCTAGGGATTGATATCATTGAAGCAGGATTTCCAATTTCCAGTCCCGGAGATTTTGAATCTGTTTCAGAAATTTCAAAACTCGTAAAAAATGCTAAAGTATGTGGACTCACTAGAGCCAATAAAAAAGACATAGATGTAGCAGCTGAAGCACTGAAATTTGCTAAAAGACCGAGAATCCATACGGGAATCGGAACTTCCGAATCTCACATCAGATATAAATTCAACTCCACAAAAGAAGATATTCTGGAACGTGCTGCTGAAGCGGTAAGATATGCTAAAACTTATGTGGAAGATGTTGAATTCTATGCAGAAGACGCCGGGAGAACCGATAATGAATATCTGGCTCAGGTATGTGAAGCCGTGATTAAGGCTGGAGCTACGGTTTTGAATATTCCTGATACAACAGGATATTGCCTGCCTGAAGAATACGGCCAGAAGATAAAATATTTGCGTGAAAATGTAAAAGGAATCGAAAAAGCAGTGCTGTCATGCCATTGTCACAATGACTTAGGATTGGCAACCGCTAATTCTATTGCAGGAGTAATGAACGGAGCACGTCAGATAGAATGTACAATCAACGGTTTAGGAGAGAGAGCCGGAAATACCGCTTTGGAAGAGGTCGTCATGATTTTAAAACAGCATAAAGATCTTAATCTTCATACCGATGTCAACTCCAGAATGCTGAATGAGATGAGCCTGATGGTCTCAGATCTTATGGGAATGTCTGTACAGCCCAATAAAGCCATTGTTGGAGCTAATGCATTTGCCCACAGCTCAGGAATCCACCAGGACGGAGTGATCAAAAACAGAGAAACTTACGAAATCATTGATCCTGAGGAAGTAGGAGTAAGTACATCTTCCATTATTCTTACGGCAAGAAGCGGACGTTCGGCATTGGCTTACCGATTTAAACATATTGGCTATGATGTGACTAAAAATGAACTCGATTATCTGTATCAGGAGTTTTTAAAAGTGGCAGATCTTAAAAAAGAGATTGGGAACGACGATTTAAGCAGAATTATAGAGACTTTCAACCGAAAAATAGGATAGGTTTGATGTAAAATCAAGATAAAATAAAAATGAAGAACGATAAAAAAACACTTTTTGATAAAGTTTGGGATGCCCACGTAGTGGAAACTATTCCGGACGGACCTCAGATTATTTATATTGACAAACACCTGATTCATGAAGTAACCAGCCCTCAGGCTTTTGCAGAACTTGAATCCAGAAATCTTGAAGTTTTCCGACCGGAACAGATTGTAGCAACAGCTGACCATAACGTACCAACCCTTCATCAGGAAGAACCAATAAGGGATGAATTGTCCAGAAATCAGGTTCAGCAACTGACAGAAAACTGTGAGAAAAATAACATAAAACTGTTCGGCCTTGGGCACGAATATCAGGGGATTGTTCACATCATTGCTCCCGAATTAGGAATTACCCAGCCGGGTATGAGTATTGTTTGCGGAGACAGCCATACTTCCACACATGGTGCTTTTGGGGCCATTGCTTTTGGAATAGGAACAAGCCAGGTAGCTCAGGTTTTTGCAAGCCAATGTCTCCTACTCAACAAGCCCAAGTCGATGAGAATTACCGTAAACGGCAGATTGAATGAAAACGTTCTGCCTAAAGATGTGATTCTTTATATCATTTCAAAAATAGGAACAGATGGCGGAACGGGATATTTCTGTGAATATGCCGGAAACGTATTTGAAGAAATGTCTATGGAAGGAAGGATGACTGTTTGTAATATGAGCATTGAAATGGGGGCCAGAGGAGGAATGATTGCTCCTGATGAAACTACTTTTGAGTATGTAAAAGGAAGAGCTTTTGCGCCGGAAGGTGAAGAATGGCAAGAAAAAGTAGCGTATTGGAAAGGCTTAAAAACAGATGAAGAAGCTGTTTTTGATAAAGAACTGACATTTGATGCTTCAGAAATTTATCCCATGATCACTTATGGAACAAATCCAGGAATGGGGATCTCAATCCGTGAGCTTATTCCGGTTCCTCAGAATGAATCGGAAGAAAAAGCTTTACGCTATATGGGATTAAAGGCAGGGCAGGCTCCCTCCCATATTAAAGTTAATTATGTATTCATCGGAAGTTGCACCAATGCAAGGATAGAGGATTTCCGGTCTGCAGCTCAATATATCAAAGGAAAAAGCAAGTCTGAAACTGTACAGGCATTAATTGTTCCGGGTTCTCAGCAGGTGGTAAAACAGATCTATGAAGAAGGTTTGGATAAAATTTTCAATGAGGCCGGATTTCAGATCCGTCAACCCGGATGTTCAGCTTGTCTGGCCATGAATGATGATAAGATTCCGGAAGGGGAATATTGTGTATCCACATCAAACAGAAACTTTGAAGGCAGGCAGGGACAGGGAGCCAGAACCATTCTTGCAAGCCCGCTTACCGCTGCCAAAGCAGCCATAGAAGGCAGAATTTCTGCTTTTGAAAGTTTAAACTAAACAGATTAAAAAGTACATGCAAAAATTAGTTGTTTTAAAATCCCGAGCAGTACCATTGCCGGCAGAAAATATAGATACCGATCAGATTATTCCGGCCAGATTTCTAAAAAGCATAGACCGAAAAGGATTTGGAGAAAATCTGTTCAGAGATTGGAGGTACAATATCCAGTCAGGAGAACCTAATCCTGATTTTGTGCTGAATAATCCAAAGTTCGAAGGGGAAATCCTAGTGGCAGGAAATAATTTTGGATGCGGAAGCAGCAGGGAACATGCAGCCTGGTCTTTAACAGATTATGGTTTTAAAGTCATTGTTTCAAGCTATTTTGCCGATATTTTTAAAGGAAATGCTTTAAATAACGGGCTCCTTCCGGTAAAGGTTTCTGAAGAGTTTTTAAAAGAAATTTTAGAAGGAATCACTGAAAATCCAAATAATGAAATTGCCATTGATGTAGAGCTGCAGTCCATCAGCTTTAAAGATACAACCGAAACCTTTGAAATTGATTCTTACAAAAAAATATGCCTATTGAACGGCTATGATGATATTGATTTTTTAATCAGCAGAAAACAGGTGATACAAGAATTTGAATTAAAAACACAAAAGAAAAATGAGCGACAAGTATTTTAAAATTGCGGTTCTTCCCGGAGACGGAATTGGACCTGAGATCATTAAAGAAAGTATAAAAATACTGGATGTCATTGCTGAAGTCTTTCAGTATGAATTTAAGTTTGAATATGGATTGATTGGTGCAGAGGCTATTTTTAAAACCGGAGATCCTTTACCCGAAGAAACGCTGAAGATCTGCAGAAATTCTGATGCCGTTCTTTTTGGAGCAATCGGTGATCCTGTTTTCGATAACAACCCTGAAGCTAAAGTAAGACCCGAACAGGGACTTTTAAAACTTCGTAAAGAGCTGGGCTTATTTGCGAACATCAGACCTTTGAAAACTTATTCTTCGCTGATTGACAAAAGTCCGCTTAAAAGAGAAATCATTGAAGGGGCAGATATTCAGATCTTCAGAGAATTGGTAAGTGGAATCTATTTTGGTGAAAAATTTACGGATCCTGAAGGAGCCTATGCTTATGACGTATGCAAATATAGCCGTGAAGATATTCTTCCTATTGCCCATATGGCGTTTCAGGAGGCTCAGAAGAGAAATAAAAAACTGACCCTTATTGACAAAGCCAATGTATTGGATACTTCAAGACTTTGGAGAAAGATCTGTCAGGAAATTGCGCAAGAATATCCGGATGTACACTTGGATTATATGTTTGTAGATAATGCAGCAATGCAGCTGATTCTTAACCCTAAGCAGTTTGATGTTATTGTCACTGAAAATATGTTTGGTGATATTATTTCTGATGAAGCTAGTGTGATCGGAGGATCTATCGGATTGCTTCCGTCAGCTTCCATTGGTGAGAAAAATGCATTGTTCGAACCTATCCACGGTTCTTATCCGCAGGCAAAAGGCAAGGGGATTGCCAATCCTATTGCTTCTATTCTTAGCGTTGCCATGATGTTGGATCATCTTAATTTAGAGGCAGCCGCAGATAAGTTAAGACAATCTGTAGAGCATGCCATTGAAAATAAATACGTTACCATTGATCTTAATACCAAGCAGTATTATTCTACAAGTGAAGTGGGAAGCTTTATTGCAGATCATATTAAATATTCCGAAAAATCTTATTACAATTTTGAAAATGTAAAGATCGGAAAGTCCACCATCGTATAGTTAGTTACAAAAAGTTCATTTAGATAGTTAGAAGAAAGGTCCTGCCTCATTAGAGACAGGACCTTTCAATTGTATTCCGTACAAATAAAATGATTGTACTTTATTCTTTTGTATTATCCGTTTTTCCTGATTTACCTTTAGATGATTTTTGAATATCCTCTTTATCAATCTCAGGTGGATTGCTCTTTTTCGATGAAGCAGGAATGTTTTGGAAATCCTCATTCTGCTTTTTGGTTTCTGCAGTATTGGCAGGTTCTTTCTTATTGATTTTTCCTTTTGAATCCATAGCTTGAATTTTTAGAGTCCTAGAAGACCGATCTTTCCGGTTTTATCTTCTATGGTATAATTCAAAGCCTTTGCCAAAACAAAAACATTATTAAGATTTTCCATTAATTGTTTGCGTCCCTCACTTCTCAATTGATTTTGATCAATAGACTTCATCGCAGTTTGTTTAGCTTTCTCCGTTACATTTTTAATGTCTTTTTCGGTAATTCTATTAAAAAAGGAATCGTCCAAAGACTGGATTTCAACGCTGGGTGTAATTCTTATGTCTGCATCCGGAAGCTCGGTGATTACCAGTTTTTTGTTAATGGAATCTACCTCAATCTTCATCTTATTAAGATCATAAGAAACCTGTGCCGTGGTTTTGGTATAGGTAATGATGCTGTTATTTGAAACTTCTTTTCCGAATACTTCATAACCCATTTTGGTCTTCTGCATACTGGAAGTGTTCTGTTCCATGACCACCATCTTATTCATCTTGGAAATCTGGTTGGTCAGGATATAATAATCCGACTTCTCCGTTTTATTAGTAAGATTAAGACAGGACTTAAGCCCGAAAAACAGAAGCACCATAGCCCCTGCGCCTGCTACAAATGATAAAATTGTTTTATAATTTCTCAAATCTATTTAAAAATTTCTTTGATTACAGATGTGTCATTCTTTTTCAAAATCTCTGCTAAATCCCTTTCAATATATCCCGAAGTAGGCATTTCTACAATTCTTCCTATTTCTTTCCCATATTTCTTAAGGATGATCGTAGGAACTTTCTGGATATTGTAAAGACTTTCGTCCCCTGTAGGAGATTCTTTTTTACGGTTTACCGCTATAATGGTCAGCTTGCTGTCCGGGAAACTTACTTCCTCCAATATTTTCATCAGTCTTGGGATGTCTCTGTGGCTGTCTTCACACCATGTTCCCATAAAAACAATAACGTCACAAGAACCCAGTCTTTCCTTTTTAAGTTCACTGATGGCTTTGGGATCAAGAGCATATTCATCATGTTCCTTTACATACCAGTCGGCATAAGGAGCTTTCAGGAATTGTTCTTTCAGCTGATGTCCCAAAAGCATTTTCCCGTCATTCTGAGTTTCAACCTCACGGTTGACCACTACTTTTTGAGCGTTGAATTGCTGGGCAGCTAGAAAGATGCTTGAAAAGGCAACAATGTTAGTAATAAATTTTTTCATATGTTATTTCTCAATGATTGATTTTAAATCAGCAGGAGAGTAGTGTTTGTTTTTTAATACTTTATGATCAGCCTGTCTGTAAACATTGAATTTCTCTCCAGATTTTTCATAAAAAGATTCTACTTCCTTTTCTTTATAAAACTCAACAGTTTCCTTTGCCTGTTCTTCATTATCGCAAGCTTTAGACATATTGGAACGCTGAACTTCGTTGAATAGCTCTACAAATTTGTTGCCAAGTCCAAATTCAAGCACGGCACCACTTAAAACATACTGAAGATCACAAAGTGCATCTGCAATTTCTACAAGGTCATTGTCTGCAATTGCTTGTTTCAGCTCATTTAATTCTTCCTGAAGAAGTTCTACTCTAAGGTTGCATCTTTCCGGAGAAGGGATTTGTGGGGTATCTAAAATAGGGGCTTTGAAAGTAGTATGGAATTCTGCTACTTGGTTCAGACTATCAATTTTATCCATGAATTTTTTTATTTACGACAAAGATAGAAAACGATTTGGAAATTGTAAAATGTACAGCGTAAAATGTGTTAATGAAGGGGAAAGAAGAACCGTATTCCATTCTCTACAGGTTGAAGATATATGCGGAAAATTTTATCTTACTAAACTGACTGCCATCAGACTAATAACCATAAAAAAATCCACAATTTTTAGTTGTGGATTATAGCTGAAAATTCATTGGTTGTATTCAGATACATTATTTTAACTCTTCATATTTCCAGATTCCTGAGATATCTAAAATTGTTAATCCAGGCTGTTTTTCACCATAACCAAATACACAGAGGTATTTCGAATAGCAGGTTCGGCAGCTGGTTCCAAAATATAGGGTTGGCAGATTGTTGACGGTTAAAGGGCCGAAATGTTGCATTCCGGGTACGGTTTCCTTTACTATTCCATTTTTTAATAATTCATTTCTGGATAATACAGGTTCTTCATGATACATCTGAAGAATGGGAAATCCTGATTGGTAAGGGATAATTTCCACTGTATTTTCATGGTTGCAATCACAGCATATGAATTTTACAACCGAAGATGGAACTGTTTCATTATTTGTGAAAAAATCCTTTTGAACAAGAGCTTTTTTACCAATACTTATTTTCTTTGATATTGAATACATCTGAATTTATTTATTACTGGATAACGGTACCCGCCAGGTTATTGTATTTCCCGCTTGGACTTTTTTTAATAGTTACTTTTATATATCCCTCTTCAGCTAATTTATTCCATGTTTTTGGATATCCTGTGGCGATATCAATGGGAATTTTCCACATGGTTTGTTTTCCATTGCCAGCCTGATTAAACCAGGGAATAATATCTGCTGTTTGGGATTTGAAAGATAGTAAATTATTCAAAACATCTATTTCATAATAGAAATCATATTTGTTTTCTGGTTGGTTTAATGCTCTTTGGGTAAAAGTATATACATATCCATTGATGATAGGACTTGTAAAACTGCCTCCTAAAGTAGGAATTCCCGTTCCATCATAATTTCCAACAGCACCGCTGTATCGGTCGAATTTTTGTCCTGCGACAATGGGAACATCATCGACAATATTATAACCACCATTAGCAGGCGGCCATCCTCCGTTCAGATTGTTGGCTTTAAAAAGAGCTTCAAGTTCAGTCCATTTTCCTTGTTTGTACAGATCAAATGCCTGGTTTCTCATGTTTTGATTTACGGTTCCCGAAGCGTCGTAGGTTAATGCAAAATCATCAGCATTTTTGTAGAATACAATTTTAACGGGATTGGTGTCTATTTCTTCATCATTGTCTGAACTACAGGCAACTGAAAAAAAAGTGAATGATAAAAGAAAGATGTACTTAAATAAATGTTTCATATCAATAATTTTAATTATGTAAAATTTTATAAGTATTATCGGGATTGTGCACTGTGCTGCTTAGGTAAAAATGCCTGCTTGAATGTGTTGGTAGAATCCGTTTTAAGAATGTTTTCATGAACAATAATGGCTGTTGAGACTGGCTTTTAAAGACATGATAATAAGTTCCCATCAAAGAAAAGGCATCAAAAGAAGCAATATGGGCAATCGGCGAAGCGATTTTCCGGCTCCCTCAAATACGGGTTGGGCAAACGGTACAATAATAAAGAATATTGAGTGATAAATTTAAATTAAAAAACCTGAATATTGCTTATTTCATTTAATAAAAATTAATTATATGTAAATTAAATACATTGATAAATATATTATTGAATAATATTTTACTTAAATGACAGATTTTGAGATCTGTATTTGAAATTGAATATAAAAAAGACTGCTCTGTAAAGAGCAGTCTTCCCATCGTTTAATTTTAAAATTAAAGTGATTAATCCTTAATAAATCGTTTTGTTGTTTCTCCTATTTGAATCACGTAGGCTCCTTTTATAAGGTTGCTTACATTGGCAGTACCTCTTTGAAGTGTTCCTGAATGTATCAGTTTTCCGGACATATCAAAGATTTTATATTCTTCGGTATTCGTATTTGAAATCGTTAAAATATCTTTTACCGGATTCGGATATAGTTTTATATCCGCTGATGTTTCTTTTGGTGCTTCAGTCACAGATTTTGCAGCTGTAGCAGTTACCGAAATATTAGCATTATTCACATCAAAGAAAATATGATTGGTTCCTTTTACCATAATTCTTCCTGAAGTAGTAGAAGCATTAGGGATAGTCACAGCCTGCGAACCGTCATTAGGAGTTCCTGCCAATAGGGGAGTCCAGGTGTTTCCGCTATCGGTAGACCATAAAATATCTACATTGGCAGTATTTACACCATTAGCAGTGGTGCCTGCCACATTCCAGGTAATGGTTTGTGCACTTCCTCCGGCATACGAAACCGCAGTGTTTTGTGAAGTGATATTGAAAGGACCTGCAGTGGCATTTACTGTGATCTTTGTATCATCTGAATTATTTCCACCTCCTCCGGCTCTGTTATCGCGAACGGTAAATCTAAAATTTAATGCTCGTGCAACAGAAGATAGAGCTTCTACATTGATTTCAGAACCTGCAGTAGTAGTAGCTCCAGCTAAAATTGAAGACATTCTAGGGAAATATCTTATTGGTGAGGTTGTTGGTGTCCAGGATCTGAATGTAGGTCCTGCTGTTTTGGTCGCTGTAGCTGCAGAATTAGCCCCTGTTTGAGAAGACGTTCCCTTATCCATCTGTTCCCAGATATAAGTAAGGGAATCTCCATTTGCATCAGTTCCTGATCCGGTCAGCATAAACGGTGTGCTTTTAGGAATGGTATAATCCAATCCTGCGCTGGCGGTAGGAATTGAATTTCCTGTAGGTGTATTGACAGAACAGGTTTTTACCTTAATGTTATTGGTGATCTGCTCAATACTTGCGGCATGGAAAAAAGCATCAGAATTCTTTTGGACATCCTGATTGGTGATTCCTGCATATCCCATAATGGTAGATCCTGATCCTGGTTCCACCGATCTCAGATCTACGCCCTCTGTAGTGAAGGACCATGTGTGATTTCCCCCGAATTGATGTCCCATTTCATGAGCTACATAATCAATATCAAAAGTATCTCCCGCAGGAATTCCGCTGCCCGGGGAGGTATATCCACTACCTTTATATGCATTAGGATAGGTTACGCCCTGGTAAACATAAGTAGACATATCATTACTGCATATACATCCTATACACCCTGCATTGCCACCACCACCATCTCTGCCAAAAAGGTGACCAATATCAAAATTAGCATTACCAATAGTAGAGTTTAGGGTATTCATCAGCTGAAGGTTCCAATTGTTCATTGACGAAGAAGGGGAGTAGGGGTCGGTAGATGCGTTCGTATAAATGATTGCATCATTATTGGCAATAAGAACCATTCTTATTGCAAGTTCATTTTCAAAAACACCATTTACACGGGTCATGGTATTGTTCATCGCTGCTAAGGCTTGTGCTTTTGTTCCTCCGAAATAAGAAGTATATTCTCCTGTAGTGGATAACGCCAGTCTATATGTTCTCAATGTTGAATCATCAGCATTTCTGGCTGCAATACTTGTGGAAGTACCTTTCTGAGCTGCATCCAATACAGTACATTCGAATTTACTTAAGTTGTCTTTTCTGTCAGACTTCTTATAGATTACATAGGAAGATAAATCTTTAGTATAAGGCTCTATGAAAGTGGCGGATTTATCTCCGTAAATTTCCATAGAAGAAAGACCTAAAGAAGAGATGCTAAAATAAACCGTTGAAGCGGGGTTTTCTATTCCCTCTCCGATATAAGACTTAATATCTGGGTATTTTGCCGCTAGCTCAGGTTCGAAGTTTGAATTCTCTGTTACTTTAAATCTTTCCATCTTTCCCTCAGAATTCGGGAAAGAAATAATGATCTGAGATTTTTCACCGGCTGCTAATCTTTTAGGAGTGTTTAGCAATACATTTCTTAAGCCGTTGATATTTAATTGGTAAATTTTCGGACCCTCTATATTCATCATGTTTTCGAAAACAGGTGAAGAGGTTTTTCCTGACCCCTGAGTCCATAGACGATCTGTCTGGGCGAAGGAAAGACCTGATAGTACAAGCATTCCCATCATCAATAATTGTTTTTTCATATAAAAGTGTAATTGTATTTATGCTATCCCAAATCTAATAAAAAAAGCCTTGTTTAAAATTCAATATTACTATAGAATGTTTCAATTATTGATAATAGAAATTATGATTAAATGAAAAATATTAAATAAAACGATATAAAAAAGAAAAACTGTTCTATACAGAACAGTTTTTCACATTAATTTAATTTTAATAGTTACTAATTTTTAATAAATCGTTTTGATGATTCTCCAACCTGGATGGTGTAAGCTCCTTTGATAAGGTTACCTACATTTACAGAACCTCTTTGAAGTTTTCCGGAATCAACTAATTTTCCTCCCATATCAAAGATTTTATACTCTTCAGATGCTGTATTGGAAACATATAGGATGTCTCTTACAGGGTTAGGATACAGCTTGATGTCTGTGATCAGATCTTTTGTATTGGATAGTTCTCCTTTTCCGGAAGAAACAATATTCAATGTATAATCTTCAACCTGCCCGTAAGTGTAAGCTTCACAAGATGAAGTAGGAATAGAGCTGTATTTCATCATTACTCTCATTCTTGTTGATCCTAGAGTAGCTGTTGCAGGAATAGTAATAGATCCGGTAACAGGAGTTGTCGTAGAACCTGCTTTAGACCATGCTAATTCTCCGCTGTCTGTAAAGTCTCCGTCTCCGTTGTAATCGATATAAACTGCATAAGCTTCGCTGTATACTGTAGAAGTCCAAACCGGAGTCACAGAAATAGTATAAGCACTTCCTCTTGTAACATTGGTAGAAACAGAAGTGAAGTTTTCATAACCGGCAGTTCCTGTAGAAGTATTGTTAATCGTTCCGAATTTTACATTTCCGATTCTTTCATCAGCCGTATTAGATGCAGAAGAAGAGCAGTAAGTAACCGTTCCGCCTCCTAATGTTGTAACGCTTACCGTATTGCTGGAAACAGAAGCGTTTCCTGCTGCATCTTTAGCTTTCACAGAGAAAGAATACGTTGTGGATGGTGTTAATCCTGTTACGGTATAGGTTGTAGAAGCAGAAGAACCGATCAATGAAGCACCTTGATATACATCATAGCCTGTAACGCCTACGTTATCTGTAGCGCCGGACCATGAAAGGTTAGTAGTGGTGGAAGTCGTTCCTGAAGCAGCAAGGGTAGGTGCAGTAGGAGCTACAGTATCAGGAGTTCCTGAACCTGCATTTACTGTGATGTTTGCATTATTTACATCAAAGAAAATATGATTAGTACCTTTTACCATAATTCTGCCTGTGCTGGTAGATGCATTAGGAATTGTTACAGCTTGAGAGCCGTCATTGGGAGTTCCTGCCAATAGAGTAGTCCAGGTACTTCCGCTATCGGTTGACCAAAGGATATCTACGTTTGCGGTATTGACACCGTTTGCAGTAGTTCCTGCAACATCCCATGTTATGGTCTGAGAGCTGCCACCGGTATAAGTAGTTGCTGTGTTTTGTGAAGTTACTGCAAATGGTCCAGCCGTACTGTTAACGGTAATTACAGCGTCGTCTGAATTGTTTCCGGAACCTCCGGCTCTGTTGTCACGGGCTGTAAATCTGAAGTTTAATGTTCTGGCTACTGAAGAAAGGGCTTCAACCGTAATTTCTGAACCTGCTGTAGTGGTTGCTCCTGTTAAGATAGAAGCCATTCTTGGGAAATATCTCACAGGTGCTGTCGTAGGTGCCCATGATCTGAAGTTAGGACCTGATGCTTTTGTAGCACTGGCTGCAGAGCTTGCTCCGGTTTGGGAAGAGGAAGCGTTATCCATCTGTTCCCAGATATATGTTAAGGCATCTCCGTCAGCATCAGTACTGGTTCCTGTAAGCACAAAAGGAGTTCCTTTTGGAATGGTATAATCCAATCCTGCATTAGCAGTAGGAATTGAGTTTCCGGTGCTTGTGTTTACAGAGCAGGTTTTAGCTTTAATATTATTGGTGATCTGCTGAATGCTTATGGCATGGAAGAAAGCATCGGAATGCGGCTGGATATCCTGGCTTGTAATTCCTGCATATCCCATGATCGTTGATCCTGATCCGGGTTCCATATTGGCTCCCGTCCCTTCGTTACTCATGGAGAATGTGTGATTTCCACCGAATTGATGACCCATTTCATGAGCTACATAATCAATGTCAAAATTGTCTCCTGAAGGAATAGCATCTGCCGGAGAAGTATAACCGCTTCCTTTGGAACCGTTAACGCAGATACAGCCGATACAACCTGCATTTCCTCCACCTCCGGAAGCTCCGAATAAGTGTCCGATGTCATAATTGGCTTCACCAATTACAGAGGTCAGAGTGCTTTGTAATTGAGAATTCCAGCTGCTCATTCCTGAGGCTGCAGAATAAGGATCGGTAGAAGCATTGGTATATACTACAGCATCGTTATTGGCAATTAAAACCATTCTTGCTGCGAAATCTTTTTCAAAGACACCATTTACACGGGTCATTGTGTTGTTCATGGCTGCTATAGCTTGAGCTTTTGTTCCTCCGAAATACGTGGTGTATTCACCTGTACAGGATAATGCCAGCCTGAATGTTCTTAATTTAGCATCATCGGCATTAGGTCTTGCCGCAAGACCCGCATTGGCGGCGCCTTTTTGTGCTACATCTATGACTGAACATTCGAACTTGCTAAGATCATCTTTTTTGTCAGATTTTCTATACACAACATAAGTGGAAAGGTCTTTAGAGTAAGGCTCAATGAATACAGCAGATTTATCACCATACACTTCCATTGAAGATAACCCGAGCGGAGAGATGCTGAAATAGACTGTTGAAGTAGAGTCACCAAGTCCTTCTCCTACGTAAGACTTAATATCCGGATATTTTGCAGCAAGCTCAGGTGCAAAATTGGAATTTTCCCTCACTTTAAAATTTTCCATTTTCCCTTCAGAATTCGGAAAAGAAATAATGAGTTCTGATTTTTCGCCGGCAGCCAGTCTTTTAGGGGCTTTTGCAAGAGCGTTCTTTAATCCATTGATATCCAGGCTATAAACCTTTGGGTTGTTGATGCTGGATTTGTTTTCAAAGATTTCAGATGCGCTTTTTCTTGAACCCTCAGACCAAAGACGATCTGTCTGTGCGAAAGAAACACCCGTGATGAGGAGCATTCCAATCAGTGTTAATTGTTTTTTCATATTAAATATTAATTTTAATTGTGGAATATCAAAGCTAATAAAAATTATATTACGAAAAACAAAAATTTTTAAGAAAAATTTAGAATATCTGTTCAAAATATTATGTAATACATTGAATATGCTTGAAATGATTCATCAATAGGATGTAAATAAAGAAAAATGACATGCACAATCATGCATGTCATTTTAATTATAAAGATAAAATTAAGTTTTACTTACATTTTATCATCAGCGGTAGGTCCGTAAAGTCCGGGAACTTTATTCCCTGTTGATCTTAAATAAACAACGAGCTCACCTCTGTGGTGGTATAAATGATTATACAAAAAGCCTCTAACTACCTGGATTCTCGGTGAAGGAGGAAAGAGAACATTTCCGTTCATTTCCATTTTCCATTCGTTGAAATAGGTGCTTTCGTCAGAATCTTCCAATACTTTTTGTGCTTTAGCAACATTTTCTTCAAATTTTGCGAGAATATTTTCAGCTTTGGAAATATCTCCTTTGTCATACTCATACTTGCCCATATCAAACGTATCCTGATTGAAAGTAGAGGGGTACCAGTTATAGACTTCTGCAATATGTGAGGCTAGCTGGCCGGTTGTCCAGTTTTTTTCAGACGGTTTCCAGTCTAAAGCGCTGTCAGGAATTGCTTTTAAAATTTTTCTGGTGTTTTCAGCTTCATGCAGAAACTCACCTAAAAGTGCCTGTTTAATCATTTGTATTGAGTGTTTTAAAATTATCTTGTAATATCTCTTCCGATAACCAGTCTCTGGATTTCAGAAGTACCTTCACCTATAGTGCAAAGCTTTGAATCTCTATAGAACTTTTCAACAGGGAAGTCTTTGGTATATCCGTACCCTCCGAAGATCTGAACGGCATTGTTAGAAATTCTTACACATGCCTCAGAAGCATATAGCTTTGCCATAGCGCCTTCTTTGGTCATTTTCTGTTTAGCATTTTTAAGAGTAGATGCTCTTTGGATAAGAAGTTCAGCAGCATCAATTTCTGTAGCCATGTCCGCAAGCATAAAGTTCACTGCCTGAAAATCTGAAATCGGTTTTCCGAATTGGTGTCTTTCTTTAGCATACTTCAAAGCAGCTTTATAAGCTCCTCTTGCTGTACCTAAACTTAGAGCGGCAATAGAAATTCTGCCTCCATCCAATATTTTCATAGCTTGTTTGAAACCTTCACCCACTTCGCCTAAACGGTGAGAATCCGGTACGCGTACGTTATCAAAAATGAGTTCTGCAGTTTCAGATGCACGCATCCCTAATTTATTTTCTTTTTTTCCGGAACTAAAACCAGGCATACCTTTTTCTAACACAAAAGCTGTAGAATTGTTTTTAGCTCCTTTTTCACCTGTTCTTGTCATTACCACAGCAATATCTCCTGAAATAGCATGGGTAATAAAGTTTTTTGCTCCACTGATAATCCACTCATCACCGTCTTTTACAGCTGTAGTAGACATACCTCCTGAATCTGAACCTGTATTATGTTCTGTTAATCCCCAAGCTCCGATTACCTTTCCGGAAGCCAACTGAGGAAGCCATTTATGTCTTTGCTCTTCATTTCCAAATTCGTAAATATGGTTGGTGCAAAGAGAGTTGTGCGCTGCTACAGAAAGACCAATCGATGGATCTACCTGGGAAATTTCATCCAGAATAGTAACATACTCATGATAACCCAAACCGGAACCGCCGTACTGCTCAGGAACTACAACCCCCATAAATCCCATTTCTCCAAGTTGGTGGAATAAGTCTTTAGGGAATGTTTGGCTTTCATCCCACTCCATAATATTCGGTCGGATATTCTTCTCTGCAAATTCTCTAGCTGTCTCCGCTATCATTTTGATGTTGTCAATAGTCTCTGTATTCATATAGATAATAGTTAGTTCCCAAAGATAAATAAATTGACGGAAAGCCAAAGAAATTATTTTAGTCATGCTGCTTTAGCCTCAATCTTTTAATTTTCAATTTTTTATGTTTTAAAAATTAATATTTTCGTAATAAAATATTGAATCTTTTACGTGTTTTATTTTGCTATTTTAGCTTCCCAATTTTTATGGTATGAAAAAACTTCTACTTCCTATTATTTTAATTTCTTCTTATATTTCTGCACAAGCCCCTGCCGGATATTACAACGGAACGTCCGGATTAACGGGTTATGCTCTGAAATCAAAGCTCCATGATATAATTTCTGAAAAGAATATCAGCTGGCATTATGGTGACCTTTCCGGATATTATAATCAGACTGATCTTGATAAATATTATGACCACGATGCTACGAATACTACTTATTTATTGGATATTTATTCGGAGATTCCATCCGGGCCCGATGCTTATGAATATACATCCGGTCAGCTGATCGCATCGTCCGGGGCAGAAGGAATGGGGTATAATAGAGAGCATATGATGCCTCAGAGTACATTTAACAGTAATTATCCAATGTATTCTGATTTATTTTATGTAATCCCAACCGATGCAAAAATTAATCAGTTAAGAAGTAATTATCCTTATGGGATTTCTACGACAGTACCGGCTAATATACCTTATACATTCACAAATACTTCTAAAATCGGACGAAGTGCCATTCCCAATCTGCCTTATACAGGCAATGTATATGAACCTATTGACGAATTTAAAGGAGATGTGGCCAGATCTTTATTGTATTTTGCTGTAAGGTATGAAGGAAAGCTGGGAACTTTTAAATACAATACCAATGCTAATCCTGCTTCGGACGCTAATGCACTTGACGGTACGGAAGAGAGGGCGTTTGAACCGGCTTATATGGCTATGCTTCTTCAATGGAATCAGCAGGATCCTGTATCGCAAAGAGAAATTGACCGAAATAATGCGGTGTATGCTATTCAGAAAAACAGAAATCCGTTTATAGATAATCCTGGTTGGGTGAATATAATCTGGAATCAAACGCCGGACGCTGTAGCACCTCAGGCGCCATCCAACTTAACAACTACACAAACGAGTGCCTATTTTGTAAATTTAAGCTGGTCACCCAGTCCTGATGCGGATGTACTTGGCTATAAAGTATATCAAAACGGTACATTGGTAGCAGCCACAAAAGGGACATCGATTATCATTGATCATCTTACACCTTCTACTGCTTATAACTATACGGTAAAAGCATATGATAGCGGTTATCTTATTTCTCCGGATACTAATGTTGTTTCTGTAACCACCCTGGCTTCCGATTCTTATGCTAAAGATCTTTTTGTTTCAAAATATATTGAAGGATCAACGAATGGCAATAAAGCTCTTGAAATTACCAATAAAACAGGACATCCCGTGAATTTAAGTGATTACAGATTATCCATTCAGCTTCAGGGAAGCGGTAATAACCTGTATTTTCCGGCTCCTTTTGAAATGGAAGGGACTGTTCAGGATAATGAAACATTTGTTGTTTTAAACCCTTCAGCCACTTTTTCCTGCTATACAAAAGAACAGGCAAAACTTGTAACGGCTGCTCCTCAGATGACTTTTTATGGATATAATTATATTGAGCTGAGATATAAATTTTCCACAGTAGATGCATTGGGCGTTGTAGGACAGAATAACTCTTCAGTATTAAAAGATGTTTCTTTATACAGAAAAGCTTCCGCCAATCAGCCAACAAATACATTTAATATAAGTGAATGGGATTCTTACCCGATTGATTACTGCCAGAATTTAGGAGGTACATTATCAACCACAGAACTTATCACGGTAAATAAAAAATTTATCATATATCCGAACCCTGTATATGACAACCTTTTTGTAAACGGTGAAACGGAAGCGGTAAAAACTGCTCAGATCATAGATCTTTCCGGAAAAGTGATCTACACGGAGAAAGACCCCTTCAGAAGTAAGAAGAACATCTCCGTACAGACTCTTCCTAGAGGTTCTTATTTCCTGAGACTTGACGAGCAGGTGCATCAATTTATTAAAAAATAAACCGCAAGGAAAATTTTAATATAAAATATTTTTTAACGCTTTCGTAATTTTTTACTACGACTTAAAACGTTAAAAACCTTATGTTTACTATATAATTGATATAAGCAGATTCACTAATAATCAATATCTATAAGTGTTTCTGCTTATATTTTTTATTTATAAGTAATTATGCTTATATTTGCAGTATGATAGCGGTCATTACCGGAGATATTATAAATTCACAGCATGCGGATACCGAAGTTTGGATTACCAAGCTTAAGAATCTTCTCGACAATTGGGGAAGCGCTCCTCAAGTATGGGAAATCTACAGAGGCGATGAATTTCAATTTAAGTGTAATATCGATGACGTTTTCTGGCATTTTCTAGCCATAAAATCTATTATTAAAAGTCAGGAAAATTTAGATGTAAGAATGGCCATAGGGATTGGTGAAGAGAGTTTCTCGTCTGAGAAAATCACTGAATCTAATGGTACAGCTTACGTAAATTCCGGAAGACTGCTCAATGATCTGAAGAGTGACGGCCATACCGTTGCCATTAAAACTTCCAATGATTCTGTAGACAGAGACCTGAATATTCTGTTAAAATGGTCGTCAAAAGATTTTGATAACTGGACTATGGCTACCTCAGAGATCATCCACGAAATGATCATGAACCAGGATATTACCCAG
The DNA here is from genome assembly GCF_003385455.1 of Chryseobacterium rhizosphaerae. GTDB lineage: Bacteria > Bacteroidota > Bacteroidia > Flavobacteriales > Weeksellaceae > Chryseobacterium > Chryseobacterium rhizosphaerae. Next base: position 159,077 of record NZ_QNUF01000007.1, on the reverse strand, counting down.
GAAGATCTTGCCAGGAAGTTTGCTATTTCACAGTCTTCGGTGAGCCAGAGACTGAAACGAGCCAATTATGAGCTTATTGTAGAAACGAACCAGTATTTCAGAAAGAAAATCTCAGAACTATAGCATGATCTTTATAAAACTCATATTGGCACATCTACTCGGAGATTTTGTTCTTCAGCCAGATTCATGGGTTGCAGATAAGGAAAACTATAAACTAAAAAGTAAGTTTTTATACTTCCATGTTTTGATTCACACTGTTTTAAGCTTTGTTTTTCTTTGGGATTTACAACTTTGGTGGGTAGCCCTTCTGATTGGGGGATCTCATTTCATAATTGATGCCGCAAAACTGAGCTTTCAAACAATTAAAACAAAGAAAACGTGGTTTTTCATAGACCAGTTGCTGCATATTATAGTGATTGCAGGCGCTTCTTTTTATTTCCGGGAATTTGATTTCAGCTTTTTAGGAAACCAGGAGTTTTTAAAAATCATTATGGCGGCTTTGTTCTTAACAACCCCAGCTTCTATTTTTATCAAAATACTATTATCATCATGGACTCCTGTTCCTGATGCACAGAATGCTATACAAACCGAATCTTTATCAAGTGCCGGAAAATATATCGGAATTTTAGAACGCCTGCTGGTTTTCACTTTTATTATGGTGAATCACTGGGAAGGTGTGGGCTTCATGGTCGCTGCCAAGTCTGTTTTCAGATTCAGTGATCTTGCACAGGCAAAACAGAGAAAACTGACAGAGTATGTACTTATAGGTACACTCCTAAGTTTTGGACTGGCTGTCTTAACAGGAATAATAATTAAATAAATCAATAAATCTAACTACAATTTAGAAAGTAAAATTATGAGTCAAAAGAAAGAAATGTTGTACGAGGGTAAAGCGAAACAAGTATTTGCTACTGATAATCCTGAAGAAGTAGTAGTGCGTTTTAAAGACGATGCTACAGCATTTAACGCTCAAAAGAAAGGCCAGGTTGACCTGAAAGGGGAGATGAACAATGCCATCACAACCCTTATCTTTGAATATTTAAATGAAAAAGGGATTAAAACTCATTTCATCAAACAATTAGACGAAAGAGAGCAATTAGTAAGAAAAGTGTCTATTATTCCATTGGAAATGGTAGTAAGAAACTACTCTGCAGGAAGTATGGCACAGAGATTAGGAGTGGAAGAAGGAATCAAGTCTCCGGTAACAATTTTTGATATTTGCTACAAAAAAGACGAGTTAGGAGATCCGCTTATCAATGATCACCACGCTGTTTTCTTAGGTGCAGCTACTTACGAGGAGCTTGACGAGATGTATAAACTTACTTCAGATATCAACGAAATCCTGATTGACCTGTTTGACAAAATAAATATCATCCTTGTTGATTTCAAAATCGAATTGGGTAAAACTTCAGACGGTGAGATTATCTTAGCGGACGAAATCTCTCCTGATACATGCAGACTTTGGGATAAAGACACGATGAAGAAATTGGATAAAGACAGATTCAGAAGAGACTTGGGAGAAGTTACTGAAGCTTATGTGGAGATCTATAACAGATTGAAAAATTTACTGGCGAAGTAAGATTTCAGATGTTAGACCTCAGATGCTAGATTTTTAGCATTGGAATATTTGTTAGTTAAAACAAAATCAACACTGAAGTTAGCTTTTAGTCTACAATCTGAAATCTGACTTCTAAGATCTACAATTAGAAAAAATAGAAATGAAAAGTTTAGACATTCATAAAAGTGAATATTTAAAACAGTTTAAAGACCAAACCTACGGTAGAAATCTTTTCAGAACACAGGAAGAAGAAAGACTGGATGCTCCCAATGAGGAGTGCGGTATCTTTGGAATGTATTCAGATACTGATCTGGATACGTTTTCTCTTTCACAGTTCGGGCTTTTTGCTTTACAGCACAGAGGCCAGGAAGCTTGTGGTATTTCCGTTCTTAAAGATGGAAAGATTACCAATATGAAGGATGAAGGCTTGGTTTTGGACGTTTATAAAGACATTCAGGAACCTGAAGCTTTTATGGGAAATTCTGCAATCGGACATACCCGTTATACGACAGCAGGAGATAAAAAGAAGTATAATTTCCAGCCATTTTTCGCAAAAAACGAATATGACCAGATTATACTTTCTATAGCACACAACGGGAACCTTACCAATGCCAGAGAATTGAAAAATGAACTGGAGGCTGAAGGGGTGGTTTTCAGAGCTACTTCAGATTCTGAAGTAATTTTGAGACTGATCCAGAAAAACCTTGATTTGGGACTTCGTGGTGCAATAAAAGCTACGATGGAGAAGATCAAAGGAGCCTATTCTGTGGTAGGGATGACCAGAAATAAATTCTTTGCATTCAGAGATTTCAACGGTATCCGTCCATTGGTTTTAGGAGCTATTGACGAGAGATCTTATGTTGTGGCTTCAGAATCTGTAGCATTAGATGCAGTGGGAGCTCAATATGTTCGTGATATTCTTCCGGGAGAAATTATCTATACCAATGAAAATGAGCCTGGAAAACTTCATTCTTATATGATGGATGAGGCTAAAGGAAAACAAAGGATATGTTCTTTTGAATATATTTATTTTGCGAGACCCGATTCTACGTTAGAAAATATCAATGTTTACGAAATCAGAGAGAAATCCGGGGAGAAAATCTGGGAACAGGCTCCTGTAGATGCTGATATTGTGATCGGTGTTCCGGATTCCGGAGTACCGGCCGCTATTGGGTTCTCAAAGGCTTCAGGAATACCTTTCCGTCCTGTATTGATCAAAAACAGATATATTGGAAGAAGTTTTATCGTTCCTACTCAGGAAATGAGAGAGAGAGTGGTTAACCTGAAACTAAACCCGATTATTTCTGAAATTAAAGATAAAAGGGTTGTTATTATTGATGACTCTATCGTTCGTGGGACAACCTCTAAAAGGTTGGTTAAAATTCTGAAAGATGCAGGTGTAAAAGAGATTCATTTCAGAAGTGTTTCTCCTCCTATTATTGCACCATGTTATTTAGGAATTGATACCCCTTCAAAGGATGATTTAATTTCTGCTAATATGACTACGGAAGAACTTAAAAATTATTTAGGAGTAGATTCTTTAGAGTTTTTAAGTACCGAAAATCTGAAAGAAATTTTAGGATCTTCTAACCACTGCTTTGGATGTTTTACAGAAGAATATCCGGTAGGAAAAGGAGAGGAGGTAGAATTATTCAATTAATTGTATTGACAATAAAAATAGAAGGGTCAGGTATTGTTTACCTGACCCTTTTTATTGATATAAATGTAGCAAAAGCTTAATGTTCCTGTATCATATTCTTTATAGGCAAGTTTTAATTTTGTTAGATTAAAATTTGAAGATATGAAAAGCACGTTTTTTACAGGTTTTTTTTTAGCAATGGCTCAGTTGTATTGCGCCCAGTCTTTTGATAATCAGGCGCACCGTGGAGGAAAATCACTATTTCCGGAAAATACCATCCCGGCCATGAAAAATGCTTTACAAATGAATGTTACCACGCTGGAAATGGATTTGGCCATCACAAAGGATAAAAAAGTAATTCTTTCCCATGATGCTTTTCTTTCTCCTGAATTGGTTACAAAACCTGATGGAACCTATATACCGAAAGACTCCGGCTTTTATTATAAAATTTATGAGATGCCTTATGCAAAGATTCAAACATTTGATATAGGCTTGAAAAAACTGAACAATTATCCTGATCAGAAGAAAATGAAGGCTCAGAAACCTCTTTTCTCAGAGGTTATAGATGCATGTGAAAGCTATGCCCGTGAGCTGAAAAGACCTTTGCCCTTTTACAATATAGAAACTAAAACACGCCCTTTCTCAGATCATATCTTTCATCCGGAACCAAAAGAATTTGTAGACCTGATGATGAAGATTATTGTAGAAAAAAACATCCAGGATAGGGTTATTATCCAGTCTTTTGATCCCCGAACACTGGAAATCCTTCATAAGGAATATCCTAAAATAATGACTGCTTTACTGGTAGAAAAAGTGGATGATAAAAAGCTGGAACAGCAAAGGTATTATTTCAAAAATATACCTGTAGAAAAATTCAGACTATATCCTAATCATTTGAGTGGTGTAGCTGGAGATATGAAGTTTTTAAGTTTTACCCCTACCATTTACAGCCCGGATCAGAGTCTTGTCACTGCTGAATTAGTCAAAGAATGCCATGCACTGGGCATGAAAGTAATCCCATGGACTGTTAATACCAAAGAAAGACTAAAGGAGCTTAAGGGTATGGGAATAGACGGCGTGATCAGTGATGATCCACGAATATTTGAATAGGCGCTTCCTTTTGTTTATATAAGAAATAGAAATGGCCGGAAAAAATTCCGGCCATTTTTACAATGCATAAAACTGCATCTGGGAGTTAAAAAATTGGTTGTTTTTTAATTAAAATTTATAGTTCACCCCTAACTGGAAAACTCTGTTGTTGTTTTCAGCAGCCGGTCTGCTTTTATCAATTTTAGTCAAGCTGTTTACATATCTTGCGTTGATACCGATATTAGAAGTAATATCATATCCTAGACCAAGACCTAAACCAAAATTGAATTTGTTGATATTATCTTTATTTAAATCCTCAGAATGACTCTCTGTTTTAGTAGTAGTGATACCTCCTGTAGTACTTGACACTGTAGATTCTCCTTTGGTTTTTCCATCGATGAAATAACTGAATTCTGGCCCAGCTTCAATATAAAACTTATCCATTGGTCTCATTTGAACCATTAATGGAACTGAAATATAATTCATTGTTAGTTTATCCTGTCCCTTTGTTTTAATAGTTGTTGATCCTACAGTACTCTCTGTTGAATAAGCTACATCTCTTGCCCCCATTTGGTTGTACAATACCTCCGGTTGGAAGCTGAATTGCTTAGAGATTGGAATATTAACGAAAGCACCTGCGTGGAATCCTAATTTTTGGCTGTTGATACCAAAACTTTGCTGGCTTAAATACGCTGAGTTTCCACCTGCTTTGATACCAAATCTAATAGGCTGAACGTCTGTTTTAAGTGGAGAGGTTGTGCTTACAGTATTTACAGGTTGTGTTTCTTGAGCAAAAGCCAATGTCCCGGCTGTTAATGCCAGTCCTAAAAATAACTTCTTCATAATTTTATTTTTTAATTTTACTATTTGCTTCATTATTTTGCAAAATGCTTGCCAAACTCCTCAAACCCTGATTAGCAAATAGATGCGGGATGTTTTAATACTTAAAAAACAACATTTATATCCTTCTTTATGTGAAATATTTCAATGTAAATTAGATATTTGTGATAAATTTTAAGTTAAAATTCTTTCACATAAAAAATGTCCTTTTAATATAAATACTGTTTTATTATGTCAAATGGGGGGGGAATTTATGCTTATGTCATATGTACTTATACCTGATGCTGAAAATACCTTCTGCAGACCGGAATAAAAGAGCAGCTCTACAATACTAAAATACAGGGAGCATCCTTGCATTGGTATAAGAGAATGGGTGTATTTAGCTATTTTTAATCACAAATAACATTAATATTTTCACAGCTGACACTATCAATGCAGTTTGCATTGGTGGTATTCGTGGGAGAAATATTTGTGCTATTAGTGTTTATGTGTATATAGGAAAAGTGAAATTAGAAGCCTGATAGGATAGGCTGCGAAGGATTGATTAATTGAAATGAATCCTGTAATAAGAGGCTGTATGCACTCATAAGGTATGATATGAGACTCATATAAAAGTGAAAAGGTCAGACTTAAAATAAAATCCGACCTTTTCTATTGAAATCAAAATGTATTACTAATGAGTGTACAGAAACGTATTTCTGAAAAATTTGTTCAATACTGTTTTTAGAGTTGATCCTTAAATAATATGGAATTTGATTATTAGGCTGAAAACGTATTTTTCAAATGAAATAAAATTATAATTCAGAAACATTATAATGGTACAAGTACTAAGTCTATTTGCAAATTCCTTGCCAAAAAATACTGAAAATAAAAAGTCAGGCTAAATAAATAACCTGACTTTTTTATTGAATATAAAAATTTGTTAGCTATGCTAGGGCTTATATTAGAATTTATAAGCTAATCCTACCTGGAACGCTCCGTTTTTCACAGAGTCAGAACCGCTAGGTCTGTCTTTTGCTACATCAGATAACCCAGCAACATATCTTACGTTCACTCCAATGTTTGGCGTAAAATAATAACCTGCTCCAAGACCTAATCCAAAGTCAAAAGATTTAGTTCCATCTTTAACATCTAAAGAATTTGAATTGTCTTTTAGTTTTGAACTTACCAAGAAACTGAATTGAGGACCTGCTTCTAAGTATAGGTTAGGTAGAGCATTGTACTGGAACATTACCGGTACTGCGATATAATCTAAGTTAAATTTCACATCACTGTTTGATTTAGCTTTTGCTCCCATTCCACTGTATAAAACCTCCGGCTGTACAGAGAAGTCTTGTGCTACTGGAATGTTGGCAAATACACCACCATAAAATCCTGCTTTTGAATTCCAACCACCGTTAGATAAGCTAGAAACATTAAGACCAGCTTTTAAACCGAATCTAACCGGTGAAGAAGCAGAAGTATTAGTAGAAGTTTTCTGAGCGAAAGTAAATGTACCTGCAACAAGGGCTAGGCCTAAAAGAATCTTTTTCATAAGTATTTATTTAATAGTTTTTAAGTTTTGTTTAACATTTTGTTTATTATCAAATGGCGTGCCAAAGAATTAAAAACATTACTCAATTAATGATCATCATAGATATATAGGATATTTTTTCAATATTTTTTTACGCAAATAATATTTTTTTAATCTATAACGTAACCAGGTTAAATTTTTTTTAACAAAAATTTATAATTTAAATATAAAAAAGGTCAGATTATAATTAATCTGACCTTTTTATTGATACAAAATTTGTTGAATGTGAAACTACTTATGAATTATTTAAATTTATAAGCTAATCCTACCTGGAATACATTGTTTTTAACAGCATCTCCAGAGTTGTTTTTATAAATATCTGTAAGACCTGCTGTATATCTCGCTGTAAGTCCTAAGTTAGGGGTAAAATAATAACCTGCTCCGATACCAATTCCAAAATTAAACGTTTGGAAGTCATCTTTATTAAGGGTAGCTACCTGAGTGTTGCTGTTATTGTTGGTTGAATTTTTAAATTTATCCTTAGCACTTACTAAGAATCCGAATTCAGGACCTGCTTCAAGGAAAAATTCAGGAGTTGCATTATATTGGAACATTACAGGTACTGCAACATATCCTAAATTTCTCGAATACTCATTTCTGAAGGTATTTCCTCCTGCTGAAAACTCTCTGGTTACTTTTGAACCTAAATCATTATATATAACCTCCGGTTGTACACTGAATGAACTTGCTAACGGAATATTAGCAAAAACACCTGCATTAAAACCGATTTTGGATTTTGAATCACTTAAATCTGCTCCATTAGAAAGCGATGATACGTTCATTCCACCTTTTACCCCGAATGTTACCGGATTTGTACTGGTAGTCGGTTGCTGTTGTGCGAACGCTAATGTACTTGCAGTTACTGCTAATCCTAAAACTAACTTTTTCATAACTTTAATTTTTTAATATTTACTCTTTCTTAATTTTAAATTTTACTACTGTCAACATTTTCAGTTGAACGCAGAGTATCTTTCAAATTGCTTGCCAAAAATATTTTTTACCCCTAAAATCAATAAAAAAACCGCTTATTTAATAAGCGGTTTTTAAATTTATATCTCTGATTTTCAATTGTTTAAAAAATTAAATAAACATTTGTTTGAATGAGTGGTTTTTATCAAAAAATGAACTCAAAAAAAGGGGGTATTTTATGAAAATGAGCAAAAAATGCTTAGGCATCATTCAATTTTCTGTAAAAATGTAAGGAGTCAAGGATGTTTTTCTGACTGCATTGATAGTCATAATTGCATGCTCCGATTTCGGAAAGGAGCGAGAAATTGATTTTACTATCCGTATTCTTTTTATCATTCATTAATAATGCAGTAATATCTTCATCTTTAAAATCACTGATATCTAAATAAGGATAGTATCTCTGGATATTTTCAATAATAGCCTGGGAATCTTCTTCAGAAATCAGATTTTCAAGATAAGCTAAACGGGATTCACAAATCATTCCCATAGCTACCGCTTCTCCATGAAGGATAGGGTTTTTCTGTTGCAGGCACAGACTTTCAACAGCATGACCTATTGTATGACCGAAATTCAGGGTTTTCCTGATATTTTTTTCGTGAAAATCTTTCTCTACCACATCCTGCTTGATATTCATTGAAGTCTGGATATGCGGAATTACCGTTTCTACATCAAGCTTATGAATCTGAATCAGTTGTTCCCAATGGGCTTTATCAGCAATCAGTCCATGTTTCAGCATTTCTGCAAATCCGCTTCTTAATTCTTTGAACGGTAATGTTTCTAAAAATTTCGGGAAAATAAAAATCTGTTCCGGGAAAGCAAAAGTACCTACCATATTTTTATAATGCATCAGATCAATACCTGTTTTTCCTCCAATAGAAGCATCACACATAGATAAAAGGGTAGTAGGGATATTAATAAACTGTATTCCTCTTTTATAAGTAGATGCTACAAATCCCCCCATATCGGTAATCACACCACCACCAAGATTAATGACCAATGCTTTTCTATCCGCCTGCATCTCCGTAAGAATTTCCCAAAGTTGATTAGCGGTCTGAATATTTTTCATTTCTTCACCTGCCTCAATTTCCAGAATTTCAAATCCCAGATCTGTTTCCATATTTCCTAAGAGAATGGGAAGACAGTATTCATGAGTGTTCTCATCCACTAAAATAAAAATTTTACTGAAAGATTTTTCATGCAGAAATTCGTTTAACTGAGAGAAATCGTCATTTAATATTGTTATCATCTTCAAATTTTTGTAAAGTTAAAAAGTAAACTATATTGCAAAGTTATGATTCTTAATTTTTAACTCGTAACTAAATTACTATCTTTGCAGAAATTTTTAGAATGAGCAGAGATAACAATAATTCAGACAGACCAAAAAGACCAAGAGTTTCAACACGAAAAAGCTCTGATGATTCTCGTGCTTCTAGATCTGGAAATTCCTCAGGATCAAAACCTTTCAAGAAATCTTTCTCTAAAGATGGAGACAAGAGAGGTCCGGAACATAAAGGGTCCAATTCAAAATTTGATAAAAAACCTTTCAATAAAAATACAGAAAGCTTTGAAGGCTCAGGGGCTGAGGGTAGCTCAAAATCTGAGAAAAAACCTTACATTACTAATAAAAGTGAGAGCTTCGAAAGAAAATCTTTTGGAAAATCTGCCCCTAAAAGAGGAAGCAGAAGTTTTGATGCAAGAGATAAGTATGAAAGAGGCAGTTTAAAGTATGGTAGAAGACCATCCAGTGGTGATGACAGAAATGAAGACAAAGCAAGATCTTTTGTACAGAAGAGAAGACTGAATAAAATTGAAAAAGACGTTCATAAAGACAGCATCCGTCTTAATAAGTATATTGCTAATTCCGGAATATGCAGCAGAAGAGAAGCTGATGAACTGATCACGCAAGGATTGGTGGAAGTGAACGGTAAGGTGGTAACAGAAATGGGATATCAGGTAGAAAAAACCGACAGAGTAGTTTTTGACGGTCAGAACATTACTCCTGAAAAGCCTGTATATGTACTTTTGAATAAACCTAAAGGATATATTTCTACAACGAAAGATGATAAAGCCAGAAAAACGGTAATGGATCTTGTTGCTAATGCATCTCCTTACAGAGTGTTCCCGGTTGGAAGACTGGACCGTTCTACAACAGGGGTTATTTTGTTGACCAATGACGGACACATGACTAAAAAATTGACGCATCCATCTTTTGATGCTAAAAAGATTTATCATGTAACACTTGATAAGAAATTAACAGGTGAAGATTTACGTCTTATTGCAGAAGGGATCCGTCTTGATGAAGGGATCGCCGTTGTGGACCAAATTTCATATATTGAAGGTAAGCCGAAAAATGAAATCGGAATTGAAATCCATATTGGATGGAACCGTGTCATCAGAAGAATATTCCAAAGATTAGGATATGAAGTAGAGGCTCTGGACAGAGTAATGTTTGCAGGATTAACGAAAAAGAATATCAAGAGAGGACACTGGAGAATTCTTACAGAACAGGAAGTAAATAACCTTAAAATGCTTTAAAAATGATGAATAATAAGCTGTGGGCTTTGGCTCATGCTTTATTCTGTTTTTAAATTGTAATTTTAAGTACTGCATAAAAAACGCATAGAAGTTTATTCTGTGCGTTTTTTTATGTTTTTGTCTAAGCTTGATTTAGAACTATCCCAGTACGGTTACCCCTTTCTCAATCATTTCATAGATAGCATCTCTGCCGTTATCAGGTTTTACATTTACAGCACGGGTTCCGTTAAAATGTAAACAGGTAACATATCCATTGGCAACAGCATCCAGACAAGTGAATTTCACACAGTAGTCCATTGCCAGGCCAACGATTTCTACCAATTGAATATCGTGATATTTCAAGAAATCATCCAATCCGGTTTTCATAAAATGGTTGTTGTCCTGAAAACCGCTATAGCTATCTATTTCAATATTTTTTCCTTTCTGTATGATATGGGTTACCTTGTCTCTGTTCAGATCTTTATGGAATTCTGCTCCGAAAGTTCCCTGGATACAGTGATCTGGCCACATAAACTGGGGAACACTATTTAAAATAATGCTTTCACCAACTTTTCTATTATTGCTGCTTGCAAAACTTTTATGGCCTACAGGATGCCAATCCTGCGTCAAAACAATCTGGTCATATTCATTTTCCTCCATCAAAAGGTTGATATAAGGAATGATCTCTCCAGATCCAGGTACTGCAAGTGATCCGCCTTCACAAAAATCATTCTGTACATCGACTATTATTAGCGCTTTTTTCATATTTAGATTTCTCGAATTTTTGATAAATTTACAAAACTAACAGGCAAAAATTTGTCCAAAATAGAATTATCGGACAAATCGGCAAAATATTTTTTTAAACTGATAGAATGAAGGGCAGCATTTAAAATAATTAAACTTTGTCTACAGGTATTCTGTTTCGAAGGGTAAACCAAATTTCAATAGCTTATCTTTGCAGTAAATAAGTATTTTTATGTCATTTGAGTCTTTAGGATTATCACACAATATTATTCGTTCTGTTAACAAACTGGGGTATTTAAAACCATTTCCTATTCAGGAGCAGGCTGTTCCTGTTATCCTGCAAGGTAAAGATCTGATGGGAATTGCACAGACAGGTTCCGGGAAAACGGCTTGTTTTGTAATGCCTATTTTAGAAAAATTGCAGAATGCAGAAGTTAAAAAAGACCGTAATGTTCAGGTTCTCATATTGGTTCCTACGCGTGAATTAGCTATTCAGATTGATGAAGTGTTCAGAGCTTTTACAGAAAACCTGAAGCGGGAAATCCGTACAATGGCTGTTTATGGAGGTGTTTCTATCAATCCACAGATGAAGGGAATGTTTGGAGTGGAAGTACTGATCGCTACTCCGGGACGTTTATTAGACTTAATTGATCATAATGCATTGAGTATTTCAGGTATTCAGCATTTGGTAATTGATGAAGCGGACAAAATGTTTCAGCTGGGCTTTGGGGAAGAAATGAATAAGCTTTTCGGTTTAATGCCTGTGGTAAAACAGACAATTTTGTTTTCGGCAACTTTAAATGATAAAGTTTCTGAAATGAAAGAACGTTTATCCATTAATCCTACTATTATTGAAATAAAAAAAGAGGAAGTTGAAATTGATCATATTGAACAGCTGGCATATCATGTTTCTCCGGAAAATAAAGGGCCTTTCTTACGATATCTGATCAAAGAAAAGAAAGTGGAAAAAGCTTTGATCTTTGTTTCCTCTACAAGATCTGCCGATAATTTGGTGGAGAAACTTAAAAAGAATAAAATTAAAGCAGTGGCTATTCACAGCCAGAAGTCACAAGGTGCCCGTAGAAACAACTTAGAGGAATTTAAAGTAAACGGAGCTCAGATTTTAGTGGCTACGGACTTAATTGGTCGTGGGATTCATATCGAGTCTCTTCCTTGTGTGATCAATTATGAATTGCCGCGTTCGCCTTTAGACTATATCCACCGTATCGGTAGGACTGGCCGTGCCAACGAAAAAGGTACTGCTATTTCTATTCTGACGGATGATGAACTGCAGCATTTCCGGGTAATTCAGAAGAAAATGGGCAAAAAAGTGACCTTACAAAGAACAGAGGGTATTGATCTGCATGGCTATTAATACCTTCATTACAATAAACAGAGCTTCAATTTTATAGAATTGGAGCTTTTTTTTATTCAGTGAAGATATCTTTTGGAATAAGTACAATTAACGCTTTTTTCATATATAGATTTCTCGAATTTTGATACATTTACAAACCTGAAAATTTGTCCAAAACCGAATTATCGGACAAATAGGCCATATTAAAAATTAAAGCTATGAGCAATGAGTGATTTAGAGAACAAAAAATTTCCAATAGGACAGTTTGAAGTTCCGGAAAATATTTGTGACACGACTTTGGATACGTATATCAAGGTGATTAAAGATTTTCCCGGGAGACTGAAAAACCTCATTGAACACTTTACGGACGATCAGCTGGATACTCCGTACAGAGAAGGAGGGTGGACGGTAAGACAGCTTGTGAATCATCTTTCAGACAGTCATATGAATAGTTTTATTCGGTTTAAACTGGCGCTTACAGAAGATAACCCAACTATTAAACCTTATGATGAGGCTCAATGGGCTGAGCTTCAGGACAGCTTTCATATGCCTGTAAAACCGGCGATGAGAATATTGAAAGGAACTCACCAAAGATGGGTTGTTCTTCTTAAAAGCCTTACCAATAAACAGTTTGAGCGAACTTTTCATCATCCGGAGCACCATCGGAATTACGACCTGAGAAGCAGTCTTGCTTTGTATGCATGGCATTGTGACCATCATTTTGCCCATATCGAAAATCTGAAGAAAGAAAAAGGTTGGTAAAAAAAAGCTTTAATAATCCCATTTATTTCGAGGAAATTATAGACCGGATTTCCAAATTATCTGAAAATTCCCAGGGAAAATGGGGAAAGATGAACGTGTGTCAAATGTTCAGACATTGTGATCTCGTTCTTCAGGTGGCGTTAAAAAGGGTTGAGCTTCCGCGTATTAATCCTTTTTTCAGGGTAATTGGGATCGTCACGAAAATAGAAATGTATGTTTTCAATAATGGAATTCCCAGAAACATGCCTACTTTTCAAAAACTAATCGTTAATTTTGAGTGTGATTTTGATGAATCAAAAACCAATCTACTGAAAACGCTGGAGGAGTTCCGGAAGGCCTGTATACATAAAGAGCTGCCGGACCATCACAGACTATTTGGAAACATGACTGAAAAAGACTGGAAATTTTTAGAATATAAACATCTTGATCATCATTTAAAACAATTTAATGTATGAGTTTTTTTGATAAAATATTTGGAGGAAAAAGCGAAACCCCTGATCAAAAATCTTTCTGGAAAAAGATAGAATCTGAAGAAGATCTGGCGAAAGCCATTGAGAGTTCTTTCCACCATAAAATAGCTGTATTTAAACATTCAACAGGTTGCTTTATCAGCAGGACTGTTTTAAGGAATTTTGAAAAAGAAGTTGAAAATTCAGATCCGAAAGTAGAATTATACTACCTGGATCTGCTAGCTTACAGGGCTCTTTCAAATAAAATTGCTGAGATTCTTGAAGTAAGACATGAAAGCCCACAATTAATCATTATAGAGAACGGAAAATCCGTTAAAAGTGCTTCGCACGAGGATATTTCTTTAAGCCAGATTATATAATGAAGAATATTAATAATTATTTAGCCAAAGTATTAAATGTTCCTATTCAAAATGTGAACACCTGCAGCCTGCATTATGAAGCAAAGAAAATTCCTAAGAATCAGTTTCTGCTTCAGTATGGTGAAATATGCAGGCATATATTCTTTGTAGAAAAAGGGCTTATTAAGATGTATTCCATTGATAAAAACGGAAAGGAACATATTATTCAGTTTGCTCCTGAAAGCTGGTTGATCTCTGACCGAAGCAGTTTATACTTTAATGAGAAATCCAATTATTACATAGAAGCGGTGGAAGATTCCGAAGTGCTTTTTCTCCATCCTGATTTCTTCAATAAACTGGTAGAGCAATTTCCGAACAGTATTGAACGAAGTGATTTTTTGCTGCAGAAGCATATCCGGAGTTTACAGAACAGGATCAATTCTTTACTGGGTGAAACAGCAGAAGAAAGATACATGAAATTTATCAAAATGTATCCTGATCTGCTGCTGAGAGTCCCTCAATGGATGATTGCCTCTTATCTGGGGATTACTCCCGAGAGTTTAAGCCGTGTAAGAAAAGAACTGGCGAGAAAAAATTTCGTTCCGGATAATAAATAACAAGTATTAAATCTTTTTTGCAAGAGTTCCGATCTGTCTGAGTTTTGCCTGGGTTTCTTCCGACCATGGAAGTCCTATACAAAGTCTCATACAGTTTTCAAACTGCTCCTGAAAGGTAAACATCCTGCCGGGAGCAATACTTATGTTCTGCTTAATCGCGAGATCATAAAGTTCTGTAGTTCGGATATTCTTATCAAATTCTACCCACAGAGACAATCCTCCCTGTGGACGGCTTGTTTTGGTGCCTTCAGGGAAAGATTCTGCAATGGTTTGCACATAGTTCTGGTAATTAGTCTGCAGTGTTTTGCGGAGCTGCTGCAAATGTTTCTCATATCTTCCCGACTTCAGGAAATTGGCTACCGCTTCATTGACAATAGAAATAGAAGAAGTAGAGTGCAGGAGTTTAAGTTTGAGTATTTTATCTTTATATTTTCCGGGAGCAATCCATCCCACACGATAGCCTGGAGCTAATGTTTTGGATATTGAGCTACAGTAAAGAACACTTCCATCTTTATCAAAAGATTTACAGCATTTGGGGCGGGAAGCTCCAAAATAAAGATCTCCATAGACATCATCTTCAATGAGAGGAATATCATTTTCAGAAAGAATTCGTACGACTTCTTTTTTATTTTCATCAGGCATACAGCTTCCAAGAGGAGAGTTAAAGTTGGGAATTAACAGACACAGATCAATCTTCGGAATAAGTTTTTTTAGGGCTGCAATTTCTATTCCAGTTGTAGGGTGGGTGGGAAGTTCCAGTACTTTTAATCCCAATCCGTTGGCCAGCTGTAAAATCCCCGGATAACAAGGGCTTTCAATGGCAATAGTGTCTCCGGGTTTTCCCAATGCCATAAGACAGAAGGATAAGGCATTCATTCCCCCGTTGGTGGTGATAAGATCTTTTTCATTAAGGTTTCCGCCCCATTGTAAAGAGCGTATCGCAATCATCCTTCTGAGTTTAAGATTTCCCTGAAGTTCTTCATATTCTGTTCCTCCGTCTTTTAATTCCCGTGTTGCATTGATAATTTCCTTTTTAAGCTTAGCCTGAGGAAGGAGGCCTCCGGAGGGAATACCGATAGAAAAGAAAGTAAGATCTTTCCGTCCCATATTTTCATATACTTTACTGATCAACTCATCCGGTTCATCATTATTCGCCATTAGAGAAGGACGGCTTACTTCAGGCAACGGGAGTTTTACAGATAGGAGCTGGCTTACAAAATAACCGGATTGAGGTTTTGATTCAACCAGTGACTGAGATTCAAGTTCCAGGAAAACCCTTTTTGCAGTATTCATGCTTACCTGATGTTCACTGCATAGCATTCTTACGGACGGAAGCTTGTCTCCAGCCTTTAAAATACCATTTCTGATTTGATTGGCGATACCGTCTGCTATTTCTGTATATAAAAATTCTCTGCTCATTTTCTTAAACTGTGTTCATGCAAATATACAAAACTGAGACTGTGTTTATTGAATTTACCTTTCTAATTTTGAACTATTAATTAAAAGTTTGAATAAAATGATGACAAAACAATTATCAAAAGATGAAAATATAAGCGGCTGGATTAATGGTTTTATTGGCGTAGTGCTATTTAGTGGTGGATTACCAGCAACAAAATTAGCGGTGATGGAAATGAGTCCTACTTTTGTAACGATTGTTCGTGCAGCGGTAGCAGGAGTACTAGCTCTTATTGTATTATGGCTTGGTAAAGAAAAACGTCCTGTTAAGAAAGATCTGGTGCCATTACTTTTGGTTTCCCTTGGCTGTGTGGTAGGCTTTCCGCTTCTTTCTGCATTGGCTCTTCAATATCTTACTTCGGCACACTCTATTGTATTTCTTGGAATGCTTCCCTTGGCTACAGCAATCTTTGGAGTTTTGCGTGGTGGTGAAAGGCCTCATCCTGTATTTTGGTTGTTTTCCATTGTAGGAAGCTTGCTCGTAATTGGATATGCAGTTTCACAAGGAATATCGGCTTCTCCCATTGGTGATATTCTGATGCTTCTTGCGGTTATTTTATGTGGTATGGGCTACGCTGAAGGTGCTAAACTTTCCAAAACTTTAGGGGGCTGGCAGGTGATTTCCTGGGCTTTGGTGCTGGCATTGCCAATTATGATTCCTTTATTTTTTATTTATTTTCCTGAGGATATTCAGAATGTGAGTTTTCAGGGATGGTTTGGTCTGGCTTATATTTCTCTTTTCAGCATGTTTATCGGCTTTATATTTTGGTATAAAGGCCTGGCACAGGGAGGTATTGCAACAGTAGGTCAGCTACAGCTGCTTCAGCCATTCTTTGGCCTGGCATTGGCTGCCTGGCTTCTTCATGAGCAGGTAAGTATAGGAATGCTGGGAGTTACAATAGGGGTAATTTTATGTGTTGCCGGGACTAAGAAATTTGCGAAATAGCAAGTGATATCTGCACCAACTCTCTTGAATAGGATAGATACTGAAAAGGTATCTATCTTTTTTTTATTTAAAATCTGCTTACTTACAACTTTTAAGTTTTTTTGTAATTAAAGTTGATAATCAATTAAAAAGGAAGGGAATACTATATGATATTCTAAGTATATGACTCAAATCATAAAAATGTGAGTTATATAGAAGTACATTTGAATAATAACAAGATGTCTAATAACCCTGTTTGAATATGATATTTGAAAATGAGACTTTACAGCATTCCGGATTGAATGATAAGAATAATGCCATAGAGAATGAATCCCTATTTCCGCGGATAATCAATTCTTATGGAGTTACTGCTTTTCTCATCAAGTCGCTGGAGAAGGTAAAGAACAATGCAAAATGTGACATTTTCAAGAAAGTTATAGACCATTATATAGAAGAATATATCCTTCATATCCGTGAGTTTCATACTCAAAGCATAATGGATAAAAGAGAAGGAGATGCTGAGATAAGAATAGAGTCACCTTCTTTTACCTTGTATGCTAAAACGGCTTACTATAAAGTATTAAAAGAAGAGGAGTGTATCAACAAACTGCTTGCTATACTGGAGACTGATCATAAAGTATAAAGGAAAGCAAGAAAGCCCTGAGATCTGGAAGTGAAAAGATGTATACCATCATAAGTAAAAATATCCTTCACATCACATTTAAGTATTGTTTACATTTTTAAAGCTGCAGTTTTATTCGGCAGCTTTTTATTGTGTTTCTTCTTCTGATATTCAATTTTTTTTAACCCAATCATTTAAAATACAATACTATGGAATTTCAACAGAATCTTCTTGAATATATAAGTCAGTCTCTGATGACTATTGGTGAAACCATTTCGGTGGCTGAAAGCGTTACATCAGGATGTCTTCAGTTGGCTTTCTCACAGATGCCCAGTGCTTCCCTGTTTTATAAAGGGGGGATGACTACTTATACCTTACCTGAAAAAGTGAGATTATTAAAAGTAAACCAACAGGAAGCCGAAGACTGTGACTGCGTTTCGGAAAATATTGCCGAAACGATGGCTTTAAAGGTTGCCAAATTATATGAATCCGATTGGTCTATTGCTACTACAGGCTATTCTACACCCATCCGAAGTTCTGCCTATAGAATCTTTGCTTATTTCTCATTTTCTTATAAAGGAGAGATAATCCTTACTAAAAAACTTGAACTGCATCCCAAAACCCAGGCTCTGAACGCTCAGTTATACTATACAGAATTCATTTTAGGATGTTTTAAAAGTGAGCTGAACAGAATCTTAATTTTAAAATAAAGCACCGAATTGGAAAAATTTAATTATCGGTGTTGATGATAGACTCATCTTTGCTCCTCATTTTTTGAATTTTTATTCAGTTTCGGTTTTACTTTCATTACCGTAAAGTAAGACGTAGTAAATGCGGAAAGACTTTGATAACCTACTTTATAGGCTACCTCACTCAACGTAAACTGTCGGGTATCTATAAGTTCAATGCTTTTAAGAATCCTTGTCAGCTGAAGGTATTTCTGCAATGTTATTCCTGTTTCATTTTTAAAGATTCTCTGTAAACTTCTTACCGACATCTGTGCTTTTTCTGCCAAAGCATCAATATCCAGATTGTATTTAAAATTGGAGTTGATATCGTTACAAACGGGGATCAGTCTTGTATCCATAGGAACGGGAATTTCCAGTCCATTGCTCTCCCTGCAAAAATTGGGAAGGCTTTTTAAAATAGCTTTAAAAAAAATATCCTGTTCTTCATTCTCCACCAGCGACTGGTTCCATTTTGAGGCATAGAGAAGCATTTCTTTAAGAACGGGCGGAACAGCAAATACCTGAACATGCTGGTAAAATTCATCATCAAAAACAGATTTAAATAAAAACAGCATCAGGTTGACCGTCTTTGCTTCGGAAGTTATTTTGTGTGCTTTTCCGGAAGGAACCCAGATCACATGATATTGTGGAACAAGATAGATTTTCTGGTCAATATGAAAATACTGGTAGCCTTCCTCTACGAATGTAAGTTGGGCACGGTGATGTACATGTTCGTATTCGTCGTGCTTCCAGTTTTTTTCACACCATACATAAGCTTCTTTTTCTATGGTATCTACAAACTGGCTTTCTGTTTTCTCAATCAGTCCACATTTCATATTGACGTTTTGTATATATTTTTTGGCAAATTTAATAAAAACGACAATACTAAATTTGTACTATAAACTTATATCTTATTCAGAATGAAAAAAATATGTTCTTTTTTTATTTTAATTTTACTATTTAACACCATCAACATCATGGCACAGAATAAAGCTAAAGTATTGGTTCTCATCCATTCGGATAATGGAGGAACTTACGAACTGGCTAAGGAAATAGCTAAAGGAATTGAAAGCGAAAACAATGCAGTTTCCTATATTAAGCTAGTCAAGGCATCCCAAAACCCGATTTTAAAAAATATACCGATAGCAACAGTAGATGAGCTTGGTACTTATGATGGAATTGCTTTTGGTTCTCCTGTTTATTTTGGAAACATAAGCACCGGAATGAGTGAGTTTTTATCTAAAACAGTTCAGCTCTGGACCAGTCATGCATTGGAAGGAGTTCCTGCAACGGTTTTTATGTCTGCAGGAAGTGGTGCCGGAAAAGAGCTTGCCCTTCAGGCATTCTGGAACAGTCTTGCCGTACATGGAATGGTTTTGGTCTCTAACGGAATCCGTGGTACCGAAGAACTTAACAAAGCGATCCCACAGGGAAATACAGTCTTAGGAGTGACCAGTATGGCTTCTTTAAAAGATGTGGAAAGACCTACAAAAGGGGAGCGCCATCTGGCAGAGCTGCAAGGGAAAAATTTTGCAAAAGTGGCTTTAGCGTTAAAGGATACGCATTCAAAAAAAGGGATACCCGTTGTTGAAAACCACCAGGATTTCAATGAAATTTTAAAACAAAAAAATATTGTTCTTCCACAGGTTCCCAAACCTGCCGGAAATTACCAGCCGTTTGTCCGTTCCGGAAACCTTGTTTTTATCAATCAGGTAGCCTTAAAAGACGGAAAAATACTTAATCCCGGAAAACTGGGAGTTGAGGTGAACGAACAGCAGGTAAAAGAGGCGACCAAAGTTACCATGTTGAATGTTCTGTCTGTGCTGAGAGAAGCTGCAGGAGGAGATTTAAGTCGGGTAAAGCAATGTGTTCAGCTTACTGGAATTTTTAATACCAAAGATGATTATACCAAACATGCTGAGCTGATGAATGTTGCTTCGGATCTTAGTGTTGAGGTTTTTGGAGAAAAAGGAAAGCATGCCAGAGGAACGTTGGGAGCGTCTTCTATTCCTGTAAACTCTTCCGTTGAAATTCAGGCGATTTTTGAAGTGGAATAACCGCTTTTTAGATGATCAGATTCGTTCACCTGTATGTATCATTTGAAGTACACAGGTTTCGTATACATAAAAATCCATTGACACAGGCGGTCGATGGATTTTTATTTTAATATCTTAATGGTATACATGTCCTTAGAATTCTCCATTCCATACGGATTTCCGTAAGGTAGTCCTTACTGCGGAGTATACCTTTGTCGTGTTTAAAAATCAATACCTATGAAAAAGTTTATGGTAACACTGGCAATGGCTGCCGGAAGTTTATTTTTTGGTCAGATAACACTCGGCAAAAATTTCAGTTCTGAAAATCTTCAAGTCTATACCAATACCAATGAGACCTTTTATTATTCTACCGGATTTAATATTACTCAGGTTAAGATCTACAAAGCTGATTATTCCCTATATAAGCAGTTTACGCCCTCTGTACCGGCAGGATATTCTATGTTTATAGACCAGTATAAAAACAATTTTGTGCTATCTAAAAATATTTTTAATACCGATAATAAACTGGAAATCATCGTTACATTTGAAAGATATAACAGTACAACATCCGAAAGAGAATACATCATACGTATTTACAGCGAGGATGGAAATGTATTGCATGAGTTTGGTCCCAATTATCGGTTTAGCGATGAGTATGATATTAATATTTATCACGATGCCACCACCAATACCAATAAGCTGAGACTATTCAATCAGGAAACCGATTCAACTGAAATATATAATTTACCGACTACATCACTTTCTGCCAGAGAGGTTCAGGCTAAAAGTAAAATTTCAGCATTTCCCATACCCGCTCAGAAGACTCTTAACATTATGAATCCTTTAAACGGTTCCCATACAGTAGAAATTTATGATATGTCCGGTAAACTTGTTCTTAACAAATCTTTCGGCTCTGTAGAAAATCTTGTTTCTATTGATGTTGAAGGGCTTCCTAAAGGGAATTATTTTTATAAAATAGGTGAGCTCAATGCTAAGTTTATCAAAAACTAAATATAAAAATCCCGTTTTAAGCGGGATTTTATTTTTTACGGGTATATGTTTGTCATTCCGTAGGAATCCAACCCTAGGATTAAAACTTTCTTTGTAACCACAAAAGTTACAAAAGTTTCCAGCTTTGCGCATATAAAGTACACTGAAATTTTAAAAAATCTTTGATTTTCATCTTAAGTGCACTTACTTATGCGATATTATTTTAAACTTGCTAAAGTGTTCTCATGTGTTTTAAATATTTGCAATGTTGAGATTCATATAGACTGATGTATGATAGCATTCTACGTATCATGTTTTTTGAGAAAGCGAGGTCAGGACCTCAGAAATAACCTGTATGCTTTGCTCCAACTGTTCTTTTGTAAGTGCACCATAGCTCAATCTAAAGCCATTGACATCATTTTGACTGTATTGTTTAGGATGAATGATTCTGATATTTCTTTCAAGCAATACAGCGGTTGCCAGATCCCAGTTCAACTTTTTTTTAGGAACGACCCAAAATGCCAGCCCGCCTTCAGGCAATGTAAAGTCGGCAACATCCGTCATGTACTTTTTCAAAATACTAAACGTAAAATCTCTTTTACTTTTATAATGAACGGTTGCTTTTTTAATGTGTTTTTTTACAGCTCCTTCTTTGATCAGCTGAAGAACCGCCTGTTCCATGATAACATCTCCGTGAACATCAATAATCTTTCTCAGGCTGCCAATTTTTTTTAATAACTCCTGGTTTTTGGTTGCCAGATAGCCAATCCTTAATGCAGGTGCTACTACCTTACTCAGTGTTCCGATGTACACATAATGCCGGAGCTCCGGAAAGCTTGAAATAGGAAGGATAGGGCGGTATCCGAAATGAAATTCATTATCATAATCATCTTCAATGATCGTAATATTATATTGATTAGAGAGTTCTATTAACCTTAACCTTCTTGATAAACTTAAGGTAACGGTGGTGGGATACTGCCTGTGAGGGGTAATATAGATTGCTTTTATGCGGTTGTGCTGAGCTAAAAGTTCTTCAATAGCTTCAATATTGATTCCTTCTTTATCTACAGAAACATGCAGTAATGTCGCTCCGGCATATTCAAAAGCCTGCCATGCCGGCTGATATCCGGGATCTTCTACAATCACCTGGTCACCTGAGGTTAAAAGACTCTGAGCAGTTAAAAACATGGCCATCTGACTCCCTCTGGTAATGGATATTTCATGATCATGGATCTGCATGCCACGCTGATGGTTCAGCATTTTGGCAATCATATTCCGGAACTCTATATCTCCGTGTTCATCTCCATAACCCATCATCTGCCATTTGGCCTTGATACTGAATATCTGTCTGTATGCTCTGGCCAGTTCCGTTACAGGGGCAATTTTACTGTCCGGATGACCATCATCAAAATTAATCAGTATTCCTCCTGACTTCATAGGCTGATCCTGATTGCCGATACTTTTATGTGCCCTTTTATGCTGTAAAGCAGGCAGCTGATCCGATACGAAAATTCCTTTTCTTTCTTTAGAAATAACCCATTCCTCATTGATCAGCACCTGATAAGCTTCTACCACAGTATTTCTGTTAATCTGTAGTGAAGCTGCTAAATTCCGGCTGCCGGGAAGGGCATCTCCGGGTTTTAGCCTCCCGGAACGGATATCAGTAATAATACTATCTGCAATCTGCAGATAGACTGCTTTATCAAGCTTTCTGTTAATTTCAAATTCTAATTTCCAAGGTCGTAACATCTGGACTATCTATTTATGTAAAAACTGAATCATTTAAACAGTCCAAATATAGAATAATTTTGTCATGCAATAAAGCACGAAACCATTATAATTTTAAAATCATGAACAAAAAAGAATTCAGTTCTAAAGATTTCCACGAAACCTTTGCAAGACCAAAATATGCAAAGCCAAGTCATTTAATCCATAAAAATGTAGAAAATGCAGGCGAACACAATCAGTTTTCAACTGAAAGAAAACATCCTGTTTTTTTTGTTGATCTTCCCAGTAAGAATGTAAGTATGACTATTGGAGGCTTATTACCCGGTCAACAGACCAACAGGCACCGTCATACCTACGAAACGGTGTTGTATGTCATTGAAGGTAAAGGGTGGACAGAAGTGGAAGATGAAAGAGTACATTGGGAAGCCGGAGATGCCGTTTATATTCCTTCATGGGCATGGCATAAACATCAGAATCTAAGCGATACAGAACCGGCTAAATACATTGCCTGTGAAAATGCACCCCAACTGCAGAATTTAGGGGTTGCATTAAGAGAGGAAGAGGGTAGAGACCTTTAGTTTGATCGTCGTCATTTCTAATTTTAAATAAAATAAGTATGAAAAATGTTCCGTTTAAAGGGATAATTGCCTATCCGATTACTCCTTTTGATGACCATGAGAAGGTGAATATTCCTCTTTTCAAACACTTGGTGGAAAGACTGATTACATCCGGAAGCCATGGGCTTGCTCCTTTAGGAAGTACCGGAGTAATGCCTTATTTATCTGATGAGGAAAAGGAAGCCGTTACAGAAGCTACTATAGAACAGGTAAAAGGAAGAATTCCCACCTTGGTAGGAGTATCCAATCTTACTACAGAAAAGACCATTCACCACGCCCGGTTTGCAGAGAAGGCCGGGGCAGATGCGGTAATGATTATTCCCATGAGCTACTGGAAACTTACCGATGATGAAATTGTAGCCCATTATGATGCTGTAGCCGGTAAAATTTCCATTCCGATTATGGCTTATAATAATCCGGCAACCAGTGGAGTAGACATGTCTCCGGCTCTTTTGAAAAGATTGTTTGAAATTCCCAATGTGACTATGATCAAGGAAAGTTCCGGGGATGTTCAGAGAATGCATTATTTAAGAAGAGAGCTGGGAGAGGATGTCGCTTTTTACAATGGTTCAAATCCTTTGGCATTGGCTGCTTTTTCTGCAGGTGCCAGAGGTTGGTGTACTGCCGCTCCTAATCTTATTCCTGAATTGAATATCAGTTTGTACAATGCTGTTGAAGAAGGAAATCTGGGAAAAGCCAAAGATATTTTTTATCAGCAGTTTGATCTTCTGAAATTTATTGTCAGTAAAGGCTTACCCAGAGCGGTTAAGGCCGGACTCAGTATTCTGGGAGAAGACGGTGGAAGTCTGAGAAGCCCTTTACAACCTTTAATAGAAAGTGAGTCTGAAGAGCTGAAAAAGATTCTTAGCGGGTTAAGATAGCACCGGATAAACCGGTTTCAAATAATTTGTATCACTTATACACCAATTCCCACAGATTCCATTGGTTTCACAGCTTTTTCTGCTCGGTGAAATTCATGAGATCTGTGGGAATTTATATCAGGTGCTTCTGATGTGTATTTTCAGGTACTGACAGACCATTATATGATGGCATTTCCTTCTACACCATCAGAGTTATCCGTTTTATGCCCTGTAATTGCTGAGCTTACAAACTTAAACAGGCTGACCAGTTTGCCGGCTTTGGTATCCCAATAATATGTTTCCTTGGGTTCTACACGAATGATGGTGACCTTTGGGTCATCTTTTCCGTCAAACCATGCCTTTGCCAGAGGAGACCATTTGTCTTCTATGGTGGCTTTGTCTTTATACACAGAAGCCTGTCCATAAACAGAAAGATACTGAGCATCACTGTTATTCATAAAAAACAGCTGTACTCTGCGGTCTTCTTTTATTTCAAAATTTTTATTGCTGGTTCCACTGCTTATAAACCATAGATTACCGCTGTCATCTGTTTCCTGTAAAGTCATTGGCCGTGAATTGACAGGAGCGGTTTCCAGTTCTGTACAGAACATACATATTTTTGCATTTTCCGACAGTTCCTTGATCTTTTTGATCGCTTCGAGATGGGTGAGATTTTGTGTTGACATTGTATTATATTTTAGTGATTGGTTGATTATTAAAAAGAAAATTATTCTATAGAGTGATCATGAATAATATGCACTAAAACATTCAAATACCCGACCAAACCGAAATAAAATGTGGTACCATAGCCTAAAAAAATATTTTTTTTGGTAAGAACCTGTTTACATTTTATTCAGGAATTCTTATATATTTTGTTATCAGATGTGTTTTGTTGACAAGACTCAATAGGTCAGTTGAAAAAGATTTTATGTACATTTGATGGATGCAGATTTCGCCTCCCAAACATTTGGCCCCTTTCATCAGGCATTATATCTTCTTGGAGAATTCTGAAGAGGAGTCTAAGAATGTAAGGCTATTTACTGATGGGAGTACAGGCCTTATCCTATCGGGAAATATGAATTTGTATTCCCATATTTCGGTTGATCGGATGCCTCTTTCATTTTTTTATGGAGCTTTACATAGTTACAGGGATTTTTATTCCAAAGGTCGGTTTTCTTTATTGGCTGTAGTGTTTCAGCCTTATTTTTTCAATATCCTTTTAAAGGTTTCTGCTAAGGAGATTCGAAATCAGATTATTTCTGCAGAAGATGTATTACACGATCAATTGCATCCATTTCAGGAAAAGCTTTTCAATAGGACAGATCCTTTATCAGTAATTAACAGCCTTAATATTTTTTTTACTGAATTTTTGTCTGCTGAAATAGGGTCTGATTATCATTTGATAAGAGGAGTACAGCAATATATTCTTCAGAATAAAGGTTCTGTATCATCCAGGGAGCTGGAAAAATTTACAGGATACTCTGAGCGCCATCTGGAAAGGAAATTTGAGAATTATATGGGGCTATCCCCTAAAAAGTACAGCGGTATTACCAGGCTTCATTACTTCTTAAGTCTTATCAATAAAGGAATTGGGGATGAAAATATGACAGACCTTTCTTATCATGCAGGATATGCAGATCAGTCTCATCTGATCAGGGACTTTAAGACCAGTACAGGGCTCACTCCCAAGGAGTATTTAAAAACAGAAAATAAAATGGCTGTCAATTTTATTGAACTTTAAATCAAAATGTCGGTTTTATACAATTTTTCAGTAATGCTATGTTCTAGTTTTGCTGAAAAAAGAAAAATGAATATCAAAATTTCTACTGCACAATTTGAACATAAAAGTGGAGATAAGGAGTACAACCTTTCCATCATAGAAAAATTAGCCGGTCAGGCAGCTGCTCAGGGAGCACATGTCATAGTTTTCCATGAATGTTCTGTCACCGGATATACCTTTGCCCGAAAGCTTTCCCGGGAACAGCTTCTTGACATTGCTGAATTGATTCCCAATGGAGAAAGTATTCAAAAACTACAGCAGATTGCAGGTCAGTATGATATCACTATCCTGGCGGGTCTTTTTGAAAAGGATGAAGATAACAACCTTTTTAAAGCTTATGTCTGTGTTGATAAAACGGGACTAAAAGCCAAATACAGAAAACTGCATCCTTTTATCAATCCTTACCTTACACCAGGCAGCGAATACTGTGTATTTGATATTTTGGGATGGAAGTGTGGTATTCTGATCTGCTACGATAATAATATTATAGAGAATGTAAGAGCAACCAAACTTCTGGGGGCCGATATTATTTTTATGCCTCATGTTACCATGTGTACACCTTCTACAAGACCGGGTGCTGGTTTTGTAGATCCCGAACTTTGGTATAACAGGGAAAATGATCCCACTTCATTACGATTAGAATTTAATGGAATGAAAGGCAGAGACTGGCTGATGAAGTGGCTTCCGGCAAGAGCCTATGATAACGGCGCTTATATTGTTTTTTCGAATCCTATTGGAATGGATGATGATCAGTTGAAAAACGGATGTTCAATGATTATAGATCCTTTTGGAGATGTCATTGCAGAATGCCGTTCATTCGAAGATAGTTTTGAATCTGCTGTTATCACTCCTGAAAAGCTTACCCAGGCCGGAGGTTTCAGATACATTAATGCCCGCAGACCTGAACTGTACAAAGATATCATAGGAATGGACCATGAATCTCAACAGAAGGTGGTCTGGCTGACAGAAAAGAATAATTAAATATTCATATCTCCCGCAAGTCAATGTGCTCTGTGGGAGATATTATTCTTTTTTTGATGTATCCTATTTTGGAGGTCACTCCAGGCACCGCCATTGTAAACATGTCTGAACCCCTTTTCTTTTAAGATACTTTCTACTTTTACACTTCGGAGACCATGAGAACATACTGTAATATATGTTTTTTCAGGATCAAGCTCAATATAGCGCTCCCTGATTGTTCCCAAAGAGATATTGACAGAACCGTCTATATGACCCATGGCATATTCTTTCTCCGTTCTGACATCAAGGATCACCGCATCTTTTTTGATCAGCTGATTAAGATCTTTGTCCAAAGTTTGGTATTGGTAAACTCTATAGATTATGTATGCTGTAAGAACTATTCCGCATACTATCAGTAAATTTCTCATAGTTTACTTAAAATTTTTCTGTCAATATAAAAAGTACCAAAAGGGATAAAGCAGGCTAAGATCACTTTCCATGTCGTCTCTTTAAACTTCCAGCCCTGTTCTACACCCACACTCAATGTATTGAATAGAAAAAGCAGAAATAAAGTACCATGAACCGGCCCCAGCATTCTCACAAGAGAAGGGTTGTTCAATCCGTATTTAACAGGAACTGCAATGAAAACCAAGCTTAATAAAGAAATACCTTCAAGGATGGCCAATATTCTCAGGCGTCCTGTTTTAGTTTTGAATAAATCTGTCATAATTATCTGAAATAAGGTCTGTTAACAAAAGGAGAAAAGGGCCAGGGAATGGCAATGAAAATTATAACGAATGCAGCTATAAACCATATCAACATTATTTTAAACTTGTCCCGATCTTCCGATTTTCTCTTAGCCAAAGCTGATCCGATAGTAATTAAGATAACAGCAGTGATCATCATTAGGATATGGATAAGTCCGAAGAACAATAGATCAAATGATGCTTTGGCTTCATTAAGGTTTTTCCAGAAGTATTGTACAATGGGGCTTTTAATATAGAATATCATCCCAAGAGCCAATTGGATATGAGCTATGGTAGCGGTCCAGTGTCTTACAGAATTATCCGTCTTTGTAAACTTACCTGCTGAAAAGTATCCCTTACAAGCACGGTATATTGAATAAATAAGACTTAATAGGACGAGCCATCGGAAGGTTGAATGAAGGAAAGTAAGGGTCTGATACATGCCTTGTTATTTTTGAATACAGCAAAGGTATAACAAAAACATACTAGTTAGTATGTTTTTGTTTAAAAAAATTATTGAAGTGAATCAAAATAGGCTTTAAGGCCCTTTAAATAAATGAGATATACTGATTTTGAATTTTCCAGTTTTCCAAGGTTTCTTACTCCCCAGTATCCCGACATCACAAAAATTGCAATTTCTTTTGCGTTAACCGTTGGTTTAACGGTACCTGCTCCTTTGGCATTATTTATACTTACTATCATGGCATTTTCCCACTGTTCAGACAAATCATTCAGGGCTTTGGTGAAAGTTATATTCCATGGGGCCATTTCCTGAGTGAAGTTTGAGGCAGGGCAGCCATATTCAACTTTTAAAAATTCATTATCCATCAATACTTCATGCATCAGTTTATAAATACTGTCCAATGGATGCTGGCTTTGCAGAAGAGGCTCTACAAAAGTTTTTGTAAAGGTAGGCTTTAGAAGTTCATTGATAATAGCGACGCCCATTTCATCTTTCGTTTTGAAGTGATAATAGAATGCTCCTTTTGTTACCTGGGTGGTAGCAATAATCTCATCAATACTGGTGGTCTGATATCCCTTTATATAGATAAGCTCAAAGGCTTTCTGAAGAATATTTAGGCGGGTTGCTTCTGATTTTTTCATTCAAGTACTGAGTGTATACTGCAAAGGAACAAATTTTTACTAAGAAACAAAACTATCATTATTCTGATACTTTGATAGAATTTAAATAATTTTCATAATACATTTATTCGTCGGAAATTTGCATTGTCAACATCAACAAAATTATAATGCAATGAATTATCAAAAAGAAATACAGATCAATACGGCATCAGAAACTATAAAAAGAAAGGGCCTTCCTGCAGCATTATGGGCACTGACTATAAGTGCATTTGGAATAGGAACTACTGAATTTGTGATCGTAGGACTACTTCCGACAGTAGCTTCAGATCTTGATATTACGATTCCTTCTGCCGGTTTACTGGTAAGCCTTTATGCGATAGGAGTAGCTATTGGTGCTCCAATATTAACGGCATTAACCGGGAAAATCCCCCGCAAAATGCTTTTGGTTTCCATCATGCTGTTATTCGTCATCGGAAATGGATTGGCCTCTATTGCTCCAGGTTTTATAACATTGGTTCTGGCAAGAATATTAACAGGATTTGCCCATGGGGTTTACTTTTCCATTGGCTCTACTATTGCTGCCTCACTGGTGCCAGAAGAAAAAAGAGCCACCGCTATTTCTATTATGTTTGCCGGGCTTACCCTGGCGATCGTAACAGGCGTGCCATTGGGAACTTTTATCGGCCAGCATTTTGGATGGAGAGCCACGTTTATAGGGGTTTCAATTCTTGGGATTATAGGCCTTGTAGCCAGTGTATTATTGGTACCAAAGAATTTGAAAAACGGAAAAACAGCTTCTTTAAAAAGTCAGTTTAAAGTATTAGGTAATAAACGTCTGATTTTTGCTTTTCTCATGACTGCGATGGGATACGGAGGAACATTTGTAGTGTTTACTTATCTGTCACCTATTTTACAGAAAATAACAGGATTTCAGGAGTATACAGTAACGTTTATTCTGTTGATTTATGGAATAGCCATCGCCTTAGGAAATCTTATAGGCGGAAAAATAGCCAATAAAAATCCTTTACGGGCACTTTTATGGATGTTTGCAGCCCAGGGATTGGTTTTACTGACATTTTATTTTACAGTGGTAAGTCCGGTTTTAAGTATTATAACCTTATTCTTCCTTGGGGGCCTTTCTTTTGCGAGTGTTCCGGGACTGCAGCTTTTAGTGGTGCAGATTGCGGAAAAGGAGCTTCCCGGAACTGAAGACGTAGCGTCAGGAATTAATATTGCGGCATTCAATATTGGTATTGCTATCGGGTCTTATGCCGGAGGTATGATTGTGACTTCTTCGCTGGGATTGGAAAGTACTCCGTGGATTGGAGCGTTATTCCTGGTGATCACGGTATTGATTACTTTATACAGTATCCGTTTAAGTAAAAAGAATTAAAACATACCTATTTATTGAAAGGAATGAGATTTTACAAAGGCAGATTTATTCTGTCTTTGTTTATTTTGATCATCAAGTTGTAATTAAAGTTTTATATACCAGCTGATTATTGAAAACTATCTTTTAAACTTCATAAATTTCAGCATCTGTAAAAACATAAAATTTACTGTTCTTAGGAAGATTTTTGGTATCCAGTCCTGTAAATTCGCTAAAGGCAGGTAACAATAATTGGTTATTGCTAAGGGCAAAACAGGGGAGTCTGATACTCTTTACTGCAGAATTTAAAATAATTCCCGGGTGAATATGTCCTGTAATCTGAAATCCTGATACCGCTGTATCAAAATCATGAACAAAGGTAATTCCATCCATATGGAGTATTGAGGTTTTAAAATTGAGACAAAGTTTTTTTTCCAGAGATTTTGAAATACGGTCATGATTGCCTTCAACAAGGTAAAACTCTATATCAGGATACTGGTTTCTCCATGTACAGAATTCATCTACATCAGAATTATCGCCTGCATGAAGCAGATCACCCACTACCATAAACTTTTCAGGCTGGAAATATTCAATGAGGGCAGATAATCTTTCCAAATCACTCTTCATGATATGATTGGCCAGGGCGATCCCGTTTTTGCGGAAATGAGCGGTCTTTCCAATATGAAGGTCAGAAAGAATTAAGGCTTTTTCCTTTTCCCAAAATGCTGCCCGTTGATTGGTTAAGGTGAAAGACTGGTTTTGTATAAAAATATTTCTGGTTGCTATAAACACTTGTAATGAGTTGAAAGTTTAAAATATAATGCTCTTATTTTTTTAGAAAGGGAATGTTAGTATATCAGGTGTCTCTTCTGCTTACATGAAAATGTTCATCAAAAATATAAGTGACAGGAATTCCTGTAGCAATTTCCCGCTCCAGAATTTCTTCCGGAGATAAATGTTCCAGATACATAATAAGTGAGCGGAGACTGTTTCCATGAGCTACAATCAATACGTTTTGCCCTTCTTTAAGCAAGGGTGCAATGGTAGCTTCAAAATAAGGAATCACCCGGTTGTAGGTGTCTTTAAGGCTTTCTCCCCCCGGGGGAACCACATCATAGGATCTGCGCCAGGCGTGTACCTGTTCATCTCCGTATTTTAGGGCCGTTTCAGCTTTGTTAAGCCCTTCAAGCTCTCCGTAAGAACGTTCATTAAGTGCTTTATCTATGATCACCGGAATATTGGGTTTTCCTATTTCATCGAGGATGATGGTAAGGGTATGTTGTGCTCTGATCAGTGCAGAAGTAAAAGCGATATCTATTTTTTCTTTTTTTAAGATAACAGCTGCTCTTTTAGCCTCTTCAATACCTGCATCAGTAATATCTATATCTTGCCAGCCCGTAAATCTGTTTTCAAGATTCCAGAGTGACTGTCCGTGACGGACCAGGAACAATTTTGCCATTATGTATACGTTATTTAATCTTCAAAGAAGATATTCTAAGGTACGATGATTATTAAAATTATCAAAGATTTTTAACTATAAAAAGCATAACAATTTCAGAAGCTTTGTGCTCAATTGAAGGTAGGTTGATGATAAAGATTTCTCTTTTATAATTTCAGCATTCTTCTGATTCTTGCGTCCAATCCTTCACTGGAAAGCGTTTGTCTCAGACTGTCTACCTTTATAGGAAAGCTGAGTGGGGTGAATGAGCGGGAATGCTTTAAAATAATTTCAGACTTTTCAATTCTTTTAAATGCTTCTACAAGCCGCTGTTCCTGAAGCTGCATATTAAAAACCTCAGTATACGCCTGCTTGATCAGAAAATGATTGGGGTCATAATCTTCCAGGACTTTAAAAATAAGGCCGGCAGAACTTTGTAATGATTTGTTGGACTGCTGTTTACCTGCGTAATTTTGGATAACCATTCCAGAGATCACTGCAATATCCCGGAATTTTCGTCTTGCCATCTCTGCAGAATTAATACTTGCAATCACATCATTCATAAGATTATCTCTTGTTAAGATGGAGGCAAGATTTTCATCATTCAAAGGAATTTCCTTATCGCTGAATAGTTCAAATCCATAATCATTCATGGCCATTGAAAAGGAAATTGGGGTCAGCTTGGAAATACGGTAGGCAATTAATGCAGCCATTACTTCATGAACCAAACGTCCTTCAAACGGATACATAAATAGATGATAGCCTTCACGATTCCTGATCATCTCCACCAAAAA
Organism: Chryseobacterium rhizosphaerae; assembly: GCF_003385455.1. GTDB lineage: Bacteria > Bacteroidota > Bacteroidia > Flavobacteriales > Weeksellaceae > Chryseobacterium > Chryseobacterium rhizosphaerae. The sequence goes on along the minus strand of NZ_QNUF01000007.1, from coordinate 126,479 downwards.
CTCATCATCTTTGGGAATATGAGAGTGGGTTTCCTGGTTCACTAACAGCGGATGCAGGAATTTCAGTTCTTTTTCCGAAGCTTTAGGGTTTAAAGCATGAGAAAGTTTCTCTCTCAAAAAATGTCCCAGATTGGAACTGAGAGGTAATCTTCCTCCCAGATAGCTTGGCACCAGGGCTTTTCCTTTTGCTGACCTTACATATACGGTCATATCTTTTATCATGGCTACTTCCAGCGTACGGCCTGCTAAAATAAATTTCTCTTCTTTTTTCAGTTTTGAAATAAAATATTCCTCAATCATTCCTACATAGCCACCGGAAATAAATTTCACTTTTAGCATAGCATCACTTACAATCACCCCCATATTCATACGGTGTAGCATGGCTATTTTCCGTGAAATTACTTTGTATAAGCCGTCTTCCATAATGACGATTTTATGAAATTCTTCATAGTTTTTTAAAACGTGGCCGCCGATAGTCAGAAATTCAAGGATACTTTTCCATTCTTCATCCGTTATTTCCTGAAAAGCATAGACTTTTTTAATCCTTTCATATAATTCATCAGGATAAAAACCATCACCTACCGCCAGGGTCATCAGAAACTGAACCAGAACATCAAAACATAAAACCTGAGGCTCTCTGGGTTCTACAATCTTTTGTTTTACCGCCTCCTTTAAAGCTGAAACTTCAATCAGTTCTAAAGAATGGGTAGGTACACAATATATTTTAGAAGTTTCAAAAGGGGAGTGTCCACTTCGTCCGGCCCGTTGGAGAAACCTTGCAACACCCTTTGCCGATCCGATCTGAATGACGGTGTCAACGGGTTTAAAATCTATCCCCAAATCTAAAGATGAGGTAGAGACTACAGCTTTTAATTTTCCTGAGCTTAAATTTTCTTCAATCCAGATTCTGAGATGGGCATCAATAGAACTGTGATGAATGGCAATTTGCCCGGCAAAGTCAGGATAAGCGTCCAGCAGCAACTGGTACCACATCTCGCTTTGGCTTCGGGTATTGGTAAAAACAATGGTTGATTTTGAATCCAGAATAATAGGGACTACTTTATCGGCCAATTTATTCCCCAGATGCCCGGCCCACGGCAATATCTCTATTTCATTCGGGAACACAGGAATAATATCTATTTTTTTGTGTTCTTTGGCAGTGATTTTCACCTTTTTTATGTCATAGGGAATAAGAACTTCCATGGCTTCATCAAGGTTTCCTATGGTAGCGGTAATTCCCCATATTTTAATTTTGGGAACATACTTTCTAAGCTGCGAAATCCCCAGTTCTACCATGACACCCCGTTTCGAGCCCAGAAGTTCATGCCATTCATCAACAACAACGCTTTTCAAATCCCGGAAAAAACTTTCGTTATTTTTCTGTGCCAGCAGAAGATGAAGGCTTTCCGGCGTTACCACAAGAATTTCAGGCATTTTTTTTATCTGCTGCTGTCTCAGTTTTAGATCTGTATCACCGTTTCTTACTCCAACAGCCCAATCCAGCCCGATTTCATCAATGGCTTCCTGCATAGCCTTAGCAATATCCTTAGACAGGGATCGGAGAGGAGTAATCCATATCATTTGCAAGCCTTTTTTATAATTTTCCGGATGATTCAGAAAATCAGAAACCAATGCTAAAAAAACAGAAAATGTTTTTCCAAAGCCGGTAGGTGCTATTACCATTCCACTATATCCACTTCCAAATTTCCGCCATGTATCCGTTTGGAATTTGAAAGGTGATATATCCTTACCTGTCATCCATTGCTGAATGATGGTAAATCCACTGGTATGTTCAAAAGCTGCCAAATTACTGTATTAATTTTTTTATTTCTTCCAGATTATCAATTTCATCCACCGTTTTATCTTTCCTCCATCTTACAATTCTTGGAAACCTTAGGGCTACACCGCTTTTATGACGGTTACTGAATCCTATCCCTTCAAAAGCGATTTCAAAAACAAGTTCCGCTTTTACCGTCCGCACCGGACCAAATTTTTCAATAGCATTTTTGTTCACAAACCGGCTGACTTCCATGATTTCTTTATCAGTAAGCCCGGAATAGGCTTTTGCTATGGTTACCAGGGTATCTCCGTTTTTTACGGCAAAACTGTAGTCGGTATAGTAAGCACTTCTTCTGCCGCTGCCTTTTTGGGCATAGATTAAAACAGCATCAATGGTAAATGGGTTGATTTTCCATTTCCACCAATCTCCTTTTTTTCGTCCGGAGTGATAGGGAGAGTTCATTTGTTTCAGCATCAATCCTTCACTATTGACAGCCCTTGAATTTTCCCGGATAGCGTTTAATTCTTCCCATTTTTGAAAATCTATAGCTCTGGAAATACTAATGTTTCCGGGATTTTCATTGAGTAATAATTCTTCCAGCATGGCCCTTCTTGAGGAGATAGGTTTCTCCCGCAGGTCATTATTTTCAAGCTCCAGGAGGTCATATACGAATACTTCTATAGGAATTTCTGATACCATTTTCTTAGTTAAAGTTTTCCTGTTCAATCTCTTTTGTAATTCGTTAAAATTTAAAACTTTACCATCCTTTACCGCAAGTATTTCTCCATCTAAAACAAAGTTGCCTTTCATGGCCTTTACAGTGTCGGTAATTTCCGGAAACTGTTCCGTGACAAGCTCTTCTCCTCTGGACCATATAAAGACTTCATCATTCCTGCGGATGATCTGTCCCCGTATTCCATCCCATTTATATTCCACCAGCCATTCATGAGGATCTCCTAGCTGATTAGGTTCTTTTTCTAATGGATAGGCCAGGCAAAACGGATAAGGTTTTGAATTATCCGGGTTGATATTTTCAGCAGAAATTAATTCTTTAAAAGAGACCTCATCGGGTTTCCATTTTCCCATAAGGCTGTGCATAAGTACACTGGATTCTTGTCCGGAAAATCTCGTCAGCGCATTGATTAACGTTTTATCTGAAACACCAATACGGAAACTGCCCCCAATGAGTTTATTGAAGATCAAACGTTCCGTATAGTCCAGACCATTCCATGATTTTAGAACAAATTCTTTCTTTTCTGCTTCTGTTTTATCTTTTAAATGAACAATTTCGTTCATCCATTGTGATAAAGTACGGTCAATTTTTTCCTGAGGTGGAGGAAGTATCAGTGAAATTGTTTCTCCAAGATCTCCTACAGAAGAATAAGATTCCTGAAATAACCAGAATGGAAGGTCGGTGATTTCCAATACCCATTCTTTCATGTAATTGGTGTTGATATTTCTTTTGGGCCTTTTGCCTGTAAATAAAGCAATAAACCATAGCTTATCTTCATCCGGAGAACGTTCCAGATAATCAAGGATAGCCTCAATCTTAGCATTGGTTTTATTGGTTGTTTCCAAAGCATTGATCAGATCTGCAAAATGTCTCATACTTCCGGGTTTTCTTGATTTACCTTTTCTGTTTCTTCATCATCTTCGCCAAAAAGAGTTTCTACTACATCGGCATGAATACCAATTTCATTCAGATATTTTGAGAATATTTCAGTCTGCCCATGGGTGACATGTACAATTTCGGCTTCTGTAGCTTTTACGGTTTGCAAAAGGCCCTTCCAGTCTGCATGGTCACTCATGGCAAATCCCGCATCGGCACTCCGCCATCTTCGGGCACCACGCACCTGCATCCATCCGGAACATATAGCGGTTGCCGGATCAGGAATTTTTTTTATCATATTGCTGTCCAGTAAAGCTGGAGGAACAATGACAATTTCATGTTCCATCTCTTTAGGACGTTCTTTAAAATCTGCTATGGTATAATCGGGAAGTTTGATTCCAACGGTTTCAAAAGCCTCGTTCAATTTTCCAATGGAGTAGTGGACATATATTTCTCCCAATCCTTCCACGGCTTTCATAATCCGCTGCGCTTTTCCTAAAGAATATCCGATAAACACGGATGTTTTATTATTTTCTTTATTCTTCAGCACCCAATTTTGGAGCTTCTTATTTAAATCCTGAACTTCTAACCAATTGTAAATAGGCAGTCCAAAAGTGCTTTCTGTAACAAACTCATTGCATTTCACGAGTTCAAAAGGAGTACTCAGCCCATCATACTGAACCTTATAATCCCCTGAAATGACCATTACATACCCTTTATATTCCAGCCTGATCTGTGCAGAACCAATAATATGCCCCGCAGGATGAAGCGAAACCTGTACCCCATTCATATTAATTTTTTCTCCGTATTCCACACCCTGACATTCAATATCCGGTCCTATTCTTTGATACAGAATGGGTTTTGTAAAATGATGACAAAGGTATTTTTTCATTCCCCAGCGGGCATGGTCAGCATGTCCATGGGTAATGACTGCCATATCTACAGGCCTCCACGGATCTATATAAAATTTTCCCTGGGGACAGTAAATTCCTTTTTTAGTAAATGTGATTAATTTCAATGGTGTGATTGGTTTTGTAGAATAAGCTTCAAAAACTTAACCAATTTACAATAAACCGTTTATTTTTATGCCGTCCTATGAAAATATCTTACCGTTATCCAATACATCAGATGAACTTTTCAGCAATAAAAGAATGAACTTTCCAACAATAGTAACCTTCTGAAAATCATTGAAATTTGTAGTATCATAAAAAAAGAATACAATGAGTAAAACAATTTTGATTACAGGTGCAGCAAGCGGATTTGGGAAGATTGCTGCTTTCGATTTGGCAAAGAAAGGACACAAAGTAATTGCCACAGCTCAGGTTTATCCTCAGATGAGTGATTTAATCAGAGAAGCTAAAGAAAAGGGGATTGATCTTACGGTTGATAAACTGGATGTCACCAACTCTCGTGATATTGCTTATATCCATCAAAAATACGATATTGATATTTTAATTAGCAACGCCGGAATTATGGAAGGAGGTCCTATTGCTGAACAGCCACTGGAATTAGTCCGTTCTATGTTTGATGTGAATGTCTTTGGTGGGCTGGAGCTGGCTCAGGGGTTTGTCAAGAAATTCATTGAACAAAAGAAGCCGGGGAAAATCGTATTTACCACTTCTATGGGTGGATTATGGACGGTGCCGTATGTGGCTGCATATTGTGCATCAAAACATGCAATGGAAGCCATTGCAGAGGGCTTAAAAACAGAACTGGCCCAGTTTGATATTAAAATTGCAACGTGCAATCCGGGAGTATTTGGAACAGGCTTTAATGACCGTGGGGTAGACTCTATTTTCCGTTGGTATAATCCTGAGACCAACTTCACACCTCCATCTGTCTTTGAAGGTACAGCAGAATCATTGGCCCATCAGTTAGATCCTCAATCTATGGCAGACTGTATCGTGAATGTTGCTTTGGATGATCATTCTAATTTCAGAAATGTACACCCGAAAGAAACGGAGGATTTTGTAAAACAGCTTCAGGCCGAAGCATGGACAGCAAAAAGTTAATCATATGGGAATCAGTTATGATCTGGCAGAAAAGGCTTTAAAAGCCGCTGTCGGGAAAGCAAAAGCCCTGAATATTCCTGTCAGCATTGCCGTGGTGGATGCGGGGGGACATCTGGTCTCTTTTGCCCGGTTAGACAGTGTATATGGGGTGATTGATTTTGCAGTAAAAAAAGCAAAGACAGCCGTTATGTTTGGTGTTGACAGTGAGATTATGGGCAGTATTATTGCGGGAGCAGAGATGCATGGCTATGGAATGCTGAATTCTAATGACGGGCTGTTAACCATTGCCGGAGGAGTCGTTATTAAAAATGCTCAGGGAGAAATCATAGGAGCAATTGGTTCTTCAGGCGGAAGTCCCGAAGAGGATAAAGAAATTGCAGGTGCAGGAGCTTCCGGTATTGCTTAAATTTCAGATATTTGTATCATGGAGAACACTTCTGAAATTATATTTGACAAACTGGTTTACTCATGCGCTTTTGAAACCTACAGAGGAAATGAAGAGTTTATACCGGATCATTTTCTGGGATTTCAAATATCCGGAGAAACTCATGCTTTTCATGATCAGGGAAAGACCATTGTTAAAGAAAATACCGTGGTTCTGGTCAGAAAAAATCAATTGATCCGGACTATTAAGTATCCTTCAGAAAAAGAAAAGTATCAGTTTATATCCATCAATCTTGACATCGAAACATTGCGGCAATATGCTACAGAAAATAAAATTGTGATGGATGCTCCGTTTGCGGGTAATCAAAAGCTATTCTTTGAACCGGATGATTTTTTCAGAGGTTATTTTCAGTCTCTTATTCCTTATGTTGATAAAACAAAAGAAGTAACGCTGAGACTGGCTATTTTGAAGATCAGGGAAGCCATAGAACTTATCTTGCAGAGCAATCCGGATTTTAAAAATCTACTGTTTGATTTTTCAGAGCCTCATAAGATCGACCTTAAAGAATTTATGAATAAAAATTTCATGTTTAATGTGTCTGTAGAGGCTTTTGCCAAACTTACAGGACGTAGCCTTTCGGGATTTAAAAGGGATTTTAATAAGACTTTCAATAAGACGCCCAAACAGTGGCTAAAGGAGAAAAGGCTAGAGGAAGCGTATTATCTGATCAGGCATAAACAAAAAAAGCCCTCAGATATTTATCTGGATCTTGGTTTTGAAAATCTGTCTCACTTTTATTATTCCTTTAAAAGAAAATACGGCATGACAACATCTGAAGTTTAGTTTGAAATAAATGATGGTGAAAATTCCATGATTAAAAAAACACATCAATATAAAAAAGGAGCGAAATAATCGCTCCTTTTTTATTTAAGGGATCATTTTTTCTGCTTTTAATTTCTCAAAAACTTCAGCGAAGGAATCTTCGGTACTTTTAAAGGCAGTAAAGCCCAGTTTTCTGCTTTTAGACATATCACACATCACCTCAAGAGGTCTTCCAAGGTCCAGGTCGGTATGCCATGCTGAAGATAATTTGTTTAAATGATTTTCTTTCAAATCATATTTTTCTGCTATTGCTTTCCATAAAGGATGATCATTTTGCAGTTCTTTTTCAAGAGGTCTTACCGAACCATTAAATCCTTCTGCTTCAATCCCAAACCGGTCCGCCAATCTTTTCCAAAGCCATTTCCATCGGAATATATCTCCATTGGTAATATTAAAAGCCTGATTTTTTGCGGTTTCGGTGGTGGAGGCCCAAATTAACTGTTTGGCCAATACTTTAGCATCGGTTACATCTGATACGCCATTCCATTGGGCTTCAGACCCAGGCCAGATAAATTTCCTGCCGGTTTCTTTACAAATACTGGCATAGACGGCTAAGGTAGTCCCTATATTCATAAGATTTCCAACGGCATAGCCTACGACAGTATGAGGTCTGTGAACACTCCAGGTGAAACCTTCTCTCTCAGAAGCCTGGTATACTTCATCTTCCTGAGCATAATAAAAATTGGGAAGCGAAAGTCTGGGGTGTTCTTCCCGAACTGGTGTTTCCGGCAGTATTCCATCTTTTGCATAGGCTTCAAAAGGTCCGAGATAATGCTTCAGCCCTGTAACCAAAGCAACATGCTGAACAGATTTTTTAGGAGATAAAACATGTAACAGATTCCTTACCAATGCGCTGTTTACACGGATATTTTCTTCTTCGGTATCGTTACGCATCCAGGTAGTAAAATAAACGTGGGTAGGAGAGATCCCTGCCAGTGCTTCAGTGAGGTTTTCTTCGTCCAGAAGGTTCGCCTTAACAGGGCGAAGTCCCGGAATAGCATTGTCTATATTTCTGGATAATCCATAAGTGATCCAGCCCTGCGCAATCAGTTCTTCAGCAAGATTACTTCCCGTAATCCCGGTAGCACCTACTACCAATGCGATATTTCCTATATTTTCCATAATATTTATAAAAATTATTTTACAAAATTACGGCGCCTACAGACCTGCAAGCTTGACCTGGATCATGCGTTTGAATTGATCTGGATCAATTTTTATTCAAAGAAATCTTTTTACGGATCCTGCTTATCGTTTCAGGTGCCAGCCCAAGATAGGACGCAATAAGGTTGTGAGGGACTCTTTTAATCATTTCGGGATTTTTCTGGGCCAGCTGCAGGTATTTTTCTTCTGCAGTATAGCTATTGGAAACAATAAGTCTTTGATCTTTGGTTACCAGGCTGTTTTGGTATAAAATTCTGAAATAGCGATCCATGACAGGAACCTCCACCATCATCTTTTCATAGTTTTCCAGGGTAATCATCAGGACTTCGGTTTCTTCGATGGCGTCGATATTTAATACTGCCTTTTCCTGATGAACAAAACTATTGAAATCGGAGATCCACCAGCCTTCAAAAGCAAACATATTGATGTGCTCATTTCCTTTTTCATCCAGAAAATAAGATTTCAACAGCCCTTTACTCACAAAAGACAAACATTTACAGATATTTCCTTCCTGAAGCAGATACTGTTTTTTACGGAGTTTTTTTACGGTAAAGAAAGACTGAACCTGGTTTTTCTGATCTTCTGTGATATCAACCTTATTTTCGATATGGGAAAGCAGGACCTCAAACATCAAATAAATATTTTCATCAAAAATAATGCTTTCCGAAGCAAGATAAGTTCTATTTTTCAAAATCATAGAGGTTAATCCCTATTTCCTGATTTTTAACTTTTACCACTCTGGTATGTAAAGGATAAAAAATAAATTCTGCAGCTCCCTGAATGGTGGCCTCCAAAAGATGGCCAGCCAGGGCAGTGTAATCTTCTCTTCCCAGGGTAATATGGAGATGAAGGCTTATCTTTTCTTCTATTTCAGCTACATTTCCGGAAATATGGGTCACTTCCATTTGTTCTTTAAACGTTTTATCCACATAGTTTTTTGTTGAAGGATTAAAGAAACGAAGGGTAGCCTCACTTACGGCTCCTATTCCGGTAACTTCCCCTGCCTGAATATTCTGATTCCGAATAAAATCCGTTAATGCTTCAACGATATTCGACCGGTTTGTAAGGCTGACAATATAAATACGATCAACTTTTATGGCTGACCAATGGGTTCCTTTGAAGCTATGTCTACTCATAACCTTGTTTTCTTATTTTGAAGCAAAAAATCTACCAACCAGGCGCTTTATCGATTAAGTTTTTATTATATTTTGAGTGAGAAATTTTTAAAACCGGAGAAACTTTCTGAAATTTGCAGCAAATAAAAAATCAATGAAGATTGTAGATATTGAAAGTTGGAACAGAAAGGAGCATTTTGAATTTTTTTCAGGGATGGCAAGTCCTTACCTTGGTTTTACAACGGAAGTGGATTGTACCAAAGCTTATGAAACGGCTAAAGAAAAAGGATACTCTTTCTTTGCATATTATTACCATAAGTCTATGGTTGCTGTCAATACCGTTGAAGAATTAAAACTTAGAATAGTAGATGAGGATGTCGTTCAATTTGATACCGTTCATGCAGGAAGCACTATTGGAAGGCCTGATGGAACTTTTGGTTTTTCATTTACACATTTCTCGGAAGATTTTGAAATATTCAATGCAGCTTTGCAGGAAGAAATAAAGGGAGTACATCAATCATCAGGACTTCGGTTAAGCAACGACAGACTGGGAAAAGATCATATAAGACATACAACTATTCCATGGAACTCTTTCAGTGCCATTCTGCATCCTACAGATTTCAACACCACAGAATCGGTACCAAAGATTGCTTTTGGAAGATTTAGTATCCGTGATGGGAAAAAATATATGCCGGTTTCTATTGAGGCACATCATGGATTGGCTGATGGAATTCACCTTGCGAAATATGTAGAGGAATTTCAGAGACAGCTTGATCTGTAACAAAAATTTTTTTAGAGTCCGATTAGGCTGGTGATTTAAAGGACAGGAGAGGTTTCCTGCTGGTATTTTGCTTTCTAATAATAGATTTTCCGTTGTTCAATCTTTAGAATATTATCTTTTTCCATTTGCTTTATGGTACGTATAACGGTTTCTACGCATAATCCGGTAAGGGAAGCAAGCTGCTGGCGGGTAAGCGGTATCTGAAATGAATAGGCAGCCTTATCATCATGATAGCTTTTCAGATAATCCAGCAGTAATTTTAATTTTGAAACAGGGTTTTGAAAGGAAAGATTATACAGCATAATATATTTATAATACATTCTTTCAGCAAGACATTGATAGACATTCAGTGAAATTTCAGGATTGCTTTTTATGAGATTTAAAAAACTTTCTCTTGATATCCTGAAGATAAAGGAGTTTTCCATGGCTAGAGCGTTCATGGGATAAGGGCGGTCAACAAATAAAAGTGACTCACCAAAGCTGTGACCGTCAGAAAATATATTCTGGATAAACTCTTTGCCATCTTCAGTATAATTATTAAGCTTGATTTTTCCTTTTTCAATCTGATAATAGTATATCGGATATTCCTCTTCACGGAAAATAAGATCTCCCGCATTATAATTTATGGTTTCAGCTCCAAAAGAAATTAATAAATCTTCAGTGATCATATGTTGTGATTTATACTTGATTAAAACGTAAACACCTTTTTTACAGGTTACCGGAATCCGGCATTAAAAAATAAAGGAACACCTATTTTATTTGATTATCTCACAATGTGGTACCATACCGCTACCACGAAACTTCATTTTTTCTTAATATAATTGAAGAGTATTGATCAGGATCATAAAAAGTGAATACAAGAATCTGCTACATTTACCTTGTGTTAAAATAAAGAGAGATAAATAATTGGAAACAGCCTGAACAAAGCTGTTATGATATTTTACTTAAAAACATAACGTGGTATGTATGTGGTACGCTGTTTTAATAGAATTTTAATCATTTTTTCTTTCTTTGCTTTGTGTAAAATGAACGAAAATTCATATTTATAAATATTTTAACAAAATCATTCAACAAGCATAAGGTAATAGGGTGATTTGTTGAATAGTATTTAAAAAAGCAAATAAAATTTTTAATACATAAAAATTATTTCAATTTCTGTGTTGAATGCTCAAAACAGGAATTGATCAATAGAAAAAGATATTGTACTGATGCATAAAGGATGTTGTATCAGACTTTAGTAGAGATGAGAACGTATTATGAAAAACAAAAAACATGAATCCCACTTAGAGGATTTGAATCAGAAGATTCTTGTAGAAGACGAAATTATGGCTCTTGCCAAAGCAAACTCACCCCGTTTGCTTAGTAAATTCAGATTAGTCTATCCTGATTTTTTCGAAAAGTTATCTGCTATACAGCCAGGCCTTAAAAATTCTGAATCTATTTTTTGTATTTATCTTAAGCTTAATATGACGACAAAAGAAATAGCCACCTGTATATTTGTCACCCCAAAAGCGATACAAAACAGGAAAAACAGAATCAGAAAAAAACTCAATATTCCTTCTGAGATTGATATTTATAAATGGTTTAATGAAATTTAAACCATTTTTCTTAGATTTAAACTTCCACAATAGCTTTGTCCAGATCATGATAAAGAAGTATTTTCCAACGGTTCTCTCTTGCTTCTTTTTCCCATTTAAGTCTTAGTTCCATGGCTTTTCTGCCATCGAAATCACTTTTATAAGCCAGGTGATATTTTAAATAGGAGGCCTGTGGTAGATCGTCAGCACCATAAAAAGCTGTCTCTTCATTCTCACGAATCCAGAAAACCTGCATGAATGGAGTATGTCCGCCAACTACTTCATAAGATATCTCCTCAGTAATCTGTCCTTTATCCTCATGCATCCATACAATATGAGGCAATTGGATCAGTTTTTCCAGGGTATCGAAATCGAAAGAAGGATTTCCTTTATTTTCCATGGCAAAATCCAGTTCCCGTTTTTGAATATAAATTTCAGCATTCGGAAAGGTAGCTTCAAAACCATAGTCTGTAGCCGTTACAGCGCCTTCTATATGGTCTTTATGAAGGTGGGAGAGCAGTACTTTTGTAATCTGCTCCGGTTTGATGTTTTCTCTATCCAGGATTTCAGAAACCACAGATACTTCATTCTCATTTTTCCAGCCCATACCTGTATCCAACAGGATATAGTCGTTTTCTGTGATGATGAGAAAAGGCTGTACAGACATTTTGATTCCTTTAGCCGTATCAATATTTTCTGCTGTTAAAAGACTAAAATCTTTTGTTTTGCTTGCTGAGAAATTACCTTCTTTAAGGGGAATGATTTTCATGCTGCAAATTTCTTCAATATTTCTACAACTTCAAAGGTTTTTCATCAATTGGAATCATCAACAAAAGCAATTATACTGATAGTCTACCAGTTGTTCAAGCCGTTTTCCAAAGCTTTTGTATAATTTTCCTGATCAAAAGAGTAAAGGTCGGGAGATTTATGGGCTCCTCCGCGTCTTTGCTCTTCCAGCTTCCTTAAAATACCTAAGTTTTTAATCTTCCTGTAAAAGTTTCCGCGATTAAGGGTTTTACCCAATATGGCTTCATAGAGTTTCTGCAGTTCAGGAAGTGTAAATTTTTCAGGAAGCAGATTATATCCGATGGGTTTATAGGAAATTTTTTCCCTAAGGGTTAGCAGTGCTTTGTCAATGATTTCCCGATGATCCATAGCAAGCTCAATTTCCGGAAGCTGTTTTAAATAAACCCATTCACAGGTTTCACTCATTTCGTCGGCAACCGGGTTAATCTCAGAAGAATTATAGAGGGCATAATAACCCACTGAAATGAACCGCTGTTTCTGGAAAAGACTGTCATCAAAATCTTCAAAATACAACTCGCTTCTGTTTCTCTTCCCAAAAACTCCAAATTCTTCAAGAAAAACGTTGGTTACACCCGTCCTGGATTCCAGAATTCTGAGTACAGCTTCATCCAGGTCTTCATCCTTGTGTACATATCCTCCGGGAAGAAGCCATTGTTTTCGGTAATTCATTTTTGCCAGCAGGACTTTCAGTTCATTCTGATCAAAACCAAAAATAACAGGATCTGCTGAAAGATGAGGGAGATAAATTTCTTTTGCTTCTACAGACCGCTTTAAAATCTGCTCTTTAGAATCGATATCATTCATAAATAAGTGTGTATGACAAATGTAATATAAAAACGGGTCAATGTTTCAGAAAATACTTTATTAAAGCTTGTTTTTAAGAAAAGTCATCTATTGTATCAACAGATTAAATAGATGATGTTCTTTTATTAAAATGATTACCTTTGGGCTCTTATAAAAAGAATATATTTCTGAAGGATCTGATAGGATCCGGTCATTCGAAATCATTTTCTACTCACACTAATTTTTATTTGTAACATGCAGGAGAACGCTTCTAACGGTATTTCAAGGACTGTAATTTGGCTGATGGCCATTATTTCCGGACTTGTAGTAGCCAACAATTATTATAATCAGCCTTTACTGGCCCTTATTTCTGAAGATCTAAATGTTTCGGAAAGTGCGGCGAGCAGGATCTCGGTACTTACCCAAATTGGGTATGCGCTGGGATTATTATTGCTTGTACCGCTGGGAGATAAATTTTATCGTAAGAAGTTGATTTTAATTGATTTATTTCTTGTTTTTGGCTCCCTGTTATGGATGACTTTTGCCACTCAGCTATGGATGTTATATGCCGCCAGTTTATTGATTGGAGCCACATCTGTTATCCCGCAGCTATTTGTTCCTATTGCAGCAGAACTTTCTTCAGATAAGGAGAAAGCCGGCAATATCGGGCTTGTCATGTCCGGTCTGCTATTAGGGATTCTTCTTTCCCGTTTTGTAGGAGGAATTGTAGGTGAAGTCTGGGGATGGAGAGCTATGTTTGGGATTGCGGCTGGCTTAATGATTTTAGTTTGGCTGGCTGTTTATAAAATGCTTCCGGAACTGCATCCTAATTTCAAAGGCACCTATAAAGAGCTGATGCGCTCTGTGGCTCACCTTGCCAAAACACAGCCTATTCTTCAGCTTGCATCATTCCGTGGTGCAATGGCTTTCGGGTCTATGTGTGCTTTGTTTACTACATTGGTTTTCCATATGGAAAAACCTCCTTTTAATGCAGGATCTTCTGTTGTAGGAAGTTTTGGACTGGCAGGAGCGGTAGGAGCATTGGCTGCCGCAAAAGTAGGGAAGCTGCAAAAGTATCTGGATATCAACCGGATTATCCTGTATTCATTATTGATTGTCATAGGAAGCTGGGGGTTCACTTATTTTGCAGGAGAAACCTATTGGGGACTGATTGTAGGTGTAATTCTTGTTGACCTGGGGGTACAGTCCAGTCACATTATGAACCAAACTAATTACTTTTTAATAAAATCCAATGCAGTAAACAGACTCAATACAGTGTATATGGTTTCTTATTTCATTGGAGGATCATTAGGTACCTGGTTGGCTTCTGTTGCATGGCAGAAAGCACAGTGGGCAGGGGTTTGTTTTGTAGGAACAACCTTTGGTGTTTTGGCCCTGATTGCTCATATTCTTTTCTGTCAAAGAGTCAACAAAAAATGAGATCATACCCATACAATAATAAAAAATCTCTGATCAGTATTGATCAGAGATTTTGTTTTTATAAGAAGAAGTTTTAGGCTTCCATAATGTAAGGCTTATTTATAAGGTTCTACCTGTTCCTGTATTAAGTCCCGATGCTTTCCTCCCCATTTACTTAGCTCATTCCAGATAGGAATAAGTTCTCTGGCAATATCTGTCAGCTCATAATCTACCCGGGGTGGTACCTCGGCATGAACTGTTCTTTTCAGTAAGCCTTCTTTCTCCAGTTCTCTTAATTGCAGGGTAAGCATTCTTTCCGTTATTCCCGAAATGGATTTCCTAAGTTCACTGAAACGCAGTTTTCCTTCTTTAAGTTTATCCAGAATCAAAAGCTTCCATCTCCCCCCAATCTTACAGACGGCATAGGTAAGATCGCATTCATGGATATATTGTCTGTTGATATTATTAGTTGAGTTTTCTTTTATTTTCCCCATTACTTACAAATTTGTTAGTACCGTACAATTCGCTGTATACAGTGCAAATGTAAGGTTTGAAATTTAATTTTGTACCATAAAGAGAAAAAATACAGCAGTAATGGAATGATAGCGCTAAAGTTCCCTGTTGAAACAATGTAATTCAAAATTAAAAAACAATGCAGTTTACACCACAAATCAATCAGATTTTAAATCAATTAGAAAAGATACAATCATTTAATGCCCAGAATCCGTTAGATGATACCCGGAAATATCTAGAAACTATGTGTCTTCAGCTTAGCGGAAAAAAGGAACCCGTTACCATGATTGAAGAATTGAATATTCCAAAGGAAAATCATCAGATTCCTATCCGTATTTACCGCCCTAAGGGAAAAACGGCTCATAAATCATCCGCTATTATATATGTACACGGAGGCTGGTTTATTGCCGGAGGATATGAAACTCATGACGCTGTTGTTCGTAAGTTAGCCAATAAAACGGGCTCTGTCATTATTTTTGTAGATTACCGCCTTGCTCCTGAGCATCCTTTTCCTGCGGGACTGAATGATAATATTGATGCTGTAAAATGGGTAATAGATCATGCTGATTCTTTAGGAATTGATCAAAACCAAATAGGGATTATAGGGGACAGTGCCGGAGGAGCCCTTTCAACAGCTGTTTCAACAGAGATAGGAGAGCTGCTGAAATTTCAGGTATTAATTTACCCCGCTGCAGACAATACATTCACTTCAAATTCCTGGAAAGTATATGAAAATGGACCTGTTTTAAATAAAGAAGGAGGAATACAGGCATGGAACTGGTATCTTCCTGCGGATCAGGCCAACAATCCTTTAGCAATACCTATTTTATTGAAAAATTTTAAAAAAACGCCACCGACACTGGTTATTTTAGCAGAGCACGATCCCTTGGTTGATGATGGAAAAGAACTTGCTGATCATATGGAAAATGCAGGTGTTACTGTCAAAAAAAGCTTTTATAACGATATGGTTCATGGGTTTATGCATATGGGAGAAGTCCTGAATGAAACACAATCTGCAATCAACGAAATGTCTGAATTTGCCCATCAAAATTTTAAAATGAGTACAGAAAAGCAGTTATGAAAAAATATGCTTATATAGGTTGTCTGGGATTTATTGCAGTAATCACAACAGAGTTTGGAGTCATTGGTATTCTGCCTCAGATTGCAGAACATTATAACATCAGTATTGATAAAGCAGGTTATCTGTTGAGTGCTTTTGCCCTGATCATTGCGCTTACCGGGCCTTTTATGACTTTACTTACCTCAGGATTTGATCGGAAAAAAATAATGCTGGTTGCTATTTTTATGTTTTTGGTTACGGGATTTGTTTCTTCATTTTCACCACCATTCTGGCTGCTGATGATGGTAAGAATACTTCCGGCATTTCTGCAGCCGGTATATATAGCATCCGCTTTGGCGGTAGCCGTATCTCAGGCTGAAGAACATAAAAAAAACGAACTGATGAGCATTGTTTTTAATGGGGTTGCCATCGCCATGGTAACAACTGTTCCTTTTGCTACATGGATTTCTGGTCTTTGGTCATGGGAATATTCTTTTATGATTCAGACTGCAGTAAGTTTAATAGCACTGATTGCGATTCAGTTTCTGTTACCGTCAATGCCTGTACAGGAGAAAAAATCTTTTGGAAGTCAGGTGAGTATTCTTAGCCAGCCTTCTTTTATCTTAAGCACATTAACTAATTTTTTTATGATTACGGCCTGGTTTTCTACATACAGTTATTTTGCAGACTACCTTAACAAAGCAAAAGGGATGGATACCACAATGATAAGTTATATGCTGCTGGTTTTTGGAATTATTGGAATCTTTGCCAACTGGATTGCCGGGAAGATGCTTAATAAAAATGTTCCTGGAACAACGGCATTTTTCCTTTCCGGAACTATTTTAGTGCCCATCCTGTTATACGTTTCAGACGGAAATATGATAGCCACTATTCTGGTGATCGGGATTTGGGGTTTCCTTTATTCACCAAGCTTTTTGAATGCTTCTACTTATATGATATCGGCAGCTCCCGGTTCTTTAGAATTTGCCAACAGTCTGGCCACCTCCTTCGGAAATTTAGGAGTTACCTTAGGAACAACTATCGGAGGGTGGATTATCATCACAAAAGGAGTTGTTTTTACGCCCTGGGTAGGACTTGTTTTTGGACTTCTTGCATTTTCCATGATGATCTTAAAAGGACTGTATGAAAAACGAAACCAGTCTATACTACCTTGTAAAGAATAAACTGTAATAAATTTTGTTACATTAATAAAATGTATTAACTTTGATGTATTAATTTTAATTACATACAATGAAAATAGAAATATGGTCGGACGTAATGTGTCCGTTTTGTTATATCGGAAAAAATAATTTTGAAGAAGCTCTGAATAAACTTCCTTTTAAGGATGAAGTACAAGTGGAGTGGAAGAGTTTTCAGCTGGACCCGAGTCTTGATCCCAAGCAAACCCAGAATACAATTGAATACTTTAGAGAAAAGAAAGGATTTCCTGAAGCACAGGCTACCCAAATGATCAGCCAGGTTGCCCAGATGGGAAAAGGAGCCGGAATTGATTTTAATTTTGAAAAAGCTCTGATCACCAATACTTTCAGCGCTCACAAATTGCTTCATTTGGCTAAAAAATATAACAAGTCCAATGAGATGGAAGAAGCTTTGTTCATTGCCCATTTTATTGATGGTAAGAATGTAGGTGATACGGAAGTTTTGGTTTCTCTTGCAGAAAGTTTAGATCTTGATAAAGAAGAAGCGAGACAGGCAGTTACCACCGATCAGTGGGATAATGAGGTCAATCAGGATATTCTGGAAGCCAGAAATAACGGTGTTTCCGGAGTTCCATTCTTTGTTCTGAACGGAAAATATGCTGTTTCCGGAGCACAGCCGGTAGAAGCTTTTGAAGAAGCACTTCAGCAGACTTATAAAGAAACGGTAAGTCCTTTTAAAGATATTTCCGGAAGTAGTGGTGCTTCCTGCGATGCTGATGGATGCAGTATCTAACAATATCAAACCCGGAAAGCTATAAGCTATTCCGGGTTTTTATTTTTACTGACTTGCCTAACAAAACAGTTAATAATGATTATGAAAATTAGTAGCAGTGTGAGAATAGTCTCCATTATTTCTTATTTACTGATCATTTTAGCAGGTGAAATGATTGGCCTGCCATTTATATGCTGGCTTTTGTAAAATGTAATTATTTATCATTTGAAATTCCTTTGTTTACTTTTATAATCAGTTATCTGATATTTATTATTCTTAATGTTCAAAGACAAAAGTTTCAGACTATATAATATTTACAAAATACAGAAAACTATTATATCTTTGTAAGACTCTATAAACAAGGTATACATCTCATTTTTCTATGATAAAAATTAATAACGAAGTTCATTATCCTATTGCAGATACCCTTTTTGTTTTTGCATTAGACTCAGAAGCGGGAACTGTATTTGACGGAAAAAATAAATTGGTAACAGGAATTGGAAAAGTCAATGCAGCGATAGAACTGACCAGAGAAATTCATCTTAGAAAGCCAAAATTGATTGTTAATTTAGGTTCAGCAGGGAGCAAAGGGTTTCATAAAGGAGAAGTAGTATGCTGTACAAAGTTTATCCAGCGGGATATGGATGTGAGAGGGCTTGGTTTCCAGCTGTATGAAACTCCATTATCGGGAGTTCCTCCAATATTGGAGTATGGGCTTAAAATGGATACTTTAAAAGAAGGAATCTGTGGAAGTGGTGACAGTTTTGAAATGAACCATTCTGAGACAGATTATAATATTGTAGATATGGAGGCCTATCCGTTGGCGCTTATAGCTCAAAAAGAAAATATTCCGTTTCTATGTCTGAAATACATTTCTGATGATGCAGGAAGTGATGCAGCTGATGACTGGAGTGTACAGGTACATTTGGCTTCTGAAGCATTTAAGAAAATATTATTTTCGTAAGGAGCAGTCCGTAAGATTATTGTAAGATTCTTTTTTTAAGACCTCCGATTATATGAAAGTTACTTTTTACCAGCCGGTACATCCTGTTCTAAAAAAATATATTGAAGGGTATTATTTTATAGAAAAAGATGACGATCATAAGCCGGTCAGGTATCTTACATTTCCGGATAATTATTGTATTGTATCAGCTTGTCAGGATGTATCCGTTACTCAAGATAACGGACGGATGGAGCTGAGCCGATCTTTGTCAGAAAACATAGTGATTGATTTTGTTTTCAGATGTTCTGCTCCTACCGAGATTTTTTATAAACAATCTGTCAATGAAGTTACTCTTTATTTTAAACCCTTGGGAATCTATCATTTTTTTGATGCAGATGATCGTACATCTTTAGAGGAAAATATTCAACTTTCAGATTTTAAAGACATCAGCAATGCTGTTTTAAAAGAACCCAACAGAAAAAATCAAATTGAAATGCTGGAAAATTACTGGCTTTCAATACTCTGCCAGAAAGATTTAAAATTGGCCTATACTATTTTGGCTGATTTTGAAACTGAACTGAGCATCGAAGAAATTGCCGTGAAAAATAAAATAACAAGACAATACGTCAATAAGATTTCCAAACGGTATCTGTTTAAGCCTGCCTCCGAATTCAGGAAAATTCAGCGATTTCGTAACGTGCTCATCTCAAATAAAAAATCCAGAAATCTTACAGAGCTTTCCTATGAACATCTTTTTTATGATCAGTCGCATCTTATTAAAGACTTTAAGGAACTGACAAGGATAAGTCCCGGGAAGTTCTTTGACAACGTAGATACTGAAAAAAATAATATCTGGTTTTTTATCTAAGTTTCCATTTTTACAATTTCTACTCTTTTCATTGAGATACTTTTACAGAAATATTTAAACTTATTTCTATGAAAAAATTATTGGTTGGAATTTTCCTTTTTCATTCTTTATTCTCTTATGCTCAGAAAGGAGATATGACTACGGTACTTTCTGACATTACAGAAAAAGTGAAGAGCTACTATATTGATCCAACAACTTATAAAAAAGTAGATTCTTTGTTTCAAAGTGAACTTAAAAAAGGAACTTTTAATAATCTGAATAAAAAAGATTTCGCAGCACTTCTCACCCAAAAATTAAGAAAAGATATAAAAGATGGGCATTTTTTTGTTAAATACCTTGAAAATTATAGTCCTGAAAAACTGGTTGATGAGAAAGAAAAAGTGAAATTAAATAATTTTCACAACAGTCTTGAAAATTTTGGTTTTGAAAGTGTTCGGCGGTTGGAAGGTAATATAGGTTACATCAATTTTAAAGGTTTTGCATCCCCTGAAGCCAGCGCAGCTACGTTAGCTGCAGCCATGAATTTTGTTGCCAACACGAACTCCCTGATTATTGATCTTAGAGAAAATGGAGGAGGAGAAAACGATATGCTTCTGTTATTTTGCAGTTATTTTTTTGATAAAAAAACAGATCTCTATACTACCTATCTAAGGCATGCAAACAAAACCGTAATGAATAGCACTCAATCTAATGTCTCCGGTACAAAATACCTTCATAAAAAAGTCTATATCCTGACCAGTGAAATTAGTTTTTCTGCAGCAGAAGCGCTTGCTTATTTCTTGCAGCAGCATAAACTAGCTGAAGTTATAGGTGAAAAGACAGAAGGAACAGCTAATCCGGTGGATCATTTTATCATCCAGAATGAATATTTACTCCTTGTTCCGGCAGGAAAAATAACTTCTTTAAGCAGTCATACCAATTGGGAACATATCGGAGTAATGCCTGATCAGGAAGTAAAAGCTGAATACGCTTTAAAGACTGCCCATATTAAAGCTTTGAAAAACATTTTAAAAACAGAAAAAGACACAAAAACTGAACTTAGCATACCTGAAATAAAAAATCTTATTAATAAATTAGAGCAATAAATACATCATATGTCATCAATAACGATCCAAAAAGCCGGAATAAAAGACCTGGAAATCATACAGAATCTTGGAATACAGACTTTTTCTGAAACTTTTGCAGAAGATAATACCGAAGAAGCCATGAAAAAGTACCTTGAGGAAAGTTTTAATACCGCAAAATTAACTGCTGAACTCAATACTCAGGATTCTCTCTTCTATATAGCGTGGGAAGAAGATAATCCCATAGGATATCTGAAAGTGAATTCCGGAAAAGGACAAACCGAGCTTCAGGATGAGACAAGTCTCGAAATTGAAAGGATTTATGTGAAAAAAAGCCATCATGGCAAAAAGGTGGGGCAGATTTTATATGATCAGGCAGTGGAAACTGCTCAACACTTAAGGAAATCTTACCTTTGGCTGGGAGTTTGGGAAAAGAATCTGAGAGCTTTACATTTTTACAGGAAAAACGGATTTGTAGAATTTGACAAACATATTTTCAGACTTGGAGATGAGGAGCAAACCGACTTAATGATGAAGAAGATACTGGATTAAATAGTAATTTGATAGATATACCACCTCCAAAGAAATTTACGCCTTTGCGTTTTCAAAAAAACAATGAATAAATCAATATTCTTAGAGCAGATCAATCAGTATTATCCTTTATCCGGGGAAACAGCCGCTGCTTTGTTAGACATTTGTACTGAAAAGCAATATCATAAAAATGAGCTTCTTCTGGAGTCCGGGAGTATGGCCAGGTATTATTACTTTTTACAGTCAGGATTAATCGGCTATTATACCATTGATGAACAAGGAGATTATATCTACAAAATTTTCTTTGAAGAAAACAGCTTTGTAGCATCTACTGCAGCCATTATTAAAAATGAACCCAGCGATTTTAATATTATTGCTCTGGAGGACTGTTCGGTGATTCAGTATCCTGTAAAAGCCTATCGGGAATTACTGGAAAAACACCATGATCTGGCTCTCTTTCATATTCATTATTTAGAAAAAAACTGGGTGGTGAAAAAAGAGCCTTTGGAAGTGTCTTTAAAATATGAAACCGCCAAGAAGCGCTATTTGCAGCTGCTTGAAAATAAACCTCTTCATAATAGACTGAAACAGCATTATATAGCCTCTTATTTAGGGGTTACACCTACCCAGCTCAGCAGGATTAAAAAAGAAATAAATTAATAAAAGCTTCAACATATGTTGAGGCTTTTTCATTTTTTCCGGGGCAACTTTGTCATGTCATCATCAGAGATACATCGGTTTAAAATAATGATTGCAGATGTTTTGTTTAAAAATATAAACTTCTTACATTTATACTGATCCATCCTGATAGTACTCATTAAACATTTTTTACAACATGAAAAAATTAATCAACATTGTCATTGTGCTTACCGCTTTTGTACAGGGATCAGCACAAAAAATTATTCATCAGGAAGTTTTCAGTCCGAAAATGAATAAAAAGATCAAAACAATTATCATTACCCCCACTATTCAACCGAATACAACTTATCCATCAGTATATATTCTTCACGGTTTCAGTGGTAATCCGGACAGGATCATCAAGCAGGATATTCCGGATCTGGTTAAGAAAGCTCAGGAATATAAAACAATTTATGTACTGCCGGATGGGAATTACAGTTCATGGTATGTAGATAGTCCTATTGTCAAAGATTCACAATACCAAACCTTTATAGGAAAAGAATTAGTGGATTTCATCGATAAAAACTATCCTGTAAAATCTGAAAAAAAATACAGAGGAATTATGGGTTGGAGTATGGGAGGCTATGGAGCTACCAATATCGGGGTCACCTACAGCAAAACATTTGGTATCGTTGGAAGTTCTTGTGGTGCTTTAGATTTCAACTCGTTCGGTGAGGGCTATCAGAAATATATGGTGAATAAGGTATTGGGTCCATTTGACTCACTTAATCCTGCTTTCCTTACTGACACTAAAGTAAAACTCATGGCAGGTGCCGGACAGCGCTATATTTTTGATTGTGGTACTGAAGATGTTCAGATGATCGGACAAAACAGAAAGTTTCATAATAAACTTACAGAACTTAAAATAGAACATTTGTATATTGAATCTTTAGGTGTCCATGATCCCGCCTATTGGAGCCAATCATTATCCAATCAGCTAACTCTTTTTGATAAATATTTCAAATAATAAAAACTGCTTTATATGAACAGGCATATAAAGCAGTTTATCAATTAATTAAACAAAGTATCTCTATAAAAAATCCTTTTTAAGAACGGGTCTTAAAAAGGATTACTGTCAAGTCATATTAAAAATATTGTTGAAGCATTTTATAGGTCGGTGAAATTTTTACCAAGATGTTCTTCAATGACAAAGAACGGATCTTCCGTAAGGGTATGCGCTCTCATATCGATCAAGCTTACCTTACTCATCATGCGGAGCATAATTCTTCTTTCACATGGATATTCTACACCATCAATATTCCTCACTCCGGCACGGAAAGCAGACCTTCCATGGGCACACAAATGATTGTTGACCAGAATAACATCTCCTGCCTGAGGGGTGAAATCTGAATAGATCAGGTGTCTTGCTTCTTCCCAGAATTCTTTCAGATAATGATGAGCGTCCTCCGATTGCTTAATCGTAGAGCTGAAAAGCTGTTCAGCGGCATCAAACCTCATAAAAGGGAGCTCAAAATTACCATACAAAACAGAATCCAGCGTATCTTCCTCGTTTGTTGCTGTTTCCAGATTGGCATCTTTTGGTATTTTATAAATACGTTCAAAAAGAGGTCTGTAGTTTTCACCTATAGATTCATGAGAACGGATAGAATACAGGGTAGAAGGTACCTGCTCTTCATTTCGTAAATACATAAAACTCAAAAAGTCGGCCTGATGTTTCAAAAATGCATCTTCGGTGTGCACATACAGGTCGGTGGAAGACCCCGATCCTGTTTGGGTTTCACGCATTTTCTCATCGGGTATTATGGCATGAATTAATCCACCTCCTTTACGTTGGGAATAATATTGTACCGGTTTGGAAGGGAGCGCTCCATGGATTAATGCACAGGCAAAACCATAAAGGTCAAATTTGGAATAATCAGCAGACTGCCAGTTGGCCGGCGTTCTGCCTATACTTTCCTGATCGATATCCATTAATCCCTTGAATACCAGTGCTCCATACTGATTTTTTGAAAAGTCACTCGCAAAATCAGCCGCTATATGTAAGATTCTCTCGGGTAAAAAATAAGAAGCCAACTGATGTACGTGTCTTATAAAGTCACGGTTTTCATAGCTACCATATTTTCTTTGAAGATGCACCGCTGCATCATTAATCATTCTTCGTTCCTGAGATGTGATCTCAATGACTGTAGGAAGCAGTTTTACCTGCGTCATACGGTCGTTATCTAAAATTTCTAGAGAATTCATTAAAAAAAAATTTGGCGTTAAATAATAATTTTTATATTTGTTTTTAATTATTCTAAATAACAATAACGAGTTCAAATTTATGAATATTTAATGAATCACCAAATAAAAAAGTAAAAAAATGTAAAATTTAAAAACCTGACTGTCAGATATATAAATCTATATATCAAAAAACCACATACAACCTATTGATTTAAAAAATCACCTTACAAATACATATATGAGTAACAATTTTATGTCCCTGGAAGAGCAGGTAACCACTCCTTCACATCACATTTCGGGGAATTTTGGAAATATTTTCCATCCTGACAATTACGATCATTATCGTAATGCTGTCAACAGCACATTAGACCTTGTACAAGAATTTCTTTATAGAAACGACAAACCTTTCAGCGGCATAGAAGCTAAAGAAATGAAAGGAATGGTACAGCAGATTGATCTTAATCAAAAACTTTCCAATTATAAAGAACTTCTTAGTGAAGTAGATGATATTTATGTAAAACATGCTACGGCTTTTCACCTTCCACAGTATGTAGCTCATTTGAACTGTCCGGTTGTTATTCCGGCTTTGGCAGGAGAAATCCTTGTGAGTGCCATCAATTCTTCTCAGGACACTTATGATCAGAGTGCCGGAGGTACATTTATGGAAAGGAAGCTGATTGACTGGACCGCTGAGCAACTAGGCTACCAAACCAATGAAAGCGATGGTGTTTTCACTGCCGGAGGTTCACAAAGTAACCTGATGGGATTGGTGATGATGCGCGATTGCTTTTCTCAAAAGAACTACAATCATAATATCAAATTAGATGGGCTACCAAGAGAAGCCGACCGTTTCAGAATTTTTGTTTCCGATAAATCGCATTTTAGCAATTTGAAGAACGCATCTATCATGGGGCTTGGTGAAAAAGCCATTATTAAAGTGCCTACAGATGAAAGATTCCGTATGGATATTGCTTTGCTAAAAAAATATATCAAAAGAGAAGAACAGCTTGGAAATATTCCTATTGGTATTGTAGCAACTGCCGGAACTACAGATTTCGGAAACGTAGATCCATTGGAAGATATAGCTAATATTGCAGCCCAGTATAACATCTGGATGCACGTAGATGCTGCTTACGGATGCGCTTTACTGTTAAGCGATAAGTACCGTCATCTATTAAACGGAATAGAAAGAGCAGACTCAGTAACAATAGATTATCATAAATCCTTTTTTCAGCCTATCAGCAGCAGCGCTTTCATTGTTAAAAATAAAAAAGAGCTCCTGATTCTTAAGCATCATGCTGATTACCTGAATCCTAAAGAAATGGATGAAGAGGAAATTCCTGCACAGATCAACAAATCCATTACACAAAGTACCCGTAGATTTGATGCATTGAAGCTTTGGTTTACCTTAAGAATGATGGGTAAAGAACAGCTTGCCGAATATACGGACACGGTAATAGATCTTACAAAAGATGTAGCCTCAATGATTACTGAAGATGCAGACTTCGAACTTCTTTCCGATTCTGACCTTAGCGTTTTGGTATTCCGTTACGTAAGACCTGATCATAATGATCTCAATGCCTTGAACCAACATATTAAGACGAAACTTTTCTACAGCGGTGAGATTCTCGTTGCCAGTACAAAAGTGGATGGAAATTTCTATCTGAAATTTACTTTCCTGAATCCGATTACCACGACCGAAGATGTACATCAAATTCTCAATAAAATAAAAATGCATGGAAAAGACTTTGATACAGAAAAGTAAAATAGGGGATAAAGCACAGGAAATTACTTTCCGTATCCTTCTTAATGGAATGCTCAGAGAACTTGGAAATGGTAAGTTTTACCAGGGAGTTCCTCAATATGATCTTCTTACTGCAAAGGCACTTCAAAATACCAGGTATCCGTTGCATCTAAGATTTGAAATGAAGAAAAGCGGATTGTTTCTGTTTGCCCCGATTGTTTATCGTTCCGAAAGTGCTTTTCATGACTATGGATTTCCTGTATGGGCTGTAGATCATAAAAATCAGGATGTATTTGAAGTAGAGACGGAAAAACTGATAGAGTTAATTTATACGGAATTTTCTGATACTTCAAACGAAAAAGGGCTTGCCCGTTTTTCTGAGAGAATTCAAAGCAGCTTGAAAAATCTGGAATTAACCGCTGAAGCCTGTTCACAACAAGAGAAAGAATTGTCTTATTCCTTCTTAGAGTCCGAACAATTGCTGCCTGTAGGCCACAATCTACATCCTTTTACAAAATCAAGAATGGGATTTTCTGAGGAAGAGCAACTTTTGTATAGCCCGGAATTTGGAAAGGGATTTCAGCTTGACTATTTTCTGATTCATAAAAGCTGTATCACGGAGAAATCACTTCCCGGAATTTCAGCGAAAGAAATATTCGAGAAATTGGTTTCGATACCAGAAAGTTACGATTTTGAAAACATCAATGATTATTATATTGTTCCATGCCACCCTTGGGAAGCACAATATCTTCTATCAACGGAAGAATATCCGGAAATGCTTGGCTCCGGACAAATCATTCATATCGGACCATTAGGAGATGATTTTTATGCCACATCATCGATAAGAAGTCTTTATAATCCTGATTTCAGCTGGATGCTGAAATTTTCTTTACATGTTCTGATGACCGGATCTGTAAGGACAAACAGCTTAAAAGATCTCAATAGAGGATATGCTTCTGCTGTATGGTGGCAGCATGAAAGGGCTTCTTTTGAAAATAACTTTCCTCATTTCAAACTCCTTCTGGAACCTGCCACTTTAAGTGTCCAGTATGAAGGGAATACTATTGACAGCTTCAATATCCTGATTCGTGAGAATCCCTTTTTAGGGGGAGAAAAAGTTCTTTTACTGGCAAGACTGTGTCAGGATGAACCGGCAGGGAGCTTCAATTTTACCAGGCATTTTTTCAAAGAAGTAGCCGATCAATTGGGTACTGATCCTGAACAAGCAGCGATCACCTGGTTTAAGAAATATATTCATCTTTTGCTTTCTCCTTTAAACAGGCTCTTCAGCCATTATGGGATGGCTCCGGAAGTTCATCAGCAGAATTTGCTTATAGGACTCAATGATCAGCTCCTTCCGGAAACCATTTTTGTAAGGGATGGACAAGGCTATCTGTTAAGAGAAAGTTTCAAAGAAAAATATGAGGAGCTTATCAGAAGCTGTCCTGATATTGAAGAACTTTTCATCAGAGATGAACGTCTTATGCAAATTATTTCTCACCATCTTTTAGTGAGTAACCTGGGAGCACTTATCAGCTCAATGGGTAAAACAGAATGGGTGAAAGAAAGGCAGCTCATCAGCATTTTGTATCAGGAATTCGAAGATCTTCACAGAACAGAACCGTCAGATCTTACAGATTATGCCCTGGAGCAGCAATACTGGGCTGTAAAATCAAATCTGCAGTCTGCAGTCTTTGACGTAGATGGCGGAGTAAATGCCTCAGCCGTATCTTATGCAAAAGTACCCAACCTTCTTCATGAGTATTTCTTTTCAGAACAACTGATTCAGCCAAAGGGAAAAGACATATTCTTTAAGCGTTATTTTGAAAAGGAAGATGTTACGATTACCATACGGCCTATAGATCTTGAAAACGACCTTGAAATGCTCCATGAGTGGTTTAATCGCGAGCATGCCGTAAAGATATGGCAGATGAACTGGTCGATTGACGAGCTTGAAACATACTATCGTGTGATGCTTCCGGGTAACGAAGCCCACAGCTATATTGTAATGAGCAACGGTGAGCCTTCCTGTAATATCGAAATTTATTGGGCCTGCAGAGACATTGTTGGGGATTATTACGAAGTATTGCCTACAGATTACGGTACCCATCAGTTTATAGCACCTATAGATCCCAAAAAGAAATATGTTTCCCCTTCTACACAATCTATGGTGGATTATGTCTTTGCACAGCCACAGGTAGGTAAAATGGTAGGAGAGGGTTCCGTAGATTCTCTTGCATCAATGATGAATAAAGCCCACGTCGGTTTCAAAGTAGATAAAGTAATTGAAATGCCTCATAAAAAAGCAAATCTCAATTTCTGCTACAGAGAATGGTATTGGGAAAAATTCCCTCAAAACAAAGACGTACAATTCACCACAAACATCACAGAACATGAATAATGACACTATTTATAATGTAATTGGCATAGGAATCGGTCCCTTTAATCTTGGGCTTGCCGCTTTATCCAATCCAATTACGGAACTGAAAACACTTTTCCTGGATCAGAGGGATGGTTTCGACTGGCATCCCGGGTTAATGATTGATCATGTAACCCTGCAGACCCCATTTTTATGTGACTGTGTATCTATGGCCGACCCTACGAATCCTTTAAGTCTTCTTAATTATCTTAAAGAAACAGGAAGGCTGTATAAATTCTTTATCAGAGAAAGTTTCTTCATTCCAAGAAAGGAATACAACCGGTACTGCCAATGGGTGATTGAACAGCTTCCCCAATGTCGTTTTTCGACACAGGTGATGGATATAGACTATGAAGATGGTATTTATCTGGTAACAACAGTGCACACAAAAACGAAAGAAAAAGTAGTTTTTAAAACGGAAAGACTTATTCTTGGTACCGGAACACAGCCTCATATTCCTTCTTTTATCCCTAAAGAAGATTCCCGAATCATTCATACGGGTTCTTATCTCTACAGAAAAGAAGAGCTTTTGGCTGAAGGTAAGAAAATAGCCATTATAGGATCGGGGCAGAGTGCTGCTGAAGTTTTTTATGACCTGCTTCAAAACAGAGATGAAAAGACCGAATTAGGATGGTATTCCCGCCCGGACAGATTCTTCCCGATGGAATATTCTAAACTGACTCTGGAGCTAACATCTCCAGACTATGTAGACTACTTTTATAACAGAACAGAGTCTGCCAGAAGAGATATTTTAAGCAAACAGCAAAGCCAGTTTAAGGGAATAAACTATGACCTGATCAATGATATTTATGATTTCATTTATGATCTGAACATTGACAACGCTGATCCTAATCTTAAAATAATTCCTAACAGCCAGCTGAACAGGGTAGATAATACCAATCAGGAGGTTATTAATCTTGAATTTACTCAGCTGGAACAGGGGGTTCCTTATGAGCAGGAAGCAGATTACCTGATCCTGGGAACCGGATACCGTTACCATGAGCCTTCATTCCTCAAAAATATACAGTCCAGAATTAAAAGAGATTCAAGCGGATTGTTTGATGTCAACAGAAATTATTCTATAGATCACAACGGAGGCGAAATTTATGTGCTCCATGCTGAAGTGCATACCCATAGCTATATTTCTACAGACCTTGGAATGGCTGCCTACCGTAATTCCTACATCATCAATGATATTCTTGGAAGAGAGCATTACAAAATTGAGAAGAAAATTGCTTTCCAGGATTTTGATGTAGAAAAATATGCTGATTTACCAACTGCCCAAATTTAATACTAAAAAATGAACACCAATTTAAATAATACTATAAGCCAGGAACACTGGCTGCAGGCCAATAAAAATCTGATGGCTAAAACCATTGCAGAATTAATGCACGAAGAACTGTTAAAACCTGTCGTTGCTTTTCAGGATGAAACCGGCTATACCGTTTTCAAACTGGAAACCGGATTCGATAATATTGAATACAGCTTCCGCGGTCAGGAAAGAATGATGGACTACTGGCATATCGACACAGACAGTATCACCAAAACAGACCATTCTCAGGAAGTACCTGTAGATGTTGCAGCATTTTTCCTGGAAATGCAATCTGTATTTGATTTAGATGCCTATACACTGGCAAGATATACGGAAGAGCTTTTGCATACCTTATACTGTGATGCCATGATTTTATCTAAAGGAGTGATGCCCTCAAAAGATCTGGCTTCATCAGATTATCAGACGGTAGAGCATCAAATGACCGGTCATCCATGGGTAATTGTTAACAAAAGCAGATTAGGATTTTCTCCCCGTGACCTGAAAGCATTTTCTCCGGAATCTGATCAAAATCTGAAACCTATCTGGTTGGCATCCCATACCAGCAGGTCTGCATTTCAATCATTGGATCATATAGGCAGAGAAGAATTCTACCGTTCTGAAATTGGAGATCAGCTTTATCAGGATTTTCAGCAAAAACTTGTCAATGAAGGAAAATCTGTGGAAGATTATCATTTTATTCCTGTTCATCCGTGGCAATGGGAAGAAAAGCTGAAGATTCATTTTGCCGGAGATATTGCATCCGGACTTCTGATTCTACTGGGAGAAGGAAATGATACCTACAGCCCGCAACAGAGTATCCGTACTTTATTTAATGTAGACCATCCTAAGAAAAGATATCTTAAAACAGCTGTTTCTATCCTAAGTACAGGAAATATCCGGGGATTATCTCCAAAACAGATGAAAATAGCTCCTTCTATTACAGAATGGGTAAAAAGCCTTATAAAGGATGATGCTTATCTTGATACCAAAGGAACGATATTCCTCGGAGAAGAAGCCTCTATTGCTTACCTTCATCCACAATACGGAGCGATCACCAATGTTCCTTACCAGTATAATGAATTCCTGGGAGCCTTATGGCGTGAAAGTGCGGAAAACTACCTTAAGGAAGGTGAACAAATGGTAACCATGGCTTCCTTACTATATGTAGATAATAACGGTGTCCCTTTGGTGCAGGCTTTTGCGGAAAAGGCAGGAATGAGTATCAAAGAATGGGTGGCAAGTTATCTTGATGCCTATCTTACACCGTTGCTTCACATCTATTACACCCATTCTTTATGTGTGACTCCCCATGGCGAGAACATTATGGTCGTGTTGAAAAATGGAGTGCCTCAAAGAATTGTAATTAAAGATTTTGTAGATGATATTGTCCTTACAACAGAAGCAAGAGAAAAGCTTCCGGCTCATCTTGCAGACGGATTGATACAGTCTTCCAACAAAGAAAATATTCCTTTATTTATTCTTCTGGGAGTCTTTGATGCTTTTTTCAGATATATGTCTAATGTACTTCATACCTATTCAAACTTTAAAGAAGATGTATTCTGGACACTTGTGCATGACTGCATAGAAAGTTATAAGGCAGACAACACTCATCTACAGGAGAGATATGAGAAATATGATCTGTATGTCCCTACGTTCAAAAGGTTTTATATCAATAGCCTGCGTCTGAAAAATAATGGCTACAGTGAAAATAAAGCTTTTGCTATTCCAAGAAAGGATGGAGCATTGCCTAACCCTCTGTATCAGATCGCCAATAAAAATTCTGTAGCTGTATTATGAGGAAATTCCTGCATATACTAAAAGAAGGAACGGTTTTTACCTATGGAGCCTTAGCCGGAAAAAAAGTCGAACTGACTTCCGGAAGTATCAACCGTTCCATCTTTAGCTTAGCAATTCCTATGGTGATGGAGCTGGTAATGGAATCTGTTTTTGTAAGTGTCAATCTTTTAATTATTGCCAAACTGGGAGATAAAGTTCTTGGCCTTGTTGGGATTACCGATAATTATGTCAATTTCGCTTATGCTATCGCAGTAGGTCTTGGGATTGCTGCGGCAACGCTTACCGCAAGGAGAGCAGGCGAAAAAGATAAAGAAGGCATGGGTAAAACAGCTCATTATATTATTATGCTTGCCTTATTCTTTGCCTTACTGATTGGCGGGCTGTCATGCTATTTCGCCGGAGAGATTGTAGGTTTCCTGGGGATCAATGCAGGAATAGTAAATGATGGGCTCTCTTTTTCCCGACTGGTTTTTATCAGTATCGGACTTGTCATCCTCCGTCTTTCGATTAATGGACTGTTCAGAGGAGCAGGGGATGCAGATCTTGCCATGAAATCACTTTGGCTCTGTCATATTTCAAATATTGTTTTTGCCGTAGTACTAGTTTTCGGGGTAGGATTTATTCCTGCTTTCGGATTGCTGGGACTGGCCTATGCAACAGTTTTATCAAGACTACTGGCAGTTTTATACCAGTTTTTTATCCTGTTAACAGGTAAAACGAGCATTAATATCCTGATGAAATTTGACTTTGATGGGCCATTGCTCCAAAAGATTCTTAAAATAGCTTTTGGGGGCTTGGTTCAGTATATTATCCCTACATCCAGCTGGCTGATTATGGTGAAAATCATATCTACTTTTGGAACGACAGCGCTTGCGGGTTACATTATTGCACAACGTATTGCTTCTGTTGCCACGATGCCCGCCTGGGGAATAGGGAATGCTGCCGGTGTTCTTACGGGACAGAATTTAGGAGCAGGAGATCCTGTCCGGGCAGAAAAAACAGTGTGGAGAGCAGGCACCATTAATATGAGCTACCTTATTGCAGTGGCTTTGTTCTGGCAGCTTGCCGCAGAGCATGTCGTGAAATTTTTTACTGTAGAACCGGAGGTAGCAAGGTACGCCGTTCAGTATATCCATGTGGTATCCATGGCCTATCTTTTATTAGGTTTCACTATGGTGATCAGCCGCGCATTAAATGCAGCCGGTAACATCATGCAGGTAACACTTCTCTATATCATCATGTTCTATATTATTCAGCTTCCTCTGGCTTATCTACTGGGAGTAAGGCTTCAATGGGAACTAAAGGGAATATTTACAGCTATTGTTTCTTCAGAAATCGTACTGGCTGTACTTTTCCTAATGATTTTCAAAAACGGTAAATGGAAAACTATAAAAATTTAAAATGAACACAACAGAAGAGTTTTATGAAATAATTGCCTCTGCAATTGCTATAAAAAAAGAATTGGTAGATGAAAATCTTACCTATCAGGAAATTCCGGAATGGGATTCTATGTCCCATCTGCTTATTGTAGAAGCACTGGAGCAGTTTTATCAGATCAAGTTTGATTTTAATGATATCCTTGAGATGGGTAACGTCGGAAAGATCCGTGAAAAAATGAAAAAATACGATGTATTCGTAGAAAACTAAGTATATGAAAATTTTAGAAAATGTAATTGCCAACAAGAACTTGTTGTTTACAGATGCTTCCACCGGTAATACCATACCGGTTGGAACGCTGTATCGGTCTTTAGGCTTGAATCCTGTAGAAAAAGGATTGATCTTTTTGTACAATGACAATCAGCTCTCCAGTATTGAGGTTCTTCTCAATTTTTACGGAACAGCCCATACGATTGCTTTATTGGGACAGAAACTGCATTCGGAATTCAAAGACCGGATGGAGGCAGAATACCGTCCGAAATATATCTTTGATCCATCCAGAGATGAGGTAGAAGGATACAGTATCAGAGCATTCTCTGATACGGTAAAAATCTTTATGAAAGATGATTACCAAAGTGAGATTACGATCCATCCGGAAATTAAGCTTCTTTTAAGTACTTCAGGAACTACAGGAATTCCCAAACTCGTTAAGTTATCGGATGAAAATCTGTATCAGAATGCCGTGAGTATCCTTCAGTATATGCCTATTCTGGAATCTGACGTGGTACCATTGAATGTACCCATCAATTTTGTATATGGCTTTTCTATTTTTACGACCAACTGTATGCGTGCCGGAAGAATGGTATGTACGGATAAAGATATTATGCAAAAGGCATTCTGGGATGAAATGGAGGAATATGGATACAGTACTTTGGGAGGAGTTCCATTTTTATACGAGAACCTTAACAGGATAGGCTTCTTTAGAAAAGACAGTCAAAGTTTACGATACCTGACTCATACAGGAGGGGTGATCAATGGCGAGCTAAGAAAAACCATCTTTGCTTATTGTCTTGAATTTGAAAAACAATTCTTTGCACAGTATGGTCAGACAGAAGCCGGTGGAAGAATGGCTTATCTTACCACAGATGGGCTTCTGGAAAAAGAAACTTCTATTGGTACTCCTGTATATGGTGGGAATTTCAGCATAGATCCTGATACCGATGAACTGTTGTTCTCACATGCCAGTATTTTTGGAGGCTATGCCCATACGCTTCAAGACCTTAGTTCTTACGAACAGCCTGCAGTACTGCGTACAGGAGATACTGCAAAAAAAGAAGACAACGGAATTTACTCTATCACAGGAAGAATAAAACGTATCATGAAGCTTTTCGGAATACGGCTTAATCTGGATGAGGTAGAATTTATTCTTAAAAATGAGCTGGAAGGAAATACGTTTGTATGTCTGAATTCCAATGACAAAAAAATCATTGTGCTGTATGACAATCCGGAGATTGATCCTCAGACCATCACTGAAATTATTAAAAATAAGCTGCGCATTAATCCTCAATACGTCCGCACCGAACACATAGAGTCATTTCCATTATCACAAAACGGTAAAATAAACTATCCCCTGTTACAAAACTTACAGCATGAAAACATTTAAAACCCCTATATTACTTTTAGCTTTTGTCTTACTTCCTCATTTTATTGATGCTCAGCAAAATGAAAGGGTAAACGGCAAGGTCATGCTGTCTGAGAAAGTGCCGGTAAAAAATGCACTTTTAAGAATAGTAAATACTTCATATCAATCAAAGACAAACAATTTAGGAGAATATTATTTTGATAATGTGCCACCTGGAGAATATACTCTTCAGGTGGTTTTAAATGATATCGAATTGATGCGCGAGCAAATCCGGATTGAGAAAGATGTCTATGAAATTCCACCCATCTATACTTCAACAGAAAACAATGTTATTGAAGGAATCACCGTATATGCTTTCAGCAGAAATAAATTTCTGGATAAAGACAGTACTTCGGTTTCTAAAATGCCATTAAGGAATTTAGAAAATCCACAGGCTTATACGAGTATCAACCAGCAATTACTGAAGGAACAGATTACTTATGACATTTCAGAAGTTTTAAAAAATGTGCCGGGGATGGTAAAAATGCAGGGGAGTCCGGGAAGAGGTTCCGGGGACGGAAGCTTCTACTATAGCCTTAGAGGATTTCCCACAAAAGTATCAATGGTAGATGGTCTTCCCGCAACCACTAATGGAGAGATTGATCCTGCTGACATTGAACGTTTAGAAGTTATTAAAGGACCGGCAGGAACTCTATATGGAGGTGCTGTAACCTCTTTCGGAGGACTTATTAATGCCGTAACGAAAAAACCTAAAGATTACTTTGGTGGGGAAGTATCCTACCTTATGGGAAGCTATAATCTGAACCGTGTAACGGCTGATGTGTATGGTCCCATTACTGAGTCCAGAAAAACATTATTCCGTTTGAATGCGGCCTATCAGTATCAGAATGGATTTAGAGATTCTGAATTCAGAAAATCATTTTTTGTTGCCCCTACCTTAAGCTATCAGGTTAATGACAGGCTGAAGTTCAGTTTAGGAGCTCAGATTTATAATTATGAGGGAACTAATACCCCTATTATCTTTCTTCCCAGAACGAGAGCATTTTTTGCCCATACACCTGATGAATTAGGATTCGACTGGAAAAGATCGTACTCCAACAATGATATGACCCTGAAAGCTCCGTCAATTAATGTAAAAGCGGAGGCTAATTATAAAATATCAAATAACTGGAGCTCACAAACGTCACTTTCCCGTAACTTCAGAAAAACGGAAGGACTCTATCAGTACCAGTTTATCAGAGGAAATACCAGCGATGCCATGCTGGAGCGTAATGTACAATGGCAGAACTCCGAAGCTTCTTCCACCAGTGTTCAGCAAAACTTTAACGGAGAATTCAATATCGGAAAAATCAAAAATAAAGTATTGATCGGATTAGATTATTTCAATCAGTCTATCAATAACAACCATTCTCCGATTGTGGTATTTGATTATGTAGACGGACAAAACTTAACAAGTGGTTACGGAAATATTTCCAAAGATCTCGCTCTGCAGAAAATACAGGCTGCTACCCAAACCGCTATTGATGCTAAAAAAGCACCTTTGGTACGGAATACCTCTTCAGCCAATCTTTATGGAGCCTATATTTCCAATGTTACTTATATTACCGACCGTTTGATTACTTTACTAAGCTTACGTCTGGACCATTATGAAAGCAAAGGACAGCTTAACCTGAACACTAATGTACGTGCCGGCGAATTCAAACAAACGGCGTGGTCTCCAAAAGTAGGATTAGTCTATCAGGTGGTCAAAGACCGTTTATCAGCTTATGCCAACTATATGAATGGTTTTAGCTATACAGCACCTGTGGTACAGCAATTACAGGACTATAGCGGAGATATGAAACCACAAACTGCAAATCAGTGGGAAGTGGGAGTAAAAGGAAATCTTTGGAGAAACAAATTCAACTTTACCGTGGGATATTATGATATATTGGTTGACAATATACAGCGGGGCACCGGGGTAATCCGTGATGGAAAAGAATATGCTATTATTGTTCAGGATGGACAGCAAAGAAGTAAGGGAATTGAAATAGAAACTGTTATGAATCCTGTTCAGGGATTGAATATTATTGCAGGATATTCATACAACCACAGTAGAATGGAAAAAGCGGATGCTGCTGTAGAAGGACGTCGTCCGGAATCTGCAGGCCCTGCTAATGTATTTAATTCATGGATCAGTTATGTGCTTCCTATTAAAGGACTTCAGGGACTGGGAGTAGGTTTTGGGGTCAACCGTGTAGGTAAACAGATTACAGGAAACAAAACCACTACCGGACAGTTTGCATTCCCTGCATATACGCTGATTAATGCCTCTATTTCCCTGGAAAAAGAAAAATACAGAGTAGGATTTAAAATGAATAATTTAGGCAATGCGCAATATTTTGCAGGGCAGGGAGTGGTAGTCGCTCAAATGCCCCGTAACTTTGTAGCTGAGGTAAGCCTTAAATTTTAATAATGAAGCTTAAATTTAGAAAAATAGCATATCAGTTACATCTATGGCTCGGACTAACGTCCGGGCTTATAGTTGTAATAATGGCGGCTACAGGATGTATTCTCGTCTTCGAAAAAGAATTAAAACAATGGGTACACCCGGAAAGATATTTTGTTGAGGTTATAGGAAAGAAAAAGCTACCTCTGTCTGAGCTTTCCTCAAAAGCTGAAAAGGCCCTTCCGGAAGGATTGAAAATCAAAAGAGTGGTCATGTCTTCTGACCCTTCACAGACTTATGTTTTCCGTACCTTAAAAATGGATAATGATGCTCTAACGTATTGGGGAACTTATCTTTACTATTATAGGGTTTATATGGATCCTTACACAGGAAAAGTACAGGCCGTAGAAGATGCCAAAAAAGATTTTTTTGAAATTGTGCTGGACCTTCACAGAAGGCTTTTGTTGGGCGAGAAGATAGGAAAAACAATCACAGGATATTCCACTCTTATCATGACGATCATTTTATTCTCGGGATTAGTGATATGGTACCCGAGAAAGATGAGCAAGAGCATGTTGAAAGGAATGTTCTTTATTAAAATTTCTGCCAACTGGAAAAGAATTAATTATGATGTTCATAATGTACTGGGATTTTATGCTGTGATTCCTCTATTAATCATTTCTTATTCTGCAATGATCTGGAGTTTTGAGGACGTAGATAAATGGATGAAAAAGACATTAAATGGAAGTGCACCTACGGAACAGAAAGCCAAAAGTAAAATACCGGCAGAAGAATTTTCGGATCAAAAAAACATTTTGGATATGATTGGAAACAAAATGGAAAAAGGTCTTACTGATAAAGAATCAGCCCTTATCAATTTTCCAAGAACGGAAGAAGGGACCTATTATGCTGAACTTACCTATGATAACAGACTGTACCGGAATGATCAGTATAATTTTGACCAATACTCGGGTGAGATGGTAAAACATCAATCGTATAAAGACAAAAATATAGGATATGGAACTGCATTAAGAGAAAGAAATTACGACCTGCATACCGGAAGTATCTTTGGAATGACCAGCAGAATTATTTATTTTTTAGCAGGGATCATTGCTGCATCACTTCCTATTACAGGTTTTATCATCTATTTAAACAGGAAGAAGAAAAAACCAAAGCATAAAAAAAATAAGGTGGTATTTCCATCCCATCACTAAATTTTCAATAAAGCCTCTATATTTTAGGGGCTTTTGCTTTTTCTCTCATAGATTTTTAATCCTCTTCATCTACTCAATCCGCGAGATGTTTTAATTAAAAATAACAGGATAAATCACACTGAATCTTAACCAGATCAATCTGTTGGTCACTACTTTGCTTACTTGAAACAAACCCAATCAGAAATCATTCTTTGTGTCAGAAAATAAGAATACTATGTTTTTTTCTCACGCAGATTAAGCAGATCACGCAGATTTTTTAATGCTCTTTTAATTTGCTCAATCCGCGAGATGTTTTAATTAAAAATAACAGGATAAATCACACGGAATCTTAACTATATCAACCTGTTAGTGACTACTTTGCTTACTTGAAACAAACCCAATCAGAAATCATTATTTGTGTCGGAAAAATAAGAATACTATGTTTTTTTCTCACGCAGATTAAGCAGATCACGCAGATTTTTTAATGCTCTTTTAATTTGCTCAATCCGCGAGATGTTTTAATTAAAAATAACAGGATAAATCATACGGAATCTTAACTATATCAATCTGTTAGTCACTGCTTTGCTTACTTGAAACAAACCCAATCAGAAATCATTATTTGTGTCGGAAAATTAAGAATACTATGTTTCTTTCTCTCGCAGATTAATCAGATCACGCAGATTTTCAATTCCCTTTAATTTGTGAGTTTCTTACATCAGATCAATAGTTTTACCGTTTTAGAAAAAATTTCAACACTTTTTTCCATTTCTTCGGCATTGAGGTCTCCAAAACCTAATCTCATCGCTGTAAGATGTTTATTCTGATATAGTAATGTTTTAGGAATAAACAGATCATTCTGAGCAC
Organism: Chryseobacterium rhizosphaerae; assembly: GCF_003385455.1. GTDB lineage: Bacteria > Bacteroidota > Bacteroidia > Flavobacteriales > Weeksellaceae > Chryseobacterium > Chryseobacterium rhizosphaerae. Next base: position 87,619 of record NZ_QNUF01000007.1, on the reverse strand, counting down.
AATTTCTGCTAAGCTGCATAAGGTTTATAGGAATATTCCATTCCAGCCAGATAGCCAGCCCTCCCGAAGGCTTTTGGAAATGGATATATTCTTTTAAATGCTCTTCCAATAAAATACTGAAATAATCCCGCCTTTCCTGATAGACTTTCAAAGATTTTTTCAGATACCGGTTAATTTCCCCTTCTTCAATCATCTCTCCCAAAGCTCTTTCCATTAGAATATCACCCTGACGGTCAATAATACCGAGATATTTACGCATTTCTATCATCAGATTTTCCGGAGCCACAATAAACCCGGTTCTGAATCCCGGAGCTAAAGATTTTCCGAATGAGCCAATATAAATAACCATTCCGTTCGTATCGGCACTGGCCAGAGGTAGGATAGGGCTTTTATCATAATGGAATTCATAGTCATAGTCGTCTTCAAGAATAATAAAACCATACTCATTGGCCAGCTCCAGAAGTTCCAGTCTTCGCTGTGCACTTAATGCCACTGTTGTAGGGTAGTGGTGATGCGGAGTAAGATAGAGCATTCTTATCTTTTGCTTTTTACAAGCCTCTCTGACGCTTTCAACAATGATGCCCTCTTCATCTATCGGGATAGAAAGCATTTGAACTCCTGCTTTCATAAAGATCATATTGACTGAAAAATAGCTTAAAGCGCCTACTAACACCACATCTCCGGCAGAAAGAAGAATCTCGGAAACAATATAAATACTCATTTCCGTACTGCGGGTAATCAGGAGGTTATTTTTAGAAATAGGCAGTCCACGGGATAGATTGAGATAACGCGATAAGTGTTCTTTAAAAAACTCACTTCCATCCTGGTTATAATGTCCCGGGATTTTCTGATTGGTTTTACGCCTGAGGATAGAGCTGTAAAACCGGGAATGCTGGCCAATCTGAGTCAGCCTGATATCAGGTACTCCATCATTAAAAACATAGTCACAATCTGAATGTTCAAAAGGATTATCTAAAATATTGGAGGCTTTGAAGGAAAAGCCTGTGGTTTGTGGATAGTTTTGAAGATTATTGGATTTAAAATCATTCATTTTTACCGGTTTTTCCTGATCATTCCCAATAATAAAAGTTCCTTTATTCGGTAAACTTTCCGTCCAGCCCTGTGCAGACAATTCATCATAAACGGCCACAGCTGTATTTCTGTGGATGTCGAGCATATCACTGAAGGTTCTTGTTCCCGGAAGTTTAGTTCCAAAAGGTAAAAATCCCCTTTGTATAGCATTGATCAGCTGATTCGCAATCTGTAAATAGATCGATGTTTCTGATTTTCTGTCAATTTTTATGAAACTTTCATAAGGAATTCTAACCGGACTATCCATAATATAAAAACTGGCACCATATGACCATCCGGCAATATACTACTTTTGACATCAAAATAAAAATCAATGGAATTTCAGCACTTATTACAAAGGGTGGTACAGGATAATACCACTCACGCCAAATGGCTGAACACACTTTCCTTTATGGAGAATGCAGGAGCCAGAAAAATATCAAAATGCGAACATCCGGTTTCAGTAACACTGATTCAGCTTAAGCATGCCGCTGAAGAGCACCGTCACGCTTACTATCTCAAAAAGCAAATCGGAAAGATTGATCCCGAATTATGCAAAACTTACGAAAATAAAGAACTTCTTGCTCCCACTGCAACCCGGCACTACCTTCACGCACTGGATATTAAGGCATGCAGGTATCTTCAGCAGGTTTTTCAGCTTGGCCAGGAAGAGCTCAAGTTTGCAGCCTACCTCTTTGTAACCTATGCTATTGAAGTTCGGGCCGATGAATTGTACCCGGTATATCAGGATATCCTTACCCAGGAATCTTCCCGGATCATGGTGAAATCTATTATTCTTGAAGAAGAAGGACATCTGGAAGAAATGATCAATCAGCTCAATGAATTTTCCGGTGACTGGAAAATTCATGCTGAAAATATACTGAACATTGAGAAAGAGCTGCATCATCAATGGATTAATGCGATTACAAAAGAAGTGGAAGAGTTGAATTATGCTTAACAGTATTCATCGTTTTCAGGAATCACTCAATACAAGAAAAGAAGAAGGGAGACTAAGAAGATTAACGCTTCAGCCTGAAGGAATTGATTTTTATTCCAATGATTATCTGGGATTGGCAAGAAATACAGAATTTCAAACTCTCCTGTTGCAAAGCATTAATGATAATCCTCAGCTGCTTTCAGGAAGTACCGGCTCCAGATTAATCAGTGGTAATACCGATATGGCAACTTCTGTAGAACGTTGTATTGCAGAAAATCATCATTTTCCTGCAGCACTTCTTTTCCCATCAGGGTATAATGCTAATCTTGCTCTGTTCTCAACACTTCCCAGCCGTCATGATACGGTGATTGTAGATGAGCAGATCCATCGCTCCGTCCACGATGCCTGCAGAATGTCAAATGCCAGAAAAGTAAAATTCCGGCATAACGATCTGAACGATTTGGAAAACCTATTGAAGAAACAGAAAACGCATTGTTATATCGCTATAGAAAGCCTTTATTCTATGGAAGGAGATTGTGCTCCCATCCGGGAGATTGCCGCTCTTGCTAAGCAATATCATGCAGATTTGCTGGTAGATGAAGCGCATGCTTTTGGTGTTTTTGGAAATGGACTGATTGAAAAGTATCAGTTACAAAATCAGGTGCTGGCAGCTGTGGTAACGTATGGTAAAGCATTGGGAGTCCACGGAGCCGCAATTCTCTGTAATGAAACTGTAAAATCTTATCTTATCAATTTTGCATCTCCATTTATTTATACCACTTCTGCGCAGGATTTTCAATGGATGAGTATCAAAACTGGTTATGAATTTTTAGAAAAGAAGCAGGAGCTGTCAAAAAAGCTTCACGAAAACATCAGAACTTTCAGAAATCAGGGTCTGAAAACACCTTCTTCTGAAGTCAGCCCCATTCAGGCTATTGTAATTCCGGATAATCAAAAACTGAAAACGGTACAGAATACTTTATCTGATGAAGGGTTCTTAACCTATGCCGTATACAGCCCAACGGTAAAAGAAGGAAGTGAGAGAATCAGAATATGCCTTCATAGCTTCAATACGGAAGATGAAATACTAAAACTTACAAGAATTATTAAAGAATTGAATTAACAGGAAAAGGGTAAAAAAACGAAGTAACCTATAAAATAAAAGGAAGTGAATTTCAACCCAAACCCTGCATCCCGAACCCGAAAACTCATATGAAACTATTTATAACAGGAATAGGGACCGAAATAGGAAAGACCATCTGTTCAGCTATTTTGGTTCAGTATTTTAAAGCAGATTACTGGAAGCCCGTACAGTCCGGAGATCTCCATTACACAGACAGTCATAAAATTGAGGACTGGACAGACCATACCACCTGCTATCCGGAAACACATCGCCTGCAACTGGCTGCATCTCCTCATCAGTCTGCACGGGAAGAAAACATACAGATTCAACTTGATGATTTTCAATTGCCGGAAACTGAAAATTCATTGATTGTAGAAGGAGCCGGAGGATTGATGGTACCGCTTTCAGATCATATTTTTATGATTGATCTGATAGAGATACTGGAGCTGCCTGCTGCGCTTGTTGTCAGAAACTATTTAGGATGTATCAATCACAGCTTGCTTTCAATAATGGCATTACAGCAAAGAAATATAAAGCTGGAATACCTGATCCTTAATGGAGTTTTTCCACAGGATACGGAAAGACTCATCTGCAGCTTTATTGAAAGTGATACAAAAATTATCAGGATTCCGGAGATTACCCATACTGATAAAGAACATATTAAAATGGCTGCAAAGCAATTAACAATAACAAAATTATGATAATGGATAAGAAAACAGAAATTAGACACAACTGGACCAAAGAAGAAATTGAAGAAATTTATCATTTGCCCCTGATGGAGCTTATTTATAAAGCGGCCACAGTACATAGAGAACGACATGATCCCTCTGAAGTACAGATCTCCACATTATTGTCAATCAAAACCGGAGGATGCCCGGAAGACTGTTCCTATTGCGGACAGGCTGCGCGTTATCATACCAATATCAAAGTACAGGCTTTATTGCCTACGGAAACGGTAATAGCTCATGCACAGAAAGCTAAGGACAGTGGATCTTCCCGTTTCTGCATGGCTGCAGCATGGCGCGAAGTTCGTAACAACCGTGATTTCGACAGAGTGATCGATATGGTGAAGGGAGTGAATGAACTTGGACTGGAAGTATGCTGTACGTTAGGAATGCTTACCGAAGAGCAGGCAATACGACTTCAGGAAGCCGGTTTGTATGCCTACAACCATAATCTGGATACTTCTGAACAGTATTATGAAGAAATTATTTCTACCAGAACGTTCGATAACAGGATTAATACGATCAACAATGTAAGGAAGGCTGGAATCACAGTATGTTCAGGAGGAATTATCGGTCTTGGAGAAACACATAGGGACAGGATTTCAATGATTTTGACCTTAGCAACGATGCCTAAGCATCCGGAATCTGTACCCATCAATGCATTGGCAAGGGTAGAAGGAACACCACTAGAGAATAACGAAAAAGTAGATACCTGGGAAATGGTAAGAATGATTGCGACCGCGAGGATTGTAATGCCCGCTTCTATGGTACGACTGAGTGCTGGACGTATTGAAATGACAGAAACTGAACAGGCATGGTGCTTTATGGCAGGTGCAAACTCTATTTTCACGGGAGAAAGAGAAACTTTATTGGTGACTCCTAATCCGGGAGTATCTGAAGATATGCAGATGCTGGAAACACTGGGATTGAAACCCATGAAATCTAATCAGGAAGTTAAATGTTGCTAGATCAATGTCAAACTCTAAATAATCACTTATGGGATTTTGGATTTTAATTATAAACATTCTGAAATGTATTCAGGCTTTGTTATCAGATTTTTTACCGGATTAGGTTGAATCCGGACAGCATTCCAATGAAGTGGAAATCTTAATGCGAAAGTTCGCAAGAGGCTTATGTGCAAGCAAACATCTTTTGCGAACTTATACTAATGAATCAGGAATACGAAGTTTTTGCAGACTTTGTGATCAATTAAAAATATGTTATAAACATTTTACCTCAAAATATGAATACGATAACACAACTTAGTCTTCAGGAAAGAGATAAAGCAGTCAACTGGCATCCGTACACCCAGATGAAAACAGCTGCTGATGCCATACCGATTATTAAAGGGGAAGGGGTTTACCTTTATGATCATGAAGGTAAAAAATATCTGGATGTAGTCTCTTCGTGGTGGGTAACTCTGCATGGACATTCTCATCCTTATATTGCCCAGCGGGTATTCGAACAGCTTAACACCCTGGAACAGGTTATTTTTGCCGGATTTACCCATGAACCGGCTGTACAGCTTTCAGAAAACTTATTGAATATTCTTCCTCACAATCAGAATAAAGTGTTTTATTCTGACAATGGTTCCACAGCGGTAGAAGTAGCGCTGAAGATGTGTATTCAGTATGCCCACAATCAGGGAAAGGAGAAAACTAAAATTTTCGCTTTCAAAAATGCCTATCATGGAGATACATTCGGAGCAATGGCTGTAAGTGGAAAAAGCTTTTGGACCAAACCTTTTGAAAGCAGATTATTTGAAGTTGTTTTTATCGATACGCCTACAGCGGAGAATCTGGAAGATTTAAAAATACAGATTGGGCAGTTAGCAGATGAAGTAGCTTGTTTTATTTTTGAACCGTTGGTGCAGGGAGCAGCAGGAATGCTGATGTACAGTGCAGAAAATCTTGATGAATTGATGCAGTATTGCAGGACGCAGGAAATTTTAATGATTCAGGATGAAGTGTTCACAGGCTTCGGAAGGACCGGAAAACTTTTTGCAACATATTACCTTACAGAAAAACCGGACATCATGTGTTTTTCAAAAGGACTTACAGGGGGTACCATGCCTATGGGGATTACAACCTGCACCCATGAAATTTACAATGCTTTTTTATCTGATGACCGTCATAAGACATTATTCCACGGACATTCTTTTACAGCCAATCCTTTAGCCTGTGCTGCAGCGTTAGCCAGTATGGAATTATTACTTAAAGAAGAAACCCAAATGAATATCAAACGTATTACCCAGCAGCATTCGGAATTTATAAAAATGATTTCCTTGCATCCACAAGTTGAAAATGCACGTCAAATCGGAACTATTTTAGCTTTTGATTTTAAAACCGGGAATGGTACTTCTTATTTCAATGAAATAGGGAAGAAGCTTTATAATGAATTCTTACAGAGAGGAATGATTATGAGGCCACTGGGAAATGTAATATATCTGGTTCCGCCCTATTGTATTACCTACGAAGAATTGGATTTTGTATATCAGAATATTATAGAAGTCCTGGATCAGTTTAAAGACTAAATGATCTCTTCCTGTATAGATTATTATAATCAAAAGAATTCCCCGTGGCAAGCCTCAGGGAATCCTTTTGATTCCTTTCATGTGCAGAATCTAATTACAGTTTTTAAGTTGTACATTTTCTACTTCTTACTAAATTTTTTTGTAGAAACTTTTCCATTTTCAAAAATGATTTTTGCAAAATAAACTCCTTTAGAAAGTTCAGAAACATCTGAATTATTCTCTTTTACAGTTTTTAATAGCTTTCCATCAATAGAATAGATTTCTATTCTGCTAATTTTTTCTTTTGAATGATACACTAAATCTTGTTTTACAGGGCTTTCAAGAGTAATTTCAGTATTATTTTTTACCGTTTCTTTTGTTGATAATGTAGCATTATCGTTTACAAGATATTTAACAATGTTTAATGTTTCTCCATCTGTACTCACAATGATGTTATTATCAAAAACCTTTATTGCATTAATATTATGATATCGTAAATTAGGATCATTTTCTATATATTCTCCAAATAAAGGATAAACAGTTCCATTTTGATTAAGCTTAGAGATATAATAATAAGTATATCCATTATTATTGAGTTCAGCATAGCCTGCAAGATAATAATAACCATTTTTTTCATAGATATCCCGAAATTCCAGACCGGCAATACCATTATAATTGAATGTCGTATCTGGTGAGCCATCAGCATTAAGCCTTCCTAAGGTAGGTGGTGTCTGCCACATTAAGTCATTTTTTGCATACACAATTCTATCAGCAGAATCTACTTTTACAATACTTGCTTCTCCACTAAACAAAACTTCTCCATTATTACCAAAACCAGTCATAGGCTGTCCGTCAACAGTGTATTTCTTTATGGTACCATTTCCGAAAAAAAGAAGATTAAACTGGTTATCTAAAATGATATGAGGAAGATAAGAACTCTGCAAAGGATTCTGTTGATAAGTCAATATTTCTCCGTTATTCCCAAAGCTGTTGTCTAATGTGCCATCAGAATTTAATCTCAACGTATGAGTTTTCGAGTCAGTTTGTCCAAAAGAATCCATACTAATTCCTGAAACAAGAATTTTATTTCCCTGCTGTATAAGATTAGTTAATTCAAAAGAAACTGATAAATTGGCTAATGCCTTTATTCCTCCATTTCCAAAAGAAGGGTCTGATTGCCCATTCGAAAGTAATCGGACTACATCCAGATAATACGTATTGTTTGTAGAATCATATCGTTTGAGTAGTAAAGTTAATTTATCATCGATATGTCTTATACATCCAACAAGAGAACCGTCATTGTAGTTCAGTACAATTTTACCATTTGTTCCAAAAGTCAAATCTAAAGGGCCGCTGTAACCCGTCGCTTTAGAAATAATTAATTGGTTGAGACTGGGGTCATAGGATTTATAAAATACTGAACTTGTTGCTGCAGTTAATTCTCCTGCATAGCTGCTTCCCGTTCCTAAATATGAGTTTCCTGCCGGAAGAGTATAAATCCCGTTTGAAGCAAACGTAGGATCTTTGGAAATAATTTGCGCGAAGGAAGTTTGTGTTATAAGAATAAACACAAATAATAATTTTTTTTTCATTGTTTGTTTTTTTTTAATAGGAAATTTTGAGGTTATATTTTGTAACCTACATCAACATATAATTTTGGGGTTGTGTTTCCAAATATATGATAAAGTTTTAGAAAAGTAAAGAACTCTCCGGATTTTGCCTTTTAACAGATATTTTACTAGAAAAAAATCAACTAAAGCCAATGAAAGAGTAAATGTTGCGCTGAGAAATTCCTGCGGGAGATTGGCATTATGGGTTCAGTTCGTTACCCCATTCATGCAGCGCATCAAGAATAGGACCTAATTTTCTGGCTCTGTCTGAAAGTTTGTAATATACTTCCGGAGGGAAATTGTATACTTCAATACGTTGAATAATATCATTTTCTTCCAGCTGTTTTAGCTGTTCTGCTAACACTTTCTTGGAAACTCTCGGCATTTTTCGCCAAAGCTCCACAAAACGTACCTGCTCCTCCTCAAAAAGAGAGGATAAGATCAGGGGTTTCCATTTTCCGGACAGGATATCCAGGCTCCGTCGAAGTCCACACGTTTTAAATTCTTCAAAATTCATCAATTCCTTAGTATAAATATGGTTAACCTTTTGGTAACCATCGATTATTTTGCGGTCATTAACCGATAGATTTGTTCAGCAAATTTAAACAAAATGAAACTACAATTATGGCGCAATGCAACATTGCTGTTAAATAACAATGACGTGAATATCCTTATTGATCCTATGCTTGGAGATAAAGGATCTTTGGGAAAGTTTCCCATGACAGATAGTGAACTTCTGAATCCATTGGTTGATCTTCCGTTCAGTCATGAAGAATTGGTGCAAAAACTGGAAAAAGTAGATGCTGTAGTTATTACTCATCTGCATCCCGACCATTGGGATTCAAAAGCAATAGAGCTCATCGATAAAAATATGCCTATTCTGTGTCCCTCCGTCATTTCAGAACAAATAGTGGAGCAAGGATTTAGAAATGTAATTCCTATCAGTGATCATCTCCATTGGAATAGTATGGATATATTTATCACGAAAGGACAGCACGGAACCGGAGAAATTGGAGAAAAAATGGGAGTGGTAAACGGATTTGTTTTTAAAACGGCTAACCAGTCCGTTTATATTGTTGGGGACAGTATCTGGTATGATGATATTGCAGAGGAGATAGAGAGGTATCAGCCAGAGCACATTATTGTGGCAGGCGGAGCTGCCACTTTTTCAGTGGGAGATCCTATTATTATGACGAGTGAAGATATTATAAAAGTCTGCAGGTATGCTCCCGAAGCATTGGTATGGGTTACCCATCTGGAAGCGGTGAGCCATTGCAAAGAAGACAGAAAGTATATTGAGGAAAAGATAGTTAAAGAAGGGTTAGCTGATCAATGTTTTATCCTAAAAGATGATGAAGAAATCACCTTAGAGTTCAAGTCGTAGGAATACCCCTTTGGGATGGCTTGTTTTTTGGACTCTCATTCATAAATAATTTTATGCTTTCAGTTTTTCTATTAAATCTTGATTGGAAAGAATTATTATTGGGACATGAAGAATGGTCTTTTCTTTTAGAGATCATTCTTCGTACCATGATTATGTTTCTGGCTATTATTATCGGGTTGAGGATTTTAGGGAAAAGGGGGGTTAAACAGCTCTCTATCTTTGAACTGGTGGTTATTATTGGATTAGGTTCTGCAGCAGGAGATCCCATGTTTAATAAAGATGTCGGAATTATTTCGTCCCTTATTGTTTTTATTGTCATTATTCTCCTGTATACAATCGTTACATTCTTTATTGGAAAAAGTAAGACTTTCGAAAAGCTGGTGGAAGGAAAATCCATCTGTCTGATAGAAAATGGTGAATTTTCCGTTAAGAACTTCCAAAAAGAAAATTTAGGAAGTGATGAATTCTTTGCGGAGCTAAGATTAAAAGGTGTTTCGCAGCTTGGACAGATCGAAATTGCAATTGAAGAAATCTCCGGAGAAATCAGTGTGTTTTTCTATGAAGACCAGTATGTGAAATATGGGCTTCCTATTATGCCAGATTCGCTGGAAAATCCATTAAAATCTATTCATGATGAAGGATATTATTCCTGTACATTCTGTGGTCACACGGAATATAAAACAGCAGGCAATTCAGAAAATTGCCCCAGCTGTTTAAAGGATGAATGGGTGGTGTCCAGTAACAGGAAACGCATCACTTGAAGTTGATCCAGCCAACTTTATTTAATCTTCTACATATCTGTTTCTTGCTGCTTTCAATCCAAAATACAGCATGATTAGTACTGCAATACTCAGGAAATAAAAGGATGTATTCCATGAAATATCCCAATCATGGAGTTTTCCAAAAACAGGAGGTCCAAATCCGGCGATAAGATATCCTACGGATTGTGCCATTCCTGAAATTTTCACTGCATTGATACTGCTTTTTGTTCTTGTAGAGAAAAACAGGATAGACAGGCTGAAAGACAATCCATTGGATAGGCCTATGATAACTGCATTTACGTAAATCCATTGGGATTTTAGCAGTACAAACATCATGGTACTTGTAAACATTAAGGCGCAGATAAAAAGAATCATAATCCTTTGATCCTTCATTTTACTGGCTATAATCGGGCAGCAAAACGTCACCGGAATCATCGTAATCTGAATGACAAAAAGAACCCAGCCGGAGCTTTCTCCCTGCATATTATAGTCTGCGAGGAAGGAGGGTAGCCAGGCAACCATGCAGTAATAAAACAGAGACTGAAGTCCCATGAAAATGCTAATATTCCATGCCTGGGAAGATTTGAACATATTAGCCCCAGAGGTGCTCAGCGCCACTTTGGGTTGGTCAGAATTCTTTTTGTTGAAAAGAAGCTCAAGGAGTAATACAAGAAATCCCAATCCTGCAATAATCAGCCAGATCCCTAATGAACCCCGCCATCCAAAGCCCGTCCATTCTCCAATTCTTACACTAAAACCTGAAGCCAGTGCAGCAGTAAGGTTCATAGAAACCGCAAAAATTCCGGTCATAAGACCAATCTGTTTTGGGAAGTTATTTTTAACATATCCGGGGGTTACCACATTACCAATACAAATTCCCAACCCTATGAATATCGATCCCAGAAACAACATGGGCAGTGATCCGGAAATACGAAGAAAAAGCCCAAAACTTAAAATAAGTAAGGAATACATCAATAGCTTACTGATTCCAAGGGTATTGGAAAATCTACTCACCAATACCGAACAGCCTGCAAACATAAAAAGAGGAATGGAGGTCAGCAAACTCACCTGAAAATTATCCAGTTGTAAAGCTTCTCTCACCTCGTTTAATACAGGAGATACTGCAACAATAGGCGAACGAAGATTACTTGAGATCAGTATAACCACCAAAACATTAATGATCAGTAAAGCATAAGATGCTTTTTTTCTTATTTCACTCTTCATCATAATAAAAACTTTTGTGCAAAATTAGCATAGTAATTTTGTTTAATTTTGCCAAAGTTTTAACTTAAAACGACATGAATGCGAATAACAGTATAGAAGTAGATGAACTGCATAAACCTTATTTTGTCTGGTTTGAAGAAAACTGGATTCATGATGATGTGCTTCACCAGCATCAAAAAGGGCAACTGGTCTATGTAGAAAGTGGGTTTCAGTATATTACCATTGAAGAAAAGATTTATCTTCTTCCGCAAAACCATGCTGTTTGGATTCCTCCCAATACCATCCATAAGACCAATTCACATTCTGAGAAAATCAATCTGATGATTATGTTTGCTGAAGTTGACAGAAAAAACTCTTTTTACCATGAAGTCAACGTATTTTCAGTTCCTCCGGTTTTAAAAGAAATGATAAAATATGTAGAAAAATGGTCTAAACTACTCTCAAAAGATGCCGATGAAACCATATTTTTAAGAGCATTATTCAATGAGCTTCCTCATTTCGTAGAACATTCTCTGAAACTCCATATCTGTCTTCCTAAAGACAAACGCCTAACAAAAGTGATAGAACACCTGCATCATGATTATCATAAAGAAATTAGAATAGAAGATCTGGGAGAAACGGCGTTATTATCTACCCGTACTTTAGAACGTATTTTCAAAAAAGAAACCGGGCTTACACTCAGCAAATATCAGCAGATGCTGCGAATCATCAAAAGTCTTGAGCTTTTGAGTGCCGGAAATCTTACCATTTCCGAAACAGCCTATGAAGTAGGGTACAAAAGTGTACAGGCTTATACAAGAAGCTTTCAGGCTGTGATGCAGTTCCGGCCTACCGATTTTGTGAAAAATATTAAATAGCAGGCAAAATCTCATTTTTTAGTTCTGATCCTAAGTATCATAAATGTTGAGTAATATGTTTATGCCGTTGATCTTACTATAAAACATTTAAAAGGGATTTATTGTTCATTGTAAATGTATACGACACCCTATATTAAAGTGTTTGTTGATTTTAAAAAGCATAATATTTCACCATTTATTGCATTTTCATATTAGCAGTGAATAATCAATTATAGGATCAGTGGAAGCAAAAAGGTCCCCACGAATGGAGACCTTAAAAAAACACAAATGATGAAAAAAAATTATTTCGATCCACAAATATAAGTAAAATTAATATTATGCAAAACATTATATATGCATTTTTTTTAAAAATTATTGATTTTGATAGAAAATAACTATTCTTTAACTGATGCAAGTTTTCTTTAGCATTGTGGAATTTTATGGGTGTATAATTGTACCTCTTTAAAATATCTATTTCTAATGACATCATAGGGTATATGATGCAAATCCGTAATTGTACATCATCCTAAAAATGAATGATCGCTGTTGGTGTTTTTGATTGTGACTACACTCATAAAATAAAGCGTATCATTTTCATTAACTTGCTTTAAAACAGACGCTATGAAACCAAAGCAAATAAAAGGGGTTCCTCAGCAAAAATCCGGAGGATTTCATGACACGGAAAGCAGAAAACAGTTTGCAGCGCCACTGATTCCATTGAAATTTGAAATAGTAAAAAAAAGATTTTTCTCCATCAACAAATGGAAAAGCTATTGTGGAGATGCTTTTGCCGCATTTAAACTGTATGATTCCAATGCTATCCCTGCCGAAAGAGAACCTCTAAAAGGCGATTTTATCAGAATCAATATTCCGGGGCCGGGAGAAACTCAAGCAAAAGGTTATGATTGGGTGGAAATAACAGAGATCTGTTATTATGAGGATACAATCTCCGAAAGTATCATGATTACCTGCAGACCGTCACAGGATCCTAAGAATAAAAACAACAGCCATATTGCCCACTTTTATAGCTCAAAAGCCACTTCTACATTTATGATCCGAAGAGATTCAACTCACATAAACACGGCAGTATATGGGAGAAATGAATCTCCTAATTTCAATGCAAGGCTCTTTGATATCATTAGAAATATGATGGTTGCTGCCGGAGGAATGATTGGAATCGCCAAAATCCAGTGGCAGCAGCTTACAGATGGTTTTCTGGACTTTGAATAGAAATGCCTATCCCTTTTTGATCTAAGTCAAAGTTCTTCCGCTGCCAGCTTTTTAATTTCGCGGCTTAATACAAAGCTATGGAAGAACTTCAAAAAATTATTTGGATCTCAATCATTTTAATCATTATTATTTCGGTAAAAGAAAAATTAAAGCTTGCACTTCCTATCTTGCTTGTAACAGCCGGATTGATTCTAAGTGTCACTCAACTTGTGCCATCTATCGACATGAGCCCGGAAATGATTTTTTACATAGTACTTCCTCCCATATTATTTGATGCTGCCTGGAATACATCAATTCCCGATTTTAAAAAAGAATTTTCAAAAATTTCTGTACTGGCCATTGGACTGGTCTTTTTAACCACTACTGTTATTGCTTTACTTGTTCACACCTTAATTCCCGGATTCAGCTGGCCGCTTGCCTTTGTAATGGGCGCTATCATTTCACCACCCGATGCCGTAGCGGCAACAAGCATTACAAAATCTCTTCCGCTGCCACAGAAACTGACAACGATCCTTGAAGGGGAAAGTTTACTGAATGATGCATCGGCTTTAATTGCTTATAAATGTGCTGTTATCGCTGTTACCAGTGGTGTTTTCTCATTTTGGGACGCTGGGCTCCAGTTTATTAAGCATCAGTCTTGGAGGATTGGTTATTGGCCTTGTGATAGGTTTTATATTTTTAAAGCTCCACAAATATTTTAACGGAAACAGCAGTGCTGAAACATTTGCTGTGATTCTGCTTCCTTTTGCGGCATACAGTCTGGCAGAGCATCTGGGATATTCCGGAGTATTGGCTGTTGTGTTATTAGGAATGTTTCTTTCCTGGAATTCAATTTCATTATTCAGTGCCGGAAGCAGGTTGCAGATGAGTCATTTTTGGGAAGTTATTATCTTTATTCTGAATGGGTTGATATTTCTTATTCTTGGCATGCAGCTCCCGGCAATCATCTCAAATATACAGGATAGTGATCTTCCTGTCCTGGTTTTTTATGGCTTCTTATTGTTTATTGTCCTGGTAGTTATCCGCTTGGCCGTACTCTCCTTATTTCCTCTTTTTTCGAACAGCAGGTCCGAAAAAGAAGGCGGTTTTCTCACTCCATCAAAGAAAGAATATATTATTTTATCATGGTCAGGGATGCGTGGTGTTGTTTCACTGGCTGCAGCCCTTGCACTGCCCTTTAAAGATCATCAGGGAGCTGTTATAGAGCAGAGGGATACTGTATTATTTATATGCTTCATCGTTATTGTTTTTACATTACTGATCCAGGGAGTGACATTACCCAGGTTAATCAGCATGATAAAGCCTTCGTCTCCCGATAAACAGGAAGAAAAAGACCTCAATATACTTCTTCTGGAAAAATCTGTTTCATTTTTAAATGATTTTATATCAAATGATGACAAGGTTCAGGCGGCATTGAAAAATATGACCGAAAAGCTTGAAAGGGAAAAATATCAATTGATGAACAGTAGCGAAGAAACCATGTTTTCCCGGCATAATGAATGGAAAAAAACCTATTTTACTCTGGAACTACAGCTTGCAGAATGCCAGAGAAGAGCATTGGTAAAAGGCTACCACACAGGGGATTTTACCCTTGATATCATCCGTAAAAAAGAAGAGGAACTGGATTTTTGGACAAGTACTATTCATCATGAAATAGCAGCTATTGATCATTATTCTGAATAAGGGGACACAGGAATTTCCTTTTTTGATCTAAGTCAAAGTTTGGTATTGGCTGTACAAAGACATTTGCACCCGAATATTTTAAATAAAATTTATGAGTACAACATTAGAAAAGGGGCAGCATATTAATTTCTACAAAGTAATTACGCCCATTATTATTTCAGTATTTGGAGTATACCTCACGATAGGAATTGCGTTGGGAGTCCTTCCGAAGTTTGTTCAGAACAATTTAGGATTTGACAGTATCATTATAGGGCTGGTGATTGGCCTTCAGTCTTTATCAACACTTTTAACCCGGGCTTATTCCGGTAAAATAACGGATACCAAAGGTGCAAAAAGCAGTAAAATGTCTGGGGTTATACTCACTGTTGTTGCCGGAGCCATGTATGTTTTGGCAGTATTGTTTCAGGCGGATAAATTTTGGGCCCTTGGCTGTTTACTGCTTGCAAGGATTATTCATGGGATAAGTGAAAGCTTTCTGGTCACAGGAGCGTTAACCTGGGGAATTGGTCTTGCAGGCCACACAAATTCAGGGAAAGTAATGACATGGAACGGCATTGCCATGTATGCAGGGATTGCTATTGGAGCCCCTATGAGTATCTGGCTGAGTAAAGAATACAGCATACTGCCTGCCTTTATTCTTATAGCCCTTCTTCCGTTTGTAAGCTGGATATCTACAGCTAAGCTTCCTTCTATTCCGGTAGATAAAAACCACATCAGAACCCCATTTTATAAAGTTATAGGCGCTATTTCCGGACAGGGTCTGAGTCTGGCATTTTCATCAATGGCATTCGGGTGTATTGCTTCTTTTATTGCCTTGTTTTTCGCAGAGAAAAATTGGGGCGATGCTTCACTGGCATTTATGACCTTTGGGGTATGTTATGTGCTGACAAGAGTTTTCTTTGCTTCCTTTCCTGATAAATACGGAGGTTTTACCATTGCTTTTATCTCTTTAATCATCGAAGTCATAGGGCAGATGCTTATCTGGACATCTGTTTCCAAAACAGTTGCCATCATCGGATGTGGATTAACAGGGGTTGGATTCTCATTGGTTTTTCCAGCTCTGGGTGTTTTAGCCATTCAAAAAGTAAAACCTCAGATGAGAGGCACTGCCTTAGGAGCATATGTAGCATTTGTTGACCTTTCATTAGGGTTAGCGGGACCTCTTGCCGGATTGATTGCCGGTTGGCTCAACTATCAGGCGGTCTATTTATTTGGAGGAATCAGCTGTATTCTTTCGATGATTATTCTACTGTTTAATAAAAAATAAAATCATACATTATGATAACAAGTCCAATGAAAACAAAAAAAATACGTTCCGTATTTACGGTGAAAAATAAAAAGTTTCTCACCCCACATCTTATCCGCGTGGTATTTGAAATTAATGAAAATCAGGCTGGATTATTGGCTCACGTGCAATCCGGCTCCAATAATAAAATCTTTATTCCATCCTCAGCAGAAAAGGAGAGTGAGCCGTTGGTGAGAACCTATACCAATAGGAAAGTCGACCTGGAAAACCTTGAATTAAGCATTGACTTTGTCGCTCATGGAGAGGAAGGACCGGCATCCGCCTGGGCCCTGAAAACAAATCCGGGAGACAAACTGGAAATTGGAATGAAAGAGAGTACAAGACCTTTAGTCCCGGAAGCGGACTTCTTCCTTCTTGTTGGAGATGCAACAGCATTACCCGTCATCTGTGCGATCGTAGAACAGCTCCCTTCCTATACATCTGCAAAAGTACTGTTGGAAGTTCACGGAAAAGAGGATGAATTTATTTTATGCTCTGCGGCAGATGTATCTGTTGAATGGCTTCATAATCCTCACCCGGAAAATGGAAGCCGGCTTGCAGATCTTTCCATATCTTCAGAATTTCCTTCAGGATTACTGAAAAAATATATTTATATCGCAGCTGAATATACTACCGTGCACGAACTTCGTACCTACTTCAAAACAAAGCTCAGCTGGGATCCACATGGGATGTACGCCTGCTCATACTGGAAAGCGGGTCAATCGGAAGACAAACTTTCTGAAAAAGGATAAAAACCTGTGAAAACATCGGCATATAAAGCATTTATTGCTACATTTGCCAATGACTGATTTAAATAAATGGAAGAACTATTAGTTTCATATATTAAAAGCAAAATATCGGTAACCGATGAGGAAATGGAGGTTATCCTGTCTTATTTTAAACCGATCAAACTGAAGAAAAATGAGCTGCTCCTTACCAACGGGCAATCTAGCCAGAGAACCTTTTTTGTGGTCAGCGGCTGTCTCAGAATTTTCTTTATTAATGAGGAAGGACAGGACTCTACGAGGTATTTTGCTTTTGAAAATCAGTTTGCTACAGCATTGGTAAGCTTTATTACTTCAGAACCATCAGAAGAGTTCATTCAGGCTGTTGAAGATTCTGAAGTCTATTATATTACACACAAAAACTTCTATCATCTGTTGGAAATCATTCCTCAATGGGAAAAATTTTACAGGATCTATCTTGAAATTGCTTATGTTACCAACACCAAGAGATTAATGTCTTTTCTGGTTCAGGATGCTCTTGAAAAATACCGCCAATTGTTGGATGAAAATCCCATTATTGTCCGCAGGCTTTCCAACAAAATGGTGGCTTCTTATCTCAATATATCCCAGGAAACGTTAAGCAGGCTGAAATCTAAGCTTTAATTTTTCTCTTTTTTTGACTCAGGTCAATGTTTTAAAAGTCTGCGATCTTCAAATTTGTAGTACTAATTTTTTGAACAATGACCAGTCTTCCAACCCAGGCTATACATATTTTCACAGGTATTATTCTGCTGAAAAACAAAATAGCGGCCCATACCTATCATATAAGAATCCAAAGTCAGGATTTTTCAAGAATTCAATATTCACCGGGGTTGATGATTGAGTTTTATCTTTCCAACCCTTATTATACTACTAAAAGTGAAGTTCAGCCATATGCCTTCTGGGATTATGACCCTATTCATCATATTGCTGATTTTGCTATTAGCATTCGGGATAAAGAATGGATAAAAGAAGTCCAGGAAGGGGATAGTCTGTTTTTCAGACAAGCTTCTGAACAATTAGTACTGGACCATACCGGAGATCATTATTTTCTTATCGGTGATATAAAGTCATTATCCCATTTATATGAGATGAACAGGGCATTACCGGTAAGTAAGAAAATAAGCAGCCTGATCTATACAGAACATGAAGAAGAAGTATTTCCTGATCTTGATCATAGTTTCCCTTTAAAAACCTGTATTATAAATCCTATCCATGCTGTAAGCCTCCAGGAAAAAATTCAGGAATATTTTCCCAATGATTCCCAAGATACCATCGTGTACCTCTTTGGTGATCCTTTAATAGGCTCTGTCATTTGCAGTTATTTGAAAAACAATCCTCTTTTTGATATCCGTACGATTTACTTAAACGGCTTCTGTTACGGATAAATTCTTAAAAAATTAATACGAATTGATTTCTAAAAAAAAATTTAAGCCTTATATTTGCAGGACAATGTTAAAATGGATTTCCATATTATGCTCGATGATGTATGTGATGGCTACCACCAATGCGGGGGAAGTGCTCAAAGTACCTATGTTTGTTGAACATTATATGGAGTATCATGGTAATCTTTCAGAATTTGTTTTGGAGCACTATGACAATCATAAAAAAGATTCCGACTGGGATCTCGACCAAAAATTACCCTTTATCAATCCACCTATCGTATTAACAGTCTATGCTCAGCTGCCCGAGCTTAGTTTTGAAATAAAAAAACCTGTAGAAATTACGATTCCACAGAAGAATAGCATCTATCAGGAAAAGGATTTCTCAAACCTATATCTTTCCAGAATTTTCCAGCCTCCACGGCTTTCTTAATTAATTTCATATTAAAGATCAATGCTTTAAGTTTTTACTTAAGGCTGTCAAGTTATTACCTATCCATTAACTCTCTGTGCACTGTAGCTGTGTTCATATCTTAACTACAAAGACTTTTATTTAAAAGGTTTTTAACCTTTACGTAAGAAATTATGTGGTTTGGGGTTGAAGTTTAGTAGCTTTCTACAACACGACGAGTTATCAATTAATAATTTTTTATGTTAAATAAAATTATTGAGTTTTCTGTAAAGAATAAACTCATCATTGCTCTGTTTACAGTGGGGCTCATTCTTTTTGGTGTCTATGAAACCACTAAACTTCCTATTGATGCGCAGCCTGACATCACCAATAATCAGGTTCAGATCATTACCAGCGCTCCCTCTTATGGTGCAGCAGATATAGAAAGGCTCGTTACCTTTCCTATAGAACAGTCTACCAGCAATATCAGTGGAATTACTGAACTGCGTAGCCTTTCAAGATTCGGACTTTCTCTGGTAACTGTAGTTTTTGATGACAATACCGATGTATATTGGGCCCGCCAACAGGTTCAGGAGCGTTTGCAGCTTGTTCAGGATAATATTCCTCAGGGTATTGGAAAACCTGAGCTGGGACCTATTTCTACCGGACTGGGAGAGATCTTTCAGTATGTGGTAAGAGCCAAAAAAGGCTATGAAAATGTGTATGATGAAACTGAACTCAGAACCATTCAGGACTGGGTAGTGAGGCGCCAGCTGCTGGGAACTAAGGGAGTGGCCGATGTCAGCAGTTTCGGAGGAAAGCTGAAACAATATGAAATTGCGATTAATCCTAATAAGCTTCAGGCATTCAACATCAATATCAATGATGTTTTCACGGCTTTGGAAAAAAACAACCAGAATACCGGAGGAGCTTATATAGAGAAGAAAGAAACGGTTCTTTTTATCAGGAGTGAAGGTCTTTTGGGAAGTACGGAAGATATCGGAAGCATTCAGGTTGCGGAAACCAAAGAAGGAATTCCTGTGCATATCAAAGATGTGGCATCCGTTAAGATCGGTTATGCTACCCGGTATGGAGCAATGACGTATAATGATACCGGCGAAGTATCCGGAGCCATTGTATTAATGCTTAAAGGAGAGAATGCTAATGTCGTGATTGGCAATATTAAACAAAGACTGGAAAAGATTCAGGAGTCTTTACCTGAAGGAGTGGTTATTGAACCGTTTCTCGACCGTGCTAAAATGGTAAATAATACGATCAGTACAGTAAAAACCAACCTGATGGAAGGAGCACTGATTGTTGTTTTTATTCTGGTGTTATTTTTAGGAAACTTCAGAGCAGGATTATTAGTGGCTTCTGTGATTCCTTTGGCCATGCTTTTTGCTATCATTATGATGAATATCTTTGGTGTTGGAGGAAACCTGATGAGCCTTGGTGCCTTAGACTTTGGCCTTATTGTAGACGGTGCCGTTATTATAGTGGAAACTGTTCTGCATCAACTGGCCCACAAAAAATACTTTGGCAAAGACAATATGCTCAGTAAAAAAGAAATGGATGAGCAGGTTTCGGATTCTGCTACGAAAATGGTCAGCAGTGCCGTTTTTGGACAAATTATTATCCTCATTGTTTATCTTCCGATTTTTACACTTCAGGGAATTGAAGGGAAGATGTTCAAGCCTATGGCGCAAACGGTTGCATTTGCATTAGTAGGAGCGTTTATCCTGTCTTTGACATATATCCCTATGATGAGTTCTTTAGTATTGAGCAGAAAGAAAAAGGAAAAAGACAATATTTCAGACAGGATTATGGCTAAAGTGGAGGCAGGCCACCAGAAACTTCTGATGAAAGCCCTTAAATACAGGAAGACAATTCTTATGAGTGTATTTATTCTTTTTGCAGGGGCTGTTTTCATTTTATCCAAGATGGGGGGAGAATTTATTCCGTCTCTGGAAGAAGGGGACTTTGCCGTCGAGATGAGAATTCTTCAGGGGAGTAATATTAATGAAACCAAGAAGGTAACTACACAGGCCGGTAATATTCTTTTAAAACAGTTTCCTGAGGTTCAAAAGGTCGTTGCCAAGATCGGGAGCGCAGAAATCCCTACAGAACCCATGCCGATGGACGCAGGAGATATGATTATTGTTCTGAAGCCCAAAAAAGAATGGGCCTCTGCAACGTCGTTTCCGGAACTTTCTGATAAAATGAGTAAAGCTTTAAGCGTGATTCCGGGACTTACCACGAGTTTTCAGTTTCCTGTGCAGATGCGTTTCAATGAGCTGATGACCGGGGCCAGACAGGATGTGGTCTGCAAAATTTATGGAGAAGACCTGGACAGTCTTACCCTGTATGCCAAAAAATTGGGAAGCATTATCAATACGGTAAAAGGAGCACAGGATCTTTATATTGAACCGGTTGTAGGTGCCCCGCAGGTTGTTATTGATTACAACAGATCGGAACTCTCGCGTTACAATATTTCCGTTGCGGATGTCAACAGAGTTATCAATATGGCATTTGCAGGACAGACCGCAGGAGCATTATATGAAGGAGAGAAAAAGTTTGATATTGTTGTTCGAATGGATAATCAGCATAAAAAAGATTTGACAAGCATTCAAAATTTATTGGTGCCAACGCCATCCGGAGAGCAGGTTCCATTATCTCAGTTTGCAAAGGTAGAACTTAAAAACAGCCCCAACCAGATCCAGAGGGAAGATACGAAAAGAAGAATCATTGTTGGTTTCAATGTAAGAGGAAGGGATGTGCAGACTATTGTGGAAGAACTTCAGCAAAAAACTGGGAAAGGCCTCAAATTTTCACCGGGATACAGTGTTTCTTATGGAGGGACTTTTGAAAATTTAAATGAAGCCAAGGCAAGATTAGGCATTGCTGTTCCTATTTCCCTAGTGATGATTTTCCTGTTACTGTTCTTTGCTTTTGGTTCTGTAAAGCATAGTTTACTCATCTATACCGCCATCCCTTTATCAGCAATTGGCGGTGTATATTTTCTTGCTCTGAGAGGGATGCCATTCAGCATCAGTGCAGGAGTAGGATTTATTGCTTTGTTTGGAGTAGCCGTACTTAATGGAATTGTTTTGATTTCTGAATTTAACAGATTGAAAAACAAAGGAATGGATAGTATGAGCAGAGTGGTTTTAACAGGGACAAGGATCAGACTTCGTCCGGTTTTAATGACTGCTTTTGTAGCTTCTTTAGGGTTCTTACCGATGGCATTAAGCAACGGAGCAGGAGCTGAAGTACAGAGACCTTTGGCCACTGTAGTTATCGGAGGACTGATGCTTGCCACTCTTTTGACCTTATTTGTCCTTCCAATACTCTATGTCTTATTCGAAAATATTAATACCCATACTATGAAATTTTCTAAAAAAATAAATTCTAAAAAACTGTCCATTTTGTTAATCCTGATATCTTTCGGAAGTTTTCAGGCTCAGGAAAATATTACTTACGATCAGGCTTTGGAAAAAGCTTTCCAACAGAACGGAACCCTCAAAAATTCAAAATTAATATCAGAATACCAGGAGAAATTAAAAGCGAGCTATCTGGATATCCCACAGCTGGAAGTTACAGGAGGTTTTGGTCAGATTCAGGGTGAAGAAACCGATAATTCGTTTGGAATATCTCAGAGATTCAGTTTTCCAACAGTTTATTCTAAAAGGAAACAGATGCTGGATGCAGAATGGGGAGCAAGTGTAATCAATCAAAACCTAACCAAAGCACAGCTTACCAAAGAAGTTACGGACGTTTTTTATAGAGTTTTAGTTCTTCAGGAAAAGAAAAAGGTATTGCTGTACATCAGTCAGCTGTATCACAATTTTGCGGAGAAGGCAGGGCTAAGGCTGAAAAAAGGGGAGGCTAATATTTTAGAGGAATCCACCGCTGAAATTCAGAACGAGCAAATGAATGTACAGCTGAATACCCTTGATAATGATCTGAATATGACCAAACTTCAGCTTCAGTTACTTCTTCAGTCTGAGAATTCCTATCAGCCTGTTGCAGACCGTCCTGTAATGGATATTAGCCTTCAGTCTTCAGAAGAAGCTGTAAAGCAACATCCCGAACTTCAGGCTCTGCAGCAGCAGATCAAAGTAGGAGAGGCCGAGGTACAGCTTGAAAAAAGTAAACTGCTTCCAGAACTACTTATTGGATATACCAACCAAAGTATGAAAAACATCAACAACAACCGGTTCAATTCTGTTCAGGTGGGTGTGGGAATTCCATTATTTACTAAAGGGCAGAGAGCATTGGCAAAGGCTGCACGGGCAAAAATAGAAATTTCTGAAAATCAGTTTCACAGAAAAGAAATTGAGTTTAAAAACAGGCTGAGACAACAGCTGAGCAACTATATAAATCAACAAAAAATCATTGAAAATTATGAACAGAAACAGCTTCCCAAGTCTGAAATCATCCTAAAAACAGCACAGAAACAAATGGAAGTTGGGGAAATTGATTATCTGAACTGGGTAATATTAGTTAATCAGGCTGTGAAAACAAAAGCAGATTACATCGATCAACTGGAAAGACTCAACCAAATTGGAGCGGAACTTAATTTCTTAATCTCAAAATAACAGCGTCATGCATTTCAAAAAAATATCAATATACTACTTTGCTTCAGTACTTATTTTATCTTCTTGTTCAGGAAAAAAAGAAGAGGAAAAAACGGTTTACGAAAACACGAAATTTACTAAAGGCAATGAAAATACAGTTCATCTTACAGAAAAACAGATTCAGTCTGTAGGAGTAAGTACTACATCCATTCAGGATAGAAATATGGAAAAATTGGTAAGACTGAACGGAAAAGTAGAGATTGCTCCTTCCCATATCAGTTCTGTTTCCAGTATTATGGGTGGGCATATCAAATCTATCAATGTAATAAATGGCAGTCATTTCAGTAAAGGACAGGTACTGGCTGTGGTGGAAGATCCACAATTTATACAGCTTCAGCAGGACTATCTGGTAACAAAAGCCCAGCTGGAAGCAGCAAGACTGAACTTTAACCGCCAAAAAGACCTTAATACAAGCAAGGCAAGCAGTGATAAAACCATGCAAACTGCACAGGCTGATTATTCCACTTTACAGGCTACTTTAAAAGGTCTGGAGGAAAAACTCAGAATCATTGGAATCAGTGCCCAAGGATTACATACCGGCAATATCAGAAGCCGAATTAATATTTATGCTCCGTTTAGCGGTTTTGTAAGCAGAATTTCGGTGAATAACGGGCAGTATATCAACCCTGCAGATACTTTATTTGAACTGATTAATCCTGCCGGATTACTTTTAGAATTAAAAGTGTTTGAAAATGACGTAAATGACGTAAAAACCGGACAGGAAATTCTGGTGTACAACAATCAGAAACCTGATGTAAAATCCAACGCTAAAATTGTAAGTGTAGTTCCCAGTATTGAAAACGGAGGTTCTGCCACGGCTGTAGCCAAATTATCTTCTGTAAACCCTGAATTTGTAAAAGGAATGTATATCAATGCAGAGGTTAGTATCAGCAGCCGGAATACGCAGGGACTTCCCAATGAAGTGATAGTTTCCTATGAGAATAAAAATTATGTTTTTGAAGATCTTGGAAAATCAAACTATAAGATGATCCCTGTAATAACGGGAATTGCAGATGATCAGTTTACAGAGATTCTGAAAGCTGACTTTTTAAAAAATAAGAAAATTGTACAGAAAGGTGCTTACAGTTTGCTGATGATGCTGAAAAATAAGGCAGAATAATACTTCCGAACCTATCAATATTTTTTAATCAAAGGTTTTGTTTACTGTAACGGGTAAATGAAACCTTTTTTATTTAGTAACCAACCCTTAGCTCTCATTACATATCATAAAGGAATGATAACGACCAGTCATTCATGCAGTAATGCAGAGCAGTATTCACAGTATAAGATGATATTTAGCATATTTCCCATATTATAAGTATTATTTAATGCATAGCTAATTTTAAAATGATATATTTAAGCAGTGAATTAGTTTTTTAGAATTTTTAGTTGCATTCATAAGATAACTTTTATTGAAATATAATGACAACTAAACCGTTACACAATTTTCATATTCCGGTAATGGGGCTGGCCTATACTATAGACAGTCCGATTCGTGTTGCCCAATATGGAATTTCTTCCGTCATTTCCATTATCGATGACGAAATTTTGGAAAAAATGAAAAACTTTTATAATCAGAAATTTAATCTGGATTATTTAAAAATTTCATCCAAAACAGAAGATTACAGAGCAAAGAGAATTACCGCTTATCTGGATATGGTAGATGATATCGTGAATGAAAAATTTGAATCTTTCAAACAGGAAATCAGCAAAAACAGAGAGGCTTTAAAAGATTTCATGACGATGTTACCTAATACATCAGAGCTGAAAGATGGTCTTCAAAACCTTATTAATCAAAAGGATAATTGGGGGTCAGCTATTAGAAACTTCATTGAGTCTAACTTAAAGCCGGGAAGCATTGATGTCAACATCATGACAAAAGTTGATAAAGACAACTATAAAAAAGGTGAACAGCTTTCTGTGATCTATAATGATGCGCATGCGTCTTTACGTGGATTTGCAAAAAGCAAACTGTCTTCTTCGATGGTTCTTTCTGCGGGAATGAATCCTCGTTTGTACAGTTATATTGAGGAATTTGAAGATTTTTTTCCGGATCAGAAAGGCGTTTTAAAAAAGAAGATTATTCTTAAAGTAAGTGATTTCCGCTCGGCAATGATTCAGGGGAATTTCCTGGCCAAAAAAGGGCTTTGGGTTTCAGAATACAGGATAGAATCCGGGTTGAATTGTGGAGGGCATGCATTTGCTACAGACGGACTGCTCCTGGGGCCTATTATGGAAGAATTTAAACAGAAAAAAAATGATCTGATCCAGTCGGCCCATGCCTTAATGGTCTCTGCTTTAGAACAGAAAGGAAAACCGGGTATTGCCCAGCCCTTAGAAATGAAAATTACCGTTCAGGGCGGAGTAGGAACATCTGAAGAACATGATTTTCTGCTTGACAATTATGATGTAGACAGTGTAGGATGGGGGTCTCCGTTTTTATTGGTTCCGGAAGCGACTTCTGTAGATACAGAAACCAGAAATTTGCTTCTACAGTCTAAAGAAAAAGATTTTTATCTGAGTAATCTTTCACCATTGGGAGTCCCTTTTAATACAGTAAGAGGAACATCCAACGATCAACTAAGACAGCAGAAGGAATCTCATGGGAAATATGGAAGTTCATGTCCGAAAAAACTACTGGCTTTAAGCAAAGAGTTTTCTTCTCAAGGAACATGTACAGCTTCCAGGAAGTATCAGGATATTAAACTGAAAGAACTGTATACCAGCCGGGAAACATGTACGGATGAAGAATTTAACCGAAGAAAGTCGGAAATTACAGATAAAGCCTGTCTTTGTGTAGGTCTTGTAAATGCTGCTTATATGGAACATAATATGGAAATTAGAGGTGAAAAACAAGGCGTTGTCATATGCCCGGGACCGAATATTGCTTTTTTTGACAAGGAGGTTTCTCTTTCTGAAATGGTAAAGCATATCTATGGAAACACCAATATTCTTCCTGATAATCAACGTCCGAATATGTTCATCAATGAATTAAAAATGTATGTGGATTATCTGAAAAAAGAAATTACAGAATCATCAGTCCAAATCACGCATTCCCAGTCTAAAAAATGGAATACGTTCAAAAAAAACATATTTGAAGGGATTGAATATTATCATCATCTGTTTAAAGAATCATCCTTCTTTAAAAACGGATTGGAAAACATAACCCTGCAACTGCAGGAATATAAACTGATGCTTGCAGCCATTGAGGTTCCTCAGGTTGAGAAGTAGCAGTATTTTTTTAATTGATAGATTAAAACAGCCTTCATCCGGAGGCTGTTTTTTATTGAACCCATATAATTCCGAAGTAAAAGATATGAATAGGCATGAGTATCTTCATTTATAATAACTATCACAGGAATGGCTATTTTGAATCCTTATCCTCTTCAGGATTCCTTACCTTAGAGGTTACTTAATACGTTGTAATAACAAATCATTTTATGGAAAAAAGAAAGATCAAAAATACCGATCTAACAGTAGCACCTATCAATTTTGGTGGGAATGTTTTTGGATGGACACTGGACGAACAACAATCTTTTGATATATTAGACCGTTTTACGGAAGCAGGATTCAATTTTGTAGATACGGCAGACACTTATTCGTGGTGGGTAAACGGCAGAGGAGGACAGTCGGAAGAAATTATCGGAAAATGGATGAAAAGCCGTTCTAATCGTAAAGATATTGTACTGGCTACAAAAGTAGGCTCTGAAACAAAAGAACACGGTTATGATATCAGTAAAAAGCATATTTTACAATCAGTGGATGAATCCCTGCAAAGACTTCAGACTGATCATATAGACATTTATTATACGCATTTCGACGATAACGTCACTCCGGTAGAGGAAACCCTTTCAGCGTATGATGAGATCATCAAGGCTGGAAAAGTACGTTATATTGCAGCTTCCAATCTTTCCCCGGAACGTTTAAAAGCTTCTTTTGAAGCGGCTGAAAAAAACAATCTTCCCAAATATGTTGCGCTACAGCCTCATTACAATCTGGTAGAAAGAGAAGGTTTTGAAAAAAATTATGCACCTTTGGTAGAAGAGTTTGACCTGAGTGTATTTCCATACTGGTCTCTGGCTGCAGGTTTTTTAACCGGAAAATACCGTGAGGAAGCAGATTTTGCAAAAAGTGCAAGAGGAGAAGGGGTAAGAAAATATATGAACGCCAAAGGTCTTGATGTTTTAAAAGCATTGGATCAGGTAGGTGAGAAACATCATGCCCCTCAAAGTACGGTAGCTCTGGCCTGGTTATTAGCCAATCCGCTGATTACGGCCCCTATCGTCAGTGCGACCAGTCCATCACAGCTTGAAACGCTGTTTAATGCTCCAAAACTTGTTTTAGATCAGGAAGATATAAACCTGCTTAACAAGGCTAGTAATTAGTTGTAACGACCCTTCATTATAGATTAAAAAAATCCGTTCAATACTGAACGGATTTTTTTAATAAATGCGAGTTCTTTTTATAACCACCCCGTCAAATCTTTGATTTGCCACCCCTCCAGAGGAGGGGAATTTTCAGCCTATCAATTGTAATATCAGCAGATAGTATAAGCTGCTGAAATTTGTAGTGGTAAATAGTATCTGTTAGTCAGAGTATTCTTTTAATAATTGTCTGTAGCTCATGAGAATAGAAGATTTTGAGATAAAGCCAATGAAATCATTATTCTCACTCACTACCGGAAGGCTCCAGACTCCTGTGTCATCAAAGGTCTGAAGAATTTCCAATGGCTTATTTTCACGGTGGAGTATAGCCAGTGGTGCTTTCATCACCTGAACGATCAGTTGAGAAGGATCAATTTCTTTGTTAAAAAGATATGGTCTTATATCATCTAATGTAAGGATTCCCTTCAGTTTTCGCTGATCATCCACTACGGCAAAGATATTTTTATCTCCGTTTTTCACCAGTTCAAAAAGATCTGTAATAGAAGCATTTTCATTGATGGTCTGTGAGTATTTATCAATGAAATCATCCGTTCTTAAGGCAAAAAGAAGGTTTTTATCATGCTTATTTGTGAATATTTTCCCTTCATCGGCAAGAGATTTTAATTCCGGTGAAATAGGAGAGAACCATTTGGCGATAAGATAAGATATTACAGAAGCAATCATCAATGGAATAAACAGATCATATCCAAAACTGGATTCTGCAATCAGAAATATAGCAGTAAGAGGGGCATATAATACACCACTCATTGCTCCTGCCATTCCCACAAGAACAAGATTGGTTACCGGTACGTCCGAAAATCCAAGATGTTGGCAGACCAAAGCAAACAAATAGCCCAAGGTACCACCCGCAAAAAGGGATGGAGCAAAATTTCCACCGTTTCCACCACTGAATATGGTAAAAGAAGTTGCAAAAGCCTTTAAAAGCAATACCAAAACCAAAAATATAATAATCGTCCAGTCGCCAATTTCAAAATATCTGAAAAAACTGTTTTCAATAATAGAATATGTATTTCCATTGGTGAATGCTTTTACGGTTTCGTATCCCTCTCCAAATAAAGGAGGAAATAAGACACAAAGCAGGGAAAGAACAGCTCCTCCAAACATGGCTTTACGCATTCTTGAAAGCTGAAGTCCTTTTATAAAGTGTTCTACTTTTTGAGAAATAATCACAAAATAGCGGGCATATAATCCGGTTACAATTCCCAAAATAAGGTAATAGGGGACATTCTTATAGTTGAAAGGATCTCTGGTATAAAATCTGAAAAGAACATCTTCCTGAAGCAAAATCCTTGACAAAAGGCTTCCGCAAACCGCAGCAACAACCAAAGGAATGAAGTCTGTAAAAACAACCCCGGTCAGGAGAATTTCAAAGGCAAACATAATCCCGGCAATGGGAGCATTGAATGCAGAGGCAATCCCTGCCGTAGCTCCGGCAGCCAACAATAAAGTACGCTCTTTATAGCTGAGTCTGTAGGTTTGGGCATAGTTGGAACCGATAGCAGCACCGGTAACAGCGATAGGACTTTCCAGTCCTGCAGAACCTCCCAGGCCAACGGTAATAGCACTTTGTATCACCTGTGAATACATTTTTACAGAAGCCACAATACTGGAATTTTGGGCAATTTCATAGAGGATAGCACCAATTCCTTTCCGGTCCTGACCTTTAAATAAGGTGATAACGATCATTGTTGTCAATACAATTCCTAAAAAAGGAAAGACGATATAAAATAATATCTGGTATTCAAAATGAACTTTATTGGTAATGAAATTATGAATATAGTGGACTAAAGTTTTCAGGATTACTCCTGCAAGTCCTGCCGTACATCCCACAAGAATTCCGGAGAGTACAAGAAACTGGTTTCTGCTTAATCTATTGTTCAGCCAATGCAGAATAAGCTCATAACTGCGCGCTTTTTCTAATCCGTATTTTTGGAAATCTCTTTTAAATTTAAGGAAGCTTAAGTACTTTTTTTTGTTGTGAATTTTCACCTGGGAAGAATTTTAATACTGCTATCAATTTGATACAGAATTGTAAATTTATGAAATATCTTACAAAAACTACTAAACTGATCCCCTTTTAAATAATGCAATTCACAGAGAACCCATTAATAGTCAATGAAAAATAAAAAATTCAAAATTTCTTCAAAATTTAATGATAGATTTATCGCATGAAAATTCTAATTGTTGAAGACGAAACAGAGCTTGCTAAGAGTATTTCGGAATATCTTTCTGAAGAAAATTACCTGTGTGAATCTGCTTCCACATTTGGTGAAGCCATGAATAAAATTGAAACATTTCACTATGATTGTATTTTATTGGATATTATGCTTCCTGACGGCAATGGGCTGAAAATCTTAGAGGAATTAAAAAAACAGAACAAACAGGATGGGGTAATTATCATTTCTGCCAAAAATGCACTGGATGACAAAATTGAAGGCTTGAAGCTGGGGGCTGATGATTATCTTACCAAACCTTTCCATCTTTCTGAGCTTATGGCAAGAGTATATTCCATTATCCGTAGGAAGCAATTCAGCAGTTCCAATGTAATCAAACAGAATGAACTTCAAATTGACTTACTCGCCAAAACAGTGTCTGTCAATGATGATATCATTTCCTTAACCAAAAAAGAATTTGACCTTTTGATCTATTTTATAGGAAACAAAAATAAAGTAATCTCCAAAAGTACCTTGGCAGAACATCTTTCAGGTGATTTTGCAGATATGCTGGACAATCATGATTTTGTTTATGCTCATGTAAAAAATCTAAAGAAAAAATTATACGATGCGGGGTGCAGCCATTACCTCAAAACCGTATATGGAACAGGTTATAAGTGGGAAACATGAGCTAATTCTATTTCTTAAACTTGCTTTATCATGAAAGCATATATTGAAATAATTCATCATATTCTTTGGAATAACAAAATATCGTTTTACTTTTAAAATACTAAACGAAACTTATATCCAATTAATATTAGATTGCAGATAAAAAAGAATCTTAGGTACTGATCTTACAACATTCAAAAACTCAAAACTTATAACTCATCATTACTTTGAAGCCTCTATTAAGTAAAACGACAAAGCCATTTCTTATTTATGTACTTATTGTATTGACGATAAGTATTCCTGTGTATTACTTTGTGGTGGATACCATCTGGAAAAGTGAACTTGATGAGCATAACCAGATTATTGTAGAGAAAACGGCGTATGAGTTCAATCAGTTGAAACTATCCGAAGATCAGCTGGGAAAAAGTCTGAAATTATGGAATAATATTCAGCCTGAAACCAATATTGAAAAAATTTCTGCAAATCGTATAAAGGGCGATAGCGTTTATACTAATGAAAGACATCTTCCATTTATATCTGAACACAAAAAGGAAAGATACAGATGCCTGGAGAAGGTGGTTTACATCCAAAATAGACCCTATCTTTTTACCATACAAACCAATATTGAGGAAACC
The DNA here is from genome assembly GCF_003385455.1 of Chryseobacterium rhizosphaerae. Lineage (GTDB taxonomy): Bacteria > Bacteroidota > Bacteroidia > Flavobacteriales > Weeksellaceae > Chryseobacterium > Chryseobacterium rhizosphaerae. The sequence goes on along the minus strand of NZ_QNUF01000007.1, from coordinate 56,162 downwards.
CACGAAACAATAGCAGTGATAGCCATGATCACGGTCTTTTTCTTTGTGATGATAGTGGTGGGACTTTTATATATGAATAGAAGACTTTCGGCGTCAATATGGAGACCATTCCGGGAGACCCTGGACCGATTGAAAACCTTTAAACTCAATAGCCAGAATAAAATTGAATTCCCAGCTTCTGATACCGTAGAGTTTGAAGAACTCAACCAATCTCTTTATAAGCTGATCGAGCACAATATTTCAGTGTATAAAACTCAAAAAGAGTTTACTGAAAATGCTTCTCATGAGCTGCAAACACCACTTGCCATTATCAAAAATAAACTGGATCTCCTGTTACAGGATCAGGATCTGACAGAAAAACAATACCGAATTGTTGAAGATATGAACAGGGCGCTTACCAGAAGTTCCCGCATTAATAAAAACCTGTTGTTATTGGCTAAAATAGACAATAACCAGTTTGATAATTCTGAAAATTTCTCTTTTGATCAGCTCCTTCGCCAAAGTATTGATATTCTCAAAGAACATTTCGAACAAAAAAACATTGACGTACAAGAATATATTGAATCTAACGTCCGCTTAAACGGAAATAGTAGCCTAACAGAGATTATGATTAATAATCTGATTGTCAATGCCATCCGACATACTTTGCCCGATGGGTCTATTGCTATAAAATTAAGAGATTCTGTTTTTGAAATTTCCAATTCAGGAGTGGAAAAACTGAATACTGATTTATTGTTCAAAAGATTTTCAAAACTGTCAGCAGACCATCATGGAAGTGGGCTAGGACTGTCTATTATCCAGGAGATCTGTAAATTTCATCATTGGACGGTCAGCTACAGATTTGAGAATAACCATCATGTCTTTTCCGTTAATTTATAGTTAAAAAATATCCCAACCCGGACAATTCAAAATTTCTTCTAAATCTGATTGCACTTTTGTATAGAAAATATACTTACGTGTAGATTTTATTAGAAATGATTGTAAAAATTGCCCTTTTGTTTCCGGAAATAATACCTGTATTCTTGCTTAGCGCTATGTATGGCGGTAAGGTAAATATTATATTGATTATGATCTCATATCTGCCTTTCTCTCTGATGGTAGTTTTGCTTCCTGCTTTCCTGTATTTAAGTGAGAGATCAACCGAAATTCTTTTTTATGGTTCATTTTTGATGATCAATCTTCCACAACTTTTTGCCTTTAAAAATAAAACAAGATGAGAACAGCGAACAAAGTAGCAGCAGTCACTCTGCTGTTCTGGTTAATGAAAATCGTAGCTACCACGCTTGGAGAAACCCTGGGAGACTTTATTTCTATGACTCTTAATCTAGGCTATACGATGGGAATTGTTGTTACCTTATCATTTTTTGCCATTCTGTTATCCATACAACTCAACATAAAAAAATATGTGCCGGCTGTATACTGGATGGTGATTATAGGGACAACAACCTTAGGTACAGAGATTTCCGACTTTATAGACAGAACATTAAAAGCCGGATACTTATTGGGGAGTTTAATTCTTCTTTCCGGGCTTCTGGCTTCACTTTTTTTATGGTATAAAAAATACAATGATCTTGAAGTCTATCCCATTTTTGAAAGGAATAAAGAACTTTATTACTGGACCGCCATACTATTCTCCAACAGCCTGGGAACAGCATTCGGAGATTTTCTAAGTGACAATATGGGACTGAGTTACCAAACTGGTGCTTGCATTACCGGATTGATCATCCTTACCGTTGTTTTGCTTCACTATTTTACCAAGATCAATCGTGTTGTATTGTATTGTTTTGGATTGCTTTTGTTTTTACCAGACCGTTCGGAGCTACATTCGGAGATCTTCTGACCAAACCTATCGTAAAAGGAGGCCTTGATCTTGGAACATTGAATGCTTCTCTGGTTTCGCTTGCTTTAATGGTCGTCATGATTATTGTTTCACAAAGAAATTATACTAATAAATCATTATTTCAGAGGTAAACTATTATTTTTCAAACTGATAAAAGAAAAAAAACATTCTTAAAAATTAATATTTATGATGAACAGAAAGAAACTGCTCCTTTTTCCAACATGCATTATTTCTAGTATAGCCTTTGCACAAACCACTTCTGTAACGGTATCCGGAAGAATAACCGATAAAGACAAAACAGGATTGGCCTATACCCATATTATTTTAAAAAAGGAAAATGACAGTGCTTTTGTAGCCGGAACTATTACCAATGAGGAAGGAAGATTTTCTATGACGGGTATAAAACCTGATCATTATATTCTGGAAACCTCTATGACAGGCTACGATACCCAGAGACAGCCTGTCTTTGTAGGAAGTCTTTCTGAGTTTCTGGAAATCCCCATGATTGAACTGATCCAAAAGGAGGGAAAGGAAACAAAAATTGAAGAGGTTACCCTTGTGGCTTCCAAAAAGAATGAAATAGACAACCGTCTGGATAAGAAAACATATGCTGTTGCAGACAATATCAGCCAAAGCGGTGGATCTGTATTACAAAATATACAAAATCTACCGGGAATAACGGTTCAGGATGGCAAAGTACAGCTAAGGGGTAATGATAAAGTAACAGTGCTTATTGACGGTAAACAAACAGCCCTTACAGGTTTTGGAAGCCAGTCGGGGCTGGATAACATACCTGCTTCTGCCATTGAAAAAATTGAAATCATCAACAATCCTTCTTCAAAGTATGATGCCAATGGAAATGCTGGTATTATCAATATTATCATGAAAAAAAATAAAAAGAACGGATGGAATGGTAAGGTAGGATTTACAACAGGATTAGGTTCCCTTTGGGTAAGACAAGAAAATCTACCAACTATAAGGCCACAGTATACATTAACGCCAAAGATCAATCCTTCACTGTCTCTTAATTACAGAAAAGATAAAGTAAATGTTTTTCTACAGGCTGATAATTTATATACCCAAACTCTTAATAAAAATGAATTTGTAACGCGTACTTACGACGATGGAACAGTCATTAATTCACAGCTTAAAAGAAACAGAAATACCAATTTTTTCACCACTAAGGCCGGGATAGACTGGAATATTAACGCACAAAATACATTAACTATTTCAGGGATGTATGGAAGTGAGAAAATTATAGATCGTGGAGATCAGCCATTTTTTAACGGAGATGTATCTCAACGCCTTCGTCTATGGCAGTTTTTGGAAGATGAATTAAAAACTACTGTAATGGGAACAGCTTCTTATCAGCATAAATTCAAAGAAGCCGGTCATGTATTAAATGTAGGATTCAATTATACTTTCCATAGAGAAGACGAAAAATATTTCTATGATAACTATTTGTCTACATCTACCGGAACAGATGCTTTCAAATTATTATCGGATGAACAGGTATATGATTTCAATGTAGATTATGTAAAACCTTTAAAATATGGCAGGATTGAAACAGGAATTAAAATGAGAAACAGAAGTATCCCAACTAATATGAATTTTATTCCCGGAACAAATTCTGTGTTGGATGTTTCTGCAGGAGGGAAAGCCGATTACAAAGAATTTATCCCGGCAGTCTATGGGAATTATATTTTTGAAAATGAGAAATGGGAGGCTGAGCTGGGTATCAGACTTGAATATGTGAAAATTCAATATGATGTTAATCCCAATCATCCCACTTATACAAGTGATGGGTATAATTATACACAGCCGTTTCCAAACTTTAGATTAGCCTATAAACTCAACGAACATAATAAGGTTTCTGTTTTTTATAACAGAAGGGTAGACCGCCCTAACGAAGTGGATATCCGGATTTTTCCTAAATATGATGACGCAGAGATTATTAAAGTAGGAAATCCCGCATTAAGACCCCAATTTACCAACTCTCTGGAACTGGGATATAAATACAATTGGGATAACGGATATTTATATTCTGCACTATACCATCGTTTTGCCAATGGAACCATTACCAGAATTTCAAGTATTGTACCCAACAGCACGCTGATTTATGCCCTGTTCCAAAATGCGGGAAGAAGCTATAATACAGGTTTAGAAGCAATATGGAACCAAAAGGTATCAGATGTCTATTCTTTTAATATCAATGGAAATATATACCATAATCAGATTAATGCATTTTCAGTAGTAAACCTCTATCCTGAACCCAATACTTTTTCAGCAGACCAACAATCTGCCATTTCAGGAAATATCAAGATGAATAATGTTTTTCATTTTACCAAAGGATTGGATGCCCAGCTTACAGCGGTTTACCTTGCTCCTGATATTATTCCCCAGGGACGAATCAGGTCCAGGTTTTCTATGGATTTAGGTATAAAAAAAGCCATTCAGAAAGGAAAAGGAGAAATAGTTTTGAATGCTTCTGATATACTCAATACAATGGTGATGAAGAAAAAAATCCAAGGAATGGGATTCGCGTATACCAGCAACGATTATTATGAAACTCAGGTCGTAAGATTGGGGTATAGTTATAAATTTTAATAAAGAAGTAAAAATTGCAAATGTAATCCAGGATGAAAAAACAACGTCAAAAAATGCTGATCTATTTCATTGTTTTAATGTCAGCTATCAGTACAATCAGTGCACAAAACAATAATGACACGATTATAGTTCAGGAACCAATACATGATAGTATCACAACTGCTGTTCAAAAAAGTAAACTGAATTATAAAAGCCTGATTATTCCGGCAGCCTTTATTGGGTATGGGGTAGCAGGCTTAACAGTAAGAGGACTAAGAGAAATCAATTTAGATACTAAAATTGAAATCGATGAACACAAACCTACCCGGATAAAATTTGATGATTATACACAGTATGCTCCGGGACTTATCGTGTACGGACTCAATCTGGCAGGTGTAAAGGGAAAGCATAACTTAAGAGACCGCACCATTATTTATGCTTCGTCACAGCTGATTGCTGCCGCTTTTACCCTTCCTTTAAAATATATGGTCAAAGAAGAGAGGCCTGACCGTTCCAATACGATGTCTTTCCCTTCAGGACATGCTGCAACAGCATTTTCCAATGCACAGTTTATGTTCAGGGAATATAAAGACACCAATTTTTTGTTAAGTCTCTCCGGATATCCCTTTGCCATCTTCACCGGAGTATACCGGATGCTGAATGATAAACACTGGCTGGGAGACGTCGTTGCAGGAACTGGATTTGGAATCCTTTCAACAGAATTGGCGTATTGGCTATATCCAAGAATTGATCATTTACTCCGCGGAAAAAATAAAACTAAAAACACAGCATTATCATCTACAATGGTGATGCCGTTTTATCAGAACAATGCAGTAGGAATAGGACTGATAAAAACCTTTTAGGTGAATGTTTTTACCCACTAATGTTTAACCCTGTTTAATAATTGTCTTAAAAAATAAAGCGTCACTCCATGGGAATAACGCTTTGTTTTTTTATAAATTCTCCTGATAAAAAGGAATCAGTCGGTCCAGGGCTATTTTTACAGGCTCCGGTTGGTCATACAAATCATAATGAGACCATCCTTCCGCGATTACCAGTTCTTTTTTCTCTGATCTGGCTCTTCTCATGATTTCCAATCCGTCTCTGTAAGCTCCGAATCCTCCCGGTTTGTCTCCAATAACTACCATTAATGGCTGTGTCAATAAAACTTCTGCCAGATAAAAAGCATCCCAGCCTACAGCAGCACTGCTTCGGGAATACAGGTAACTGGTTGCTCCATGTGGCTTTTCTCCTCTTGAAGTTTTATAATAGTCCGTAGCTTCCAATACATCAATATCTTTAATTCCGGCAGCTTTTCCAGCTTCTACAGAAGGTGGTAAAAACTGACCTACACGAAGTTCTGCACCTCTTACTTCCGCTGTACGCTGTTCTGCAATCTTTTCCAAAGCATCAATAGGATTCCAGTTTCCGAATGCTTCTCTCCAAAGTCTTCCATAATTAACTCCTGTAACGCTTCCTACTGCTTTAATTCTACGCTCTGTCATCGCTGTATTAATAGCATAACCGCCCCCACCACAGATTCCTAATACTCCGATACGCTTCTCATCTACATAGGGCAGGGTTACAAGATAGTCGCAGGCACAACGGAAATCCTCAACTCTCAAGGTAGGATCTTCAATAAAACGGGGTTTTCCATCGCTGGCTCCCTGAAATGAAGCATCAAATGCCAATACTACAAATCCTGCATCGGCCAATGCCTGTCCGTAGATATTTCCTGAGGTCTGCTCTTTACAGCTTCCTATAGGATGTGCACTGATAATCGCTGCATATTTTTTATTGTCATCAAAATGAGGTGGGAAGTACACATCTGCTGCTACGTTCCGGTTAAGATTTTTAAATGTAACTGACTGAATCATAATACTTGTTTTTAGTGATTAACACTTTGATTATTTTATGATACAAATGTACAGTCAGCTATTTTCAAAACAGGTAGACATTTTACCTGAAAACGGATACATTTTACTGATTGAAGAATATTTATATCTGCAAAAATAGATTTCTTCATATTAAAAACAGCCTTCCAGTCTACTCTTCATAAATAAAACCTGCTATATATAGTAACAGGAGTAAAAACCTGTACAACATAGAGGTTTATTCTTTTATTAATGATACATTTGCGCTTCAAAATTTAAAAAACTAAAAACCATGAAATTCAATTACAAAAAAACGATCCCTGTATTGGCAGGTATCTTTTTTTCAGGCTCTAGTATGGCACAAGCTCCAGCTATAGAATGGCAAAAATCTTTAGGAGGATCAGGAAAAGACTATGCAAATTCCATCATTCAAACCGCTGATGGCGGGTATATGATGGCAGGAAATTCTAATTCAAACAACGGGAATGTAACAGGAAATCACGGAAAACAAGATTACTGGCTCGCAAAATTAAATTCAACAGGAAATCTTCAATGGCAAAAATCTTTGGGAGGAACAGAAAATGACCAAGCAAACTCCATTATTCAGACTGCTGATGGCGGATATGTAGTTGCCGGAACTACCAATTCAAATAATGGTGATGTAACAGGAAATCATGGACTCGAAGATGGATGGGTTTTAAAATTAAATTCTGATGCAGGAGTTATTCATTGGAAAAAAACTTTCGGTGGATCAAATACTGATGTTATTAGTAAAATAATCCCAACGACAGATGGCGGATATATATTCACAGGAAGTTCTATGTCTAATAACGGTGATGTAGCAGGAAATAACGGTTATGTAGATTACTGGATCGTAAAAATAAACTCTGACGGGAATATTCAGTGGAAAAAATCTTTTGGTGGAACAGGAGATGACCAGGCCAACTCCATTGTTCAAATGAATGATGGTGGATATGTAGTTTCCGGATATGCCGAAGGAAACACCGGTGATATAACAGGAAATCATGGCAACACGGATTTTTGGATCTTAAGATTAAACGCTGATGGAGGTGTTGTTTTTTGGAAAAAATCTTTTGGAGGATTATATCCGGATCAAGCATTGTCTATGGTAAAAACTTCGGATGGTGGATTTATTATGGCTGGTCAGTCTTTTTCTACCGATGGAGATGTAACAGGAAATCACGGGGGGACTGATTATTGGATTGTAAAAATAGACGAGGCGGGAAATTTGCAATGGCAAAAAGCGTTGGGAGGAACGAAATTAGATCGAGCATATTCTATTATCCAATCTTCTGATGGTGGATATCTGGTCGTAGGAAATACCATTTCAACTGACGGTCAGGTAGCAGGATATCATGCTCCTATAAATCCAGGCCCTGGAGAACTGCCTCCTTCTTTTGATTATTGGGCTGTAAAGCTAAGCGCAATAGGAAATATTCAATGGCAAAAATGCATAGGAGGATCAGAAAGTGATGAGGCTTCCTCTGTCATTCAAACTGCAGATGGTAGCTATGTGATTGCAGGAAGTTCTAAGTCCAACAATGGCGATGTGACGGGAAATCATGGAGATTATGATGCTTGGGTTGTAAAGCTTGCACCAGAGCATCTGGCTACTAGCGAGATTGCGAAAGAGGCTAGCGTTACAGCTACAATTTTTCCTAATCCGGCAAAAGATTATGTTACTTTAAAGCTTGATTATTTTACACCTTCTATGGAGGCTACCATTACGGATATGTTAGGAAAAACAGTTCATCAACAAAAATTAGAAGGATTAAAAACCAAGATCAACACAAGTCATCTTGAAAAAGGAGTTTATTTCTTGAACGTACTAGGTGGTACACAAAAAACGACCAAAAAATTCATTATAGAATAATATACTAAAAATAGTAATACTCGATTAAAACCACACTTTTTGTGTGGTTTTTTTATATTATATGGAGTTATAATTTCTTCAGACTACTTTAGCTTTTCGAATTACTTTTGCAAGTAGGGCAGGAAAGAATCTTTTCAGATAAACACCCATGACTTCTTTGCCGCCAATAGCTTTTTGATTTTTCTTTTTTTCTATAGCATAGAGCATTTTTTTTGCAAAAACATCAGCGGGCATTCCTTTCTCAGTGGCATCATCCATGGTTCCCTGCAGCGAGCCGTCACCGGTAAGCGCATGTATTGAAATATTGGTTTGTATAAATCCGGGACAGATAATTGTAACAAGGATGTTTTGACTATATAATTCTGCACGGAGGGCATCAAAAAAACCGTGTAACGCATGTTTGGCAGCAGCATATCCGCTTCTCATCGGAGCTCCGAATATTCCCATGAGGCTGGAAACTACAGCAATCTGCCCTCCGCCGTTTCTGATCATATAAGGAACAACCGCTTTGGTAAGGGCAACGGTTCCGAGATAATCAACTTCCATTAAGTGTTTATCAATTTCGATATCGGTTTCCATGGCCAAAGAACGTTGAGAAAGCCCGGCATTATTAATAAGAATATCAATCTTTCCAAATTTTTCTATTGCTTTTCCTGCCATATCAGGCATGCTTTTATAATGGGCCAGATCCAGAGGAAGCACGGCATATCTGGAGTGGGTAAGCCCTGTATTTTCTGCTACAGCATATAATTGTTCCTCCTTCCTGGAAGAAAGGATAATCTTTGCATTAGTATTCAAGGTAAGCTCTTTAACCAGTGCTTCTCCAATTCCTGATGATGCTCCCGTGATCCAAATAACCTTATTGTCAAAATAACTACTCATAATTGTTCCCTGTTCAAATGTTCTTATTTTAATCCGGCGATATATTTCCCGGCTTTCATTCCCGAAAAAATACATCCTCCAAGGAATGTTCCCTCCAAAGCACGATAACCGTGCATTCCGCCGCCGCCAAAACCGGCTACTTCTCCGGCAGCATAAAGTCCTTCAATAATGCTTTCATCCGCCTTTAAAACCTGTCCGTTAAGGTTCGTTTTAATACCACCCAGTGTTTTACGGGTAAGAATATTAAGGCGTACTGCTATTAAAGGTCCATTTTCAGGAGACAATATTTTATGTGGAGCTGCCACACGGCCTAGCTTATCGCCCAGGTAGCTGCGGGTATTCCGGATATAATTGACCTGTGTATCTTTTGAAAATTTATTATCCAGTTCTCTGTCCCGGGCTTCAATCTGCTCTTTTATTTTTTCATACTTTAAAAGATGATTTCCGGCGAGCTGGTTCATTTTAGAAACAAGATCTTCCAAATGATCAGATACGATAAAATCTTTTCCATGCTCTTTGAATGCTTCTACAGGTCCAGGAGCTTTTTTGCCAAAAATCCGGCTCAAAAAGAGAGAGTAGTCTTTATTTGTAATATCCGGATTCTGTTCCGAGCCGGAAAGTGCAAATTCTTTCTTTATAATTTTTTGAGTCAGAATAAACCATGAATAAGAAAATCCTGTATCCTGGATGTATTTTAAAGTCCCCAATGTATCAAATCCGGGTAGGAAAGGAGCTGGAAGACGCTTTCCCTTAGCATCAAACCACAATGAGGAGGGCCCGGGCAATATTCTTATCCCGTGGTTAGGCCAGATAGGATTCCAGTTTTGGATCCCTTCGGTATAATGCCACATTCTATCCCGATTGATAATATCAGCTCCTATATTTTCTGCAATACCAATCATTTTTCCGTCTACATAGGCAGGAACTCCACATACCATATTTTCCGGAGCAGGTCCTAATCTCTCAGGCCAGTTCTTTCTTACCAGCTCGTGATTGGCACCTATTCCTCCTGAAGCAATAATAATATGAGGAGCCGTGTATTCAAATCGAGAAATTACATTTCTATTCGTAGCAATTCCCCTTTCCTGAGAGTCGTTTTCCAGGACGTCTCCTTTAAGTCCTTTTATTTTTCCATTTTCCAGAATCAACTCAGTCACTCTGTGTCTGAATTTCATTTGTAACAAACCTTTCTCTTTGGCCTGGTATGCTTTTTCTACAAAGGGCTTTATCACACCTGTGCCCGTTCCCCAGCTGACATGGAAACGGGGTACTGAATTTCCGTGTCCTATGGCAGATCCGTCACCACGCTCTGCCCAGCCTACCATAAACATCAATTTGATCCCCAGCCTGGAAATATATTTGTATTTTTCACCTGCTGCAAATTTCAAATAGGCTTCTGCCCATTGACGGGGCCAGTAATCCTCTTTCCGGTCGAAACCTGCCGTCCCTTTCCAGTCCTGTAAAGCCAGTTCATAAGAATCTTTAATTCCCATTCTTCGCTGTTGGGGTGAATTGATAAGGAAAAGGCCTCCGAAAGACCAGAATGCCTGTCCACCTATATTTTCTTCAGTCTCCTGATCCAGTAAGAGGACTTTCTTTCCGGCATCCGTTATTTCCATAGCAGCTGTAAGACCGGCCAGTCCGGTTCCTATGATAATGGCATCAGGTTGGAATTTATCTGTCATTTTACTGGAATATTTTTTATTGAACAATACTTTATATAAATGTATAAAATATTTACGCTTAGCCCGATAAAATTATTGTAAAGGAATGGTTTTCAACTTTCAGATGTTTAATTTTTCTAAATGGGGTATTATAATTCTTATTAACGGGAAAAATAATTGAATTTTCTAAAGTTCCGAAAAGATCACCGTATATAAGTTATTCATTTATATAACTTTGTTTAAGAAAACACAAACGAAACTCTTCAACAATCCAAAAAAATATAATATGAATGAACATGAGAATATAATCAGAAGACAACCCAAACACATGTATCCTAAAAAAAGAGTTTTGTGCTTAGTTTCTAATGCCTCCCTTCTTCATGGCATCAGTGTCGGTTTTTTTGCAGAAGAAATGACACGTCCTTTTTTTGATTTTATACAGGCTGGTTATGATGTCGATCTATGTTCCCCAAAAGGAGGGGAAGTGAAATTTGACGCCCACTCGGATCCTGAAAATCCGGACGGCGCGTATCCTAATGATTTGATTAGTATCGGTTTTCGCCATCATAATGTTTTTGGAAAATTATTGCAAAATTCAAAAACGATTGAGGAAATAGATATTAATAATTATGATGCTGTTTGTGTTGCAGGGGGAGGAGCTCCCTTACTCACTTTTAAAGATGATGAAAAACTTCACAAGCTTATTGCAGACTTTTATGAGGCAGGAAAAATTACCTGTCTTATCTGTCATGGAACATCTTTACTTTTATGGGTTAAACTCAGTAATGGAAAACTTTTGGCAGATGGTAAAACATGGACAGGATTTGCAGACAGTGAAGAGGATATTATTAATAAAATGTTTGGAATGACCGTAAATGATTATACTATTGAAACAGAAGCCAGAAAAAACCCAAATACCAAATTTGAAGTTGCCGGGCCTTTGGAACCATTTGCTGTGAGAGATGGAAGACTCATTACTGCACAACAGCAGCACAGTAGTTTTCTTGCATCACAACTGGTAATTGAAGCTTTATCAGAATAGCCTATTAATAATATAAAACACACAATACGTATGAACAAATACCAGAATATTTTCGATACACAAAGAGAATTTTTCTTTAGTGATGCTACCAAAACATACGAATGGCGTATGGATCAGCTCAACAGGATGGAAAAATTCCTCACAGAAAATCAAGACGTTTTTTGCAAAGCCCTCGAGCAGGACTTCCGTAAGCCTCCTTTTGAACAGTTATTTGAAATTACAGTACCATTAGGGGTAATAAAATATTATAAAGAAAATCTCAGAGAGCTTATGGCTCCTCAAAAGGTTGATATTCCAAAAGGTCTTGAGGCAACCGGAAACAGTGGAATTATTTATAAAGAACCTTATGGGGTAACTTTAGTCATTGGTCCATTCAATGCACCGGTATTGTTATTACTTGATCCTGCCATTGCAGCATTGGCAGCAGGAAATACAGTCATTCTAAAGCCGGCTAACACAACTCCTACCGTGGCCCAGTTATTTGCTGAGCTTATTCCTAAATATTTTGAACCGGAAGCTGTAACGGCTGTGACAGGAGGCAGGGAAGAAATTACAGAATTATTACAACTACCTTTTGATTTTATTTTCTTTACAGGAAGTTCCAATGTTGGAAAAGTCGTCATGCGTGCTGCAGCAGAAAATCTGACACCGGTCATTTTAGAACTGGGTGGACAAAACCCGACCATTGTTGATGAAACGGCAAATCTTGATATTGCTGTAGACAGAATAGCCTGGGGACATAATGCCATTTCAGGACAGTGGTGTATTGCCCCGGGGTATGTATATGTACACGAAAGTATTGCTGAAGAATTTATTGACAAACTAAAGGCTTCCATCCGGAAAATGTATGGTGATGATCCCCAGCAGAGCCCGGATCTCGCCAGAATGATCAGTGAACATGATGCAGAGCGGGTGGCTTCCTATATCATTCCTGAAAAGGTAGTTATCGGAGGACGCTTCAATGTTGCTCAGCGGTATGTAGAACCTACTGTTCTTTATCCGAGTACCTGGGAAGACCCTGCATTGCAGCAGGAAGTGTTCGGACCGGTTTTACCTGTAATGGTTTATTCAGATTTAAAAGAGATTACCCAAATTATTAAACGTAAGCCTAAATCGTTGGCTGCCTATATTTTCAGTAAAAACCAGGATCATATCGATTATTTTCTTCATTCGGTTTCCTTTGGCGGTGGTTGTATTAACCAAACGAATTTACACTGCTGGATAGACAGTTTACCTTTCGGTGGAGTAGGATATGCCGGAATGGGTAAATATTATGGTAAAGCAGGATTTGATGCTTTAAGCAATACTAAAGCTATGCTGGTTGGAAACCCGGATCTGGAACTTGATGTATTTCCTCCTTATGCAGGAAAAGATATAGCTAAAAATTTAAGTGTATTCAGCTGATTATATAATTTTTCAATTATTTCAAGCCCGATCCCAATGCAGGATGGGGCTTTTTCTATCTTTGTGAAAATATTAATAAATGGAAAATAATTCATATAAGGCATTTGCGGTCTCAAAAGATGGTACACGGCACCTGATCGAGGCAGAAACAATCCTTATACAACTTGGAGAAGAGGACATTGAAATAGCTCTTACTCCTCCTCATCCCGTTTTTCAGGGAAAGCTTACGTTGACAACAGGGTCGGCTATTCAGGGAAGGGAGCATGAGACAGGTTCAGGAACCCAGCTGATTATAGAACCGGGAGCTGCAAACGTCCTTCATATCACTCCCAAAAAACTTTGATGTTAAGAGAAAATTGAAAGATAAATCGGTATTCCGGATATATTCCTCTTTCCATAGTCAACTTCTTATTTATCTTTGTGAAAAATAGAAATCTATGAAGTATTTGTTTGTCATGGTTTGTTTTGTCTGCTCAATGCTGAGCCAGGCACAGCAAAAACAGGATCCATGGAAAGATAGTCAGCTGATGGACCCGGCATTGTTGGCTTCCCGAATTGTAAAGAATAAGACTAAGGACATTGTCATTATTTCTGTAGGACCTGAAGCCATTATTAAAGGTTCTGTAGACATAGGCCCAACTCACGAACCGGAGAATCTGGAGAAATTGAGAAACTACCTTAAGGATATTCCCAAAAACAAAGAAATTGTAATCTATTGTGGATGCTGTCCTTTTGTAAAATGTCCCAATATCCGTCCGGCATTTAACCTGCTGATGGAAATGGGCTTTAAAAATGCAAAGCTTCTGAACCTTCCGAAAAATATTAAAACAGATTGGTTAGATAAAGATTATCCTACAAATGATTAAGATGAAGATCTATACTGTATTATTTTGTGCTGTTTTCTCAGGATTGATGATGGCTCAAAACCACAACATTGAAATAGGAAAGAAGGCTCCGGAAATCACCATGACTAAAGCAGACGGAAGTACATTTATGCTTTCATCTCTACAAGGTAAAATGGTGTTAATTGATTTCTGGGCAACCTGGTGTGCCCCCTGTGTAGAAGAACAGCCGGAACTGAAAGCTCTGTATACTACCTATTCAGGGCGGGAGAATAACAACAAATTTGAAATTCTTGGCGTTTCTTTAGATAAAAATAAAGAAAGCTGGCAAAAAGCAATAGACCGGTTTGGTATTAACTGGATTCAGATCAGTGATTTAAAGTTCTGGAAAAGTCCGGTTGCCAAATTGTATGAAGTAGATGAACTTCCTTTCAATGTCATCATAGACGGAGAGGGTATGATCATTGCTAAAAATCTTCACGGAAAAGATCTGGAAGATTTTTTAAAGAAAAATCTAGGTCAGCATTAAAATAAAAAAGCAGTCAATCAATGACTGCTTTTTTTGTATGCATAAACCGGAAAATACTTTCATCTGTTTTTAAAGGCTGTTGATATACAATTGAGAATACATTTTCTTAGAGCTTCCTACTTTAGTTCTATGAAAAAAAGCTTCTTCCTCCGTATTGCACTCTCAGTGATTTTGTTAATGCATAGCCTGATTTCTATATTCAGTGGCGATGTCAATAATTTTGGAATCCATTATCTGGATGCCATAGGATTCAGTCCTGTAGGGCTTTATATTGCCTGGGCTGTTAAACTGATCCATTTGTTTTCAGTCCCACTCATCTGGATTGACCGGTATATTAAACCTGTAGCCATCTGTAATATCCTGATTTTTGTCTTTGGAATTTATTATGTTCACTGGCAGAACGGCTGGTTTGTTGTGGGGGGTGGCACCAATGGTGTTGAGTTTAATTTCCTGTTGATTTTTTCTTTTCTCAATCTCATGTTCCCAGAAATCCGTTTTAAAAAGACATCGTAATTATTGTTTATCAACATAAACAGCATAAAAAAACAAGTCGTTTATAGATGAATACCATACTTTGGTAGACTTTATATTTTTATATTTGACTGAACAATATTACTTTGTACATTTAAATTATAATAATTTTGAAACCCATCGGAAAATCTAAGCTCCGTATTCATTTGCTCTTTTGGATACTCTATTATATCCTGGAAGTTTATCTTGATTTTTATTGGTCAAAATATCAGTTCCCGGATTTCAAATGGCAAATAAGACTTCAGAATACTTTTATGCTGGAGCTGGGGTATCTTTTGGTCAAAATCCCGCTTGCCTATTCCTTGTTATATGTATATGAAAAGGTACATATCAAGACTGTTTTCAAATATGCTCTTTATATTGGTATTGTGGTAATAGCGGTGTTGGGACATCGGTTTTTTACCCATTATATAATGTACCCCTATATCTATGGTGTGGAAGAAACACAGGATGGTAAAGAGCTTTCAGGGTACATCAACGGACTGGTAGCCTTTAATTCTTTTATGGATCTCATTTTTATGGTTGGGCTGGTGTTTGGGGTGGAAATCACCAGACAGAAAAATGTATTGAAAGACCAGTTTTCCCAGTTGAAATCCGAAAAACTGGATCAGGAACTTACAATGCTGAAAGCACAGATCAATCCACACTTTCTGTTTAATACCCTCAATAATATTTATGGGATGGCTCTTAAAAAGGCAGATGAAACGCCGGATGTTATCCTGCAGCTTTCTAAAATAATGAGGTATAATATTTATGAAGCCGCAGAGAAAAATATTTCTATAAAAAAGGATATTGAAAACATCCAGGATTTTATACAGATCCAGAAAATCAGGCACCACCATCTTACCATTAATTTTAACGAAAATATTGATAATCCGTCACAGGAAATATCTCCGCTTATATTGATTCAGTTTGTTGAAAATGCTTTTAAACATGGGGTTTCCGAAAGCTTGGGAGAAGCTTTTATTCATATTGATATTCAATTGAAAGATGGAATTCTTAGGTATTGTATTGAAAACTCGAAAGAAGACAGATCTCACGAACATTCTACCAAACTGGGACTGAAAAATATCCGCAGACAGCTTGAGTTGCTTTATCCTAAACATATACTTTCTGTAGAAGATAAAACTGACCGATATATTGTACAATTAACCATCAATTTCAATGATACATCCAGCCTCTAAAAAATACAACTGCATTATTGTAGAAGACGAGCCTATAGCCGCAGAAATTCTGGAAAATTTTGTTTCCCGGGATGAAGAGCTGAACCTTGTAGGTAAATGTGCCGATGCGGTTTATGCGAGTAATCTTTTGAGTATTCATGAGGTGGATCTGATGTTTTTGGACCTTCACCTTCCCGTAGTAAAAGGTTTTGATTTCTTAAGAAAATTAAAGAACCCTCCTGTTGTCATTGTTACCACTGCTTACCATCAATATGCCGTGGAAGGCTATGAACTGGATATTGCTGATTATCTGATGAAGCCTATCCCTTATGACCGGTTTCTTACAGCCGTTGAAAAATTCAAACATCTGATGCAGGCAGAAGATGCTTTACTGGAATTGGCTGAACGCGACTATATTTTTATCAGCAGTGGAAAGAAGCAGATTAAAATTATACTACAGGATATTTTTTATATCGAAAGTTTAAGGGAATACATCAATATTCATACAAAGGCAGAAACATTCACTTTCAAAATGCCCATCAGTAAGATTGAAGAAAGCCTGAACCCAAAAATGTTCCTCCGGATCCATAAATCTTATATTATATCCCTCTCAAAAGTGGAAGTAAAATCTGCAAACGTTATTCAGGTTAACGGAAAAAAACTACCGGTGGGGAGGACTTATAAACCCTTGGCAGGATTTTAAAAATACCGTCAAACCATTATTTTTTCATTCTGCAATAATCATACATTAGCATCGCAGAAGATTATCGTGGATTACATTCTCAATCTTATACGTATTTATTTTTAGTAGACGATAATAGGCTGTTGATATATAAACTTGATCATAATTTTCACCAATTATTGAATTTTGACTAACAATCATGTTATAAAAATCAATAGTTATGAAATATCAGTTAAAGCTTTTAAGTGCCGGCGTTGTTTTTTTCATGGGTGGTGGAACATACTTCAGCCAGGAAAAACAGGATAGCCTAAAATCCCAGAATATAGAGGGGATTGTTGTTACTGCATTGGGAATAAAAAGGGAAAAAAAATCCCTGGGATATTCTACACAAGAGGTAAAAGGTGAAGATATCAACAGAAATCCAACGACCAATTTTCTGAATAATCTCTCCGGAAAAGTCGCTGGTCTTGAGATCAGGCAATCTACCAATTTCGGAGGTTCCATAGATGCTGTTTCCAGGGGATACAAATCTATTTTAGGAGATAACCAGGCTCTTTTTGTAGTAGACGGTGTTCCGATTATCAACAGAAATATCAATTCTACAGGTCAGCAAAATGGAGGCGGAGGTTATGATTATGGAAGTCCTGTTTCAGACATCAATCCCAATGATATTGAAACCATAAATGTATTAAAAGGAGCTGCCGCAACTGCTTTATACGGGTCTAGAGCTCAAAATGGAGCCATTATCATCACTACGAAAAAAGGAAAGAAAAACACTCAGGGAATTGGACTGGAGTATAGCGGAAGTATTTCGGTGTCCACTGTTGACAAATCTACTTTTCCTGAATATCAGACGCAATATGGACAGGGCTATTTCGGTAATGTTTTTGCGAACTACCAAAATAGCCCCATGGCCATCTTCTGGCATGACGCTTCCTATGGAGCACCGTATGACCCTAATCTGATGGTATGGCAATATGACGCATTTATTCCTGAATCACAAAATTTCGGAAAGAAAACACCCTGGACTATGGCTAAAAACGGTCCTATTACTTTTTTTGATAAAGCCATTAATCAAACCAATAATATTGCCCTGAGTGGCGGAAATGACAGGGCTACATTCAGGTTAAGCTATTCTAATACCAACGCTACGGATATCATGCCGAATTCTTCTTTAATGAAGAATAATTTTGGCGGAAATGCTTCTTATAAAATTACAGATAACCTTACCGCTACTATTTTTGCCAATTATATTACACAAAATACAAAAGGAAGGAATTCTACAGGATATACCGATAATATTATGGGTAATTTCCGACAGTGGTGGCCCACGAATGTGGATATTCAGTACCAGAAATATCTTTTTGATACTTTTGATAAAAACTATACCTGGAATATTAAATCTCCCGTTAATCTGTCGCCGGCTTATTGGGATAATCCCTATTTTACCCGATATAAGAACTACCAGAATGACAAAAGAGAACGCTTTGCAGGAAACTTCAGCCTGAGTTACGACCTGTCAAAAAGCATCAATATCCTGGGAAGAGTAGGGATCGACGGATACAGTATGATTACTGAAGAAAGACGAGCGGTGGGTTCTATTCCGGCATTTTTCAGTTTTAATACCATTGAACAGCCTTCAGGGTATGCCGTGACCAATCTTCGTTTTACAGAAACCAATTATGACCTGATAGCCACTTATAAAAAGAATATTACAGAAAATTTGAGTATTCAGGCATTAGTGGGAGGAAACGTCAATGTTCAGACCAATTATTCTAATGCACAGACTACCTCAGGTGGATTATATATTCCGGATCTCTACACCATTTCCAACTCAGCAGCTACTCCTGCAAAGCCCATTATTACAGATAATTCCAAATATATTTACGGGGCTTTTGTTCAGGCATCTTTAGGATATAAAAACACCTATTACCTGGAAGGAACATTCAGAAGAGATCAATCGACGGCTCTACCTAAAGGAAAAGGAGCTTACTATTATCCTTCGGTCTCAGCAAGTTTGGTTTTCTCCAACCTCCTGAAACAAGACTGGTTAAGTTTCGGAAAGCTAAGAGCAGCCTATGCAGAGGTAGGTTCGGACACTAATGCCGATCAACTGAGAAACAGATATATTGCTCAGGCTTCTTTTGGAAATAATCCCGTTTACTCCTACAATACAACGTTAAGAAATGCAGATCTTCTTCCCCAAAAACTGAAAAATATTGAGATAGGAACCAATATGCAGTTCTTTAAAAACAGAATAGGATTTGATTTGGCGTGGTTCAGGAATAAAGCATTTGATCAGATACTCCCGCTTCCTATTTCTCTGGCAACAGGAAGTGGTGCTAAAATTCAGAACACAGGAGAACTTACGACAAAAGGACTCGAAGTTTCGCTAAATATTACCCCTCTGAAGATCAATAATTTCACATGGGATATGATGATCAACTGGTCTAATCCTAAGACTAAAGTTACCGCTTTAAGGGAAGGTATTGAAAACATCACAATTGGTACGCTGCAGGGAGGAATTAGCATTAATGCACCTCTTAACGGAGAATATGGAAGCATCTGGGGCTCAGATTTCGTGTATGATCCCAATGGAAATAAAATTATAGGAACCAACGGAGCTTATCTCCATACAGATGACAGCAATCACAACTTAGGAAGCTTTCAGTCGGATTTTATCGCAGGATTAAATAACTCATTTACTTATAAAAATTTCAATCTTAGTTTCCAGATCGACTGGAAAAAAGGGGGTAAGATATTTTCTCTGGATCAGTATTATGGATATGGAACAGGGCTTTATCCTGATTCTGTAGGCCTGAATGACCTGGGAAATCCTGTCAGAAATACTTTAGCAAACGGCGGGGGACTTATTCTACCGGGAGTGATGCAGGATCCTAATAATCCGGGGCATTATATTCCCAATACAATACGTCTTGACCGTTCCATCTCCAGCCAGAATTTAGAAACAGATCCTCCTGTGGCAGCGTTTGTTTATGATGCCAGTTTTATAAAGCTTCGTCAGGTATCTATTTCTTACACCTTCAATAATACCTTCTTAAAAAACGCAGGAATTCAAGCCCTTACACTTGGGTTTACAGGAAGCAACCTTTGGATCATCCATAAAAACCTTCCTTATGCAGATCCGGAAGCGGGGCTTTCTTCAGGAAGTATTCAAGGATATCAGTCCGGGGTAATGCCTTCCACCAGGAACTTCTCATTCAATCTGAAAGTCAATTTTTAAAAACTATTACAATGAAAAATACTATTATACTTATATCTTTTCTGGCTGTATTGTTGACAGGCTGTACCCCAGAGGATGTTAATAATGATCCTAATGTAGCTTACAATATGTCACCTGAACCTCTGATTACTTATGCAGAAAAGGAGCTCAGCGATTATATGAATACACCCAGTGTCAATGAAAATAACTTCAGGCTTACCATGCAGTACTGGCAGGAGGCTACATATGTAAGTGAAAGCAACTACAATTTTACGGCAAGAAATGTTTCTAATAACATCTGGGGTGATAATTATGTAAATGTCCTTAATAACCTGAATAAAGCAAAAGAACTTCTAGAGCAGTATCAGCCGGCTGCTTCAGAAGTGAACTCGTGGCCTGCAAAAAAGAAGAATCAATTAGCGATTATTGATATCCTTTCCGTCTATACCTTTCAGACTCTGACTGATATATTTGGGGATATTCCTTACAGCCAGGCTCTTAATAATGATAAATTTCCGCTTCCTGCCTATGATGATGATACACAGATTTATGAAAAACTTATCATTCGTTTAAAAACAGATATCAACAACCTGGAGGAAGGAGAAGGAACATTTGGGGCAGGGGATATCCTTTATGGAGGAGATATAGGAAAGTGGAAAAAGTTTGGCAACTCCCTTCTTTTAAAACTGGGAATTGCCGTTTCTGACATCAACCCCACACTTGCCCAATCCAGCATTAATACAGCAATCTCCGGTGGAGTGATCATGGATGAATCACAAAATGCTATTTTCAGATATCAGGCTGAAACCCCAAATTTTAATCCTTTATTTGAAAATCTGGCCAACAGTGGGAGAGATGACTTTTTCGGAGGAAAACCTTTTGTAGATTTCCTTATTACAACCTCTGATCCAAGAATATCAAAATATTTTCAGGATGTAGACGGTGTTTACATTGGACAGGAAATTGGTTTGCCGGGAGTTTTTTCAGACTTTTCTGCTCCAGGGATTTTTGCGTATATTCCTATAACACCAGGAAATCTGATCACTCATACCGAAGTTGCTTTCTACAGGGCTGAAGCAGCAGCCCGATTTGGAATTGGCGGCAGCCCGGAGGCACTTTATAATACTGCCGTTCAGGCTTCATTCCAGGAATGGAAGCTTTCTTCCCAGGAGGCACAGAATTATCTCTCAGACCATCCGTACAATGCGTCCAACTGGAAAAAATCTATTGGAGAACAGGCATGGGTTGCCATGTATAATCATCCGGTAGTTTCCTGGAATTTTTACCGGAGATTAGATTATCCTGCTTTACAGGCTCCTCCAACGGCTATTGCCAATGCAGAAGGAAAAGTTCCGGTAAGGTTACAGTACCCAACTTTAGAAGCAACTACCAATGGTACCAATTATGCAAAAGCTGCTGCTGCCATAGGTGGAGATAAACTGACCACAAAAGTTTTCTGGGATATTCATTAAATAGAGTTTCTTATTTTTTCATATCATTTATTTTGTAAACCTTTTGAAGCCTGTATGTTTTATACAGGCTTTTTTACTATGCATTTGTAGATTACAGCTCTTCATTGATAGCTGAATTTTCTTTATCAACGGTTATTTTCTCAAATTTAATTCAGGAAAATAATATGATCATGTCAATATATAAAAGCTGTTTAATCTTTTTTACTAAACCACAAAAGCTTTTATTTTCAGACACTTTAGTACACTTTAGAAAGTTTAAAGGAATACCGCACAATTAAGTTCACATAAGATGAAACTCTTTGATTTTCAACAAAACTTTAGTGTACTTCTTATACACAAAGTATATAACTTAAATAGCTTAAGTGTTTAAAAATATTGTGTGACTTTTGACTACGTCGAAATAATATTCGTCGACTGAAAGGAGATAATCTTCGATTTGTGGTCAAGTTTAAACAGACTTATAATGTGGTTGGTTTATTATTCAAGTATTGAATAATGTTTTGGCTTAATGATTAGCAATAATCTTAAGCCAATTTTTATTTTCCCTAGAAAACACCCAATGCTGTTTTTATAGTATAAATCTATAATAATAACAAAATTTAATTTATTTTACATACAGGATATCTGTACTTTTATCCTGCGAAGAAAGCATTACATATATATATGATAGGAAACTACTATTTGAATACCATCAACAAACAAATATCAATATTTTCCTATGAAAAAATTAAAGTTCATAACCGCTCTGATTGTAGCTTTCTTTTTAGTGAATTCTTGTGACAATGAAAGTCCTTCAAATCCCTCGGATGTTCATCCTAATGCTGAAAAATATCAACGGATTGTTGATCGGTTTATGCAGGCAGGTGCTGTAGGAGTAAATGTAGCAGTTATCTCGCCGGAAGGAGTATGGACAGGGGCAGGAGGTTTGGCTGACAGAGAGAAAAATATTCTCATGAAAACGGACCATAGACTTCGCATAGGCAGTATGACAAAAATGTTTGCATCCACTACTATTTTAAAATTACAGGAAGAAGGTCTTCTTAGTATCAAAGATAAAATTAATAAATACCTCCCTAACAGTATTATAGGACACATTTCAAATGCCAATGAAGTTACCATTGAACAATGTCTTAATCACAGATCAGGTATCCGCAATTATCTACAGGATGTTTCTCAGGGAGTTTTCGATGGAAGTATTGTCAATTATTCTGCTGAGCAAACCCTTCAGATGATTTATGATAAACCGGCCGATGATCCTGTGGGAAAGGGATATTATAGCAACTCGAATTATTTACTGCTTTCATTGATTATCAAAAAGGTAACAGGAAAACCTGCCTATCAGGTAATCAATGAAAAAATAATTATCCCCCTTGGACTTAAGAATACATTTGCTTCGACCATTCTTCCCGATACATTCACCAGATCTTATTATACTGAAAATGCCGAAGGAAATGATTTGAATGATGTTACATGGATTGATAACAACGGAATCGGCGGGGAAGGAGCTATTGATGGAGGAATGATATCAACTGCATCTGATATCACTCAATTTACAGAAGCACTTTTAACAAATAAATTGCTTTCTCCGACTTCAATGCAGCAGCTGAAAACCTATGTAGATAATGACCCTGTCCGATTAGAACCTGAATTACAGTATAATAAACAATATGGTTTGGGACTCATGAGATTAGAAACAGATCAGGGAGAAGCCTTAGGGCATGACGGCCATGTTTTTGGATTTGGAGGGAAAACATACTATTTTCCCAAACAAAAAGTAACAGTCTGTATACTCCTCAATACCTGGTCCCCAAAAGTTGTAGCTGTGCTTAATGCCAAAGAAACTTTTAATTTATTATTTTACTAGTAGGTCTTTACAAATAGAGCAGGATATCTTCTAAAAAAATTAGGCTTAATGACTAGCAATAATCTTAAGCCTATTTTTATGTTCAGCCTTATTTTTTATTAAAATAGCTTGAGACCAACGATTCCAACCACAATAAGTAAAGCAGACAATAATCTGAAAATATTGGCAGAATCCTGAAAAAACAGAACCCCCACTAATAAGGTTCCTACTGCACCGATTCCTGTCCATACAGCATAGGCTGTTCCTATTGGAATACTTTTCTGTGCGTACCAGAGAAATCCACCACTGACAGTCATACAGGCAATCGAAAATAGGATCCAGGTCCATTTATTACTGTCAGGCTGTTGAGATAATTTAAGACCCAATGGCCAACCGATTTCAAAAATTCCTGCAATAACTAATGCCATCCAATTCATACTGTTTATTTTAAAGTTATGTAGGATTGAAATTTATCAATCCTGATAACATGATTAAGCTGACAATTGATTCTTGATCATCAGGCACTTAATCTATGTTACGGTTGTAAAATTAGTACAACCTGTTTGTATTCAGTGAAATGAATTATGTGACCCTGCAAAAATCACAGATAGAATGTAATATACTCAAGATGAAACGTTATCTGTTTTGAAGTAATTACTAAGCTAAATATGGTATCTTTAAGCAGTAAAAACCGATAGAACTGATATATTCTATCTTAAATATGACCCATTTCAACTATGTTAACAGATATAATTGCCGTCCACCTCAATGTTATTTTTTGTGGAATAAATCCGGGTTTGAAATCAGCTGATGAAGGCCATCATTTTTCAGGAAGAAGCAACCGGTTTTGGAGAGTTCTCCATCAGTCCGGCTTTACGCCTTATGAAATTCAAGCGGTCAATGATACTTCTATTCTGGATTTCGGATATGGCCTTACTACCGCTGTTGCAAGGGCTACTTCCCGGGCTGATGAACTTTCAAAAGAAGAGTTTGATGAATCTCTTGAAGCTTTTAAGGTAAAAATAACAGAATTCCAGCCGAGGTATATTGCATTTCTGGGTAAAGCAGCGTATAAGGCATTTTCCAAAAAGAAAGAAATTTCATGGGGAAAGCAGTCTGATGATTTTTGTGGAGCCGGGGTATGGGTTTTACCTAATACCAGTGGTTTAAACCGTGGGTTTTCCCTGGACGATCTTGTTACTTCTTACCGGGAGTTTTATGAGGCTATTCACGAATAGTCGGAATAGTACATTTCAAATTTATCCTTTGTTGGGCTTGCTTACATATTTATTATTTTTCACAAAAAAGCGCCAGGGTAAAAGGGCATCTTCCTGTGCATAAGCAACCCCTATACGAGGGCCGGTTATTATTTCATCAGGCTTATACAGAATACCATGATCTTCGATCCAGATCTCATCTCCGGTCAGGTCTTTTTTATTAAAAGACTGATCTATTCCTAATGCTTTTGCTGCCGATCCGGGACCAGAGGAAATTGTAGCTTTAGAGGAGGGCATATTCCGCCTGTGTTCCATAATTTCTTTCCCTATCAGTGGCTCTACAGCTCTGATCAACACCGCATGGGGATCATCTTCTACAGAGGATACCACATTGAAAAGGTGATGAATTCCGTAGCATAAATACACATAAGAAATACCACCATGGCTGTATAGCGGTTCAGTTCGGTTTGTACGTCTGCCTCCATACGCATGGGAAGCTTTGTCCTGCACCCCAAAGTAAGCTTCTGTTTCTACAATAATTCCGGCTGTAATAGCATCACCAATTTCTGTAAAAAGGACTTTTCCCAAAAGGTTCTGAGCCAGAAAAAGGACATCTTGATTAGAATAATAGGAGTGAGGTAATTTCAAATCGGTAAGTTTATCGGTTGACAGATCAAAATTAATGATATAAAAACAAATTTCATAGACTTAAACAGATTGTCACTACATTTGGAAATTAGTTAACTTCATTTTCACACCAAAAATAAAATATCATGAAACCCTTTAATCTGATCCTGTTCGTTGTTATTTTTTGTTGTACTGCACTGTCATTCAGTATTCCTTATCAGCAATCGTATAAAAAAATGATTGTTGGAAAATGGCAACCTGTACTTTCAACGAGTGAAGGAATTGAAGCTAACGGAAACCGAACGGTAAAAAATTATAGATTAAGCAACAAAGACCTCATGCAGTTTAATGCTGACGGTTCCATTATCGATAGCGGGCAGCTTTACTTTTCGTATGCATTAGATCCTGATGACAAAATTTTATCTTTATTCGATGGTGGTAATTATGAACGAAAATTTGATATCGATCAGCTAGATAAAACAACCATGAAAATTGTTATGAGAGAAACTGATAAGTACAAGGGAGAACCCTTTCAGATTATCTGGACGATTGTATTTAAAAGAAAATAAATATACTGATTGGCGCGCAGTTTTTACGGCAAATTAGAAAAGTTTTCCAGTTTGCTCTCCAAAAGCAACACTTCTCCATTATCATACTGATCTCTTCTATCCAGTAAGTATCCTAAATAAATTATAATGGAATCTATTTGTCTTCTGGAAATAAAAACATTTTCTTTTTGAATTTCGTCTTCTATTTCTTCTACATACTCAATTTCATCTTCATCAGCTCTATCTTGTACTTCTTTTTCGTATCTGATTGCTGACAGTATTAATTCTTTTTCTTCAGTAGTAAATGTTAACATGATTTTTTACTTTTAGTTTTTAATGAACATTATTTTGCACCATTATAAAAAACAGGCTTCTATGATTTTTAACCCTTGGAGAATCCTTTTTTTATTTAGGCAGAGTAATACGTCTCATATTTAAGCTGTTAAAGACAAATATTTTCTTTTCCTTAGCCATTCGCATCAAGACTTCGTTTCTGTCTTCGATCGACATGTTGAGAATGTGATCAAAAGCTCCAAAAGTAACACCATTGTTACCTCCGTCTTTTTCATGCTGCGCTTTAACGATCTCCAGTATTTGTTTCTCTATTTCCTCCTGATTTTCCATGGGCTAAAGATACAAAGTTTGTACCTCTGTTCCTAGAAATGAGAATCCAAAATAAACAATAAGTATCTTTACTCTTCATAGATATTTGGATGTATTAAAAACTTGATCTGTCATAATCCTTATAACCATATTTTAAGTGAGCTCTAATTGTATTCTAATCCATTAAAGCCATACTGTTGCATTATTAGTTTTAATTTTGCAAAATGAAAAACAATTTTTTTTTTGGAGCTGTAAGTAAAGCTTTTTGCTTGCTATTTTTAATTCTTGGCAGTAACCTGTGTATATCTCAAATTAAGGGAAGTTCAGAGATAAAAGTGGCATATGGACTTGGAACGACCACCGATTTTGTTAATGTTTTCAGTACTGTTTTTACATTGGGTTATGGCCCTTATGAGAAAAGAAATTCCGGTGCCTTTATTATTGAATATAACTATGCAATAAAAGATAAATGGGTGATTGGGACAGACTTCGTATATCAACAGATAACGAGAGAATACTCTGATCATGTATCAGAAAAGTCGCACAATTATACGATGGCGGTAAAAAGCGATTACAACTATATATCAAAGTCAAAATTTCGCATGTATTCGGGAGTGGGGCTAGGACTCACCATGGAAAAGAACAGGAACCCTTCGGAAAGTATTTCACATGTTAATTTCCACCTTACGGGATTAGGAATTAGATTAGGAGGCAGGCTTGGTGTAAATGCTGAAGTAGGTTTTGGATATAAAGGAATAGGAAATGTAGGATTGGCTTACAATTTATAACTAATAAGATCAGACCATAAATCCTGTTTAAAACAAAAATACCAGATATCAATGTATCTGGTATTTTTTATATTATTTTCCTCCCGGAGGACAATGTTCTTTTAAATACTTGGTAAACATAGTAGCCAGATGGAGTGATGTTCCTTCTCCTTCACTGATAGAGTGCGTTCGGTTAGGATAAGACATCAGCTGGAACTGTTTGTTGTATTTCACCAGCTCATTAATGTATACTTCTGTATTTTGATAATGCACATTATCATCTCCTGTTCCATGAACCAATAAAAGATTTCCTTTAAGGTTTTTAGCATAAGCCAGTGGAGAACCCTTTACAAAATCTTCTCTGTTTTCCTGTGGAAGTCCCATATACCTTTCCTGATAGATATTGTCATAGAATAGCTGATTGGCTACAGGAGCAATCGCAATTCCTGTCTGGTAAATTTCAGGATATTGTCCCAAAAGATTTAGCGTGGAAGAACCTCCACCGCTCCAGCCCCACACCGCTACTCTGGAGGTATCTACATATGGCCATTTTGCAAATAAAGCTTTAGCTCCCATTGCCTGATCACGGATATTAAGCTGACCAATTTTACGGTAAACAGATTTTCTCCATTCGCGTCCTCTAGGGGCAGGTGTTCCGCGGTTTTCAAGAGAAACATATAAATAACCGTCTTCAGCCATATCCCCAACGTATAAATAATTCCAGCCTGTATAGAAATTATCTGTTACGGTTTGCGATCCAGGCTCACCATATACTGTGAAAACAATAGGATATTTTTTGTTAGGATCAAAGTTTTTAGGTTTTACTACCCATCCGTCCAGGGTCACTCCATCCTGTGTTGTAATCTGAAAGAATTCTGCTTTAGATTTTGCAGGATCAGCCTTTGCTGATCTTTTTGCAGCCACAAGCTCTTTATGATCCGGAAGGGATACTACCGCTCCTACAGAACTTGCATTGACGCTGCTGTTATTAAACATCGCAATCTTTCCGTTGGGGGATATCGTATAATTATTAGAGCCCGAATACGCTTCAGGAGTTACCCTTTGTGCATTACCTCCTTTCATGCTCACTTTATACAGATATTTCTGAGTGGCATTCTTAGGAGAAGCCAAAAAGTAGATCTGTCTATTGGGAACATCAAAAAATTCCGGTTTTATCACATCAAAATTATCTTTTGTAATCAATGTTTCTTTCCCATTCAGGTCTATTTTATAAATATGCCTCCATCCGTCTTTTTCAGAAAGCCACAAGAACTCTTTACCATTGTCTATCCAGTCCCAGCCACTAGGATCATTGTCATTCCAACGGGATTTTATATCAATCCATGCGGCATCTGTTTCAGTGTAAATTGTTTTTCCAGTTCCGGAAGCGGCATCTGCTACAATAATTTTACTTTGATTCTGTTTTCTGTTCAGCTGTTGCAGAATAACAGATTTAGAATCCAGTACCCATTCCATTCTCGGAATATAGTTTTGTACTTCATCCCCTGCGATATTAGCCTTCTTTGATGACTGGGAGGCTATATCATAAAACCAGATACTGCAGCCTGAAGGATTTTCCCCAACTTTCGGATATTCCACAGGAACCGTAAACGAGTACAGACTATCTGTATTATTGATCATCAGGAAATTTTTGGTTCCCCTTGCATCAAGCTTCCAGTAGGCAATTTTACTTCCGTCCGGAGACCATCTGAAACCATCCTGAGTTCCAAATTCCTCTTCATAAGCCCAGTCGAAAGTACCGTTGATCATTCCATCTGTACCATCCTGGGTAATTTTGCTGATCTGATTGTTTGAAAGATCTTCAATATAGATGTTATGTTTAGAAACATAGGCTACTTTTTTGCCATCCGGAGAGAACTTGGCAAACATTAATGAGGCAGTTGGTAAGCCCTTTCCAAGCTGGGTGAGCTTTTTAGTGTTTTTATCGAAAATCCAGTAATCTCCACGCGTATTATCCCTCCAAACTTTTTGAGTATTGGCAAAAACCAATAAACTTTTCTCATCCGGAGATACCTGAAAGCTCTGTACCTGTAAAGGAGTGGAGCTTCCGGAAGGAATTAATTCATTGCTGTTTAAAAAAGTCTGATCTTTTCCGGGGTTCAGGACGTTAACAACTTCAATTCCTTTTTTAGTAAATGAATAATAAGCATTGCCATCAGGTGTCCACTGTGTTTTTTGCGCAGCTAATGGCGACAGGCACAGGAAATATAAAGCAATGACGGTTATTTTTTTTATGTTCTTCATATATAGTATTTCAATTAATCTAAATGTTCTGCACGGTAGTTTTCAATGTCTGCAACCGTTTTAATCAGTCCGTTCCCCAAAAGTCTGTAGCTGTCATCAGTAATCAGGAAATCATCTTCTATACGGATTCCTCCAAAATTTCGGTACTCATTGACCTTATGATAATTAATAAAGTCTGCATTTTTATTTTCAGACTGCCAGATATCGATCAATTCCGGAATCATATAAATACCGGGTTCAACCGTTACTACAAATCCTGATTCTAATTCTTTTCCTAAGCGTAAAGACTTAAGCCCAAATGTTTTGGTATCCTTGGGTTCTTGTTCGGTATAACCGATATATTGTTCCCCAAGATCCTCCATATCATGTACGTCAAGCCCCATCATATGACCTAACCCACATTGGAAAAATAGAGTATGGGCATGGTTTTTTACAGCTTCTTCAGGATTTCCTTTCATCAGCCCCAGGTCAATAAGACCTTCTACAAGATGCTGGGATGCTTTCAGGTGAATATCCTTAAATCGTACTCCCGGTTTCAGGAGACGCTGGGCATTCTCAAAAGCATTCAGTACCACTTCATACATTTCCTTTTGTTTTGTAGTAAAAGTGCTGCTTACTGGGAACGTCCGGGTTAAATCACCGGCATATCCCATCGCCGTTTCAGCTCCTGAATCATTTAAGAAAAGATCCCCTTCTTTCAGTGTATTAAGACGGTAATGATTATGAAGGATACCTCCGTTTATCGTTACAATAGGAGGATAAGACATCTGACATTCTTTGTTGGCTGCAAGATATTGGATCGCATTAGCCACTTCATATTCTTTACGGCCAGGTCTGGCTATACGCATGGCCAGCAGATGCATTTCATTAGATACATTGACCGCTTCTTCTATCTGTACTATTTCCTGGGCTTCCTTTATAGAACGTTGTTTTACAATAGCCTTGATCATCTCCACAGAAGGCTGTAATTCTGCTATTTTTATACCTAGAAGATCCGCCACCAAAATTTTATTGGAAGACTGGTAGGGAGGAAGGTAATGCACTTTTCTGCCGGAAGACTGAGCTTTTAGAAGGTACTGAGAAAGCTCAGCATAAGGTAAAGTTTCCTCTACACCGGCTTTCAGGCTTTTGTCTTTCAATGTTTCCTGCCTGCCCATCCATACAATATCATCGATACTTAATTCGTCTCCGAAAACAATCGTCTTATTTTCATCAATATCAATAATAGCTGCAATCCGGGGTTCCTGAATCCCGAAATAATATAAATAAGTACTGTCCTGACGGAAATAATAAGGATTGTGTTCAAAATTCACAGGATTCTCTATATTTCCTAAAAACAGTAAAATTCCATTAGCTACATTGCTTTGTAATATTGCTCTTCTGTCTTGATAAGTTTGTGCTGAAAACATATATTATGAATACTTTTTTATTTAAAGGCTTAAAGTTACGATTTTGTACTATTTGTAGTGCTTTGTTCACTAAAATAAATAATATGTAAAGTTTGGATTTTAATATGATATTCAATGTTCATATTTTGCTTAAATTCGGCAATATTTTAACATCCTATATAATTTGTCTCTATAAAGTTTTGATTTTATGAAAAGTCTCCAGTTTTCAGTACCTGCTGACACCAACAAAAGTATCCGCATACAGGAAGATATTATGCCTAATTTCTATCCTTACTTTCATCGCCATACGGAGACCCAGATCATGTGGATCCTCAAAGGACATGGAACACTGGCTATAGAGCAGAATCTCTTTACCTTTGAAGAAGGTGATATTTTTTATCTTGGAGCCAATCAATCACATGTCTTCAGAGGTGATGTTGATAAAAATGAAAAACAAAAGGTTCATTCAATTTCTATTTTTTTTGATCCCCATAAAAAGATTGCCGCATTTTTCCACTTACCGGAATTTGAGGAGCTCAAAAATTTTATTGATACTTCAGGGGTAGGTTTTAAAGTGGCTTCAAAATTAAAAATAAATGTAGGGGAAAGCATTGCCGCATTACAAAAAACAAAAGGAATAGATCAGATTATAGATTTCATAAGGATTTTAAACCATCTCATGCAAAACAGACATCTGAATATTCCTTTATCATCAGAGAAGAATTTGCTCAATCATATTTCCGATACCGACAAAAGGATTATAGACGCGCAAACGTTTATTAAGAAAAATTTTGCCCAACATAAACTTACCCTAAATAATATTGCTAAAGAAGCCTGTATGACTCCTCAGGCATTTTGCAGATCCTTTAAAAAACGTACCGGCATTACCTATATCGAATACCTGAATGAGCTGCGTGTACAAAGAGCCTGCAGGCTACTGACATCCAGCAATATGTACAATATTTCTTCCGTAGCTTTTAATAGTGGTTTCAACAGCCTTACCAATTTTAACCGGGTGTTCAAGTCTGTTATGAAATATTCACCCAAAGAATATCTGAAGCATTATAAGGAGGCTACGATGGAAGAATAATGACAACATGTTAAAATACGGTTATAATGTATTAAAATATTAACATTTGTCATTTTGAAATTCTGCTAGTTTTGGATAAATATTATTTGATATGAGTACAAAACTAAACTGGGAAGGAATTTATCCTGCTGTATTAACGCCTTTTACAAAAGAAGGTGAGATAGATTTTGAAATGTTTGCCCACAATACAGAAGCCCAGATCAAAGCCGGTGTTCATGGAATTATCCTGGCAGGAACATTAGGAGAAGCCAGTGCATTGGAAACTGAAGAAAAATTTGAACTGCTGAAGTATGCAAAGAAAATTACAGAGGGTAGAATCCCGGTAATCCTTAACCTTGCTGAAAATACAACCAAAAATGCGGTATATTTTGCTCAAAAAGCAAAAGAACTGGGTGCGGACGGGCTCATGCTTCTTCCCCCTATGCGCTATAAAGCTGACAGCCACGAAGTAGTAGCCTATTTTAAAGCAGTAGCAACCGCTACGGATCTTCCTATCCTTATTTATAACAACCCCGTAGATTACGGAATTCATGTTACTCTTGAGATGTTTGATGAGCTTATTGAATACCCAAGTATTCAAGCTGTTAAAGAATCTACAAGAGATCTGGCCAATGTCACCAGAATGATTAACCGTTTTGGTAAAAGGATCAAAATTCTTGGAGGGGTAGATACCATTTGCCTGGAAACACTGATGCTCGGAGCAGATGGACTTGTTGCAGGACTTGTAGATGCTTTTCCCAACGAAACCATGGCCATGTACAACTCTGTTAAAGCAGGAGAGTACGATAAAGCTGTTGCCATCTACAGATGGTTCATGCCATTGCTGGAACTCGATATTCACCCTAAGCTTATTCAGTATATCAAGCTGGCTGCCACCGCGGAAGGCATAAGTAGTCCTTATGTAAGGGCACCCCGTCTTGAACTGCAAGGTGAGGAGGCAGCAAGAATTAAAAAGATCATTGAAGAGGGCAGAAGCAACCGCCCGGCACTAGATTAACACCATACATCAAGCTATGATTGTAGAAACATCAAAAGAAAATATGGAGATAAGGATTCAGAGGGCTACGGAAGCTTATCAGTTCCTTAAGAATACGACCATAAAAGAACGGGCGGCGTTTATGAATGCTGTTGCCGATCAGATTGAAGCTTTAGGAGAAGAACTTTTGACAACGGCTCATGCTGAAACTTCATTGCCTTTGGCAAGACTCACGGGTGAAAAAGCCAGAACAACAGGACAGTGGAGGGCTTATGCAAAAGCAGTAGCCAGTGGAATATATGGAGAACCCCGAATTGATCTTTCAAAAGCTGACAAACAAAAAGGAGACTTAAGAAAATATAATATAGGCATTGGACCTGTAGTGGTTTTTGGAGCCAGTAATTTTCCATTTGCCTTTTCTACGGCTGGAGGTGATACCGCAAGTGCTATAGGAGCAGGTTGTCCTGTGATTGTAAAGGCTCATCCTGCACATCCTCAAACCTCTCAAATAATGGCTGATGCTATAACCGCTGTTGTGGAACAATTCGGATGGCCGGAGGGAGTCTTTAGTCATATTACCGGAGTCTCTCATGAGATCGGTACTTATTTAACCCAGCATAAAGATATCCTTGCTGTAGCATTTACAGGGTCATTCGGTGGAGGAAAAGCCTTATTTGATATCGCTAACCGCCGCGAAAATCCTATTCCGGTATTTGCAGAAATGGGAAGTATCAATCCTGTATTTGCCTTTGAACATATACTGGAAAATAAGGCAGAAGAGCTGGCAAAAGAATATGCATCCTCTTTAACACTGGGTGTTGGGCAGTTCTGTACCAACCCGGGAGTATTTGTTGCTTTAAAAGGTGAAAATCTTACCCGGTTTATTGCCGCATTAAAAAATGAAATTCAGGAAATCAACCCCGTGAATATGCTGCACAAAGGTATTTTTGAAAACTTCGAAAAACTGAAAAGTATCGCTGCTGTACAGCCGGGAGTGGAGGTCATTGCAGAAGCAACTACAGAAGTCAATCAATGGGAGGGGCGCGCTATGGTTACGGAAACTACAGCTCAGTATTTTATTCAAAATAGTATATTAAGTGAAGAAGTTTTCGGGCCATTTGGTATTATTGTAGCTTGTGAAACTCCTGAAGAAATATTGCAGATTGCCCAGGCATTGAAAGGACAGTTAACCATAACCGTAGCAGCTACAGATGAAGATGTACGTCTAAATATCAAATTAATTGATATTCTGAAGGATAAATGTGGCAGGCTTTTA
This sequence comes from Chryseobacterium rhizosphaerae, assembly GCF_003385455.1. Taxonomy (GTDB): domain Bacteria; phylum Bacteroidota; class Bacteroidia; order Flavobacteriales; family Weeksellaceae; genus Chryseobacterium; species Chryseobacterium rhizosphaerae. The sequence continues at coordinate 21,934 of NZ_QNUF01000007.1, read as the reverse complement.
TTCAACGGAATGCCTACAGGGGTAGAAGTGGTTTATGCCATGCAGCATGGAGGTCCTTTTCCATCTACTACAGATTCCCGTTTTACATCCGTAGGACCGGATGCCGTCAAACGGTTTGTTCGCCCCATTTCATTTCAGAACTGGCCGGACGAGTTTTTACCGGAAGAACTGAAAGATGAAAATCCGCTACAAATCCGCAGAATAGTTGATGGAGAAGTGAATTCAGGATCATTAAAATTGCAAACAACATGAACAGAACATTTTTTTGTATAGATTCCCATACCTGCGGCTGCCCTGTGCGTCTTGTTGCAGGTGGAGGACCTATTTTAAAGGGAAACTCCATGATGGAGCGCCGGCTTCACTTTATGAAGGAATACGACTGGATCCGCAAAGGACTTATGTTTGAACCCAGAGGACACGACATGATGAGCGGAAGTATTCTGTATCCTCCTATTGACGAAAATAATGATATCGGGGTTTTATATATTGAAACCAGCGGATGCCTTCCTATGTGTGGACATGGCACTATCGGTACTGTAACCATAGCCATAGAAGAAGGCTTGGTAATTCCGAAAATTCCCGGAAAACTACGCGTTGAAACCCCTGCAGGACTTATTCTCATAGACTATGTGCAGGAAGGAAAAAAAGTAAAATCTGTAAAGCTGACAAATGTAAAATCTTTCCTGTATGCTGAAAATCTGGAAGTGGAATGCCCGGATCTTGGATTAATACGCGCAGATGTTGCTTATGGCGGAAACTTTTACGCTATTATCGACCCTCAGGAAAATTTCAGAGATATTTCTGATTTTACAGCCAGCCAGCTTATTCATTACGGGAAAATGATCCGAAAATTACTCAATGAGAAGTATCAATTTATCCATCCTGAAAACGAACATATTACCGGATTAAGCCACATCCAATGGACAGGTCAGCCTACCGATCCTAAAGCCAGCGGACGTAACGCAGTTTTAGTGGGCGAAAACGCTTTAGACCGCTCACCTTGTGGCACCGGAACTTCGGCAAGAATAGCCCAGTGGTATGCTCAAGGAAAATTGAAAGAAGGAGAAGAATTTATCCATGAAAGCTATATCGGTTCTCAGTTTATCGGAAGAATTGAAGGAACAGCCACTGTTGACGGAAAACCGGCTATTATACCATCAGTTGAGGGCTGGGCAAGAATTACCGGTTATAATCAGATTATTATTGATGATGAAGATCCTTACTGGCAGGGATTTCAGGTTATGTAAACAAACGTATGACACAGAATAAAGGAAAAGCACTTATTATCGGTGCAGGTATCGCAGGATTAACTTCAGCCTACTATCTCGTACAGAAAGGCTGGCAAGTAGAAATCCTGGAACAGAATAATCTTTCCAATAATTGCTCCTATGGCAATGCAGGAATGATTGTTCCCAGTCATTTTACTCCATTGGCAGCCCCGGGAGTGGTTGCCCAGGGAATACGCTGGATGTTTGACAGCAAAAGTCCTTTTTATGTCAGGCCTTCTCTCAATTCCAAACTGATATCATGGGGATTAAAGTTTTTAAAACATTCCAACCAGCAGCATGTGGATCGCTCGGCAGCAGCAATCCGGGATCTTAATCTGGCCAGTAGTGCACTTTACAATGAAATTGCTCAAAAGGAGGAATTTGACTTTGAGCTTAACCAGAACGGTATTTTAATGCTCTATAAAACTGAGAAAGTAGCAGAAGAAGAAACAGAACTTGCCCACAAAGCCATTAATTTAGGATTAGCAGTTGATATTCTGGATCAGAAAGGAATTCAGGAACTGGAGCCCAACACAAAACTGGATGTTATCGGAGGAATCAATTACAAATGTGACGGGCATATGAACCCGATGAAACTGATGAAGCAAATGATCTCTTACCTTACAAGTAATGGTGTCATTTTCCATACTCAGCATAGAGTAACAGGCATTGAAACTTCCGGAAGCTATATTAAAGCAGTGATAGCAAATAACAGCCGATTCACCGCAGACCGGTTTGTAATGACAGGAGGTTCATTTTTACCTGAATTGGCCCAAAAAGCAGGTATTAAAATCCATTTAATGCCGGGGAAGGGGTATTCATTCATGCATCGGCCCGTAAATCCTGTCAATACAATGGAACATGCAGCCTTATTATTGGAGGCAAGAGTAGCGGTAACCCCTATGGGTGGGCAAATCCGCTTTGGTGGCACTATGGAACTGGCTTCCCATCAGGATAAAATTAATATAAAAAGAGTGGAAGGAATTGTTGGGTCTATCCCTCAATATCTTCCTGATTTTCAAGTGGAATTACCTAAAGAATCTGACATTTGGTTTGGGTACAGACCTTGTGCTCCGGATGGACTTCCTTATTTAGGACAATCTTCCCAATTAAAAAACTTGATTATCGCAGGCGGCGGTGGAATGATGGGTTTAAGTTTAGGACCCATTTTTGGAAAAACAGTTTCAGAACTTGCCAATGACCAAAAGCCAACGGTTGAGATAAAGATATTCAACCCTGAAAGATTTAGTTAAAAAAACATCACATAACACACAAAATTACTATTTGAACCTGTTTAAACTTTTTTAAAGAAAGAGTTCCAGAAAATTAGCAATCATGGAATAAGCATTATCCCACAGAACTTATGATAAAGGATGGCAAAGTTGTAGACAAAAGCATGGGAGATATTGACTATCAAAATTTACAGACAAGTTAAAATCATTCTAGATCCAATTAACCGAAACAATTGGATTATTCAAATAATTTATTAACAAACAAATCCAAAAAATCATGAAAATTAAATCAGTATTATTTATGTTCCTATTTCCAATAATAGGTTTTGCTCAAGAAAATAGACCTCATGAGTGTAAAGCAGATGAAATGATGAAAAAACATTTTGAACTGCACCCGGAATCTAAGGCTGAATATGAAAATTTTGAGAAATACACCCAAGATTTCATAAAAAAAATGGGATCAAACAAAAATTCATTGAATAATAGGATCAACAATCCAACCTACATCATCCCTGTGGTTTTTCATGTTTATGGAGAATCTCAAAGTAATGTAAAAGTAAATTACCAAAAAGTAGTTGACTTACTGGAACAAATCAACTTAAATTTCAATGGAATTAATACTGATTCAAATACTGTTGATCCTGATTTCCAATCTATCAGAGGAGCATTAAGTGTTGAATTTCGATTAGCTAAAATTGATCCAACTGGAAAAGCAACAAGCGGAGTGATTTTTCACCCTTTCAAAGGTGGATATGGCAATGGAGGCGGATATGATGCAGAAATTGGCGCAGATGCATGGGATAATACAAAGTATATGAATGTGTATATACAAAATGATCTATATTCTAATAAAGATTTATATCAATCAGGAGTTGCCTGGTATCCGGATTCATACATGACTTCAGTAAATACAGCCAGAGTTGTTTATAATGGACGTTATATATTTAATGCTGCAGGAACAGTGGCTTCAAACGAGTTTTCTGATACATTTACTCACGAATTTGGGCATTGGTTAAATCTTCAGCACACGTTTAATGTTCCATGTTCAACTGCAAACCCAACTAATGATGGTGATGGAGTTGCTGACACACCTGTAGAAAATAATTCTTCCGGATTAGGATGTACAACTGGTAACAATTGTCTTGGACAAAAAGTGAACGTTGAAAACTATATGGGATACAACGGTTCTTCCGGTTGTTATAAAATGTTTACCAATGGACAAATTTACAGAATGCTAGCAGCATTAAATCATCCTTCGCGAATAAATTTATGGCAATCTGCCAACTTAGCCGCAACCGGAGTTGCCAATACTCCACCTAAATTAACCCTTAGCAACAGTACATTTACAGAGAACTTAAACAATAATGGAGTCGTGTCATTAGATGGAACAGTAGCATCTGTCCCTACATCAACCATTACCCTAAACGGAGCAACATTTGCCGTACCAAATGGAACAACTCTTACTGCAGGAACACATTTCACTTCTTCATTACCAGCAGGACTAACAGCAACTATAGCAGTTACAAGCCCTACTACTGCTACACTTACCATAAATGGTGCGGCAACCAGTCATCCTAAAAGTCAGGTCCTGAATTCATCAATTACGTTCCTAGATCGGGCTATAACAGGAGGCGTAACTTCATTAGGATCAACTACAGCTTTGGCATTAACTTTTTCTTACAAAAATCCCTATAAAATAGTTACAGGAACTCCTCTGGAAAGTTATGCCAACCCAACAGCAACAACAGTAACAACCAACTCCGGGGCAACTTGGAAATATTTTATCATTAACCCGGAACTTAGTGATGATGCAGGGTATGGCGCTTGGTACTATGGAGCAAATCAATTAAAATTTGAAACCTATTGGAAAGGATTAGTATGTGGGGTGGGGACAAGAAATATTAGTTTAATTCCTGCTTGCACCACTATAACTAATACAAATAATATAGGTTACCCAATTGGTACTCCCGGACAACTTGACGTGTACACCCCTACATACACTAACTGGTCTGGCCAGACCGCTTATGTTGGTTTTAGAAACCAATTCGAAGGCTACAATATTAACGGCTATTTCAAACTGATTGTTGGGACCAATGGTTCAGGTTATTCTGTAACTGAGTTTGGATACAATACACAACCATATGGCAGTATTACAACGCCTTGTGCATTATCATTATCCACTGCAGATGTTGATACAACAAACTCAGAAACATCCATCTATCCAAATCCAGTTTCTGATGTGTTGAATATTAAAACAAAAGGGAAAATTAAGTCAATTTCTGTTCATGATATGTTTGGAAGAAAAATGAATGCTAAAGTTATTGGTGATAAGGTTGATGTTAAACACTTCCTAAGCGGAACTTATTTAATTGATATTGAAACATCTTTAGGAAAATATTCCCAAAAATTCATTAAAAAATAGGATCAAACGCTATATCGATACAATATGATCATTAGTAAAAGGTTTTATTTTAACTGTATGTATTTTTGAAATGGTAAAGGATTAAGATGGGATTAAGCCTTGGCCCAATCTTTAGAAAAACAGTCTCCGAAATTGCAGAGGAACAGAAACCATCTGTTGATATCAACATTTTTAACCCTGAACGATTCAGTTAATCAAAAACATCATTTACAAAATTATAGATATGAAAACACTCACTTTTTTGGCAATCAGCACTTTGAAGATTGTATTTCTGCTCTGTTTCCTGTTTTGTTATTCCTGTGAAACCAAAGAGTTGGCCACTTTAGCACCAGACGCTCAACCGCTTGCGAATTCAGAAGTTATTTCCAAAAATTCTTTAACAAGCGGGCAAAAGGAATATACCTTTTCTCCGGCCGCCGGAGATAAAAGAAGCTATTATATCTCTCTGCCGCCCAATTATTCCAGTACAAAAAAATACCGTGTTCTATTTATTTTTGCAGGAACCGATTCAACAGGGAAAGAAATGTATGAATGGCTGGGAAAGGGCTGGAATGCCAATACACCCGGGTTGGAAAAACTGATGGATAATACCATTTTTGTCTACCCTGACCAGAAGTATAACTGGGGAAACGACAAAGGCTGGGCACTAGGAAATTATGCTGCTCCTTTTGACGGGATGCACGATATTCAGTTTACCAAAGAACTTCTTGAACTCATTAAGAATACGTATTCAGTTGATAACAACCGTATTTTCGCGACAGGCCATTCCTGGGGAGGTGATATGGCCAATGTTACAGCTTATTTTCTGAAAGGGGTATTCAAAGCCATTGCTCCGGTTGCCTCCAACAGACCTTATTGGTTTGAAAATAATGGAAGTTATATTAATGAGCCCAATTATCTGGGAAATACAGCAGTCTGGATCTTCTTTGGACTGGATGATGACCATTTTGGAAGCAATAGTATTGACGGTGATTTCGGAATACAGCGAGCTGATTTTTGGATATTGAAAAATGGAGGAGACCAGAATCAATACACCACAAATACCATTGGAAATCAAGGAGATATTACCGAAACCTATTCCGGAACGTCTCAGGTAAAGCTTACCTTATACCAGGGTGGACAATACTCTGGTGGCGGAGGTCTTCTGGGGCATCAGCCTCCCGACTATTATTTTAAAGCAGTAACAGATTGGTTTAAAACTTTTTAAATAAACTAGTAACGAAATACTATTGTAAAAACAGTAGAATGATGAAGATGATATTCATGGGGTAAATATGGATTGGGCTTAATTTTTAAGCCCATTTTTTTTATTAATATGATCTATTTTGCTAGCAGTTCTTAGTTTATTTACTTATTTTTATTCATTCATTTCAAATTATATGACACCGTATTCTTATGTATTATAAAAACGATACAATCATCATCCGTGAATTTACACCTCAGGAATTTACTTTGTTCTTCGATCTGTTTGAAGATGAAAATGTTACCCGATACCTGCCCTATAAAACACCTGAAGAATATAAAGAAATGTTTGAAAAGGCATTATCAGACTATAAAGAAGGACCTTTCAGCAGATGGGGAATATTCAATGTACAAAACAATGATTTTGTAGGAATGTGCCTGGCCAGAGTTTTCCTTGATCATCCGGAGCAGATAGAAATAGGGTATACTTTAGCCGAAAATTATTGGGGCAAAGGCCTTGGAACCACAGTATGCAAAGCACTTGTGGAACATTGTCTGTCCTTAAACCAACAGAAAGACATTGTTGCGGTAACCGATCTCGCTAATATAGGATCTCAAAAAGTTCTTATAAAAAGCGGTTTTCAAAGAATCGAAAATCTGCAACGAGAGGATAGGGTACTGGCTTATTTTGTTTTACAGGAAAACTAACCAGAGTGTAATAAACCACCCCGTCAAATCGAAGATTTGCCAGCCCTCCGGAGGAGGGGGAATGTGCAGTCCTTCAATTGTACTATTTTTAAAAAAATCAAGATTTTCTTAAACTTAAATAAACTTCTCAACAGGCTGTTTACGGCTTGCCTTATACTTAATTGTGGTAATCTCTTAATGGTTTATATTGATTCAATATGGTATTGAGAAACACAAACCTTATAGGTTTCTAAAACCTATAAGGTTTAGAAATACTTTAGCAATCTTTTAATTTCCTTAAACTTAAGTGAACTTTTCGACAGCCTATTTTCTAAAACCTATAAGGGTTGAAATTGATAGCAACCTGAAACACTCAGTAAGGCTATCTCTTTTATCACTTAATTATAAACCAGTTTCTGATTAGATTTCATTTATCAGATAATTTGTTATAACTTGCAGGAATTATGATGTCGAAACGTTGCAAATACGCACTGAAAGCAATGGTCAGATTAGCAAGAAATTACAATCAAGGCTTTCTGCCCACTTCCGTTATTGCATTGGATGAGAACATTCCCAAGAAATTTCTCGAACAAATTCTTCTTGAACTTAAAAGAGCTAAGCTCGTTAACAGCAAACAGGGAAAAGTTGGAGGATATTATTTGCTTAAATCCCCTGATGAAGTTTCATTAGCAGACATTTACCGTATTTTTGATGGGCCTATCGCTCTTACTCCTTGTGTATCTTTAAACTTCTACGAAGCATGCGATGACTGCGTAGATGAAGCTACCTGTTATCTTAGAAATGAACTTATTATCGTTCGTGAAAAAACCAGAAATAGCATGATGGAGGCCACTCTCACTAAGTTTATCAACAAAGATTAATTTTTTTTCATTTAAATTCTACTAATTTGATAGGAGTTATAGAATTTTATATATATTTGCAGTAATTAATTTCAATTGGATATGGAAAACAATCTGAAAAAAGAATTTGATCAACTTCTGAAAGAGGTCCCTGTGGCTTCTTTCCAAAATAGCGGTCTTCAAATTCTGGCAGAAAGATTCCCTGAGAAGGTTATTTTTTCGACCAGTTTCAGCTATGAAGATCAGGTCATCACGCATCTGATAAAAGATCTGGAGGTAGAGATTTTTACATTGGATACAGGAAGGCTTTTTGAACAGACCTATGAAACCTGGACCAATACAAGAGCATTTTTCAAAAAGAATATCAAAGTCTATTATCCGGATACGGAAGAAATAAGGTCTTTTGTTTCAGAAAACGGACCTGACTCATTTTATCAATCAGTAGAGCATAGGAAGATGTGCTGTACAATCCGGAAAGTACATCCTTTAAAAAAAGCATTGGAAGGTTACAAAGTATGGATCACAGGACTTCGGTCAGAACATTCTGCCAACAGACAGCATATGCCGCAGCTGGAATGGGACCCGGATAATAAAATTATCAAATTTCATCCGCTTCTCAATTGGACCTCAGAACAGGTGACAGACTATGTAAAAACACATCATTTACCTTATAATCCTCTTCACAAAAAAGGATTTGTAAGCATAGGATGTGAGCCCTGTACAAGAGCCATTAAAGAAGGAGAAGATTTCAGAGCAGGCCGCTGGTGGTGGGAAGATGCCAACAAAAAAGAATGCGGTTTACATATTCATCAATAAAAAAGAAAAAATGTCAATACATCATTTAAATTATCTGGATCAGCTGGAGTCCGAATCGATCTATATATTAAGAGAAGTGGCAGGACAGTTTGAACGCCCTGCCTTATTATTCAGCGGAGGAAAAGACAGTATTGTGCTGGCTCACCTGGCAAGGAAAGCTTTTATACACGGAAAGATCCCGTTTACATTTGTACATGTTGATACCGGACATAATTTTCCGGAGGTATTGGAATTTCGGGATCAGCTGGTAGCGCAACTGGATGTTAATTTAGTGGCAAGAAAAGTGGAAGATACGATACAACGTAAAAAACTTACTGAGGCTAAAGGTAAATTCCCCAGCAGAAACTGGCTGCAGACCTATACTTTGCTGGATACCATTGAAGAATTTGAATTTGATGCCTGTATCGGAGGAGCAAGGAGAGATGAAGAAAAAGCCCGTGCTAAAGAAAGAATATTCTCAGTCCGTGATGAATTTGGGCAATGGGATCCCAAACTTCAGCGTCCTGAACTATGGAACATCTTTAACGGAAAAATCCATAAAGGAGAAAATGTAAGGGTTTTTCCCATCAGTAACTGGACAGAACTCGATATTTGGAACTATATCCGAAGAGAAAAAATTGAACTGCCTTCTATTTATTTTTCGCACGAAAGAGAAGTGGTAGACTTTAACGGACAGTGGCTTGCAAACTCTTTACATGTCTTTTTAGAACCGGAAGATGTAGTAACAACAAAAAAGATCCGGTACAGAACCGTAGGAGATATGACGTGTACTGCTGCAGTGGAATCTAAGGCCGAAACTATTGACGCTGTAATCGAAGAGATTGTTGCGACCAGAATTTCAGAACGTGGAGAAACCCGTATTGATGACAGGGTAACAGAAGCCGCAATGGAAGACCGGAAAAAAGGAGGCTATTTCTAATTGATGATAAAAGAGAATTGATCAATAATTTATGGAAGACACTCTCGATCAATTATTATTTATCACGTATTATTTATAATTAAATCAGATGGATATATTAAGATTTATAACAGCAGGAAGCGTAGATGACGGTAAAAGTACCCTGATCGGAAGACTGCTCTACGATAGTAAAAGTATTTTACAGGATCAGCTTGAAGTACTTGAAAAACATTCTAAAAACAAAAACGAAGACGGGGTAGATCTTGCGCTTTTAACAGACGGTTTACGTGCAGAAAGAGAGCAGGGAATCACTATTGATGTGGCTTACCGCTATTTTTCAACCCCAAAGAGAAAATTTATTATTGCTGATGCTCCCGGCCATGTGCAGTATACCCGGAATATGATTACCGGAGCATCCAATTCCGATCTGATGGTTATTCTTATCGATGCCCGTAAAGGAGTGATCGAACAGACGAGAAGACATTCTATCATCGCATCATTACTAAAACTGAAAAAAGTAGCAGTAGCCATCAATAAAATGGATATGGTAGATTATTCTGAAGATGTTTTTGATGCAATAAAGTCCGACTATTCAAAAATTGCGGATAATCTGGGACTGAATGATGTCAGCTATTTCCCGATTTCAGCATTGAAAGGAGATAATATCGTTTCAAAATCTTCCAGAACAGATTGGTACGATGGGAATTCTCTACTGGATTATCTGGAACAGGTAACCCTGCATGAAGAACTGAATACCGGGAACCGTTTCCAGGTTCAGTATGTGATCAGACCTCAAACAGAGGAACTGCATGATTACAGAGGCTACGCAGGGCAGATCATCAGTGGGAAATTTACAAAAGGAGACAAGATTCATATTCTTCCGGCAGGCCTGATCACTGAAATCTCTAAAATTGAGATCAACGGAGAGGAACAAGGGGAAGCGTTTGAAGGGCAGCCTGCCGTTATCCATACTACTCACGATTTAGATATCAGCAGAGGAGATCTTTTTGCTACCGAAGAACAGCTTCCGAATGCAGAAAAGGATCTGGAAGTTCTCTTATGCTGGCTGGATCAGAAGCCGCTGCAACCGGGGAATAAATATGTATTGCAGCAAAACAGCAGGCTGGTAAAGGCTGTGGTAAAAGAGGTAGACTACAAGATTAATGTTAATACCCTTACTCAGGAAAAGACAGATACAGAGATCAGGCTTAATGAAATTGTGAAAGTGACACTCCGGACAGCACAGCCTTTGGTCTATGACAGTTTTATCAATAATAAAAAAACAGGATCTGCAATTTTAGTGGATGAAACATCCAATTCTACCGTTGCCGCCTGTATAATTCAATAAAAAAATGGCAACCCACGATAATTTAATCAAAAGAATTCATCAAAGTAAACAAAATACGACTCATGAATTCTTTGATAAAACAAAAACCAAAGCTTTCGTTAAAGATTTGTATCAGGTGCTTTTTCTTCCCCAAAGAATCGACACCGAGGATCAGTTGAAAAAGAGCTTTGCAGCTTTACATGACAGCCTTTTTAATATGATCATTATAATAACGGGAAGTGAAAAAGAAGCGGAAACTAATGTGAATACATTCTTTGAGGTTTTGCCTGAACTTTATGATCAGCTGGTGCTGGATGCACGGTCTATCCTGCAATTTGATCCTGCAGCAGAATCTATAGAAGAAATATACCTTGCGTATCCCGGATTTTTTGCCACCTATGTATATCGTATTTCCCATCAGCTATGGAATCAGAAGGTTAGGATACTGCCACGTGCCATTTCAGAATATGCCCACAGTAAAACGGGGATTGATATTCATCCAGGGGCCATCATTGGGAAATCATTTTTTATAGATCATGGAACAGGGATCGTCATTGGAGAAACTACGGTCATTGGAAATCATGTCAAGATATATCAGGGAGTCACCCTTGGAGCTTTGAATGTTTCCAAAGAAAAAGCCAATCAGAAAAGACACCCCAATATTGAGGATCATGTGATTATTTATTCGGGAGCCACTATTTTAGGAGGAAGTACAACCATTGGCAGAGAAAGTATTATTGGAGGAAATGTCTGGATCACACAGGATGTTCCGTCTCATTCTCTGGTTTATCATAAAAGTGAAATCAAAATAAAGGATAACAGTTCATTACCGGAATCATTAACCTTTGTTATATAAAACAGAAAACAAAAAATTATATTGGATATGAAATTTCAGAATACACTGGAAACGATTGGGAATACGCCTGTCGTAAAAATTAATAAGCTTTTCAATTCGGATCATGAAATCTGGATTAAACTAGAAAAAAACAATCCCGGAGGAAGCATTAAAGACAGAATTGCATTGGCTATGATTGAAGATGCAGAAGCCAAAGGATTATTAAACCAGGACAGCACCATTATAGAGCCGACAAGTGGAAATACAGGAATCGGCCTTGCATTGGTTGCTGCAGTAAAAGGCTACAAACTTATTCTTGTAATGCCTGACAGCATGAGTATTGAAAGACGCAAAATCATGGAAGCTTATGGTGCCCAGTTTGTGCTTACTCCAAGGGAAAAAGGAATGAAAGGGGCCATTGAAAAAGCCAACGAACTGGCAGAGGAAACCCCCAATTCATGGATTCCAAGACAGTTTGATAATCCCGCCAATGTAAATATCCATACAGAAACTACAGCTCAGGAAATTTTAAAAGACTTCCCTGACGGCCTGGATTATATTATTACAGGAGTAGGAACCGGAGGACATATCACCGGCATTGCAAAAGTGGTAAAAGAAGCCTATCCCAATGTAAAAGTATTCGCTGTAGAGCCGGAATTATCTCCTGTATTAAGTGGAGGAAGTCCTGCACCACATCCTTTACAGGGCTTAGGAGCCGGATTTGTACCCTCCATATTAGATATTAGTCTTCTGGACGGAGTGATTACCGTTGGTAAAGAAGAAGCCTATGAATATGCAATCAATGCAGCAAAAAAAGAAGGCCTTTTCGTAGGCGTCTCTACCGGAGCTGCTTTAGCTGCTATAGCAAAACATTTACCTGAAATACAGTCTAACGCTAAAATCCTTACCATCAACTACGATACCGGAGAAAGGTATCTGTCTGTAGAAGGACTCTTCTAAAATCCCCAACTAACACCGACTTTCAATGAAAACAATTATAAAATCACCAAAGGTTTACCTTATCGGTGCAGGGCCCGGCAACCCTGAACTGATTACCGTAAAAGCCGCAAAAGCCATTGCCAAGGCGGATGTCATTTTATGCGACCGTCTTGTAAGTCCTGAGATCCTGGAAACTTACGTCAATGAAAATACAGAAGTCATCTACGTAGGCAAAGAATGTAGTAAAAATGCATCTACTCCTCAGACTCATATCAATACCCTGATGGTTGATTATGCTCTTCAGAATAAAACAGTTGTAAGGCTTAAAGGAGGAGATGTATCCATATTCTCCAATATTCTGGATGAACTGCAGGTTTTAAAAAAACACCATATTCCCTATGAGATTATCCCTGGAATTACAGCCGCTTTAGGAGCCGCCGCATTTGCAGGGATGCCTCTGACAGCAAGAGGATATTCAACATCTGTCCGATTTCTGACCTATTATAAATCTGAAATTCTTACTGAAGAATATTGGAAAGAATTGGCTGTTACCAATGATACCCTTGTTTTTTATATGTCTAAAGGAAATCTTACAGATCTTGTAGAAAAGCTAAAACAGCTTGAAATTTCTAAAGACAAAAAAATAGCGGTTATCGAGCAGGCTACTACACCTTATCAAAAAGTGTATACCTCTTCATTTGATGATTTTAATGAAACTTTTGGAAATAAAAATTTTGCTTCACCTTCCCTGGTGATCATTGGTAAAATAGTACATCTTCATGAAGAATTCTCCTGGTTGGAAAATGCAGAACAGGAAGGTTTATATTTTAAATCGGTGGAAAACGGAAGTCTTATATCAAAAACTCAAAATTTCTTTGAATATGCTGTCTGAAACTAAACTGAACGTCCTTAAAAAGATCTCCGGTGATTTTTCCAGAGATGAAGCCATCTGGGCAAGTGGCTATTTGGCAGGTATTGCCGGTGGATCTTCACTCACGGCTACCTTACCACCTTTATCAACTGAAGTTAACCATCAGAATACTGTAAAAAAGATAACCTTAGCGTATGGTACGGAAACCGGAAACAGTAAAAAGCTGGCGACCGGTTTAGCGGGAATTATCAAGAAAAAGGGAATTCAGGTTAAACTGGCAGACCTTTCCCAGTATAAACCAAAAGATCTGGGTAAAGAAGAATTTTTCTTTGTTATCATCAGTACACAGGGAGAAGGAGAACCGCCTCTTCTTGCAAAGAAATTTTACGATTATATCCATGAGAATGAAATCAATCTCACCGATCTGAAATTTGGGGTTTTAGCCCTGGGTGACAGCAGTTATCCTCAGTTTTGCAAAACTGGCGAAGAGGTAGATTACCGTTTTGAAATATTAGGAGGGCAACGTATTATTCCCTTGAAAAGATGTGATATAGACTATGAGCAGGAAGCCGCCCATTGGATAGAACAGGTATTTGAAACCGTGAATAAAACTTCAGATAACCTGTCAAAGAACAGCTCTGCTCCCAAAATATCATCAGGAAGAAAGAAATACCGGGGAACGGTTTCTTCTCTGATCAATCTGAATGATATTACTTCTGAAAAAGAAACCTATCATATTGAGATAGAAACAGATGAACCGCTTGTATATCAACCAGGTGCGGCACTGGGTATTATCCCTTTCAATTCAAAATCAGTGGTTGAGGAAATTATCAGCCTCACAGGGATTGATCCTAAAAAGAACATTGAAACCGCAAAAGTAACGGACAGTGTAGAACAACTCCTCAGCAAACACCTTAATATCAGCTATCTCTTAAAAAATGTAGTCAGCCAATATGCAAAGATCACAGGGCATTCTATTCCTGAAGTACGTTTAAGTCTTCTTGATCTTTTGAGAATTTATCCTGTAAAAACAGCTGAGGAATTTGAAGAAATCATTCAGATCTTAACAGGTCAGGCGCCGCGTCTGTATTCCATATCTTCTTCTTTGGAGGCTCATGGTGAAAATGAAATTCATATCACCGTTGCCAAATCGGAATTCCTTGTTGACCATCAGAAACACAGTGGTTTGTGCAGTGGGTTTCTAAGTGGGTTTACTGAAGGAGAGATTGTAGATTTCTATATTCAGGATGCCGGCCATTTCAGATTACCTGACGCCGATAAAGATATTATTATGATTGGCCCCGGAACCGGCATTGCTCCTTTCAGATCATTCCTTTGGGAACGGGATGCTATAAGTGCAGAAGGTAGAAACTGGCTCTTTTTCGGAGACCGCAATTTTGTATCAGACTTCATTTATCAGTCTGAACTTCAGGACTTCCTGAAAACAGGCAGCCTCACTCATTTAGACCTTGCTTTTTCCCGGGATACAGCCGAAAAAATCTATGTACAACACAAATTGGAGCAAAAAGCCCAGGAGGTTTTCCATTGGCTTGAGGGCGGTGCCTCTGTGTATGTATGTGGCGCTAAAGAACCTATGAGTAGAGATGTGCAAGAAACACTCCTCAATATCATTCAGCGTGAGGGAAAACGAAGTAAAGAACAGGCTATTCATTATCTGGAAGACATGGAACTGAGTGGCAGATATGCCAAGGATGTTTATTAAACTGTGATGGACAATTAAAAGAAACAATTATGAGCAATAAAGATAACCTTTCACCGGTAGAAAGAATTAAAACCGGGAGTAACGGCCTTAGGGGAACATTAAAGGAAAGCCTTTCCGATGATTTTACAGGCGCCATCAGAGAAGATGATCAGACCCTGATCAAGTTTCATGGTATGTATCAGCAGGATGACAGAGACAGAAGGGAAGAGAGGGTTTCTAAAAAACTGGAATGGCTGTATTCTTATATGATAAGATTAAGACTTCCCGGGGGATTTTTAACTTCAGATCAATGGATAGGATTGAATGAAACAGCAGAAGATCATTCTACCGGAACCATAAAAATTACAACAAGGCAGACCATCCAGCTGCATGGTATTTTAAAGTCACATTTAAAACCAACCATTCAGAGTTTCAATCTGCAGCATCTTGATTCTATCGCAGCCTGCGGAGATGTCAACAGGAATGTAACGTGTACCGCCAATCCTTCTGAATCACCGCTACACCAGGAGGCTTATGAGCTGGCCGGCAAGATCAGTGAAATGTGCCTTCCGAAGACTCAGTCTTATTATGATATCTGGATTGATGATGAGCTTATTGTAGATCGAAAAGCTGAAGAAGATCCACTGTATCAGGATAGATATCTTCCCAGAAAACTGAAAATAGGAATTGCAGTTCCTCCGAATAATGATGTGGATGTTTTCATCAATGATATCGCCTTGATTGCCATTATTGAGAACAATACAATTGTTGGCTATAATATTGCTGCCGGAGGAGGATTGGGGGCTACTCACGGAAACGAAGCTACCTATGCCCGTCTTGCTTCTGTTCTTGGTTTTGTAGATACTGAGGAAAAAGTACTGCAGGCGGTCTATGAAATTATCACAGTACAAAGAGACTTCGGAAACAGAAGCGACAGAAAATTGTCAAGATTAAAATATACAATTGACAAACTTGGAATTGACCAGTACAGGTCCGAAGTTGAGAAAAGAACAGGATTTAGCTTTGAGCCAGCCAGAGAGTTTAAGTTTGAACAGAGAAAAGACCGCTACGGCTGGATTCAAAATCATGAAGGGAAATGGTTTTATACTTTGTTTGTAGAACATGGCCGCGTTTTAGATACCCAGGAATATCCTTTAAAGTCAGGGTTATTAAAAATAGCCCAAACCGGGAAACTTAATTTCCGTTTCAGCTGTAACCAAAACCTTATTCTTGCTGACATCAATGAAGAGGATAAAACCGAAATTGAAAGCCTTCTTCAAGAATATGGGATTTCAGATTATACTGATCAGGCAAGTGCCCTTCGTAAAAATTCTGTTGCCTGTGTAGCCTTAAATACCTGTTCACTGGCCTTAGCGGAAGCACAGCGTTATCTGCCTTCTTTAGTAACTAAAATAGAGCCTATCCTTGAAAGACATGGACTTTTACAGGAAGACATCACCATCCGTATGACGGGATGCCCCAATGGCTGTGGAAGATCTCCTAATGCGGAAATCGGATTTGTAGGGACTGCTTATGGTAAGTATAATCTTCATATTGGAGGGGATAGATTGGGAATGCGCCTTAATACAAAATTTAAAGAAAATATTGGCGAAGAAGAGATTCTTACCACTTTGGATGAACTTTTCGGGATCTATGTAAACAAAAGACATACAGAAGAAACATTTGGTGATTTTTCGTACCGTTACTTACAAACTTTACATTGAAAATAATAGTATGCATCTTATTCGAAACCACAAATTATACTGTTGTCAACCATCCCGTCAAATCTTTGATTTGCCACCCCTCCGGAGGAGGGGAATATACCGTACCTAAATGGGAATATTCAGGAAAATGAGAGATTTTCAGAAGACTTAGGTGGCCTTTTACACGGCATTATTGTACACGTACTTAAGTGAACTCAAATGTTTATATATAATCTTTTGTCTCTTTTGTGGCTGAAAGCCCCTTAGGCTCAAGCATTCTTTATTAAAAAAACTAAAATTGAAAATATGACTAGCCTTTTTTATGACCGGAAAAAACCAAACCAACAATTTCTTCTTTTAGGCGAACGAATGTGTATGTGTTGTTGATTTTCAAATCACAATACTAATCAGGCTGTTTTTTAACTTTTATAATGTAGTCAACCACCCATAAAACCTCTGGTTTGTCACCCCTCCGGAGGAGTGGAATATACCCTACCTAAATTAGAATACTTAGGGAAATCTGAGTTTTTCAAGAAAGTAAGTGTACTTCTTATACAGGAAGATTTTCACTTGAAAATAACTAAAGTGTTTAAGTCTTTGTGGTAAAAAATATGGTGTTTTATTAAAAAAGTTCAGACAGCTTCATTCTCAACCTAAAAAATGAAGAAAAATGAAAAACAAAAAACAAGGAACCTTTCTGCCAAAAGCAGGTATTATTGCCTTTACATTTCTATTTTTTAACCTGGCAGAAGCACAGCAGCAGCTTATTGAATTAAGCGGAATGATCAAAAATACCGGTACAAAAAAAGGGATTGATTCGGTAAAGGTACAGATAGAAAATACGGAAGACACAGCACTAACGGATCAGCTGGGTAATTTTAAGATAAGAACAAGAGTTACCATCCCATTCCGATTGGTGATTAATAAAGACGGCTTTAGCAGTCAAACGGTTGAAGTTCTTTCTTCTTCCAATAAAATAACCATCGGGCTTAATCCTCAGAACACCATTATTGATGCTGTTGTTATTTCAGCATCAAGGCTTCCTGAAAAAATATTAAGATCTCCGATAGCCATTGAAAAAATTGATATCAAAACCATCAGAGAGAGCCCGGCAGCTTCCTTTTATGAAACGTTGGAAAATGTGAAAGGACTTCAATTGCTGACCTCGAGCCTCACATTGAAGATCCCCAATTCCAGAGGCTTCAATTCACCTAATAATTTCCGGTTTATGCAGCTGGTGGATGGCGTAGATGTACAGTCTGCAACACTGGGAGTACCCCTGGGAAATGCAATAGGTCCCACCGAACTAGACATTCAGTCTATGGAAGTGACTCCGGGAGCGGCATCTGCCCTGTATGGGATGAATGCCATTAACGGGTTGGCAAGCCTCCAGACAAAAGATCCTTTTACCTCCCAGGGAATAAGTGTTTACTTTCGTGGTGGGATTAATCATGTGGACAATGTCAGTCATAAAATATCTTCTCTGGGAGAAAGTGCCATTCGGTTTGCAAAAGTTTTCAATAAAAACTGGGCTGTTAAAGTGAATGCTTCTTACTTCAGTGGAGTAGATTGGATTTCAGACAATCATACGGATCAAAATCCCAATTCACTGATCACTGCCAATCCTCATTTTTCTTTGGCAAATAATCCTGCTGAAGATCTCTGGAATAAATACGGTGACGAAAGAAATAACAGAGTTGCCGTAAAGGTTGACTATAATGGAAAACCTACGACTTTTAATGTTTCCAGAACAGGATATCTGGAAAAAGACCTGGTAAGCCCGGAGGTGAAAAATATAAAATTTGATGCAGGGCTGTATTACCGTTTTGGAGATCAGTGGAGAGCTTCCTATGTATATCGGTACGGATTACTGGACGGGACATTTCAAAGAGGAAATAAAATCAGGCTACAGAATGCCACCGTTCAAAATCATAAGATAGAACTTACGGGCAAAGAATTGACTTTCAGAGCCTATGTCTCCATTGAAAATACCGGAGATTCCTACAATCTGAAACCGTTAGCCGACAACCTGGATCTCACCAATCTTTCGAATACCAACTGGAAAAATATATTTCAGACAAGTCTTCAGAATAATCTCAATGCGGGGCAAAGCCTCAATAATGCGTTTATTCTGGCCCGTCTGGAAGCTGATAAAAATAGAGCAGTCCCTGGAACTGCAGCTTTTGAAGAGTTAAAAAATACCATTATCGGAATTAATAACTGGGATTCTGCCAATGCCGGAATTGCAGGAGCACCGGCAACCGGTGGTGCTAAACTGGAACAAAAATCACGTTTTTATCAGGGCGAGCTCACCTATGATCTGACCCGCTTTGTAAAAATATTCAATCTTCTTGCCGGTGTAGATTACCGATTATACAGTATAACTCCGGATGGGAACAACTTTGTAGACTTCAACAGACCGGTGAGTGAAAGAAATATTCCTTTAGCTAACGGTACATTCGGGAAAGATGTTATCTATCAGAAGTATGGTGTATTTGCTCAGATTACCAAACTTTTCTTTGATGACAAATTAAAACTGAATGCTGCGTTACGGATTGACAGAAATCCGGAATTTGAATCCAAACTGAACCCGAGAATAAGTATTGTTTATTCCCCTGTTAATGAACATAATTTCAGGGCTTCTTTTCAAAACGGATACCGTTTTCCTTCACTTTTTGAGGCTCTTTCTTTCGTCAACAACGGAAATGTACGAAGAGTGGGAGGCCTTTCTAAAGTAAATGAAGGATTAGGCTATCTGGAAAATTCTTACACACTGGCTTCTATCGACAGATTTACTTCTGCTGTAAATGCAGATGTAGACGGAGGAAAAAGTCAAAGTCAGGCGGCACAGGACCGTCAACAGCTTTTGACCGTTGCCAACCTGCAAAAACTGCAGCCTGAAAAGATCAATTCATTTGAAGTAGGCTATAAATCTGTATTTTTTAATAATAAACTAGTACTGGACTGGGATTTCTATTACAACATCTACGAAGGGTTTCTTGGCCAGGTAGAAGTTGCCGTTCCTAAAAACAGCCAGGTAGGAAGCAATACAGCTGTTCTCGCTATGCTGGACCGTAGCAAACAGGACCGATACAGAGTCTATACAAACAGTAATACAACCTATAAAAGCTATGGAACTTCTTTAGGAGTCCGGTATAATGTTATTAAAAATTATAATATCAACGCCAATATCTCTTATAATGACCTTGCTTCCAACAATAATTCAGACCTATTTATTACCGCATTCAATACCCCAAAATGGATGGTTAATGTAAGTGTTGGAAATAGGGAGATTGTTAAGAATATCGGATTTACAGTGGTTGCAAGATGGCAAAACAGCTTTATGTGGGAAAGTCCTTTAGCTTCAGGAGAAATACCGTCATATTATACCCTAGATGCCCAGGCAACATGGAAACTTCCTGAGATCCATGCGAATATAAAAATAGGGGCTACCAATCTGCTCAACCGCCGTTATTTTCAATACGCCGCCGGACCTGAAATCGGAGGATTGTATTATCTCGCTTTCACCTATGATCTAAAACTTTAATCAAGATGAGTAACTCCCTATATCCCATATTCTTAAAGCTTGAAAACTTGTCATTACTGATCATTGGTGGTGGCAGGATTTCTCTTGAAAAATTAGAATCTGTACTTGGAAATTCACCTGAAACTTCCATAAGACTCGTTGCTAAGGAAATCATTCCGGAAGTCAGAGCTTTACAAAATCAATACCCTAATATAACTTTGCATGAAAGACCCTACAACAATAATGATTTTAAGAACACCGATCTGGCCATTGTTGCTGTAAATGATATCGTACTGGCGGAACAGATCAAAGAACAGGCCCATCAGAATAGTGTCTTGGTTAATATTGCAGATAAACCGGATCTGTGTGACTTTTATTTAGGCTCTATTGTGAAAAAAGGAAGCCTTAAAATTGCCATTTCAACCAACGGAAAATCACCAACTATAGCCAAGAGGTTAAGAGAAACATTCACAGAAACCATTCCCGATGAAATGGATCATGTTCTTGATAATATGCAGAATATACGCAACCAGTTAAAGGGAGACTTTAATTACAAAGTAAAAGAACTCAATAAAATAACTACCCAATACTTATCTGACGGAAAAGTCTCTCCGGTAACATCCAATGTAGAAATTGAAAAATTAATCCATATTACCAAAATAGCCCAGAGAAAAGCAAATATTTATCTGGCAATTATTGGAGTTTTGCTGCTCTTTGGAATATTTGGTCTTGTGGTTTATCAGTTCAATCTTTCCGGGGATATTCAGAATTTTCTGAGTAAAGACGGTCATATCTTTTACTGGATGCTTTTTGCAGGTTTTATGGCAGAAATAGTTGCCGGCTCCATGGGAATGGGATATGGCGTGATATGTACTACTATATTGCTGTTGCTCAATGTTCCACCGCCCGTAGTGAGCGCAAGTATTCATTCTGCAGAATCTTTTACCACAGCAGCCGGAGGCTTCAGCCATTACAAATTAGGAAATGTCAATAAAAAAATGGTGTGGGTATTGTTCCCGCTAGCCATCGTAGGTTCTATTATCGGAGCATTAACTCTATCTCATTATGGTGAACATTATGCCCATATCGTGAAACCTATTATCGCTTGCTATACTTTATATCTGGGAGTCAATATCCTGAGAAATGCCTTTAAGAGCAAAAAAGCCAATCGAATCAGAACAAAACGGAGAACCAATCTCAGAATACTGGGACTGGTGGGTGGCTTTATAGATTCTTTTGCAGGGGGTGGCTGGGGACCTCTGGTTACCGGAACATTAATAAAAGAAGGAAGAATTCCACGGTATGTGGTAGGCAGTTCAACTGTTGCTAAGTTTTTATTAACGGTTACCAGTGCCGTCACTTTTATTTTTACCATTGGGATCCATCATTGGAATATTGTACTGGGGTTACTGTTGGGAGGTGTTTTTACCGCTCCGTTTTCAGCGATGCTTACCTCGAAATTACCCACTAAGAAAATGTTTGCTGTAGTAGGTGTTGTTGTTATTGCCATGAGCCTTATCACCATCATCAAATCTTTTATGTAATACAGATATTAAAAAAGCTCCTTTTTAGACTGCCCCCAAAAAGTTAGACACTTTTTAGGGGCATTTTTTATGGGACAATCAAAATATAGTTTAGAATTTAAAACAGATTGTGTTGTTAAGGT
>NZ_QNUF01000006.1 GCF_003385455.1 Chryseobacterium rhizosphaerae | reverse complement strand
TGTTTTCCTAACTTGATGGAAAGTCCTAAAGTAGCGTTGAAGAAATTATCTGAAACCTGCTCAGAACGCTTGTTGATAGCGCTGTATGCATCTCCGCCACCGTCAAATTCATCATCACCGGTAACAACATACATCAATCTACCTTCAAGGTCGATTCTTCTGTTTACTTTAAATTTAAGACCGGCACCAGCCTGCATAAACATAGAACCTAGTTTGAAAGGTTTTACTTCTGTCATTAATCTCTGTCCTTTGCTGTCTTTCTGATATGCTCTGTAGGCAATAGTACCTACCCCTGCATATCCGTGAAGAGCCCATCTGTATGTAGAATGGTTATCTACTCTTCTTAAAAGGTTAGAGAAGTTAATATCTCCCAAGATAGAGATTGCATCATACTGAGTTCTTGCACCTACAGCCGTAGCATCAGGAGCAGCATCTTTAGTATTGAACCAACCTTGTCTCGTTTCTCCTCTGTCATACTGTAGATTGATACCAAAAGCATGAGTAATGGCTTTATCGATACTTACATAAGCTGAGTATCCGAAAAGGTTTTTACCATTTCCATTCTTAATTGATGTCAAATCTGCCGATTGAAGGAGAGGAACACCCGCACCCACGGAAATTGACCAATCATTGAATCTCTTCGATTGATTAGTAAATGGGGAAACATTGGCAGACCCTGAAGAAAATGTATTAGGATACGTTCCTGTTGAAACTGCCGTTGAGTCTTGTGCATAGTTGGCGCCTGGTATAGCTAGTGCCAATGCAACAATTGCTAAACTTAATTTCATAGTGTTATTTTTTTAAGTTAAGTTATTTTAAATGATTTTATTTATTAAAAACTAATTTTATATTAATTTTTTTCTATATTGCTTAAAAATTACCTAATTATTATTTGCAAATACCAGAGTTTTAGCCCTGAAAATGATATAAAGATAAGTAAAAAAAATCGTAATAGAAAAAAAAACCGAAAAGAAGAATTCTTTTCGGTTTTTACTTGTTATAAAAAATTATTTTTTCTTTTTCTTAGCAGTAACTTTTTTTACTGATTTTTTTACAGGAGCATCTTCATAATCTTTCTTTTGGATAGAATTCCATTCAGAAGCTTCTATGAATTTTACAGTAACTTTTCTGTCTGCTAATCTTTCAGCATCAGAAGCTGATGCAGGAATTGTAGCTTCGGCAGAACCTACTCCTTTCGATTTCAGTACATTTTGACTGATACCTCTGTTTTCAAGAGCACCAACTACTGCAGCAGCTCTTTCTTTGGATAATCTTAGATTATAAGCTGCATTTCCTTTGCTATCCGTGTGACCAGTCAGTAGGTAATTACCTCCGTTTTCCTTGATAATTGAAGCGGCAAGATCTAATTTACTGTTAGATTCAGGTCTGATCGTAGCTTTATTGAAATTAAAGTAGATATCTTTAAGTGATTTCTCTACTTCTACTGCGGTTTGATTGTTATCTTTCTTGATAGGACAACCGTTGTTTTCCACAGGTCCAGGAACAGTTACACACTTATCGTAAAGGTCAATAACGCCATCTAAATCTGTGTCAAGAGCAACACCTGCACCATCTACTCTCGCTCCTGCAGGAGTGTCAAGTTGTCTGTCCCAGTCGTCGCATACACCATCGTTATCAGCATCTCCTTTTTTACATACTTCAATATCCTGCTTTTTATTCGCTAGCACATCAAGCTTGTAATAGATTTCCTGAAGTGGGTCATGCCACATTAAGTGAGAATCATGTTTTCCTAACTTGATGGAAAGTCCTAAAGTAGCGTTGAAGAAATTATCTGAAACCTGCTCAGAACGCTTGTTGATAGCGCTGTATGCATCTCCGCCACCGTCAAATTCATCATCACCGGTAACAACATACATCAATCTACCTTCAAGGTCGATTCTTCTGTTTACTTTAAATTTAAGACCTGCACCAGCCTGCATAAACATAGAACCTAGTTTGAAAGGTTTTACTTCCGTCATTAATCTCTGCCCTTTGCTGTCTTTCTGATATGCTCTGTAGGCAATAGTACCTACCCCTGCATATCCGTGAAGAGCCCATCTGTATGTAGAATGGTTATCTACTCTTCTTAAAAGGTTAGAGAAGTTAATATCTCCCAAGATAGAGATTGCATCATACTGAGTTCTTGCACCTACAGCCGTAGCATCAGGAGCAGCATCTTTAGTATTGAACCAACCTTGTCTCGTTTCTCCTCTGTCATACTGTAGATTAATACCAAAAGCATGAGTAATGGCTTTATCGATACTTACATAAGCTGAGTATCCGAAAAGGTTTTTACCATTTCCATTCTTAATTGATGTCAAATCTGCCGATTGAAGGAGAGGAACACCTGCACCTACTGAAATCGACCAGTCATTAAATCTCTTTGATTGGTTAGTAAATGGGGAAACATTAGCAGATCCTGAAGAGAATGTATTAGGATACGTTCCATTAGAAACTGCAATGCTGTCTTGCGCATATATAGCAGTGGGGATTGCCAGTGCTAATGCAGCAATTGCTAAATTAAATTTCATCGTGTATTATTATTTGATATTTTTTTGATAAATCGCTTACCTTATTTTGTTGGGCATCCGTTGTTTTCTACAGGTCCCGGAACCGTTACGCATTTATCATATAAATCTATAACTCCGTCAAGGTCCATGTCAAGAGCAACACCTGCACCATCTACTCTTGCTCCTGCAGGAGTATCAAGTTGTCTGTCCCAATCGTCACATACTCCGTCATTATCAGCATCTCCTTTTTCACATACCACAAGATCATTTGTAGCGTTTTCTAAAACATTGAGTCTGTAATATCCTTCCTGAAGTGGATCATGCCATGCTAAGTGAGAAGCATGTTTTCCTAGTTTGAAAGACACTCCTAAACTAACTGTCCATGCATTATCAGATCTTCTCGGATTAAGCATGTTGTATTTTGAATTTTTTGACGCTGGATCATAATCATTGGCATCAGCCCATCCGCCACCGTCAAATTCATCATCACCACTAATGATGTACATGGTTCTTGCTTCAACATCAATAAGTTTTGAAACATTGTATTTTACCCCTACACCTCCTTGATAGAAGATAGAGTTGATATCAATATCCTGTTTGATAAACAGAGGAACTCTTTTTGGACTATTGCTCCATCTGAATTCATCATTATCATGCAATGAGGTTCTGAACCCTTGAACTCCAATTCCTGCATATCCATGGAATGCCCATCTGTAAGGAGAATGATTATCAGTTCTTCTTAATAAATTTGAGAAGTTGATATCCCCTAGTAAAGATATTTGATCAAATTGAGTTGTAGCGGTACCTACACCTGCTAACTGACCTGCTGCCCCTGGAAGCTGGCCTGTTTGCTTAGTTTCTCCTCTCATATACATTACGCTTAAAGCGAAAGTATGAGAAATTTGCTTATCTACGCTTACGTAAGCATTGTAACCCCAGTTTGTTTTGTCCTTATTGATTGATTTAAGATCCGAGTGGACCATAAATGCAGCACCTCCACCCACAGAAATTGACCAGTCATTGAATCGTTTGGATTTGTTGTCGAATGGTTGTACGTTAGCGGAACCTGAAGAAAAAGTATTAGGGTACTCAGTTGAAGAATTAACTGTAGTACTGTTGTTTTGCGCATAAGCTGCAATTGGCAGTGTAGCCAATAATAATAAACCTAATTTCATACAGTATGTTTTATGTTTTAAATAAAATCTTTTAATAATACTCTGGAAAATTCCCTTTCAAAAAGATGTTTTTTATGAGGGATTTCTAATCTTTCTGATATAAAATTTAATTCATTATATGTAATGATATCAATATCTATTATTCTATCAGCATAGCCTCCAGATACTTTTGAATCATTACTTCTTCCCATTTCAACTTCAATATCTTTAATAAAATCAAGCAGTTGAATTGGTGAAAGATGAGTGAATATTATTGCTGCAATATTACAAAAAATATTGGAACTGGCAAATTCTACGGGTTCAGACATTAAAAATTCGCTAATTTGTGAAATGTTATTTCCACCTTCACTAATTTTCTGTAAGGCAAGCTCTAAATTTTTTTTTTGCTCTCCAAGGTTACTTCCTAGTAACAAAATCACCTTTTGCTGCGACATATTAAAAAAATTGATTGATTTATGAGAAGTTTCTTTAAAAATGTTTTGGCAAATATAGTTGCAATTGTGATACTTTGCGCTTTATTTTTCATCTTTTTCATTATGATGCTTGTGTTCAGTTCTATGGGGAATGATAAGTCTGTGACGGTAAAAAAGAACTCGGTTCTTACGATTAATTTAAAAACACATATCATAGACAGCCCTACTGAAGAGGAAGGTGGATTGTTCGGAATTAGCAACCAGAACAAGAGTGTTCTTCTATATGATGCGTTGGAAGCAATCAATAAAGCAAAAACGGATGATAATATTAAAGGGATCAGTATTGAAGTGGATGATTTAAATGCCGGGCTGACCCAGATTGATGATATCAGGAATGCTATTGAAGATTTTAAGAAAAGTGGAAAGTTTGTGTATGCTTATGGAAACGGGGTTTCACAATCTTCCTATTATCTGGGATCAGTAGCTGATCAGTATTATCTGAATCCTGCAGGTGGTATTGAGCTGAAAGGATTGTCTACAGAAGTTACTTTCTTTAAAGATTTTGCTGATAAGTATGGGATTGGTATTGAAGTAATACGTCATGGAAAATTTAAATCGGCAGTAGAGCCTTTTTTACGGAATGATATTTCTCCGGAGAACAAAGAGCAGCTAAGTACGCTTTTGAATGACCTTTGGAAAAATACATCCAATAAAATGGCTGTTTCAAGAAAAATTGATACTGCTCAGTTTAAAATGGTTGTAGACAGCTTATACGGAATGATTCCTGAATTGGGATTAAAATACAAGCTTGCGGATAAACTTGTTCAAAAGACAGAATATGAAGGTATGATCAAGTCGAAGCTAAGCCTGAAAGACAATGAAAAGCTAAATAAAGTTTCATTGGCTAATTATATAAGCTCTTATGCAGATGATGATAAGTCGGGAGAAAAAGTAGCGGTATTATATGCTTCCGGATCTATTAACAATGGTGATGGATATAATGATATCTATGCTGATAAATATGTAAAATACATTAAAAAACTTCAGGATGATGAGAAGGTGAAGGCGGTTGTTTTGAGAATCAATTCTCCTGGTGGAAGTGCTAATGCGTCGGATGAGATTTTATTTGAACTTCAGCAGCTGAAAAAGAAAAAGCCTTTGATTGTTTCTTTTGGGGACTATGCGGCTTCCGGAGGATATTATGTGGCGATGGCAGCGGATAAAATCTATTCAGAACCTAATACACTTACCGGTTCAATTGGTGTTTTTGGAGTGATTCCTTATTTTAAAGATATTGCCAATAAAAACGGAATTCGTGCAGACGTTGTCGCTACCAATGCTAACTCTATGTATTATTCCGGGCTGAACGGAGTGACACCTTATGGAGTGAATATGATGACAAGAGGTGTAGAGGGTACCTATAAAAGGTTCGTACATTTTGTAACGCAAAACAGAAAACAGACTTTTGAGCAGATTGATAATGTCGGTGGTGGTAGAGTATGGAGTGGAGTACGTGCTAAGCAGATTGGCCTGGTAGATGATTTGGGAACCCTTAATGATGCCATAAAGTTTGCAGCACAGAAAGCAGGATTGAAATCTTACCATGTAGATTCATTTCCTAAAAGAATGTCTCCTTTCGAACAGATATTTAATGATCTGAATGAAGAAGATGTTTCTGCAAAATTGATTAAAAATAAGATAGGAAAAGCCAATTATGAAATCTTACAACAGATTACTGACAAAAAGCTTCAGGCTGATGTAAAGATGGCAATGCCTTATGAGATTAGAATCGACTAACTAAATTATATTGTAAACAAAATCCCGGATCTGATTTCAGACCCGGGATTTTATTTTTTATAATAAGTATTGGCTAAATATTAGCTTTTCTTTGTGGCCATTCCATAAATCCAGAGAATGATTAAAGCTCCTCCAATAGAAAGGATCCAGCTTCTTGGATTCCAAAATGAGGCAACATCTCCCCAATGTAAAATATAAACTCCTATAGCTCCTCCTAAAAAGGCTCCCAGAATTCCCAGGATAATAGTGATTAGCCATCCTCCACCTTGAGTACCTGGCATGATCATTTTAGCGATAGCTCCTGCAATAAGACCGAATAAAATCCATGTTATTATTCCCATAGTTGTAAATTTTTTATTGTTAATATTTTAAAAATAATTTGTGTACTAATATAAGGGAAAACATGATATAAATCATCTTTTCTTGAAGAATGAGTCTACAAATTCCGTACCATTAAAAAGCTGTAAATCCTGCATTTTTTCACCTACGCCTATATATTTTACAGGAATCTGGAATTGATCTGAGATACCGATAACAACTCCACCTTTAGCTGTTCCGTCTAATTTGGTGACCGCTAATGCATTGACTTCGGTGGCTGCTGTAAATTGTTTCGCCTGTTCAAATGCATTCTGTCCTGTAGAACCGTCAAGAACCAGCAGAATTTCATGAGGAGCATCAGGAATAACCTTTTGCATAACTCTTTTGATCTTGGAAAGCTCATTCATCAGATTTATTTTATTGTGAAGTCTTCCGGCAGTATCTATAATAGCAATATCTGCATTTTGCGCTACAGCGCTTTGTACTGTATCAAATGCTACAGAAGCAGGGTCGGAACCCATCCCTTGTTTTACGATAGGAACACCCACTCTTTCACTCCAGATAGTAAGCTGATCTACAGCTGCCGCTCTGAAGGTATCTGCAGCCCCTAAAACCACCTTTTTACCTTCTGATTTGAATTGGTGGGCAAGCTTTCCGATAGTCGTTGTTTTCCCTACGCCATTCACTCCTACCACCATAATAACATATGGTTTTTTGGAGGCGTCGATATTTCCGGTTCCGGCGTGAGGATTTTCAAGAAGCAGTCCTGAAATTTCATCACGAAGAATTTTATCTAATTCGTTTACGCTAACATATTTGTCTCTGGCAACACGCTCTTCAATTCTTCCTATAATCTTAATGGTAGTAGAAGCACCTACATCAGATGCAATCAGTATTTCTTCAAGATTATCCAGTACTTCATCATCTACTTTACTTTTACCGACTACGGCTTTCGTCATTTTTTCAAAGAATCCCTGGCTGGATTTTTCCAATCCTTTATCTAAGGTTTCTTTTTCTTCCTTTTTGAAAATATTTTTAAACCAACTCATAGTTTTAGTTTATTCTTATTTATTTTTTAATAACTGCTGTGGCCTCTACTTCTATAAACACATCATTTCTGAACAGATCACTTACTTCTACAAGACTGCTTACCGGAGGATTTTGAAGATTGACATAGGTATCCCTGATTTTTCTGAAATCCGGTGTTTTAGAAATATCTGTAATAAATATTCCTAGTTTTATAATGTCTTTCGTTGTTCCTCCATATTCTTTCAGAACGTAGTCTATATTTTTGAATATCTGCTGTGTTTGCTCCTCTACATTGTTCCCTATCAGGTTTCCATCCGTATCAAGGGGAACCTGCCCAGACAATAAAACCATTTTAGAAGTTCCACAATCAATACTTACTGCTTGTGACAATCCTTTTATGCTGAAAACTTTTGGAGAACTTTTATATTCTAAGGTATTCATAGTTTTCTGACTGAATGAAAATAGAAAAATTGCTGTGCAAAACAGAACAAGAATCTTTTTCATATTTTATTGATTAATAATCTGGTGAACAAAGATAACAAAAAAACTACCCAAAATCTGAGTAGTTTTTTATATTGTAAATAAAGTCTTGATTATTTTTTCAAATAACCATCAACTTCGTCTGCATTCATTACTTTTTCTTCGAAAACGTAAGCTCCTGATTTAGAAGACTTAGTCATTTTCACCACTTTAGTCATTTTTTTTGACTGACCGCTTTGTAGGGTTGCTACTACTTTCTTTGCCATTGTAAATTATATTTATAAATTACTTGATTTCTTTGTGAAGGGTAGATCTCTTAAGAACAGGATTGTATTTTTTCAATTCCAATCTTTCTGTAGTGTTCTTTTTATTTTTTGTAGAAATGTATCTAGACATTCCTGGCATACCGCTCTCTTTGTGCTCTGTACATTCAAGGATTACTTGAACTCTGTTTCCTTTTTTTGCCATGATGTATTAATTCTTTTTAATCAATCCGTTTCTAGTAGCTCTTTCAATAGCTTCTTCGATTCCAATCTTGTTAATCACTCTCAATCCATGAGCTGATACTTTCAGTGTTACGTGCTTATCTTGCTCCGGAAGGTAAAACTTCTTCTCCAATAAGTTAATTTCAAAACGACGCTTCGTTTTGTTATTAGCGTGAGAAACGTTGTTACCAACCATTGCACGCTTTCCTGTTATTTGGCAAATTCTTGACATATCTCGATGTTCTTATTTGTATAATATTTGAGAGTGCAAAATAACGAAGAATTTTTTAGATAGACAAATCTTTTGGAAAATATTTGTAAATAACTTACTGATTAATAATATTGATTTTAAAATAGCCGAATTGCCGGAATTGGGTGGTAGAGCAGGCCTGATATATTTCATGCAACGTTTCTTCATAGAAAATAATTTAATAGCCTATCTTTGTTTTTAATTAATCTAAATAAAAATAACATGAAGAGAATTTATATTCTGTTGTCTATGGTGCCGATTTGTTTAGCTGCTCAGAATTTCACTGAAATACAGACGGGGATGAACAATTTTTATTACTCAGCAGCGGATATCGCTGATATTGATAATAACGGGACTATGGATATTGTATTCAATGGAGCTATAGATTCAGACGGAGATGGAACAGCAGATATGACTTATAATGAAGTTTATAAGAATAATGGCTCAGGATTGTCTTCTTATGCGGGGCTTGGTGTAGGGCCCACGCATTTGGGAGATATCAAGTTTATTGATTTTAACAATGACGGACTGCTGGATATTGTCTCTACAGGACTTAGCTATATGGATGTGGTTAATTATAAACAATACAGATTCAGGAATACGGGAACAGGTTTTGTAAAAGAAGAAAACCTCTCCGGAAAAATTTATGGATCTCTAGAAGTTTTTGATTTTAATCACGACGGAAGACAGGATTATGCACTTAATGGAACTCAATACTCCCATGGGGGAGGTTTTAGAAACAGCCTGGATTTTTACCGGAATACAGGAGCTGGTTTTGACATGACTGAAAACTGGGTAGATGGAACTCAGAACGGTAGCTTTAAAATGGTTGATCTTAATAATGATCAGCTTTTAGATCTTGTCATCATTGGATCTGATATTAATGGAGCCCCCATCTCCAGGGTATACATGAATCAGGCCGGAGTTTTGACCTTCGCCCAGGATTTTGAACCTCTGACAAGCGGAAAGATAGACTTTGCAGACTTTAATGCTGATGGTTTCCAGGATATTCTTGTGGCAGGAAAGGATGATAGTGATAACGGATATTTTGCTGTCTTAATGAATGACGGGACGGGTACTCTGACTACTCATCAGCTTAATCTGCCCGATATTTCCGATGCCTCTATAAGCATTGGAGACTTAAACAATGACGGTTATTATGATTTTATAATTGCCGGGAATGATAATGATGCAGCGGTAAAGACCTATCTGTATAATCCAAACACTCAAAACTTTACTGAGGGAGCCACTACGGGAATATACAACCTGGGAGGTCCTGGAGTTGTTCAGCTGTTTGATTTTAATAATGATCACCATCTGGATATTTTGTTGAGCGGATTCGACTGGTCAAATCCTGATATGCCTTCCCTGACGAAGATTTTTAAAAATACATCTACGGAAGCCAATGCAAAGCCTACACCTCCCACGAATCTGAATCTAACAAGAAACGGAAACAGGTTTAATTTTGCGTGGAGTGGGGCTACAGATGATAAAACGCCTGTCAATGCTTTACGATATGAAATCAGTGTTGGATCAACGCCGGGAGCAACAGATATTGCCAAATATATAGTGACAACACCATCATGGTTTCTGGAGCTGAATCCTTCTGTTCAGAATGTGTACTGGAGCGTCAAGGCAATAGATGCATCCAAAACCTATTCTAATTCTTCTGCAGAAAACAGTACATTAGGAACGCGTGATACGATGGCAAGACAGCAGCTTGTAGTATATCCGAACCCTGCTTCTGAGAAAGTATATATCAAAGGAGAAAAGGTTTCTGAAGCTGAAATGTTTTCAATGGATGGTAAAAAACTGAATATTACTTTGAACAGTGACCAATCTATTAATATTTCTCACTTACCAAAAGGAATTTATGTATTAAAACTGAAGATAAAAAACGAAATAACCACCAAGAAACTTACGATTAAGTAATTGAATCATTCTATCTTCTATCAATGAGAAAAGCCAGACGTCCAGCTGGCTTTTCTCTTTTTTATGCTAGATTCTATATAACCTGTAACATTCATGAGGAAATATAACTCCATAAAATCATTTATATAGCATTTTTTTTATTGTTAAAACAGTGTTTTGTTATTTAAATTAAGTTACCGTCGGAAAGAACTTCTATTATTTCCTTTCAATAGAACTGATTGTATTTTACAACTGAAGTATTGAAATACAAAAAGAAAGAATAAAGGGAAATAGAATAAAAAATATCTTGGTAAAGGAGCTATTGAATAAAACAGTAGGTAAAATATAAATAATATCCCAAGAAATGCTGCTTGAAATGTAAAGTTTGATTTTAGCTTTTGAAATAATATATAAATTAACAGCAGATTGAAAATTAATAAACTAATACTGTATAAATAGGGGACTGTATTACCTGAAAAGTTATAGTTCCCCGGATAGTAATTCAAAAAATTAATTCCAATTTTTTTTAAACTATTCTCAATAAACATTTTAGGATGTGATGAAATAAAATTCTTGTTGAGTTGATTGAGGTAGTTATCTATTTGCTTTTCATTTTCATAATTAGCGCGAAGATACTCATCCGTTAATATTATTTTTTTTGACGGATCATAGGGGAAATTACCGCTTGAGAAAATATCATATTTTTCATGATTTCCTTTTGCAAAATTATAACTTAAAGAAGTTGAGTAATGAAAAGTTCCTATTTTTTCATAATTTCTTATACACCAGGGAAGGTATGTGATCAATATGAATGCGAACAGAATCAGGAGGCTGTAGTACTTTAATTTTTTATACAATATGAGTACGATTGTTGAGATAATCATTAAGAATAAAAATTCATACCGAATATATAATCCCAGTATTGATACAATTGAAACCAACACTATATTTTTGAGGGTGATTTTTTTTGATAATTTTAATATTAGAGCAAAGAAAACGCTGAATATAGAAACCGTTAGCGCAAAAGAACTAATTTTTGTACTGCCAAGAAGGATAGGGGGAAAGAAAATAATACATGCAAAAGCAATGAAATAATTATTCTTATTCTTGTCATTTTCTTCGAATTTTTGAACAAGTGATAAAACTGAAAAAAATAGAATAACAGACTGTAAAATACAGGATATCATTATCCATTGAGGGATTTTAAATATACTTTGTATCAAAAGTAAATAGTAAGGATATAGAGGAGGCATATAGCTGGAGGGCTTCCCTAGATAATAATAGTCATGATAAACCGCAAAATCCTGTATAATGACTTTCCACTCAAATATGAGCGTTGCATTTTTACTTAGATAAGATACCATTATACAATAAAATAGAAAAATGATAGAATATCTGTATCTGAATATTTTTTCCTTCATTTGGGCTTATGCTCTAATAGATTCAATCATCCTATAACAACTATCCTTTCTTTGCTCTGTTCTGGAACTTTTTAATCAGAAAATAAAATAGAAGGAAACCTAAGGCAAAGATTGAAAACCTTGAAAGAAGATCTCCGGCTCTTGTATAGAAAGTCATCGTATCATAAAGATTTACCTTAGCAAATAAAGTAGTCTGATCACCATAAAAAGTATCGGCTACAACTTCTCCTTTGGCATCAATATGTGCGGAAATTCCACTATTGGCTGCACGGGCAATTTCTCGTCTTGTTTCAATAGCTCTTAATCTGGCGTAAGATAAAAGTTGTTTGTGTCCTTCTGAAACTCCCCACCAGGAATCATTGGTCATGATCCCTAAGAAATTGGCTCCCTTTTTTACATAATCAGTAACAAATTCACCATAAATGCTTTCATAGCAAATGATAGGAGCTATTTTTCCCTTATTGTAAGGGTTTGAAAAAGCAAGCCTTTCTTTATCTGTGCTTAAGGAAGCTACTGTACCACCCAGATTGAGCATAGCATCTCCCAATAAAGGTTTAAGAACGCTCATATAAGGAAAGATTTCAACTCCCGGAACAAGTTTTCCCTTATGGTAAACCTGTGTTTTCTGATGGGGAGCTAGCTGAATGGCCGTATTGTAACTCGTCACCCAAACTCCGGAATTGATCTGGTAAGCTTCTTTTGGCGCTTGTAACGGATCAAAATAAAAGCGGTGTGAAGAAATTCCCGTAGCAAAAACAGATCCGGGATGTTTTACTAAAAAGTCTTTGATATTGTTTAGCAGTAAACTTTTTTCAAAACCGGTTTCAGAAATTGAACCTCTTCCCGGAATGGCTGTTTCCGGAGCAATGAAATAATCAATTTTTCCTTTTGAATTATTTTCAGCCAGCTTCAGCAGGTCATTTTCAATGGTAAGACTGTCTTTTGAATATTTTTCCATGTACGGATCAAGATCAGGTTGTAACATCAGTACATTCACCTGTCCGGATGGTTTTTCATTAAAGCTGTTGTACTTGATTAATGAAATAATCATTGGAACAGCAATTAATGCCGTTACAATTGAAGAGTTTTTAATCAGATCTTTTCTCTTTCTTCCGGCTTCCCAGGTTCTCAGGGTATAAAAAATTAAAACGTTGATCAGTAAGATCCAGAAACTTCCTCCTGTAGCTCCCAGGGTATCATACCATTGGATAAGCTTTGGATATTCAGAAAATACATTTCCTAAATTCAACCATGGCCACGTCAGTTCCCAACCCAGATGGAATTTTTCAAAACTCATCCAGATGGCGATCAAAAATCCTAAGCCCCAATACGTTCCCTGGGCATTTTTGTACCAATGATAACATTGGAAAACCAAAGAATACAAAAGTGAATTGACCAAAACAGGGAATACAACAGCCATCATAGAATGGCTTCCATCCGGATTTTTAGAGCCATATAACCATCCTGTAGTGACAATATTCCAGATGATAAAACACAGATAGGAAAGTCCGAAAACCATCCAGCTTTTTCTTTTATAGCTGGAGAATTTTGAAATTCCATGTTCCATCATCAGGAGGGGAACAAGGGCGAAAAATATAAAAAAAGGAACTCCATAGGTAGGCCACGAAACCGACAGCAGCATTGCTGAAATAAGTGTAAGTAAAACGTATTTCATTAATTTATTTTAATATACAAATTTAATGTTTTTGAAATGAATATCTTAGCAACTGATGTTAAAGAAAGTATACAAAATTGCAATTATTCCCTATACCTTATTTTTGCTTTACCTGATGTTTTTGGGGATGGGCAGATATCAGTATGAAGATAACCTGATCACCGTAAAACCTATTTTTTCTACGATTAAATTTATTCAGACTGCAGATGGATGGAAAGATATTGTGATTATTGTCTTAGGAAATATTATTATGTTTATTCCTTTTGGTTTTCTGGGTTGGATTTTTCCAAGGTTTAAGGATTTGAAAACATTGTGTATTGCTTTCATTTCAGCTATTGTTATTGTAGAAGCGCTCCAATACTTTACCAGAATGGGAATATTTGAGGTAGATGATATCCTCCTGAATACTTTCGGGGTGTATTTGGGCTGGCAGATCAGAATATTTGTAGAGAAAAAGCTTAGTTGTTGAGCTCTTTAGCCCGCTTTTCAGCATTTAGAATTCCCTGTTTTAAAATGTCTTTAAAGCTGTTTTCTTCAAATGTCTTTAATGCAGCTTCTGTAGTTCCACCTTTGGATGCAACATCTTTAATCAACTCTTCAAGGCTTTTTTCAGAATTGTTGATCAGGTGGTAAGCCCCCAGCATCGTTTGTTTGACAAAAAGCTTGGAAAGGTTTTCTTCAATTCCCATTTCAATTCCCGCTTTAATCATGGCGTCAATAATATAGTAGAAGTAAGCCGGTCCACTTCCTGATAATGCAGTAACACCATCCAAAAGATCCTCGTTTTCCAGATAGACAGAGCGGCCGGTACTGTTGAGCAGTCTTTCAATATTGATTAGCTGGCTGAAAGAAATTCCGTCTGCAGCAGTATAGCCCGTAATTCCCATACCCAAAAGAGTAGGAGAGTTAGGCATAGCTCTTACCACTAGCGGATGATTAAGTGATTTTTGGATTTTATCGATATTGATTCCTGCCATAATGGATAAAACCATCTGGTTTTCCTTTAATGTAAACTGAATATTTTGAGCAACAAGCTGAAAATCCTGAGGTTTTACAGCGATAATAACCAGATCCGCGTCCAGTTCTTTAACCTCGCTGAAAGTTGAAATGATAGACTTGGGAAAGTCCTCAGCTATTTTAGCTACTTTAGATGGATTTCGGATGATCAGATGAAGGTGTTCAGGTTTGATCAGTTCGTACTTCAAAAAAGATTTTGAAAAAGATAGTCCCATATTTCCGGCTCCCAGAATCGCTATTTTCATATTGTGTCTTTATTTTTAGCTAAAATAATGATTTTATGGAAAATGGACGTGAACTACTTCAGGATAAGTTGCTGTTTTATACTCGTGCATAAGATGATGCATTGAGAAAACGGTAAAAATTAAAGGCTGTTTCAATATTGAAGCAGCCCTTGTATTTTAATTAAATGATATTCACTTCCCGTTCAAGTTCTATCCCAAACTTCTCTTTCACGGAATTGATAATGTCCGTGGAGAAGTCAAAAATTTCTTTTCCGCTTGCCTTTCCTGTTGCGTTGATGATTACTAATGACTGGAGCTTGTGTGAGGCTACATTCCCAATCTGTTTCCCTTTCCATCCGCATTGTTCGATCAGCCATCCGGCAGGAACCTTTACCATGTCTCCATTAGGATATCCCTGAATGTTTTCAAACTTTTGCTGTAAAGCTTCAAACTGGGCCAAAGGAATTGTAGGGTTTTTGAAAAAACTTCCGGCATTCCCGATTTCTTTAGGATCCGGCAGCTTGCTTTGTCTGATATTGATTACTGCTTGAGATACATCCTGGATAGTGGGGTTTTCAATACCCAGATGTTTCAGTTCAGATGTAATCGCTCCGTATTCTGTTTTTACATGATGTTCTTTCCGGGTCAGTTTAAAAGTGACTTCCAGAATAACATATCTGCCTTTTCCTTTCTGCTTAAAAATAGAATCCCTGTATCCGAATCGGCATTGTTCAAGGTTGAATGTTTTAACTTCAAGGTCTTCCAGATCCAATACCTGACAGCTAACAAAAATATCTTTAATTTCCGTTCCATAAGCACCGATGTTCTGCATGGGAGAAGTTCCTACATTTCCGGGAATTAAAGAGAGGTTTTCTAGTCCACCATAATTTTTATGTAAGCAATACATCACGAATTCATGCCAGTTTTCACCAGCTTTGGCCGTGACAAACACTTCATTATCACTGAAGTTTTCTTCGGATATTCCTTTTAAATTAAGTTTAATAGCAAGGCCGTCAAAATCTTTGGTCAGTAAAATATTACTTCCGCCTCCCAAAAAAAGAAGTGGAAGAGAATGAGATGTTGAGTAGCTGAGCGCTGCTTTTAATTCTTCGGTATTGCTGACTTCAGTGAAATATTTAGCGTTGGCGTCAACTCCAAATGTGTTGTAAGGCTGTAAGGAAAAATTTTCTTGCATGTTTTATTTGTATTCTTTTGGCAGAATGTGGTCTATATGTTCTTTAAGTTGTTGAAATTGTTTGTAATGTACAGTATCAACATAAGAATTAACATAAATATGTGACTTTTTCGGAGTTCGGATCTGGAAAGTTTCATCTATACCGTCTACAGATTGCTGGCTTGGAGAACTCTTTATATGATCAAGATCCACCATATGGATGGATGAGGTAAGCTGTTTCCAGGTGCTGGCATTGATAGCTGAATGCCATTTTTTGTGATTTTGAGTGGAGGTTGTTCCTTTTTCCACGGTGATAGAATCTTTGGTGACTTTTATAATTCTGTAATAGCCAAGGTTTCCTCCGATATTGGATATACTGATAGATGTAATCTCGTAAGGATCTTTATGGGCTGTTTGTACCGATTCCTTTTTGTCACAAGAAAAAAATGCCGACAGCAAAAAGATCGAAAACAGTATTTTCAGATGTATATTTTTTGTTGTCGGCATCATATTATAATTTATAGGCTAAATTCTTCTCTGTACTTTTTTAGAGCTTCTTTAAGGATTTCAGCACTTCTCTTTAAATCTTCTTCTTTAAGAACATAAGCAATTCTTACCTGTTTCTTACCCAGTTCAGGATTGCTGTAGAATCCACCGGCAGGAGCTACCATAATGGTTTCGTTATTCAATGAATATTTTTCCAGTAACCATTGAGCAAACTTTTCGGTATCATCTACCGGAAGTTCAGCTACACAGTAGAATGCTCCTCTCGGTTTAGGGCAGATGACCCCCGGAATAGCATTTAACAGGTCAACCAATACATTTCTTCTGTGGGTGTATTCTTCTCTTACCGCTCTAATATAAGCACCATCGTTCTGGTGTGCAGCAGTGGCAGCAATCTGTCCCAAAAGAACAGGACTTAGTCTTGCCTGAGCAAAAAGCATTGCCGCATTACGGATTTTTGAAGAACGGGTAAGCATACATCCGATTCTTACTCCACACATAGAATAACGTTTGGATTCCGAGTCTATTATGATGCAGTTCTCACTCAATTCTGGGAAATCAAGCATTGAAATCTGTTGCTTTCCGTCATATACATATTCTCTGTACACTTCGTCAGAGATGATTACGATATCATATTTTAAAGCAATTTCTGCAAGTTTTTGCAACTCTTCACGGGTATACAGGTATCCTGTTGGGTTACCAGGATTACAGATGACAATAGCTCTTGTTTTTTCTGTGATTTTTTTCTCAAATTCTTCTACCGGAGGCAGGGCAAAACCTGTATCAATAGTAGAAGGAACTGCTACTACATTGACATTAAATGTACTGGTGAAACCATTGTAGTTTGCATAATAAGGTTCAGGAATAATCACCTCATCACCATCGTCACATAATGTAGAAATAGCAAAATTAAGGGCTTCTGATCCACCATTGGTAACAATGAAGTTCTCAGGTGTCAAATCAGCAAAACCTAATGAATGATAATATTCAGTAAGGGCTTTTCTGTATTCTATATTACCTTCAGAAAGGGCATATTCCAATACTTTTAAATCAATATTTTTTAAAGCATTTAAAGCTGTTTCCGGAGTTTCAATATCAGGCTGCCCGATATTAAGGTGGTATACTTTTATCCCTTTTTGTTTTGCTTGTAATGCGAAAGGAACTAGTTTTCTTACCGGCGATGGCGGCATGTGCAGTGCTCTGTTTGAAATATTCGGCATTGTTTAAAAAATTTGTATGGCAAAAATAAGATTTAATTTCTCAATAATAAAATCTATGAATAAATGGAATTTGAAAAAAGAGGTGATTTGTAATTTTTATATACTCCTTATTTGGTGAATTATTTTTTTATTTATTTTAATAATTATTGTTTTATTTAACTATAATGTGTTTTATTTTTGAAAATAGTGATAAAATACTTTTAATGTTATTTTTTTTATAAATTTACTGGATAAATATTAATCAATATGAAAAGAACATTACTTTTTGGAGCTTTAAGTATCACAGCTCTATCTTTTACATCATCAATGATGGCTCAAAATTTTCAACCTATACCCGTTCAGTCCGGATATACAGCTGACGTTATCGCCAACGGGATAGGACCTTCTATGGCTTCTACCACAATGGATGTGGATGGAGTTTCCTATAATTTTATCTCCAGGGATTTTCAACTCACTGCGAGCAGCACACCACTTACCTATGGTCTTCCTGCCAATGGGATTATAAACTCAGTAGTGGCTTCAACGCCGGGTTTAAGTTATCAGCTTGGAGATTATTCGGGAAATAATTCTTTAAGAATTAACAGTAATACCGCAGGAGCAAATACCGGGACTCTCGTATTTACCAATCCTGTGGCTGCTTTCAAATTATACATGCTTTCTACCAGTGGAAGTGGCAACTCTACAGTAAATGTGACAGTTAATTTTACAGACAATACGACCCAGGTTTTTACCGGGCAAGGAATCACAGACTGGTATGGAGGAATGAATTTTGCAATTCAGGGGATTGGGAGAATTCTCAGAACTTCAGATGCGCTGGATGCCAATTCTACTAATCCGAGATTATATCAGGCTGTTTTAAATATTGATGCAGCCAACCAGGCCAAACCTATTCAGAGTATCACAATAACCAAAACCAGTAGTGCAGGTGTGGCCAATATTTTTGCTTTCTCGGCAGATGTTTATACTGATTGTGTAGCGCCTACATTATCTGCTACAGGAACGGTTACCTCAAGTTCTGCGGATATTTCATGGACGGTTCCTGCCGGCACACAAGCGGTAAGCCATGATATTTATTACAGTACAAGTCCCACAACTCCTACCAGCACTACAGTTCCTGTTTATTCGGATGTGACGGGAACCTCTTATACATTGGGAAGTTTAGCTCCAAGTACAACCTATTATTATTGGGTAAGAACAAATTGCAGTACTGCAACGAGTGAAAGTGCATGGTCATTCTCTAAGTCATTTACTACGCTGTGTGGTGCTTTGGTGCCTCCATATACTAATAATTTCAGCAGCGTTCCGGGGACATGCTGGGCCAATAATATCTCTGGCGGAAGCCCTTCCACAGGACCTACTGCAACTACAGTCTATTGGGATCAGCGTAATTTTTTAAATACATCAGCTAACGGTCCGTCCATCCATATGAATTTGTATTCTACCAATAGAACGGGCTGGCTTAAAACAGTGCCATTCGATCTTTCGGCAGGTGGGTACAGAGTGAAATTTAACTACGGAGTTACAACATATTCCGGAACTGCAACTTCTTTAATGGGAGGCGATGATATTGTACATTTTATGGTTTCCGAAGACAATGGAACAACGTGGACGATATTACAAACCTGGAATACGGCTAACGGTCCTTCCAACACATCGAATGAATACAGTTATAATTTAACAGCCAATACCAATGCCCATACGGTATTTGCATTTTATGGAACTTCCGGAACCGTAAATGAAGGTCTGGATTATAATTTCTATATAGATGACTTTACCGTTGAAAATGCCCAGCTGAGTACTTCGGAAGTGAATAAAGTAACCAAGAAAGCTGAAATTCATCCGAACCCTTTTAAAGATATTCTCTATATATCAGATACAAGAGAAGTGAAATCTGTCACAGTGGTAGATCTCTCAGGAAGAATTGTGAATACCATTGAGGGCCCTGTAAAAGAGCTTAATCTAAGTATGCTGAATACCGGGCTGTATTTTGTTACCCTTTATTTTAAAGATGGGACTCAATCTACTGTAAAGGCAGTGAAGAAATAAGTTTTTTTTATGTAAATAAATTGTATGGCAGTATAGTGATGTACTGCCATTTTTTTATCCTGAGATGAATTTTTTTTTATTAATTTGATCCTTTAAAAACGAACTGAAAATGCAAATTTTATCTAAGTCCATTGAAGATTATATTTCAAAGATTCCTGAAGAGAGACAGGAGGCTTTCAAGAAGCTTTTTGATAGTATTCATACAAACTTACCGAAGGGTTTTGAGGATGCCACCAATTATGGAATGATAGGCTGGGTTGTCCCTTTGAAAACTTATCCTGCCGGCTATCATTGTGCAGCCAATACCCCTTTACCTTTCATTAATCTGGCTTCTCAGAAAAATTTTATAGCATTATACCATATGGGGCTGTATTCCAGACCGGAACTTTTGGAATGGTTTGTTTCAGAATATCCCAAATATTCCAGGAGAAAACTGGATATGGGAAAATCATGTGTCCGCTTCAAAAAAGTGGAAGATATTCCTTTTGAATTAATTGCTGAGCTGAGTAAAAAAATGACTCCTGAAGATTGGATCAGTACCTATGAATCTCAATACAAGAAATAAGTAAAAAAGCTCCGGAATCATATAGATCTCAGAGCTTTTTTGATAAAGGAAAAAAAGGAATATGGAA
Organism: Chryseobacterium rhizosphaerae; assembly: GCF_003385455.1. Taxonomy (GTDB): domain Bacteria; phylum Bacteroidota; class Bacteroidia; order Flavobacteriales; family Weeksellaceae; genus Chryseobacterium; species Chryseobacterium rhizosphaerae. The sequence goes on along the minus strand of NZ_QNUF01000006.1, from coordinate 213,594 downwards.
TTAATCTGTAGTCTTATAGTTTTTTGATGAAAAATGTTCTCAGTTTTATTTTCTAAAATTCAATATCCCAGATTCCGGCTTTCCGCTCAAGTTCAATTAAAGCAGCGGCATTGTCTGCAAGAGCCTGGTAATAGTCTTTCCTGATACTGTTGTAGGTTCTCTGGGCATTCAGAACCTCCAGAATAGAACTTTCCCCTCTTTTGTAGCTGTACGTAATCCCTTCCAATATACTTTTGGCCTCTGTAAGCATTCCGTTATGAAATTGTTTTACCTGCTTCTGAGTGGCTGTATATTGCTGATAAGCCTGCATCACATCTGCCCGTATGCTTTGCTCAACCTGCTGGTACTCGACCTCAGCCTGAGAATGGGCCATTTCTGCTATTTTTAATCCTGCATTTCTTTTGTTTGAAAATTTCAAAGGAATGCTAAGTCCTATTTTTACTGCATTTACAGTTGGTGAAGGAGCTATTTCATTGATCGCTTCAGTATGTCGCTCTGCGCCGGCACTGATTCCAAGGTCTATGGCACGGTTGGCTTTTTCAAGGTTGATTTGACTTTGGGTTATCTGTGTATTTTGTCTGGCTGCTAATAAATCTGTTCTTTCATTCAGTGCTTGAAGGATCAGATCATCTACACTGAAATCTCTGTTGAAAGCATTAAAATCTCCGGTAACCTCTCTGCCGGTCATTTTGTGGTCACTGAGAAATACCGATAAATTGGTTAATGCTTGTAGCTCCGCACTTTCAGCCTGAAACACTTCGTTGAGTAAGGAGGCTGCCTCCAATTTACTCTGTTTTGCCGTAACCAGTGATATTGTTCCTAGGCGGTATCGGATGCTGTCGGACTTGGCCAGTTGCAGTATGTTTTTGTATGAGTCCTGCTGTACTCCCAGAAGGGCTTTGGATTTTAAAGCATCGATATACCCTAAACCGGCATCGGCACGGAGGTTTCTGAAAAAATCCTGCAGTTGTATTTTGCTCAGTTCAGATTGATTTCTGGCCAGATTTATTCTGGCTTTTCTTTTACCTCCCAGCTCCAGTGTCCAGCCGATAGAAGCTCCGTAAACATACCCCATATTCTCTCTTACCCCATTGTTGGTGGTTTCCATTTCCAATTGGGGATCCGGAAACATACTTGCAGTCTGGATCGATGCTTCGGCCATACCTACGTTATATTTTTGGGCAGCATAGCTGAGATTTTTCTTTCCTACAAGACTCAGGTATTCTTCAAAACGTATAAGTTCTTTTTCCTGTGCCTTTACGATATCTGTCATGCTGAATAACACAGCAAATAATATGATAAAATGAGCTCTAATTTTCATCTGATTCTAAATTTTGTTTTTCGTTGCGGCGTTCAGCCATATAATAAATAGCAGGCAGAACAAACAGTGTTAAAATAGTAGAGAACATCAATCCGTAAACGATCACTGTAGCCAGAGGCCGCTGTACATCTGAACCGATTCCTGTAGCTAATGATGCTGGAAATAATCCGATTACTGCAACGGTTGCCGTCATCAGTACCGGTCTGAAGCGATCTTTTGCTCCCTTGGTGACTGCAAGCTTCAAATCATAGCCTTTTTTACGAAGGTCGTTGATGTGGGAAATCATAATGACCCCGTTCTGAATGGCTACCCCGAATAATGCAATAAATCCGACAGCAGAAGACACATTAAGAGACATTCCGCGTATATTGAGGGCCAGCATTCCACCGAATAATGCCAATGGAACGATAGACATGAGCACCAAAGCCTGTCTGAAATCACCAAATGCACTATACAATAACAGAAACATAATTGCTAATGCCAGCGGAACAATAAATGCCAATCTGGAATAAGCCCTATTTTGGTTTTCAAACTGACCACCCCATTTGACCTGGTATTTTCCATGATCGTATTGAATGTCTTTTTCAATTTTATCCTGAGCTTTTTTCAGAAAAGAAGAAAGATCGGTACCTCTTAAATTCAGTTTTACGGTGAGATGACGTTTATTCATTTCTCGGGTAATGGTACTTTCACCGGTGCTTAATTTTACTTCTGCTACCTGTGACAGTGGGATTTTGGCCCCCGAAGCTGAGGTAAGCATCAGGTTTCCTATTTTATCCGGAGTGTCGCGGCTGTCTTCGGTGTAACGACAGGAAATATCATATACTTTATTGCCGATAAAAATTTGGGAAATAGCTTTTCCTCCCAATGCAACTTCAATAAGATCTGCTACATCTGCCACATTGAGACCATACTGAGCAATCTTATCCCTGTCTGCAATAATTTGCAGTTGAGGTAAAGGAGGTTCCTGATCGATGGCAAGGTCAGCAGAACCTGGGATGGTATTCAAAGTAGACATTATATTTTCAGCAATCCTTCTGGTCTCCTTGAATTCTTCTCCGTATACCTTTACAACCAGTTCACTGTGAGCCCCGGAAATTTTATCCATAACCCCGTCAATCATAGGTTGTGAAAAACCTACCGTGAATCCAGGCATATTTTTATAATCTGCGGCCAGCTCTTTAATTAAATCTGCTTTAGTTTTTCCCGAAGGCCATTCGCTGTAAGGTTTTATACCAACAGATACTTCAAAATGAGAAGCGGTCCATGGGTCAGTACCGTCATCATTACGGCCTGCCTGAATCATCATATAGGTGACTTCCTGGTGTTTCAGTGTTCGGGCACGCAGGGTATCACTCATTTCTTTTGATTTGGCTAAAGAAATACCGGGAGGCAGCTGTACCTGCAGCCATATAGAGCCTTCATCCAGCTCAGGAAGGAAGTCTTTTCCTACGGTATAGGAAAGTATTCCTGCAGATAATAATACAATGCTGACCGGTATAATGACTTTTTTAGGAGTCTGCATGATCTTTTCTATTCTTTTTCCATAGGCAGTACTTATTTTTTCCAACCATTTGTTATGATATATTTTTTGTGGTTTACGGTAGATTACATAGGCTAATCCCGGAATCAGAAGTAATGCTACCGCGAGTGCTCCCAATAAGGCATAACCTACCGTGAACGCCATTGGGGTAAACAGTTTTTTCTCCACTCTTTCAAATGCGAATAACGGGAGATACGCAGTAATGATAATAATGGTGGAAAAGAATATAGGCTTGGCCACTTCAATCACTCTTTGGGTAATTGTTTTTTCTTCCAGGGTTTCTTCTGCATTATCTTCTCTTTTCTTAAGGATAGTTTCCAACATGACGATGGCACCATCTACAATAATCCCAAAATCGATGGCTCCGAGTGAAAGGAGATTGGCGGGAATATTAGTGAAATGCATTAAGATAAATGCAAATAATAAGGAAAGCGGAATGGTAATAGCAACCAATAATGCACCTCTCCAGCTTCCAAGGAATACAATAAGTACAATAATAACCAGTACAATTCCTTCTGTAAGGGTATGGGATACAGTGGTAAGTGTTGTTTTTACAAGGTCTGTTCTATCCAGGAAAGGATGGATTTTTACTCCCGGAGGAAGGGTCTCTTTATTCAATTCCTCAATGGCCTGATGAACACCTTCCAGTACCTGTGACGGATTTTGTCCTCTTAGTAAAAGTACAATTCCTTCTACACTTTCGGAGTAGTTGCGTTTTCTGTCTGTATAGCTTAGAATACCTTTTCTTTCGAGGTTTCCATATTTAAGTGTTCCTACATCATTCAGGAAAACAGGAACTCCATTCTGTGTTTTCACCACAATTTTTCCAAGGTCTGTTAAATCTTTTACCAAACCTATCCCCCGGATAACATAGGCCAGATTTCCCCGGGGTAGCATACTCCCGCCGGCGCTTACATTATTTCTGGAAATAGTTTCGGTAACTTCAGATAGTGAAAGACCATACTGCTCTAGTTTATGAGGATCCAGCTCGATCTGAAACTGGGTAGTAATGCCTCCGAAATTGGTTACATCAGCAATTCCTGAAACCTGTTTAATGCGTGGAATAATGACAAAATTTTGCAAATCTGTAAGTTCCCGCAGACTATGGGTATTACTTTCGATAATATAACGATAGACTTCGCCGATAGGAGAGGTAAGGGGATCCAGCCCCGGCTGTGCCCCATAGGGAAGCTCCACATCTGTCAGTCTTTCCTGGATTCGCTGTCTGGCCCAGTAATCATCTACACCGTCATCGAATACCATTGTGATAATAGAAAGTCCAAAAGTACTCTTGCTTCGCATGACATGCATTCCCGGAAGTCCGTTCAGAGCCCTTTCTAACGGAATGGTAATTTGCTGTTCTACTTCTTCAGCAGCCAGTCCCGGTACCTGTGTAACCACCTGTGAGCTGACATCGGCAATGTCAGGATAAGCTTCTATGGATAATCTGGTCCAGGAATAATAACCAAAAAAGCCTAGTAAAAGGAAGAGCGCGAGCATCAGCCACCTCTTCTGTATAGAGATTGTAAGTAATTGCTTCATAATTCTTAATTTTTGTACAGTATATAAAGTGTGGCGTATCATGTAATTGTGCTGAGCGGGATACGGTCTTTACAGGTTTTAGATTGTACATTTTATCACATTCATATTATTTTGCATCCAGCATATAAATTCCGCCTTCAGTCATGATGGTTTCTCCTGGTTTTAATCCTGAAATAATTCTTACTGATTTCTGGTCTGTTTCACCTGTGGCCACTGAACGTCTGGTAAATTGGTTCTTTCCCGTTTTTATCCATACATACTGAGTATTATCCTGCTGCATTAAAGCTGTAACGGGTATCATAACTGTTTTTTCGGGAGTCGTTGAGAAATTAACGGTGGCATACATACCCGGTTTTAACTTTCTGTCCGGATTGTCACATTCTATAAGGACTTTTATACTTCGGGTATTTTCGTCTACTATTTCATTAATGTGGTATACTTTTCCTGTAATATTTCGATCCGGATAAGCACTTATTTTTACAGAGACATGATCTCCGATATTGACAAAACGAATATCTTTTTCTTTAACATCCCCGGAAATCCATACTTTGGAAAGTTCTGCAATAATAACTACAGGATCTGCGTCACCTTTCAGATACTGACCGTTAACAATCTTATTGGAAATAATTTCTCCACTGATAGGAGCTCTTACAATAAGGGGACTTCCTATACCTCCTCCTTTACTGTTGTATACCTTCAGGGCAGAGGAGGCATTAGAAAGTGAGGTCTTTTTATTTTTAAAATCTGTTTCCGCTTCATCCAGCTCTTTTTGAATACCGACCCCATGTTTTACCAGATCCTGCTGGCGTCTGTAATTTTTCTCTGCAAGCTGCACATCATTTAAGGCGTCTGTATAATCTTTCTGAACTGAAAAATAATCGGAAGAAAGGATTTCAAAAAGCGGGCTTCCCGCAGAAACATTTTGGCCGAGCTGGATAAAGGATTTTGTAATTCTTCCGGAAAAAGGACTGGCAATTTCTGCATAATGATTGGGGATTGCCTGGATGGTTCCTGCGGATACTACACCATCACTGTGTTCCTCTTCGGTGATCACTTCTGTTTTAATTGTTTTTAAAACAGGATTGTTTTCAGGAATCATCACATGATCTCCTTTGATTTGAAGATCCTGGCTTTGTGGAGTTTCACTTTTGGGATCTTTACAAGAGGTAATAAAAGCCAAAAGTAGTATTGATAATACGGTATTTTTCATATAAAATATTTATAACCAATTAATTATTTATTTCTTGTTGAGCTGATGCTATAATGCAATAGTTATATGCAGATTTTTATTTTGCCATACACTTATCATAGCCACTGTCCGAATTTTTTAATGAACCATTGCTTTACGAACTGAGTGAGGATGCAATATCCAGTAAGCATGACAACCAGATAAGGAAAATACCCCATAGGTAAAGGTTGCATTTTCAGATATACAGCTAAGGGAGTAAAAGGAATCAGTATTCCAATCAGCATGATTAAACTTGTTAAAGCGACTACAGGGGCGGTTGCCCAGCTTTGGATAAAAGGGATCTTTTTCGTTCTGATGATATGTACAATCAGGGTTTGTGAAAGCAATCCTTCTACAAACCATCCTGTCTGAAATAAACTCTGATGCTCTGGGGTATTGGCTTTGAAAATAAAGAACATAACAGCAAAAGTCAGATAATCAAAAATAGAACTCAAAGGACCTATATACAGCATAAACTTTTTGATACTGTCGGCTTCCCATTTTTTTGGTTTTTCCAGAAAATCTTTATCCATTGTATCCCAAGGGATGGAAGACTGTGATATATCATAGAGTAAATTCTGGGTTAGAATCTGTAGCGGAAGCATTGGCAAAAACGGAAGTAATGCACTGGCTCCGATCATGCTGAACATGTTTCCAAAGTTACTGCTGGCTGTCATTTTTATATACTTAATGATATTTCCGAACGTTCTTCTGCCGTAGATTACACCACTGCGTAAAACCATTAAATCTTTTTCCAACAGGATGATGTCTGCGCTTTCTTTTGCAATGTCTGCACCGGTATCAACGGAAATACCAACATCAGCTTCCTTAATGGCAGCCGCGTCGTTAATCCCATCTCCCATAAATCCTACGGTATGCCCTTTAGATCTCAGTATTTTTACAATACGCTGCTTTTGTAACGGACTTACTTTTGCAAAAACAGAATAAAGATCCATGTCTTTACTAAGCTCTTCATCGGTTCTGTTGTCTAATTCATCACCAAGCATAATCATGGTAACGGGAATCCCTACGTCATGACATATCTTTTTAGCGACAATATCATTATCCCCGGTTACTACTTTTACTTCCACACCCAGCTTATGTAAAGCTTTGATACTAGGTTCCGCCGATGGCTTTGCCGGATCAAGGAATCCTATAAAACCGGTAAGTGTAAGATGATTTTCGTCGGCAACAGAATAATTCAATGGATGGTTTCCGTCAAATTCTCTGATTGCAACCAGTAAAACCCGTAACCCTTCAGCATTGAGCTTTTCAGACATTCTGATGATTTTCTGCTTCATACATTCATCGAGAGGAACAATATTATCATTCTCAATATGCAAACTGTTGTCTTCTCCCGGATCTAAAGCATATTTGCATAAGGAAAGCATTTCCTCTACAGCACCTTTGCAAATCATCAGGTGTTTACCATTGGAAGTGTTGAGGATAACGGACATTCTTCTTCTTTCAAAATCAAAAGGGATTTCATCTACTTTCAGATACAGTTCATCTGCTTTCATCATGTTGTGAACCTCGGCATGATCCAAAACAGCCTGGTCCAACAGATTTTTGAGCCCGGTCTGATGATAGCTGTTGAGGTAAGCCCATTTCAATACTTCATCATCTTCAAGCCCCTGAACATTGAGATGAGTTTCCAGTACAATCTTGTCCAGGGTAAGTGTTCCTGTTTTATCAGTACAGAGAATATCCATGGCACCAATATTCTGAATGGCATTCAACCGCTTAACGATGACTTTCTTCTTGCTCATATTAACAGCTCCTTTCGCAAGGTTGGCGGTAACAATCATAGGGAGCATCTCCGGGGTAAGTCCCACAGCTACTGCAATGGCAAATAATAAAGCCTGCATCCAGTCTCCTTTTACCAATCCGTTGATAAGAAAAATAATGGGGGTCATCACCAGCATAAACCGGATAAGCAGAAAACTTACTTTATTGACACCTATATCAAAAGCGGTTTCGGATCTTTTGGAAACCAGGCTTCTGCTGATGCTTCCGAAATAGGTGAAAATACCAGTGTTAGCTACCACAACCGTGGCTGACCCACTTACCACGTTAGTTCCCATAAAACAGATATTTTGTAAGGATAATGGGTTTTGATTCTTTGCATCTTTGATGGGAAGAGCATTTTTCTCTACAGGTAATGCTTCCCCGGTAAGAATGGATTCACTGATAAAGAGATCTTTGCTTTTCATAATTCTGCAGTCGGCAGGAACCATATCACCGGCAGAAAGTATGATCATATCACCGGGAACAATTTCACTGATATCTATTTCCTCACTTTCTTTAAACTTTCTTTTGGTAAGGCAGCTGGTTTTTACCATTCTTTTTAAAGCTTCTGCTGCTTTATTGCTGCGGAACTCCTGAATGAATCTTAGGGTGGTGCTGAACAGAAGCATCACTGAAATAATAATGCTGGTGCTGAGGTCCTTTTCATCTGCAGGCACCAGGATAACATCAATGAATAATGAAATCACGGCAATACAGGCAAGGATATAATTGAAAGGATTAAAAAAAGAATGGGCAAACTGCTTCAGCCATGAAGGTGCTTTCTGAGTGGCAATTTCATTTTTACCATATATTTTTAAACGGTCTTTTACGGTGTTTTCGCTAAGCCCTTCTTCTGAGGTTTCCAGCATAGCATAAATCATTTTTTCGTTCTCTGATGCAGCTTCTTTCAATTTTACAAGAGCTGCGGAGTTGAGATTTTTGTTGGAATATTTTTTTAACATGGCTTCAGGGTTGGTGTTAAATGTTATAAATCAGTTTCAGTACCTATAATTTCCCAGCTTACCCTGATGACTTTATCTTCAATAGTAAGTCTGCTGGTTATTTTTTCCATGAAACTGTCCTGTGGAGTAGAAGCGTGCACTTCTGCTGTAATGATGGCATTTTCAGGAACGCAGTTATCATCGCTGGTGAGAGATTTCAGTAATATTTTATCATTCCCGCTTAAAGACTGCATAAGCTGTATCCGGATGTGGTTTTCCACCTCACTTTTACATTTGATACTGATTAAATATTCGGTATAATGATTTCTGCTGCTGATATTGTTGCCAAGCTTTACTCCTAAAGGGCGGAGAATGACATGTGTGAGAATAATAAATCCGCTGGTAATAGCTGCTTCAAAAGGAAGTCCTATAGCGCTGAGGGCTCCTACGGAAGCTGAACACCAGATAGTAGCTGCAGTGTTGAGTCCCCGTACGGTAAGACCGTCTTTCATAATAACACCTCCTCCCAGAAAACCTATACCACTCACAATATAGGAAGCTATTCTGCCTGTAGCATCACCGCCGATTCTGATGGAAAGCAGTACAAAGGCCGCAGAGCCCAGGCATACCAGTGTATTGGTACGGAGGCCTGCACTTTTTTGACGCCACTGTCTTTCGAAACCAATGCCGGCACCCAGGAGGAATGCTGTGAAAAGACGAAGGGTAAATTCTAGTGTATTCATAATCTTTTTTGTTGTATGGCAAGCAGCCGATATACAGAAAGATATATTGCTGAATGCCTAGTTATGGTAATAATGGGAAGGATCGGTATCCATAGTGGTTTTTATTTGCTGCAAAGGTATTCCTCCTTTTGGGGAGAAGCCGTTAGAAAAGCTTTAGAATGTTATTAGAAAATGATTAGAGAAAACAGAAGGAAAATGACCTTTGAAAATGAATGTATACATCGGAAAGTGTCAAATGATATTGTGTATAGGATTTAAAAAAAAGACCTATGTTCTCACCGTACATCATCATCTGAACCGGATAGAATAGTAGGAAACCTTGAAAGGATTTGGAGAACATAATTAGGAAATATTCATTAACTAAGTCTTATTAATAAATAAAAACTGTACCCATATTGAACGCTAAAATTTCAATACATTTGCTGGCAAGCTATTTTGCATTCGGAATTTCCCGGTTTATAATGATAAAATAAGAGTTTGCCTAATCCCGGAAAATTCTTTCCAAAGTTGTTTTATAAGTTATAAATTTTAGAAATGAAAAAGTCTAATGTAGCTATACCTGCTACACTTTTAGCAATAATCTGCGTGCAGGGTGGGGCTTCCATTGCCAAGCAGCTTTTTCCTGCAATCGGCGCTATTGGTACCGTTAGTTTAAGAATTGTACTCTCAGCTGTTTTGCTCACCTTGATTAACCGTCCAAAATTTTTGCAGTTCACGAAACAAAAATGGAAATATTGTGCTCTGTACGGTATCGGACTGGCGGCGATGAATCTTATTTTTTATATGGCTATTCAGCGAATTCCGCTAGGGCTGGCTGTTACGGTAGAATTTGCCGGACCTTTATTCCTGGCTCTCGCACTGTCGCGTAAGTTACTGGATGTTGTCTGGGCATTATTGGCCTGTGTAGGGATTTTACTTATCGTGCCCTGGCAGAGTAACAATATAGATTTATTGGGGCTTGGACTGGCCTTTCTGGCAGGGATGTTTTGGGCAGGTTATATTGTAATGGGCGGAAAAGTAGCTAAAATAATGGATGGAAAAGATGCTGTTACTACCGGGATGTTATTTGCAAGTCTTGTGATTATTCCTTTTACCATTTGGGATGGCGCGGTTTTCAATCTTACACCAACCCTTTTTATAAAGGGACTTGGAGTTGCTATCTTATCCAGTGCGCTACCGTTTTCTCTGGAAATGATGGCACTTAAAAAACTTCCGGCCAAAACTTTTAGTATTCTGATGAGCCTGGAGCCTGCATTTGCTGCTTTTTCGGGATTATTATTCCTATCCGAGAGTTTAACCTTTTTACAGTGGATATCCATTGCCTGTGTGATCGCAGCCAGTATAGGAACTACTGTTTTCAGTAAAACTTCAGTGGAGTAGTGTGAAAATCGTTAAATGATTAGGATCCTGGTATTTCAAACTGTATTGTAAAAATGGTCTTATTATGCTCTGATGCTACAGAAATTGTTGCATGATGAAGATGAATGATTTTTTCTGTCAGAAATAGTCCGATACCATAGCCTTTTTCCTTTTTTGAGGTTTCACTTCTGTAAAAGGGTTCAAAAATACGCTGTAAATCTTCCCTGGAAATAATGATGCCGGTATTGGTAAAACTGATTGAAAGTGTGTTTTTATGGGCTATCACATCTATTGAACATATATGCTCAGGGGAATATTTACAGGCATTGTCAATAAGATTATTGAAAGCTACCTGCAGCAGATATTCATTTCCCTGTGTGATCAGCTGATGTTCTTCCACCTCATTTTCTATATTCAAAGAAACTTTATACGCCGGATTTTCTCTTGTTATTTTGGTGTAAGATTCCAGAAGTATTTCATCAAGGCGTACTTCAGAAAAGCTGATTTCATTAGGATCATAGCTTGCTTTGGCAAGATCCATTAAACTGTTGGACAGTTTGGCCATATTCCGTGCATCTTCCAACGCATATCGGATGGTCTGCCGGTATTCTTCTTTGGTTTGTTCTTTTTCAGAAGCCAGTTCCAGCTCAGTGATAATTGCGGATAATGGAGTGCGGAGTTCGTGTGAAATATTGGATACAAAATGTTTTTGAGAGTCAAAAGAATTTTCCAGACGCTTCAGCATTCCGTTGAAATTCTGGGCAAGCTCGTTAAGTTCATCTTTTTCTCCGGTCGTTTTTAAGCGCAGCTGTAATTTTCCGGCAGTAATTTTTTTAATTTGATTCACCATTTCACTCAGGGGGCTCAATGCTTTTTTAGAAAGGAATATGCCGGCCAGGTAAATCAGGATCAGGATGCTGATGAAAGCGATAATACTAATGGTAAGAAGATGAGTGAGATATTCATACCCATACTTATCATAGGAAGCAGCGGTTACAGCATAGGATTTTCCGGAATGATGATAGACCATCCCGATAACCTGTAAGTTGTTTAAAAAGAAGTTGATTTTTTTCTTTTGAAATATCTGCGAGAGCATCGCCGGAGTTTCCTTTACGTAATCAACTTTTGCATCGTCATGATAAATGAGCTGGTGATTAGAGTCATAAATAGCGACTTGAACTTCGTTAAGTGTTCTGTTGTTATTTTTGTACAGCTTATGCATTTCCTGTTCCGGGAGTGAGCTTTGGAAAAACAAATCAGCTTTGGCAATAGCCTCGTTTTGCAATTCGCTGTAGAAAGATTTTTCTCTGGCTTCTTTGGAAGAATAATAAATAGAAAAGCTGTAAACCCCTAAAAGCATTGCCGTGATTAGGGTAAAAAGGAGTGTAAGCCTGGTTCTTATTTTCATCCGTTTGTTTTTAGTTCACTTTGGTTAATGTATGATGCCCGTTTCGTAATCTTTTTTTAAGATAAATCCCATACCTGCTTTGGTATGAATAAGCTTAATTTCAAAATCTTTATCAATTTTTTTTCTTAGATAATTGATGTATACGTCAATGAAGTTGGTTCCTGTATCGAAATGGGTTTCCCATACTTTTTCCGCAATTTCACCGCGGGAAAGTACCCTTTCAGAGTTTTCCAGCATGAATTTCAAAAGATTAAATTCCTTTGGAGTCAATTTTATGGGAACCTGATCTCTGCTGACTGTTTTTTGTTCCAGATTCATTTCAATGCCTTCATATTTAAGAACAAAAACTTTTTGCTGCCTCTGTTGTGAAAAACGTTTTAGAAGAACTTTAATTCTGGCCACCAGCTCCCGCATTTCAAAAGGCTTGGTTAGGTAGTCATCAGCTCCGGCATCAAACCCTTCCAGCTTATCGTCCGTCGTTCCGAGAGCAGTAAGCATTACCACCGGAAGATTGGGTTTTAAAATCTTTATTTCATTACAGAATTCAAGGCCGTTTTTTTTAGGAAGGACAATATCTGTGATGATCAGATCAAAATCTTTTTGTAATGCCAGTTTAAGCCCCGTTATTCCATCATAGGCTGCCGTTACTTCAAACTCAGCTTCCTGAAGTCCCTTGGTCATCAATTTTGAAAGTCTGTCATCGTCTTCAACGAGTAAAATATGTGGCATAGGAATATAGGGAATGTTTGGGTTGATATGAAGAATAGATCAATACTTCCTACAAATGTAATAAATTCTATTTTGTAATTTTGGCGGCGAAACAATATCAGAATGCTAAGATTTAATATATCTTTTTTTAAAAAAATGAACTTTGCAGGAAGCCTGTTCTTTTTGATTGTACTGCTTGTCAATTGTAGTGCTTCTCCAATATCAAAGCTTAAAAACGGTGACCTACTTTTTGTAACGGCAAAAGAAACCGGACTTTCCGGAGCAATTAACAATGTGACACAAAAGCAGAAAGCTGCTTCTTTTGATCATATTGGTATTTTAGAAAAAAATGGAAACAGGCTGTTTGTATTGCATGCAGCTCCAAAAGGAGGATCACAAAAGCAGGAATTAAAAGAATTTCTTCAGGATCAGAAAGAAGACGGCCAGAAAGTCGTGGTATACCGTTTAAAGCCTGAATATCAGAAATCAATTCCATCAGCTGTTGATCAAGCAAATCAAATGCTGGGTAAACCTTATAATTTCAATTATATCCTGGACGAAAACTCCTATTATTGTTCAGATTTTATTGAAAGGGCATTTAGAGAAAACCATATTTTCAAATTGGAACCCATGACGTTCATAGATCCTAAGACAGGAAAAATAAATGTTTTTTGGGAAGAATTTTATCAAAAGAAAAATCTTAAGGTTCCGGAAGGAGAACCTGGTTGTAACCCCAATGGATTGGCTGGTTCAGATAAGCTGGAAAGAATAAAAGAATTATAAAAAAAAGGTAAAAGAAGCTATAATGGCTTCTTTTTTTTGTTAAAGTTTTAAAAATATTAGTCTACTAATTTGGTAGACTAATATTTTTTTATATTTTTGTCACAGATTTAATGCAGAGTGCAATACAATCTGAAAGTGTTTAACCAAAAATGTTTAGTGATGATTACACCTAATCCTGGCCTGCAGGTTTTGCAAAACAAAATTACCCTGCCTAAAAAAGAATTGATCCTGGAAATAGAGTTAAATGGGAAAATGAAATTCGAACATTTAATGAATACCATTTATAATCAATTGGGCATTTGTCATAGAGTGTTGTCTGCTAATGTGGAATATGTGAACGGATACAGTTTTGGTACAGTACAGTTATATATTAATGTCAATTCAGAAGATTATCAGAACCTAGAGTTCTATCTGAATAAAAATAAACTTTTGAGTACAACGGTAGAGTATCTCTGCCGGAAATATTCTTAAGGGAGATTCATATAGTTTTAATTACTCAAAGTGTCCGGTTTTAATCGGGCACTTTTTTATGTAAAAGCTAAGATTTCCTTTATAATTACTGGAGATCACAAACCGAAGATCTGATGGGGAACAGCCGGCAACAATTACTTTTACCGCAAAATTTTCATCCAGACCCTGAACCCTGTAAACAAAGAAAAGAGCGCTCAGATCACTCTGAACGCTCTATAGTAATAAAAATAATTTTATATTCTTTCGATATCAGCCCCAATAGCTTTTAGTCTTCCATCGATATTTTCATATCCTCTGTCGATTTGCTCGATATTGTGGATAATTGATTTTCCTTCTGCAGAAAGTGCTGCAATTAAAAGTGCATTTCCGGCTCTGATATCCGGAGAAACCATTGTGGTTCCTCTTAACGGAGCTTCCTGGTTCAATCCGATTACGGTAGCTCTGTGTGGATCACATAAAATGATCTGAGCACCCATATCGATTAATTTATCAACAAAGAATAATCTGGATTCAAACATCTTCTGGTGTACCAAAATACTTCCTTTAGCCTGAGTAGCTACTACCAGGATAATAGACAATAAATCCGGAGTAAACCCTGGCCATGGTGCATCTGAAATGGTAAGAATAGAACCGTCGATGAATTTCTGGATCTTATAATGTTCCTGAGCAGGAATATAAATGTCATCACCACTTTGCTCAAGCTGAATTCCCAGTTTTCTGAATGTATTCGGGATAACCCCTAATTGGTTCCAGTTTACATTTTTAATGGTGATTTCAGATTTTGTCATTGCAGCAAGACCTATCCATGATCCGATTTCTACCATATCCGGAAGCATCGTATGCTCAGTTCCTCTCAGATAATCAACCCCTTCAATGGTAAGAAGGTTAGAGCCAATTCCTGAAATATTTGCACCCATTCTGTTCAGCATTTTACACAATTGCTGAAGATAAGGTTCACAAGCAGCATTATAGATTCTTGTTTTCCCTTTTGCCAGTACGGCAGCCATTACGATATTAGCCGTTCCGGTTACGGAAGCTTCTTCCAACAGGATGAATTTTCCTCTAAGTTCAGTAGCTTTTAAAGAATAAAAATATTCTTCTTCATCATAATTAAATTCTGCACCAAGCTCTACCAATCCCTGGAAGTGGGTATCCAATCTTCTTCTCCCGATCTTATCACCCCCCGGAGTAGGCATATACGCTTCTCCATAACGAGCCAGCATCGGCCCCATAAGCATGATAGAACCACGCAGTTTAGCACCATCTTTTTTGAACTCGTTGGATTTTATATAATCGAAATTTACTTTGTCGGCCTTGAACGTATAATCTCCATGTCCGTTTTTAGTGATTTTTACCCCAAAGTCGCCCAGGATTTCAATTAATCTGTTGACATCATGGATATCCGGGATATTTTTAATAGTAACCTCCTCATCAGTTAACAGAACTGCACATAAAATTTGAAGAGCTTCATTTTTAGCTCCTTGTGGAGTTATTTCACCCTGCAATCTTTTTCCTCCTCGTATTTGAAATGTTCCACTCATTATTTTCTGTTTTTATGATTATTGTTATGTCTTCTTTTGTTAGGTTGGTTCTTATTATTGCTGTTGTTATTACTCCTATTATTGTTACTGTTGCTGTTATTATTTCGGTTGTTGTTACTGGTGTAATAGATTTTACTTTTTTCAAGAGAATCAATTCCTGTAAGATCCAACCTGTTTTCAGACAGTTCCTTCAAGTGGCGGAAAATAACATCATCCGTCACATGTTCCTTATTATAGACATTATAAGATTTCTTCATATTGTTGGCAATCACTTCGATAAGGGCTTCTTTTTCATCGCCCGCCTCCAGCTCAATTGCTTTTTCGATCAATTGAAGAATACTTTTTCCGTAAAACTTAAAGTCACCTTGAAGTTTTGGATATTCCATCCTTTTAGGTTTTTCTGCCAATTCTTCCATTGTAGGAAATGGATAAGGAGAATCTACATCCAAATCGTAATTTGCCAGAATAAAAAGATGATCCCAAAGTTTATGTTTATAATTTTCTTCGTCACGAAGTTGTGGGTTTCTCTGACCCATAAAATCGATGATTGCCATAGCCATTTCACTTCTTTCCTCTTTGGAAGCAAGTTCTTTGCAGCGCTCAACCAACTGTTGTATAATTCTGCCGTATTCGGGCATATGAAGCTGAGTTTTTTGGGTATTGTATTCCATAGTATGCAAATATATGGATTAAAAGAAAAATTGTTTCGAGAATATTTAAAATTTATGATTTTTTAATGAAAAGTGGAGTTGACCTTTCCTATAATTTATTATTGAAAATTAAAATATTTCACATGAATAAGAATTTGTATGCAAGGAATTTGTAACTTGGTTAGTAGATTGATAATTAAATATTGCGATGAAAAAAACATATTTTCTTCTTTCTGTATGGGGTTTAGCACTTGTCAGTTCTTGTGAGAACAATGATGATATTGGCAATAAATCTTCACAAGAGCAGGAAGTACACGACAAAATTGTAAATGTCACACATCATGACGGGAGGCCTTTCAGTACGGGAGGAGCATCCGGCTCTTTACAAGGCAAATTTGTAGCCGGTCCCGGTGGGGGAGTTTTGATGCAGGGATTTTATTGGGATGTTCCTGAAGGCGGTAATTGGTGGAATACTGTTAAAGATAAAGTGACAGGATGGTCCAATGCCGGAATTGGAGCAGTATGGCTTCCTCCGGCTTCCAAAGCTCAAAATGGCCCCCTTTCAATGGGATACGATCCTACAGATTATTATGATTTTGGAAATTTTAATCAAAACGGAACTACGGAGACCCGATTTGGATCGAGAACTGAGTTGGAAGCATTGATTACTAAAGCGCACAGCGAAAATATGCAGGTGTTTGCTGATATTGTCATCAATCACAACAGTGGTGGGCAGTCTGAAGCCAATCCTTATACCGGAACGAATACCTGGACCAACTTCTCAGGAGTAGCTTCCGGAAAATTTCAAAGAAGCTATGAAGACTTTTATAAAAATGCTTATGGAAATAATGATGAAGGTTCTTTCGGTGGATTTCCGGACCTGTGCCACGCCAATCCTCATGTACAGGACTGGTTATGGGGAAGGGATGATTCTGTAGCAAAATATTATAAGAATGTGATGAAATTTGATGGCTGGAGATTTGATTATGTAAAAGGGTTCGGACCCTGGGTAGTGAATACCTGGAACGCTAAGGTGGGCGGATTTTCGGTTGGTGAACTATGGGATTCTAATGTCAATACACTGGAGTGGTGGGCAAATAATGCAAACAGTTCCGTATTTGATTTTGCTGCTTACTATAAAATGGATGAAGCTTTTGACAATGGGAATCTGAATGCTTTAAATGATGATATGATGTGGAAGAGGAACCCCTATAAAGCAGTCACTTTTGTTGCCAATCATGACACGGATATTATTAACAATAAAATGCCGGCGTACGCTTATATTTTAACTCATGAAGGCTATCCAACCATTTTTTACAGAGATTATGAAGAATGGCTGAACAAAGAAAGGCTGAATAACTTAATCTGGATTCATAATAATAAAGCTACCGGAACAACTTCGATATTATATACTGATAATGATGAATATATTGCAAGACGTAATGGGTATAATGGAAATCCAGGGCTTGTGGTTTATATCAATACTTCGTCAAGCTGGCAGGAAAGATGGATTGAAACCAATTGGGCCAGTCAGCAAATCAAAGATTTTACAGGAAGCTCAAGCTGGTATCCTACAACTCAGGGAGATAAATGGGTGAAGATCCAATGTGCCCCGAATAGTTATTCAATTTGGTCACTGAATCAATAAGTACTAAAAGCGATTAATTTAAAATTAATCTATTTATCATACTAGTCATTCTTTAGGAACCTTAATAATGTATTTTACTATTAAATCGATTAGGTTTTTATGGAATGACTTTTTGCTGTTTTGGTAGGAAAAAATGCTTTTCTTGAAGAGAGAAAAATGTATTATTGAGACTCTGCCTGATTAGACCTGAATAAATTTTTTCTTCTGATGCTGATCCGGCAAATAACATTTTTGGTTAGCCAGTTTCATTCTGTTTCTGGAAATCATATTGTAAACCTTATCGCTTAGAAATGCAGGCATTAGTTTTCCAACGGCTGAAAGTTTGTAGATCCCGCCCAGCAGGTCAGCAATTTTAAGTACTGCTCTCGATTTAATCAAATAGTATTGTTCCGGTTTCCAAAGATACATGGTATTGAAATCCTTTGTTTCCAATCCTCTTTCAGATAAAAACTGCTGTCCGAAATCAGATTGCAGTGAAGCAAACATAAATCGGTCTTTCTTATCTCTCTCCAAAATCCATTGTACCCAGAAATTACAGACACCACAGTCTCCGTCAAAAAATACAATATATTTGTTTTTCCAGTCTTTCATGATTTCTATTTATTAAACATGATACTTCTTTCGGTATCCTCTTTTACTTTTTTAAAATATTGAGAAAGTGCTGTACGCTGCTCATCTGTCAGTTTTGCGTTCTGATGTCCCAAATAATAAGACTCCAGAGGCATTTCTTTTTTTTCTATCATTTCTAAACATTCTTCAAGCTTATGAAGCTGTCTTTTAGATTCGTACACTGCAAAGGTAGAAAAATTAAGATGTTTTCTGCCTTCATTGACATGATTTTTTACAACCCATGATGCCGGTGAAATATTGGCATACCATGGATATTTGGTTTCATTGGAATGACAGTCATAACAAGACGTACGTATAATTTTGGCAATATGATCCGGAGTGTTTTTAATTTTAAGAAAATCCATACCCGGTGTGGGAGCAGGATTGGTCTTGTCAATAGGAAAAAACTGGATCATAATAAATGCCACAAGAATGACAACTAATACTTTTTTCATAGATGTTCATATTTCTTATTAGGATAAAGGTAGTTAAATTATTTTTTAGGCTAAGTAGAGATTGAAATATTTTGCGGAAAGCCGGAGGAAGGAAATGGCAGCACAAACTTTAGATAAGTCATAGACTTTTACTAATTGATACAAAGATCATTGATTCCCTTTTGATAGGGATAAAACTTCTTGCTTTTAGCTTTCTTATGTATTTATTTTTCAGAAAATATTACGTTGATTTATTCTAAATTGAGTAGGGTATTGATGTTTTTTGTCCACATTAATATGAATTTTCACTAACTTAATACCACAATTATGTCTTTAGTTTGGATGCTGTCGGAAATGCTTCTTTATAGTTTTTAACTATCATTGAAATAATTATTAATAGATTGTATTTATTAAACGAACGTTGTAAGTTTGTCATGTTCTTACAACAGAACTTTACTTAAACTATAGTAATCAATATAAAAAATAAATAAACGACAATGGAAAAAGATTCGAATGACATCAGTAAATGCCCGTTTCATAATGGGACTATGAAAAAGAATGTAGCGGGTGGCGGAACCCAAAACCTGGAATGGTGGCCTGATCAGCTTAGAGTTGATATGCTGCGCCAGCATTCATCACTGTCTAATCCTATGGACAAAGACTTTGATTATGCTGAAGCATTTAAAAACCTTGACCTTGAAGCCGTAAAAAGAGACCTTCATGCATTGATGACAGATTCTCAGGACTGGTGGCCGGCTGATTTCGGACACTATGGTCCTTTGTTTATCCGTATGGCATGGCACAGTGCCGGAACCTACCGTGTGGGAGACGGAAGAGGTGGAGCAGGAGCGGGACAACAACGTTTTGCCCCCCTGAACAGCTGGCCTGATAATGTTAGTTTAGATAAAGCAAGAAGATTGTTATGGCCGATCAAACAAAAATATGGGAGAAATATTTCCTGGGCAGACCTTTTAATCCTTACCGGTAATATAGCGCTGGAGTCTATGGGATTCAAAACATTTGGATTTGCTGGTGGCCGTGAAGATGTTTGGGAACCGGATATGGATGTATACTGGGGTTCGGAAAAAACATGGCTGGGCGGAGATGTACGCTATGCTCACGGTTCAGATGGCGTAGTAGAAGGACATGCAGCAGTTCTTCCTACCGATGATAATGCAGACGGTGATATTCATTCCAGAAATCTTGAAAAACCTCTGGCAGCCGTGCAAATGGGATTGATCTATGTAAATCCTGAAGGTCCGGACGGAAACCCTGATCCTATTGCTGCCGCTAAAGATATCCGTGATACTTTTGGACGTATGGCGATGAATGATGAGGAAACTGTAGCCTTGATTGCCGGAGGACATACCTTTGGAAAAACCCATGGAGCCGGTCCTGCAGATCATGTAGGTAAAGAACCTGAAGGAGCAGGAATAGAATTACAGGGATTAGGATGGGAAAGCAGCTACAAATCCGGAAGCGGAAAAGACGCGATCTCCAGTGGTCTTGAAGTAACCTGGACAGAAACTCCGACTGAATGGAGTAATTATTTCTTTAAAAACCTGTTTGAAAATGAATGGGAACTTACGAAAAGCCCTGCCGGAGCTCACCAATGGGTAGCAAAGGATGGTGCTGAAATTATTCCTGATGCATTTGATTCCACTAAAAAGCATAGACCAACAATGCTTACTACAGACCTTTCATTGAGACTGGATCCTGTTTACGAAAAAATTTCAAGACATTTTTATGAAAACCCTGATGCCTTCGCCGATGCCTTTTCAAGAGCATGGTTTAAACTTACCCACAGGGATATGGGACCTCGTGCCCGTTATTTGGGACCGGATGTTCCTCAGGAAGAACTGATCTGGCAGGATCCTATTCCGGCCGTGAATCATGAGCTGGTCAATGCTGCAGACATTGAAAATATTAAAACTAAAATTTTAGATTCCGGATTGAGTGTTTCCGAGCTGGTATCTACAGCCTGGGCTTCCGCATCTACTTTCAGAGGAAGTGATAAACGTGGTGGTGCCAACGGAGCGAGAATAAGACTGGAGCCTCAGAAACATTGGGAAGTAAATAACCCTTCGCAATTACAGAAAGTATTGGGGATTTTGGAAGGAATTCAAAACGAATTCAATACTCAAAATGGAGGCAAGAAAATTTCACTGGCGGATATCATTGTATTGGCCGGAACAGCAGCTGTAGAAAAAGCTGCGAGAAATGCGGGACATGATGTTAAAGTAACATTTGCTCCCGGTAGAATGGATGCTTCTCAGGAACAAACGGATGTGGAATCTATGGGATACCTGGAGCCTATTGCTGACGGATTCCGTAATTACCTGAAAAGAAAATTCTCAGTTTCTACAGAATCTTTATTCATAGACAAAGCACAGTTATTAACGCTTACCGCTCCTGAACTTACTGTTTTGGTAGGAGGAATGCGTGCTTTAGATACGAATTTTGACGGTTCAAAACATGGGGTATTTACTACCCGTCCCGGAGTACTTACCAATGATTTCTTTGTTAATCTTTTAGATATGGGAACACAATGGAAAGCCATGTCAGAAGATAAAGAACTCTATATAGGAACAGACCGTTCAACAGGTCAGCCAAAATGGACAGCTACCCGTGCTGATCTTGTATTCGGATCCAATTCTGAATTGAGAGCTGTGGCCGAAGTGTATGCAAGTGCTGATGCGCAAGGTAAATTTATCAATGATTTCGTAGCCGCATGGACAAAAGTGATGAATCTGGATCGATTTGATTTGGATTAACGAATTATCTTATCATATTATAAAGACAGCAGTGATGCTGTCTTTTTTGTTTTTAGATACTTTTGAACTCTGTTATTTCATGAAAAAAGATACTATTACTATTAAAAGATAAATAGACCAACAATAAAATCCAATAGTTGCCAATATACCTTCAGTTACTGGTAATGTTTAAAAAATTTCAGCAATAATATTATCATCATGCACCATAATTACTATCAATATTTTTTTAAATAGAAGTCTGAAATATTGTGTTGGATTAAATTTTATAGTTTTAATCTGAGAGCGCTATCAGTATAATCAATGTTTTTGCAATACAAGCTATGGTTTTAAATGATGTTATGTTTATATGTCAACTAGATAGACTACTTTGTAGCTACTTTTGCTACCTGTTCAATCAGAGTAATTTTATGCTTGGGGTAATAATTCACTAAAAAAGTAAAAGAGATATTGAAAAAATAATATTAGTAAATTGCTGCATTTAAATGAATAATTTATAAGTTTTTAAAAATAATAATTCAAAAAAATATTATAAAATACGGTATGGTATAATGTCGTATTTCTGCTTGCGTTGATAGTTACTTTTGGCGGTTGTTCAGTGGTACAAATATTGCTTATTAATTTCAAATATGGATGAATTAAAATCGCGAAAAGTATTTATATCTAAAGGTTATCCCGAAACAATCAATCACATATTAAATTAAAATGAAATTACATTATCGCCCCCTTTTCATCGCTTCTATACTAGCCATTTCTCTTGGTAGTTGCGAAAGAGATAAAGCTGATCCCAGTGATCCCACTGAAACTGAGATACCTGAAATACCTGTATCTGAAGTATACGTGTCAGGTTTTGAGGGAGGAAGAGCAAAATACTGGAAAAATGGAACTGTTACTCATCTGACCAATGGGTCAGGATATGCCACAGGTATCACTGTTGCAGGCAACGATGTATATGTAGCCGGCTGGGAAGATATTTCTGGTGGAAGAAAGCTACAATACTGGAAAAATGGTGTTGGAACACAATTGGCTATTGGCGATACTAATACATTAACGGGCGGCATTGCGGTAAGTGGTAATGATGTTTATGTCACAGGGGCCCAAAATACGAATGGCACTAAAGTAGGTAAATGTTGGAAAAACGGTATAGCTACCAATCTTTCCGACGGTACACCAGGCCACCATACCAATGCAAGCGGAATAGTGGTGGTAGGTAATGACGTGTATATAGCAGGTGGTGAATTTAACGGAAGCCGTATCGTTGCCAAATATTGGAAAAATGGGGTAGCAATACCGCTTACCGATGGTACCAAATCAGCATATGCTTATGCAATTGCAGTTGATGGAAAAGATATTTATGTTGCGGGATATGAAGGAATGACAACTGATGGAGGAAGCACTCCCGTTGCCAAATACTGGAAAAATGGAGTCGCGGTGTCCCTCACCGATGGTACAAAATATAATGTAGCAACAGATATTGCCGTTTTGGGTAAAAATGTGTACGTTTCAGGATATCAAAATAATGGAAGTGCCGGAAATACTGCAAAATACTGGAAAAATGGTACTGCTAAAGACCTTACCAATGGCTCACAAACTTCCGAGGCGAATGCTATTGCTCTTTCGGGTGGTGCTGTATACATTGCTGGTTACGAAGGCCGTTTCGTAACATACTGGAAAAATGGAGTTGCAACCCATCTGTCAAGTGGAATGAGCAGTAGCTCTTCTGGCTTAGCTATCTTTTTGAAGAAATAGAATGGTATAAATTAATCAAAAACATATGTTTCTGTCCTAAAGCGAGTTAATGTATTGATTTCTACATTTTTATTTTGAATAGCCAGGATGTTAATTTCTGGTTACTTCGGATATAAGGTAGAAAGAAAAACACTTTAAAATAATCGATGAAATTTTAGAAACTAGTTTTGAAAAATAAACTTATTGATTAAAAAAACAAAAACCATCCTTAAAAAAGGATGGTTTGTAGACCCACAGGGATTCGAACCCCGACTGACGGTACCAAAAACCGGAGTGCTACCGTTACACTATAGGTCTGTTTCGATGCTGCGAAATTATAGAATTTATTTTAAATATAAAAATGAAATAAGGAGATAATACAAGACTTTCACTTGTCTTATGGGTTTACTGGCTGATATCCAAATAATTATTTTTGCGAAAAATTTTCGAAACAAGGGATGTTTTTAATACTAAATAATAAAATCTTATCTTTGCAAAAAATTGGGCTCTAAAAGTTGGAGTAACCCATTAATAACTTGTCCCGAGCATAGCAAGGGATTATTAAACATTTTTTATGTCGAATATTGTCGCAATCGTTGGGCGTCCCAACGTAGGAAAATCCACGCTTTTTAACCGTTTACTAGAGAGAAGAGAAGCTATTGTAGATTCTACAGCCGGTGTAACCAGAGACCGTCATTACGGAAAATCTGACTGGAATGGAGTAGACTTCACTGTAATTGATACCGGAGGATATGATGTAGGTACAGATGATATCTTTGAAGAGGAAATCCGTAAGCAGGTACAGCTGGCAGTAGATGAAGCAACTTCCATTATCTTTATGATGAACGTGGAAGAAGGGCTTACTGACACAGACTATGAAATTTTCCGTTTACTGAGAAGATCCAATAAACCTATTTATATTGTCATTAATAAAGTAGATTCTTCTAAGGAAGAACTTCCTGCAACAGAATTCTATCAGTTAGGAATTGATAAATATTATACTCTTTCTTCTGCTACAGGTTCAGGAACAGGAGAACTGTTAGATGATATCGTTAAAGATTTCCCTACAACAGAATATAAAGATCCGTTTGAAGGATTGCCTAAAATCACTATTGCAGGTCGTCCTAACGTAGGAAAGTCTACAATGACCAACGCTTTACTGGATGTAGAAAGAAATATTGTAACCGATATTGCCGGAACTACAAGAGATAGTATCCAGACCTTATATAATAAATTCGGACATGAGTTTGTATTGGTAGATACTGCCGGTATGAGAAGAAAATCTAAGGTAAACGAAGATTTGGAATTCTATTCCGTAATGAGATCTATCCGTTCTATAGAATTTTCTGATGTTGTAATCATTATGGTAGACGCTACTCAGGGATGGGAATCTCAGGATATGAATATTTTCGGACTGGCTCAGAAAAACAGAAAGGGGATTGTTATTTTGGTAAACAAATGGGACTTGGTGGAAGACAAGCAAACCAATACAATGCGTGATTTCGAAAAAGCTATTAAAGATAGAATAGGACAGTTCCAGGATATTCCAATTCTATTTGTTTCTGCTTTAACGAAGCAAAGAATCTTAAAAGCGGTAGAAGTAGCAATGGAGGTGTATAATGACCGAAAGAAAAAGATTAAAACTTCAAAACTGAATGAGGTGATGCTTCCTATTTTTGAGCAAACTCCTCCTCCAGCCAATAAAGGAAAATATATTAAAATTAAATACTGTGTTCAGCTTCCTACGCCATCACCACAGTTTGTATTCTTCTGTAATCTTCCACAGTATGTGAAAGAACCATATAAAAGATTTGCTGAGAACCAATTGAGAAAAGAATTCGGGTTTACCGGAGTTCCTATTGAAGTGTATTTCAGACAAAAATAAAATGACTTTTAAATAAAAAACTGGTAAGGAAATATTCTTACCAGATTTTTTATAGATATACGTATTCATTTCGACGCTTCCTGCAGATTCATTTTTTAATTGTAATTTTGTAGAAATTCAATGTCGATTAACTGTAATTTTAAAACTTAAGATATTCATGCTTAGTATTTTATCACAAAATTTTTCTCTTGTAAATGAATGGATTAATGAACTTCGAAACGTGGAAGTTCAGCATGATCGGATGAGATTCCGAAGAAATATGGAAAGAATCGGAGAGATTGCAGCTTTCGAAATCAGCAAAGGGCTGGAGTACCGAGAAGTTGTAATCCAAACTCCTTTAGATACGATAAAAAGCAGAGAAATCGCGGTACAGCCGGTTATTACTACAATTTTACGAGCAGGAGTTCCATTGTTTGAAGGAATTCTGAGCTATTTAGACAGAGCAGACTGTGGTTTTGTAGCAGCGTACAGAAAGCACGATGCCAATGATTATTTCTCAATTAAGCAGGATTATCTGACTTGCCCAAGTATCGAAGGAAGACCCTTGATCGTAGCAGACCCAATGTTGGCAACAGGTGCGTCTTTAATTGAAGCTATTAAAGATCTACTGACTAACGGAAATCCTACTCAGCTTCATATTGTAGCAGCAATTGCATCAAGACAAGGAGTAGAGACTGTGCAGAATGCCTATCCTGACGCTCAGATTTGGGTGGGAGCCATTGATGAAAACTTAACTTCAAAAGGGTATATTACTCCGGGACTTGGTGATGCGGGTGATTTAAGCTACGGAGAAAAACTTCAAAGATAATTTAAGAAAGATTCCAAAAATCTTTTATAATATCCAATAACAAGGTTGGTCGTACTTTATCCATAGGGTGTTTTGTATCCGGAAGTACGGCCAATTTTGCATGGGGAAGGCTTCTGTAAACATGGATACTCTCTTCGATGGTCACCATATTGTCTTTGTCTCCTACCATAATCTGGACTGGGAGGTTAATCCCGGCAAGATTGTCTTTTAACGGTGTCTTTTTCCCTAAATCAACCATTAAATCAGCAACCGCTGGAAGTAGCTCTGTCCATTTCTGACCATGTTGAGCTTCTAAGAGTTGTGCATATTGTGGAACTTTATGAAGAATAACTTCAGGGTTCAGCATTTTACTTTCTTTTACAGCCTGTTCTTCAGTCCAGTCAAATTTCGTCCCCAAAGTGATGATTGAATTGACATTCTTAGGTGTTTTCATAGCATAACAAAGGGCAACATAACCTCCCATGCTGTGTCCGAAAAGATATACATCTGCCAGATTGTTACTGTTGCAATATTCTTCTAATTCCTGAGTATATTTTTCAATACTGATACCTTCTGCAGGAAGCATGGTACTCCCGTGTCCTGAAAATAAAGGAGTATGAATGGTAAAATACTGAGATAACTGCTCCACATAAGGATGGAAAAGATCACTGTGACCTAACGCGCCGTGCAGTAAAATAAGATGAGGCATGATGATATAGTTTTCCGGAAAATTAAGAAAAAGAATTTGAGGACGAAAGAAGTTTGTAAGATTTCAGAAGGTGAGCCTGGAAGTTGTCATCAGTGAACTTCAATTATTAAATATCTACGGCCATGATCAGCACACTTATTTTATTATCACCGGCTTTTAAAATTTCCCATGCAATAGATGAAACGGTGTTTCCTGTTGTAAAAACATCATCAATAAGTAAAATGTGTTTTCCTGTTACCGCTGTATTGAGTGAAAATGTGTTGACAGATTCAAGACGGTGCTTTTTGTCCTTCAGGGCCTGGGCTTTTGAATAATGATTTCTTTTAATCAGGGTATGCTCAAATGGTATTTTATAAAAGCCGGATAGGGTTTCTGTGAAAAGATGCAGCTGATTGTAACCTCTTTCCCGCAGTTTTTTTGGATGTAAAGGAACGCTTACCATCAGGTCAGGTTTTGCATCTTTAAAATCCAGACGCTCTGTAGTCCATTCTGCCAGAATTTTTCCTGTTTTTTCCCTGCTTCTGTATTTGAGCTCATGAATGATTTTTCTGCTTACCCCTTCTTCTTCAAATTGTATCAAAGCATAAGTATGCTCAACGGGGAAGAGTAGCCTGCATTTTTCTTTGATAAGATTATTTCCAAAATAATCATAATGGGTGAAATGAATCTGGTTAAAACATAAGTCGCAGACCAAAAGATCAGGTTCAATAATCCTGTTGCAGTGGATGCATCGGTTAGGGAATAATAAATCAAGCATCATCGGGGTGTTTTTAGCTAAGTTAGGAAATTGTTTTTTCACTAAATAACCATTTTTAAACTATTCATCCTCCTAAACTTCCATATCCTCCAGGTCTCAGTCTCTAAAATTCTTTCCTGATCTTTTCAATAGCATTTTTCATACTGAGATTAAAGTGTTCCTTTTCCAGCCGCACAGGAGGTGCTTGCCTTACTTCACAATCCGGAATACTGCAGGATTCACAGGTCACTCCCACGTTGATGGTTTTTAAAGATGGAGATTTTATAAAACTTATTTTTTTAATAGTCTGAGGGTTCAATAAGATACCGAGGCAGTAGCTTCTGTTGCTTCCGTCAGAAAAAGGATTTTTTTGAGAAGTTGAGATAACCAGATAGCTTATCCCCTGATCTTTATAATGGGAGATTTGAGCATCTGTCAACGTTTCATTTTCCTTTAAATGATGCAGGTTTTTCACTGCAATCCATCTTTTGCAGTAATGTTCATGCATAGCATTGGCATGGGGAGCCTGTTGGTGGTTGAGGTGAAGCTCTTTTAAAATCTGTATTTTATCAGAATCTTTCTTCTTTACCAGACATAAGTAAAACAAGTCCTTGATCCCCATTTCAGCGGAAAGAATATTGGTTAACCTGTAATAGAACGTTTCCGGGGAGTTGGTAAAGCTGTTGATAAGATTCTCAAAATTTGTAGGCTCCCATTTATTTTGCTTAAAAAAATCTGAAGTTTTTTCAATGACAGGGTCTTTAGATATTAATAAAGCTCCGGCGAAATAAGACGCATAAAAATTATTAAGAATTTCTTCAAAACTTCCGAAATCAAGCCATGAATAAGTATTTGGACGAACCCTTAAGTCCAGTACATTGAAGGCTATTTCTTTAGCAAGAATGAATGTTTTCTGATCTTTTTCAAGTTTTTTGTTGAGCAGCAATAATTTTTTTTCAGGCACAAATAAAGACCGGAGATTATCCAGGGTTCCATACTGGTCGAAATCTTCAGATTGAATTTGATAACTGAATTTTTCCATGAGAATATTTTCCAGGGCTTCAGCCTTTAGATTTTTATCAATATACAATTGATTTTCTTGAGTAAATAAGTTGACCTTTTCTTCTATGTCCGGGAAATAATTATCATACAACTCTTGAAAAGACCTCAATACGGCAAAATAAAACCTTTCTTTTCCTAAATTATAGTTTTGGGAAATTTCAATCAGGGCATTGATAAAAGCAGTTACTTTTTTAGGAGCATCACTGATGATACTGATAAGATTATTTTTATTGATCCCAAACAATTCCAGGGGAACCTCTTTGAAAAAATCAGATTGCAGTATTTCATTGAATGGTGCTAAGCTTTTATCCAGTTTTGTGGATACCAGATCATCAAAAGTACAGTTCAAGGCATCAGAAAGCTGGATGATTTTATCGTGTTTAGGATATTTTTTTCCGTTTTCAATTTCGTTGAGGTAAGATTTTGATAATCCGGTTTTTACTGCAAGATCCTGGAGAGACCAATTTTTCTTTTGTCTCTGTTGCTTCAGCTTTAGCCCGAAAACTGTTTTGATAAAGTCACTTTCTGGATTCATTACTCAAATATAAATAATTGGATGCGATTATTCGCATAATAATTTTTAAAATAAATTAGCGAACGTTCGCTGATTGTGAAAATTTTTATTTATGTTTGTAACATCAAATCACAAAATCAACAAGTTATGGAAACGCAGGCTCAATTAAAAATAAAGACTCAGAAGCAGTTTGAAGAAATTTTAACTCCGGATTTGTTGGACTTTCTGACAGCACTTCATCAAAATTTTAATGATAAAAGACTGGAACTTTTAAAAGAAAGGAAAAAAACTCAGCAGGAATTCGACAAAGGTATTCTTCCAAAATTTTTATATGAGACGGAAGAGATCAGAAATGGAAACTGGACTTGTGCATCATTACCGGAGGATTTGCTGGACCGAAGAGTAGAAATTACAGGACCGGTTGACCGGAAAATGATTATCAATGCATTGAATTCCGGAGCTCATACATTTATGGCTGATTTTGAAGACAGCAGCTCGCCAACATGGGAAAACTGCATCGAAGGCCAAATTAATCTTTCCGATGCGGTGAGCAGAAAAATTGATTTTACCAACGAAAATGGAAAGGCGTATAAACTGAATGAGAAAACTGCTGTTTTATTGGTTCGCCCCCGTGGCTTGCACCTGCCAGAAAAGCATATTGAGATCAATGGAGAAGAAGCATCAGGCTCACTGACTGATTTTGGTATTTATTTTTTCAGAAATGTAAAGAATCTTTTGGAAAAAGGAAGTGGTCCTTACTTTTATCTTCCAAAGCTGGAGCATTATAAAGAAGCCCGTTGGTGGAATGATGTTTTTGTATTCGCCCAGAATTATCTGGAAATTCCTCAGGGAACGATTAAAGCAACTGTTCTGATTGAAACAATCACCGCTTCCTTCCAGATTGATGAAATTCTATATGAGTTAAAAGAGCACAGCGCAGGTCTGAACTGTGGAAGATGGGATTATATTTTTTCCTATATCAAGAAACTAAGAAACCTTCCTGAGTTTATTGTTCCGGATAGAGATCAGGTAACAATGACGTCTCCTTTTATGAGTGCCTACTCAAAAAGGGTTATTGAAATATGCCATAAAAGAAATGTTCATGCCATTGGAGGAATGGCTGCTCAGATTCCGGTAAAAGATGATGATGAAGCCAATAGAATTGCTTTTGAAAAAGTAAGAAGCGATAAAGAACGTGAAGTAAAGAACGGACACGATGGAACCTGGGTAGCACACCCTGCATTGGTTACGGTGGCAAAAGAGATTTTTGATCAGTATATGCCTGAAAAGAATCAGATCGATAAAAAATTTGAATACCATATCAAAGAAACAGACCTCCTGGAAATTCCTAAAGGAGAAATAACAGAAAAAGGAGTCAGAAAAAATATCAATGTAGGAATTCTTTACCTTGAAAGCTGGCTAATGGGAACCGGTGCAGCAGCCATATACAATCTGATGGAAGACGCGGCCACCGCAGAAATTTCCAGAACCCAGATCTGGCAGTGGTTGAAAAATGAAGCGGTTTTAAGCGGTGACAGAACATTGACCCGAAGTATGGTCCTGCAATGGGAAACCGAAGAAATGGAGAATATTGAAAACTACGTGGGAGAAAACCGTTTCAAAACCGGAAAATTTAATCTGGCCAAAGAACTTTTCAATGAATTGATTTTCTCAGAAAACTTTGAAGAATTTTTAACCTTAAAAGCATATCCTTTTATTTAGTTTGAGGGTAAGAGCGTGAGAGCGTTGTAGTGATACACCTAAATGAGTGTGACTTATCAACTATCAACTGACAACCATACTCAAGACTCTGGCTCCTATTACCTGACTACTCATCCCTAATCCAAAATTAACAAAATCCAAATATTATGAAATCTAAACAAGAACAAATCCAGGCTATAGAGCAAGATTGGCTAACAAACCCACGTTGGAACGGAGTAAAAAGACCTTATACTGCTGAAGAAGTTTTAAAACTCAGAGGCTCTTATAAGATTGATTATACCATTGCGACAGAAATGTCTAAAAAATTCTGGGATAAATTAAATAACCAGGATTATATTGCCGGTCTAGGGGCCCTTACAGGTAACCAGGCGGTTCAGGAAGTGGATGCCGGGTTGGAAGCTATTTATCTTTCTGGCTGGCAGGTAGCAGCAGATGCTAACTTATCAGGAGAAATGTATCCGGACCAGTCTTTATACCCTGCTAATTCAGTGCCTTCTGTGGTGAAGAAAATAAATAATGCTTTATTAAGAGCAGATCAGGTACAGTCTGTAAGCGGAAACGGAGATAAAGAATATCTTGTTCCTATCATTGCAGATGCAGAAGCCGGTTTTGGAGGAAATCTAAATGCCTTTGAACTGATGAAGCAAATGATCGAAGCAGGAGCTGCAGGAGTTCATTTTGAAGATCAGCTTTCTTCAGCTAAAAAATGCGGACACTTGGGAGGAAAAGTACTGGTTCCTACACAGGAAGCTATTAACAAGTTGATTGCTGCACGTCTTGCTGCAGATGTTTTAGGGGTGCCAAGCCTTATCATTGCGAGAACAGATGCTGATGCAGCTGACTTATTAACATCAGATATTGATGACAGAGATAAAAAATTCGTCACAGGGGAAAGAACCTCTGAAGGGTTTTATGTGGTAAGAAATGGTGTAGAACAGGGTATAGACAGGGGGCTGTCCTATGCACCTTATGCGGATTTAATCTGGATGGAAACTTCAAATCCGGATTTGGAACAGGCAAGAAAATTCGCTGAAGGAATTCACGCAAAATTCCCTGGAAAGATGCTGGCTTACAACTGTTCACCTTCATTCAATTGGGCAGCAAAGCTAAACGTTGAGGAGATGTCTACTTTCCGTGAAGAACTGGCAAAATTGGGCTATAAATTCCAGTTTATCACACTGGCAGGATTCCATGCCCTGAACACAGCAATGTTTGAATTGGCCCTAGCTTACAAAGAAAGAGGAATGGCCGGATATTCAGAACTTCAGGAGCGTGAGTTTGCACTGCAACAAAAAGGATTCAGAGCGGTGAAGCACCAGTCTTTTGTAGGAACAGGCTATTTTGATGAAGTACAGAATGTTGTGACAAACGGTTCTTCAGCTACCGTAGCTATGAAAGATTCTACAGAAACGGCTCAGTTTCATTAGTCATTTTTTCCATATTTTTTGATACTAAACCTTCTCATTTCCGGGAAGGTTTTTTATTCTTAGAAGTCTGAAGATAACTAATAAAAATTTGGATTATATTTGAAGTCGAAAAAAAACAATTTTTTAAACAAAATGAATTTAATTAAAGCCCTTTTTATTACAGCAGTATTAGCGCTTAGCGCAAATACTGTACATGCTCAGCAAAAAATAGGTAGCGTAAATACTGATGAAGTTTTCTCAAGCTTGCCTGAGGTAAAAACGATAAGTGCAACGATTGATAACCTTACTAAAACCAAGCAAGCTGAAGTTGAAAAGTTAATCGGTGACTATCAAGCTAAACTGAAAGTAGCACAAGATAAAGAAAAAACATTGACGGAAGCGAATAAAGAATCAGTGACTAAGGAACTGATGGCAGCGCAGACTGAATTAGATGTTTTAGGAAAAAAAGTAGAAACAGCAAGAACGCAAGCCGGTAAGGAGATTTCAGCAAAACAAAATGAACTGTTGGTTCCATTACAGCAAAAAGTACGTGGAGCTATTTTAGCAGTAGCAAAAGAAAAAAGTCTGAACTTTGTATTTGATACAGCTTCACAGGGTAACAACAATCTTATCTACACAGATGGGAGTGAGGATATTACTGATAGTGTAAAAGCTAAATTAGGCGGGACAGTAACAACTTCTAAGCCTGCTGCAAAATCTAAATAATCTTTCAACAGATTAAATATTCTAAAAACGGAATCGGATTACCATCTGATTCCGTTTTTTTTATATTGTTGGTATAAAGGAGATCGAGGATATTGGGGTAGAGGAAGTAGCTGAAGAATCCCAGAATGCTAAGAGACTTGATAGTATTACTGACTACACCTCTTGTTTTTGGTGCTTTGAATAGCTGAAATTCTGTATCTGATAATTAGAGTTTTAATAAATTAATAAGGTTTTAATCTCGATGGCTATTTGTTTTTAATTAAAAAAATATTTTTATAGTACAATAATCATAAAAAAATATATATTTGATTTATATTATTCATGATTGTATCTGGTTGGTAGCGAGTGCGATATGTTGTTTTTTTAATATGGGAGATCTTTATAAATAAGAAACTGTATTTTAAATAATATCACATATTCTCTGAAAAACAAAAACCATTAAAACATACAATCATGAGCAATGAAAATTTTAACACTCTTGAACTGCTTCGCAATAAGTTCAAGTATCCATTCCCAACATTAAAAAATCCCCACGCTGATCAATTACAGGAGATTACTGAGAATCAGTGGATCGACGGAGAATATCTATGGCTTTATGAAAAGAATTCTGATCTGCGCAAAAAGTACAAAAAAACCAAGACAGCCCATATTGCTGCCCAGTGGTTCCCTACAGCGTCAGCTGAACGATTTCAACCCATTTGCAGGTTAATGCTTTGGACGTTGTATAATGATGATCTTTATGAAGAAAGTGAACCCGAGGATATTGAATATGTACGTACTCAATCTATTGCAATACTGAATGGTAAACTAAGCGCTGCAGAATCAGCCATACCTTTAGGAGCTATGCTGTCTTCATTGAGAAAAGAGCTGCTGCAATTCATTCCGGAAGAGTCAATTTTGCGCTTCAGTCAAATGATCAATAGGTATTTTGTCGGCTTGGAAAGAGAGCTGAAGTATAAGAAAAGTAAGATGTTCCCAACGGTAACGGAGTGTATTGCTTTGAGGGAGGACTCCATCTGCTTATATCCTTTCTTACAACTCACAGAAGTAGAAACGGGTATTGTTCTGCCTCCGGAAATACATGAACATCCGGTAATTCGCCGCCTCCAAGCTTTGGCCTGTCATCTGGTCACTTTTTTCAATGAAGTACAATCCGTTGTAAAAGATGAAGCTACAGATAGCATTTATTATAACATTGTGAAAGTAATCCAAAATGAACAACAAGTCTCACTAGAAATGGCCTGTCTGGAAGATCTGCGGTTACATAATGAAGACCTGAAAGAATTTATAGCCCTGCAAGCCTCTCTTCCTGATTTTGGTATCTGGCAGGAAGCTGTTGTTAATTGGGTGCATTATATGAGTATGGTCCTCAGTGGTTGGAAAAATATTTCTACTAAACTTGACCGTTATAACAGAACTGAATTTCCAAGTGCATTAGAACTGAAGGAAAGATTGGGCAAAGAACAAATTCAATAAAGAAGGATGTTCGTGTATCAATTCAATATTTTTTAATATTAATATAAAAAAATCATGCAACGAAAATTAAATATGCCACGTCTTAAATATCCATGGCCTCATATTGCTCCAGCTCATCCCTATTATTTTACTGAAGAAGAACGACAGTGGCTGGTTGAAGATTATAAACCCTTTATGAGCGAAGCCTCAGAAAAAATAAAAGGACATAATTTGGCTAATGGAGCATCCTGGATGTCACCCACAACTACCAATATTGACCATCTCCGACCGATAGCGCGTTTCTTTATATGGCTTACTTTATATGATGATTACTATGAACGTTGGCCGGTAGATAAAGTGGCCATAGAGAGGGACCGTATTATAGGAGTAATGTTGGGGGATACTCCTAAATCAACTGACATTGGTCTGTACTGGCAGATTGCAAAATGCAGAGATGAATTCCTTACTTATATGCCTTCTGAATGGATGGAGCGACTGGCCAAAAACTTGTATCGTTATACAACTTATGGCATCATGGAGGAAGCTCCTTACCGTCTCGAAGGCCGTTATCCAAGTTTATTGCGACTACAATTTATGAGGGAGTATACTATTGCAATGTATGTCTATGGAGATATGATTGAAGCCGGCACCAACTTTATGTTGCCAAAGATTATTATAGAACATCCTGTTATCATGCGCCTTAGAACATTGTTGTGTAGGATTATGTCTATCCAGAATGATTGGTATACATTAGAAAAAGAAATGGCTGACGGCCAGTTTGAAGTGTGTAACCATATTCTGGTACTAATGCATCAGAATAAACTATCTCTTGAAGAGGCTATGCAGGAAACTGAACGTATTCATGATTCCTATGTGGAAGAAATGGATGCTATACAAAAGGACTTACCTGATTTTGGTATTTATCAGAAGGAAACAGAGAACTATGTATACCATATATTGCTGAATATAACCGGGCTGGATGACTGGTATAATGGGGATACTGTTCGGTATATACCTTCTGAATTTCCAATCCATACTTATCCTGATATAGAATCCTGATATGACGAGGTGTATTGAATCGGTTGAAACTTTAGACAAGTTATGTGTTTTAGAACACGAGAAAAGTTTTGAAATATAATGCAAGGACTCAAAAATAGTATTTAACAATAAAACAGTCACAATGGAACAATATAATTATAAAAGTGCAGACTATTTGCCACTGGGATATTATCCTTGGCCAGATCTGATTAATCCTCATGTGGATCAAATGGGAAGGGATATGGATTTCTGGATTGACAATGATTATACTTTTTTGACAGAGAAGCAAAGGGAGAAATACAAAAGGATGAAACTGCAGTACCGCACTGCCAGAATGCTTCCACAGGCGAGCTATGAACAAGTATTGCCTTGTAATAAATTTATGCTCTTCTATATTGTATTGGATGACCAGTTAGAACATGCCTCTCTTGAGGAAATTGAGTGTCAGCGGGATCGTTTTACAGCTATATTAAAAGGAGATAATCCAGGACCTGACGAAAATGGCTTGTACCGTCATGTGGCACTTCTGAGAGACGAATACCTTGCCTTTATGCCTGCGGAGTGGATGGAACGATTTATAGAAGACTTTTATCGTGCTACCCGATATGGAATAGAGGTGGAAACTCCTTATAAAGCTGCTGCCCGCCCACCTTCGCTTGCACTTTTTAAAGCCATCCGGGAATATTCTGTATTGATGTATCCTTATCTGTGTTGGACAGAAATTTTACCGGGTTTTGTTATTCCAAAACATATTTCCGAACACTCTGTTTTTCAAAGGATAAAAGCATTGATGGTTCGGGTAGTCGCCTGGCAAAATGATTTTCACTCTCTCCCAAAAGAATTAGCAAAAAAAACTGAAGTATTTAACCTGATTATAGTATTACAGGAAGAGTATACTATTTCTTTAGAAGAAGCATGCATTAAAGCATTACGGATTCACAATGAAGACCTGGCAGAACTTCTTGAGCTGTATAATGAATATAGAGAATTTGGTGTTTATCAGGAATATGTTGATAAATACGTCTACAACTTTGGACTTATGATACAAGGGATTAATACTTTTTATCTTCAGGATACGGTGCGTTATTTGCCTGGTGGAGTCGGTTTTGTCTGGCCTGAAAAGCAATTTAGTGAGGATGCCAGCCTATGATACCAGCAAAAGATAAAAATATAAATAGGATAAAGAGGCTGTCCCAAAAGGTAAAATACAGCTCTGAGGATCTCCTAAATGACAGAATTTGTCAGAAACGAGTCCGAGAGAGGGGTATTTTTGAGACAGCCTCTTTCTATTGATATACTTTTTCGAGTTGTACGAATTGAAACTATACAGGGGGTGTCATTCCGTAGGAATCTAAACCCCCGTTTTATTTTTTTCAGGCTGGATTCCTACGGAATGACAAAGACTCTGCAAAGGCAAACCCTTAAGAGTGATTATCCGATGAGTGACCATACATATTGGTCATAAAAAAATGCCCTATTGAGACAGCCTCTTGTTTTCCTTTAGCATTTTATCCTTAGCAGTTTGTGTAAAATTTTATTGGGCGCAAAAAATAGGAGAATTCATGGGATTTAAAAGCCAGTGCGATTTGAAGAATTTGAGAAAAAATAAAAAAAATATCAGCAAAATTCGAGCTTAAAAATTTCTATATTTGATTATCAATAAGCTGTAGATAATGGATTTAGTATATCAAAAACAGATAAAAGTAACGGAAGAACATATTGATCAGAATCAGCATGTCAATAACGTCCAGTATGTACATTGGGTGGAAGAAATAGCTGCCGAACACTGGGATTTTTTAAAACATAAAACAGAATATGAAAATGATGCCTAGATGCTTCTGGATCACCATATTCAATATAAAAAACAGGCCTATCTGAATGATCATATTACCATAAAAACCTATCCTCTGCCTCCTGAAGGAGCTAAACAACCGAGAAAAGTTGAATTTTACTGTAATGACAAGCTTTTGGTGGATTCAAGTACACTTTGGGTTTTATTTGATCCTGAAACAAAAAAGATTAAACGGTTGGAGACTAACTGGCTGGAGAAATTTTAAATAATAACATACAGTAGCAGATAAAGCTAAAAACAATATATAATCATTCTGAAAAACCGATGCATATGGCAACAAATATATCAACAATAGTGATCAATGCGTCCAAACAAAAAGTTTGGGATACTTTGACAATACCTGAGTTGGTAAAACAATGGCAATACGGAAGCAATCTACTCACAGATTGGATCATAGGAAGTGCTATTGAGTTTATAGCAGAGTGGGAAGGGAATGTATTTAAACAATGGGGAACCGTTTTGACCTTTATTCCAACGGACAGTTTAAGTTATAACCTGTTTGCCCCCAGACCGGACCTTGAGGATAAACCTGAGAATTATTTTGTGATGAAATATATTTTGACTGATCTTGGCGGAAAAACGAAACTTGAAATCATACAGGAAGATAACAGACCTAACGCAATACAGGAAGAGCCACAAGGTGGAGAGAATCCGGTTCTTCAGGGATTGAAAAATATTGCGGAAACAACTTGAGATGAAACGTAAATTAAGAAAAATACTTATCCACAATATGGAGTATCTATATTCTGTCACAGATAAGTATCATGCAGGTACGGAAACCAATACCTTAACGGTGAAAATATTTTTAAGCGGACAGAAGCAGACACCCTTACTCATTGAATTTCTTACTTCTGATGATTATTTCATGGGGCAGCCCTTAAATTCTGGAATCAATTTGATGAATACAGTAAGAGATTCCATAGAAAACATCAATATACATGAGCCTAAATATATTCAACAACTTATTGTAAAGGGAAGGGAAAAGGGTTGGAGTGGAAAGAATAAGATGGAAAAACAAAATGGGTTGGATTATTTATTCGAGCTGGGATATGAAATTGATTCATTGAAACCTAAATAAAATATGCTTGAACACTTATTACAATAAAAGTTAAAAATCTTTGTAACATAATAAAACCTGTGGTTGTCTTATCAACGATAGATCAACAAATAATGAAGAAATCCGTTTTAGCAGCTATATTTTTTAATGTATCCATTTTAGGATTCAGTCAGACCGCAGAACAGTCAAAAGCAATTGACAGCTATATAAAAAATGTTATTCAAATCAATGAAATTCCCGGAATGGCCGTAGGAATTGTAAAAAATGATAAAGTAACATTCCAGCAGTACTATGGGCGTGAGAACCTGGAAACTGATAAAAAAGTGAGTTCTAAGTCCATGTTCAGGGTGTACTCCAATACAAAATTAATTGCCAATGTTGGTCTTTTTAAACTTATTGAAGAAGGAAAAGTATCGCTGGATGATAAGATTTCAAAGTATATAGACAACCTGCCGAAAGACTGGCAAAACATACAGGTGAAAAATCTTCTTTCTCATTCTTCAGGACTTCCGGACATGTTAGATGCGAAAGATCTTCCTGAAAAAGCGACCTTTAATGAAGTTATTAAACGCTTGTCAAATGAAAAAATAGAATTTGAAGCTGGAGATCATTATCGGTATAATCAGACAAATTATATGTTGATTAGTATGATTATTGAAAAACTGACAGGAAAAACTTTCGAAGAGTATATCCTTGAAAATCAATTTCCGGAATCCAGAAATCAGGTCGTTTTTTCTTCTAATTCTGTTGAAGAAATCCCTAATAGAGTGGGGAAATATAATTATAATCCTGAGAAGAAACTGTATGAAAAGCTAACTGAGGTTGGTGGCTTGAGAGCCCATTCTGCTAATGGCCTGGCAGTTACCCTTCCTGCTTTTTTACAGTGGAGCATCCATTTCAGCAAAAATGATTTCCTGAAACCCGAAACTAAAAAGATGATGTGGAAACCGTTTAATTATAAAAATAATGACTGGGAATTCGGCCATGGTTGGGAAATTACAGATAACAATAACACAAAGTCATATGGATTCTCAGGCGGAAACGTAAGTGCTTATAGTATCTTTCCAGATAACAATATGGCTGTTGTCGTCATGTATAACGCGAATAAAGGATTTCCTGTAATGTATCAAATGATTAATCATATTGCCGGAATTATAGATAAACGTCTAATGAATCCGTATGCATTAGTAGAAGAAATGACCATAGCTGAACCTTTTGTACATCCTGACCTTAAGAAAGAAGTATATGGATACAGAACAGAAAATGACAAAGTGATTTTTTCTTATCAATATCCTGAAAATCTAAGTACTGAGTTTATCAAGACTGTTTCAGTAGCAGGTTCATTTAATGACTGGAACAGTGAAAATAAATCTTATCAGCTGACTCTTAAAAAGAACAATACTTTTGAACTGGCAGTACCAAAATCACAGTTTGAAAAAGGAAAAACATATGGTTTTAAATTCGTGATGAACAAAAGTGGCTGGCTGACTATTCCTTACAATGCAATCAATACAGACGGATCCAGAGACAATAATTTAACCTTAAGAATTGATTAAAAGATTAGTTTAATACCTGTAATAGAAACAGTCTCTTCTGTGTTTAGCTGTTTTGTCATATCTTTGCACTATGATACGTATAACAAAAATTTTTACATTCGAAACAGCTCACGTACTGTACAACTACGATGGGAAGTGTAAAAATATGCACGGACATTCCTATAAACTGTTTGTAACGGTAAAAG
This sequence comes from Chryseobacterium rhizosphaerae, assembly GCF_003385455.1. GTDB lineage: Bacteria > Bacteroidota > Bacteroidia > Flavobacteriales > Weeksellaceae > Chryseobacterium > Chryseobacterium rhizosphaerae. The sequence continues at coordinate 173,688 of NZ_QNUF01000006.1, read as the reverse complement.
GAAGACCTATTAATGATATTGAAAACCCTAAGAATGGGATGGTGGTGGATTTTGGAGATATCAAAAGTATCGTAAAATCTGAAATTGTAGATGTGTGGGATCATTCCGTTTTGGTGAATGCCTTGTCTCCTCACAAAGAATTGGGAGATGACCTTGAGCAGAAGGGACACAAAGTAATCTACTGCAGTTTCCAGCCGACCTGTGAAAATATGCTGTATGCTATTGCTGCAAAAGTAAAATCAAAACTTCCTGAAGGAATTTCTCTGGCTTATCTTAAACTTCATGAGACCGAAAACTCTTATGGAGAGTGGTTTGCAGAAGATAATTAATAATTCATTTCCAATAAAGTTCAGACAGTGTTAAAAACAACAATTAATTTAGAACCTGGAAAAAAGGTGTATTTCGCTTCAGATCAGCATTTTGGGGCTCCTACTCCTAAAGAGAGCCGGATCCGTGAAGAGAAATTTATACGTTGGATGAATGAGATCAAAGAAGATGCTCAGGTTTTATTTTTAATGGGAGATCTTTTTGATTTCTGGCATGAATGGAAACATGTTGTTCCCAAAGGATATGTACGTGTTCTGGGTAAAATTGCTGAACTGAAAGACCGGGGAATCCACATTTATTTTTTTGTGGGAAACCATGATCTTTGGATGAAAGATTATCTGGAAGAGGAAATAGGATGTACTGTTTTTTATCAGAAACAATATTTTGAAATGGGCGGGAAGCAGTTTTTGCTGGCTCATGGAGATGGACTGGGACCTGGAGATAAAGGATATAAAAGAATGAAGAAGCTGTTCACAAATCCGGTGGCACAATGGTTTTTCAAATGGCTGCATCCCGATATTGCCATGAAAGTGGCTTTGTATCTTTCCCAAAAGAACAAAATGATTTCCGGAGAAGAGGATAAAGCATTTTTAGGTGAAGACAAAGAATTTTTGATCATCTATTCCAAAGAAAAGCTGAAGACCGAAAAGATAGACTACTTCATTTATGGGCATCGTCATCTTCCTATGGTGCTGGATCTGGAGCAGAATTCAAAATATATCAACCTTGGTGATTGGATTTCCTACTTTACTTACGGAGTTTTCGAAAAAGATTTTGAACTCAAGGTTTTTGAGAAATAAAAACAAAAAAAATTGCCCCTAAAAGAGACAATTTTCGAATGAACCTAAGCGCATTCTTGTTTTTAATCCATATTCCGAAAAAGTAATTGCAAGAATTTTACCAAAGTTTAATTTTGCAGTAAAAAATATTAAATAAAAAATATTCTTTCTTGAAATTCACTGTATTGAAGGGATGGGAGGTGTAAAAAAGATTTATCAATTGAAAAATATATTCAACATACAAACAGAACAGGATTTTGTAGATGCATCATTGGAAACATTTCGTTATCAGTATGAAAATGTTGAGATATATAGAAAGTTTGTCAACTTTTTAAAAGTGAATCCTGATGAGGTAGACAGCGTATTGAAGATCCCTTTTCTGCCTATAGAAATGTTCAAAAACCATCAGATTCTGGATAAGAATGTCTCTGCAGATTTATATTTTCAGAGCTCAGGAACCACCCAGATGAATCTGTCGAAACATTTCATTGCCGATCAGAATTTATATGAAGAAAGTATTTATAAAAGTTTCGAACAGTTTATAGGTAAGCCGGAAGATTTTATTTTTCTGGGGTTACTACCAAGCTATTTGGAAAAACAAAATTCATCATTAATTTATATGGTGGATTATTTGATGAAAAAATCGGGAAAACCGGAAAACGGATATTTCCTTTACAATCACGCAGACCTTTTTGACCTTTTAAATCAATTGAAAGATCAAAAAGTCATTCTCTTTGGAGTTTCTTTTGCCTTGTTGGATTTTTTAGACTATTGTCAATCAAATCCCAATAATGAATCTCTAAGTTTTCTTGAAAATTTAGTGGTTATAGAAACCGGAGGAATGAAGGGCCGAAAAGAAGAGATGACAAAAGATGAACTTTTGCTCATTTTACAGGAAGGTTTTAATACCCACAAAATATATTCTGAATATTCGATGACGGAACTGCTTTCACAAGCGTACTCTCTTGGAAATAATGAATATCAATGTCCGAACTGGATGAGGATTATGGTAAGAAATGCAGAAGACCCGCTGTCTTACGAAAAAGAAGGAAGAACAGGGGCTATTAATATTATAGATCTTGCCAATACCCATTCCTGTTCTTTTATTGCCACTCAGGATCTGGGGAAAATAAATGGTGATAAATTTCACGTGCTGGGAAGAATAGACCACTCTGATATCAGAGGCTGCAGCTTGCTGGTAAGTTGAAAGTTGAAAGTTGAAAACTACGCAGGTGTGCGATTTGTGGTTCCTGAGATTTGAAGCATTAAATTAAACATTGGACCTTGAGATTATACACTTCTCAACAGCTTAAAATCTCCTGTATCTAATCTCTAAGTCTCCTGTCTTCTGATCCAATACATTGTACTTTGTACCTTTTACATTATTATAAATACCATGATCAAAATAGAAGAACTTGTACATGCCTATATTCACTCTCACTGTGATTTTGAAAAAGAGCTCGTTCTGACTAATTATTTTCAGGCAGATTGGGAAGCAGATATTCTGATTATAGATGCAGAAGGATGTAGCCATGAAATTGAAATCAAACTTTCTAAAAGTGACTTTAAAAATGATTTCAAAAAATCATATATCAATAAAGAAACCGGTGAAAAATTTCTGAAGCACGATAAAATTTCTTGTGGCGACTATATCTGTAATACTTTCAGTTTTCTGTTGCCTATGGGAATGGTAGACGCTAACCTTATTCCTGAACACTGCGGAATTATTGAGTTTTATCATAATGTGGATACCTGGGAAACCGAATTTTATCCAATCCGCTCTGCTAAAAAACTGCATGAAGATTCCTACTGGAGTCTGAATGATAAAGATCTTTTTATCAGGAAAATGGCTCTCAATCTCCTTCAGCGTAAAATGGAGATTAAAGGAAAGCACGAAGAACTTATTTTTAAGAATCCTTTTGATATTAAAAAGACAAAATAAAAAATCCTGCCAGCCGGCAGGATTTTTTATTTCGTTATAAATAGAGATTCTTATTAATCTGTTATTTCTGCAGTATCTCTCTGAAGTAAGAACTTGTAGATCAATCCACCTACAATTCCTCCCAGGATAGGAGCTACCCAGAACAGCCAAAGCTGTGACATGGCAAGTCCACCCGCAAAAACTGCCTGCGAAAGGGATCTTGCAGGGTTCACTGACGTATTGGTGATTGGAATAGAGATTAAATGGATCAAAGTAAGGGCAAGACCAATAGCAAGCCCTGCAAATTTACCATTTGCCCATTTATCCGTTGCTCCCATGATGACAATAAGGAAAAAGGCTGTTAATAAAAATTCAGCAAGGAATGCTGCTCCCATACTGAATGCCTTTCCGTTGTAAACGGCTTCACCATAGAAGTTTGTGGCAAAATCACCCGGTTTTGAAAAATCTACCGCTCCGGCACCGTTAAGGATAGTGTATAAACATCCGGCTGCTACAAGTGCTCCTAAACACTGTGCTACAATATAAGGGATCAGGTCCTTGGCAGAAAATCTTCCTCCGGCTAGAAGCCCGAAAGAAACTGCCGGGTTGAAATGCCCTCCGGAAATATGACCTACAGCGTAAGCCATTGTAAGGACAGTAAGACCAAAGGCTAAAGCAACTCCTAAAAGTCCTATACCAATATCGGGAACTCCGGCGGCAAAAACTGCGCTTCCACAACCTCCGAAAACAAGCCAAAATGTGCCGAAAAATTCAGCAAAAAGTTTTTTTATCATGTTGTTTATTTTTAAAATGTATCTCAAATGTAAAATTTATATCTTAAAGTAAAAAGTTAAAACTGAAAAAATATTTCAAAAATAGGAGAACAAAAATTGTAAATTCAATAATTTGGTTTAAAGTTTGTTTGGGATTTATTTATATAGTACTATCATCGGAATGAAAGATATAACATAAACATTTTATCTTTCATTCAGTAAATCTAAAAGTGGAGTTAATGAAAAAGTTTCTTTGTGTGGTCTTTGTACCTTTTATTTATAATCTACAGTATGCGCAGGTGGCCAAAAATACAATGCGTGACTTTAAAGGGATCAAGTTTATAAATATTGAACCGACTGCTCTTTATAAGCCTCATATTGATGCTTCAAAAAGTTTTGGAGTACAGCTGCTGAAAGATTCTAAAACAGTACAGAAATACATTAATAACGGAAAGTTCCATAAAATAAAAAAATCAGGGAAAGGGTATCATGTCCAGAAGCTTGATCACAGCAGACCCTGGATGGTATCTAAAGCAAAGGCAACATTAGAAAAAATGGGTGCAAAATTTAGCAAAGATACAAAGGGTGGAACATTTACCGTTTCTTCCATTACCCGAACACTTGAAGATCAAAACAGGTTAAGAAGAGTCAATTCTAATGCTTCGCTGGGGATCAGCTCCCACAATTATGGAAATTCTTTCGATATCTCCTACATACGATTCAATAATGTCCTGAAATATAACCCCAAAATGGAGGTGGCATTAGAGAAAGTTTTAAAGTATTATACTAATGCTGGTAGAATTTATTACATCAAAGAGAAGCAACAGCGTTGTTATCATATTACAGTGAGAAATTATTAATTAAAATTCTTACTTGCATAGCATGTGTAGTTTGTATATTTTTATACAACTTAAAAACTATGATTATGACAACATTAAACAGCGAAGACTTCATGCTCTCTAAAGAGGAATGCAAAACAGCTATGGATCAGTGGAGTTTACTTCTTTCCAATTTTCCAGAGGTTAAAAAATTAATTCCTGCCAATTATATTTTTGAAATAAACAAAGGACATCTGGATTGGATGAGAGGTAACAGCGAATATCCGGAATTCTGTGCTGGTGTAGGGGTTTACAAAGAAAACCTGATCATTATTTTATATCCCATGGATGAAAACGGATTGAGAAGAAATATGGAAGAATATCCGTGCAGTCTTCTTTGCCCGCTTGCCTATGATTTGAAACTGCAGGAAATACAGCAGTATACAGTTGTTAAAAATGCTCTTCTCTCTAAAGACCTTCAAAATATTGATAAGAATGCAGATATGTCTTTCCCTATCTCCAGCAAACCGGTCCTTGAACAGGATAAAGCAATAGAAGCTATTGAAAGATGGAGAAATGAAGGGATGGATTGGTTTTATCAGGAATGTACAGTATACAAAGGAACGAGAATCTTTACTAAGTTTTATGTTCCTACAGAAGATTTATGTCTTTCAAACAAAAACTTAACCAGAATAGTGTGTTCATTCGGATTAAGATACAGTGATATCTATGGTAGAATGCTGGTTACGCTGATTTTTATTTCTTTCCTTGAAAACCTGGAAAGCAATAATACAGGAAGCAGTGCAATAACTGAAGCCAATACCTACGATTGGGCAAAACCTTGTCCTCCTATTTGCCGTATACCGGACGCAATATAATTATACCTGAGGAATGGCTGATTTTTATAAGGCAATTTTATTCCTGAACTATGGTCTTCTTCTATCAGTGATATTGTTAGGAGCAGGAAAATACCGCATATTAAATAATAAAGAGAAGCAATATTTTCACTGTATTGCTTTTCTTTTTTTTATTGAGCTGCTGAATCTTATCCTGCCTTATATTTTCAATCTCAATGATACATCATTTCTCTATCCTCTTTATATTGCCGGGGAGTTTTTTTTGCTGTCAGTTTTATTTATCAGAAAATTAGATTGGCCCAAATATTTTCTGGGGCTCGTTGCATTAGTGGCTGCCGGATTTATGATTTCAAAATATGGGTTTAATTACCCTTTCAATGCAGATATAGCTAAAGTAGTTTCTAATATTATAATCATCTGTCTTTCCGGATTTACATTGATCCGGGAAATAAAAGATACTTCTGCACAAAACCGTTTTCTTTTGACAGATGCCAGTATTTTTTTCTATTACTCTGTTTCGGTATTTATTTTTATCGTTCAGCATCAGATAGCTAACCTGTCAGAGGACGATTATTATATTATTTTTAGTGCAAACAATATCCTGTCCGGGATTTTGTACTGTTCATTTTTATATACCTTCATCAAATTAAAGAAGTAAGTTTAAATATTAACCTGTTAATCCTTATAATTGTTACCATAACAGTTATAGTGGCTTTTATTTTGCTTGCCTACAGGTCTTTTATCAGCAGAATTATAAAAGAGAAAAATGTACAGCATGAAGCAGAAGTCCTTCACCAGAAAAAGCTGGCACTGGAAAACATCAAAGCTCAGGAAGAAGAAAGAAAAAGAATAGCGGTAACTATTCATGATGATATCGGAAACAGGCTCAATATCCTTTCTTTATGGCTGAACAATCTCGACACTAAGGGAGATGAAATTATTAAAAAAAATATCTACAGTCAAATGTCTGCCCTGATTGATGCAGCCAGAAGTATTTCCCATTCATTATACCCCGTTAATCTGGAATCTGTAGGGCTGGTGCTGTATGTGGAAGAACTGATCGCTAATCTTTCCCATAAAATCAATATTTCAATGCAGGTAATGCCCGGGTACAAAAAGAAAGATCTTTTTGTGGAAGTACAGCTGTACAGGATTATTCAGGAATTTACCACCAATGTAATCAAACATTCTGATGCTACGGATATTTGGATCTATATTAAAGACTACCCTTATAATATGGCAGTTGTGATCTCAGATAACGGCCAGGGTTTCGATTACGATAAGGTGAAAAAAGGAATGGGTATTAAGAATATCGAATCCAGAATCCAGTCAATGAATGCCGCCTATAAATGGAAAAATACTTTTTTAAATAAAGGAAGTCGTATAATTATTAAAATTCCCAAACATAATGAGTTCCCAAATCAAGATAGCCCTGATAGATGATGAACAGCTGATCCTGGAAGGAGTGAAAATGCTGCTGTCCAATGAAAAAAATATATCGGTATGCGTTACGGCAGATAATGGTCCCGATTTTATTGAACAACTGGAGAAAATTTCGGAAAATGATTTTCCTGATATTGCCCTGGTAGATGTTCAGATGAAACCCATGAATGGTTTTGAACTGGTAGAGATTCTTAAAGAAAAATATCCCGACCTGAAAATTATCATTCTTTCTTCCCATTACAAAACCTCTATTCTGGGATATATGGTGAAGTTGGGAGTTTCTGCATTTCTTCCCAAAAACTCCAATAAAAAAATATTTATTGAAGCCATTACAATGGTCAATAAAAATGGAGTTTTCTTTACTGCGGAAGACCATCAGATGTTATTCACTTATATGAATAGCTCGGCAAAGAAAAATTCTCTTTTTGAAACAGAAGATGAGCTGTCTGAAAGAGAAAAAGATGTGGTAAAACTGATTTGTCAGGAATTTACCAATAATGAAATCGGCGAAAAACTCTTCATCAGTCCAAGAACCGTGGAAAGCCACAGACAACGGATTCTGGAGAAAATTGGAGCCAAAAACACAGTAGGCATAGTCATTTACGCGATAATAAACAATATCTATTCACTTGAAAAATTATAACCCCATTCCGTAGAAATACGGAATTTTTTATTTGGTACTTTTCACGCTAGTTTAGTATTCCTTTCTTCTGTTACTTTGAAAATATCCAGGTCAGAGACCTTTTGGATGAAATTTGAATGTAAAATGCAGATCAATCTGTAACATAAATGATTAAAAGAATGGAGGACAGCAACATAATTTCTGTTGGGATCTTCTTTGATGGTACTGGAAACAATGGAGTAAACGCTTTTTCGCCGGATAAACCACTAAAGAATAATGAAAGCTACTATGGTGCTTTTACCAATATTTACAAACTATACAACCTATTTCATGGGAATCAAAAAATATACATTGAAGGAATAGGAACAGTAATAGGAGGTGAAGACAATAATTTTGCCATGGCCACATGTGCCAACCCGCCTTACGGTAACGGATATTCTTCCGACGATAAAATTCAGAAGGCAGATGCTTTTGTACAGGAAATAATCAGGGATGAAAATAAAGAATATCATTTCTATATCTATGGATTCGGGAGAGGGGGAATGCTTGCCCGGACTTTCTGTAACCGGCTTTTAACTCATTATCCATCAATGCACATTAAAATTAAGTTTTTAGGAGCTTTTGATACTGTAGAATCCAAACCTTTTAATACATACGATTTAAGCCTTTCCGGCACGATAGAGCATGCACTTCACCTCTGTGCCATCAATGAAGGCAGATTCTTTTTCCCCCTCACAGGCTTTTTCGAAGATTCTAAAAGAATGCAGGATAAAAAATCTGAAGATTGGAATTCCGTATGGAAGGAAATATTTGTCCCCGGTGCTCATGCTGATGTGGGTGGTGGATATCTGGAAGGACCTCAGTCTGTCTATATCTCTACAGATTTTATAAATGATAATGATCTTGAGAATTATATCTCAGATATAAGAAACGCAAAAACCGATGCCGCAGGAAACCGGATTTGGGAGCATTTGTTTTCCGGTTATCAGATAGAGAATGAAGACCATTTTTCTCAGGCTTTTGTATCACGGGATAAAGTATATAACCATCTTTCAAAAATATATGGAAAGCTTATGCTGGAAGAAACCAATAAGAATGAGGTAGTATTCGATGCTAATCTTGCAGAATTATATTTTGAAATAGATTCCGGAAAGCATCCTTACCTCAATACGTTCTATACACAGCTTACAGAATATGTGAAATTGATCTCTACAGATATAAAGCCGGCTTATAAGTATAATGAGCTGGCAGACTATATCCATATTTCGGCTAATTTTGGATTATACAGCGATGCTTTACTGAAAAGGTCAGAATCCGAAATTAATGCAGAACTGATCAATAATGGTTTGAATGTCTCCAGCAGTACCTTAGTAGATAAAGAAAGTAAGAAAAGACTTTCTGTGGAACTTCATCTTCCTGAAGACAGTTTTGTAGCCGACTTTCTGTATGGAACCAATGTTCCGAATAATGATATCTGGACTCGCTCAATCGTAAAAACTCCGATAGCAATCAGAGTCAATGAAATTAACAATTAATCTCAATACTTTTCAGTTTTAAATTTAGGTTAGGGGGCATTCTTTTGGATGCTTCCTTTTGTTTGTAAGGCATTTATTATCAATTGGGTATAATTACTGAAGGTGTAATTTGGTATTTTATACTGTAGTTTTTGGCTTCTAATTCTCGTTACTTTGAATTGTTCATTTAACGAAGCTTCAAAAATAAAATATGAGCAAAGGCGTATTCTGAAAAGCCCAATAACAAAAAGAGTAAGAACATCAAAAATTAAAACCAATGGAAAAGACACTCATTCAAACAGCAGCAACTACTGTATTCTCAATTGATTTCGATTTTACATCCAATGATCAAAAAACAATTTTACAGTATCTACAACAAAACAATTACAAACTAATGGGGTACAAAGGTGCTTCAGGACCTAATCAGGTTTCTACAGGAGTACCGGCATGGTTTGCTATAAGCTACCAGGAAATGTTTGGCGAAGTAGAAATTGATTATGAACCAAAATACAAGGTATATATTTTCAATAAGTCAAATATTGGCACCAATACAACCATTCAGATGCAGGCATTATCCAGTGAAGTTCCTTTGGGAACCGCTGTAACTTTCCACCAGGACGGTTCTTTTTCTACTACTTCAGGAGCTCCGGCAGGAGTAATTACGGTGAAAAATGACAGAGGAGCAGGGACATCAAATATTACGGTAGGGCTTGCTGCAAAAGTGAATGGAGAATTTCAGCCTTTCTGTGCATTTATATGTACGCCACAAGGATCTGTAAGTATGGAGCCTAATGAAAAAGTAGTCTTATTTGCCGCGCAGACTAATATGACTTCAGGATCTGTTACCGGGAACGCTACAGCACCTGGATGTAATTTTATATTCAGTGCTCAGAATATACAATATGATTTGCAGATGATCGCAGGAACTTACGGTATTGAAAGTGTACCTGGAGGAGCGCCTGTCAATCCTGTATCTTCAGGAGAATCATTGACGCAGCTTTTAAATATTTTCTAAAAAGATAAATCTTCCCGAAGGATCTAATTCCTTCGGGATTTTATTATGGATACTACATTAAACATATATTTTGATAAAAACGGAATAAACTATTTGACCCATACCAATCAGCTGGTAGGTATCATAAGATCTTATCCCGGAACAGCTGATTTGAAGTATATATGTCTGGCTTTTGAGCCTTTTATTAATAACAATCCATGTACTTTTTCAGACTCCTGGCAAGCATTGGCAAGTAGAATCCAGCCACAAAATATGGAGGTTTATAAAGGTAGTGTATCAACAGATGCAGAATATGGGAACAGGTATTCAGTTTCAAATATCGGTTTTTATGGTACCCCCGGCAATTGCCCTTCGGAAGTCTTGGGGATAGACAATACTTCTACCTCTATTCTATATCCGGCCATTTCTCAGAAAATAAACGGGACTTTTGGCGTTTGCAATGCAGATTCTGCTTCTGTCAATACGATTATTTATTTTGATTACAGTGATGAGTTATGGCTTTTCACTGCAAGTGGAATCTCTTCCAATATGGCCATTTCTTCTTCTCTTTTGGTGCCCTCAGGAATGCAGGCCAGAAATGTGACAATAAATAAATACCTCACTATTGATTTTCAGGATGATACAGACGTGTATTTTGATTCAGCTACTAATGTATTCAAAATGGGAAAACTCCCTCAAAAAAAATAAGGAACCATGGAAAAAATAAATAGTACCACAGAAGATTATCTCTATGCATTAGGACAAAATAATTTAGTGTATAATGATGACTTCCGCTATTTCAGCAATCAGATATCCAGAAATGGGGCCATCATTTATGGTATTCCTGATGGATGGCTATATAACGATAGCGGAGCCAACGGAAAAATTTCTTTTGATTCAAATGCTAATCAGCTGGTTATTCTAAAAAGTCAGACTTCTGACGAAATGACTTTCAGACAGGCCCTTCATGAATTTCCAAGATGGAAGCAGATGTTGCCCGGGGAAACCGTTTCTGCTCAGGTTGTTTTAAATTTAAAAGTGAGCGGAGATGTAACGGTACAATTATCAGATGGTATAGATTCCAGTTCGGTTACCGTATCTCAAACGGGAGATCATGAATTAAATCTGTTGCATATCATCAATCCCTTAGCAACGAAGCTCATGCTCACTGTTTTATCAAAAGTTCCAAACGCCGAAATAAGAATTTCACGTTGCTGTACAAACTTAGGCTTGATCAGTCTTAAAAACCTTCCCTGTATTATTCAGGGAGTGATAGGGGAACGCAGACAGTATATCGCTACGGAATTTGCCCCTGAAGGAGAATTTTCATTATGTAATCCTCCTGTTGAACTGGATGCCAATTACACAAGATTAAATTCAATACTTAATTATCGGTTCGGAAAAGGACCCAACGGATTTTCTATGTTATTGGATATGCGCAGATATTTCAGCCGGGCATGGAATAATCAGGCTACGGTAGACATGAATGCTACCGAAAGAAAAGCTCCTGGAACAGGAACCATTACAGGAGATCATGTCAGTACTTTTGAAAATGATATTTTTAAAAAGCATGATCATGGACTAAAGTTTTCCACAACAGCAATGATTCCCCCTGGAAATGGGCCGACTCCTATGAGTATTATTGATACAAAAAGTACCTCAAAAACAGATATTGAAGCAGATGGCCTGGAAACAAGACCTAAAAATATAGCAGAACTATATACCATCAAATGGGCTTAGCTCTATCCAACCTTCAATATACTTTACTCCAATATTTTTTAACTCCAAAAACAATGTATTATGACAGTTTCAGCATGGCTTAAAAAAGCCAATAAACTTTTAGACACTTGCAACTACGAGATCAGTATTAAAAATGGCAGCAAACCGATTACAATGTCTGAAGCTACCACTTTGAATGAATTGCAAAATGAAATAGGTTCTCACCATGGGATCAAACAGGTAAAATATAAAGAGGCTGCGGAAAGCCTTGAAGAAATGATTGTCATGGTGAAAGCGGGGCAGAAAACACCACCGCTCACTCCGGGATAGACATTTTTAAACTTTCTAAGGTTTAGAAGTTTCAGAGGTAAACACAGAAATCTATGCTTTTAAACTATTTATTAAGACAATAAATTAAGTTTTGAATCTGGATTAAAAACTGTCCGAAAGGGGCAGTTTTTTTATTTCTGGACTATTTCATTTCTTTTTCCGTATTTTTGCCCTCGAAAATTCATTATTCATTATTAATTATTACTTAAAAAAATGCTTTCGGTTCAAGGTTTAGGATTACATCACTCGGGAAATTATTTATTTCAAAATGTAAATTTCACGATTAAAAAAGACGATAAAATTGGTTTAGTCGGTAAAAATGGAGCGGGGAAATCCACTTTATTGAAAATGCTTTCAGGAGAAATTAACTTCTTCGAAGGTGATGTTGTAGCTGAAGGAAGCGCAACAATCGGGTTCTTGAAACAGGATCTTGATTTTGTAAAAGGAAGAACCGTTTGGAACGAAACCATGCAGGCTTTTGAGCAAATCAATGCCTGGAAAAATGAGCTTGAAGAGGTAAACCATCAGATGGCGACGAGAACCGACTACGAAAGCGATTCTTACACGGATCTGATTAATAAAATGACTGAACTGAATGACCTTTTAATGAACCATGATGCCTACAATCTTGAAGGGGATATGGAAAAGGTACTGTTTGGTTTAGGTTTTAAAGCGGATGATTTCCAAAAGATCACCGATGAATTTTCAGGAGGATGGAGAATGAGAATCGAACTGGCAAAGCTTCTTCTTCAAAAGAATGATATTATGCTTCTCGATGAGCCTACTAACCACCTGGATATGGAATCCATCATCTGGCTGGAAAACTTTCTGAAAGACTATCCGGGAGCAATCGTTCTGGTAAGTCACGATAAGCAGTTTATGACGGCAGTTTGTAACCGAACTTTTGATATCAACAATAGAAAAGTAGATGATTACAAAGCCAATTATACAAAATATCTGATCATGCGTGAAGACCGCCGTGAGAAACTGATTCAGGCTAAAAAGAATCAGGATGCGGAAATCAAGCAGATGGAAGACAATATTAATAAGTTCAGAGCCAGTGCTACTAAAGCTTCTTTTGCTCAGTCCCTTATTAAAAAATTAGATAAAATTGAACGTATCGAGGTTGATAATGAAGACGTTTCAAAATTCAATATCCGTTTCGTACAGTCTATGGTTCCCGGAAAAGTTATTTTTGAAGCTGATCATTTAGGGAAGGCTTACGGGAAAAAACAAATTTTTGATGATGTAGATTTCATCGTTCAGAGAGGAGATAGGATTGCACTTTTAGGACAGAACGGACAAGGAAAGACTACTTTAGCTAAAATTCTGGCCGGGGATATTAAAGATTATTCAGGTTCCTGGAATCTTGGACATAACGTAAACATCGGTTATTTTGCCCAAAATCAGGAAGAAGTTTTAACACCTAATAAAACAGTTTTGGAAGAAGCAGAAGATGCTGCTACCGAAGAAACAAGACCTAGAGTAAGAGATTTATTAGGATCTTTCTTATTTCAGGGAGAGGCTGTTTCTAAAAAAACAAAAGTACTTTCCGGAGGTGAGAGAAACCGTCTGGCACTTTGTAAACTATTACTTCGTCCTTTCAATACGTTGATTATGGATGAGCCTACCAACCACCTGGATATCCAGTCTAAAGAGATTATTAAGCTGGCTTTGCAGAATTTTGAAGGAACATTGATTGTCATTTCTCACGATAGAGAATTCCTTCAGGGGCTTTGTGATAAAATCTACGAATTCCGTGATGGAAAAATGAAAGAATTCCTTGGTGATATCAATGAATATCTGGAATACAGACAAAAAGAAACGATTAGAGAGATTTCTGCAGAAAAAGCTAAACTTCACAATGAAGAGCCAAAGGCAGAGGTGAAAAAAGCGGAAGCAAAACCTGTAGCGGCCAATCAGTCAACGATTGTAAGTAAAGAACAGAAAAATATACAGAATAAAATTAAAAAAGTAGAAGAGAAAATTTCCGAACTTGAAATTAAAGTGGAAGAAATGGAAGCTTCTTTTGCCAAAGAAAATCCTTCTGATGAAACGTTGGAGAAATACAATACAACTAAAGAAGAATTAGATTCTGCATTGCAGGAATGGGAATACCTGGGAACTCAGGTTAACTAAACTAAAATATAAAAGCTTCATAAATTAAAATTATGAAGCTTTTTTTTGTAACATACCCCCATTCATTTCTACATATTACCAGTAAGCATAAAAGTAATTTAATAAAAGGGTAGCTCCAGAATTAAATTATTTTCATAATTTTGAAGAATGATTTTAAAAGAAAGCAGAAATCTGAAGAGTTTTATCTCCAAGCTATTGTTTGGAGTATATTTCCTCGCCCTGCTTTCTCAAAGCTTTCACCATCATGATTCTATGGACTACTTTAAAGGATTTAATCTTAAAAAGACCGAGAATACGATTACAAAAGCTATTACTAAAGAGAAAGCTGGCGACTGTCTGGCCTGCCACTTTTTGGTTACCGGACATACCTTAGCTCCTGAAGAATTCAGTTTTACTTTTGAGCACTATACGCATCAGGTAAAACAGATCATCGCCATTCAGGAGAAAATCTGGTCACAGACCAAATTTACCTTTCAGCTTCGGGGCCCTCCCACAATTTCATAATCAATACATTCATATTGGGTTTAAAGTTTCGTGCTTTAAAGTTCAATGGTTAATGCCCAAAAGTTTGAGGGGGTATACAGCAGTGGCTCATCTGATAGTTGTATTATTTTCACAATATCAGTCTCCGGCTTCTCATGACTAACATCCAACTTCTTTCATCATTAATACATTGCACTTTTACTTTTTACACTGTACATTGTACAAATTAAGATAAACCCATTCAACAAATTTTAACGAAAAATGTACCTGTTAAAAGGGTACGCAATCAATCTATTATAATGAAATTGATATATTGCCTGTTGCTGATCTTTTGTGGATCAGTATTTACTAGTGCACAGAAAATGTACACTGTACAAGGAACCGTTCAGGATTTTCATGATAAAACAATGCTGGAAAATGCAGTGGTAAAAATCGGAGGTTCTACAGTAAAAACAGATAAGAAAGGGAAATTTTCTTTTGATAAAATTCCTGCCGGAGAATATTCTCTTACGGCACAGCATCCTGATTGTCATGATTATACTGAAAATATAAAAGTTGATCAGGATATTCACGTGGTTATCACCCTGGAACATCATATTAAAGATATTGAAACCGTTACCATACACGGTAATCATAAGTCCAACGGATCTTTAATTGTGAAGACTATTGATAAAAAAGAAATAGAAAGAAATGCCACAGATAACCTGGGAAATCTACTTTCTAAAATATCGGGAGTGGCCACATTAAAGACCGGAAATAATATTGCAAAACCTATTATCCATGGTTTATACGGAAGTCGTATTTCCATTCTCAATAATGGAGTAAAGCTTGCTGAGCAGGAATGGGGTGTGGAGCATGCTCCCAATGTAGACATCAATAATTTTCAGCATATTGATGTGATCAAAGGAGCGTCTGCTTTAAAGTACGGGAGTGATGCTATAGGTGGTGTTGTCATCATGGAACCGGAGATTTTTCCTAAAAAAGATACTATAAAAGGGTCAGTCAATCTTTCGGGAATTTCCAACGGAAGAGGATTGGGACTGGATGTAGATGTTGCCAAAATATGGAAAAACGGTTGGGCGGTAAAATCAGGAGGAAGTATTAAAAAGCTGGGTGATCAGCATACACCTGATTACAATCTGATGAATACAGGAATGGATTTCTCATCCTTTAATTTTACCGTGCAGAAAAATGAATATGACAAAGGAATTTCTTTTGATTATTATCTTACCAATCAGAATATTGGAATTTACAGAGGATCTCATGTAGGAAACAATAATGATTTCTATAATGCAATGACACTGAAAATTCCGGTGTATACAGGAGACTTTAGCTATGATATTGATAATCCACGACAGGTTATCGAGCATCATATTGCGAAAGTTTCAGCTTTCAAAAGATTTGAAAATATTGGGAAAGTTTCTGCAACGTATAGTTTTCAGTATAACCATAGACAGGAATATGATGTAAGAAGAGGTGATCTTAAAGACATCCCTTCTTTGGATCTTGCCTTGATGACTCACCAATTTAATCTTAATGATTTATTGGAAAGAGAAAAATGGTCTCTTGAAACGGGGATTGATGCAAGTTTTCAAAATAATTATTCAGATCCGGCTACCAAAGCGAGACGTCTGATTCCTAATTATGACAAATATGCGGCAGGAATATATTCTGTATTTAAATATAAAATTTCACCGGAACTGAATGCTGAAGCTGGAGTAAGATATGACTTCACCCGTTATGATGTAACGAAATGGTATGACAAAAGTGATTGGAGCAACCGATATGCTGACTCATACCGTGAATTCTATATTAAAACTGATAAAAACCGAGTGTTGACACGTCCAAAACTTAATTATCAGAATGTTTCATTTAATGCAGGCCTGGAATACCATCCGAATGCAAATTTTAATTTGAAATTTAACTATGCAAAAGTGGGAAGAACACCCAATATTGCAGAGTTGTTTTCTGATGGATTACATCATTCTGCAGCGGTAATAGAAATAGGGGATATGGGACTGAAAAATGAAGACGGACATCAGTTTAACCTTACTGCGGATGCAAAATTCAATGTACTTAAAGGATTGAATGTTTCTGTAAACCCTTACTTTTTCATAACCAAAAACTTTATTAATGAAATTCCAACGGGAGTACAGAATACAATAAGGGGAGTGTTTCCGGTGTGGTCATACCAGCAGATTGATGCAAAAATGTATGGTATAGACCTGGATATTAACTGGAAGCTTACAGATAACCTTTCTTATACAGGTAAAGGAAGTTATCTGTATGGGCAGGATGATACCCACAATGAACCGTTGATTCTGATGATGCCTCCTAATTTCTCCAATGCATTACAGTTTAAAAAAGAAAACTGGAATAATTTTTATTTCAATCTTGAAAATCAGACCTTTTTAAAACAAAGCAGATTTCCTGTCCACAATGCTTCAGTTACCATTTATGAAAATGGGGTGGAAGTTAATAAAACGGTGGATCTAAGTACACCACCAGCAGGGTTTTCCCTTTGGAATATCGGAACAGGAATTAATCTTAGCAAAAATCTTTCTGCAGGGCTTATTGTAAACAACATTTTTAATGTTTCGTACAGAAATTACCTTAACCGTATGCGTTTTTTTGCAGACGAAGCAGGAAGAAACTTTATTCTGAATTTTAGATACCGTTTCTAATATTCACTCTTAAAAACAAAATTTTTAATCTTAAATCAAAAAAATGAACAATTTATTCAATACTAAAAATATCACCAGATTATTAGCCGTTTTATTCATTACTTTCTCTGTAATGTCTTGTCAGAGAGATAATGCATCAGAAGAGGACGACCTTCCGCAAGAAGATCTTACCAATATTATTTTACTGGTTAAGGATGTGGCTGCACAAACAACAACAACTTATAATTATAGTGTTGGAGCAGGTGGAGCGCAGCCGATAAGCCTGGTAGATGGGAAAACATATGAAGTAGAAGTACAGTTTAAAAATGGAGATGAAGATTCTACCCAGGAGATCAAAGATGCAAAAGACGAACACTTTTTAGTATTCAACTTTCCTAATTCTGATCTTACTCTTACCCGTACTGATGATGCGAGCTCCACAAGAGCAGACCATAATCATGTTGGTTTGAAAACAAAATGGGTGGTGACTAAAGCCATTAAGAACGCATCAGTACAAAGCCAGTTGATTTTAACGCTTTATCATGAACCTCAAACAGTTTCTGAAGCTTCTGCAGTAAGTGGAAACGGAGTGGTATACGGACAGCAAACCGGAGGTGAAACAGATGCCCAGGCTACTTATGGGATTATCAACTAAGCAGACCTTGAAAAAAGACAAATTTTAAATATCATATTTCGTAAAACCACTGATCATTCAGTGGTTTTCTAATTTATAAATATTTGAAGGCTAAGAATTTATTTGAAATGAGTTATTCTCATAAAAAATTCATATTTTTGCAACCTAAAATTTTAATCAATAATGAAGGTTACCGCACAAAACCATGATGACGTAAGTTCATTGCTTACTGTAACATTGGAGAAATCTGACTACAAAGAAAAAGTAGAAAAGCAATTGATTAATTATGCTAAAAATGCGCAAGTTCCTGGATTCAGAAAAGGGAAAGTGCCTTTAAGTATGGTTAAAAAACAATATGAAGCAGGGATTGCATTTGAAGAAATCAACAAGCAAGTTTCTGATGCTTTGAACAACTATGTTAATGAAAACAAATTAAGATTAGTTGGTCAGCCAGTTCCTCAGCCAGTGAATGAATTAGACTATAATGCTGATAAGATTGAGGTTGCTTTTGAAGTAGGGTATGAGCCTGAATTCACTATAGATTTAGCTAAATATGAGGCTCCTCACTATAAAGTAGAAGCTGCTGAAAAAGAAATCAACAAGAGTATTGAAAACATGCAGAAGCGTTTTGCTGAGCAAGTTCCTCAAGATAAAATCACTAAAGATTCTTATATCGCTTTAGAGGTTTCTCAGGTTGTGGAAGAGGATGCTGAAGGAGAGCACCACCACCACCCAAAGAACGTTACAGTTACTGCTGAAAACAAAGAAGCTTTCAAATTAGTAAAAGCTTTGAAAATGGATGAGTCTGTAAAAGTTTCTAAAGAAACTCTTGCTGGTGATGAAGAATTAGCTAAAGAATTAGGATTCAGCAAAGAAGAAGTAGAGCACTTACACCACAATGAGGTAGAAGTAAAAGTAAAAGACTTCTATTCATTAAACTTAGCTGAGCTTAACGAAGACTTATTCAACAAAGTATACGGAGAAGGAACAATCAAGTCTGAGGAGGAGCTTAAAGAAAAAGTAAAAACTGAATTAGACGAGTATTTCCAACAGAATGCTGATGTTCACTTTGTGAATAAAGTATTAGAGCAGGTAACAGAAAAAGAAGAAGTAAAACTTCCTGAAACGTTCCTTGTAAAATGGTTATTATTCTCTAACCAAAACATTCAGTCTGAGCAGCAGGCTAAAGAAATCTTAGAAGCAGAGAAAAACCAATTAAGATATCAGATCATCGAAGGTAAATTGATGACTGAGAACGAAATTCAGTTAGATTATGCTGATGTATTGGCACAAGCTGAGCAGTTAGTTAAAAACCAATTGGCTATCTATGGAATCCACCACCTAGGAGATGAGGAAATCCAGAAATATGCTGTTGAGATGCTAAAAGATCAGGAGCAAGTAAGACAAATCTCTTCTGAAGTAGCTATGGCTAAATTGAAAGATGTTATTCTTGAAAAAGCAACAAAAAAGGAAACTAAAATTTCTCACGACGAATTTTTAGAAGAACTTAAAAAATAATTATACACTGCTATAATATTTTAAAACCGTCAGTTTCTGGCGGTTTTTTTATTTGGATATGCCCTTCATGTATGTCGGCCAATATTCATATATTTACCCTCTAAACTTATTATTACATATATGAAAAAGATTATCATTCCTTTTTTCTGTGCTGTGCTTTTCTCAGTTCCGGCAGCAGCTCAGAAGAAAGAAGCGGCTTCTGTTAAGACAGAGGCTACAACATCTAAACTGACTGCTAAAGAAGTAATAGATAATTATTTTAAGGCATTGGGAGGTAAAGATAAATTGGAGGCTGTAAAATCTACCATTACAGATAATACACTGAGTGTACAGGGGATGGAAATTACAATGTCTACTAAGAAATTAGGGAATAAATTTAAATCTGTTCAGTCTTTAATGGGACAGCAGATGGTTCAGCTTTTCGATGGTGAGAAAGGGTATTTTGATCAGATGGGAAAGAAAACAGATATTCCCGCAGATAAGATTGCTGATTTGAAAAAAGGAAGACCTGTAGATGCATTAGCTTTTGATGCAGCTAATTTCAAGACGGTAACCGTGGAGAATGTGGATGGTAAAAATTATAATGTACTGTCTTCAGAAAAAGGTAAATTTTACTTTGATGCAACTACCGCACTTTTGTATAAAACTGTTTCAGGAGAAGGAAATGTAACCATAAAGAGCTATATGACTGTTGATGGAGTTCAATTCCCTTCCGAAGTAGATGCTGAAGGTGGAGGTCAGAAAGTGAATATCAAGACAACTAAATTGGTAATCAATTCCGGAGTAACGGACGCTGATTTTAAATAAGAACTTTTATCGATAAGAAAGCCGGATATTGTCCGGCTTTTTTTATGAACTATAATTAAAGTTTAACTATAGTTTAGAGCTATGCTTTTCTTTAGTCTACAAATAATATATACTTTTGTACCGAAAAAAGATGACATATGAAGAAAAGATTATTTTCAGTGGTAGTTTGTGGCTTGATCTCTTCAGGTATTTTCGGACAAAATATTCCTTTAGATCCTTCCGTAAAAATGGGTGTCCTTTCGAACGGAATGAAGTATTATATCAGGAAAAATGCACTTCCCGAAAAAAAAGTGGATTTTCGTTTGGCAATCAATGTGGGATCTATTCTTGAAGATGAGAATCAAAGGGGGCTGGCTCATTTTATGGAGCATATGAATTTCAATGGAACTAAAAATTTTCCGGATAATAAATTAGTAGATTTTCTACAGTCAATTGGAGTGAAGTTTGGTCAGCACCTTAATGCGTATACCGGTTTTGATGAAACCGTTTATATGCTTCCCGTTCCGCTGGATAAGCTGGGAAATCTGGATGCCGGACTGAAAGTGATGGAGGACTGGGCATTTAATGCCACCCTCTCTGATGAACAGATTAATAAGGAAAGAGGTGTCGTATTGGAAGAGCTTAGATTAGGTCTTGGTGCCGATAAAAGAATGCAGGACAAATACCTTCCAAAGCAGCTTTATAAATCTCAATATGCAGAGAGACTTCCGATGGGTAAAAAAGAAGTCCTGGAAAATTTTAAGCCTGACCTGATCAGGAAATTTCATCAGGATTGGTACAGACCAGATCTGATGGCAATTATAGTCGTAGGAGATATTGATGTAGAAGAGATGGAAAAGAAGATAAAGGATAACTTTGGTAAGTATAAAAAAGCTATAAACCCGAAAGAAAGAAAAAGTTTTGATCTTCCCAATCATAAAGAAACCCTTGTAGCTATTGAGACCGATCCTGATGCTACAAGCTCAGGAGTACAATTTATCATTAAAGATTCTGAAGCCTACAAACCGGAGGTTACTGTGGAACAGTACAATCAACGGATTGTAGAAGGTCTTGTGAATATGATGTTGAACAATAGGTTGGGAGAGCTTATTAATTCAACAAATCCTCCGTTTACATATGGTGCTGTTTATCATGGTGGAACTTATGCGAGAACAAAAGAAGCTTTCCAGGGATCAGCTGTTACAAAAGATGGCGATCAGCTGAATGCTTTGAAAGTTCTGTTGAAAGAAGTGGAAAGAGCAAAAAGATTCGGTTTTACCTCGTCTGAACTGGACAGAGCAAAAACACAGATCCTTTCTTCTTATGAATGGGCTTATAATAATCGGGATAAGAATGAAAACGATGAATTGATTGGTGGATATGTCGATCATTTTCTGAGGCAGGAACCAATGCCGGGAATTACCTGGGAATATGATCAGATTAAAAAGTTTTTACCTGCAGTAACTCTGGTACAAACAAATGCAATCATCGGGAAACAGGTAAAAGATGACAGCAGGGTGGTGGTAATTACCGGTCCTAAGAAGGATGATATTACAATGCCGACAGAATCCATGGTTCTGGATATGTTTGAAAAGTTGAAATTAGCAGATCTTACCCCTTATCAGGAAAAAATGAAAGCTGAGAGTTTAATAAAACCTTTTAAGTCTGAGGGGAAAATTACAAAGACGGAGACGGATACAAAACTTGGAACAACTACATGGACTTTAAATAACGGAGCAAAAGTTACTTTTAAGAAAACAGATTTCAAAGATGATGAGATTGTATTTGCCGGTTTAAGTTTAGGAGGAAGTTCAATTATTCCTGATACTGATTACAACAAAACGGAATTTGCTTTCGATGCTTTATTGGAAGCCGGATTAGGGGGGCTTTCCAAAACAGATCTTACCCATTATCTGGCAGGCAAACAGGTAAGTGTAAGTTCTTATATCAGTGGAATGACAGAAGGCGTTTCAGGAACAAGCTCTAAAAGAGACCTGAAGACGGCTATGGAGCTCATATATGCCTGCTTTACGGACTTAAATTACAATCCGGACTCTTTCAATGCCTATAAAATGAAGAAGTCCTCAATGCTTACTAATGTAGAATCAGATCCGGAATATTATTTTTCTAATGAATACGCCAAGTTTATCAATCAGAAAAATCCAAGATTTATCGGACTTGCTCCTACGGAGAAAGATTGGGCCAATACAGACTATAAAAAAGCATACGATATCTACAGACAGAAATTTGCCAATGCAGGTAATTTCCACTTTTATTTTGTAGGAAACATAGAGGAGGCCCAGCTTAAAAGTGAAGTGCTGCATTATATTGCCAGCCTTCCTGCTACAGGAAAATCTTCTACTTTTAAAGATACCGGTTATCGACCTTTGGAAGGTGAGTTTACAAAAGTTTATAAAAAAGGAAAAGAACCTAAAAGCCTTGTGACGATTTCTTATAGCGGAGAAACGCCATACAGTGAAAAAGAAGCATTTGCATTGTCAGCACTTGGGGAGGTAGCTACGATTAAAGTCCTTGAAAAGCTCAGAGAAGATGAAAGTGGAATTTATGGAGGGGGCGCAAGCGGAGGTTTAAGTAAAGTTCCCTACAGTAGCTACAGCTTTAGTATTAATTTCCCTTGTGGACCTGAAAATGTAGATAAACTTACGAAAAGTGCTCTTGCCGAACTTCAAAAGCTGATCGATCAAGGTCCTGAGCAAAAAGACCTGGATAAATACAAAGAAGGGGAATATAATGAATATAAAACAAGCCTTAAAGATAATGGATTCTGGTTGCAGGGAATTGCCCAAAATCAGGTAGACGGAAGCGATCCATATGCTATTCTGAATTACCAGGATAAAGTAAAGCTGCTGACTGTAAAAGATCTTCAGGATGTCGCTAAGAAATACCTGTCTAAAGGCAGAAATATAGCGGTTCTGATGCCGGAAGACGGGTGGGAGAATGCAAAAAAAGCTGATTCCAACACTGGAGGAATGACCGATAGAGCGGGTGTACAACAATAATTTATATCAGCTTATGTACAAAAAGCCGCAGAAAATTATTTCTGCGGCTTTTTTATTTCAATTCAAATCCTTACGGGTTAAGAACCGTATTCTTTTTTCCATTCGTCAGCTACTTCGCTGAGAACGTTATAAAAATCTTCACCGTACTTTCTGGTTAATGGTGTTTTCAGGAATTTATAAACAGGAACCTGAAGTTCTTTTCCAAGACTGCAGGCATCACTGCAAACATTCCATTCATGATAGTTTAAAGCAGAGAAAGTAGAGTATTCTGTAATCCTGATAGGATAGAGGTGACAGGAGATAGGTTTCTGCCAGTCTACAGCACCATCTTCATAGGCTTTTTCAATCCCACATTTGGTAATTCCTTTATCATCAAAAGTTACATAAGCACATTCACGGTCCTCCACCATTGGAGTAACATACATTCCGTCGTGTGGATCAGTAGTCCATGTTCCCTGTTCTTCAAGGGCTTTCACTCCTTCCTGAGTAAGATAAGGCTTTATTTTATCAAAAATACTGTCTAAAATCTCAAGCTCGTCTTTATCCAACGGAGCTCCTACATCTCCTTCCACACAACATGCACCCTTACACTTGCTAAGGTTGCAAACAAATTCTTCGGAAAAAATATCCTCGGAAATCAATTTATCGTCTATCTGAATCATAATTTTTTAAAATAAATCAAAAACTGTACCTGCTTTAAAGCCAAGTAAACTGATAATAATAAGCCATAAGCCGGCCTCCTGCATCCAATATTTTGGTAAAAACCTCACCATCCTGCTCAGAATAATACTTGAAGGAAATGCTAAAAGCAACAAATATTCATAGTTTGTATTCATATACAGAATGATCGTTACAAGCTGAGCAAGGGAAAAGACCAGTAGGAAAGTATATTTATATCTGCTTATCGGGCTTTTCTTATTATAATTTTTAAAATGATCATATACTGCATAGATGAGCATAAGAACAATAGGGGTCAATGGTAACAGCTCTGTATAGTCTGTTACGGGTTTCATTTTTCCAAATGGAAAATAATCTATATTCCATGAAGTAAACTGAACAAAATACATCACTGAGAAATAACTGAACACAATTAACACCATTCCCAACAGAAACCTGAAGAGGTTTAATCCTATTTTTGCAGATGTAGCCACCACGTGGATGATAACAAAAACAGCCATAGGCCAGGTAGTGGGAAGGAATATAAAATTCAATGCCACAATAGCACCCACCAATACATATGACTTTTTTCTGATGTCTTCATCCGCACTGGTCAGAAGAAGGATAAGAAAAGAATTGGTAAGCAGGGAAACTGCAATTCCAATATCTAAATTTCCCGGATAGAGCCCAAAAATAAAAACCGTATACAGAAATAAAGGCAAATGGGTCTGATAATTAAGAGCAATACTGTGAAAACAAAAATATCCCAAAGCAATTCCCAGAAAAGTAATACCCGCGACAATTGCCTCATATGTATTGAGATTCAGTATGTTAAATATTATTACTACTAAAAGAAGAAAACCAATATAAACAGGAATTGAAAAAATATTGCTTTCTTTTGAAAGTAATTTAAACATTTTTTATAAATTTGTACAAAGTTAATTTAAAAAAGGAAAATAATGACGTCTTTCTTTCTATTCTTAAGCAAAGTTTTCAAATGGTCTTTTGGGTTCTTTGAGACCTTTGGTAATGTTTTAAACTGGATTTTATTTATCGTTTGTTGTGTAATGTTTACTTATTGGTGTTATGTGCTGGTAGCTACATTGGGCGGTGATAAAGATAAAGACTATTATTCTCCTACGGAAGGTAAGAATCCTTACTACGATCCAAAAATCTATAAAAAAGAAGGTTAATTAATTGGTTATATAGTAAAAAACCGATCAAATAATTTAATTTGATCGGTTTTTTTATTACTAACGATTAAAATTTAATTTTCTTAGTCATGAATAGGAAGTACTAAAACAGGAACAGGCGAACTTTTCGTAAGCCCCTTTGTAAGGCTCCCTACAAATACATCATAAATCCCACTTCTTCCATGTGATCCCATGACGATATAATCAGCATTTTTTTCCTTTGCGTGTTCAATGATTATATCTTTAGCAAGTCCTTGTTTCAGAAGATGTTCACAATCAATATCGTGGGCAATAATTCTCTGCTCAATTTTATTAAGCTGAACAAGTTCTTCTCTGATCTCATTCGCTTCCACTTCCGGAAAATATTGAAATCCCATATCCCCGATCGCAAATCCGATATCAGATGGAGCTACATGAATCAGATAAATTCTACCATTAAGCTGTTTGGCAAATTTGATGGCACCTTCTACCAGCTGTTCTGTTTTATCCCCAAAATCTACGGGTAATACAATATTTATCATAAGCCTTTCATTTTGTTACCTAAAGATAAGAAAAATTTGCCAGAGTTGATGTTAAATAACTTATAATATTCGGATATCAAGGATTTTTTCATCCTCAAGGTAGGCTTCCAGAATATCATTTTCATCTACTTTTCCTACACCTTTTGGAGTCCCGGTAAAAATAAGATCACCTACTCTTAAAGTAAAATATTGTGAAGCAAATGCTATGATGTCATCAAAACTGAAAATCATATCTCTGGTGTTTCCATCCTGTACTTTTTCTTTATTCTTAAGTAAAGAAAACGGCAAGCTGTCGAGATTATAATTCTCTTTCTTAAAGAAATTCCCTACGACAGCGGAACCATCAAATCCTTTGGCAAGTTCCCATGGAAGACCTTTTGATTTCAGTTCGCTTTGAAGGTCTCTGGCGGTAAAATCTATTCCTAAGCCGATCTCTTCATAATGCTTGTGGGCGCTCTCCTTCTGAATGTATTTTCCTCCTTTTGAAATTTTTAGGACAACTTCAAGCTCATAGTGTACATCATTTGAAAATTCGGGAATATAAAAATCATTTCCTTTTAAAACCGCTGTATCAGGTTTCATAAAAATAACAGGGTTCTCAGGGATTTCGTTCCCTAATTCTTTTGCATGTTCGCTATAGTTTCTTCCTATACAGATTATTTTCATAACTTTTATTTTTTTTGCTTGTCATGAGAACAAAGCAGTCTTCTATTTTTTAATGGGTAAATTCATTACCACAATAATAACAGTGGTATTGGTTTTTAGAAATTTTTATTGGGAATCCCAGAATCAACCAGCTGATTCCAAAAACACCACCAGGTTTTTCATCCTGATAAATATGATTGGACCCACATTTCGGGCAGACAAAATTGAATTCAGGATTTTCAATAGTATGTTCCACCTCCAGCGAATATTCTTCATTGTCTTTATAATCCTGAAGAATCTGTTTTGCCCTTTCTAAATCATTTTCAAAAACCTGAAGCTGAATACCTCCTACGGCCTGAGAAAGCAGCCAGTCCGATTGGATAAGCTGTTCATTGGCAATGAAACTGTTAATGCCGTTTTCAGCCAATATCTGTTTGTCCCTATTGGCTTCAAGGGCATTATCATGAAATTTTAAGCGAATCAGGTTGGCCATTTTTTAAAATTTTCCTGAGAGTTGAATCTTTGTAAAAACTTTCTTGGTGTACAATGGGAAATCAGCATTCTGAAGCCATCCGTAGTAACCAAGATCCTTTTGGAATACTGCTTTTACTCCCTGTCCTTTATATTTTCCAAAATTGAAAATCTCTTCCTTTTTTTCATTATATCCTATAAAACCTGCAAGATCTGCATTTTTATTATGGAAAGTAAACTCACTTAAGGGAGCTATCTCATTCGGAATATCATCATATTTCCCTATTTGTGCATCCAGTACCTCAAAAGTTGCCAATACATCAGCTTCTGCAGAGTGGGCATTTTCCAATGTTTTTCCACAGTAAAACTGGTAAGCAGCGCCTAAGTTTCTAGGTTCTTTTTTGTGGAAAATAGTCTGGGCATCCACCAGCCTGAATTTGCTGAGATCAAAATCAATTTCTACTCTCAGGAGTTCTTCAGCCAATAAAGGAACGTCGAATCTGTTGGAATTAAAACCTCCCAGATCACTTCCGGTAAGCATTTCCATAATTTTGGGGGCAATTTCTCTAAAAGAAGGAGCCTCTTTTACGTCTTCGTCATAAATTCCGTGGATCTCACTGGATTCTTTAGGAATAGGCATTCCCGGATTTACACGCCATGTTTTGCTTTCTCTGGAAGCGTCAGGGTTTACTTTCAGAATACAGATTTCAACAATTTTGTCTTTTCCGATATTCGTTCCTGTTGTTTCAAGATCAAAAATACAAAGCGGTTTATGGAGTTTTAAATTCATGTTGATAGTGATAATTTGAATAAGTGATAATATGTATTGATGCTGTGGGACCTTATTTTTTATTTCAGTTGTCTCTGGAAAACAAGGGATACCAAAATATAATAAATGACAAGCATTGGGATTCCTACAATACGGAATATGGCCAGAATAGCAATACCTCCCACTAATAATACGATTTTTGGATAGTTATCTTGTAATTGTGTGGATTTAAATTTCATAGCCATCATCTTAATCGGGCTGATCAGAAGCCATGATGTAATAATGATTAATAGAAGCAATAAGAGTTCATTTTCAAATAAAATACTGAAAGAACCGGTTTCTTTAAACGCATAATATAAACCAAATAACAGCACTGTGTTGGTGGGCGTGTTCAATCCTTTAAAATAATACCTCTGTTCTTCATCAAGGTTAAAGATCGCCAATCGTAAGCAAGAGAAAAGCGTAACCAGCAATCCCATGTATTTGATTTCAAATGGCAAATGAAGGCCAAGGAGCTCGGTTCCAAAAGGTTCCAGTGCTTTGTACATCGTAAGCCCGGGAATCAACCCAAAACTTACCATATCGGCAAGGGAATCAAGCTGAAGGCCAAGATTGGAGTTTGATTTTAAAGCTCTGGCTACAAAACCGTCAAAAAAATCGAAGATCGAAGAAAGGATAAGGCAAATTGCCGTTGTCTGATAATCTCCTAAAATAAGATGTATTGCACCTATGCAGCCTGCAAATAAATTAGCCAGGGTCAAGGCATTGGCCAGATTATTTTTTATAAAATTCATAGCTACAAAAATAATGTTTTTAAAAATTCTATCTTAAAATATTATGCACTAAAAAACACAATAAAGTGATTTTGATGTAAATTTGCCGCATGAAATTTTTAAAAGGATTGAGAAAACAGGAAGTTCTGGTATTAGTTTACAGGATTTTTTTAGCGTATGTCTTTTATCAGATTGTGAGACTTTTATTTTGGTATTTCAATAAAGGACTGATCAAAATCGACTCAGTTTCGGATTATCTAAAGCTGGCCTATCATGGGACAGCCTTTGATACTACGGCGATTCTATATGTCAATTCGTTGTTTATACTCCTTAGTCTGATTCCTTTGGTGATCAATACTAAAAGAGTCTTTCAGAAAATTCTCTTCTGGATCTATTTTATAACCAATGGGATTGCCTATTCGATGAATTTCGGTGATTTTATTTACTATAAATTTTCACAGTCCAGGCTTACGTCAGCAGCATTGCAGGTAGCGGAGCACGAGTCTAATCTTTCGAAAACATTCATGATCTCTGTTGGTGAGCATCCTTTTGTACTGATATGGTTTGTTGTTTTGATGGGATTATGGGTATTTCTATACAAAAAAGTGAAAATTGAGGAGCAGAAACCAGCAAAATTATTACCTTATTTCCTTTCCTCGGTTGTTATTTTATGTATCACAGCCGTTTTGGTAGTGGGAGGAATTCGTGGTGACTTTAAACATAGTACAAGACCGATCAATATGGTGGACGCCAATCGTTTTGTAACCAATCCGCTTCAGGGAAATGTAGTGTTGAACAGTACTTTCTCCTTTTTCAGGACATTGGGTACCAATAGTTTTAAAGAAGTTCATTTTGTAGATGAGAAATATATTGATGAAAATGTACAGTCTCACAAAGTATACGACAGGAAAGTGGAAAACCGCCCCAATATTGTTATTTTTATTGTAGAATCTTTTGGACGTGAGTATTCCGGGGCTTTTAATAAAGATAAAAATATCAAAGACTATGTTTCCTACACACCGTTTATGGATAGCCTCGCAACACAGAGTCTTATTTTTCCAAATACGTTTGCGAACGGAAGGCAGTCTATTCATGGGATGAGCAGTGTGTTGGCAGGTATTCCGAGTCTTACGGATGCTTTTACCGGATCACCCTATTCTAATCAGAAAATTCAGTCTATTGTTTCGGTATGTAATGACTTAGGTTATGATACTTCTTTTTATCACGGTGCACCCAATGGTTCGATGGGATTCCTCGGATTTGGGAACATCTTAGGTTTCAAACACTACTTTGGGAAAACAGAATATAACCATGATGAAGATTTTGACGGCATGTGGGCTATATGGGACGAACCCTTCCTTCAGTATTTTGCTAAAAATGTAGGAAAAACACAGCCTTTTATGACTACTGTATTTACGGCTTCATCTCACCACCCGTTTAAAATTCCGGAAAAATATCAGGGAAAATTTAAAAAAGGGAAAATAGAAATGCATGAGCCTATTCAATATACAGATTATGCCATTAAAAAATATTTTGAAACAGCTAAAAAACAGCCTTGGTTCAATAATACAATTTTTGTTTTTACAGGAGATCATACCAATCAGGTATACTATCCGGAATATGAAAAAGCAATGAACCGTTTTGCTGTTCCACTGATTTTTTACTCTCCAAATCCCGAATACCAGCTTAAGGGAGAGAATCCTGAGACAGCTCAGCAGATAGATATTTATCCTACTTTAGCAGACCTTATCGGTTACAATAAGCCTTTAAGAAGCTGGGGAAGAAGCTTAGTGAGTGATAAAAAATATCCTTCTATTGTCGTTAATTCCGATGGAACTTCGGAGCAGTTTATTATTGGGAACTATATGTACCGTTTTGATGGTAAAGAAATTATAGGGGTATACGATAAAAGTGATTTAGGACTTGAAAATAATTTGATCAGTAAACTTAAAACTCCTGAAGTAGAAAAAGGAAAACAAATGGCAAAAGCCTGGTATCAGGATTATATGAATAGAGTGATCAACAGAAAACTGAATTAGCCCAAAGACGATAGGTAGGCTGCGGATAAAAAATAAAGAATGTTTCTTACCTTTTATGCTTTGTATAACAAAAGTTTTTGTTTGTTGAAAATTAATTTATATTTTTATCAATACGTAGGAAAGACTACTGTATCAGAATTAAAACTATAAGAAATATGAAAAAACTGTTATTAACATTCGCGCTTTCACTATTCAGTGTGCTTTCATTTGCACAGATAGAAGGCAAATGGAAAACGATAGATGATGAAACTAAGCAAGCTAAATCTATTGTCGAGATATTTAAAAAATCAGATGGAAAATATTATGGGAAGGTTTCTCAGTTGCTTATAAAACCAGCTGATCCGAACTGTACAGCTTGTAAGGATGACAGAAAAGGTAAACCGATTCAGGGATTAGAGATCATCAGAGGATTGAAAAAAGATGGAGATGAATTTACAGGAGGAAGTATTACCGACCCTAAAACAGGAAAAACTTACAAATGTACCATTACAAAAAGTGGAGATAAATTAAATGTAAGAGGTTACTTAGGATTATCTTTATTAGGAAGAACCCAGGTTTGGGAGAAAGCTAATTAATTTAAGTTTAAATAGAATTTTAAGACGGCATTTCAGAAATGGAATGTCGTTTTTTTTTTTTGTGAAAAAACTGTAACGAAAATAAAATTCCTCCACTTATAGCATATGAGCACAGAACAGGAAAGATTATTTGTGGGATTTTTTAAACCTAATCAAAAACTTATCCACAAAATATGTAAAATATATACAGATAATGCTGAAGATAATGAAGACCTTTTTCAGGAAATCACCATACAGCTTTGGAAATCATTTCCTGGATTCAAAGGGGAGGCTAAATTTTCTACCTGGATGTATCGTGTAGCGCTTAATACGGCCATTACTTTATTTAGGAAGCCTCAGAAAAAACAAGGCCAGCCCGTGGAACTGGATATTGGATCCCTGAAAATAGAGCATGAGGAATATGTAGATGATGAGCATCAGTTAAAAAGAATGTATAAAGCCATCTATGAACTGTCTGATGTAGAAAAAGCACTCATCATGATGTATCTTGAAGATAAGCCCTATAAAGAAATTGGGGAAATCCTGGGGATTACTGAAGGCAATGCAAGGGTAAAGATGAACAGAGCAAAAAATAATTTGAAAACGAAAATAAGCACAACATAATATGGAAGAACTGGAATTGTTAAAAAAAGACTGGAATAAAGAATCTGAAGAATTTAAAGAATATTCCGAAAACGAAATTGATGGAATGATTAAACATAAATCTGTTTCCATGACCAAAAATTTATTAATTATAGGACTTATTGAAATTGTATTATGGACTTTTTACGGTTATATGAGTGGTCAGTTTCCCTACATCAGGATGGTTTTGTTTTTTGCCTTTATGACGGGGATTATATTTCTGTTTCGTAAGATGACAGCAGGGCAGAATAGCATTGCATTAATGAAAGCTATTTTAAATTTACGAAAACTTGTATTAAGCTATGCCTGTATTTCATTGCTTTTGGCAATCGTAGACAGTGTCATTCATTTTGAACACAATACAAAGGAGGTTATGGCTGGATTTAAAGATGGTTGGGGCAGAAGCTCATCTGTTGAAAACATTTCTACTGATCCCGGAATAATGGTACCCGGATGGGGAAATTACCTTGTCTTTGGAATTTGCCTGCTGATTGTTTTCTATCTTTTGTATGCAATATATAACAGAACCTATGGGAAAATTCTGAAAAACCTTAGAAAAAACTATAAAGAACTGAGCTTGCAGGAGGAAAAAGCAATTTAAATAAAATTAATATTAAGGGATCTCATTGAATGAGATGCCTTTTTTATTATGTGTATAATAAAAAAACACTATTTTTGTAGTCTAAATTTTTCAAGAAAATATGGCAGAATATACTTTTCGTGAGGTAATTGCACAGGCAATGAGCGAGGAAATGCGTAAAGACGAATCCATTTACCTGATGGGGGAGGAAGTGGCAGAATATAATGGTGCATATAAAGCTTCAAAAGGAATGCTGGATGAATTTGGTCCTAAAAGAGTAATTGATACTCCTATTGCAGAGCTTGGATTTACAGGAATTTCTGTAGGAGCTGCAATGAATGGAAACAGACCAATCGTAGAATTTATGACATTCAATTTCTCATTAGTAGGAATTGATCAGATTATCAATAATGCAGCAAAAATACGTCAGATGAGTGGTGGACAGTGGAACTGTCCTATCGTTTTCCGTGGTCCTACAGCTTCAGCAGGACAGCTAGGAGCTACTCACTCTCAGGCATTCGAAGGTTGGTTTGCCAACTGTCCGGGGCTTAAAGTAGTGGTGCCTTCTAACCCTTATGATGCAAAAGGATTATTAAAAACAGCTATTCAGGATAACGATCCGGTTATCTTCATGGAATCTGAGCAGATGTATGGTGATAAAATGGAAATTCCGGAAGAAGAGTACTATTTACCAATAGGAAAGGCAGATATCAAAAGAGAAGGTACAGATGTTACGTTGGTTTCTTTCGGTAAAATCATGAAGCTGGCTATTCAGGCTGCTGAAGATATGGCTAAAGAAGGAATTTCTGTAGAAGTTATTGACCTTAGAACAGTTCGTCCTCTGGATTTTGATACGGTTTTAGAATCTGTAAAGAAAACAAATAGATTAGTTATTTTAGAAGAGGCTTGGCCATTTGGTTCAATATCTTCAGAAATTACATACATGGTACAGCAAAAAGCATTCGATTATTTAGATGCTCCAATCAAGAGAATTACTACTCCTGATGCACCTGCGCCTTATTCTGCAGCACTATTTGCAGAGTGGTTCCCTAAGCTTGAAAAAGTGAAAGAGGAAATTAAAAAAGCGATGTACGTTAAATAGATAATAGAAAAAAACTTCCGAAAGGAAGTTTTTTCATTTATTATATTCATGGATAAAAATTCGTTGAGTCATAAAATTAATATAAATTTGCGCGTTTAAAAAATAAATAAGCTGACATGGCAGACGTTACAGAAGATGGTTATCATTTTGATATAAAAAAACTTTCTTTTATTGGAGTTTTAGTCTCTTTAGGAATTGTTTTCGGAGATATCGGTACATCACCGCTTTATGTGATGAAAGCAATTGTTAATGCACAGGCAGGAGGTAGTAATATGCCTTTCAACGAATACATAGAAGGTGCTTTGTCCTGTATTATCTGGACACTTACTCTTCAGACTACCATCAAATATGTAATCATTGCCTTAAGAGCAGATAACAAAGGGGAAGGAGGTATTTTGGCTTTGTTCTCATTAGTTAGAAACCTTAAAAAAGGATGGCTGTATCTTATTGCAATTATAGGGGCTGCAGCACTTATTGCAGATGGTGTGATTACACCGTCGCTTACAGTAATGTCAGCTATTGAAGGTCTTGAAATATACAATCCTCATACCCCTGTAGTTCCTATTACAATTGGAATTTTGATTGTTATTTTTGTTGTGCAACAATTTGGGACTAGCTTTATTGGAAAGTTTTTTGGCCCTGTGATGGTTGTCTGGTTTCTAGTGCTAGGAGGGTTAGGAGTAATGCATTTGAGTGAGAATTTTGAAATTTTAAGATCTTTCAACCCTTATTATGCCTATAAACTTATCGTAAATTCACCTAGTGCAATTATTATTCTTGGTGCTGTTTTTCTTTGTACCACCGGGGCGGAAGCTCTTTACTCAGACTTGGGGCATTGTGGTGCTAAAAATATAAGAGTAAGCTGGGCATTTGTTAAGATTATGCTTATTTTAAACTATCTTGGACAAGGAGCATGGCTTTTAACCAATTATAATAAACCTGGCTTTTCTGTAGTAAACCCATTCTTTGGAATTATGGAAGAATGGATGATCATACCGGGAGTAATTTTAGCCACTGCTGCTGCGATTATTGCAAGCCAGGCTTTAATTACAGGTTCCTTTACCATCTTCTCTGAAGCAATGTCTCTTAATTTATGGCCTAATCAAAAAATTGATTATCCTTCTGGAGTTAAAGGACAAATGTATATCCCAAGAATCAATTGGGGACTTCTTATTCTATGTATCATTGTAGTTCTCCATTTTAGAGAATCTGGAAAAATGGAAGCTGCCTATGGTCTTTCTATTACGGTAACGATGCTGATGACAACAGTTCTTTTAGTTTTCTGGTTGTTGAAACGCAGAGTAAGCAAAGTACTGATACTTCTTTTTGCTTTGGTATATATGGCTATTGAGCTAGGTTTCTTCAGTGCCAATATTATTAAATTCATGGAAGGCGGTTGGATTACAGTGGTACTAGCTGGTTCTATAGGGATATCTATGTACGCATGGTATAATGGAAGATTAATAAAAACAAGATTTATCCAGTTTGTGAAAATAGATAAATACGTATCTATCATTAAAGATATGAAACTGGATGAAACCATTCCAAAATATGCAACGAATCTTGCTTATCTGAGCAGAGCGAAAAGAAATGATGAGGTAGAATCAAAAATTATCTATTCTATCATTAAAAAACAGCCGAAAAGAGCTGATCACTATTTTATTCTAAGTATTGTCAATCAGGAGGATCCATATACTTTCAAGTATACGGTAGATGAAATTCTTCCGGGAACGGTTTATAAAGTTAATTTCCTTTTAGGATTTAAAGTGGACCGAAGAATTAATGATTATTTCAATATGGTACTGAAAGACTTAATGGCAGATGGTACCATTCCTTCAAGAAGCAGTCATCCCTCTTTAAGAGCTCATGATATACCGCCGGATTTGAAATATGTAATTATAGATAATACATATATCAACGATATCCTTTTAACTGTTAAACAGAAGATTACCCTTAATATTTACAACTTTGTGAAGTATATAGGAAGTGATGACTTTAAGGCTTGGGGAGTGTCTTCTCATAACGTTGAAGTGGAATCTGCGCCGATTACAGAACTTACTGTTTATGACAATAAAATTGAACAGTCCGGGTACTTCCGACACACTTCTTAAATGTCAGGTCATGTAATCATACTATCTATTTAAATAAAAATCGATAAATTTGTAGATAATTTTTTTAATGGATACAGTACAAAAAGAAAAGAATATAGCTTTGATCAAGGATGTTTTGAGAAACTACTTATTAGAAAAAGGGTTTAGAAACACACCTGAGAGATATACGATATTGGAAGAGATTTATAATATGGATCATCACTTTAACGTTGATGATCTGTATCTTCTGATGATGCAAAAAAAGTATCATGTTTCCAAAGCGACCATTTACAATACTATTGAAATTTTCCTTGATGCAGGTCTTATTCGTAAGCATCAGTTTGGAGAAAAAACGTTAACCTCTTCGTCTTATGAGAAGTCTTATTTTGACAAGCAGCATGATCACCTTGTGATCTATAAAAAAGACTCTGATAAAGAGATTGAAGAGATTATCGAATTCTGTGACCCACGAATTCAAGGAATCAAAGAAGCCATTGAAGAAGCATTTGGCGTAAGAATTGATTCTCATTCGCTGTATTTCTATGGCACTAAGAATGACTAATTAATGAGAATAATCTTTTTTCTGTTACTCTGTATTTCTACGCTTGGCTTTGCGCAGGACAAAATTCCTGTGAAAAGAGATCCGTATCTACAGAATCCTTCAACGGCAAAACCACAACCGCAGAGACCTGAAGATAAAATAAAAATTATCCATGCGGATAAAATTATAAAAGATCCTGCAAAATACGAGGGTAATCAATACTTTACCGGGAATGTTCAGATTGAACATCAGGGATCCATACTTACAGCAGACGAAGTGGTGCTGTATAATGAAGAGAATTTTGTAAAAGCAATAGGCAATACAAGGCTTCAAAATACTGACGGATCAGTAATTACGGCGGGGGAAATGGAATATGATGGTAATACCCAGAAAGGTGTTGCCCGAAAAAATGTTGTCCTTACAGACCCCAAGCAGACCATAAAAACAGATATTCTTTATTATGACAGGCTTTCCAACCAGGCTTATTTTAATACCGGAGGGACCATTAATGACAGTCAGGGTAA
The DNA here is from genome assembly GCF_003385455.1 of Chryseobacterium rhizosphaerae. GTDB lineage: Bacteria > Bacteroidota > Bacteroidia > Flavobacteriales > Weeksellaceae > Chryseobacterium > Chryseobacterium rhizosphaerae. The sequence continues at coordinate 137,247 of NZ_QNUF01000006.1, read as the reverse complement.
TGTCATGTATACAAAGTCTGCGACCTATTTTCTAAACACCAAAATGATAGATTTTGTGGGTAATGTTAAAATAGACAATGCACAATATATTATCGAAGGTGTCAACATCAAGCAGAATCAGAACACGAAAGTGGCTGAGTTTTTTGGTCCTACTACGATTACAAACAGAGCTAATCCTAAAAACAGGATATATACGGAAAGAGGTACCTATAGGATGGAAACTAAAGAAGCTTTCCTGAATAAAAATTCCAAGATCTTTTACAATGACAAAATCCTTACCGGAGACGATATGTATTTCAATCAGATCACCGGTTTTGGTAAGGCAACAGGAAATGTAATGCTTGATGATCCTAAAGAAAAAAGGTACATCAAAGGTGGTTATGGTGAAATTTTTGAGAAAAAAGATTCTGCCATGATGACCAAAAGCCCTTACGCTGTAAAAGTAATGGAAAAAGATTCAATTTATTTTGCTGCCGAAAAAATCCTTTCTTACCAAAGACCGGATTCTTTAGATATCAAAGTAAAGAAAAGCTTTTTACGAGCCTATAAAAAGGCCCGTATTTACAAATCAAATGCCCAGGGTAGAGCAGACTCTATTGCTTTCAATGAAACAGACGGAGTAATGCATATGTACACAAAACCTATTCTTTGGAGTGGAGAAAAACAGGTGACAGGTGATAAGGTAGAAGCATATTTTAACACCAAAAATGAAAATATAGATTCATTGAAAGTCATTGGAAATGCTCTTGCTATCAGTAAGGTAGATTCATTAAATCTAAAAGATGAATTCAACCAGGTGAAAGGAAAGTTCATGACCGTTTATTATGAAAATAATGACATTAAAGAAGCAAGAGTGGTAGGAAATGCACAGTCTATTGCTTATGTAGATGATACTGACCAGGAGACTAAAAAACCGGAAAGAATAGGAATCACACTTTCTGCCTGCGGTATTATTGGGGCTTTGTTTGAAGAAAAAGGACTGCAAATTATTTCCTGCAGTATTGGAGCTACATCAGATACTTATTCTATGAGTAAAATAGAACCGGCAAAAAAGAAGTTCCCTGACTTTAACTGGAATACTAAAGATAGGATCAGGAAATGGCAGGATATTCTTGTAGATACTCCTAATAATGAAGAAATAAAATATACCGGAGATAATGAGCTCTATGAGGAAGCTCAAAATGCTATAGAAAAAGAAAAGGCTAAAGAAGAGGCAAAGAAACCGAAAAGAGTCAGAAAATAAAATATCAATATCCGTTTCACAATTTGTGAAGCGGATATTTTTTTGAATTTTATTGTTAAATATATTTATATAATTTCCATTTTAAATCACTTATTAGTGACATGTATTATATGTTTTTCTGATTTATAGGGAAAATTTAATGGTGAATTATTAAATTGTAAACTGCTGATATATAAGATCTAATTTAGATTATGCTCTTTAAAAATTCACATTTCTTTTATTTTTTTTTGATGTAAATACTTTTTTTTGATTTTTTAATAAAATTGTAATATTTGGTATTATAATATTTATTAATTTTAATATGTCAAATCAAGTAAAAAATTACAAAATGAAATTAAAATCTATTATCATGTTCTCTCTTATCTCATTTGGGATGAGTGCACAGGTTGGGATTTCAAAAGCCCTCACTTTTGATCCAGATACGAGAACACAGCTGCATGTGAAGCAGGATAATTTTGCGGCCCGAATGCCAAGAGCAAATACCGCGGCAGTTCTTCCTACTTCATTAACAGGTACTACCGGAGATGGAACTCAGGGCTCTGTAATATTCAACAGAGAAACAGGAAGTATTGTTCAGAATGACGGTACAAGCTGGAAGATCTCAGATCCGATTGTTACTACTATGAAGAACAATAAGATGGCACGTTTTATCAGATCGGGTAACGTGACGACCAGTTGCGGAACATGTGGACTGGCATGCGGATTTACAGTAAAAACATGTACGGCAACTAATATTAACTTTACGACTACAGCCCCTAGTTTTAATGAAATCTCTGCGGATGTAGCATTAGCAGCTGCAACTAGTAATGTGATCAATATTAATACTAAAGGCCTTTACAAGATATCTTTTAAAAGCGGAGCTATTGATATAAGCACTCCTTTATGTGTGGGAGTTACTATTAATTTAAAATCATCATTGAATTTGGAATTGAGTACAACTGCTGATGCTACCTGGCGTCCTATTAATAATACAACCAGTACCTCTACTTCAGGAGCATTATCTGTAGCCAGCTTGCTACCTGGTTCTATTGATGTAGGTCAATCCTTAGCCTTTACGTATGTAGGTGTTTTTAACCCCGGTGATAAATTGAGGTTATCACTTGCAGGGTCCCAAAATATTGGAACTGGTATATGTTCAGGAGCCTTAGGAGGAAATAATATGAGTTTTGCAATGACCAAGATTGGAAATGCAATATCGGAGGTTATTGTTGAAAAAATAAATATGCAATAAGATGAAAAAAATTATACTTATTCTAATGGTCGTAGCTCAATACTGTGTAAATGCACAGGTTGCTATAGGAGGTAACTTTGTAAGCACTAAAAATATAGTCAAAGTTCAGGATGGAACGAAGGGAGTAATTTTACCTTTTTCCAATACTTATACCGGATTTCCCAAATATAATAATGCGTCACCGGATCAGTTTAACGATTATCCTAATCTTGTTGGTGGCCTTATCTACAATAAAGCTGATGATCAGTATTATAAATATGATGGTTATGCCTGGAATCCTGCCAGACAAATTCAGGGAATTTATCAGCCAAAAGGGTCGAGGTTGGGGCTATCCTCAGGTATTACTATTCCCTGTATCTCATTTGGAATAGGATTCTGTTTTGCGGGCACCACTCCTACCTATTTGGCTCCGGATGACAAAAGCCAGGTTCTTGTGGATAATTTAGGCTTGAAAAGTACAGGTAACGTAAGTGTTAAACAAAATGGGATATATGATGTGGGGGTTTCTTTAGGCTTTACGGGTGGAAGTTTTGGAGCACAAATAGGAGTTACTGAGTTTAAGTTGACATTACAAGTAAAATATACTGCTTCATCAGATTGGGAAACAGTGGTTTCAAAGACCAACTATTCTATTGTTTTTATCGTAGATACCCAAGGAAACAAAACATCAAGTTTCTCACATACTATTTTCTTACCAGCAGGAGCAGAGCTTAGGGTCGTTCCGTCTATCAGCTCAACTTCTATTTCCGGAGGGGCACTGTCTGCCTATGGTACAGATTCCAATTCGATCAGTTCTTATATTGCAGCACGTTTAATTAAAGCTTTTTAAGATGAAAAAATATATATTCGGACTGTCTTTATTCATCATGAATATCTACAGCGCACAGGTGAATTTTACAAATATTCCTAACCCTGATTCAAATGCCAATGGAAACGATCAGGTAATGATGTATATTACCAATACGAATGAAGCAGCAGGAGTAAAAGGTTTTGGACTTCCTGCAGTAAATGCAGAGGTAGATCTTCCTTATACAGGAGTAAATGCTCCGGGGTCAAGAATAGAGGTGTTGCGGGGACTGCTTTTGTTTGTCAAAAGTACAGGCGAGGTAATGGTTTTTGACGGGCTGGTGTGGAGTAAAGCTTTTGAAATAGAATCTGATAATATCTCAAGGTTTCAGCTGAATGCTGTTTCAACAACTACAGGTACTGCTTTGTTGCCTATAAACTCCCTTATTGATAAACCTAATTTCCTTGCAGATCCATTAAAGCTTAAAACAAATGTACCTACAACAGGTGCTGATCTTAACAGATTGTATGTTCGGCAGACAGGATTATACAGGATTAATGTAAACCTGAATTTTACAGGTGCTGCAGGTTCTTTTAGCAACAGGTTAGGAGCCAGTTTATATGTGAATGATGTGAAGAGGTTCCAATTGTTGGAAGAAACAGTCAATTTTGATGGTACTAACCGTAAAATCAATTTAGATTTTTCCGTATATGCTGTTCAGGGACAATATATTACTTTGGAATCCATCTCAGAGGTAAGTGGAACTACCACGTATAATGTGACTAATAACAGTTATGTAACGGTAGAAAAAGTATTGTAGATCAAACAAATCTTAATATTTCAATTAAAGATCACCCTTAATTTACTAAGGGTGATCTTTTTATTCCCAATCAATAATTTCGGCATTTGACGAATCTTTTATAGCTTTGCTGAAATTTTTTGAGACGATGGAAATGCACAAAGACTTTTTTATATATCAGGCGCAGACAACAAAATTTGCTGCAGGTTTTGAGGTTGAAAAAGCTGTTGGAAACTATATTTATGGAACTGACGGTAAAAAGTATCTGGATTTTGTAGCCGGAGTTTCTGCCAATACATTGGGACACTCACATCCTAAAATTGTCAATGCTATCAAAGAGCAGGCAGATAAATATCTTCATGTAATGGTTTATGGTGAATATGCTCAGGAGAAACCTGTCGCTTTATGTCAATTGCTTGCAAAAGCTACACCGGAGCCGTTAGAAGTTACTTATTTGGTAAATAGTGGTGCAGAAGCTATTGACGGAAGTTTAAAATTAGCAAAAAGATATACGGGAAGAGAAGAAATCATTTCTTTCAAAAATTCTTATCATGGTAATACACATGGAGCATTAAGTGTTTCAGGAAATGAAAACCATAAAAGAGAATTTCGTCCCTTGTTGCCTATGATCTCTTTTATTGAGTTCAATAATGAAGAAGATCTTGAAAAAATTACAGACAAAACAGCCTGTGTTATTTTAGAAACCATTCAGGGGGCAGCGGGGTTTTTAGTTCCCAATGATGATTATCTGATCAAACTGAAAAAAAGATGTGAAGATGTGGGAGCACTGTTGATTCTTGATGAAATCCAACCTGGTTTTGGAAGAACGGGAAAACTATTTTCTTTTGAGCATTTTGGAATTGTCCCTGACATCCTGGTGATGGGAAAAGGAATGGGTGGAGGAGTTCCTGTAGGAGCTTTTATGAGTTCCAGAGAAATTATGGAAACATTATCCCATTCTCCAAAGCTGGGGCATATTACTACCTTTGGAGGAAATCCACTGATTGCGGCAGCAAGCTATGCTACTTTAAAAGAAGTGCTGGAAAGTGGCCTGATGAATGAGGTGGCAGAAAAGGAAAAATTATTCAGAGAACTGCTGGTACATCCAAAAATTAAAAATATCAATGGTAAAGGCCTGATGCTGGCTGTAAACCTTGGTACCCCGGAATATACACTGGAGGTTGCCAAAAAATGTATGGAAAAAGGACTTATTGTTTTCTGGCAGCTGTACAGAAATGAATATCTCAGAATTTCTCCACCATTAACTCTCTCCATGGATGAAATTAGGCAAGGTTGTCAGATTATACTTGATATACTGAATGAAAATTAAAGATTAAATCTCTCCAAATCGGAGGGATTTTTTTATGCTTTGCATGGTAACTTTAATTGCTGGTATTTAACATAATGTAGATTTAATCCCTCTGATAAATATCATACAGATTCTTTAAAAAAGTAATTGCTTTTTTGTGTAATAAAAAAATTAATTTATATATTGCGGAACGATAAAAACAAAGATTATATGGCGAAACATAAAGTCCATTACGAATTTCCAATGCACTGTTTATCAGAGATTTTATATGAATATCTGGCGACTGCAGAGGGGTTGTCTGAATGGTTTGCGGATGAGGTGACAGAGAAAGGCGATGATTTCTTTTTTAGCTGGGGAGGAGGACCTGCAGAAAAAGCTACTTTAATCAGATATAAGCCTGAAGGTTTCGTACGTTTCAGATGGGAAGAGGATGAAGGAACTAAAAATTTCTTTGAAATGACTATCACAATAGATGATATTACAGAAGATTTAGCTCTTAATATTACAGATTTCTGTGAAGAAGGAGATGAAGAAGAAAACGCAATGTATTGGGAAAACCTTATTGAAAATCTTAGGATAAAGTTAGGTGCGGCATAATGTCGGACGATATGAAATGATAAAACTGATGAACGATTTATCGTTCATTATTTTTTTATAAATAAATCACAGCAAAAATTGGAAAATCAATATTTTACTTCAGATACATTAAATGTAAAGAATAGAGCCTTTCTTTGGGGCGATACTGTGAAAGTTTCTTTCTTCGTAAAGAATGGAGGGTTGATCATGGATGAAGAGTGCTACTTCTTTCTGATGGCTTCCATGCGAAAGATGAGAATGAATATTCCTCTTACGTATACGTTGGAATTTTTTCAGAATATTTTTCAACAAGATATTATTGATGGAAAAGGAATTCAGAACGGGATTATCAATTTTCAGGTTTTCAGAAACACTGATGGGGTAACGCTGGCAAAATCTTCAGTTTCCTATTTTTATGAAGTTGTGGAAATGGATGATGTTTTGGCTGTTCATGGAAGACCTTTAGAGATGGATCTGATTAAGGAAATTAACGTTAATAACAACCTGTTAAGCAATATCAGGGTTCATTGCCCGGAAAATATTTACGGTGGGATTTATGCACAGGAAAATGACCTGGATGATGTGATTCTTTTGAATCCCAATAAAAGAATTGCACGTGCTACTTCAGGAAACCTTTTATTTTTGGAAGGCAATGTTATTAAAGTTCCAAAACAGTCGGAAGGGGCTTACATCTCTCCATTAATGGAAAATTTTGTGACGCATCTGCATAAAAATAATCTTGCCGATATTCAGGAACATGAAATCATAGCATTTGAATCCCAGAAAGCTGAAGAGATTTTAATGATTTCGGATGAAAAAGGTATATTCTCTGTAGGTAAAATAAGAAATAAAACTTTTGAAAACACCCGTTTTACGGAGCTGGTGGAAAGCTGGAAAAACAGTTTTCAATAAAAATTGACAAACCCGGTAAACAACAACAAAGTCCTTTACCGGGTTTTATTCTGAGTAAATCAGAAATTGTTTCTTATTCTTAATATTCGTCAAAAACGTCAACGAATTTTTGTGCGATTTCTTTTTGCCCCTTTTCACTGGTTATATATTCCCGGTCTTTGGAATTATTGATAAATCCAAGTTCTACCAATACAGTGGGAGCTTTGGTTTCTCTCAGCATATGAAGGTTACGCCCTTCAATTTTGCGTGCATCAAATTTTTTAGAAATTTTTTCAGCCAGCTTTTTAGAATTTTCCGTGTCTTGAACATAGATTTCAGTTCCCTGCTGTACCGTTTCTTCTTGAGGAGATCTGTTAACATGAAGGGAGATGACCATTTCAGGATTTAAACTGTTAATCTGGGTTGTTCTTTCAGAAAGACTGGGATAGCTGTCATCGTTTCGTGTTAAAACGATTTCATATTTGTTTTGACCTTCATTAATCTTTTGAATTTCTTTAGCAATATTCAATGAAATATCTTTCTCAGAAAAATGCCCATATACTGAACCAAGATCATTTCCACCATGACCGGCGTCTATGATTATGTATTTCTTGTTAATAGGGGTAAATGATAAAAATGCTATACAAAAGATGGATAAAGCAAGTAATCTTATACCTTTCATTTTTATTGATTTTGGTTTTTCAAATAACGGAAAAACTTTTTTAAAAATTAGTTAACATAATCTTAAAATTTGTTAATTATATTCAAACTATAGATGGATCGGTTATTAATTCAATGAAATGTCTTCAGGGGAATTAGCCCAAAGTAAAAATTCTCCACCAAGATTCTGCATAATAGATTTCCAGAGTGTCTGATCATTAGGAAGAGTATAGTCCAGATTATATACATCCACTACGGTCCACACTTTTCTTTGAACCTCTGTGTCCAGCTGATTGGGAGACCATCCGGAATATCCGGAAAAGATCTTGATGTCCTGAATGTCAAGCTCATTGTTCAACACAGCATTGATAATCCGCTCAATGTCTTCCGTAAGATAGAATTCATCTGTGATATCAGTGAAAATTTCTGTTACTTTCTTCCCCTTTACAATAAAAAAAACTTTATCATTTTCTACAGGTCCGCCGTCATAAACTTCAATTTTGAAATCAAAGAAATCTTTGAATTTAGTACTCATCTGGCTGTTCTTTTTATTTAATATCAAACCAAATGCTCCACTTTCATTATGTTCAATAACCAGCACTACCGATCTTGAAAAAATATCGCCGGAAATGTCAGGGGTCGAGATTAATATTTTACCTTTGTATGAGTGATTCATACTCAAATTTAATAAAAAATATTTATGGAAAACCTGCATGACAAAAGAAAAGTGTATGATAAATCCCAACTTATTGAAAGTGAGATAAAACAAAATCCTGTTGAGCAGTTCAGAGACTGGTTTTTGGAGGCCAATGAGAGCGAAATGATCTCTGAAGCCAATGCTATGGCGGTTTCTACACTAGAAGAAGATGGGTGTCCAAGAACCAGAATGGTATTGCTTAAAGCTTATACCCATGAAGGATTCATTTTTTATACAAACTACGACAGCAGAAAAGGAAAAGCAATAGCACATACTCATAAAGCCTGTCTTCATTTCTTTTGGCCGAATCTTGAAAGACAGATTATTATTAAAGCTAATCTGGAAAAAATAGCTGAAAATCTCAGTGATGGTTATTTTCACTCAAGACCGAAAGGCAGCCAGCTGGGAGCAGCTGTTTCTCCTCAGAGCCAGGTTATTCCTAACCGGGAATTTTTGGAAGAAAAGCTGAAAGATCTGGAAAAAGAATATGAAAATACTGAAGTTCCAAGACCTGATAATTGGGGAGGGTATATAGCAAAACCATACGAAATCGAATTCTGGCAGGGAAGACCAAACCGCCTTCACGATAGAATCATTTATCAACTTGAAGACCTGGATTGGAAGATTTCCAGACTGGCACCATAGTTTTTTAGACAGAAATTTAAAATACAAGCGTTGAAAATTATTCAACGCTTATTTTATTATTCTCAGCCTTTTACATAACACTGCTTTAAGTCTATTTCTGATTAGTCAAGGTAATCATGGATTATAGATATTCAAAGTTTATTCTGCCGGAATAGGAGATAGGAAATGTGGGGATTTAGACCATAAAAAAAGGCTGTTTCTAAGAAACAGCCCTTGAATTTTTGTAATCTGAATGATTATTTTTTCTTAACACCAGAAACTGCATTTGATAAATCAGCTCCAGCTTTAAATTTAGCAACTTTTTTAGCAGCAATTTTAATTGGTTTTTTAGTTGCAGGGTTAATACCTTGTCTAGCAGCTCTCTCAGCTACTGAGAAAGTACCAAATCCTACTAAAGAAACTTTTCCATCTTTTTTCTTTAAAGTAGTAGTTACATTAGAAATGAAAGATTCTAAAGCAGCTTTAGCTGCAACTTTAGTGATCCCTGCATCTTTTGCGATTGCGTCGATTAATTCAGACTTGTTCATAATTTTTAATATTAAAGTTAGTTCGTAATTATAGCAAATATAATACTATTTTCTAATTGTGCAATTTTTTTATTAAAACTTGCGCAATTTTTTTACTTTTACGTGAAAATGGTTAAAATATGATAATTCGGGTTTCCACGAAAAATCTACGTTACGGGCTACTAAAATCATGCCAAATGCTTATGTGTATTGACTTTAGCAAAAAATTAATATTATTTCCTGTATTTATTAAATCCTAAATTGTGTGTAAACTTTTAATGTTTTTGAGCATATGTTTGTTAATTCTGTAATTAAAATTCAAAATTTTTATATTTTGTAAAAATAAATAGCTGTGTTTGTGGGAGTTTTAAAATGATAAGACACACCTGTTTTATTAATTTTTATTAATAAATTTGCAACATGTTAATAGAAGTTTTTAAGTCCAAGATTCATAGGGTGAGAGTTACGGCCTCAGACCTTAATTATATAGGAAGTATCACAATAGATGAAGATCTTATTGAAGCTGCCGGTTTGGTGGTGGGAGAAAGGGTCTATATTGTTAATGTGAATAATGGGGAGCGTTTCGATACCTACGTTATCAAAGGGAAAAGAAAGTCTGGAGAAGTATGCCTTAATGGCCCGGCAGCCAGAAAAGTACAGAGGGATGATATTATCATTATCATTGCTTATGCGCAAATGACTCCTGAAGAAGCGAAAGATTTCCAGCCGAAAATAGTTTTCCCGGATGAAAAAACAAATCTTCTTACCTAATTCATGGAGAAAACATCAAAAAATCCTTTAAAATCAATACTTACAATAGTAATATCGCTTGCTTTTGCAGGCTTTTTTTTATGGCTTGCCTTAAAAGGGCTTGATTTTAAAGTGATTCAAAAATCGTTAGCTAAGGCAAATTACCTTTGGGTATTATTTGCTTCTGTTTTTGGGCTTCTTGCTTACTGGTTCAGAGCAATTCGCTGGAATCTGATGCTGGAACCTATGGGGCACAGGATTTCCAACTCTAATGCACTTTGGTCTATATCATTTGGATATCTTATGAATCTTACGATTCCCAGAAGTGGGGAACTGGCAAGAGCAACAGCTTTATACGGAGTGGAAAAAGTACCGGTAGATAAATCTTTCGGGACCATCATTCTGGAAAGGGTCGTAGACCTTATATGTATGCTTGGTTTTCTTGGACTGACTTTGCTCTTTAAATATGATGCTATTCTTTCTTTCTACGAAAATTCGGGAGTGAATATCAATCCTAATAAAATTTTACTTGTTCTTCTGATATTGGCAGGAGGAACAGTTCTGTTTTTTGTATTTAAAAAGAAACTTGCAGGCGTTCCTTTTTTAGGGAAAATAGTCAATTTTATAGACGGGATTTTTCAGGGCCTAACCACTATTTTTAAATTAAAAGAGAAAGGAAAGTTTATCCTGTATACTTTAGGGATTTGGATCTCCTATTATTTTGCGGCATACCTGGTATGTTTTGCACTTCCTGAAACTTCAGGATTTACAATGGCAGATGGTTTTTTTATTATTGTTGTAGGAACATTAGGAATGATCATTCCCGCAAGCGGAGGAATCGGGGCGTATAACCTGGCGATGAAATACGGATTTATGGCACTCTTTATTTCCATAGGGAAAAGTGCTGATCTGGGAGGTGAAATGGGACTTACCTATTCATTTATTTCCCTGCCGCTTCAGATTGTCATTATGCTGGTAATGGGACTGATTTCTATTCCGATGTTGGCAAAAGCAAGAAATGCTGCGGTTTCGGATAAAAATTTTTAAGAATAAATTTCACATAATATACCTTATAAAGTTCAATTGAAAAATTGGACTTTTTTTGTGGAATTCTACTACACAAAGGTGTAGTGTCCGGATTATTTTTTATAAATAAATTTGGTCAGTTCATAAATCAAATTTAACTTAAGGCAAAAATAATTTATAACATAGTACATTATGGCAATTAATTTACAGAAAGGACAAAAGATTGAACTGGGGCTGACCAAAATGACAATAGGATTAGGCTGGGACCCGAATGAAGGAACAGGCTATGACTTCGACCTGGATGCTTCTGCCATCATGATTGATTCCGACAGAAAATTAGTAAGCGAAGAATATTTTGTTTTTTATAATAATCTACAGTCTCCGGATGGTGCATTAACGCATACCGGTGATGATCCAAACGGTAAAAATAGCGACGGAGATGATGATGAAGCCATTGTTATAGATCTTGAAAAGGTAGATGCAAGAGTGGAAGAAATCCTTTTTGTAGTAACAATAGAGGATTTTGAAAGAAGAAGACAGAATTTCGGACAGGTAAGAAATTCATATATCAGAGTAGTGGATAATAATAACAGCCAGGAAATTGCAAAATATGAACTGGATGAAGATTTTTCTATTGAAACGGGAGTTGAGTTTGGAAGACTGTATAAAAGAAATGGAAGCTGGAAGTTTGAAGCTTCCGGAATAGGCTACAGAGCAGATTTAGGATTCTTCCTGGAAAAATATTATAAAGGACAAATCATTAAATAAATTATCAAACACACAAAACGATAACTATGGCAATTAATTTACAGAAAGGTCAGACGATTGATTTAAGAAAAAATGACCGTGGAGAAAGTATTTATGACCTTTCGAAAGTTACGATCGGTTTAGGATGGGATGTAAGAAAACAAGGAGGTTTCTTTGGAAAATTATTTAATAAAGAAGCTGAATATGATCTTGATGCAGTAGCGTTCCTTTTAGACGGAAACGGAAAAGTAGCCAATCTTGGAAGAACTGTCCAAACCAATGACGGAAGACAGATGGGGCTTTATCAGGGTGATGTGGTCTTCTTTAATTCTATGCAGCATCCAAGTGGGAATGTATGGCTGACCGGAGACAACAGAACAGGCGCCGGAGATGGGGATGATGAGCAGATCATTGTTAAACTGGATCAGCTGGATCAAAGTTATCAGAAAATTGTTTTTGTAGTTACCATTTATCAGGGAAGAAGCAATAATCAGCATTTCGGAATGATCGACAATGCATTTATTCGTGCAGTAGATGCTTCAGGAAAAGAGATTACAAAATATAGTTTATCCGGAGATTCAAGCATGAACGGAATGTGTGCAATGGTTTTTGCCGAAGCATACCGCCATAACGGCGACTGGAAATTCCGGGCAGTGGGAGAGCCGCACCAGACAGATAACTTTATTGATATTCTGAGACAGCAGTACGCTTACCCAAACTAAACTTTATTTCTATTAACCATAAAAATGAATGCCGGCTTGGAAGTCTTCGACTTCCTCCGCCGGCTTCCCAATTAATACTTGTCTTATAATGACCAGAAGATTATTAGCCTATTTTTTATTGGATACCTCAGGTTCTATGAACGGAGAGCCCATTCAGGCCCTGAATAACGGATTCAATGGGCTTATCAGTATGCTTCGTGCAGATCCGCAGGCGATGGAGAGCCTTCATCTCAGTGTCATTACTTTTGACAGAGAAGTTAAAAATAATGTTCCCCTGGTGGATCTTGCGAGTTTCTATCCTATGGAAATTACCTGCCCGGATAGTGGACCCACCCATACAGGAGCTGCTTTGGAAATGGTTTCGGAGCTCGTTCAGAAAGATCTGGTAAAAGCAACTTCTGAAGTGAAAGGAGACTGGCAGCCTTTACTCTTCCTATTTACAGATGGAAAACCCTCAGATATTCAGAAATACAGGCAGATGATCCCGGTGATCAAAGGGCTTGAATTTGGAGCTATTGTAGGCTGTGCAGCAGGTCCAAAAGCGGACGAGCAGTATCTTAAAGAACTTACTGATCATGTGGTAAAGCTGGATGCTACAGATGCCATTACACTTTCCTCTTTTTTCAAATGGGTAAGTTCTTCCATTACACAGGGTGGGCACTCCCAAAGTACAGGAGAAAACATAACACTTCCCCCGCCACCATCTGAACTTAATATTATTATTTAAAAAACTGTCTTTACAACCATGAGAAGACTACCTATTTATTTTTTAGTAGACATCTCCGAATCTATGGTAGGAGAACCTATTGAGCAGGTACAGGAAGGTATCGCCAATATTGTAAGAGAATTGAAAAAAGATCCCTATTCACTGGAAACCGTTTATATTTCTGTGGTAGGTTTTGCCGGTGAGGCGGAGGTTATTGTCCCTCTCCAGGATATCATCAGCTTTTACCCTCCAAAAATTCCCATCGGAAGCGGGACATCCTTATCCCAGGGTCTTATTAAAATCATGGATTGTATAGACCGTGATATTGTGAAAACAACGTATGACAGGAAAGGAGACTGGAAGCCTATTGTCTTTTTATTTACCGATGGAGTGCCCACTGATGATGCTACTAAAGCCATTGATAGGTGGAATACCAAATATGGAGGAAAAGCTAATACCATTGCTGTTTCTATAGGTGAGAATACAAACTATAAACTACTGGGCTCCCTGGCAGATAATGTCTTATTGTTTAACAATACGGATGAAAATTCCTATAAAGAGTTTTTCAAATGGGTGACAGATTCCATAAAAACCACCAGCCAGAGTGTTACTGAGGCTAAAAAAGAAGGAATTAATCTTTCTAAGATAGATTCTGTTATTTTAGAAAAGGTAGACCCGGAAATGGAACAACGGTTCCCGGATAATAATTTTGTGGTTTTAAATGGTAAGTGTTCAGAAACAGAAAAGCTGTATTTGATGAAGTTTAAAAAAACATTTGCTGCATCAGGTATACCCGGAATGTCTACGAGATATTACAAATTGGATGGAGCCTATAAAATTGATGAAAAAGCGTATTTCAGACTTTCTTCTTCCCAGAAAAATATACTGAAAATTTCCATAGAAGAATTACAGGGCGGAACTTCATGTCCTCATTGTGCTAATCCTATTGCGCTGGCAACCTGTTCCTGTGGAGGTATCCACTGTCTGCAGGGAGAAGGATATAACAAATGCCCATGGTGTGGAACATCGGATTATTATGGGTTTTCCAGTGAAGGTTTTGATATTAACAGGACGTTGGGCTAGCAGCAGGACTGAGCTGAAAAAAATGATTCATTATCCGGCTTAGAAAATATGGGATAGAATTATAGTAATAATTGCTGAATATACCACGCATGAAAATACCTAAAATTTATTTTGGAACTCAGAAAAAGACCATGGAAAAAACTGTTATTGATCGAGAAAAAGAGGAATTTAAAGAGGCTCATTGGGTCCTGAAAAATGCCAATTCAAAACAGTTTTATGAATTCATTTTTGACCTGGCAATGTTTCCGAATATAAAGATTAAAAGTATAGGAAATCTTGAAGAAACGGGACTTGTTTTCGAAAACAATACCCTGTCAGGAACTCCGGTAACGAGTAATGTGTATCATTTAGATATCCAGTTCTTTCATATCCATGATGAAGGCAGCATGGAGATAAAACCCATACAGTTGTTTGTCAATGCTAACCCCAAAGATTTGTGGAAAAATATTCCAAGTGCTCAGGATGCTGAGTTTCCTAAACAGGATGAGACTTCCTATAAAGGTAATTTTTTAGACAAAAAAATTGTTGTGGTTTCTAAACGGGGCCGTTCTCATGCCCACGAAGGAAAATTCAGGGATGATGATTTTGCAGTCAATGAGCTTTCTTCCTCCTGGAGTATAGTTTCTGTTTCAGATGGAGCAGGCTCGGCAAAGGCCGCTAGGGAGGGGGCTAGATTAGCGGTTAATTCGGTGAATATGTTTTTCAGTGCAACAGATATACTCCGTGAAATTGAAAAAAATGTCAGGATAATCTATGATACTGAATATCCCCGGGATAGAAAAGATGAAGCCGGGCAGAATATTGTAAAATATTTATATGAAAGTGTCACGGAGGTTTATTATACCTTAGAAAAAGCAGCGGCTGAGCATAGTCTATCTATCAATGATCTGCATACTACCTTGATCTTTACGCTGGCTAGAAAATTTGAATTTGGGTATGTAATTCTCAGTTTTGGAGTAGGAGACTGCCCGATTAACCTTATCAGTAAAGATTTTTCAGAAGTACAGCTTCTGAATTCAATGGATGTAGGAGAGTTCAGTGGTGGTACCCGATTTATTACGATGAAAGAAATTTTTAATGATCAGATGGCATCACGTTTTAGAATCACCTGTGTGGAAGATTTTTCTTTCCTTAGCCTGATGACAGACGGTATCTATGATCCTAAATTTGTTACAGAAAATAAGCTGGAAGATATTGACAGCTGGAAATTATTCTTTAATGATCTGAGTGGGAATAATGATGACAGGGCAAAGGTAGATTTTCTCAGTGATGCAGAGATTGATAAGCAGCTTTTGACCTGGGCGGATTTCTGGAGCAGAGGAAACCATGATGACCGAACTTTGGCCATAATCTATTAATAAAGTATGAAAAAAACAATTAAGGTCGTTTCTGTTTTAGATGCAGCCAAAACTTATGAATATGTTGATGAAAGCCCGATCCGGGGTGGCGTGAAAGATGTTTACTTCTCACCTGATAAGGACTATGTGGTAGCTTTTTACCGAAGTCCGCTGGATGAAGGACAGAAAGAAAGGATCATGAGAATTGTTTCTACATATTTGGGAAATATACAGAACGGGAATGCTTCGGAATACTTTCTGAACGAAATATTCAGATGGCCATATGATATTGTTGAAAAAAATAAACTGACGGGGATCATTGTCCCGATTTATAATAAAAAATTCTTCTTTGCTAAAGGATATGTGGGTTCAGATAATATCCTGGGTCAGGATAAAGTAGGGAAATGGTTTACAGCACCAATGTTCCGGAATCATCAATATCCGCTAAGGCTTGATCAGTCTGAACTTGGAGATTGGCTGAGCTATTTTCAGATCGCTATCAATATCAGCCGGGGCGTTAAAAAGCTGCATCAGATGGGGTTGGCCCATTCCGATCTCTCTTACAATAATATTTTGGTGGATCCGGTTACAAAATCAGCCTGTATTATTGATATTGATGGTCTTGTAGTTCCTAAGTTATTTCCCCCTGAAGTTATCGGGACAGCAGATTTTATTGCTCCTGAAGTTTTAAAAACGCAGCATTTGAACCTTACCGATCCGGATAGGTATTTACCCAATCAGAAGACGGATCTTCATGCTCTTGCCGCTCTGATTTATATGTACCTTTTAAGAAGGCACCCGCTGCGTGGAGGAAAAATATGGGATCTGGAGTCTGAAAAAGACGAAATACTATCCATGGGAGAGAAAGCAATGTTTGTGGAACATCCTGAAGACCCTACCAATCATGTGAAAACCGATCAGCTGAGAAAATGGGATGCTTTCTGGGGAGATCCTAAAAATATACCTTATACCATTGTTGGACCTTATCTTTCCGATCTGTTTAAAAAAGCATTTGTAGATGGATTACACGATCCTATCAGGCGTCCTACAGCTAATGAATGGGAAACGGCTTTACTGAAAACAGTAGATTTAATACAGCCTTGTCATCATTCTGCCTGTACAGAAAAATGGTATGTCTTTGATAATACAAGTACACCCAGATGTCCTTTTTGTGGAACACCTCATCAGGGAAGTCTGCCCGTTTTAGATTTATATTTTAAGTTTGATGATGAGGTATGGAAGCCTGAAAATCACAGGCTGATGGTGTATCATAACCAGTATTTATTCAAATGGCATGTGTCCAGAAAGGTCATCCGAAATGAAAACCTTACCATGCAGGATAAAATGCCTGTAGGATATTTTACTTTTCATCAGGGGAAATGGGTATTGGTGAATCAAAGTTTACCCGGTATGAAAGATATTACAGAACAGAAAGAAATTCCTCCTGGTTCTATGGTGGAACTTACGGATGGTAAAAAAATACTGTTGTCTGCTGATGAAGGGGGACGGCTGATTTATGTAACGATGGCTAATCAGTAGTGTTTCTTTGTTTTAATTGCCCTGTTCATTTTTCACTTCCATAAAGTAAGAATGCTCATCTTCTCCTACAATTTGAAAGCCTAAACTGGAATAAAGCTGCTGTGCCTTATTGGTTTTTAAAACACTTAATGATACTGTTTTTCCTGTTTCCGAAGCTTCATCAAGAATATTTTTTAAAATACTTCTTCCCACTCCACGGCCTTGCAATTCGGGATCGATCTGAAGCTGGAGAACTTCTGTTTTCTCAGCAGTTCTGTTTATTTTTAAGAGCCCGATGGGAAGCTGATTAAGGAAAATAATATGAGCTTTATCAAACTCATAAAGAATCCTTTTAAGAGTCGTTTCCTTGTCGGTCGGAAGATGAGATTCAGCATAATGAGGATTCATGGTTTTCATTCTCAGATCGAGAAGGAAATCAATATCATTTTCATTGGCTTTTTCGTAATGCAGGTCAAGATCCATGTTGAAGATAAAAATTAGTGATGCTATTTCAATGCAATTTTCAGTCCCATTTCTTTTTTCAAATATAACAAAACCTCAGCATTTCCGCGGGCATCGTCTACCGGATGATGGGTGTGTTCAGTTTTACGTAGGTGTTTCCATTGGGCAAAAGTATCCCTTTCCAATCCACAATACAGATCAGACAATCTCCTTGAAGAGTAGCCGAAAGGATTTCGTCCAAGAAAATGATGAAAATACCAGCAGATGAACATCCAGTCGAAACCATTATTATCACTGATGAAAATAGGTCTTCCTTTAGAATGAGTTTTGATCCATTCTTCAAAAGTAGACATCACTTTTTCAGGATCTTCAAAATCCATGGTTTCTTCTCTTGTGAAGCCTGAAACCGCTAAAGCATCGGGATTGTATTTTCCAGAAATAGGCTTTAGCTTCCCATAGAAAGTCTTGTCCAGTTCCCCATCTACAAGCACGGCACCAAAACATACCATAGAAAAATCCCCGGGAATCGGACCGTCCGATTCTATATCGACCATGATATAGCTCATTGAATACTGATTTTAGAATAACGAAGATATTGATTTAACCTGAGCTCCAAACACTAAATTTCACTATGTGAGAACAGAAGCTGAAAGAAAAGGCCGGAAGTATCGTTTGAACCTGTGTTTGGCAACAGGATATCCCTCAGCATAGCCATACTACTGAATGAAAACTATTTTTTCCTTCTTCCAGCCTTCGGTTTCTCTCTTTTTACTCTAATTCAAAAAAGCTTCTCTTTCCTATTTTTATCTTAAGCCCCTTTGAAAGTTCAATTTCCTGATCCGGTTCTATGATTTTGACAGAATTGAGCTGAACACCTCCGCTTTGGATGAGCCTCCGCACAGCAGATTTACTCAGGCTGTTTTTTAAATGATGACATAGTTCAAGGATAGTCGTCTTATTTTGGAGATGATTCAACACAATAGCAATCGAAACAGGCTCAAAACTTTTTTCCTCAAAATTTTTATTCTGAAACTGTTGATTAAAGAAGAGTTCTGCATTTTCGGCAGAGACTTTATCATGGTATTGACTGATGATGTTTCTGGCAATCAGCTTTTTTATATTCATTGGATTTTCTCCATTTTCTATCCTTGATGTTAATACAGCTTTTTCTTCCGGTGAGAAATCTGTGGTGAGTTCAATAAATTCATCAATTAAAGAATCCGGAATAGACATGGTTTTCCCAAACATCTCATTGGGCTCATCAGTAAGACCAATCGTATTATTCAGAGATTTACTCATTTTTTCTTTTCCATCAAGTCCTTTTAAAAGGGGCATGCACATGACAATTTGTGCAGGTAACTGATGAACTTCCTGGAGCTGCCTCCCCATAGTACAGTTGAAAAGCTGATCAGTTCCTCCCATTTCAATATCACATTCAATTTTCACTGAATCAAAACCCTGAAGGATAGGATATACCAATTCATGCATGGCAATAGGGGTATTTTCTGCGAACCTTTTATTGAAATCGTTTCTGTGCATGAGCTGGGCTACCGTTACTTTTGACATCAGCTGAATAACCTCCGAAAAATCAAGAATGTCTAACCAATCAGAATTGAAGGCGATTTTTGTTTTTTCTACATCAATAACTTTAGATAGCTGATTGATATAGGTTTTGGCATTATGCTCTACTTCCTCGGAACTTAAAGGTTTTCTTGCCTTATTTTTCCCTGTGGGATCACCAATTCTTGCTGTGAAACTTCCTACAACAATCACAATCTGATGTCCCAGATCCTGAAACTGTTTCAGTTTCTTTAGCACCACCGCATGCCCTAAATGTAAGTCAGGGGCTGTTGGATCAAAGCCCAATTTTACAGTTAATTTTCTGTTTTCCTCTTTGGCGAGTTTCAGCTTTTCCTCCAACCCGTTTTCAGGAAGAGTAATGGCCACATTTTCTTGTAATGTACTGATCATATTGAATAATTTTAAAATGAAAAAGCCCGGACAGATACTGTCCGGGCTCTATATATATGTAGATAATTTTACTGAATAATAGCTATAGAAAGTCTTCCCGAACGATAGGTCGGGGAGTAATACTCACTGAAAAATGGAAGACGCAATATGCTGTTTAAGTGTTTCATGAGATACAAATATAGAAACTTTTTAATCGAAAGCCAATATTTAAACCATCAAGATATATAGTGATGTTAAAAATTAACTAATTACTAATCTTAATGGTTTAAAATAATGGTTCAAAACAATTTTACTTATCAATCTTTAAGCGAATACCATGCCATTATAAAATTTTATTTTAGTGATTAAGAACAGGCTGGAGATAAGCTGCTGAGATCTGTTTTTTCCATAATTCAAGATCTTCCGCAGAGGCTCTGTCAGCTTTGTCAAAAAAGAGATGTTGGATGATCTCAAAGCCGCAATAGGTAAAAATACCCTGATCAGAAGTAAGAGAAAGTGCCGTATCCATTCCTGTTTGTTTATATTCTTCATGAGACTTTCCATGGGTATTGATGATAACGGCTTTTTTCCCTTTTAAAAGTCCTTTTTGTATTCCCTGGTCATAACGATAGGCAAAACCGTAACTGAAAACACGGTCTATATATCCCTTCATGATAGCAGGAAGTCCAGTCCACCAGATGGGATAGATAAAGGTGACTTGATCTGCCCATGAAATAAAATCCTGTTCCTGCTGTATATCATCAGCTACTTGTCCACTACGCTGCCCCTGCATATCTGCTAACGATAAAACAGGATCGAAATTCATCTGATAAAGATCCCTGATTCTGAGCTCGTGATGTTCAGACTGAAGCGTTTCTATAATGTGGCTTAAAATGTTGTGATTTAAACTGCCTTCGTTAGGGTGTGCATAAATAATTAAATGTTTCATTGCGCTGCTTTTTTAAATTTATAAGACAAATGTAAAGCAGTGGGAATGTTAAAAATTGTAAGAAAACGAAATCTGAAGATCAGGATTTAGGATTGCAGATATCCTGTTGAAACTTCAGGTATTGGGCAGGGGAAATATTCAAAAAATGTTTGAAATCATGAATAAGCTGGCTTTGATCATAATAACCGCATTCATCGATGATGTGAAACCACTGAACTTTTTCCTGCTTTGCGGTCTCTTTTTCTATGATTTTTATGGCTTTTAAAAAGCGGTTGTAACGGTTAATTTCCTTAATAGAATATCCAAATTGTTCCTTCTGTTTGCGCTGAATATTTCTTTCGGTCTGGTTCGTCTGTTCAGAAACGATTTTTATCGGATTCAAATGATCATTTTCAATACCACTTAAAAGTTTGCTTATAGTATCCTGATCCTGTAAATATGGAATACAGAATTCTAAAATATGATTCACCTGTTCTGTAGCAGACTGGAGGTGGGAAAGCTCATACCATAAATTAGTAAAGCAATTTTCATCCAGAAGTTGATCAGGGTGTTTAGCTGTTGTATGGACAAAAGAAAGTTTTCCAAAAAACCTAAAGAATGCATCATCTTTAAAATTAGCTACAAGTATAGAAGAACCTGCCGGAAGCATATAATCAAAAGCTTGTCTTACAGGACCGAAAACGATACACTTATCAACACTGATAATCGTTTTTTCACGGGTAGACATGGATGCCTGCTCCCCAAAGCAGAATAATAACAGGGTTTGGTAAGTGGGAAGTAAAGTTTTGACGATAGCCCCAGCAGAAGTATTTTCAGCAAAATAGAAATGAGTGAATACATTTTCAAACTCCTGGGGAACAGGAATTCTAAATTCATGATATTCGGGCAGTTGGTCAGGCATCATCTTTTTTATGTAATCAGATTTTTACTCATCTTATAGTTGATGAGGTCAACTCCTTTGAGGTGTACAGTTTGTTCAGCATTCACCTTAAAACCCATTTTTTCAAAAAAAGGTTTTGCTGTCTTGCTGACATCGGCATTTAGTATGGATGCCTCCTGTTGTAGGGCTTCCTGTTCTATCTGAGTATACAATGCCTTTGCAATTCCCTGATGCTGATAATTCTTATGTACAAAGAGCAAATCAATATAGTTTCCCTGATCGAGGGTGCAAAACCCAATCATTTTATTTTCAGAAACAGCAATCAAAATGTGCTGTTTCTCTATTACTTTTAGCCATCTTTCTTCATTTTCAGTACCTGACTTCCAAACTTCAATCTGTTCGTTATTGTAGTCTTCCTTGCAGACATCCGTAATGGTTTCCGCAAAAAGAAGCTTCATATCCGCAAGATCAGCTGTGTTTCCTTTCCTGATGATCATGGTGTAGGGGTGATATATTGTTTTTCATATAATTTCTGCTGTTCTTTATTCAGAAAAGGATAGAAAAGATTCATCTGCAGCAAGGTATAATGCGATATCGCTGCCTCTTGATCCAGTTTTAAAATTAACCTGTTGTGGGTAAGCCAGTTATCGGCAATAATGAAAATCTGCTGGATAAGGCTGTCCATCATAAATTCAGGTACATCTTTTTTAAAAATATTATTCTTTTGTAATCCGGAAAAGATCATCTGAAATTCTTCTTTTCTACTGGTATGGATCTCTTCATACTGTGATCTTATTTCTGGAATTTCTTTTAAGATATCTACAAAATTAACGAATATAAACCGGAAAGAATAAAATATTTTACACGTTGAAAAAGTAAACTGATAAAGGTTTTCCAGCGTATTATTTTCCATTTCTTTCATTGTATTCAGCAGTTCGTCCATTTTCAGTACGAGTTCCTGGAAGAGTATTTTAATGATATCTTCTGAATGTTTGAAGTGATAATGCAAGTTTCCCGGACTGATATTGAGCTCCGCAGCGATATGTCTGGTAGTGATTGTAGTATAACCTTTCTCATTAAAGAGTTCGAGGGCCTTCAGTAAAATTTTTTCTTTGGTTTTCATCATTTAACAAATATAATATTTTATTGATACTATTTTTAAAATTAGAACAATTGTTCTAATTTTGAAGTATATTTGTGATAAAAAAATATAATCAATATGGAAGGGAAAAAAATATTTGATTATGAAGAAGCTGGAAAAAAAGACAAGAAAAACGAAAGTAATATTCAGGATGTTCTGGCAAAAGTTCTGCAGGTACTCATCGGTGTAATAATGGCATTGTTGCATATGTGATGAGAAAAAGAATTTCTTATTGGTTTTTTGTGGGATTGATAGCCTGGATATTCATCATTGTATTAAGAAAAAAAGGATTGTATATTCCAGTGATCAATGATCATTTTACGGATTGTATTACCGTTCCTATGTATTGTTACCTGATAGAATATATAATGAACAGCTTATTAGGCTATCATTGGAAACCTAACTTAAAATTTGTTCTGACCTCAGTACTGTATTTATCTTTTTTATTTGAAGTGCTTTGTCCGGGAGTATCACATCGGTTTACAGGAGATATTTTGGATGTACTGGCGTATTTTGCCGGTGGAATGGTTTATTATTTTTTTCGACTTAAAACATTCAGCTTGGTACAATTTTCTGATAAAAAGGCCAACAGATCCTGACAAATGCAGGATTCTGTTGACCCAAGTTATAGTTTTTATCCGTTTTTAGATTATTGAGGAGAGTAGGTTTTAATTACCATTACCACCTGCTCTGTTGGATTCTTCAAATTTTACCTGCTTGGTAGCTCCTTTCACACTATTGTTCCCGAATTTATAGGTAAGAGAAAGGTGAACATTTCGGGTAATACCCTTGTACTGATAATCTATAGTATATGTGGGGTAATATTCTATACCTTTTTCACGGTTGGTATTCAGGATATCATTTAAATATAAATTAACGAGAAGTTTTTTATCCATCAGGCTTAATTTTAATCCTGTATACAGAGAGGCATTGGTATAGTAATAGGTGTTTCCATTTCTGTTCGGAAGACTGCCCCAAAGCCCTAGCATTAAGGTGACTGTCTTTTCTTTATTAAGAAAGAAATTATTGTCCAGATTAATATTAGCACTGTAACCGGCCGGTGCCGGAAGAATGGCAGGATCATAGGATTTTGATTTTGCATAATACCCATTCACAAAAAGAGTAGATTCCAGCCATTTCAGTTTATTGTAATTGTAGCTGACATTGATTCCTGCCTGGTCTTCATTATAGAAATTCTTCACGATAGAATATCTTGTTTGATCATCAACCATTTGGATTCTGTCCCAGTTATCTTTATTATAATTGTAGTATAAAGTAATATTCAGGTTATTATTCAGCACATATCCAAATTCAAAATTGTCTGAAAATGAAGGCAGCAGATACGGGTTACCGGTGCTGTATTCATATTCTGAAGTATAAAATTTGAATGGGTTCAGATTTCCGAAGTAAGGACGCGAAATCCTCCGTGAATAGTTGAGTGAAAAAGCATGATTTTCATTGGGCTTATAGCTTATATAGGCTGTAGGGAAGAATTTACCATATTTTATCTTTGCTGAAGTATTATCATTCATTGAAACTCCTTCCAGCGTAGTGTACTCATAACGGAGCCCGGCCTTAGCATCCCATTTATCATTGATTTTAAAATTGGTCGATACATAAGCGGCATAGTTTTCTTCATTGTAAAAGAAAGTATTGGTACGACCTGGGTTTAGCACATACTGATCATTTTCAATATTGAAAAAATTAAACTCTGAGTCATTTTTGATCCGGGTATATTTCAGTCCCGATTCGGTCTTTATCTTGGCAAAAGTTTTTTCCATATCGGCCTGCCCGGAATAAATTCTGTATTTACTGATAGGGTTTGCCAGGGTAGCAATAGTTTCCGAAGTAATAGTATTAGAGAAGTTTCTTGCATTGGAATTATTGATCATCATATTTGCTGTCAAATTCAGTTTTCCTCCTGCACTGTCTAATTTGGCTTCATAGAATGCTGTGGCATTGTGAACATCCCTGCTGTTCCTGTTTCTAAAATTGGAGAGAATATTCAGCAGACCTTCCTCATTGAATCTGGCTGAAGTACTTTCTCCTTTCTCCAAAGGATTACTGTGCGAGTAGTTATAATTGATCCCTGCCAGGTTCTTATCATTGATTTTGTATTCCGCTTTTATATTTCCGCTTTTGTATTTGTAATTATTGAGATTGTCACTGTCTCTGTTCCAGTAATTAGTATTGGTGGTACCTTTCAGATAATTGTAGGTATCGTATTGCCAGTAATTATCCCCTGCGGAAAGATTGGTGCTTAGTGAGAGTTTCTCTCCCTGATAATTGAATGTAGCACCGCTTCTTGTAGAAACTGTAGGTTTTCCCCAAAAATAGTTTCCGGAGGTTTGGATAGAGCCATTCCATCCGAGATTTGCATTTTTCTTGAGAATAATATTAATCAGTCCGCTTTTTCCTTCTGCATCATATTTTGCAGGTGGAGTGGTAATGACTTCTATTTTTAGGATATCATCAGAGCGCAGTGTTTTTAGATAGTTAATAAGTTCCTGTCCGTTTAAATTCAGAAGTCTGTCGTTGATCATAACGGCAACATTGCTTTTGCCTGCAATACTTATCGCATCGTCACTGGTTTTTACCATGGGGGTTTTGGATAATGCTTCAATAGCATCAATGCCTTGGGAAGCCACAGAGTTCTCAACATTAAATACCAGACGATCTACTTTTCTTTCAAATAATTTCTTTTTGGCTGTAATGGTTACCCCTTCTACTTTCTGTACTGTAGGAGGAGCTTCACCAAACTGAACATCTTTTTTGACGGCCCCTTTTACTGCTATTTTTTCACTGTTTGTTTTTATCCCGTCTTTTATAATTTCAAATACATAATTTCCATTTTCTTTTAAAGGGATTTTAAACATTCCCTTTTCATCTGTGATCGCAGAAAATTTAAGATTATCTTTTGTGATCAGTACCTCTGTTTCCGCCGCCGGTTTATTTTCCTGGTCCGTAATAGTTCCTTCAATGCTTTGTGCAAAAATGAATGAACTTGATACAAGACTTAAAAGAATAATTATCTTCCGATTCATACTTAGTTTTTATACAAGACAATTTTTAGGAGAAAGATATTACATTGGTCTGTGAAAAATCTTTTTTTAGCCGGAAGAGGGTCCGAAGTTTTCTTTTGGCTATTTTTGTGACAGATTCATCAATATTCATCCTCAATGCATGATAAACTTTTGCAATATATACGCTTAGGACAGGAGATTACCCCCGAAGAAATTGAAACGGTAAAAACCTGTTTTGAACCGGTAAAATTCTCCAGAAACACGGTGATAGAAGAAGCAGGTAAAGTACCCAACTATCTTTATTATATTGTTTCAGGATACCTCAGGTTGTTTTATATGGATCAGAATGGAAACCAGGTCACTACCCATATCAACTGTCCGCCCGATTTTTTTACGTCTTATACTCATTTTATCAACAAAACAAGATCTGATGATTTTGTGGAATGCATTACAGATTGTGAACTTTTGCGGATTTCCAAAGCGAATCTTGATCATCTGGTTGCCCATAGCCGGATGATGAAAGATTTCAGTATTTCGGTTTTTCAACAGTCTATTGCCTACAATGAAAACCGCTCCAGAGAATTATCTGCTTTGAGTGCTGAGCAACGCTACCTTAAATTATTGAAAGAATTTCCCGATATCATTCAGCATGTTCCCATTCAATACATCGCTTCATTTTTAGGGATGAAACCGGAAAGTCTCAGCAGAATCAGGAGAAAAATAATTAACTAACAAAAGTCAAGTGGTTCCGCAAACAGGAAAGTGAACTTTGCAGCATTAAAATGAATGCAATGACAAAGAATACTTTAAGCCTGGTTTCAGGAGCAAACGGACATTTGGGAAATAATTTAGTGCGATTTTTATTGCAGCAGAAAATTCCCGTACGGGCAACAGTAAGGAATATAAGGAATAAAAAGCCTTTTGAAGGGCTGGATTGTGAAGTAGTTCATGCGGATATCACTGATAAAGCCTCTTTTGTAAAAGCATTACAGGGAGTAGAAACATTTTATGCTGTAGGTGCTTCTTTTAAATTATGGGCTCAGGATCCCCAGAAAGAAATCTATGATGTTAATATCAACGGAACACGTAATACTATTGAAGCCGCTGCAGAAGCAGGAGTGAAAAAAATAATCTATGTAAGTTCTATTGCTGCACTGAATTATACAAAACTTCCCACCAAAGAAAGTAATGGTTACAATCCGGACAGAAGGGATATGTATTATAATTCCAAAAATGACGGTGAAAAACTTGCTTTTGAGCTGGCTGCCAAACTCGGAATAGAGCTTGTTTCTGTAATGCCTGCTGCTATGATAGGGAGTGAAGCGTTTTCACCCTTGAACGTTTCTTATGGAGTTCTGAAACTTATTCTGAATAAAAAAATCCCTGTAGATACTAAAATTACCCTAAACTGGGTAGATGTAAAAGACGTTGCAGAAGGGTGTTATCTTGCTGCCCAAAAAGGAAAATCCGGAGAACGTTATATTCTTGCCAATGAAAAATGCATGAGCATTACAGACACCACCATTTTAGCAAACAGACTTTATCCTGAACTGAAACTTAAAATACCTAGCTCAGTTCCAAAAGGAGTTTTGTTGGGTATTGCTGCCATCATGGAATTTACAGCCAGACTAAGTGGAAAAGCTCCGGTACTGACCAGAAAAGATATTGCCATGTTTTCAGGATTGCAGCAGGATTTTGATATTTCCAAAGCAAGAAATGAATTAGGATTTAATCCGAAAAAACCTGAGCAGGCTGTGGCTGAGGCTTTAAGCTACCTGATAAAAAATCCTGAAATCTTAAGAGAGGCCTGAAAGCCTCTTTTATGACGGTCACTTTAAAGCTGGATAATAGAACCTTTATAAAATTTTGTCATATCATACAGATCATTGAAATAAAGTTGAAGATTAGTACTGTTTTGGATATCAGATTCTTTTAAATACAACTGGTTTTCAGCCAGAACATATAAATCCTGATGGTCAGCTTTTAAATAATCACAAAGAATATTTTCCTGGTCTCTATGGAGTAATGCTGTGATAAATATTCCGTAAATCAGGAACTGGTTAAAATTCTGAGAATTGACAATATAACCCATGGGCTGCTGTGAGTACTTTTCATAATCTGAAAGAATCTGCTGGAAACTTTGTACCTTATCATTAGATGGTATTTCGTAAAAGAGATCAATACCATGGATGAAAAGCTGTGTTTTGGTTTCTTCAGGATCTGAAGGATACATATGGCTGAACCATGAAAAGATATTCATCAATTCTTCCTTGGTAAGCTCATCTACAGACTCTTTTACTTTCTCCTTAATGGTTTCAAGCTGGGCCGTGTTGTTGGTTTGGAGAAAATTTAAAATGTTCTCTTCTTCCCGACAGAGCTTATTGTATAAATTAATTTTAGCAATATTAGGGTTTGTTTTGATAAAATGAAGTTCTTCTGTCATAAATTTTCACCCAATATTTTTATGAATATGGTAATTAAAGATACAAAATATGCAGATATTTCAATGAAAAAATAATATGTACTAAATTGTATTAATCGATCGTCTCATGTAATGCAATTCTGTTTCCTTCGGAATCTTCAAATTCAGCAACCGCAAAGCCGTGTTTTGGATCTATTTTCTTTGAATAGAGCAGCTTTCCTCCATTTTGAATAACTTTTTGTAAGGTTTCATCTATATTTTCGGTTTTGAAATAAATAATGACGCCGTCTTTAGAAGGTTTGTATACATCTCCTTTAGCCAGTGCTCCTGTAATTCCACTGTTTTTTTCTTCAAATGGAAACAGCGCCATTTCATAATGGTCGATCAACTCTTTTTCAAAACTAAAATTAAAAACGGCAGTATAAAATTTTTCTGCACGGTCCAGATTACTGACAGGAATTTCAAAATAAACAACAGGGTTGGAAGTACTCATAGGATTGGGGTTGGGAGCCTGATTACAAGATAGGACCATCCAGAAAGAAAAAATAATAATTGATGCAGCCCTTCTCATAAATTTTTTGACCAGTTTATATAGACTAAGATAAAAATATTATTTATCATTTAAAAATAGATAGACTTATCTATTTTTTATTTAGTTTTGTAAAAATTTTCAGGATGAAAAAAGAAAAAGTGAAAGATAGAATCATCAGGGTAGCTTCGGATCTGTTTTACAGACAGGGCTATAATTCTACCGGGATCAATCAGATTATTGCTGATGCCAATATTGCAATCGGGTCCCTGTATAATCATTTTTCATCCAAGAATGAGCTTTTACATGCATATCTTATTAAAGAAGAACTGGCATGGTTTGAAGGTGTTGAAAAAAGTATTGAAGGCTGCTCGGATCCTAAAGAAAAAATAGAAGCTTTAATGGATTACAGGAAGCAGCTGCAAAAATCCTCTACTTTTGCCGGATGTCATTTTATTAAAATCATCTCAGAAATTGGAGACACTAATCCTGTGGTGTCTGACTTTGTAAAGAAACATAAAGAAAAACAGAAAGATCTCATCAGAACATTAGTGGAACAAAGTCAATTACCGGATATTGATCTTGCGGCGGAAACTATTTTTCTGCTTATTGAAGGTGCTGTGGTAACCTCTACAATCCAAAAAAAAACAGATTCTTTCGATCACGCTAAAAAAATTGTTCAGGGACTGTTGTTTTAATTTTTTTTTACTGTCAAAAAATAGATATATCTATATAATTATGAACTCTAAATATTTGAAATTGTTGATTGTACTTTCGGGACAATTGCTTACCATCATGGATATCTTTATTATAAATGTATCTATTCCATCTATCCAGAAGGATATTCATGCCTCCAATGGAGAAATGCAGCTGATGATCTCTTCCTATCTTATTGGATTTGCTTCTTTTCTGATTACAGGGGGAAGGATGGGGGATGTATATGGCAGGAAAAAGATTTTCATTGTTGGGTTGATATTTTTTATGCTGAGCTCTGTAGGCTGCGGAATTTCAACGGGTGCCGGACCATTGATCATTGCCCGTTTTATTCAGGGAATGAGTGCTGCTTTGATGGCCCCACAAGTTTTGTCTATGATACAGATCCTGTTTCCGGTTCATGAAGAAAGAACAAAAGCAATGGGATGGTACGGAATAACAATTGGGATTGGAACCATTGCAGGACAGTTTTTTGGAGGGTATTTTTCATCGCTATCCTTTATGCAGGAACCGTGGAGACTGATTTTTCTGATAAATGTACCTATCTGTATTTTATCTGTATTTTTCAGCATGAAATTTTTGAATGAATCTAAAACTCCGGTAAAAAATGCCTTTGATATTTGGGGGGTAGCAGCTTTGTCTGCTGGTCTTTTTTGTTCAACATATGCTTTGACGATGTCTGAACATCAGGGCTTTAATCTCAAAAACACTGCCCTTCTTCTGATCTCAGGCTGTATTTTGATCTATTTTATAAAAAATCAGAAAGGAAAAATAAAAAAGAACCGCCCTTATCTGATTGATTTTAAATTGTTCAGGTATAAGAATTTCAACCTGGGAATCTGGGCGGTGGTTTTCTTTTTTATTATGCTGGATTCCTACTTTTATATTGTATCGCTTTTTTTTCAGGATGGATTAGGAATCAGTCCGCTGCATGCCGGTGAGATTATTGTTTTTCAGGGGCTTGGGTTTATTTTGGCTTCCCTTTTTTCTGCAAAACTGGTTTTAAAATATGGAAAGAATACACTAATTGGAGGGATAGGGCTGATCGCTGGTGTTCTTATTATACAGATTTTTACTTTCAATTTGCAGACACCTTTTTACCTTTTTTACCTCCTGTTTTTTTTGCATGGAGCAGGAGTAGGTTCTGTTATCCCTTCTCTTGCCAATATGGCATTGTCCGGGATTTCTGCAACCCTTGTAGGAAATGCGTCGGGAGTTTACAATACCTTTCAGCAGGTGGCAGCGATCATCGGAATTATTGCGGTGGGTGGTGTTTTTTATTATTTTCTGGGAAAACAGCCGTCAGCGCAAGATTACCATTATGCTTTTTTAATGGCTATTGTTATCAATATTGTATGTCTGGTTTTTGTAGCAGCTTCTATTTTTATGCTTCCTGAGCATATCCTTCCGAAAAGTAAGATGGCAAAGAATCCGTAAGTGCTATTTCGAATGATTCAACACGATTTTCGCAATATTTCGGGTAATTTCTGTCGGTGAATGGCAGTCACAGTTGCTTAAACCGATCACATAAATATCTTTGCCCGGGATATAAACTTCCATACTTTTGAATCCAAAAATACTTCCGCCGTGCTCCCGGTCCGGAATGCCGTTAGTATCTTTCAGATGCCATCCGTATCCATAGGTAAATTCTTCACCCGAATTCAGTTTGTATTTTTGAAATGCTTTTTGGGTTTCTTTAGCATTTAATAGAATATTCTGGTTTAAAGCCTGCTGCCATTTCAGCATGTCATCCACAGTAGACATTAATGAGCCAGACGAAAAGGGAATGCTAAAGTTGATCATTGTTTTATTGACAAATCCAGATTCTTTTTTATGATATCCATAAGCCCTTTTGGGAATAAGTTTTCTATCGGAAGCGTAGTAGGAATTCGACATTCCTGTCTTATCAAAAATATTTTTCTTGATGAAGTTTTCATAAGTATCTCCTGAAATAAGTTCTATAATATATCCTAAAACCACATAGCCGGAATTATTGTATTCAAATTTTTCTCCCGGAGCAAAATCAGCCGGTTCATTTTTGAAAAAATCTACCATTTCTATGGGTTTCATTTCTTTCTGGGCAATACCGGAAAGAGATTTCATCTTTGTAAAATCCTTAATTCCCGAAGTACGGGTCAGAAGATGATGAATACTTATTTTGTCCCCCGAAGGATAGTCTTTGATGTATTTTGAAACAGGATCGTTTACAGAAAGTTTCCCCTGTTGTTCCAGCATCAGAATGGCAACGGCTGTAAATTGTTTGGTCATAGATCCGATTTGAAAAACTTGGTCCGGAGTCATATTGACATCAAGTTCCAGATTAGCTTTTCCAAAAGCCTTCCGATAGAGGTTTTTGCCATGTTGACTCATCATAAATACACCGCCCGGCTCATTTTTATTTCCAAATTCGGTTTGGATCAGGCTGTCAATTTTCTTTTCAACGCTTTTTTCAAGGGCTTGGGCACTCATCTGACTGCTAAAGAACACAAGTAGTATAAGAGTGGTTATAAGTTTTGAGATAATCATATCGATTTGTATTGTGTTATACAAAGATATAAATTATTTTTATTACCATGTTATACAAAATAGCTATTGGTGTTTTCTTGATTTAAAAATAGGATGTTGATTTTCAAGGGTATTGAAAGGACGATTATTTTTCTACAGAGATTAACAGCATCATTGGCCTGCGAAGTTCATCTTTCATTTCCGGAATTTCCTTCAGCATATTGTGACTGGGCTCCGGTTCAATGATTTCTTTAATTTTAAAACCGTGTTTCAATAAAGTATTGAGATAAGAGGTTAAAGTCCTGTGGTATTTGATGACATTTTCACCTAAAAAGGTGGTGTTTCTTTTCCCTTCGATAAAATACCGGTCAACGGGCCAGCAAACTTTTTCCCCATTTTTATCATATACCCAATCCTGACCTCCTTCCGCGGTAAACACAGGATGCTCCACTGAAAATACAAAATGACCTCCTGAGACCAGCCAGTGGTAAATGTTTTGAGCAAGAGCATCAAATGATTCCACATAATGAAGGGTTAGTGAACTCAAAACAAGGTCAAATTTTTCAGCAGGGTATTCTACATCTTCCAGTGCTTTTCTTTCATAATGGATGCCTTCCAGATTGTTGATCTCTTTAGCTTTAGCAAGCATTTTCTCCGAAAGGTCAATTCCAATAACAGATTTCGCTCCGTTTTCCATAGCATAGCGGCAGTGCCATCCGAATCCACAACCCAGATCAAGAATTTTTTTTCCTTTGATATCGGGTAACATATTTTTCAGAGCATGCCATTCTCCTGCTCCTTCTAAGCCTAATTGTGACCGAAGCATTTGTTCATACTGGTCAAAAAAAGCCGGGTTGTCATATTTATTTTCTTTCATAGGATAAAAGTGGATCTTGGTCTCTTAATTTTGACCGAACTTCATTAAAGAACGTCTCGAACTTTGGAAGATCATCCGGGCTGATCCGTGATCTTACCACCTTCAGGGTCTTACGGGAAGTAGTGAACGTGTAGTCATTGAGATTGTAATCTGCCGAAGTTATTTCATCAATATTGATCTGCTTTTTAGGGAATATATTAACCTGAATCTGCTTATCACTAATGATGAGATATTTATAGAAATATTCATAAGAAGCCATGATGATATAAGCTATTCCCAATGCTATAATGACATAAGGCTTCCATAGTTTTTTTTCTGATTCAAATAAATAACTGCTTCCTATCCCGATCCAAACAAGACCGAGTGCTATATTGGTAATAATTCTTTTATTCTTAAACGCAATTTCCATGATAGGGTAATCCGGTTGAATGGGGTCAACCGAGTCTATTGTAAAAATACGACAATTATTTAGTAATTTCTGATGAAGAAGGTATAATTAAGTCTTAAAAATTCCCTTGCGTGAATAAAGAGATTCTGACGGTAAACGCCAATTTATTTTTGATTATTGCGCATGGCCTTAATCAGTTTATCCGTTCTCTTATCTGCTCTTGCGTTATTTAAAGATAAAACCGCCCATATGGCAGCAGGAAGCCAGCCGATTAAGGTGATCTGTAAAATCAGGCAGATCACTCCGGTGATAATTTTTCCACGAACCATAAAGGATAAGAAGGGAAGTAAAATGGCTAGTAACATGGGTTAAAATTTTAATTAATATTAGATTTCTAATGAGACTGAGGATCAAAATACGCTTTAAAAGTAAGCGGATCTTCAATTTTATCTTCCACTTCCTCAAGGTATTCCAAATATTCTTCCTGGTGTTTTTCCATATAAATAAGCACAACCGCAAGATTTACATATAAATTTTTGTCGCTCGACCCAAGATCTAAGGCCTTCTTTAAATAGGATAATGCCTTTTCATTTTCTCCCATATCAGAATAAATAGCCCCGATATTGATTAAAGCGGAGGTGTTTTCAGGCTCAATAAGTAAAATTTCATCTAATTCCTGGACTAATAAATCATTTAAAGTATCCCAATGATCTTCATTTTCCCATCTTTTTGCCTGAAGTTTTTTTACGTTTTCTAATCTGGATGTTATATTGCTCATTATTTAAAATTACAGAATGAATGCTTATGTTGTACAGTACAAATTTAGCTTTCTTAAAATAAATCTTGCTGAAAGAATGTGATCTATTTGCTTTACCTCTCAATATATTGCACAGGGTTGGCTTATGCAACTCTTACAAAGTCACTTTCCGTTGCGGTAATACAAAGCTTGAATCCACAGTCTGGAAACTTCTGAGCCACATTATAAAAGGCAATGCTTGTTCTAAACATTAAAAGAATACAAACGGCTGAACTTATTTTGTTGGTGAAAAAAGCTGATTCTGCGGTTTTTTTGTAGATTTCTGAGAAACCTCTTGTTTTTCCAAGTTCAATCCAGCTTCTGCTTTCAGAAATCCAGGAACTGTTCTCCTTGGTATAACCTTTACAGATATACATGGTACTATCCCAGCCATTGTCTACACTATAATACAAACAAAGGGCTTCGGCATTTTCTTCTCTTGCCTTTTCCAGGCAATCCTTCATTTTTCCTTCAATTTTTTTCTCAAAACCCTTTAAAGAAACAGTCATTATTTTTTCCACTAATTCTTTAGAAAGTCCAAGTTTTGAAGTCGTTTCAAGAACAAAATGGGTTGCTTCTTCAATCTTTCTGCTTTCTATCAATTCAATACAGGTTTCCCAATATTTATAATTTCTCATCGTTGAGGGGGTAGGAGTTGATTAATTCTCTTATTGTTTGGTCTGTTTTCATAAGCTCACCGTGGGGAATCTGATGAGTGAGATAAGTGAAAAATAAATCGTTCAGCCATTTATGATCAATATTATGAATGTAATAGGCGCAAATAAGACCTACATCATCAGAAATATAGGCCGACATATCAGATGAACCAGTGATTCTGAAAACAAATACAAAAATATCCTTTCGGATATCATTGATTTTTTCCTCTGTTTCCAAGTTTATTGCTTTTCCGTCCACAGCCTGATAGGCTTCCATCCATCCATCTGAAAATTCGGGAAGGTCTCTTTTATCGAGGAGAGCATCAATGTATTCGGGATCTACATTAATGAAAGCTGTTTTTAGAGAATCCCTAAAAACAGCTTCAAATTTATTAAGTTCCTGTATCATGTTCAGTGGTAGGATTATCCGAAAGCTCTTTTCAATAGGCTTTCAACTTTGGGCTCACTTCCTCTGAAATCTTTATACAGTTCCATGGGGTCTTTCGTTCCCCCAGAGGAAAGAAGTACTTTATACTGAGCTGCAATTTCCGGATTGAAGATTCCGTTTTCTTTAAAATACTGGAAAGCATCAGCATCCAATACTTCTGCCCATTTATAAGAATAGTATCCCGCAGAATATCCTCCCTGGAAGATGTGGGAGAAACTTGGGCTCATTGCTGTTTCCGGATTTGTAGGGTACAGCGTAGTTGCTTTGGTGTATTTATCTTCAAATTCCTTTACAGTCTCATGTTCTAATTCTCCAGCTTTAGTATGGTAATTCATGTCCAGAAGTCCAAAACCAATCTGTCTCAGAGTTTGATATCCTTCCATAAAGTTTTTAGACTGTTCAATCTTTTCAATTTTTTCATCAGGAAGAACTTCTCCTGTTTTGTAATGTTTCGCAAAAGTTTTTAAGAACTCAGGTTCATAGCAGAAGTTTTCCAGGAATTGGGATGGAAGTTCCACGAAGTCCCATTTTACAGAAGTTCCCGAAAGAGAAGGGTATTGGGTATTGGCCATCATTCCGTGAAGGGCATGTCCAAATTCATGGAATAAGGTGGTCACTTCCTGGAATGTTAATAAACTAGGAGTATCTTTTGTCGGTTTACTGAAATTGCAGACAATAGAAATATGCGGACGTGAATTTTCTCCGTTCTGCTGATACTGATTTTTGTAGCTTGTCATCCATGCACCCGCTCTTTTCCCTTTTCTTGGGAAATAGTCAACGTAAAGCAGAGATTTATAAGTGCCATTTTCTTTTACTTCATATACCTTTACTTCTTCATGGTATTTCGGAATGTCATTTCTTTCTTCAAATGTTAATCCGAAAAGTTTTCCAGCCAATCCAAAAACAGCATCCTGTACCTGGTTTAAAGGGAAATAAGGTTTCAGTTCCTCATCATTAAGGTCGAATTTCTGTTTACGAAGTTTTTCAGCGTAAAAAGCATGGTCATATCCTTGCATATCCTCAATGCCATCTGCTTTAGCCAATAATTTTAATTCTTCGATTTCTTTATCAGCATAAGGTTTGGCTTTGGTTAGAAGTTCATTTAAAAAATCAAAAACTTTTACCGGGGACTTGGCCATTCTTTCCTCAAGGACAAAATCAGCATAATCCTGATAACCTAAAAGTTCGGCTTTTTGCTGCTTTAAGGACAGAAGTTCTTTGATCATATTTTGGTTATCGAACTCACCACCATCAAAAGATTTTTTGCCATTGGCCAGGGCCAGTTCTTTTCTCAGTTCACGGTTTTCCGCGTAAGTCATGAATGGGATATAGCTTGGGTACTGCAAGGTAACAACCCAGCCTTCAAGGTTTCTTTCTTTAGCTTCCTCAGCATATTGGTCAATAATAGCTTCGGGGATACCTGCCAAATCTTCTTTCTGGGTAATATGTTTGAAATAAGCATTGGTAGAGGCCAGTACATTTTGTCCGAACTGCAGGGATTTCAGAGAAAGGTCCATGCTGATCTTTTTTAATTTTTCTTTGTCTTCCTCATTCAGCAAAGCTCCACTTCTTACAAAACCTTTATAGGTTTCATTCAGAAGCATTTTTTGTTCCCCGTTGAGGTTATATTTTTCCTTTTCATCATATACCTTTTTGATTTTGCTGAAAAGAGCTTCGTTTTGAGAAATTTTTGAAGAATATTCTGTTAAAATAGGAGAAACTTCCTGAGCAATCTGCTGGATTTCATCACTTGTTTCTGCAGAATTTAAATTGAAAAATATATTGGAGACAACATCCAGCTGCTCCCCAGAATACGCTAAAGCTTCAATTACATTTTCAAAAGTAGGCGCTTCAGGATTATTAACAATCGCATTGATTTCCTCTTCAGATTTTTGAATTAATTCTTTAAAAGCAGGAAGATAATCTTCATTTTTAATAGAAGTAAACGGTGCGGAATGATATGGAGTGTTAAATTTTTCAGTTAAAATATTCATTTTTTGATTTTTAATTAAAGTTAAATGTAGTGATTCATCAGGAATCACAGCCGAAAAGTTCAAAAATAATGCCTGAATAACAAGTTATGACAAAAATACTTATCTTTAAATAATCTTGTCATATGGAAAGTGGGGGTGATGTTGAAATATTTAATTTTGAGAACAGATTTAAACGTTGTCATTACAATAAATAACCTAAATATATAAACTATGAAAACACTCTTAAAAATTATCGGAATTATCATTCTGTTGATTGCTGTATATGCTATTATTGCAATGCTGGCTTTCAGTAAAGATTATCATTTTGAAAAATCTGTTGTTATTAAAGCTCCAAAAGAAAAAGTATGGTCACATGTAGGTTCTTTAAAAGAATATAATGTATGGGATCCTTTCTCTAAAGCAGATAAAAATATAGTGATTACCTATTCAGGTGATGGTGACAAAATAGGAGATTCCTATCATTGGAAAGGAGATAAAAATGTAGGCGAGGGAGAACAGGCAATTGCCGAAATAGTACCTAATGAAAAAATGGTTACCAAACTTCATTTTATACAGCCTTTTGAAGGAAATGCTAAAAGTACCTTTGTACTGACTCCCGAGGGAAATGGAACAAAAGTAACCTGGATGATCGATAATGAGCTGAATACGATGATGAAGATTATGAAACCTATGATGGATAATAATATGGATAAAATGTTTGGCCAGGGACTTGACGGACTGAAACAAATATCAGAAAAATAAAACAGAAGCCTTGTAAATTTTACAAGGCTTTTCTATTGCTTTAAGGATTATTACCCTTGCTGGTAGGATTTGAATCATTCATTTTTTGATGAAGAAATGAAAATATAATTTATTATGAGAAAAATATTATCTTTATATAAAGATTCGATTTATGGAGAAGATTGTATTTGAAAAAAGTGATATCAGAGACTTCGTAAAAACTACCATTACAGAGAAAATTGAAAAACTTAAAAGATTTATTGAGTTTACTCTGGAAGCAAGCCGTGACATCAAAAAAACTCCGAAATATGACAGTATGAGAGAAGAAATGCAGGAGGAGATTTACCAGATGCAACGACAATTGGGAGCTTTGAATGATCTTAAAAGAAATATGGCAAAAGTTCTTAACACAAGTACAGACAGAGCACAGCTAGGCTCATTGGTGATTACCAATAAAGCCCGTTTTTATATTTCAGTTTCATTAGGTGAATTCTTTTTTGAAGGAGACCGTTTCTATGCGATCTCACCCGAGAGCCCAATGGCTAAAAAGATAATGGGAATGAAGGCTGGAGATG
Organism: Chryseobacterium rhizosphaerae; assembly: GCF_003385455.1. Classification (GTDB taxonomy): domain Bacteria; phylum Bacteroidota; class Bacteroidia; order Flavobacteriales; family Weeksellaceae; genus Chryseobacterium; species Chryseobacterium rhizosphaerae. The sequence goes on along the minus strand of NZ_QNUF01000006.1, from coordinate 98,985 downwards.
AGTTTGTGTTGAACAAAATTCATCAAAAAATAGTGGAAGTATTGTAAGAAGATACTCTGATGATGAAGCCATAACTATCCACAATACCCATGAAATTCGCTAATTTAAGAACAAACAGAATCAATCAATGGATTATTATCCATTTGCGCTATCTGGTGGGCTTTGCTTTTTTTCCATCAGGATTAACCAAATTAATAGGAAATAGGTTTACCCGTATTTCAACAGAAAATCCAATAGGTTACTTTTTTGAAGCATTGTACCAATCCGGTTTCTACTGGAACTTTTTAGGATGGGCACAGGTAACGGCAGGCATTTTACTGCTGACACAGCGTTATGCAACGCTGGGAGCCTTAGTGTTTTTTGCAATATTGACTAATATTTGGGTGATTACACTTAGTCTTTCATTCTCCGGAACCTGGATGATCACTTCGTTAATGATGCTTGCTGTTTCTATATTACTGATATGGGACGGGCATAAATTGCTTCCAATTTTTAATTATAACAAATCGAGTATCGTTAAGGAATATCCTGATCCCGGCCGTATCTGGATTATTGCAGGAATGATATATGCTTTCAGCTTTATCGTATTGTATATGCTGGATCCCGTACATGGAGCGGTATATGAAAAGTGGCTAACGAAGGCATTTGCAGCAATAATTCTGCTGACCTTTGCTACAAGCAATTATAAAGCCTATAAAAACTGTAAAATAGTAGTAAATACCTGATGTTTTAAATGTTGGAGATTGGATCTCATATTGTAAATTTGCAGTTATGAATAAAGCAGAAATAGTAAAACAAATCATAGAACAAAGGAGAAGTATTTTTCCAAAAGATTATACAGACGCAGCAATTTCTCAGGAGGTTATTGATGAAATTCTAAGCTCGGCAACATTTGCACCCAATCATAAGCGTACAAAGCCTTGGCGCTTCAAGGTATTCAAAGGGGAGGAAAAGGCAAATCTGGCTTCAGAAATGCAGGCTATCTATAAAGCTACACAGCCTGAACAGCTTTTTTTAGAGAAAAAATTTAATGATATCGGTTTTAAAATCAATAAAGCTGATGTGGTTGTTTCCATAGTGGTTAATTTCAGCGGGATGGTTCCGGAATGGGAAGAGATTGCTGCCACTTCAATGGCTGTTCAGAATATGTATCTTACCTGTACGGCCCATAATATAGGATGTTACTGGAGTTCTCCCTCTATTGTTGACCTTTTGAAGGAATCTTTAACCATTGAGGAAAACCAAAAGTGTTTAGGGCTTTTCTATATGGGGGCAGTGGATTAATGAATCATTTTGAAGAGATGATAATGAATGAGTGAAAAAAAATATCAAATTATCCCATTTTCAAATTACCAAATTGAAAAATTTGTTTATCTTTGCACTCTTAAATATTTAACTGGGACGAGTTCCCGTAAAATTCAAACATTATGTCAGTAAAAATCAGATTACAAAGACACGGTAAAAAAGGTAAACCTTTTTTCCACATCGTGGTTGCAGATTCTAGAGCAAGAAGAGATGGTAGATTCATCGAAAAACTAGGAACTTACAACCCAATTACTAACCCTGCAACTATTGAATTAAACGTTGATTCTGCTGTACAGTGGTTAAACAATGGTGCTCAGCCTACTGATACTGCTAGAGCTATCCTTTCTTACAAAGGTGCCCTTTACAAAAAACACTTACAAGGTGGTGTAGCTAAAGGTGCTTTTGACGAAGCAGAAGCTGAAAAAAGATTTGCTGCTTGGGTAGACGCTAAAGATGCTAAAGTACAAGGTAAAGTAGAAGGTTTATCTAAAGCTCAGGCTGACGCTAAGAAAGCTGCTTTAGAAGCTGAAGTTAAAGTAAACGAAGCTAGAATTGCTGCTGCTGCACAAGCTGATGCTGATGCTAAAGCTGCTGAGGAAGCTGCTAACGCACCTGCTGAAGAAGTTGTTGCTGAAGCTACAGAAGGAGAAGCTCCTGCTGCTGAAACTGAAGAAAACACTGAAGCTTAATAAACAAATCCTGTTATGCGTAAAGAAGATTGCTATTTTTTAGGTAAAATCACACGCAGACATGGACTTGCGGGTAACGTTATCCTTAAATTGGATACCGATCAGCCCAAGCTTTACAATAAATTGGAATCAATATTCGTTGAAATCAACGGATTATTGGTTCCATTTTTTATTGAAAAATCCTCATGGAGCAAATTAGATGCTTTAAACCTTGCTTTTAAAGGCTCCTCAGAATCTATGGTAGATCAGGTTTTAGGTAAAAGTGTTTACCTGCCGCTTGCTACCCTTCCCCAACTTTCAGGAAAACAGTTCTATTATCACGAAATAATAGGGTATAATATCCTTGACGAAAATGATAATGACTGTGGGGTAATACGATCTGTAAACGATCAGACGGCCCAAAATTATTTCATTCTTGGATTTGAAGGCCGTGAAATTGTGATCCCTCTTATTAAAGATTGGATCCTGGAAGTGAACAGAGAAGAAAGATTTATTAAAATGCAGTTGCCGGAAGGCCTGATGGACGTTTTCCTTGTTCCATCAAAAAAAGATGAGTAATCTCTTTTTCAGAAAATACACCTGAAATTTATTCTCTTTCGCATTATTTACTAAGAAATATTTCCCATAACTTTTGTATAGGATCAGAAACCATCGGTTTTGTATGGTCTTCTTTGATCAATTTTTATGTATTTGATCAATGTTATGCTCCAATGTGGAACCATGACTTTAAAAGGTTAAGGTATCTACTGATTCCCTATAGAATCTAGTTAAATAACTTTCTGAATTCTCCCGGAGACTGATTCGTCTTCTGTTTGAAGAGTTTGCTGAAAGACTGTGGATGTTCAAACCCCAGTTCGTAAGCAATTTCACTCACAGACAAACTTGTAGTACTCAAACGTTCTTTGGCAGAATCAATTAATTTATTCTGAATATGCTGCTGTGTGTTTTGCTGAGTATGAAGACGAAGTAAGGTCCCAAGATAATTAGGAGAAATATTCATCTGTTCGGCAATACATTTCACAGAGGGAATACCATTTTCGAGGAGATTTTCGCTTTTAAAATATTGGGAAAGAATGTCTTCAAACTTAAATAACAATTCGTGGCTTGACTTTTTTCTGGTGAAAAATTGACGTTCATAAAAACGTTCAGAATAAATCAGTAATAATTCAATCTGAGCAATGATAAGCTCCTGTGTGAACCTATCGATATTTGACTGATATTCCCTTTCAATATTTTTAAGAATATTAACAAGGATTTTCTCTTCTTTATCAGAAAGGAAAAGAGCCTCTTTCACCTGATAGCTGAAGAAGTCATAAGATTTTATTTTCCTTGTTAATGAAGTGTTCCACAGAAAATCAGGATGTATAAGCAATAAAAATCCGGTAGGCTCTACCTCAACATCGGGATTGATTTCAAGACTTAAAAACTGCTGGGGTGAAACAAAGCACAAGACTCCGGAATCAAAATCATATTGCTGTTGTCCATAATTGAACTTTCGGCTGACATTCTTTTTCAAACCAATTGAATAAAAATTCTGAATCCATTTCAGTTCTTCATTGTCTACAGTATAATGGACTTTGCTGTAATCTATTAAACTGATCAGCGGATGTTCAGGATTGGGCAGACCACAGAAAGCATGAAAATCTGAAATAGAGTTAAAGCGGACAGGCTGTTTCATAATAGCGAAGTTAATTGTTTTTGTAAAAAGTATAATGAACTGTTTTAGAAAACCTTCAGCTCCATTCTGACCGACTTTTGTAAGTATCAGGAAGGTCATCCCGAACGGAGCTGAAGATTATTATTACAAAGTTAAATCGCTGTTGAAACTGTCAGACTTTCCCATTTTTCAGCATCCTTTTTTAAAATATCAATCTTATTATTCAGAAATTCCATCGTTCCTACACCCAATAACAGATGTACCGGAGGATTTTTCTCTTTACTGATCTGAATCAGGACATCAGCTGCTTTTTCGGGATCATTAGGCTGGTTTCCATTGATTTCATTAAGGTGAGCCTGTTCTGAATTTCTTGCTGCTTCATAGGCTTGGATAGGATTAGAAGGCGTTTTCACAGAATCTTTAGTTAAAAAATCTGTACGGAAATATCCGGGATAAACAACAGTAGCATGAACTCCGAAGTCTTTCACTTCTTCGGCCAATGCCTCTGTAAATCCAGCAACAGCAAATTTTGTAGAACAATAGATTCCCCAACCTGGAAAATTAGCGGAATATCCGCCAACAGAAGATATATTGAAGATATTCCCTGATCTTTGTTCACGAAGATAAGGCATGGCATTTCTGATCACATTCAATGTTCCGAAAACATTCACTGCATAATTTTCTCTTGACTCTTCATCAGTAAGCTCTTCAAGGGTTCCGATTTGCCCATAGCCTGCATTGTTGACAACCACGTCAATTCGTCCAAAATGGTCAACTGTTTTTTCAATGGCAGATTTTATGTCGTTGTTGTCTGTGATGTTGACGCTCAGCGGAAGAAAATTCTCTGATGTTTCTCCAATAGTTGAGAAAAGAGATTCAACAGTTCGGCTGGTTGCAGCAACCTGAAATCCTTCGGATAATAATTTTTTTACCAACTCAAATCCTAAACCTTTTGAAGCTCCTGTTACGAACCATACTTTTTTTGTTTCCATTTTTAAATATTTTTTTGTTTAAATGATGATACAAAGATGGAAACTTGCGAAAAGGGAAATGTATCCAAATCGGGGAATGATGTATCTAAATCGTGGATGATGATGCTATCTCCTTTGGTGTAAACATGTTTTTGGGTGATTTTTAAAAGATTTCAGGGTGTAATCACTCAGATTGTATTGGAAATAATCCCTGCTGAGATGAATAGGGTGGATCTTCAATGTTGTGCTCCGATGCGGAACCATGATTTCAAAAGCTTAAGGTATCTGCTAATTCCCAATTGCCGGGAGTAAATATTCCTGTACAATTTTATCAGCCTGGGAATGGGCATAAGATGTATTATAGGCTTTAGCTGTGATCACCATCACTACAGGAATTTCAGTAAATATAATAATTTTGTTACCCCCATTTCCACTACACTGATACGCTTCAAAGCTTTGGTTTCCCACCCGGTATACTTTTCTCCAGAATAAATAGCCATATCCCTCAAAGTCTTTGTCATTGGTAAAGTAGTTGGTAAAAGACTTTTTTATCCAACTTTTATCAATAATGTTATGACCATTCCATATTCCCTTATTTTTATAAAGCTGTCCAAATTTTGCGAAGTCTAATGCTCTCATGCGCAATCCACCGGCCAGAGAAGGTTTTTGCTGTGGGGTATACTGCCATTTATAGTTTTTGATACCCAGTGGATGGAATAATTTCTGTTCTGCATAATTTTCCAGCCCTTTGGGAACAGACTGATTGAGGATATCTCCTGTCACTACAACACCTGCTGTGAAATACTGCCAGTTTTTTCCGATTTTATTTTCTGTTGCAGGTAAATCTAACGTAAATCTTACCCAGTGATCAGTAGGATACATATTTTCTTCATTTCCAGGTGATTCCTCATCCGCATCATTGCCGTCAAAACCTGAGCTCATGGTCAATAAGCTTTTTATAGTCATGCTGTCTTTATGAGATGAGTAATTTTTGAATTGCTTAAGATCATAGAAGTCTTTCAGCATTTGGTTTTCACTTTTAAGATAGCCTTCTTTAATCGCAATTCCTGTTAAGGCTGAGGCAAACGACTTACCAACCGAACGTGTATCCTGCAGTGAATCTCTGGCGGAATTACTGAAGTATTCTTCCACCAGAAGTTTTTCATTTTTGATGACCACGATTCCTGTGATATTCCTGAATCTGTTTTCTGCAATTTTTTTATTTAAAAGCCTTATTTTTTCTTTATCCAATTTTTCATCAGAGACTTTCCATCCGCTGTTTGGGTTTATAGTTTGAATAGCAATCTGCTGTTCTGAAATATTTTTTTTTGGAATGGTTAAGTGAATCTCACCCGAAGCAATCGTATTTCCTACCTTTAAAGTAGTAGCCTTCAAATAAGGTTTTATTTCAACTTTTAAAAGGTGATTTCCTTCATTGAGCTGATCAATTCCCCCATTGACAAGATAAAATCTCATCCATAAATATCTTCCCCAGGAATCTTCATTTTTTGAACTGATGAGAGGAATTCTAAAAGTGGTTTTCTTCTTTTTATCTTCGGCCGTTCCTGCTCCGGGATTCAGATTTTCTGTATAGATTAATGTTCCGTCAATGTAAAAATTAAATTGATAATTTCCTTTTTTCAGCAGTTCATCTACAGCTAAAGAAGGTTCAAGCTGATGCAGGTAATTCACTAAAGAATTGTTTAAAAAAATACGGAGATTTAAATCTTTATCTTCCTGAAATACTTCTTGGGTAATGAAATCAGCTTCTTTCAGGCTGTCCAGAGAAATTGCTTTTGATAGAAAAATAATGTTGCCGGTATACTTTTTATGGATAGTATTTATGGCTGGTTCAGGATCAATAATGTTGTTAATTTGTCCGAAATAGAGGCCAGACATAAGAAATAAGCTATATACAAGGATAGATTTCATTTCAGTATTTTATTTAAACAAAAATAGGGTGTAATGTTATGAAAAAATAGAATGAAATTAACATTGCTATTTCTTTAAGAGATTTCTGTAATGTAAAGGGGTAATTCCTGTATTTTCTTTGAATGATCTGATAAAATGGCTCTGATCTGCGAAACCACATTCCAGTGCTGTTTCGGATAAAGATTGAGAAGTGTGAAGAAGCGTTATGGATTTATTGACCTTCAGTTTTCTAATGTATTCCCCTAAGCTGCAGTTAAAATGTTTCTGAAAATCTCTGCTCAAATGAACCGGATGAATATCCAAAATCTTCGAGAGTTCTGTGAGGCTCTGCTTCTCAATGAAATTTTCACGAAGCATCTCTTCAATCTTATGTACCCAACCGGGCTTTTTATCTGTATTTTCATTTTTTCTGGATAGCTGACTGAAAATAGTAAGCAGATGTTGATGAACCGAGAGTTCAAAAGAAAGATCATTCATTTTCGTTTCTTTGAAAATCTGATGAATTGAGAGCTGTAAAGAGGGATTTTTGATGTTAAGGCTACCCTCAATTCTATTGTGTGAAATCTGAAATTTTTCAAACCAGCTTTCTGAAATTTCGATATGAAAACCTCTTGTAAAAATATCCGGTTTTATATTATAATGAGCATCTTCCCAATGATGATACAGTAAAGTTCCGGCAGAGCAGTCGTAGATTTCTTTTTTGTTTCCTTCTTTCATATTTCCCTGAATAAGAAACGTGAAATAAGCATTTTCATGATAATGCCAATCTACATAAGGATGTGTATATTCTGTATCTGTAATTGTGAGTCCGTCAAAATTCAGGGTTTCATTGGTCTGCCCAAAGAATTCTCCATTATAAAGGGTATTCATTTTATAATTTTTGTTTTAAACTTTCAATCTGTTCATACATTGTATTGAAAAATAAGGCCCGATCACGGTTTCCCGAAGCATTCAGGGATTTTGAATTTTTAATCTGATGTTCAAAATAACTCAGAGAATCCTGGCATGTCATTTCATCCGTAGTCATCATATACCCAAACATACTGAACGGGATAAAAAAAGAAGACTGCTGTTCATTTTTAAATAAAATACTATTATTTAAAATAACCAAATCATTTACAAATATTTGAAAATTAGGTTTTTCAAGTGTTTTATGTTCTAGATTTTTTATTAAACTTTTTAGATCATCCAATATAAGATCCGTGTCATTCTTTTTTAATAATCCGATTTCAAAATAGAAGGAAATCTGCCGTAAAGCACTTAAAATAGTTGTGTCATTCCATATTTCAGTGACATTTTGTTTTTCATAAAGATCAATGAGCAGTTCATTTTTTACAGAATGATATTCTAAATTAAACGTATCGAAAGGACTTAAAAATTTATCCTGATTCAATAAATTCATCCAGACATAAAACTTGAAGCGCGACAGTATTGAATCTGAAATGGTATAGAAAAACGGAATATCTTTCGCGGAGTAAAATACCTGGGAGTTTGTAATATCCTGAAATACATGCAAGATCTTCAGAGAGCTTTCAAAATAGTTTAACAGATCTTCAGTTGTTTTTACGGGTTGGGTGCGTCTTACAACCAGTTGGTTTTCTGTTCCCAGAAACTGATCCAGGGAAATCTGATAGTATTTAGCAAGTTCCAGGGCTTCCTCAAAGCTGAATTTGGCCTTCATAGAAGTTCGCCGGTGCGCTGCATCGTAGCTGATATTTAGAATATTGGCAATTTCATCGTTTAATGATTTGCCACCAATCTTTCTTCGGATTTCCTTTAATAAAGCTTCCTGATGCATGGTTTTGTGATTTTCACAAATGTAACCTTTTTTTTAATTCTTTTTCACATTCAGGAGATGGTGTTCTGATGATAATTTTGAAATGTAATTTTTAAAATAATGAGTTATGAAAACACGAATCTTATTAATAACAGTTTTTTTTGTGAATAGTCTGGTGTATGCATCAGATACCATAAAAGCAGATTCTTTGAAGCCTAAAATTATTGCCGCTTCACCTTCGAAGAATACCAGCAATGTGAACGGAATTTTATTTAAATATTTTGACGAAGAAGAGGGGTTTACGCCTAAAAAAGTAAATGGCTTAGGAATGGGATTTAATCTTGTAGGTATTTTTATTCCGCCACTTTTACTATTTAACCTACCAGGGGCCGATCACTGGAGCTTTAACAGTTATGAGATCATGCCCAGGGAGCGTATGAACAAAATTAACGGTGTACAGCTTTCACTCATCAATATGGAACCTACTGTAACCAATGGACTGGAGGTAAATATCTCAAGCAATATTGGAGTGTATACCGTGACGAACGGAGTTTCTGTTTCACCACTTTTCAATATACATGATGAGATAAAAGGGGTTTCTGTAGCATCCTTAGCCAATGTGGGACAGAAATGCAGAGGAGTCCAGATTGGTCTGTATAATAAATGTAATGATTTCAGAGGTATCCAGATCGGGGCATGGAATGAGAACGGGAAGAGAAAACTTCCTTTGATCAATTGGAACTTTAAAGGCTCTAAGCAATAATCACCATAAAAATAACAGATCATGAAAAAATTATTTTTAATAACAGGCATTTTTTTATTGTCAGGAATACTATACAGCCAGGATGCTCCTGAAATAAAAACAAGATGGGTATCATTGACTCCACTGAGTGAACATGTACAAGAAGTTAATGGGCTGGCAGTGGGATTGGGAGGCAGTCTTGCTGATCGTAATACACAACGTACCCAGTCCATTAACGGGCTTAATCTGGATGTTAATCCCGTGGGGCTTCTCATCTGGATGTTTTTTGATCCCGCTAAAGAAAAAAATGAACATACTTTTCTTACGATAAACGGAATTACACTTTCCGGTGCCGGATATGGAAGAAATGTGGATCAAAATGGACTTTCCGTTTCTGTTTATAATTATGGAAGAAAAGTGAATGGCTTTTTGGTTTCCGGGCTCTCCACTTCTATTGATAAAGGAAATGGTATCGTCATCTCCGGGTTGATGAATGGTGTGGATGATATGAGAGGCGTAAGCATTTCCGTATTTAATGGATCTGAAAAGATGAAGGGCTTACAGCTTGGGCTCATCAATAAGGCCGAAGAAATGAGGGGTGTACAGGTGGGTGTGGTCAATTCATCTAAGAAAATGAAAGGACTTCAGATTGGAATATGGAATAAGAATGCTAAAAGAAGCTTACCAATCATTAATTTTTAAATAATAAGACTTATGAAAAATATACCTTATATACTCATTGCTTCCCGTTTTGCAGCAGCTCTGATTATTCTGTATTTGGGTTACTGCATTGGAGAGGGGGCCCGCGGATATATTGTAGGATTAATGTATTTCGGGATATTCACTGATGTTTTTGATGGGATTATTGCCCGTAAAACAGGAGTTTCTTCTGAAAAACTAAGGCGCTTAGACAGCCAGGTGGATCTTATTTTCTGGCTTTCACTGGGATGGATTTCCTATCAGCTTAATCCGGAACTGATAAAAGGAGAATGGAAAAGTATTCTGTTCATTTTTATAATGGAAGCCTCATGCTATATCATCAGTATCTGGAAATTTGGAAAGGAAACCTGTACTCATGCTTTTTTGGCAAAAATCTGGGGACTAAGCCTTTTACTGGCTTTTACCTATCTCATCGGATTTCAGGAAACGGGCTGGCCTTTTTATCTCTCTGTTACTTTAGGATTGATTTCCCATATAGATGTTATCCTGATTATTCTTATTCTTCCCCAATGGAGGTATGATGTCCCCAGCTGTTACCATGCCTGGATGATCAGAAAGGGAAAAAAGAGAAGAAAAACAATTTTCTTTAATTGAGTATTGAAATAATTAAAAAAAACATTCTATGATAAGAGGTTATTAATGCTGGGGAATTTTGAACATAAAATATCCCACATGATAGAATATTATGGAAAAATGAAGCGAAGAAAATCGATAAATGATGCGTTGATCTGTTAAAAAAAGAATAGAAATGCTATTTTTCATGAAGTGAAAATAAAATGACATAATCCATATGAAATAATATTAATGTATTGGTTTTTAATTGTTTGTTGTTTTTTAATTCATGAATTTAGATATATAAATTTATGAATCTATAGAGTATTCACTTGTATTATCACATCGCTTTACTGCATCTTTGCTTCAAGGTAAAAACACAGCATTTATATTTTTGTATGTGTACAGTACAAGAATGTAAATATTAAAATCCTACGTGAGTTAATGAATTAATTAAAAAGTTAGAGTAGTGATCACCAAAAGTAATTTATTATGTTGTAAGTAAACAAAATTTGTTTGAAACCATTAGCGATGTCAGGGAATGAATTCTAACTGAATAAGACAGAGCTAATGATGAACTTGAGAAATCAGAATTATCATTTAAAAACTAAAAACTAATAACTATTTTCCATACATAAGAAGCCTGTTCTTATGAAAAAACCAAGAATAAGTCAACTTATTCCTCTTAAAAGTGATATGATGTGAGTGTACCAGGTTCAAGTCAGGACAAATTTTATGAAGTTCAGAATCTTAAAATTATACTTTAGAAACGAATGCAGAAGAGTGAAAAAAGATAATTTTACTGAACAGAAAGTTTAATTACCTGATAAATGATTTTTAAAGACAGCGTAACCATTAAGTTGCGCTGTTTTTTTGTAACTTTGCAAACATTAATTTTTATACAAAAATTTATCATCAACAAATGAAAAAGCAGACGATCAAAGAAATCCTGAAGGATTACAAGAAAGTATTACATCATGACATTACAGTTTACGGATGGGTAAGAACATTCCGTGCTAATCGCTTTATTGCACTTAATGATGGATCTACTATTAATAATTTGCAGATAGTTGTTGATTTCGAAAATTTTGATGAAGAGGTTATCAAGAATATCAGTACTGCTTCTTCCCTTAAAGTGGTAGGAGAAGTGGTAGAAAGCCAGGGTGCTGGTCAAAGCGTTGAGATTATTGCTAAAAAGATCATCGTTTTAGGAGATAACTTTACTGAAGAGCTTCAAAGTACGATTCTTCAACCTAAAAAACATAGTTTGGAAAAACTTCGTGAGCAGGCCCACCTAAGATTCAGAACCAATTTATTTGGAGCTGTTTTCAGAGTACGTCATGCCGTGAGTTTTGCGGTTCACTCGTTTTTTAACCAGAATCAGTTCTTCTATATCAACACACCAGTAATTACCGGTGCAGATGCAGAAGGAGCGGGAGAAATGTTTGGAGTTACCAACTTTGATCTTGAAAATATGCCAAGAACAGAAGAAGGTGAAATTGATTTCTCACAGGATTTCTTTGGTAAAAAAACAAATCTTACAGTTTCAGGACAGCTTGAAGGGGAAACTGCAGCTATGGGATTAGGAAGAATTTATACATTCGGACCTACTTTCCGTGCTGAAAATTCAAACACAACAAGACACCTTGCTGAATTCTGGATGATTGAGCCGGAAGTTGCTTTTAATAACCTGGAAGACAATATTGACCTTGCTGAAGATTTCTTAAAGTATGTGATCCAGTATGTATTGGATAACTGTAAAGACGATCTTGAATTCCTGGATAAGCGTTTTGAAGAAGATCAGAAAACAAAACCTGAGAAGGAAAGAGCAAAAGAAGGTCTTATTGAAAAACTTCAGAATGTGATTGCTAAACGTTTCAAGCGTGTAAGCTATACAGAAGCTATTGAAATTTTACTAAACTCTAAAGAAAATAAGAAAGGTAAATTTGCTTACCCTGTTGAGAAATGGGGAACAGATCTTCAGTCTGAGCATGAAAGATATCTTGTTGAAAAACATTTTGAGAGCCCGGTTGTATTATTTGATTATCCGAAAGAGATCAAAGCTTTCTATATGAAATTGAATGACGACAACAAAACTGTGGCAGCAATGGATGTTCTTTTCCCTGGAATCGGTGAAATCATCGGTGGTTCCGAAAGAGAAGCAAGATTAGATGTACTAAAACAGAAAATGACTGATATGCATGTAGATGAGCACGAACTTTGGTGGTATCTGGATACCCGTAAATTTGGTTCTGTTCCTCATGCAGGATTTGGTTTAGGATTAGAAAGATTAGTTCTTTTTGTGACAGGGATGACGAATATCAGAGATGTAATTCCTTTCCCAAGGACGCCGAAAAGTGCTGAATTCTAGAATAATAAAAAAAAGCCTTAATGAAATTTAAGGCTTTTTTTATTTTTTAGTAGTTTATTATGATAAGAACTATACTGCAAAAATCATGCTAAATGTGTTTATTATCAAATAAATTTATTAAATTCGTAGAATATGTTATGTTAAAACGCCAATATTACTATGCTTAAACAACACTTACAACTCAAATTAGGACAGAAGCTGGCTCCCCAGCAGATCCAGTTGATGAAGCTTATTCAGCTTCATACTCTTGAATTTGAAGAGGAGTTGGAGAGAGAGCTAGAAGAAAACCCTGCATTAGAAATTGCAAAGGAAGAATCTAAGGAAGATGATTATGCTTCTTTGGAAGAAACCTATCAGGATGAGGGTACCGATAGCATTGAAACAGATTTTGACGTCAATGAATATATTTATGACGACGAACCCAACTATAAAACGGCATCCAGCAACTATTCTCCTGACGATGAAGAATTTGATAATGAAAGTCTTTTAACAGAGGGGCAGTCATTGTATGATTACCTGATGGAACAAATTCATTTGGTAAATATCAATAATGAAGATTTAAGAGTCGCGGAATACCTTATTGGAAATCTGGATACGGATGGATATTTAAGAAGGGAAATCAAGTCTATCGTTGATGATCTGGCTTTCTCACAGGGAATCTATACTACAAAAGAAAAAGTGGAAGATATCCTGGAGAATTATGTTCAGAAACTGGATCCATCAGGAGTAGGGGCAAGAGGTCTTCAGGAATGTTTATTACTTCAGATTGAAAAGAAAGTAAGCTCGGATAAAGCGGTTTCTTTAGCTGCAAGCATTCTGAGACATCAGTTTGATGCGTTGACGAATAAGCACTATAATAAGATTATTCAGAAATATGATATTGAGGAAGAAGATCTGAAAGATGCTTTGGAAGAAATCTCAAAATTATCACCTAAAGTGGGAGGGAACTTTGATACCCAGACTATTACAATCAACCAGGAAATTATCCCTGACTTTGTGATCCAGGTAAAGGATGGATTGGTAATTCCTATGCTTAACAGCAAAAATGCACCTACTTTAAGAGTTTCAGAGGAGTATAAGGATATTCTTACCACCTACTCTCATGATAAAAATTCATCTGAGCATAAACAGGCTGCTTTATTTATCAAACAAAAGCTTGATGCTGCCAAATGGTATATTGATGCCATTAATCAGCGTCAGAATACCCTTTTACAGACCATTACGGCCATTGTAAAGTTCCAGAAGGATTACTTTATCACAGGGGATGAAAAGTCACTGAAACCGATGATTCTAAAAGATATAGCAGATATTACAGGATTTGATATTTCTACCATTTCAAGAGTAGTAAAAAGTAAATATGCTGATACACCAAACGGGATTGTATATCTTAAAGATCTGTTCTCGGACAGTTTAACTAATGATGATGGGGAAGAAGTTTCTACAAAAGAGATTAAAACCCACCTTCAGGAAGTGATCAGTAAGGAGAATAAGAGAAAACCGCTTACCGATGATGCTTTGGTAGTGATCTTAAAAGAACAGGGCTACAATATTGCAAGAAGAACAATTGCAAAATACCGTGAGCAGCTGAATATTCCTGTAGCAAGATTAAGAAAAGAGTTATAGTTGTCAATACTGTACTTTCAATGTATAAAAAGGTGAACGCTAATGTTCACCTTTTTTATTGTATATATTAAGAGATCAGAAATACAGTATCACTTATTCTTTTAAAAAGACTGAGGGTATTGATCTGTTTTCCAAATTCTTTATTTTCCCAATACACTTTCCCTTCTTTATAATCATTAATTAATGCAAAAGTACCGCTATTGATCTTCAAAAATGCAATGGCAGGGAAGGGAAGGTCTTCAAGATCTTCAAGCTCCAGTCTTACCACCATCGTTTCAATATCAAAATCATCTTTTAAGATCGTGTGGAAACTCAAAAAATTATAATCTTCCACAGGGATGTCGTAATTTTTTATTTTACCGGGCTTTATATTTTGTTGTATAAATTTTTTCAGTAAAAAATTAAAGGAGGTCACATGTCCATTTTTTTCAGTCATAGATGCAGAAATATATTTAATAGATATAATATGCGTTTTCGTTGATCCGTTTCTGGATATTATTTATACTTATTTTATAAGGAATATCTTCTTCATTTTTATAATGAAAATCGATTGTACTGATTGCCTTTTTACTGATTCCTATCCATTTATTGTCCTTAATTTTATAAAGGGAAAACTGATTGTAGTGCAGTGTATAGTCTGCTTCATTGATAATGACCAGCTTGTTTTTATCCTGCGGATAAAAGGTAATATGTGTTTTTCCGATTTTGTATGATTGCTCTTCCAGAAAATTTACATGTTCTTTTTGGGTATAAGAAAGCAATTTTGATTTTAGCAGCAGAAACCTGTAATTGGTTTGTCTGATATTTTCATTGATCCTGCTTTTTATTTTTTTTAAGGTATGAGAATACTGGCTGAATTTGTAGTGGATGCCCTTTGGCGAAATCGAAAATTTAGCTTTGTTTTCAAATGGATCTATAAAGAAAAATTGATTGTCCTTTACATTGATAAGATGAATCAGTAGGTACTGTTTTTCAGTAATACTATTGAAAATATTACCCTCTACCCAATGGTGAACGACATCTGTATAGGTAAATTCCTGTACAATGGGTTTATGATAATACTTAATTTCCTTTTGAAGTTCCAGTCTTCTTAACACCAAGGTGAAGCTTTCAATCTCTGTATTGATCTGGGTAATATCTGTAGTATGAACCCTGTTGAATTCAAAATTGCATTCATCAAAGCAGAAATGACGGCTGTTCTCTAAAATACGGGCATAATCTTTACTCTGTTTGAAGAGATTGATACATTGCTCATTATTTTTCAATAAGGTGAAAAATCCTGCAGGATAATTCTTATGAGGACTGATGACATCGTATTTCTGCAATATTTTTTCAGTCATAAAATACCTGATATTACCGAAAACAATATCGATATCACAATATCCCCAGAAATCATAATTTTTCAGATATTCCTGAAAGATCAGCCCATAGGTAGGTTTAAAATCACATAATTTGTAGCCATCCAGAATGTTGATATTCAGATTGAGCTTTTTACTGGCTAATGCACTGAATTCAGTAAGGTCCTTAATGTGCACAAAGTGTACATTGGGGATATGAAAAGGAGCTTCTAAATTAGTAAACAATATAAAATCAACATCCGGATTATATTTGCAACTGAACAAAAAATGGCTGAAATAAGATGGCCAGCTTTTTCCGAAATAACAATTTATTAATGCGATTTTGGTCATCCTACGTCAGTTTTTTAATATTGAGTAATGAGTCATAACTTTTGTGTAAGAAATAATAAAGAATGGACTCATAGAGATTCGGTTTCGAGGCAAACATTCGGTTAATAAACATATGAATATAACTTATCACTAATGATTTAACCATTTGCTTAGATTGGAGCTCCTTAACTTCAGCTATATATTTTTTTGTTTTCTTGGTTCTGCCATTCAATATCGCAGAAAAATCATCACCACCTGTTAAGAGACCCAATATTTCACTTCTGTGGTTTCTATATTTATCTTTTAAAGCTGCCTTAGAGTTTTCATCCAGCCTCATACCATACCCATTGGCCAGGTGATTCATAATATCTCTTCTTTCGGTTTGCTCATAGCCAAAATCATCCAAAATCCTGTTTACTCCCACAATAGCTCCTTTCCAAATTGCAGTTTCCGTCAATTCAGCCTCTTTCAATAGCTGGCAAACGCATTCACTGTCAAAATGAAATATACTTTCCATGTAGTCTATGGTAGACTCTCCATATCGCTCAATCTCTCTATTGTAGGTATCCAGAACAATTTTATGGATAATCATCTCCTGTGTCAAATACTTATCGAGCAATTGATAGATCTGATTGGATATATTATGATCAGATGATGTTGTCAGAAACCTTATTCTGATATGATGATCCGGATCGCTATAACGGATGAAAAACCACTTTTTGATAATCCCTTTTTTAATGAGTCCACTGGCAAATTTATAAATAGAATCTTTGATGATCTGATCCGAAACTTTGGTACTGCTATAGATTTTATAGAAGAGCCATTCGCTTCCCGGAATAAAATTTCTGGTAATGGTATTCTTAACAGGAAAGACGGAAAGTTCTTTGTTTTTCGTACTGCTTAGGTTATGCCATGGAATAACAATCTCATTGCTATGGATATTTCCTTCCGTATCTTTGGCTATACTTTCATATTGATTTGCAAGGTTTTCGAACACTCTTATTGTCTTTTCCTTCGCAAGATGATCCAGTAAGATTTCCAGAGAAAGGTCATTGTTCATAAATACAGGGAGTTCCATATCCCTCTCCGAGAAAGTAAAGATTTCAGGAATATTCTTTTCTCTTAGATAATCCCTGAGAATAGCTACTGAAGCCTGCTTTCCATTGAATATTTTCTCGGATGACAGTCGCCATGATGTTCTTGACAGGATGACGTTGTTGACCATTATCCTTGGTAAATAATCATAATTGGTAAACATTCCCCAGTTCCAGTTATAAGACGGGGTGATATTCTGATACTGAAGATCACATAAGAAATGATACGTCGGTACTTTATGCAGATTATAATTATGGGCAGATGAAAGACTAGGAATAACCTCTTTATTGTATTTTTTGGAACGAAGGACAACCCTGTTGTTCTTGATGGAAATCATAAGGTCATTCAGGTAGATCGGTTCACTGTCTGAATGATGGGGGCTAAGAATGGGAATTTCATATTTTCTCAGATGCGGTCTGAGAAGGATATTACCTACCCTTGGTTGCGGATTATGCACAATCTCAGCAATGATCTGATTTTCAAAGAAATTTTCTTCCTCTAATAAAGCTTGTTTTACTGATTCTTCCAGTTCGTTGTCCAAATGACAAAAACGTCCCAGGTAAGTAGAGGACGAAGGTCCGTCACTGAATTTATGAAAAATGACAGGTTGTCCCTCCTCGTCCTTATATACCTGTACCAGAGAAGACATTGAAAAAGGTATATTTTTATTTTCGTCTGAAAACGGAGCAACCTCATCTTGAGTGATTATAATTTTATCTTCGTTGTTCTTAACGGCACTAATTAATTTTTCACCCAAAAATTGATTCCATTTTACAGATCCCTGAATAATATTAGAATTATTTTCAGACTTGAACTGGATTCCTCCAATCAGATCCGAAGCATCATTATCTGAATGTACGGGATAATTGATTCCTGATAGGGGATCAAGTGCTAACAATAAAGGTATTTCCTGTTGATCATATCTTTCAAGAAATACATTTTTAAAACTCTCCAGTGCATCAATTTTATCTGATGTACCGATATTAAAGACTGTTGAAAGTACCTTTTTGAAATCTTTAAAAATAGTATTGTTCAGTGTGTTGGATACTTTACCTTTTAGCAGGTCTGTCTGGATAATATTTTTTTTATAGCTTTTAATCCCTGCTTCAGTTAAGATTTGAGTAATTTTCTCAACAGCATCATCAATGTCATTGGTTATATTTATTTTTTGAACAATTTCAAATATGCTGATGATGTGGCGAATGAAAGCTGCATCCTCATTATTTTCTTGGGTAGCAGGAATTTTCAGTCCTTTTAAAAACTGATAGATAAAATCCTGGAAGTTTTTGTCAGTAACCTTTGGAGAAAGTTCACTGACAAGTATTTTTGAGTCGATAAGCTCATTGACATAGTCAAAGCTGTCTTCATAAGAAATATCCTGCTTAACCAATACCTCTATTATGGATGATAGCTCCAGCCCGTTGGTACAGGCTTTTATGATAGAATTCAGATATTTGTTTTTTTCTGTAGAAATAATTTCATATTTCAATCCTCCGTTATTTGCAGAAGACTCAATATAACGGTATTTATTTTTGGTACTGTATATGGTATTGTTGGTATAGAACTTACAGATTTGTCTGACAAACATTTTTTGCTCCAGTTCTGTAATGATATCATGTACCAGTTGCATATCCAGTCGTGCATAAATCTTATCCTGCCCTTTATCCAGTGTGATCAGGGTATTACTGTCCCATTGTCCCATGCTTACTCCTGCATTGGTTCCAAAGGGGATGGTTCTGAAATGTATTCTAAGCCAGTATTTAAGCAAAGACTTTTTTATTTTATCTGCTTTTTCTTTCGAAAGTTTTTTTTCATCCCAATTGATAAGCTGCTCATAGAGATCCGGGGAAGATAAATAAATTGCCTTACGAAAGTTTTCACTATTGATGTCTTTTTCCCATGTATCAATACTTTTTTGTGGAAAAAGAGGAGTCCTCAACAGGTAAAAGTTCAGCTTTTCTATGTCGTTGTATTTCATTCTATGTTCATTAAATAAATTTTATCCCAATCTTTAGCTTTCTCAGGATACTGATAATCCAGTAATACCATTCCCACTCCTGAAATTCCTTCCAGTAATCCGGTATGTTCTACCCATTCATCATTTTTCAGATCATAAGGAAACTTGGTTCCTTTATCCAGTTGCTGAAGGGTAATAGCCATCCAATAATCATGTGCTTCTTTGAGCTCTTCCTGCTTAAATACTCTGTAAAATTTATTGAAAATATGTGAAATTCCGGATGATCCATGACAGATCCCAGTGTCTATACAATCATTTTTGTTACTGTAAAAAACCCCGGCGTTATCCAATCTGATTTTTGATGAATTCAAAATGATAGAAAGACTCATTGTTTTCAGGTCTTCATCCTGCAAAACAGTATAGGCTTTCCATATCCCTATCGCAATACCTAAGTCACCATAGCACCATGCCAACCTGTTTGCGGGTTGCTTTTTGCGGGTAACGACATTGATTTTTGAAGGAAATATATACTGAGAATCTTTATTTTCCTCATACAGTTCAGAAAGAAAATGTACCGCTCCTTGGATCAGTCTTTTACAGGTTTCTTTTTCACAGCCTTTATGATAACATTCTGCTAAAAAGGATATGATTGAAGGAAGACCATGGGCAAGACCCAGATCACAGATGTTTTCTTCTTTTGTTATATTATGATCAACCCAGAAAATGGATTTGTTTTGTTCATATTTTAAGTGGTCAATATATGACACTATTTTTGCGACTGTATCAAGTTTCTGGATTTCCAGAAAGTAAAGACCTAATCCAATCAAACCTGTAAACAGGTCATATTCTTTTTTGTCTGCATAAATAGAGATCAACTCTAAAAAGAATTCTATAGAATCTTCTTCTATTGCATCAATATCCTCATCTGTAATAATATTGGAAGTATGAAGAAGCCTCATGAAATAAATCACAGCTAAACTTCCGCTGGCAAAAGAATAATAAGTGTCTTCAGAAGCCAGGTCTATCAGACTTTCAATTTTTTCAATCTCAATATCATTATTGTAGAATAATGAGTAATAATTACTCCCCAAGCTGAATGTGATATTGTCACCTTTATCTGCAATACATTTTTTTGAAATCTCGCTTAAAAAAAAATCAATTTTATCTTTATACATATTGGCTTAATATTTCAATAGCTGTTAGAGAGTCTTTGTGTGTTCTGGAAACATTATTAAACATAAACTCATTGTATCCGTAGAGTTCTTTAAATTCCAGTAATTTTTCCTGGAAAAAACTTCCGTCTCCAATAAGACTTATATTGTCTATAGAACCATTAGTACCGCTTTTTGCTACTTTTAGTGCTTTTTGTTTGGTTTTATGGCAGCATCCGGAAAATGTCAATACCATAGATGGATCTTTTCCGTGCTTTGCTTTGTATTCTGTTCTGAAGTTTTGTAGCTCTTCCTTGAGATAATCTTTGTTGGACTCTCCATGAAATATAGATCTCGCAAAATTGAGGTCGTGCTGCAAAGCTACTTTCAACCCTGAATGTGAAGATCCCATATACCATACGTCAGGAATGTTTCCTTTGTAAGGTGGGATAATTAAATTTTCTTTCAACAGTTCGTTTTCTTCCCTCAGAAACCGGAGAGTAGATTCAAGCTTCGGAAGAAATGATGAAAAATAGCTGTCTTTATCAACATCTACGTTAAAGTATTGAAGATCATATTCTCCCACTAGCCCTTTTACAAAACCAAGATCTAACCTTTTAGGATATAAGCTGGATAATAGTTTATAATTATGAGCTACTCTGAATGGACTTTGTAATGGCATAATAACCCCAGCAATTCCTATCTTTATTTTATCTGTTAATCCCAATAGTATGGGTAGAAGCATTTCAGGAGTAGACCAGGCCATGTCATGTGCTTTTGAAAAATAATTTTCAGTAACCCAAAACCTCGAAAAACCAAGCTCGTCTGCTCGGGTTGCATAGTCAATGATATCGTACAACGATTTTTTAGAATTGTTAAGAGAATTTTCTCTTATACCAAATTCCAAAAGCCCTATTTTTAATTTATTTGCCATAACTAGTTATTAAAAAGTAGCTACTCCCGCAAAGGAGTAGCTTTAATACTTTTTGTGAAATATTATACTTCAGTACAAACACACAGTTCAGAAGATCTGCTGCTTCCAGCTGTACATGTCCAGTGTGTACAATCAAAAATAGATAAAAATGCCTCTTTTCCAGCTTTTACTGATTTCATTTCGTCAGAGTTTAATTGAGATAACTTCTCTTTTTTAAGAGTTAACTTTTTTGTAAGCTTTTTGCTCATGGTTAAAAAAATTTAAATAATTTACCTACTCGTTAGCTTTTCGGTTTCCGCTTTTTTATATGTATTTATTATATAATACCTTGTTTATCAGTATTTAAATGAAAAACCAGTCCTTTGGTTTTAAAATATAACGGTATACTGCTCTATAAAGAACATAATGTGTTGCGTAAAGCAATTATCGTTATAAAATTAGAAGTGGTTTATTCTATACTTTTAGAAACAGCTTCATCCTGATTCTTCATTGTACTTACCTTTCCGGGTTTATCTTTATTATAATTAATATCTATATTTGAGATAAAACTTCCTTTCCTGGCCTCCCATTTTCCCTGGCTCTGATAACGATAGAGCAAGTCATTGGATAAGGTCTTTTTAGCAGAGATTCCAAAGACAAAATCAATAGCATCTTCCCGTATATAATCTACAAGCTGCAGGGTAATAGCCAGCTTGCTTGAGCCTGTAAAGATCAGTTTGTATTGTTGCAGATCGATATTCTGCCAGCCCGTTGTACTGGTCTTATATATTATATTTTCATTAAGGAGAGTTTGTTCTGGTAAACCATCCTTAACAGTATATATATTTAATTTTAAGGTAATTTCTTTGAACCTGGAGCTTGGAATAATATAAAAATTATAAGCGTTTAGCTTTGTCCAGTTATAGATATCAAATATCTGCCCCTGTTCAACGGTGGGAATGTTTTTATCAAACATTTTAGAGAAGGTAAACATAGGTCTTTTTTCTGCACCTATGATTTCTCTTTTGGTTTTTCTTCCGTTTATATTAATTTCCTGAATAGCATATACTCTTTTGTTTAAAATAATGTTTGGGTTTTCAGTTATTTCGTTGACGCTCAGTTTTTTAGTTTCATAGCCGTTGGATTCAAAAATGATCTCGTCACTTTTATCGGTATTTTGAGGAATTTCCAGAGAATAGTTACCATTGATATCGGTAATAGTACTTATGTTTTCATTCCCAAAACTTATTGAGCAGTAAGAAATAACTTCTTTGTTTTCATTTTTGACAGTTCCTGAAATTTTTTGTGCATACATATGTATAGTAAGTAGTAGAGCACAAATTGCCAGTCCGATCTTCATTATTAGTTTTTTTGTCTGGTCTAAATATAGGATTTTATTCTACATTACTCACTTGTAAAGGAGAAAAAAACAAATTTTATTTGTCATATGTATGTATTTTCCTTAAAATAGATAACTTATTCACATTAAATATCAAAAATAAGCATTGAATATTCAATGGCTTTATGTTGGCTCTAATCCTTTATTCAAGAGCTTTTCACTCAGTCGTACCTTACATAATTCTAATTTTTTTATATTTTAATTCGAGAAGCATAATTTTTTTCGAAAAAAATAAAGTTCACCGATTAAATGGTGAACTCATTCCGCTTTTTTATAAAATTTTTCATAAAAAAAAGGAAAGCATTTTTTTCCTTTTTTTCCTTTATAGTGGGCGATTCCGGATTTTTTATAAATTTCTTGAATTTTCTATACCTAATTCCTTTATAGAAATCTCTCTCATTTCCACTTTTCTTACCTTTCCGGAAATGGTCATTGGAAATTCATCTACAAATTTCCAGTACTTTGGGACTTTATAATGAGCAATTTTTCCTTTACAATAGTCTAATAATTCTTCTTCCGTGATTGTGAAACCTTTTCTCACCTTTACCCAGGCCATTACTTCTTCTCCAAATTTTTCACTGGGTATGCCAATGATTTGAACATCAAGAATATGGGTGTATGTATATAGGAAATCCTCAATTTCCTTTGGGGAAATATTTTCTCCACCTCTGATAATAAGATCTTTAATTCTTCCTGAAATTGTAATATATCCGTCCTTATCCATGACCGCCATATCACCGGTGTGCATCCATCGGGCAGTATCCAGTACTTTTTGGGTATTTTCAGAATCATTCCAGTATTTCAGCATGACAGAATACCCTCTGGTACATAGTTCGCCATGCTCTCCCCGTTTTAGTATTCTTCCATTCTCGTCAATGATCTTTATTTCCAAATGATCCTGAACAGTTCCTACCGTGCTGACCTGCTTTTCCAAAGAAGTTCCTATCAGCGTCTGAGTAGAAACAGGGGATGTTTCCGTCATTCCGTAGCAGATGCTCATTTCTTTGATATTCATAAGGTTTTCCACTTTTTTCATGATTTCCGGCGGACAGACCGATCCTGCCATAACACCGGTTCTTAAACTTGAAAAATCATAAGTATCGAAATCTTTGACAGCCAGTTCTGCAATAAACATAGTAGGGACGCCATATAATGAGGTACATTTTTCATCAGAAACTGTCTTTAATGTCATATCGGGATCAAAACTGTCGTTAGGAATGACCATACAGGCTCCGTGGGTCGTACAGCATATATTTCCGATAACCATCCCAAAACAGTGATAGAAAGGAACAGGAATACAGACTCTGTCTTTTTCTGTGTATTTCAACCTTATTCCTATAAAGTAGCCATTATTTAAAATATTATGATGGGATAATGTCACGCCTTTCGGAAATCCCGTAGTACCTGAGGTATATTGAATATTAACCGGATCATCAAACTGTACATGTTCCTCAAAACTATGAAGGACCTCATCTGAAATATCCTGTCCGTTATTCACAAAATCATCCCAGTTTTCGTCAAAGAAAATTTCATGTTCAAGGCTAGGGCATACTTCTTTTGCATACTCTACCATTTCCTTATAATTACTGGACTTAAAACTTAATGAAGAAAAAATAAAGCGTACCTCAGACTGGTTGAGAACATAGGTGAGCTCATGAGTTCTGTAGGCCGGATTAATGTTGACTAGAATAGTTCCTATCCTGGCAGTAGCATACTGTAAAAGTACCCATTCATACCGGTTAGCAGACCATATTCCGATCCGGTCTCCGGATTTTGCTCCTAAAAATAATAAGGCTTTTGCAATAGCGGTTGTCTGATTATAAAACTCCTGATACGTGGCTCTGTAATTCTGATGAACACAGACTAATGCTTCCTGGTTGGGGTATTTTTCAACTGTATTTTTAAGATTTCCTCCGATAGTTTGTCCTAATAACGGAATTTCAGAAGCTCCGTAGACATAAGATAGTGGCATAGTATAAGATTTGGTTAAATAAATTTAACAAATATATCTTTAACTATGGGCTGTCTATATTAATTTTCCTCGGAATCTATCCTTTTCAGCTGGTCCAGATTTTTGTCAAGCTTTTTAATGATACTTCCATATACTAATTTGTAATAAAACCATATCATCGATACAGCAAGAAGGGTGCTGACTACAATTCCGACAATAATGATTGTGAGATTAGAATTGGAAGGCTGGATATTCTGGGAATTTAAAGTATAAAATATGAACGCAATTAACACAAAGGTGAAGGCTACCAAAAGAACAATACTAATGAGAATAAAGGCATTCACTGTTTTCTTGAACTTGATAATTCTTGTAATAAGCCCTTTAAGATTCTCTTCAATCTTTATTTTACGGTAGTTTTGATAGAATTTCAATACAAAGTATGCTGTGATGAGCAGGCTTAAAACTTTTATTGCTAAATAAGCATGACCGAAATTATCTTCTACTTCAGGAGCTCCCTGCGCACCCAACCTTTCCAGTACTTTACGGAAACTGTCTGATTCCTCCTCCTGGAAAAAATAAAACAACCCTAAAACAGAAAAGAAAAGGAATTCTACAACACTGATCCAGAAAATATACTTTACATAATTGCGTGATTTTCTATTCAGCATCTGAAGGATCTCAGTGTTGTCATATTTTGGCTGTACAGGCTGTTCCTGCCATGTCTTCTTAAAGCTATCTAAATCAAATTCAGGCATATTTTTCCATCTGTTCTTTAAGGGTTTTCTTTAATCTGTTCATTTTCACACGTGCGTTGACTTCGGTAATCCCGAGGTTTTCTGCAATATCCTTGTAAGGCAGATCGTCAAGATACATCATGACAATGGCTCTTTCTATATTAGGAAGAGTCTTGATTACAGTATACAAAAGCGAAATCTGTTGTTGTTTTTCATCGTCATCTTCCACAAAATCTTTGTGGTTGATGTCCAGTTCATTGGTAGGAAGGCTTTTGCTTTTTTTTCGGAAAAGAGTAATGGCTGTATTAAGCGCTACACGATACATCCATGTCGAAATTTTGGAATTTCCTTTAAAAGAATCATAACTTCTCCAAAGCTGTAAGACGATTTCCTGGAAAAGATCTTCTTCATCTTCAAGAGAATTGGTGTATAAGCGAGATACTTTAATAATCAGACCCTGATTATCTTTAATAAGCTGCGCAAATTCTTTTTCCCTGGAATTCATAGATGTATAATGGCACGAAGATAATAATAATGTGGTAATTGATGAAGAATTATATTGGACAAATGCTAAAATAGCAAATCGACTTATTTATCTGCTCGGTTTTCCAGCCTTCCTTAAATTTATGTATCTTTGCATCCGCGAGAAAATCGGCTTGTTGATTTCCCATCTTATGGGAGGTAGGAAAGTCCGGACACCATAGAGCAGCAAAGCGGATAACATCCGTCACCCGTGAGGGTAGGACAAGTGCAACAGAAAGCAGGTACAGTTCGGCTGTAGTGAAACCAGGTAAACTCTTTGCGGTGCAATGGTAAGTATATCGGTTCTTTTCAGCAATGGAAATAGGGGCGGCTCGTCCTGAAAGCCGAGGGGTAATCAGCTCAAGTCTTGCAGCAATGTAAGACGTAGATAAATAACAGGCACTTCTTCGGAAGTACAAAATCCGGCTTATAGATTTTCTCGTATTTTTCTTGTATTGAAGATACTCAAATAGTATAAAAAATAAGCGGAGACTTTTCTCCGCTTATTTTTTTTAGTTTTCATATACATGTAAGCTTACATAGTCGGCAAACTGAATCCATTCTGCATGAACGTTAGGCATTTGTAGTCCATATTGGATTGTATTAACAGGTGCCGGGTAGATATTGGGATCTCCCATTTGGAAGCCATCCCAAACTACTCCCGAGCTATCGACTGTTCTGAAGTCATAAAATGCCCATCTTGTATTAGGCATTATGCTTGTAATATA
Source organism: Chryseobacterium rhizosphaerae (assembly GCF_003385455.1). Taxonomy (GTDB): domain Bacteria; phylum Bacteroidota; class Bacteroidia; order Flavobacteriales; family Weeksellaceae; genus Chryseobacterium; species Chryseobacterium rhizosphaerae. Next base: position 72,529 of record NZ_QNUF01000006.1, on the reverse strand, counting down.
GGGATCATTATAATTATAGATGGCTGTATTACCGAGAGATGTAGTAACTGCCCATTGATAAACGGGGATTATGGCTGTACCAGATGTATCAAAAGAATCAAACTTCATTTCAGTATGTGGGGGCACAGTAAACAGTCCGGAAGGATTGGTAGATATAGGTTTAACAACAGGGTAAAAATTAACAGGATTACAGGTGATTAATCTGCCTTCAATGGTGAGTGAAGTATGGTTGGAGATCACAAGTACATTATCCTGTGTTTGTGAAAAGCTGAGTATTCCTAAAAGGAACAACGTGAATGACATTATTTTTTTCATGATAATAATTTTAAATGGAATAGAAATAATAAATAAATGATTAAAAAATGTTTGAGCTTAATGGTCAGATTTCATTTTTCTATATATTTCATCTTTCTTTTTAAAATTAATATCTAGAGCCCAGGCTATAATTTTTGCTTTATCGCCTCCGGTTTTTTTGTTTATTTCCGTTTCTGAAACCCCTGTGGAGATAATTAATGCTTTGGAAGCCGGAATAAGAATTTCTTTTCTACGGTCACTAAGTTCTACAGAGTTATTCCTTCTTTCTTCTTGTGTAGGCTGATTTTGCGGTTCCCCTAAGCGTATAAAAGCTTTATCAAAGGCCTCCATCTCGGAAGTTTTCATATTCTCCATAGTGTTGAGAGCAGTTTGTTCATTACTGCAGGAAGCTAAGCCTAAGAGAATAAAGGCTGATAGCAAGAGCTGTTTTTTCATAGTTAAAGTTTTAATGATATAGGTAAAAAATTGAGGTGATGAATATATAAAAAAATAATGTGAATAGAAAATTATTCACATTATTTAGTGTTTATGTTGAAAATATTTACATTAAATAGTTAATTGTATTAAATTATTATTCATTTTCAAGAATGTTTTTAGAGTCTATAAGACCCTGTTTGTCTTTTTCAGAAAGCTCCGGGTATTTTAAATTCATTTTTTCAAGAGTATCAATAATGATCTGTATAGCGGCCACCCTGGCAAACCATTTATTATCGGCAGGAAGTACATACCATGGTGCGTGATCCTTTGATGTTTCATTGATAGCAGTCTCATAAGCTTCCATATACTGATCAAATAATGCTCTTTCCGGAAGATCTCCGGCAGAAAATTTCCAATTTTTTTCCTGTTCATTAATTCTGTCCAATAACCTTTTCTTCTGCTCATCTTTAGACACATTCAAAAAGATCTTAATAATGGTTGTTCCATTTTGCGAAAGATGCTTTTCAAAATTTCTAATGCTTTCATACCGGTTTTCCCAGAATTTATTATCAAAATCTTCTACCGAAGACCAGGTTTTCTCACTTAGATTATATTCAGGATGTACTTTACATACCAGGACACTTTCATAATGCGAACGGTTGAATATTCCGATCATTCCTTTCTGAGGTAGTGCCAGATAATGTCTCCATAAAAAATCATGCGAATATTCCCGGGAACTTGGCGTTTTAAAACTGGTTACGTTACAGCCTTGTGGATTTACTCCTCCGAAGACATGTTCTATCATACTGTCTTTCCCGGCAGCATCCATTGCCTGTAATATAACGAGCAGAGACTGGCTACCGTCTGCATATAATTTTTCCTGTAATTCACGGAGCTTTTCCTTTTCTTTAATTAACAATTGTGCTCCTTCTTCTTTGGTAAGTTTTCCCTTATACGCTGTTGGCGTTTTTTTTATCGAGAATTTGCCGTTTACCTGAAAATCATCTGAGAAATTGGTGTCCATATATGTATAAAGATTAAAAGATTAAAAGATTAAAAGATTAAAAGATTAAAAGATTAAAAGATTAAAAGATTAAAAGATTAAAAGATTAAAAGGACTTCGCTAAACATCTACCCTTATATAAATGTAATAAAAAAACCGCCTCAAAGGAGACGGTTTCTTTATTTTTTTAAGTAGAATTTACTTCACTGCAGCTTTTTTAGCTAGTTTTGCAGCTTTTTTCTCAGCTTTTGCAGCTTCTTTCTGCTCAGCAGGAGTCAATACTTTTGCTTCAGGAGCGTTAGCATCTACATTACCTTTGATGTAAATTACGCTTCTGCTGTTGGCAGGGTCATTAGAGAAAACTTCAATCATTTTGTTGAATCCTCCATTAAGAGCTGTATTGTATCCAACTTTGATCTTAGCAGATTTTCCTGGCATAATAGGATCCTGGCTGAATTCCGGAGTTGTACATCCGCAAGATGGTTTTACGTTTGAAATGATCAAAGGTTTGTCACCAGTGTTTGTTACTGTAAAAAACCTTGTTCCATCGGCATTAGGCTTAATAGTACCGTAGTCGAAAGTAGTTTTGTCAAATGTAATAGTTTGTGCAGATGCCAGAGCAAATGTTCCGAATAAAGCAATTCCTGCAATTAATTTCTTCATATTCTTGAATGTTAATATGTTTGTTAGATAAATTTTGTGAAACAAAGTTAAAAATTATTTTAATTCATGCTTAAAAATTTTTTTCTTTAGACTATTTTTGCAAATTGCAAGCCAAAGAAATAGAATTTATGCAGATTTCAGAAAAGTACAATCCACAGGAAACAGAACAAAAATGGTACAATTACTGGTTGGAAAATAAGTATTTCCACTCAGAACCTAATGAGAAACCTCCATATACTGTGGTAATACCTCCGCCAAACGTTACGGGGATATTACACATGGGACATATGCTGAACAATACCATTCAAGATGTTCTGGTCCGTCGTGCAAGAATGCGTGGATTTAATGCTTGTTGGATTCCGGGAACAGACCATGCTTCCATTGCTACCGAAGCTAAAGTTGTTGCTAAACTGAAGTCTGAAGGAATCAGTAAGTCAGATATTACCCGCGAACAATTCCTGGAGCATGCCTGGGAATGGACGGATAAATATGGAGGAACAATCCTTGAGCAGCTAAAGAAATTAGGATGTTCATGCGATTGGGACAGAACCCGTTTTACCCTGGAAGACAAACTTTCACAACAGGTAATTAAAAGCTTTGTAGATCTTTATAACAAAGGATTAATATACAGAGGTTACAGAATGGTAAACTGGGATCCGGAAGCGAAAACCAATATCTCAGATGAAGAGGTAATATTTAAAGAACAGAACGGGAAGCTTTATTTCCTTAAATATAAAATTGAAGGCTCTGAAGAATTTCTTTCAGTGGCTACAACCCGTCCTGAAACTATTTTTGGGGATACCGCTGTATGTATTAACCCTAATGATGAGAGATATGCTCATCTGAAAGGTAAAAATGTAATTGTTCCGATTGTAGACCGCATCATTCCGATTATTGAAGATGAATATGTAGATATTGAATTCGGAACCGGAGCATTGAAAATTACTCCTGCACACGATACCAATGACTATGAGATCGGTCAGAAGCACCAGCTGAAAATGATTGATGCTTTGGATGATGACGGAAATCTTAATGAGCACGGTCTTCATTATGCAGGGAAAAACAGATTTGAAGTAAGAAAACAGATCGCTAAAGAATTAGAAGAAAAAGATCTTTTGTTAAAAGCAGAAGACTATGTGAATAAAGTAGGAACATCGGAAAGAACAGGCGCTGTTATTGAGCCTAAAGTTTCAGTACAGTGGTTCCTTAAAATGTCTGACATTGCTAAACCTGCTTTGGATGTAGTAATGGATGATGAGGTGAAATTCTATCCTGAAAAGTTTAAAAATACTTATAAGCACTGGATGGAAAACATCCGTGACTGGAATATTTCCCGTCAGCTTTGGTGGGGACAGCAGATCCCTGCGTATTATTATGGTACAGGAGATGAAGATTTTGTAGTAGCTGAAACTAAAGAAGAAGCTTTAGAACTGGCAAAACAAAAAACAGGAAATCAGCAATTAACCGCAGAAAGCCTTAGACAGGATGATGATGCTTTAGATACGTGGTTCTCATCATGGTTGTGGCCAATGTCTGTATTCGATGGATTGATTGATCCTGATAATAAAGATATTAATTATTATTATCCGACATCTGATCTGGTTACCGGTCCGGATATTATTTTCTTCTGGGTAGCAAGAATGATTATGGCCGGGTTGGAGTACCGAAAAGAAGTTCCTTTTAAAAATGTTTATTTTACAGGAATTGTAAGAGATAAGCAGAGAAGAAAGATGTCAAAATCTTTAGGAAACTCTCCGGATCCGCTTGAGCTGATGGATAAATATGGTGCTGATGGTGTTCGTGTAGGAATCCTATTGAGTTCCGCAGCTGGAAATGACCTTCTTTTCGATGAAGATCTGATGCTTCAGGGAAGAAATTTCATGACAAAAATATGGAGTGCTTTCCGTTTGATTCAAGGATGGAAGCATGAAGACAAACCTGCAATAGCTACAGACCATCAGGCTATTGAATGGTTTGAAAACAAATTAAATAAAACGATTGTTGAAATCAATGATCAGTTTGATAAATTCAGAATCTCTGATGCCCTGCATTTGATCTATAAATTAATTTGGGATGATTTTTGCGGATGGTACCTTGAAGCTATTAAGCCTAATTATGGAGAGGGTATTTCTAAAGAAGTATATGACAGAACAATTGTTTTCTTTGAAGAATTAATGAAGCTACTTCATCCGTTCATGCCTTTCCAGTCAGAAGAAATCTGGCAGTTGATTTCAGAAAGAAGTATGGAAGAAGCTCTTGTTATTGCTCAGCAGAAAAATGCAGATAGCTTTAATGAAGAAATCATCAGAAACTTTGAAATCGCAAAAGAACTGATTTCGGGAGTTAGAAATTATCGTCAGACCAAAGGGATTTCTCCAAGAGAAGAAGTTGAAATATTTACAAATGCTTCTGAATTTGCCAATGATAATGTGGTAAGAAAATTAGCTAATATTTCGGAGATCCACTTTGGATTGAAAACAGATAAGCCAAGTTTCACCTTCCTGGTAGGAGCGACAGAAGTGTCTATTCCTCTAAGTGAAAACCTAGACCTGGGAGAAGAAAAAGCTAAAACTGAAGAAGAAGTAAAGTATTTAAAAGGGTTTTTAATTTCAGTTGAAAAGAAACTTTCCAATGAAAAGTTTGTTGCCAATGCCAAACCTGAAGTGGTAGAAGTTGAGCGTAAAAAACAAAAAGACGCTCAGGATAAAATTGCCATTTTGGAAGAGAAACTGAAAAGCTTGTAATTAATCAAGGAAATTCCCTGAAAGCTATACCTATAAAAGAAGACCAGTTAATCTCGTCTTCTTTTATGTATTAATGATAGAAATCAGGCCCCTGCGCCTGAAAAATAAGTGTACGGCTGGAGTAGAATGAAAAATAAACCATTGCCAACGATCACTGGATCAGTTGAAGGTTTTATTTTCGACGATATCCAGCTGGCCATTGAAAAAAAGTAATAAATAACATGACACATATAGAAAACATACGGAAACTATTCTCAAAAGACTTTGTAGAAAGCCCTTTGTTGGAGAGTTTTGAAGTTGGGAAAATTTACCTTTCCAGTGGAAAACTGATCGCTTGTGATCCCTTAATTACCAATGATATGCTTCCTTTTACCACAGAATTTCCAAAAGGAAATTTCTCAGTGATGTTACACAAAGAAAGAGAAAGCAATTGTGTAGCGTATGCAGAAATAATATTCAGTAATTCTGCGATTACAGATTGGAAACTGGCTACTACAGCGGGACAGAATATCAAAGATCTTGCAGAAGGAGAAGTTTTCGGATATCCTGTAGAAAGTGGAATGGGTTGTCTGATGGATGTGGATACCCAAACCAGTCTTAATGATTTGGAACAAAAACTGTATCAAAAGAAAGGAGGAGACTTTATGGGAATCTATGAAGAATTTTTCCACGACTATTTCTTTGATGAGAATGGCGCTATAGATCAATATGCCTTCCTGAAACCGGCAGACGAACACCCTGGAACTATATTTGCTTTTGAGACCGGATATGGTGAAGGTTTTTATGCCAGTTATATAGCTTATGATAAGGATCAGCAGCCTGTAAAGATAATTACTGAATTTATTGAAATAAGTTAATTAAAATAGTTACTTTTGGATCACTGATTTTCACCAGATATAAATGTTAAAACTAATATAAAGCACAATGAAATTCTCCTCAGAACAACCCAGAATTATTGTTGTAGGCAGCTCATCAATAGATTTGGTTTTAGAAACCGAAAAGCTTCCTTTACCTAATGAAACCGTTTTAGCCGTTAATTCAGACAGCTATTTTGGAGGGAAAGGAGCCAACCAGGCGGTAGGAACGGCGAGGCTTGGGGCTAGTGTTTATTTTATAGGGTGTGTGGGGATGGATCCACTGGGCCAGCAGATCATGAGGAATCTTGTGAGTGAAAATGTGAATGTAGGTTTTGTTCATGAAACAGACAAAGAGTCCACAGGAACAGCTTATGTAACAACCTGTAACGGAAATGCGGCTATTGTAGTGGTTCCGGCGGCAAATAAATATCTTAATAAAGCTCATATAGATGAAGCAGACCGGTATTTTCATAGCGCAGACCTTGTTCTTGTGCAGCTTGAAGTTTCTATCGAGGTTGTAGAATATACAGTAAAAAAAGCAAAAAAATATGGCAAGAAAGTGGGGCTTTATGCTTCTCCTGCTATGCCTGTAAATGAAGCAATTATTGAAAATGTCGACTTTATTGTAGCGAAAAGCAATGAACTCTATATTATTTTTGGCGAAGAGAAAAGGGAAGAAGTCCTTAAAAAATACTTCAACAAAGTATTTGTAAGAGATGATACGAATTCTACAATTTATTTTGACGGTACTGAGATGAAATATTTCAGGAATGACAAAGATAAGACTGTTTATAAGATGGGGATGGGAGATGCATTCACTTCAGGATTTGCTATAGCCCTGTGCCATGGAAATACGATAGAAGATTGCGTGAAATTTGGAAATGAAGTTTCGGCAAGAGTCTCAGGAGGTAAAGGTTCACAGACGGGATTACCTAAGATGTCGGAATTCTTTTCTTAAAATTATTTGAGGCATATTAAAATTTAAAAACTTAACATAAAAATATAATGAAAATGTCCACTTTTATAGTGGATTTTTTCTTTTATACTATGGAAAAACTAATACTTACCACAGAAGATCATGTTTCTTTAACAGCACACCTTTTCAGGCCTGAAAAAAGCAATGGAAAATTACTGCTTATTAATTCCGCAACAGGGGTTAAACAACAGGTGTACTTTTCATTTGCCCAATATTTTTCGGAACAGGGATTCACAGTTATCACTTATGATTACAGGGGAATAGGGCTTTCCAAACCTGAGAATATGAGAGGATTTCATGGCTCTATGAGGCTTTGGGGCTCAAAAGACTATAAAGAGCTCACCCGCTATATCAAGGTGAAATTCTCAGACTACAGGAAGTATTGTTTGGGACATTCCGTAGGAGCATTAATTCTGGGAATGAATAAAGATTCTGAGATGTTTGAAGAACTTATTTTTGTGGGAACTCAGAATGCTTTTGTGGGAAACCTTAAAAAGAGAACAAAAATTGAAGCTTATCTTGGCTTTGGAATTGTGCAGCCCTTAACGACCTCACTGTTAGGGTATTTTCCGGCGCATTGGTTTGGGCTTGGAGAAAGTCTTCCAAAAAATTGTGCATATGACTGGAGAACCTTAATTTTAAACAAGAAATCAACCAACAAGCTGTTGGAGAAAATTGATGACTATTCTAAAAATTTAAAACAAAAAGTATTCGTGGTCAGGGCGGAAGATGATATATGGTTAACAGAGAAAGGAGTATTAAGTTTATTAAACAATACCTATCCTAACCTTACACCCACGTACAGACTTGTAAAAACTTCCGAATCTGAAAAAAAAGAAATAGGACACGTTAATTTTTTTAGAAATTATAATAAAAAACTTTGGGATATTATTTTAAATGAACTGATAGATAAATGAAAAGTACAATTGACAACACCGTAGAATTTGTAAAAGAAAAATTAATGGGGGCAGAAGCCGGACACGACTGGTTTCATATTGAAAGAGTTTGGAAACTGTCCAGAAAGATTGCGGAAACCGAAACCTGCGATCAGGAAGTGGTAGAACTTTCGGCGCTTCTTCATGATATCGCAGATCCTAAATTTCATAATGGAGATGAAACGATAGCTCCTAAAATATCCAGAGAATTTCTTACAGAGCAAAATGTTTCTGAAGAGACTATAGAGAAAGTTCTTTTTGTTATTGAAAATATATCATTTAAAAACAGAGGCAATGCTCCTTTAGATCCTTCTATAGAGCTTAAAATAGTACAGGATGCAGACCGTATTGATGCTATTGGTGCCATTGGGGTTGCCAGAACATTTAATTTCGGAGGATTCAAAAATAATCCGATGTACGACCCTGAAATTAAACCCAGCCTACATATGTCTAAAGAAGAGTATAAAAAATCAAATGGGACAACCATCAATCATTTTTATGAAAAATTATTGCTTCTGAAAGATTTAATGAACACGGAGACGGGGAAAAAACTGGCTGAAGAAAGGCACAATTATATGCTAAACTTCCTTGACCAGTTCTATAAAGAATGGAATGTAGACTAAGGCTCTCCTGAAAATTCTGAAATCAGTATCTTTGCAATATGGAATTTATCATTTTTGTTATCTTTTGGGCTTGTGTGTTTTCTTTGGTTTTTTATAAAGTGAAATCAGGAAAGGTGGCAAAATGGGCAAAGCTGTTCCGTATTCTCACGGTTGTTTTTTCAATTTCTTTTTTTGCGTATTGGTTTATCAAAAAAAGCGCTGTCGCATTTGTTGACAATTCAGTGGGGCTTCAGGTTGTGAATAAACTTCCACAGACGCTGGATTTTTATCTGATCAATGTGAATAAGGTACAGTCAAACATAATACTAGAGCCTAAGCATATAGGGAAAATACGTCCGGAATACTATAGGATAGAATATCTTAAAATGGATACATCTGATGAGTATTGGATTGTGGGGTATTTGGGGAAAAAGAACCTTGTTTATTTTTCTCAACATTCTGTTCCCAATAAGAATATTGATCAGATCGTAGAGGTACAAAATTATATCAATCAAAGTGTAAAGCTTTCTGAAGCTGCAAAAAAACAGGTTGATGCCTACAATTATGAAAATACAAAACTGGGAATCTGGATCTCATTGGATTTTCTGCTTTTATTCCTTAATCTGGTATTGCTTCTGAGAAAAAATAAATCACACTAAATGAAAAAAGAGTAATAAACCATAGTTTATTACTCTTTTTTTTATTTTATATTAAGGATAATCCAGAATATGCATGACTTGCTCTTTAAGTTCTTCCGGGCAGCTTTTAACCAATTTATCTTTATTCAGTTTACTTATTTGTCCGGGTTCCAACCATTCAGTAACATTGGAGCTCATACTATGGTTATCATATATTCTTTTTATGGTACCATTTTCATAAAAAATATACTCATCGCCTAACCAGTTGTTGGCGATGCTAATTCTACAGATTTCCTTTTCCATTATCTCGTTTTTTTAAGTTTACACTGTTGTGTGAAATATATTAGTTCACTAAAGTATAAAAATTTATGATAAGAAAAGGTTTTTATCACTGAGAAATGAATTTTAGCAATAAACTGGAATCATTCTATATAAGTTTTTGTGAATGAGTATATTATTATTTGACAGTACTCTGTTTGGACTAAAATAATGTTCCTGTACTTTCACTGGCCATCTGCGGAACATGAATATCAGTTTTCCATTCTTCATTGACTTTTTTAATGAAGTAAGCAGACAGCAGAGGAGAAGCTTTTTCTATATTTTGATGAACAAAGAAATAAAGATTTTGTAAACCTTCTTTTTTCCATTTTGTCAGATGCTTTAACCAGTCATCCAATCTTTCATAGTCACTCTCTGCGTTAGCTCCTACATAACGGATAAATGCATTAGGAGTAGTAAGACGCATATGGAGCATATCTCTCCTTCCCGCAGTATCTACGATGATGTTGGTGATGTTATGGGCTTCAAAGAGCTCGCAGGTTGTATTGAGTATCTCTTCGTCAGTAAACCATTCCGTATTTCTAAGCTCTATAGCCAGAGGAACTTCTTTGGGCCATTCTTTCACAAACTTTTCCAGCCTGTCGTAATCCTTCGGTTTAAAATTATCATGAAGCTGAAGAAAAGCCATTCCTAATTTTTCATCAAAATTCATGACGGCAGAAGCAAAATGAGTTACAGGATCCGTAACGTCAATAAGTCTTCTGAAATGCGATACCGTATTGGTGATCTTAGGAAAGAATTTAAAATTTTCAGGTGTTTTTTCCTTCCATGTTTTCACCTGATCCGGAGTAGGCATTCCGTAAAATGTAGCATTCAGTTCAATAGAATTAAATTGAGTGGCATAATAGGTCAGCTCATCCTTTGTTCCTTTAGGATAAAATCCTTTAAGGTCGGTTTTGTTCCATTTGGCGCATCCTATAGATAGGTTTTCAAACCCTTTTTTATTAAGATTTAAAATTTCTTTGGTTTTAGAATGATCTTTGGGAAGGGTAAAATCTATTTTTGAAGGGTCTTCTACTTGTCCGAATTTCATATATCTCGTTTTATGGTATTAAACAATATACACAAATATAAACCAAAAAAATCATAGAACGTTCTATGATTTTTGGTAAAAAAGATGTGTTTTGAAGAAGATTATCTTTTTATAATCTTCTCCGTTACTTGTCCTTTATCAGTGGTTATTTTCATGATGTAAACTGAATTAGGATAGCTTGAAAGATCAATTTTTATAAGTTCCTGATTAAAATCCTGGTTGAAGATAATCCTTGACTGAGTATCAACTATTTTTATATTTTTTATAACAGAGTCAGAATTAACCTGCAGGATATCTTTTACAGGATTTGGGAAAACTTGGAAAGATTTTATATTAGCTTTTACATTTCTGTTTTGAAGAAAGCTCCCACAGTTTGCTGTAAATGTAATATCAGGATACATTGATTGTAGATCGCTTAATTGGGCATCGTCGACACACATTTGGAGATTGATGTTATAGCCATTGTAATCATGAAATTCCTCTATAGATCCATTTCTTATATTAACATAAGTGAGGTTTGGCATATTCCAAAGTGAAAGTCCTTCAAAATTTGTTGCAGTAGAAAAATTCAGTTGTGTTATTTGAGGACTGTTGCTAATAAATGCAGTTTTTAGCTTTATATTATTTAAAGTATTCACTTGTGAAATTAGAGGTAGTGACTGTAACGTAATGGATTCTAAGTTAAAATTGTTAGAAATGTCAATAGAAGATAGTAAGTTGTCATCTTTAAGCTCTAATGTTTTTAAAGCGGAACATTGTGAAGTATTTAAGGTATTTATTTCTGTATTATGAATGGTAATTTCTTTAATACCAGTACATTGTAATAAATTAATTGAATTTAATTCAGGAAAAACACCATCTCTTTCTATTACGTAATAACCGATCGCTATTTTTTGTATAGCAGTACAGTTCTCTATATCTAATTCTTTTAAATGACTGTTGCCATTAAAAATGAAATTTGCTAATGAGGTACAATTTTTAGCAGTAATTTTTTGTAGATCATCGTTACCTTGAGTATTTAAGGCCTCGACTCTGCCGGTTTTTAAAGTGGTAAGACTCGCAAGATTACTAACATTTACTGTATTCATATAACCACATGAGTTGGTGATATCAATATTTTCCAAAGCTTGTGCAGCAATGAAGTTGATACTATTGGATATTTTCTGATTAAAAGCCTTTAATATTTTAAGTTTTGGAAGACCCGCAAGGTTCAGTGCATTTACATTCCCAAAATAAATACCAGATGTAGTATTGTATCCGTATCTGTTGTAGAAAGAGCAATCTAATTCTTCCAGATTAACAAGCCCTGCTGTACTAAAATCAATAGTGGGAGCATTCAGTCCTTTTATTTTCTTTAATGAAGTACTGCCATTCAGGTTCACTGCAGAAAAATAGGCTCCGGTTGAAGAATAGTGATCGGTGTCTGCTATGATTTCCTGCAAATTAGTACAGTTGTTGGCAATCAGTTCGATATCCTGACTGTTGCTGGAGGAAAATGTTCCGTTATCACCCAGTACGGATATCTTTGTTAAAGTGCTTAGATTAGGAACCGAAATTTTTGATAAAAACTTACACGAATTAAAAGTTAAACTGGTAATACTTGAGTTCTGAATATGAAGTTCTTTAAGTTCAGCTGAATCAATAATCGCATTGCTGTTGATCTGTTGACAGTTTTTTATACTTAAACTGTTTTCAGGAGAATACCACGGATTACCTGTAGCCTGATAGGCGATGACATCTGTAATATTTTGGATTCCCGGGCAGTTGTCAAATGAAAGATTAATAGGGGCTGCTGTATATTGTCCGGATTGAGAGAGGTCATAGTAGAAAGGTCTTCCCTGTACTTTTTTGATTTTACCGTTATTGATAAAGCTGATATTGGCGGTTCTGGTATTCCAAAAGTAAAGTTCTTCAAGATTGGAGAAAAGTAAGGCGTCTGAAATACCATCAGGAAGATGGCTGTTGTAATAGGTAGAATTTATATTGTTAGGATCATTTCGGTCTCCGGCAGGATTAATATACATCTGGTCAGCATCCACCTTTATATTCAGAATTTTTACCTGTAGAGCCTCCGGAAGCTGAATTTCTCCATCCCCATTCTGGTCAATAACAATAGCATTTCCATTAAGGTCTTTTGCAATCTGATTGGTGGGATTGGCACTTAGCAGAAGTGCTTTGAATTTTACATCAGAAAAGTTGAGGGTCTGAGTATAAGCCATAGAAAAACAGCTTACTGATAAAGTAAATAGTATTTTTTTCATAATTGAGTTTTTAATGGTATTAGATTTTTTGACTATCCATTCATGTGAATGCTAAATTAGTCCTTTTTTAATAGGTTGATTATTAGTGGTTTTAAATGTGTTTTTGTTTTTTATATGCTAAATATGGTGGTTTTAGTGTATTGTGATTAAAATTTTTAATGAATTTAAAAAATAAATATGGTATTATTCTTTTGTATAGAAAAATATCTATGTGATCTATTTAAAATTTCTTTGGTTTTAGAGTGATTTTTGGGAAGAGCAAAATCTATTTTATAAAGGGCTTCTACCTGTCCGAATTTCATATTAAATTATTTTAATCTTTAAAATAAGCATTTTTTTTCATTGATTTCTATAGAAAAGATGAGAATTTACACAGCTGATATGATATAGATATTAAGTTTTTTTTAAGGAAATGTTAAACTTTATGTTACGTAATGTTAATTATATGTTACCGTACTTCATTTCTCTGAAATCTAATTTTACCTTCAAATTCGTAGTAATAAAAATATGAAGAAAAAATTGATCTGTGCTTTTGCTTTACTGTCTTTTGGATTTGCATTTTCACAGGAAACAAGCTCTAAAATTTTTGGGAGATTAAAAGGAATTTCTTCTGAAGTTACAGTAAAGGTAATACATATACCTACCAATAGTACTTTTGAAACCAAAAGTAATAGTAAAGGGCAGTTCAGTCTGGATAATCTTCAGCCTGGTGGTCCTTATAAGATAATGATATCTGATGGCTCAAAAATTATTTACGAAAATACGAACGTACAACTTGCTTTGGGAAGTAATGATTTGCCGGTAGTAGAATTAGGAAATACAGAAAGGACTCTTGATGAGGTAAAGATTACCTCTAAAAAAAACAGTGTGAAAAACGGTATAGGGATCAGTCAGGCACAGATTTCAGGACTACCTAATATCAACAGAGGAATCCAGGATGTTACCAAATTGGTTCCTCAGAGTGCTAATAATTCTTTTAACGGAACCAATTTCCGTTATAATAACGTTACTATTGATGGTTCCATCAATAATGATGCAATTGGTTTCAGCCCTTCTCTAGGAGGGCAAACAGGTACTTCGGGAATGCCGGGAAGCAGTACCCGCTCCAATTCCATAAGTTTAGATGCTATTCAGGATGTACAGGTTTATATCGCTCCTTATGATGTAAAGCTGGGGAATTTTCTTGGAGGAAGTATCAATGCTGTCACGCGCAGTGGAAGTAATGATGTAACGGGTTCCATGTATGTATATGGAAGGAATGCAAGCATTACGGGAAATAACAGAGTGGGAGATAATTCAAAAATGCCAAAAGATTTTTCAGATTTTATTTACGGGGGAAGAGTAGGATTACCGATTGTAAGAGATAAATTATTTCTATTTACCAATCTGGAGTATACCAAAAGAACAGATCCTGTGTTTTATAATGCTAATGATCCCAATGCTTTGGTTAATGAGGGAGTAGCACAGCGGATTTCAGATTTTGTAAGAACTAAATACGGGTTCAATGTAGGTAGTTTTAATCAATACAACAATTTCTCTGAAAGTTCTAAGCTTTTTAATAAACTAGATTGGAAAATCAATGATCAACATACATTATCTATTAAAAATAATACAGTATTTTCACAAGCTTCCAACCTGGAAAGAGACGGTGCCAATTTCAGATTTTCCAGTATGGATTTTATTCAGAAAAATACGGCTTCCACCACTACACTTGAGTTGAAAAGTCGTTTTAATGATAAATGGAATAATAATTTAGTTCTAGGGTATTCTTCTATTCATGATTACAGAGATCCTACTTCAGGTAACGCAATGTTTCCCCAGGTTGAAATTGCGTATAATGGCGGAACTATTTTGTTGGGAAACGATAGAGAAGCTACCGTTTTTAATATGAAACAGAAGACTTTTGAAATTACGGATAATCTGACTTATAAAACAGGAAATCATACTTTTTTATTGGGAACTCATAATGAGTTGTATAATATTAATTATGGTTTTGTAAATGCCTTGAATGGTAGAATTTCTTACAAAAGTCTCAATGATTTTTATAATTCCAACCCTGCAAGAATAAGAGGTACCTATCCTTTTAACGGAGAAGACAGACAAACTCTTTTTGATAATCCATATGCCCAATATAAAGTCAATCTTCTTTCCATGTATTTACAGGATGAGATCAACTGGGGACGGGTAAGATTGTCACCTGGAGTGAGAGTGGATTATACGGATTTACCTAACAAACCGCAGCTGAGTCCACTGGTAACAAATTCACCTCAGGATCCTAATTTTGGTAAGACCTATGAGTATACTCCATTAAGCCAACTTACCAATAATTATCTTAATAAACCTACTTTCTCTCCAAGGCTCGGATTTACCATCGATATCACCGAAGACAGATCTATGGTATTAAGAGGAGGATCTGGTATTTTTGTGGGAAGAATTCCATTTGCATGGTTGGGATATGCCTATTATAATGATGGGGTCGGTTTTGGAAGTTATGATTATAATGCCCCTACAGCAGCACAGATTGCGACTAATGGGGACCCTTTGATAGGTTCTAATTTCCCGAAATGGCAAAATTCTTCAAAAGTACAGGTAGACCTTATCGATAACAATTTTAAAATGCCAAGAGTCTGGAGAAGTTCCTTGGCTTTTGATTATATTTTGCAAGGTTATAAATTTACTTTAGAAGGTATCTATACTAAAGTCCTTTATGATTTGAGGTTCCAGCAAGTGAATAAAACAGATAATGTAACATATTACAGCTATGATGTAAATCATGAAATGCCAATTTATACTACCAACATCAACAGTAACTTTTCCAATGCTTATCTTCTTTCCAATACTAAAGAAGGATACCGTTACAACCTTACCGCACAGCTTTCAAAATCTTATAATTTTGGATTTAATTTCTTTGTAGCCTATACCTATGGTGATGCTAAAGATATTACAAATGGTATAAGGAATTCGATGGAGAGTAACTGGCAGATGAATCAGTCACTGACACCTAATGATCCTAAGCTGACAACTTCTAACTTTGCAACCAAGAACAGGATTGTGGCTAATCTCGGATATGCCTTTAATCTGTCTAAAACAAATAGACTATCTACAAATGTGTATTTCAATGCTCAGTCAGGAAATCCATATTCCTGGGGGTTTGTGAACAGTACTATTGCTAACACAGGGCAGGCTGCGGGCCTTGCTTATATCTTTAAAGATGCCAATGAAGCAGCAAAATATATTGTCCCTATAAAAGATGCTTCCGGAAATGTACTGGTATCCGCTCAGCAACAGATTGCAGATTATGAAAATTTTATCAATAATAATGATTATCTGAAATCAAGAAGAGGAAAATTTACTGAAAGAAATGGTGATTTTACTCCTTGGAATGTTCAGGCAGATATCAGAATTATGGATGAGATCCGACTTAGTGAGAAATCTAAAAGTAATATTCAGATTTCATTAAGTATCATCAACTTTACCAACTTATTAAACAAAGATTGGGGTAAAGTATATTTTGTACCTAATACATTTAATTCCACAGCAAGTGTAGGATTAACGAAAGTCGGAAATATTGCTACAGGCCAGCCTTCGGCAGGAGATCCAACGTATAATTTTAAAACACCGGGATTACCTTATACGATTGATCAGTTTGCATCAAGATTTCAGGCGCAGCTTGGGGTCAGATACAATTTCTAATGATTAATCTTTTATTTTATACACTTTTTCAATAGATCCGGATTTTCTTTCCGGGTCTTTTTTGTTAATATAGGTCTTCAATCGAAGAAAGCTGGTTAAAATATCAGGTTGATAAATAGTAAAAGAAATACAGGATGTTACGAGATAAAACAATAAAAGCACGCCAGAGGCGTGCTTTCGTTGATATGACGTGTTTATTATTTGGGTCTACGCTTCACAAGCAGAGCATGTTACGAAATTAACCATCATTTCTTTTGAAACAGAAGAACTTCTTTGGTAGTAAAGTGTTTTCACTCCTTTCTTCCAAGCTTCTATATACAGATAGTTAACGTCTTTTACAGGCATTGTGGAAGGAATCTGAAGATTCAATGACTGTGCCTGATCGATATATTGTTGTCTCTGTGCAGCCTGAGAAATAATTTCCATAGGAGAAATTTCTTTAAATGTTTTGAATACTGCTTTTTCTTCGTCAGTTAATTCAGACAAATGCTGTACAGAACCATGGTTCAGCATGATTGTTCTCCAGGTTTCCTCGTTGTCCAATCCTTTTTCTTCCAGTAATTTAGCAAGATATTTGTTCTTACGCATAAAGTTTCCTTTAGCCAGACCTGCTTTATAATAGTTAGATGCAAAAGGCTCAATTCCCGGAGATGTTTGTCCTAAGATAGCAGAACTTGAAGTGGTAGGAGCAATGGCCATTGTAGTGGTATTTCTCAGTCCATATCCTTTCAATAATTCCGGTTCACCATAAATATTGGCTAGTTCCCTTGAGGCTTGTTCAGCCTGTTCTTTGATATGTCTGAAAGCTCTTGCATTAAATTGAGTAGCTTCAAAACTTTCAAACGGGATCATATTTTTCTGTAAATAAGAATGATATCCTAATACTCCTAATCCAAGTGCTCTGTGACGAAGTGCGAAGTTTCTTGCTCCCTGCAGGTAATAATTTCCTTCAGTTTTTTCAATGAATTCTGATAAAACAGCATCAAGGAAATAAACAGCCAGCTTTACAGCATCAGTATCTTTCCATTCATCATATAGTTCAAGGTTCATTGATGATAAACAGCAGATGAACGATTCTTCTCTCGTAGATGGAAGCATGATTTCCGAGCAAAGATTACTTGCGTTAACAGTCATTCCCTGATCTTTGTAAACCTGAGGTTTGTTTCTGTTTACGTTATCTGTAAAGAAAATATAAGGAAGACCTTTTTGCTGGCGGCTTTCTAATACTCTTGCCCAAACTTTACGTTTTTCCATATCACCGTCAATCATGTCCTGCATCCAGTAATCAGGTACACAAACTCCGGTAAATAAATTCTGAATAGGGCTTCCGATATCTTTGATCGATAAAAATTCTTCAATATCTCCATGGTCGATGTCCAGATAAGCTGCAAAAGCACCTCTTCTTACTCCTCCCTGAGAAACAACATCCATTGCGGTGTCAAACAATTTCATGAAAGAAACAGCTCCTGAAGATTTTCCATTATCTGTTACTGCAGTACCTCTGTTACGAAGTTCTCCAAAATATCCGGAAGTTCCTCCTCCAATTTTTGTCTGCATAATTACTTCACCCATTTTGTGAGTAATCCCTTCGATACTATCCGGGATATGAACATTGAAACATGAGATAGGAAGACCTCTCTGTGTTCCCATATTAGCCCATACCGGTGAAGAGAAACTGATCCATCCTTTGGTGATCATTTCCTTAAATGCAGGCTGTAATTCCGGCTTATATAATTTTTTTGCAGCAGCAGTGGTAATTCTGTCGATGGCTCCATCTACTGTTTCTCCTTTCAACAGATATCCTCTGTTCAGCATCTGCTCAGACTCTTCGTTGAGCCACCATATATTTGAATTTTGTTCTTCCATAGATGTTATATTTTCGAATTCCGGAGTGTGGTAATCACCCCGGAATTTTGTTGTATTTATATTATTGATTGTAAAATTTCTACTTTGTGGGAACCATTCAAGCCACTTTCATCTCTTAATTTCTGAAACTCTTTAAAAGAAGGAGTATTCAAAACTTCATGTTGCACTTCTTCATTAATGTAGTTTGAATAATGTAAAAAAGTAACACCATCCTCTTTTAAAAAAACTTTATACTCAAAGGCAGATTGATCCAGATTTTTAAAATCACTCAAAAACGTTTGAATATTAGCTTGATTTGTAGGAACAAACTCAGGTTTTACAGTGTAACTTACAATTACGTTAATCATCTTTTATATTTGTGCTTGTTGAATTAATTGACTGTGATTGGAATCAATAATTTATTAAAAAGTGATCTGTTTTGGCACTCGCTTCGCTCGCGCCCAGTATCATTTAAAATAAATCGTTTGCTGTAATACTCTTATCGTGTTTTGTATAATCTACAGGTCTCTTGGCAAAGAAATCATCCATAGAGTTGGCGAAAACCTCTTCTTCAAACCATTTCATTGGGCGGTATTGCTCCGGAGAAATGTTATAGCGGGTTTCCATATTGATTTTCTTTAAACTGTCATCAACACGGTATTTCATAAAGTTCAGAAGGTCTTCTCTTGAGAAAACAGTCAGCTCTCCTAATTCAAAGATCCAGTCCAGGATTTCACCCTCCAATTCTATAGATTGATCTACCAGAGTGTAGATATCTTCAATGTCAGAATCAGTCAAGAGGTTAGGTTGCTCTTCACGGATCTTATTGATCAGATAAATTCCTGCATTAGCGTGAATCTGCTCATCTACTGAAGTCCAGGCAATGATATTAGATACATTTTTCATGTATCCTTTGAATCTTGTGAAAGAAAGAATGATTGCAAACTGAGAAAACAGAGATACGTTTTCAATTAAAATACTGAATAATAAAAGAGAAGAAACGTATTCTTTTGGTGTTGTAGAATTGGCGTGCTTAAGAACATTTGATAAGAAATCAATTCTCTTTTTCACGGCAGGAATTTCTACTACTGTTGAAAATTCTTCATTATATCCTAACACCTCCAATAAACGGGAATAAGCTTCAGAATGACGAAATTCGCATTCTGCAAAAGTAGCTCCCAAACCATTCAGTTCCGGTTTTGGCATGTGGTTGTATAGGTTTCCCCAGAATGTCTTTACAGACACCTCGATCTGTGCAATGGCTAAAAGCGCATTTTTCACAGCATGCTTTTCATTGGGCTCCAACTGCGAATGAAAATCCTGAACATCTGCAGTAAAGTCCACTTCCGAATGTACCCAGAACGATTTGTTGATAGCTTCTACAAATTGAAGAACCTCAGGGTATTCAAATGGCTTATAACTTACTCTTTTATCAAAAATTCCCATATTAAATATCTTTATAATTAAATAATTCAGATGTATGTGGATAACGTTCAGAAAACATTTAACTTTTTGTTTTTGTGCTGTTTGTGAATTAAACTTATTCACAAACTATGTTTGTGTTTCTGATCAGAATCTAACTACAAAGTTCGAAAAAAAGAACTGATTTTGAAAGGGGTAAATACTAATTGACTGACTTTTAGCTGTAAAAGTTTTCCACATTTACATGAAACCAGCACGGATAATAGGCTAAGCAGCAATATTGAGGATAAATGGATGTAAAACTAAAGTTACAGTTAAACAATTTGTTGTAAAGTGCTTTTGATAAAGGGTTATTTTGTTAAACAAAAAAATATTTGAATAAATTTTTATTCTTGTAACAATTTGAAATTATCACCTACTTATTGGATATAAAACATACATCACTTAATGTTAGTAATTCAGGATTTACATAAGTCATACGATACAGGAAAAAGCAAGCTTCATGTCCTTAAAGGGATCAATCTGAGTATTTCAGAAGGTGAGTTTGTATCTATTATGGGAAGTTCCGGTTCCGGAAAATCTACACTTCTTAATATTATTGGTATTCTGGATGAAAAAGATTCAGGAGTATATGATCTTGATGGAGTTCCCATTGAACATTTATCTGAAATAAAAGCTGCCGAATACAGAAGTAAATTCTTGGGTTTTGTCTTTCAATCCTTCAATTTGATCAGCTATAAGACGGCTTTAGAGAATGTAGCTCTTCCTTTGTATTATCAGAATGTACCCAGAAAAGAGCGTAATCAGAAAGCCATGGAATATTTGGAGAAAGTAGGGTTGGCACAATGGGCTAATCACCTTCCCAATGAGCTTTCAGGAGGACAAAAGCAGAGAGTTGCTATTGCCAGAGCCCTTATTACAAATCCCAAAGTGGTACTGGCGGATGAGCCTACCGGAGCACTGGATTCAAAGACGACTCATGATATTATGAAGCTTCTTCAGGATATTAACAATGAAGGAAAGACAATCATTGTGGTGACCCATGAACCTGATGTGGCTGCCCAAACGAAACGAAACGTAATACTGAAAGACGGTATTATTGAAAGTGATGAATTTATTAAGCAGCTTGTACTGTAGATAAGTTAATTTGAGAATTTGAAAATGAGATAATTTGAAAATTTAACAATCGTAAATTTTCAGTCTTTTAATACTAATAAAAAATGTTTGATCTAGATCGTTGGCAGGAAATATTCAGTTCTATCCGTAGTAACGTACTTCGGACGGTACTTTCCGGATTTACTGTGGCCTTGGGGTTATTTATTTTCATTGTGTTGTTTGGAATCGGGAAAGGGCTTCAAAACGCTTTCTCTGAAGGGTTTGCGGGAGATGCTAAAAATTTGATTATTTTTTCCACAGGAAAGACCACCTTAGCTTATAAAGGCTTGCAGTCTGATCGAAATGTGACAATGAATAACTCAGACTATGACTTTTTAATTAATGCAGACAAGGAAAAAGCAGGGCCTTCCAGTCCCAGGTACAGTGCCAGCTTAATGGTGAAATATGGAAAAGAGAGTGGTCTTTATCAGATCAACGGGGCTGATCCCGGGGAGCAGGTTATTGAAAACAGAAAAGTTATTGATGGTCGCTACTTGACAGCTATGGACATGGAAAGAAAATTAAATGTTGCAGTCATTGGAAGAATGGTTCAGCGGGATTTAATCAAAAATGGAAGCCCTGTTGGGAAAGAGCTTAATATTAACGGAACAATGTACAAGGTCATTGGAGTTTTTTCAGATGATGGAGGAGATAGAGATGAAAGGCATATTACAGTTCCGATTACGACTTTACAGCAGATGAAAAAAGGCTCTGATACAGTGAATATAGCCTATATTACATATAATGAAAAACTGACTCCGGATCAGGCCATCAAATATGGTGATGAGTTAAAAGATAAATTAAAAGCAAGAAAGAATGTTGCTCCTGACGATGAAAATGGAGTTCGTATCTGGAATAATGCCAAGAATATGAATGATACATTTACATTTATGGCGGTTCTTACAGCTATTGTAGGGTTTATCGGAATGGGTACCTTACTGGCGGGAATTATCGGGATCAGTAATATCATGGTGTACATTGTAAAAGAGAGAACAAAGGAAATAGGTGTTCGAAAAGCAATTGGTGCCAAACCCGGAGGTATTGTCGGGTTGATTGTACAGGAGAGTGTTGTCATTACCGTGGTTTCAGGTTTTGTAGGAGTAGCCGTAGGAGTCCTGACTTTAAACCTGCTTGGAGACAGCCTTGAAGAATTCTTTATTAAAAGTCCAAGTGTAGGATGGGGAACGATAGTAATGGCATTTGTAGCTTTGGTCTTTTCCGGATTGATTGCCGGATTTGTTCCCGCATACAGAGCTTCAAGAATTAAACCAATTGAAGCATTAAGAACAGAATAGCAGCAATTTGAAAATAGGGTACTGATAGACGGTTTTGTCTTTTAACCTTTTACAAATAGTAATAACTTATAACTAAGAAGAAGTGAATATCATATTTAAAAAAGACACTTGGCAGGAGATTTATTATTCATTGAGGAATAATAAGCTTCGGACATTTCTTACCATGATTGGAGTAGGATGGGGGATGTTTTTGTATGTAAGTCTTCTTGGAGCAGCCAAAGGAATGGAGAATGGTTTTGATAAATTATTTTCCGGGTTTGCTACCAACTCTATTTTCCTGTGGGCGCAGAAAACATCTATTCCTTATGAGGGATTTCCTAAAGGAAGAGAGGTGCATCTCAATTTATCCGATATGGATATGCTGAAAAGAAAATTAACAGAGATCGATTATATATCACCTCAGAATTCCCGAGGGAGCTTTACTGGAACACCCGGTGAATCTATGTCTAGAAATGGTAAAAGCAGTACGTACTCTCTTACCGGAGATTATTCTGTAGGGAATAAAATTTCAGAAAAGAAACTTATTTTCGGAAGATATATCAATGATGCAGATGTTTCAGGAAATAAAAATGTAGTGGTTATCGGAGAAGAGATCTATAAAAATTTTTTTGAGGCTAAGAAGAAAGAAAACCCGATTGGACAATCTATTAATATAAAAGGAATATTTTTTAATGTAATAGGTGTTTTCAGAGTGAAAAAAGGAGGTGGCTTTGAAAATGACCAAACGGCTTTTATTCCACTTTCAACGTATACCAAAATGTATAATGCAGGAGAACAGATTGACATGTTTGCTATTGTAAGTAAGCCCAATGCCAATGTAAATGACGTGGAGGAAAATGCAAAACAGGTTTTAAAATCTAAGAATAAAGTTTCTCCTGAAGATACCAATGCTTTTGGTAGTTTCAACCTGGGAAAAGAATTTAAAAAGCTGACAGGCTTTCTTACAGGAATGCAGCTTTTAACAATTATCGTCGGAACATTGACGATTCTTGCCGGAGTAATTGCCATTTCAAATATCCTGCTGATCACCGTAAAAGAAAGAACAAAAGAGATAGGGATCAGGAGAGCATTAGGAGCAAAGCCGGCTGAAGTAAGGAATCAGATTTTGTTGGAAAGTGTTGTGATTACCCTCTCCTCCGGGCTACTGGGCTTTATGTTTGGGATTTTTGTGCTGATGATTTTAAATGCGGTTACACAGGGACAGGATTCCTTTCCTTTCTATAACCCGACGGTAAATTACGGAAATGTATTTGCAGCCATGGCAGTAATGGTAATTTTAGGATTGATTATCGGAATGATACCCGCACAGAGAGCGGTAAAGATCAGACCTATTGAAGCATTACGATCAGAATAATAAAATAATTAGAAAATAACATAATTTGAAGATTTGAAATTACAGTAATCTGGCCATAAGCATACAGGATTAATCTTTTAATTTCTAAATCATTCAATTTTAAAGTAAAAAATAAACTATACATATGAAAAAGAAATTCACTTGGAAAAAAGCCATTTATATTGTGTTAGGGCTTTTATTTGCAGTGGCATTGTTCTCCGGGATTGGCTATCTTGTAAAATCAAACTCTAAAGAGAGTGAGGCCTTCCTGACCCGTAAACCCTCCGTTCAGAATATGGATGATAAAGTGATGGCTACCGGAAAAATTACTCCCAAAGAAGAAATTGAAATTAAACCCAATATTGCGGGGATTATCGATAAAATTTTAGTGAAAGAAGGAGATAAAGTAGAAGCAGGGCAGTTAATTGCTACAGTGAGAATTGTTCCGAGTATTTCTGAAGTGAATGCAGCACAACAGGAAGTTCAGAATGCACAGCTTCAAATCGGTAACTCTCAGCTGAATGTAAGTAATATGCAGAAGCAATTTGATATGCAGGAGAAACTGTATAAACAAGGAGTTGCTTCCAAGCAGGAATATCTTAATTCTCAGCAGCAATTGTTTTCTCAGCAGCAATCTCTTAAAAATGCTCAACAGCAGCTTAATACGGCTCAAAAAAGGTTACAGATTGCCAAAACAGGTGCTACCCCTGAATTGCAGGGACAAGGATTGGCTACGACACAGATTCGTTCCAAAACTTCAGGAACTGTTCTTGAGGTTCCTGTAAAAGTAGGAAGCCAGGTAATTGAAGCCAATAACTTTAATGCAGGAACAACTATCTGTTCCGTAGCAGATTTGAACTCTCTGATTTTTAAAGGAGAAATTGACGAAGCTCAGGCAGGAAAATTAAAAGAAGGAATGGATATGAATATCGTAATCGGAGCATTACAGAATAAAACATTTCCAGGAAAACTAACAATGATTGCTCCTAAAGGAAAAGATAATGCAGGAACTATTAAATTTCCGGTAGAAGGAGATGTAACAAATCCTAATAATGAATACATCAGAGCCGGTTTCTCTGCTAACGGAGAAATTGTATTAAGCTCTCAGAAAAACGCTTTGCTATTGGACGAATCTTTAGTTCAGTATGAAAAGAAACAAGGGAAAGATGTTCCTTTTGTAGAAGTAAAGCAAAAAGACGGGAAATTTAAAAAGACCTACTTAAAACTTGGAGCAAGTGATGGAATTAACGTTCAGGTTCTTCCTGGATCAAATATCACAAAAGATTCAGAAGTGAAAGTTTGGAATCCATCAGACAAGGATAAAGAAGAATTAAAGTCAAAACAAAAATAATAAACTGACACTATACATTTAGCTGTTAAATCCCGGAGAATTCTTCGGGATTTTTTTATTCCCTCATGTGTATAAGCCGCTGATGTAATAAAAGCAATATGTAAAATGTCTTACCTTTAATTCTAAACAATCAACCATGAAAAAAAGTTATTGGGTACTCTTCCTTTTTATCATTGCAAAATTTATTCTTCAATACGTTCTGGTAAGCCCGGAATATGACTTGCAGCGTGATGAATATTTACATCTTGATCAGGGGAATCATCTTGCCTGGGGCTATCTCTCTGTTCCTCCTGTCAGTTCATGGTTTGCATGGCTTATCAAAATATTGGGAGGATCCCTATTCTGGGTCAGATTTTTTCCGACTTTATTTGGAGCATTAACAATCGTCGTGGTCTGGAAAATTATAGAAGAATTAAAAGGAAGTGTGTTTGCTCAGATATTAGCAGGTCTGGGAATTTTACTGTCAGTACTTCTTCGTTTAAATATGCTTTTTCAGCCCAATTCTTTAGAAGTACTGTTATGGACTTTGTTTTTTTATATTCTGATAAAATATGTCAATACAGAAAAGGTGCAATGGCTTTATTGGGGTGGGTTGGTATTTGGAATAGGAGTTTTGAATAAATACAATATAGCATTCTTAGCCTTAGGATTTATTCCTGCACTTTTGATTACAGACCAAAGAAAA
The DNA here is from genome assembly GCF_003385455.1 of Chryseobacterium rhizosphaerae. GTDB lineage: Bacteria > Bacteroidota > Bacteroidia > Flavobacteriales > Weeksellaceae > Chryseobacterium > Chryseobacterium rhizosphaerae. Next base: position 46,967 of record NZ_QNUF01000006.1, on the reverse strand, counting down.
ATTTTCAGAAATCCACATGTATATGGGGCCGGAATTTTAACTTTAATTCTTATTCTTCCTAATCTACTTTGGCAATATCATAATAACTTTCCGGTAATTCATCATATGAAAGCACTTTCTGAAAATCAATTGGTCAATGTAAACAGGTTTGATTTTTTAAGGGCTCAGGCGCTGTTTTTCATAGGAGTTACTTTTGTGATCATAGCCGGTTTCTATGCGCTGTTATTTGAGCAATCTTTTAAAAAAATGAGATTTTTCTTCTGGGGATATGTGATCACCATTGCATTATTCATGTTTTTCAGAGCAAAAGATTATTATGCAATAGGGCTTTACCCGGTTTACATTGCTTTTGGGGCCGTTTATCTGGGAATGATCCTCGAAAAAGGATGGAAGAAACTTTTAAAACCCATTTGCATTCTTCATCCTATCCTGCTTTTTGTGCCGGTATATTATCTTGCATTTCCAAACAAAAGTCCGGAAGCGATCGTTAAAAATCCGGAATGGTATAAGAAATTCGGGCTGCTTCGATGGGAGGACGGAAAAGATCATTCTTTGCCTCAGGATTTCGCCGATATGCAAGGCTGGAGAGAGCTGGCTCAAAAAACGGATCATGAATATACCAAGCTGTCAAAAACAGGAAACACATTGGTTTTATGTGATAACTACGGTCAGGCAGGAGCTATTAATTATTATTCAAAAGCCGGGATAAAAGCAGTTTCGTTCAATGCGGATTATATCAACTGGTTTGATTTCAGCAAAAAATATGACAATCTCATTAGAGTTAAAGATTATTCGGAGGGAATGGAAGAACTGAAAGATACCAGTCCTTATTTTGTGCATTCCAAAATTTTAGATTCTATTACTAACCCTTATGCACGGGAGGAAGGGGCCAGGATATTCAGTTTTAAGAATGCTAAAATTAATATTAACAATAGACTTAAGAAAGAGATTGAAGAAGTGAAGAAAGAGGATTAATATATGATTTGAAATAATGTAAAAAAAACTTTAATGCAATAATGTTGCATTAAAGTTTTTTGTTTTAACTTTGCATAAGCAATAAGCAATAAGCAATAAGCAATAAGCAATAAGCAATAAGCAATAAGCAATAAGCAATAAGCAATAAGCAATAAGCAATAAGCAATAAGCAATAAGCAATAAGCAGATGGAACATAAAAAATTTGATGTCATCATAATAGGAGGGAGTTATGCCGGATTATCAGCAGGAATGGCTCTGGGCAGATCCTTAAGAAATGTTTTAATCATAGATAATGGAAGACCTTGCAACAGACAAACTCCACATTCACATAACTTTATTACGCATGATGGAAATACTCCTAAAGAAATCTCAGATGCAGCAAGGGAGCAGGTGAAAGCCTATCATACTGTAGAATTCTATAATGGTACCGTTGTGAAAATAACTAAGGAAATTGAAGGTTTTAAAGTAGAATCATCTTATAATGGGGTTTTCCGGGCTAAAAAACTTATTCTTGCTTCCGGAGTGAAAGACCTGATGCCTGATATTCCTGGATTTTCAGCATGTTGGGGGATTTCCGTAATACACTGTCCATATTGTCATGGTTATGAAGTAAAAGATGAGGTAACAGGAATTCTTGCAGATGGGGAGATGGCTTTTGAATTTTCAAAACTGGTTTATAACCTAACTAAAAAGCTAACCTTGTTTACCAATGGGAAAACTAAGCTCACCCCGGTGCAGGTCGCCCAATTGAATCGGAATGGAATTAACATCAATGAAGATGAAGTTCAAAGTATAGAACATGAGAACGGATATATTCAGAACATGATTTTTAAAAACGGAAAAACGGTTTCATTAAAAGCTTTATACGCTAAAATACCTTTTGAACAACATCTGAATGTCTCGGCTGATTTGGGGGTCGAATTAACGGAGCAAGGATTTATAAAGGTAGATTTTATGCAGAAAACAAATGTTCCCAGTGTTTTCGCCTGTGGAGATAATGTTACCATGATGAGGTCTGTAGCCAATGCTGTTGCACAAGGTAATTTTGCCGGAGCTATTGCCAATAAAGAACTTTCGGAAGAAGAATTTTAACAAGTTTCCAGATATTACTTTCTCTATAACAGCTCTATGGGGAATTTTTGTGAAATTTTGTAATGGAAAGTTATTTTCGTTAACGAGTTGTCCTTCTGTATAGCCTCCATTTTTCAAGAGGTAAAGAATAAAAAAATTGTTGAATACTTGTTTCTCAGATGCAATCACAACAGAGTTTTATTTTTGGAAAGCTTGTAATTGGGTTAAAAATTATGGTCACCGGTTTAGGGCTGGAAATTTATAATTATATATTCCCGATAAGGTTTTACAACACTTAGGGGCTAAAAATCATATGATTTGATACCAAAATCTCAAGGGAAATTCCGTACATTTGGGGTGAAAAATTTCAAAAACTAAAAGTAAAATGGATATTATTTTTGACCTGATTGAAAAGGAAAGACAAAGACAAGCCCATGGATTAGAGCTTATCGCATCAGAAAATTTTGTTTCTGAAAACGTAATGAAAGCAATGGGAAGTGTACTGACAAATAAATATGCTGAAGGATATCCCGGAAAAAGATATTACGGGGGATGTGAAGTGGTAGATGAGGTTGAAACATTAGCCATCAACAGAGCAAAAGAACTTTTCGGAGTAGATTATGTGAATGTTCAGCCACATTCAGGTTCTCAGGCCAATGCTGCCATTTATCTTGCTGTTTTGAAAGCTGGAGATAAAATTATGGGAATGGACCTTTCAATGGGAGGACACCTTACTCATGGTTCTGCAGTGAATTTTTCAGGAATTCAATACGAAGTGGTTTCTTACGGTGTAGAAAAAGAAACAGGACTTATTGATTATAACCAAATGAGGGAAGTCGCTTTAAGAGAAAGACCCAAAATGATGATTGCAGGTTTCTCAGCATATTCAAGAGATCTTGATTATGCTAAATTCAGAGAAATCGCAGATGAAATTGGAGCAACACTTTGGGCAGATATAGCACACCCTGCAGGATTAGTAGCTAAAGGATTATTAAACTCACCATTTGAGCATTGTCACGTAGTAACGACTACTACGCACAAGACATTAAGAGGTCCAAGAGGAGGAATGATCATGATGGGGAAAGACTTTGAAAATACATATGGTCACAAAACTCCAAAAGGAGAAACTAAAATGATGAGCCAGGTATTGGACGGAGCTGTATTCCCAGGAATCCAGGGAGGGCCTTTGGAGCATGTGATTGCCGGTAAAGCAGTAGCTTTCGGAGAAGCTATAGATGGACAGTTTGAGACATATGCAAAGCAAGTTAAAGCAAATGCTCAGGCGTTATCCAAAGCAATGATCGACAGAGGATTTGACATTGTGAGCGGAGGTACAGATAATCACCTGATGCTTGTAGATCTTAGAAATAAGGGAGTAAATGGTAAAGAAACTGAAAAAGCATTAGTTCTTGCCGATATTACTTGTAACAAAAATATGGTTCCTTTTGATGACAAATCACCATTTACAACATCTGGTATCAGATTAGGAACAGCAGCGATTACAACAAGAGGACTTAAGGAAAATGATATGGATACCATTGCCGGATTTATTTCTGATGTGGTAGACAATATTAAAAATGAAGAGGTTCTTGGATCTGTAAGAAAGAAGGTTAATGAATTAATGGAAGGAAAAGCTCTATTCAATTATTAATATAACAGAAACAATATAATACAAAGAATGAGCAACGGCTCATTCTTTTTTTTGTAAATATGGAAAAGAAATCTTTTACTTTTGATGAAATTAAAATGAAATTGGTGAACTATTGTGTTTATCAGGACCGATGTCATGCTGAGGTAGAGCAGAAAATGAGAGAATTTTTGCTTATTGAGGAGGCAAAGGAGGAAATTATATTGTATCTTCTGAAAGAAAATTATCTGAACGAAGAAAGGTTTACACGAAGTTATATCCGAGGGAAGTTTTATATCAAGCACTGGGGGAAGAATAAAATCAAAATGAATCTTAAGCAGAAACAGATTTCTGAAAAACTGATCAATATGTGTTTTGACGAAATTTATGAAGATGATTACGTGAAAACCATTACAAGAATCTACGAAGATTACTTCTCTAAACAGACAGGACTTAAGGAATATCAGAGAAAATCAAAAACTATAAAATATTTAATGAGCAGAGGTTTTGAATATGAGAAAATAAATGATATTTTTGAATAAACATAAACTAAACAAAAAACACACAAATTGGAAAAGAATAAGATCTGGCTGTCACCTCCGCACTTAGGAGGTAACGAGCTGCAATATATACAGACTGCATTGGATACAAACGGAGTTTCTCAGTACGGTTCAAATATAGATGAGTTTGAAAAAAGACTTGAAAATTATTTTGGCAAAGATTCCTTCGTGACAGCTTTGTCTTCCGGGACAGCGGCAATACATCTTGCATTGAGGCTTTTGAATGTCGAAGAAGGTGATTTCGTGATCTGCCAGTCCTTTACTTTTGTAGCTTCTGCTAATCCTATACTTTATCAGAGAGCAATTCCTGTTTTTGTAGACAGTGAAGCTTCTACTTGGAATATGTGTCCCAATGCTTTGGAAGATGCTGTTAAATATTGTCTGCAGCAAGGCAAGAAGCCGAAGGCAATCATTGCTGTCTCTTCATATGGAATGCCATTTATGGTAGATGACATCCTTGAGATTTCCAGGAAATATGAAATTCCTGTTATTGAAGACAGTGCCGGAGCTCTGGGCAGTACTTATAAAAATAGACCTTGTGGAACATTTGGAGATTTGTCTGTGATTAGTTTTAATGGAAATAAGATTATTACTACTTCAGGTGGAGGAATTTTAATATCGAGAAGTAAGACGAATAAAGAAAGGGCTCTTTCTTTTTCTACCCAGGCCAACGAAAATAAAGAGTATTACAGCTATTCAGACATAGGATATAACTATAGAATGAGTAATATCTCTGCGGGGATAGGAATAGGGCAATTGGATGTTTTAGAAGACAGGGTATCCAAGAGAAGAGAAAACCATGAGTTTTATCAGGATATCCTTGGAAAAGATGAAAACATCCATCTTTTGGAAGAACCAAGTGAAGATTTTTTCTCTAATTATTGGTTGAACACTGTCACCATTGGAGGAAATAATTATGGAATGACAAAAGAAAAATTAAAAAAAATATTTTCTGAGAATAATATAGAAACCAGATATTTATGGAAACCTATGCATTTGCAAACCTTATATAAAGGGTATAGGTTTTTTGGAAATAATATTTGTGGTATGCTTTTTGAAGCGGGTTTATGCTTGCCGTCAGGGACCAATCTTTCTGCTGAAGATAAAAATAGAATTGCAGATGTCCTTAAAAATCTAAGAAAGTAAAATTATTTTTTAGATTTAGGATATTGATGATATTTTATTTTAATTTTGCACGAATGATTCAACGTGAGTTGAATTAAGCGGCTAGAAATTGTACCACATTTAATAACATATGAACACCAATCAAGACAATGTATAACTCTCTTAGAAAAAAAATATTTGGAGGAGATAATGTTGTCAATCTCTCAGATGTAAGATATCTTCCCAGATGGATAATACTCGTAATAGATATTATTATTTTGGTAGTATCCTTATTTCTTTCTACGTATATCATTGAAAAAATTACCCAAAAAGAGTTTATTTATCATGAAGAGAAAAGTATTGTTTTTGCTTTTATCATTTTGGTAAATACAGCATTTATGTATTTTTTTAAAACATATGCAGGGATTATCAGACATTCCACATTTATAGACTTATTTAAACTTCTTGTTTCCTGCTTCTCTACATTATTTGTCGTTGCGACAATTAATCTGATGTATTTCTGGATTACCGGAGGGAAATTCATTTTAACCCCCTATCTAGTTTTATACTTTGTTATATCCTTTATGGGATTATTTCTTTTTAGACTCTATGTCAAAGAATTCTTTCATATTGTCAGAGAATATAGGAGAAGTACGTTGAAAAAAAGAATCCTTGTGTTGGGGATTGATGAACAGTCCATTGCTATTGCAAGGGCTATTCTGGATAATCCTAACCTTCCTTACCAGGTTGTAGGTTTCTTGACACAAAGAACGGACTCGAAAAGGGCGTCGCTTTTAGGGAAGCCTATTTATGCAAAAGAAAAAATTGAAGAAAATACCAAAGATGACCTTCTTGTTGACGGAGTTATTATTGTAAAAGAAATGATGGCTAAGGATGAGATGAATTCCTGGGTGAATTTATTTCTGGAAAAAGATCTGAATGTTTTTAAAGCTCCTTCTGTACAAAAACTAAGAGATAGTGATCTGGGAGGATCAATCAGAAATCTTCAAATTGAAGATTTACTTAACAGAAAGCCTATAAAAATTGAAAACGAAGAAGTCAAAAGCAGACATTATGGTAAAAATGTACTGGTTACTGGTGGTGCCGGTTCTATCGGCAGCGAAATTGTAAGACAGGTTGCTCAGTTTACACCTTCTTTAATCGTGGTGTTAGATCAGGCTGAAACGCCGTTATATGATATTGAGCTTGAAATGAAAGATAAGTTTCCTCATATCAGGTTTAAATTTGTTTTGGCAGATGTTTCCAATATACATAGGGTTGAGCCGTTATTCGAAATGTATAATTTCTCAATGGTCTACCATGCTGCAGCCTATAAACATGTACCTCTTGTTGAAGACAATCCTAATGAAGCAATTCGTGTAAATGTTTTAGGGTCAAAAAATATTGCTGTTTTATCCAGTCGTTACAAAGTAAACCGATTCGTGATGATTTCTACGGATAAAGCTGTAAACCCTACTAATGTAATGGGAGCTTCTAAAAGAGCTGCAGAATTATTTGTTCAGTCTTTACAACATGCTGAGGGAAATTCAACGAAGTTTATTACCACAAGATTTGGGAATGTTCTGGGGTCAAACGGTTCTGTTATTCCACATTTTAAAAAACAGATTGAAGCTGGAGGACCTGTAACAATCACTCATCCTGATATTGTAAGATATTTTATGACCATTCCAGAGGCTTGTGAACTGGTTCTTCAGGCCGGAACAATGGGACAGGGAGGTGAAATTTTTGTTTTCGATATGGGTGAGCCAGTGAAGATTCTTGATCTGGCCAGAAGAATGATTAAATTATCAGGATTTGAACCCAATATTGATATTAAGATTATTTACACAGGACTTAGACCGGGAGAAAAGCTATACGAAGAGCTGTTGAGTGACAATGCAAAAACTCTCCCTACCCATAATGAAAAGATTATGATTTCCAAAGATCCTACCATGTCATTTTCAGAAATAGAGAGTCTTGTTCATTTGATTGGGGAGGCTTCTGTCAATAAAGAGAAAGTAGAGGTCGTTAAAATTTTAAAACTCATTGTTCCTGAATTTATAAGCAATAATTCAATCTACGAGGTTTTAGATAAATAGAAAAAAATATAAGTGTATATTTGCACAATTTTAAAATATGAAAAGTAAAATATTAGGGATATTTTTTGTATTCTTATTAGTATCATGTAAGGTAAAGGAAAATGCCCAGAATGATTTAAATTATATGCAGAATATAGAAAATGTTGCAATAGAATCATCTGCTAAAAATTCTAATTCTACTATACAAACTGGTGATCAATTAGTGGTTTTGATTACTGCAAAAGATATGGATGTAGTAAAACCATTCAATCAAAACTATTCTTCTTCTGAAATCGTTCAAACAAATAATTTTGCTGGAGGAAATACTCCTAACCAAGGGATGACAACCATTTCCGGACCCACATATATTGTTGACACTGAAGGGAATATAGATTTTCCTGTACTTGGTAAGATTGATACAAAAGGTAAATCACTTATAGAATTTAAAAATGAAGTAAAGGATAAAGTAAGCCAATATGTTATAAATCCGACGATAAGTGTCAGACTTGCTAATTTTAAAATAACAGTTTTAGGTGAGGTTAATAAACAGGGAGACTATACCATATCTAACGGGCAGGCTACTATCCTCAATGCTTTAGGACTAGCAGGGGATTTAACCATGTATGGTAAAAGGACTGATATTTTAGTAATAAGAACTGAAAACGGAACAGTTACCCATGGTAAAATTAATTTACAGGACGCTAACCTTATTAATTCCCCATATTTTAACTTGAAGCAAGGGGATGCTGTTATTGTTCCGTCAAATAAAGCAAGAGACATAGCTTCTAAGCAAAACCCTAATACAGCGATTTATCTGACAGCAGCTTCTGTTATTGTCACTGCACTTGCCGTAGTGGTTGGTTTGTTTAAAAAGTAAGAGTATTATATATCTATAAATGCAACTTTACATAAATTGTATTATAAAGTAAAGATAAAGGCTCTTCTAATAAAATCACAAAGAAATGAAATCATATAAAATAGCTGTTATTGGGCAAGGATATGTAGGGTTACCTTTATCTTTGGAGTTTGCAGGTCATTATCCGGTTTTGGGTTTTGATATTAATGCAGACAGAATTAACCAGCTTAATAATGGCTACGATTTAACACAGGAAGCGGATCTCCATAAGCTTAATGATGGCTTAAATTCCTATAAAGAATCTGGCGGAAGTATAGGTTATCATGGTACAAGCGAACTGAAAGAACTTTTAGACTGTAATATTTTTATAGTCACTGTACCAACTCCCATAGACAAATATAATGCTCCTGACTTAAATCCGTTACTTACAGCATCAAAAATGCTTGGTGGGATTATAAAAAAAGGAGATATTGTTATATTTGAATCTACTGTTTTTCCCGGTTGTACAGAGGAGGAATGTGTTCCGATATTAGAACTGTATTCTCAGTTAAAATTCAATGAAGATTTTTTTGTAGGATACTCTCCAGAAAGAATTAATCCTGGGGATAAAATAAACACTTTGACAAGTGTAAAGAAAGTAACTTCAGGATCTACTATTCAAATTGCAGAAGAAGTAGATCATCTATATAAAACAATCATTACAGCAGGTACCCATAAAGCTCCCAGCATAAGAGTTGCTGAAGCATCTAAAGCGATTGAAAATGCCCAAAGAGATGTGAATATTTCTTTTGTGAATGAGTTAGCTCTTATCTTTGACAGGATGGGAATAGATACTCACGATGTTCTGGAAGCTGCTGGTACAAAGTATAATTTCTTACAATATAAACCTGGATTAGTAGGTGGTCACTGTATTTCTGTAGATCCATATTATTTAGCGCATAAAGCAGAGCAATTGGGATATCATCCGGATGTTATTTTATCCGGTAGAAGAGTAAACGACTCAATTGCAAAGTTTATAGCTTCAAAAGTGGTGAAATTATTAATAGCAAAAAGCAATGTTATTAAAGGTTCACATGCGCTAATTTTAGGAGTGACTTTTAAGGAAAATTGTCCTGATGTTAGAAATACCAAAGTCATTGATATTTATAATGAATTAATAGATTACGGAATTGGAGTTGATATTTTTGATCCATGGGTAAATAAATCCGAGGTGGAACATGAATATGGTATAAGTATTCTTGACCAGCTTCCGGAAGATAAAAAATATGACTCTATTATAGTTGCTGTATCCCATAAAGAATTTCTTACCTTAGATTTTGAAAAACTAAAGAAGAAAGATAGCGTTATCTTTGACACTAAAGCTTGTATCGATAGAAGTTTAGTAGATGCTAGACTATAACTAAAATAATAAAACTAATAAATATCTGTTGTTTTTTAACAGAATAATTTGTAAAATTTAAAATTAAATAATGGATAATCCAGTTATTGAAGAATCGGAAAAAGAAATTAATATTCAGGAAATAATTAAACCCTATTTAAGAAATTGGCTGTGGTTTGTTATTGTCCCTATATTTTCTTTGGTTATTACTTATTTCTATTTAAAGTTAGCTACGCCAATATATAGTATCAAGTCTTCGGTGCTTATTAAGGACGCTAAAAAAGTGCCTTCTGTAGCGGGGGATTTTGGTGTTCTTCAGGATCTGTCGGGTCTGGGGGGTATGGGAACCAATAGTATAGAGAATGAAATAGAAATTTTTAAGTCTAAAAAGTTAATGCAGGAAGTTGTAAAGCAGTTAAGATTACAAACTTCGGTTTACACAGAATATAGCTTAACAGAAAAAGAACTTTACAAAAGCACATCTCCTATTATTATTGAAGTAGTTAATGAAAAGGCCTTTACAAAAGGACCTAAAAAACCTGTTTTAATAAAAATTTCTGGTGATAATATAACATTATCTAGCGATGAATTACCTGAGGTTAAAACTCAATTTAATAAAATTATAAGTCTTCCTTATGCTAATATAATGATATTGAAAAATTCCCAGTTCAATAAATTCGAAGCTGGTGAAATAAGGGATATTTATATGACTTATTCAACGGTCGATGGTGCCGTAGATAATTTACAGAAAATATTAAATGTGGCGTTAGTAAATAAAGATGCTACAGTAATTGGATTATCCCTTAACTATGCCAATGTTTTTAAAGCCAAAGATCTAATAAACAAATTAGTAGAGGCTTATAATAACGAAGCTATTTCAGATAAAAATTCAGAATCAAAAAAAACAAAAGATTTTATAGATGATAGAATCAATATCATTTCGAATGAATTGGGGCAGGTAGAAAATGAAAAGGAAAAGTTCAAATCAAATAATCAGATTACTGATCTGGTAACAGAAGCTAAAATTAATCTTGAAGTTTCTGCAGAAGCAAGAGCAAAACAGATTGACCTGGAATCTCAGCTTGAACTGACCAATACATTGATTGATTTTATGGGTAGACAAAATAATAGTCAGGTTCTGCCTACCAATATTGGTTTAAATAATACTACTGCTACAGCTAATATTTCTGCATACAATCAGCTGGTACTGGAAAGAAACCGTTTATTAGAAAATGCAACTCCTCAAAACCCACTAATTATCGATCTTAATAAACAGATTTCGTCTTTAAAAGGCTCTGTTATGGAAAGCCTTATTAAAAACAGAACAGGAATTCAATTAGCTAAAAACCAATATGAAGGAGAGCAAAATAAGATTAGTTCAAAAATTACAAAGATTCCTGCTCAGGAGAAGATATTTAGAAGTATTGAGAGACAACAACAGATAAAGGAAAACTTATATTTACTTCTATTACAGAAAAGAGAAGAGACAGCTATTTCTTTGGCTGTCACCGCAGATAAAGCAAGGATTGTAGATTATGCATATGCTTCTCTAAAGCCGGTAGCTCCTAAAAAAATTGTTTATTTAGGAGGTGCATTGATTGTTGGCCTACTTATTCCCTTATTATTAATTTATCTTAAAGAGTTATTAAATAATAAAATTAAATCTAAGCATGATTTAGAAACTCTTTCTCATGGTAAGGCTGTAATTGGAGAAATTCCTAGCTTAAATAAAGGGCAGGATGAATTGGTAAAACTTAATGATCTTTCCCCATTGGCAGAAGCATTCAGGATTCTTATTACCAATATGAATTTTATGTTACCTAAAAAGAAAGAAGCAAAAATTGTTTTTGTAACTTCCACAGTAAAAGGTGAAGGAAAAACATTTATTTCGGTAAATCTGGCTCTTACATTAGCTACTCCTAATAAAAAAGTATTAATTATTGGATCTGATATTAGAAATCCTCAGCTTCAAAGATATAATACAGCAAGAAAAGGATTACTAGGACTTACTGAATATCTATACGATGATAAAACAAAAGTAGAGGATATTGTACACGTATCAACATTTAACCCTTATCTGGATGTAATTTATTCTGGAAGTATTCCTCCGAATCCTACAGAACTTCTTACAAATGGGCGATATGAAAAACTAATCAAAGAACTTGAAGGTAATTATGATTATATTATATTAGATACAGCTCCTCTTATGCTTGTTACTGATTCCTTCCTTATTGCTGAACTTGCTGACGTGACATTATACGTTTCCAGATCTGCTTATACAGAAAAAGCCTTAATTGAATTTGCTAATAGTAATATTAATTCGAGTAAAATTAAAAATGTTGCATTTGTTTTAAATGATGTAAGTAAAGACTTCTTAGGGTATGGAAATAAATATGGATATGGATATAATGCAGAAGAAATGAAATGGTGGCAAAAAATATTTAATAAATAATGTCTATAAAAAATGTAATTTTAAGTGGAGGGGTTGGCTCCAGGCTTTGGCCGTTGTCCAGAAAACAAAATCCCAAACAGTATCTTGAAATGTTTCAGGGAAACTCTTTGTTTAATTTAACCATTAATAGAAATAAAAAATTTGTTGATAGTTTAATTGTTATATCAAATTCTGAAAATTTTAAAATTGGTGAGAAATGGCTTAAAAATTTAGACTTACCCGTTTTATCGATTACAGAATCATTACCTAGGAATACTGCAGCAGCTATTGCTTTGGCTTGTTTTGCGGCAGATGAAGATGATGTTTTATTAGTAACACCCTCTGATCATATAATTGATGATGACGATGTTTATGAAATAGCAATTAAGAATGCTATTTCATTTGCTGAGCAAGGATTTATAGCAACATTCGGGATAAATCCTATAAGACCGGAAACAGGTTATGGCTATATTGAATATGAAGGGGATGATGTATTGAGATTCCGGGAGAAGCCTAATAGAGAAACTGCTATTGAGTTTGTTAAAAGTGGTAGATTTATGTGGAATAGTGGTATGTTTTGTTTTAAAGCAAAAACAATGCTTGATGAATTGTTTTTGTATGATCATGAAATATTCGTATCTGCTAAAAATGCCTGGGAGAATAAAACCGAGAATGCAGCTATAAAACCAGATTTTATGAAGCTTATTCCATCCAAAAGTATTGACTATGCGGTGATGGAAAGAAGTAAAAAAATTAAAATGGTAAGATCAGATTTCTTTTGGTCAGATTTAGGAGCTTTCGATTCTCTTTACGATTATCTTATAAGAAATAATTATCCAGTTGATGAAAATGGAAATATGTACATAGGAGATGGAGAAAAATTTGTTCAATTTATAGGTCTTGAAAATTCCATCCTTGTGGATACTAAAGATGCTATATTGGTTTTAAATAAAGAAAACTCACAAGACGTAAAATATATATACGAAACTTTAGAAAAAGAAAAATCAGATTTAACATAGTTTAGAAAATAAAGGTTGTAATAGCTTAATAATAATTAAAGAATTTAGAATACAAATATGGGGAAAATAGCATTAATCACAGGAATTACAGGACAAGACGGATCATTTCTAGCTGAATTTTTAATTGAAAAAGGATATGAAGTGCATGGTATTATTCGTCGTTCATCATCTTTTAATACTGATAGAATAGAACATCTTTATTTCGATGAATGGGTAAGAGATATGCACCAAAAAAGGTCAATTAACTTACATTATGGAGATATGACTGATTCTAGCTCATTAATGAGGGTTATACAACTTACCCAACCTGATGAAATTTATAATTTAGCAGCACAAAGCCACGTTAAAGTTAGTTTTGATGTACCGGAATATACTGCAGAAACTGATGCTGTTGGAACGTTAAGACTGCTAGAAGCAATAAGGATTTTAGGAATGGAGAAAAAAACAAGAATATATCAGGCATCCACTTCTGAATTATTTGGTCTTGTTCAAGAAGTTCCACAAAAAGAAACTACACCGTTCTATCCTAGAAGTCCATATGGTGTTGCAAAACAGTATGGTTTTTGGATTACTAAAAACTATAGAGAGTCATATGATATGTTTGCTGTAAATGGAATTCTTTTTAATCATGAAAGTGAGAGAAGAGGTGAGAATTTCGTTACCAGAAAAGTTACGTTAGCAGTAGCTAGGATTGTTCAAGGACTTCAGGAGAAGCTTTATATGGGAAATCTTGACTCTTTAAGAGATTGGGGATATGCCAAAGATTATGTAGAATGTATGTGGCTTATGTTGCAACATGATCAACCGGAAGATTTTGTAATTGCTACTGGAGAAATGCATACTGTACGTGAATTTATTACAAAAGCTTTTAAAGTTGCAAATATAGAAATTCGTTGGGAAGGAACGGGAGTTGATGAAAAGGGAATTGATAGTGCATCAGATAAAGTTTTAGTGGAAGTAGATCCAAAATATTTCAGACCATCAGAAGTAGATCAGCTTTTAGGTGACCCTACCAAGGCTAAAACCCTTTTGGGATGGAACCCTACACAAACATCATTTGATGAATTGGTAGAAATCATGGTGAAACATGATCTTGAATATGTAAAAAAACGTTAATTATATACAATGGAGAAGAATAGCAAAATATATGTAGCAGGGCATAAAGGATTGGTTGGGTCTGCAATATGGAAGCAGCTTTCAGAAAGTGGATATACAAATCTAATCGGAAGAACATCAAAAGAACTTAATCTGATGAATGCAGATGTTACGGAAAAGTTTTTTGAAGATGAAAAACCAGAGTATGTTTTTTTAGCGGCTGCATATGTGGGGGGGATTATGGCAAATAATACTTATAGGGCTGACTTTATATATAACAATCTCCAGATTCAACAAAATGTAATCTATCAATCATATAAGCATAATGTAAAAAAACTTCTTTTCTTGGGGAGTACTTGTATTTACCCTAAAGAAGCTCACCAACCTATTAATGAAACAGAATTGCTTACAGATATATTGGAATATACCAATGAGCCTTATGCAATTGCTAAAATAGCAGGGATTAAATTGTGTGAAAGTTTCAACATTCAGTACGGAACAAATTTCATTTCTGTAATGCCTACAAACTTGTATGGTCCTAACGATAATTTTGATCTTGAAAAAAGCCATGTGCTTCCTGCAATGATCAGAAAGATACATTTAGCCAATTCATTAATGAACAATGATTGGGAAACAGTACGAAAAGACTTAGACAAAAGACCTGTAGAAGGAATTTCAGGTAGTCATAGTAATGAAGCTATAGAAAGTATTCTTGCAAAATATGGTATTTTAAAAGATAGAGTAGAGCTATGGGGTACAGGAAAACCTATGAGAGAGTTTTTATGGAGTGAGGACATGGCTGATGCATGTATTTTCTTAATGGAAAATATAAATTTTACAGATGTCACTGCGGATAAAAAAGAGATCAGAAATACCCATATCAATATTGGAACAGGAAAAGATTTAACAATAAAAGATCTTGCATTCCTGATTGCTGGAGAAATAAATTTTTCAGGAAATATTCTTTTTGACGATTCTAAGCCAGATGGAACAATGAGAAAATTAGTTGATGTATCAAAGCTAAATTCTTTGGGTTGGAAACACAATGTTGAGATTGAGAATGGAGTAAAGGAAATGTATAATTGGTATATTAATAATTTAGTTTAATGAATATTGGAAGAAGTGATATTATTTGGAATTATTTAGCAACCTTTTTTAAGATTGCTTCTTCTGCATTATTACTACCGGTTATTTTAAATAAAATGCCTTCAGAAACAGTAGGAATCTGGACGGTTTTTATGTCTATTACAGCTTTTTCATATCTTTTGGATTTTGGATTTAATCCTTCTTTCGCAAGAAATGTAACCTACGTTTTTAGTGGTGTGAAAAAGCTGCAATCATATGGATTTGAAAATGAATCAGAAAAAGGAGTAAGTTATTCTTTATTGAAGGGGTTGATTAATGCTATGCGATGGTTTTATGCCAGATTGGCTCTTGTCTGCTTCTTTTTATTATCCACACTGGGAACTTATTATATCTTCACACTATTGAAAAAATATAATAACTCTCATACTGAAGTATATATTTCTTGGGGGATTCTATGTGTTATAACTTCTTACAATTTATATACACTTTATTATGATTCTCTTTTGGAAGGAAGAGGGAAAATTAAAAGATTAAAACAGATTAATGTTATTGGGCAGGTAGTTTATCTGTTTTTGGCGACTATTTTAATTTGGTTTAATTTAGGACTTATTGCTATTGTTGCAGCTCAGTTATCTTCAGTTTTAATTATTCGTTTTCTTTCTTATCGTGCCTTTTATGATTCAGAAATTACAGAAAAATTACGTGAGTGTAAGGGGAATGAGCAAAAAGATATCCTTAAATCCATTTCCCCAAACGCAATCAAAATGGGTTTAACTTCATTGGGCGGGTTTATGGTCACAAAATCATCACTTATTATTGGGTCTTTTTACCTGGCACTAACAGACATAGCCTCTTATGGGGTAACAATACAATTAGTAAGTGTGATTTCGGGATTAAGTAGTATCTATATATTAACTTATATTCCTAAAATTGTAGATTCAAGAGTTAAAAACAATATTGAGTTTATTAGAAATATCTATAAACGAGGAATCCTATTTATGGTACTTACTTATTTAATCTGTGGGTGTATAATAGTCATAGTAGGGCCTTATATTTTAGATCTTTTGCATAGTAAAACACAGCTTATTCTTTCCTCATTGATTGTGCTACTTTTAATCTCATCTTTAATTGAGACTAATGTTTCTATGGCAGGTGCAGTTTTGGTAACTAAAAATCATGTACCTTTTTTTAAGGCTTCAATGATTTCAGGAGTAGCTATTGTATTAGGGCTTTTAGCATATTTTAATTTCTTAGGAAATAATGTACTGGGAATGATTGTAGTTCCATTAGTAGTTACTTTGATATATCAGGGGTGGAAATGGCCTTTTGAAGTGATAAAAGATTTACAAATATTACAAAAGAAATAGGAATGTCAGAATTAATTATAGTCTCTTATTTTTTTCTTAGTTTTATTGCTTTATTTGGCATTTTAGAATATAAAAAACTTCCATTCAGAAATTTTTTAATTTTTTTTGTAGGAATAGGCTTAGTTCTTATTGCAGGTTTAAGACCTCCTTTTTTTGATAGAGACTACGAAATGTACTACTATATGTTTTCGGATAAACATGAAACAGAATCAAAAGAACCATCCTTTAGATTTGCCTTATATCTTATTAAAAAGGTCTGGAATCTAGATTTTGATTACTTTATCTTTATCTATGCACTTTTAGGAGTAAGTACCAAAATCTATGCAATAAAAAAATACAGTGATCTCCCCTTGCTTTCTTTATTGGTGTATTTTTCATATTTGTTTTTATTGCAGGATATGACCCAAATTAGAGCAGGAGTTGCATCAGGATTAATATTATTATGTATTAAACCACTGTATGATAGAAATTGGAAGGTATTTCTAATTCTAGCCTTAACCGCATTTTTATTTCATTACTCCGCATTTTTTGTTTTCTTGTTCTGGTTTATAAACCCTACCAAGATTAATAAGAAAGTCTATGCACTTGTGATTCCTGTTTGCTATCTTATTTCTACTCTTTTATCAGGAGTTTTAGTAGCTATACAGGATGTTCTTCCCATATTTATGCAGAACAAGGTAAATGCATATGATTTCATAGAGGGAACAGAGTTGAATATTTTTAATGCATGGCAGATTATGAGAATTGCAATAGCTTATTTTGCATTCTATAAACTGGACAAACTTCAGGAGATTAACAAATACAGTATATTATTATTTAAATTTTATATTCTAAGTATCGGTTCTCTAGCTGCACTATCTTTTAATCCTGTTTATGCAGGAAGAATTGCAGACTTATTTGCCGTAGCAGATATTCTTTTCATACCAATAGTATTTTCAGTTATAAGACCTAATCTTTTAGGCAGAATTATTGTGATTGCAGTGAGTTTTGCCTATTTTTATTTAAACTTTTTTTATATAGGTATTTTTAAACCATAAATGATGGATGTTTCAATTATTATTGTTAATTACAATACAGAAAAGCTTTTAAAAGAATGTATAACTTCTATAATTGATAAGACGGAAAATCTTCTTTACGAAATTATTGTAGTAGATAACAATTCAGTTAAAAGTCCTAATAAGATGCTATCAGAAAACTTTCCTGAAGTAATCTTTGTTCAAAGCGATGAAAACTTAGGTTTTGGAAAAGCTAATAATTTAGGTGTTTCATATGCAAAAGGAAAATATGTCTTTTTGTTAAACAGTGATACAATCCTTATCAATAATGCCATTAAAATATTATTTGATTTTAAAGATAAGAATAAAGAAATAGGAGCGTGTGGTGGAAATTTGTTTACAGAAGATATGAAACCAAATTTTTCTTTTTCAATGTATTATCCTTCACTTTTTTCAATAATAGCTTATAGACTTCATTTGTCATTTCTTCTGAATAATAATGTGTTTAATGAATCGGGTAAACCTCAGGATGTAGCAATTGTAATTGGAGCAGATTTGTTAATGGAAAAAGAGTTGTTTGATGAATTAAGTGGTTTTGATCCTGCATTTTTTATGTATGTTGAAGATGGAGAATTACAACTGAGAATAAAAAAGAAAGGACTGAAAATGATGTCTGTACCTGAAGCTAAAATAATACATTTACAAGGTGCATCTTCAAGTACTTTTTTTAAAATGAAAACTGAGTTTGACAGCTATTTTTATTACTTTAAAAAGCATTTTAATATATCCAGTCAGACGAAGTATAAATATATAGAACTCTTTTCAAATTCTATAAAACTAATTTATTTTACTTTAACGAATAATAAATCTAAGAAAAAAGATTATCAAGATATTTTAAAATATATTTATGCAAAAAGATAGTTCAAAATTATACAAACTTCTACATAATCCTTTTTTATATTTTTTTGTTTTTTTTAGAGCCTTAAAAACGATTTTGTTATATCCCATACATCTTCTCTTATTCAAAAAAATAGGTTTTTTATCATACATATCGTTAAGAAGTTCAATAAGAAATCATAAACATATAAGCTTGGGTAAAAAAGTTCAAATTAATCCTTTTGTTACCCTATGGCCTTTAAAACTTGAAATAGGTGATCACACACAGATCAATCCTGGTACCTCAATTTATGGTATTGTTTCAATAGGTGAAAATGTAATGATTGCTCCCAATTGTATGATTGCAGGAGGGAATCATAACTTTTTGCAAACAGATATCCCTATGATTTTACAAGGATCAAGCGAAAAAGGTATCATTATTGAGGATGATGTATGGATAGGTGCGAACTCTGTAATTACGGATGGTGTTACCATTAAAAAAGGAAGTATTGTAGCTGCAGGTGCTGTAGTAACAAAAGATACAGAAATGTATTCAATTAATGCAGGTGTCCCTTCAATTATTATAAAATTTAGGAAAAAATGATTTATGTAAAAATATCAGGAGGATTAGGCAACCAGCTTTTTCAGTATGCATTTGGACAATATACTGCTGGAGTTCTGAATACTAATGTGAAGTATTTTTCTCAAACTAAAATAGAAAATAAGAGTTTTACAAAAAGAGAATTAGATATTCAAAAATTTGATTTACCTATTTATCTTGAGGATAGTTTTGAGGAGGGAGAATATTTTATGTTTAATGGCCCATTGAGAAAAATTGAGCGAAAATTGATTCAAAAATTTCCAGTCTTTAATAAGACACATAAAATACAAAGTGTAAATATCCATACTGTAGAAAAGGACTTAAGAGATCAATGTTATTATGATGGATATTGGCAGAATCAGGAATATCCTAATTATATTTCTCAGTTGTTAAAAGATAAGATAAAATTATCTACAGAGTCCGAGACTAGGCTAAGTAGCTTAATTTCTCAAATTAAAAATACTAATTCTGTAAGTATCCATATTAGGAGAGGAGATTACATGAATATTGCGGCAAATGCTAAAATATTTCATATATGTGATATGGATTATTATAGGAAAGCAATTCAACTGATTAAAGAAAAAATTGATAACCCTGTTTTTTTTATCTTTACTGAAGATAAAGAATGGGCTAAGGATAACTTTAAAGGAAGTGAGTTTAATTTTATTGAAGGAAATTCTGCTATTGAAGATATGCTGCTAATGAGTAAATGCAAAAATCAAATTATAGCCAACAGTACCTTCAGTTGGTGGGCTGCATGGTTGAATAAAAATGAAAATAAAACAGTAATAGCGCCACGGAATTGGTATGTGAATTTTTTAAAAGATAATGTAAAATATTTCATTCCTGGTGATTGGATTAAATTATAGTGAGTAAAATGAATGATAATATATTAGTTTCGATTGCTATTCCAATGTTTAATGCAGAGAAATTTTTAAAATTTACATTAAACTCTATCCTGAATCAAAGTCATACAAATTTTGAATTAATTATCACTGATGACGGTAGTACAGATAAGTCTGTGGAAATTGTAAAATCATTTAATGATTCAAGAATAAAATTATATGTGGATGGCCTTAATAAAGGTATTTCCTATCGCCTTAATCAACAAATTGATTTGGTTAAAGGAAAATACTTCATTAGGATGGATGCTGATGATATTATGTTTAGCAACCGGCTGGAAAAACAGATTGATTTTTTAGAGAATAATCCGGATGTTGACGTTGTTGGTTCATCAGCAGTCATAATTGGTGATCTAAACGAAGTAATAGGGTTTAGACTCGCTCAAATACCTCCATCATACGAAGATGCTTTAAAAACAATAACTTTTATACATCCTACTGTTGCAGGTAAAACAGAATGGTTCAAAAAATATAAATATGATGAAGAACTTATTGGGGCAGAGGATTTTGATTTATGGTTACGAAGTAGAGAAAATTCCGTATTTAAAATAATAGAAGAACCTTTACTTTTTTATAGAGATCCCTTAAAATTCAAACTTAAAACATATCTTTTTCGTTTAAAACAGCAGAGAAAAATATTTAGAAAAAATCCATATCTAACTAATCATCCCTTCAAGCAGAAGAAAATGATTTTGACTTCTTATCTGAAAAGTAATTTAGCTTTATTGATAAATACAGTAGGTTTAGATAATTATTATATTGCACGAAGAAATAAAACATTAGCAGGTAATATTTCTCTTCAGGATTATAATGACCCTCTTTTAAAATCATTAGCAAAAAAATAATAAGATGAAAATAAAAGCACAATTGATTTTTTGTTACATACTATTAACAAGCTTTTTCAGCTGCCAGGAACCTGACTTTAAGTATAAAGATATACCAAAGTCTATGTTGAGTACCTATAATAATAGAAAAATTACCCTCAAAAAGGATAACACCATATATTATGACCTCACACTTGCATTACCTAAAAACTATTCTAGGAATGGAAATGTAGATTATACAGAAATTATTCAAAAAATTTTAAATGAAAAAAGGAATGTTAAATTTCCGAATTTTCCTGTATTAATTAATAGTAAAGGACTTTTTTTGAAGAGTAATTCTAAAATTTTTTTCCAATCTCAATCTGAAATTCGCGCAAAGGCAGATCATTCCCCAAAAACGGATATTGAGAATATCAAGGACTGGTATGATATTATCCGAATTTATAATGTAGAAAATGTCACTTTATATAATCCTAAGATTATAGGTGATAGAAAAACACATATAGATAATAAAGGTGAATGGGGAGCAGGAATCGGAATAAGAAATTCAAAAAAAGTTTTTGTTTATAATTCAGATATCAAGGACACTTGGGGAGAAGGGATATTTGTTGGTTCAGAAGATGGAGGATATTGTGAAGATATTCACATCAAGGATGCAAAAGTAGATTTTGCAAGAAGAAATGGAATTGCAATTACATCTGGGAAAAATGTCTTTTTAGATAATATATTGGTTTCTAATACGTTTGGTACGAATCCAATGTTTGGTATTGACATAGAACCTAGTTGGCATAAAGATATCATTGAGAATGTAAACCTAAAGAACGTAATAACATCAAATAATTTTAATGGTGGATTATATGTGGTTCTTTTTGGATTTTCTACAGATGATGCAAAATACAAAAGAAATATAACAATTAATATAGATAATTATTTTAGTGATGATTATCAATATCCTTTTGGACTATTAACAAGTAAGGATAAAAAGAAATATGAACCCACTGGAACAGTTAATGTGACAAATGGAAATTGGAAAAGTTTGAAAAACGGGTTTGTAGATCTTCAAAATGACAATAAACAGGTTAAACTTAATATCAAAAATATATCTACAACTGATAATAAAGATACTAAGGGGATATTTAATAAGAAAAACTTTTAATACATTACATATTGAAAAATTATAAAGTTCTTCACATTGTTACAGTATCATTTGTTATTAATCATTTTTTTGGTAAGCAATTTAAATATCTTAGTAAAAAAACAAATAATGATTATTATCTTGGATGTACTCCTTCAGAAGAGTTCTTTCAACTGGCGGAGCCACTGGAATACACACCATTTGCTGTAGATGTTACTCGAAATATAAGTCCAATTACTGATTTAAAAGCTATTTATAAAATCTATAAATTCATTAAAAAGAATAATATAGAAATAGTAGTAGGTCATACTCCTAAAGGAGGGATGGTTTCAATGATAGCAGCAGCTTTGTCTGGTGTAAAAACCAGAATATATTTTAGACATGGTATCATTTATGAAACCAGTACTGGTCTTAAGAGATTTTTACTTCAGAATATTGATAGACTTTCTGGAACATTAGCAACCGAGGTTGTTTGTGTAAGTAACTCTGTAAAAGCCATTAGTGAAGCAGATCACCTGAATGCACGATCTAAAAATATAGTTTTAGGCCTAGGTACTTGTAACGGAATAGATACAGAAAATAAATTTAATCCGGAAAAACAAGATGAGTATCTGATAAAAGATATTAGGAACAACACTAAAATTACAGATAAAGATTTTGTAATAGGGTATGTCGGAAGGTTGGTAAAAGATAAGGGAATTAATGAACTTATTGAAGCATGGAAAACCCTTAGAGAAGAATACGATCACATAAAGCTTCTTTTAGTGGGGCCAATTGAAGAAAGAGATTCAATTAGCGAAGAATCAAAAAGGATGATTGAAAATGACCCTCGTATTATCAATACAGGATTTGTATTAAATGCAGCTCCATATTTCAAGTTAATGGATGTTTTTGTACTTCCTACATATCGTGAAGGATTTCCCACTGTTTCTTTGGAGGCATCTTCTATGAATTTGCCCGTTTTGATAACTAAAGCTACAGGATGTACTGAATCAATTATAGAAAATAAAACAGGTGTTTTTATTAAGAATAATGCGGAAGATATTATAGAAAAAATAGAATTTTATATTGAAAATCCCGAAATGAAGCAACTTCATGGAGATAGCGGCAGAAGTTTTGTGAGAGAAAACTTTGAAGAAACAAAAGTTTGGGATATAATACATACAAAATTAGGCTATTAAAATGAACATACTTATCACAGGGATCTCTGGATTTGTCGGGCAAAACTTATCGGAATATTTAGAAAAACAGAATTGTTTTTTTTCAGGTTTATCCTTAAGGAATGACTGGAAACTCCATGATGGTTTCAATGCTTTGATCCATCTTGCAGGAAAAGCCCACGACACAGCAAATACTTCGGCTGACGAGGAATACTTTAAAGTAAATACAGAGCTTACCAAGAAACTTTTTGATGAATTTGTGGATTCGGATATCAGAGATTTCATTTATTTTAGCAGTGTAAAAGCAACAGCAGATACCGTTGATGGAATTTTGGATGAAGGACATGCATCCGACCCTAAGACACCTTATGGAAAATCTAAGCTTTTGGCTGAAGAATATTTATTATCAAAAAAACTTCCCGAAGGAAAGAGATTTTTTATTATCCGTCCATGCATGATCCATGGTCCTGGAAATAAAGGAAATCTGAATCTCTTGTATAAAGTGGTAGAAAAGGGTGTTCCGTGGCCATTAGCTGCTTTTGACAATAAACGTTCATTTTTGAGTATTGACAATTTAAACTTTTTAATACACGAAATACTTAAGAATAAAGATATTCCCTCCGGAATTTATAATTTTGCTGATGATGAAAGTATTTCTACAAATGATTTGATAAAAATTATAGGAAAGGCTTCAGGTAGAAAAAGCAAGCTGTGGAGGCTACCTTCCGCAATGATTTCTTCAGTAGCAAAATTAGGTGATGCACTAAAATTACCTTTAAATTCCGAAAGATTGAAAAAGCTAACAGAGAGTTATCAGGTTTCAAATGAAAAAATTAAGAATACTTTACATATAAAAACACTTCCTGTATCCGCAGAAGAAGGCCTTTTTAAAACAATAAAAAGCTTTAAAAACAAATGATGGAATATATAATGATAATAATTGTCTTATTTATTGTAATGCTGTTGTATTTTAAAATAGCTGATAAATATAATATTATTGACAAACCCAACCACAGAAGCGCCCATACACAGATTACCTTAAGAGGCGGAGGAATTATCTTTCCAGTTGCATTTATTATTTTTGGGTTGTTTAATCCCAGCTTGGTAATAGAGGAGTATTGGTCTTTTGGATTAGGTCTGCTTGCGATATGTACAATAAGTTTTATTGATGATATTAGGACATTATCTAATAAAATAAGGCTGTCTGTCCATCTTATTTCAGTTATTTTACTGCTATATTTTACCGGAGCCTTTGCCTTAATGCCTTTTTGGGTTTGGCCTATATTATTTGTTGTGATCATAGGGACACTCAATGCCTATAACTTTATGGATGGTATTAATGGGATGACAGGAATCTACAGTCTGGTTACCCTGGGTTCTCTGGCGTATATCAACAGAGAAATTATTCAGTTTACTGATCATGATTTTATTTATTATCCTATACTAGCATGCTTTGTCTTTTTGTTTTTTAATTTCAGAAAAAAAGCAAAATGTTTTGCCGGTGATGTGGGAAGTATGGGGATCGGATTTTGGGTAATCGGGCTTATTACATTGCTGATCATGAGAACAGGTGAGTATAAATACATCTTACTTTTGGCAATCTACGGAATGGAAGTAGTACTTACTATTATTGAAAGAATATTTTTAAAAGAGAATATTTTTGAAGCCCATAGAAGACACTTATATCAGCTTTTCGCGAATGAGGAAAAAGTCTCTCATTTAGTTATCAGCAGTGTTTATGCTATAGTACAATTATTCATAAATATATTTTTAATACATTCGCACTTTCCAATTTGGGCTATTGTATTAATTGTTTTTATTCCTGCAGGTGGCGTTTACCTGGGATTAAAATTGAGCTTAAAAAAGAAATACAGTTTATAAAAGATTAAAACCTAAATATGAAAATAAAAGAAACTCCCTTAAAAGATTGCTACGTAATAGAACCTACTATTTTCGAAGACGGGAGAGGTTACTTTTTTGAAAAGTACAATGAGAAAAAATTTGAAGAACTTACGGGTATGAACGGTCATTTTGTACAGGATAATATTTCGAAGTCTTCTTATGGTGTGTTGAGAGGACTGCACCTTCAAAAAGGAGAACATGCACAGGCAAAGCTAGTATCTTGTCTTGAAGGAAGAGTTTTTGATGTCGCTGTAGACCTGCGTAGAGAATCTCCTACTTTTGGTCAGTGGTATGGTATTGAGCTAACTCCTGAAAATAAATTGCAACTCTATGTACCAAGAGGTTTTGGACATGGTTTCTCTGTATTAAGTGAAACAGCTGTCTTTTCCTATAAATGCGATAACTTTTATAATAAAGAATCAGAAGGAAGTGTTATCTGGAATGATTCTGAATTGAATATAGATTGGCAGTTGCCGCTCGATGTAGTTCAGCTTTCAGATAAAGATAGAATCCTGCCTACGTTTGCTGAAGGAAACTTTTAAATAAGATATTGAAAACCACTTTTCTAAAGTGGTTTTTATTTTTTAATTTTTTACTCTTCAATATTTTGTATCTTTGCACACTCAAAATCAAAAAGATGCGCACAAAATCTGTAGGGAAGAAGAAAATCAATGTAGTTACTCTTGGATGCTCCAAGAATGTATATGATTCTGAAGTTTTAATGAGCCAATTGAAAGCAAATGGCAAAGAAGTGGTTCATGAAGACCGTGGTGATATTGTAGTCATCAACACCTGTGGATTCATAGATAATGCCAAAGAAGAATCTATCAATACGATCCTTGATTATGTAGAGGCTAAAAACAGAGGGGAAGTGGAGAAAGTATTCGTTACAGGTTGCCTTTCTGAAAGGTATAAGCCGGATTTGATAAGAGAAATTCCAGATGTTGACCAATATTTTGGAACAAGAGACCTTCCTATTCTCTTAAAACATCTTGGAGCAGATTACAAACACGAATTGGTTGGAGAAAGACTCACTACCACTCCCAAACATTATGCTTACCTTAAAATCTCAGAAGGCTGTGACAGACCTTGTTCGTTCTGTGCTATTCCTTTAATGAGAGGGGGGCATATTTCAACACCTATCGAAAAGTTGGTGACTGAAGCTCAGAAACTGGCTAAAAAAGGGACAAAAGAATTGATTCTTATCGCTCAGGATCTTACCTATTATGGATTAGACCTGTATAAAAGACGTGCGCTTGGAGATCTTTTAAAAGAATTGGTAAAAGTAGAGGGAATAGAATGGATTCGTCTTCACTATGCTTTCCCAAGTGGATTTCCTGAAGATGTTCTGGATATCATCCGTGAAGAACCGAAAGTATGTAATTATATTGATATTCCTCTTCAGCACATCAATTCAGATCTTTTGAAATCTATGAAGAGAGGAACAACTCACGAAAAAACAGATGCACTTTTAGCAAAATTCAGAG
This sequence comes from Chryseobacterium rhizosphaerae, assembly GCF_003385455.1. Taxonomy (GTDB): domain Bacteria; phylum Bacteroidota; class Bacteroidia; order Flavobacteriales; family Weeksellaceae; genus Chryseobacterium; species Chryseobacterium rhizosphaerae. The sequence continues at coordinate 20,437 of NZ_QNUF01000006.1, read as the reverse complement.
AAAAAGTTCCGGATATGGCAATTAGAACGACTTTAATTGTAGGATATCCCGGTGAAACACAAGAGAGGTTTCAGGAACTTAAAGACTGGGTAAGAGAACAGAAATTCGATAGATTAGGATGTTTTACCTATTCACATGAGGAAAATACAACGGCCCATGTATTGGAAGATGATATTCCACAGGAAGTAAAAGAGGCGAGGGTCGAGGAAATCATGGAACTGCAGTCACAAATTTCATGGGAGAAAAATCAGGAAAAAATAGGTAAAACCTTTAAATGTGTCTTTGACCGTAAAGAAGGAAATTACTTTATTGGAAGAACAGAATATGACTCTCCAGATGTAGATAATACTGTTTTAGTTTCGGCCGAAGAAACCTATATTTCTATAGGAGAATTCGCAGAAGTGAAGATCACCTCAGCTGAAGAATTTGATCTGTACGGAGAGCTGGTATAATCATTTTATTTAGTCTTGATTATCAGGAGTATTGAATTTGGCTTTTAGATCTGAAATGAAAATATATTAATGAAAATTAACATAAATATTTAATTTTTACAATTATTTATATTTCTGGTTTTCAATTATTTACGTTTTTACCATATTAAGATTTTTTAAATTTATTTTATAAAGTATATAAATTAAAAAATTATGTCTTAAATTTGCGCCATAAGCAATATTTTTAAATCATATGCTTTCAATAAGTTATTTGTTTGAAATAGAGCTTAAAATGACTATAATGTACTATATTTGTCTATATTAGCTAAAGGAAGAATCACAAGTTGGGATGCATCTTCCTGATGAAAATACTGATGAAAATAATGTAATTAAAATCTTTAAAAACTTATGAAAAAATTTTTATTCACAGCAACAATGCTTGTTTGCCTTTCGGCACTTTCCAAGGCTCAGCAAGGGCGAGTGGGGATTAACACAACCACACCTGCCGCAACTTTAGATGTAGTAGCTAATACTACGGACAATGCAAGACCTGATGCTTTATTGGTCCCTCGTTTAACTGAAGATCAGTTAGCAGCTAAGAATAACGCTTATACTGCTGACCAGAACGGTGCACTTACCTATGTTACTGCTGTTGATGGTACAACTACCACTAAAACAGCAAATGTGACTGCGGTTGGATTCTATTATTATGATTCTGTATCTTCTACATGGAAACCTGTAGGAGGAGGAACTTCTACTCCAAACTTCCAAATTCAGAAAGGTAGGCTTCATGTAACACCTACTGCTATTGCATGGGCTGCTGATGATTATTCAATCGTTGCAACTTCAATGGGTGGAACTAGTGTATTAAAATTACCGGATGCTACAACACTTCCTTTAAATTCGGTTAGATGTGTATCTGCTAACGGGCCCGGGAATATTGGATGGGATGTTACTGCCGTAGCCGGACCTACTAGACCTATAGGCGGTTATCCTTCTACAATTACTTCTGCCGGATCTTTCTGTTTTATTACAGTTGACCAGGCTGGTGTAAAGGTATGGGGTATCCTTACAGGAAGATAATAGAATTTTAATTGTAACTTTTTAACTTTAAGCAAATGAAAAAAATAATATTAGCACTTTTTGTAACAGCAGGTACATATGCAAGTGCGCAGGTTTTATCCAACGGAGCTATCACTAACCAATTCCCAAATGAGAACATCTTCTTAGATGCTTCTACAAATAATAATTCAACTGTTAATGATGGAAAAGGATTATTATTCCCGTCAACAGATTTAACGCAGTTTACTTTTAAAACATCTAGTTTAGATGGAATCAACTTCCCATCAGCTTATGATGGTATGGTAGTTTACAATACTGCTACTGGTAATACCGTTGCTGGTAATGGAGTAGTAACTGCTGTAACTCCTGGTTTTTACTATTTCTCTAACCCGGGGCAGTCTACGGATGTTACTCCAGGTAAATGGTTACCACTAGGATCTAATGCCAATGCTGGGAAACTGAATATCCTTACAACAGAAACAATTACCAATACTTCAGTAAATAATAAGCAAGTATATGCTGTTAAAGGTTCATTTGCAGCTACTGGTACTTCTACAGCTGTAAATATTCCTGCACCTACTGGAATGACTGCTATGTATGGAATTACGATCTATAAAGCTGGAACCAATACAGTATATGACAGAAGCTTATATTCTTATACTGTAGCTACTTCTGCTGGAAATGCAATTACTGGGTCTCCTAGTATGTCTGTAGTTTACCCGGCTGATACATATGAATATGTATTAGAATATTTGAAGAATTAATAATTATTCAATTACACATAATAAAAACCAATGAGTCTTCTCATTGGTTTTTTTAATTATAGCAGTAGTGTAATTGAATTACGTTAGCAGGCTATAAACATCTTAAAAGATTATCTTTGGGATGAGATACAAAAAATGTGGACTAAGTGAAATTTAGCTAGTTACAGGATGTTATATTGCCGAGTAATCAGAATTCGAGATAAGAATAGATAAACAATATGATATTTTTGATATTAATCTGTTTTAGATATAAGGAGTTGGAGATATACTCATATTTAAAAATGAATAATGGGTTTAGATTTTTTTGTTAGTTCTTTTTTTGCTTGTTAAAATAACTTTTAAAGATGAAGTTTTATCACTGTAAAAGACCTTTATTACAAACTTTATCTTTGGTCTTTGATCTTAAAACTTTTGTTTCTTTAAAACAGATTTTAATTTTAAAATGAGAATTGTTTATTTTTCAACATGTTGATTTACAATAGTTTGCATTAGCTGTTTTTTACAATTATGCATGAATTAGTTAATTATATTAACTTTTAGTCTATTTTTTTAACACTTTTTAACAGTGTATCCTAAAACGCCTATCCATAGGGGCTTACAAAGGCGTTTAACATATGTTTTTGTTTTTGTTAACAATTTTTAACATTTCGACTGTGGACTTTAAAAGATTCCTGATACATTTGCTCCGTCAAAACCAATAAAAGTTCAACATGATGAAAAGATTCATTCTCGTAATCATAATGATGATTTCAACTTTAGGTGTTTATTCTTTTACGAATAATACCTTAGATGCGAAAAAAACAAGTTATGCATCGTACTACCACGATAAATTTAACGGTAGAAAAACCGCTAGCGGTGAAATTTTTGATAACTCAAAGTTCACAGCAGCAAACAGAACGCTTCCATTCGGAACAAACGTTAAGGTAACGAACCTTAAAAATGGTAAAGAGGTAATAGTGAGAATTAATGACAGAGGGCCTTACCATTCATCAAGATCTTTAGATATGTCTAAAGCAGCGTTCGATGAGATCGGAAATATCAGTCATGGTACCATTCCGGTTGAATATGAAATTGTCGATTAAATTTATGATTTAAATTAAAAAAAAGCCAGCTTTAAAAGCTGGCTTTTTGTATGATCATAGTAGAACTTATCAGACATCTAATTCCAATAAAGCCGGACAGTGGTCAGAATGTACTGCTTCTTTTAAGATGACGGCTCTGTTAAGCTTGTCTTTTAAGCTATATGAAGTAAAGTTGTAATCTAATCTCCATCCTTTATTATTTGCCCGGGAATTTTGTCGGTAGCTCCACCAGGTATAATTGTCAGGATCACTATTGAAAAACCTGAAGCTGTCAATCAATTCACATTCGTTGATGAAATTGGTCATCCACTCTCTTTCCATAGGAAGAAACCCTGAAACATTTTTTAAACGGATAGGATCGTGTATATCGATGGCTTCATGACAAATATTGAAATCACCGGATATAATAAGATTGGGAATTTCTTTTTTAAGATTTTTGATGTATTCTAAAAAATCATGGCAGAACTGCATCTTAAAATCTAATCTTTCAATATTGGAAGCCGAAGGAACATATACGGAAATAGCTGAAAATCCGTCAAAATCAGCACGGATGATTCTGCCTTCATTATCATAGCTTTCAATACCGCAACCGTACTCTACATGATTAGGCTTTATTTTTGAGGCTATTCCAACCCCACTATAGCCCTTTCTTACTGCCGAGTGCCAATAACTGTGATATCCTGATTTTTCAAGACTTTCGATGTCTATCTGATCGTTTCCGGCTTTGCTTTCCTGGATACAGATAATATCGGGGTCAGCAACCTTCAACCAGCCTAAAAAATCTTTTGTGAATGCGGCCCTGATTCCATTGACGTTGTATGTAATTAATTTCATTAGTCTTTTATAAAGAATTTAAAGTTTTCATTGTATTTTGAAGGAATAAACTCGATGATTTCATAATCTGCTATCTGATGAACATGAAAAGGATCTTCACTCACGATCTTTTGCGTTTCCTGTTTAGAGACGGTATTGGCAATAATGATGCCTCCGGTTCTCGGTTCCTTTCTTCCTGAAGTAATGAATAGTCCGGAATCATAATACTTTTGAAGAAAAAGATTATGCTCGGGTATATAACGCTCTACATTTTCAAGAGACGTTTTGTAGGTAAGTGAAATAATAAACATACTGTATTTTTTACGAAGATATAAACTCTTTCAGACTATAAAAAAAGAAGCGGAAAAAATCAATTGATTTTTTCCGCTTTTAATTTCAAAATGAAATATTACTTTGGCTCTAAAATGCTAATTGGAATAATACATTCTTCAAGTGAGATTCCTCCATGCTGGTAGGTCTCTTTATAGTAATTTACAAAATGGTTGTAATTTTTAGGATAAGCAAGGAATATATTGTTTTTGGCAAAAATATACTTTGAACTCAGGTTTCCTTTTGGTAAGAAAAGCTTTTCGGGGTTAGTAATTGCCCATACATCACTGCTGTCATACGTTAAGCTCTTTCCTGTTTTATAACGGATATTAGTTGAGGTCTCTCTGTCGCCAACAACCTTGCTTGGCTTTTTTACATATACTGTTCCGTGATCGGTGGTAATAACCAATTTATATCCGCTTTCTGCTGCTGCCTTAATGATCTTAAGGAGTGAAGAGTTTTCAAACCAGTTGAAAGTAAGAGAACGGAAAGTTTTATCGTCACGGATAAGCTGATCTACAATATGATTGTCTGTTTTGGCATGCGAAAGGATATCAATAAAGTTATAAACAATAACTAGCAGGTCATTGTTTTTATGCTGGTTGAAATCATCATAGATTTTTCTTTCAAAATCTGCATTCAATACTTTAAGATATTTCATAGACTTAGAACCAAGTCCGATTCTTTTCATCTGGTCTTCAAGGAAATCACGCTCAAACTCATTCTTATTACCTTCCTCATTGTCATTGAACCACTTGTCCGGGAAACGTTTTTCAATTTCTGACGGCATCAGACCCGCAAAAAAAGAATTTCTTGCATACTGTGTGGCGGTTGGTAGAATACTGTAATAGTAATCTTCGGAAATTTTATTGTAGTATTTTGTAAATAACGGTTCTACAACTTTCCACTGGTCGTAACGAAGATTGTCAACCATCAGAAGAAGTACTTTCTCTTTTTCTACTTCCGGTTTTACCTTTTCCTTGAAAAGAGTATGGCTCATCAGAGGTTTATCCGAGTCAACAAGCCAGTCTTCATAATTTTTTTCGATAAATTTTGCAAACTGAATATTAGCCTCTTCTTTTTGCGACTGCAAAAGATCAGCAAATTCATTATCCGCTACTTTATCAAATTTAATCTCCCAGCTAAGGATCTTTTTATAGTACTCTGCCCATTCCTGATACGTTCTCAAATAAGAAAGTTCCATAGAAAGGTTTCTGAACTCTTGTTGGTACTGCAGAATTGTTTTCTGTTCCACCAGATTATCCTCCTGAAGATTCTTCTTCAATGAAAGCAAAATCTGGTTAGGATTTACAGGCTTTAAAATGTAATCGGCAATTTGAGACCCGATAGCCTCTTCCATGATGTGTTCTTCTTCACTTTTAGTCACCATAACAATTTTCAGGGAATTATCTTTTTCCTTGATCATGGGAATGGCTTCCAATCCTGAAATACCGGGCATATTTTCATCAATTAATGTTAATGCAAATTTCTCTGAATCCATAAGCTCCAATGCCTCGTTCACATTATTAACGGGGGTTACCTGGTAGCCCTTTTTTTCTAAAAATACGATATGAGGTTTAAGTAAATCTATTTCATCATCTATCCATAATATCTTTTCTGACATAATTTATTTTTTACATGATTATTCTATCAAAATGTTGACCAAATCCGTTTAAAATCTCACAAAATGAGCAGATTAAAAGTTAAATATTAGTTAAATGAAAACAATGGCCAAACTTCTCTGTTTTCATTTCATTTATTCTTTGGTTTCTATATAACGTAAAGCCCTTTGCAATACCTCATCAATTCCATTTTTTATGCCCTCTACACTAGGTTTTACTATAATATCGGGAATGATACCGATTCTTTGGGTCTCTCTGCCATCGGGATAATATGCTCCAAGCCCTGTAAAGCAGGTGTCGAGGTCCGCAATCTTAAATCTGATAATATCTCCGTTAGCTCCTGAAGTATTGCTCCCGATTACTTTAGCATTAGGATGCTGCTTAAACATCATGGTCGTTGTTTCTGCCTGGCTTTGGGTATTTTCGTCTACCAAGACAACGACATTCCCTTTGTAATACTTTTTGTTTTTTCTTCCGATACTGTTTTTTTTACTGTAAAACTTACCGGGATAATTGGTTTCAGGAAAGTTAAATTGATAATAAACAGCCGATTTTGGAAGTAAAATACGGCTTAAAGGGATAATGGTCTGCTTAGGATAATTTCTAAGATCAAAAATAATAGATGTGGCAGATTCTAAGTTTCTGTACATCTCATCCAAATCTTCTCTTTCAATAACCCCCATATTAACGTAGCCGATACTTTTTTTATTATCTATGAATGTCCACTTTTGGGGAACGGCAGTCGTTTCATAAGTGAGATCTTTTACAAAATATGTTTTTGCTGTGATAGGTAAATTTTGCCCATCTCTTTCAACTTTTACAGAGATTGAATCTCTGTTAGTAAAAAGGAGGAGTTTTTTTACTTTTCTTATTTTTCCCCAGGAATTGGACGCGGGAATAAATTTTCCAAGATCATTAACCATCTGGGGAATGGTTTTACCATTAATATCATAAATCACATCTCCTATACGTAAAGGTATTTCTTCATTGAATCGGGTGGTATTTACTTTGGTAATTACCAGTTTTCCTTCTGCATATGAATATTCTACGGGTATTTTTCTATTCCCGAACTGATGAAGGCTGATCAGCGTTGAAAACAGAAATGCATGGGAGTCATCTGTTTTGGTTACCAATTCAGCTAAGGCCAGGTGATAATTTTCATCATTATTTATATGAAGAAATGTTGGAATCATTTCTGACAAAACATCACCCCAGTTTTGATCTGTTTCATATTTATAAGGGAAAAAATACTCCACGTAATTCCAATATCTGAAAAGTTCCAATAATGCGATTTCTTTGGAAGTAAATTTTGAACCATAAGAATTTTCATTTCTGAAATATATTTTCCTTCCCCCTTTTCCTAAATAATGGTTGTCTCCTGTATTCCGGTTATTTTCTATATAATGAAGGGTCTGGGCTGTTTGTTCAGTAAATATATTGGGATTGTCAATCCATTTCAGGTCAAAATTATTCAGAAAATAAACCTTGTCATCCTCTTTTAGACATGATTTACATTCATCTACTTTTCCAAGACTTTCGATCCATTCAGAATATAAGAGGTTGAGCTCTGTTTTGTCATGAATCTTTTCAAGGTCATTGATCTTATGAAGAAGTTGCTGATCCCAATCCAATTTCCCTTTTGCCACATTGGGATGATAATATTTTAAAAACCCCCAAACTCTGCAGAGTGATTCCAGTTTTTGGTTTTCTGATAAAACCTGTGCGGAAAAGTGTAAACTTAAAAATACAAAAAGGAAAAGTGAGAGCTTTCTCATTAAAGGCTATTGTGTTTTCATTCAAAGATAAATCTTTAATATTACAGTTACAAAAGATTTTTTAAAAATAAAATGGCCTTTAAAAATCTTAAAATTTTCCGGCATGAAGTTGAAAGCTGTTCGTAAAATAGGGAGGTACCCATATATATGTAAGATCTTTAATAGTAAATTAATCAGACCTAAAATTTAAAATCCCTAACTTTGTTTACTAATATTGACGTTTCAATGCAGAATAAGCTTAAAATCATCAACGATCCCGTTCACGGATTTATCAAAATACCCCACGAAATTTTATTTGATATCATTGAACATCCTTATTTTCAAAGATTGAGGAGGATTGGACAAACGGGTCTGCTGAACCTGATTTTTCCGGGAGCAACCCATACCAGGTTTCATCATGCTTTGGGAGCAATGCACCTGATGTTTACAGCATTGGAAACCTTAAAACAGAAAGGCATTAAAATTTCTGAAGAAGAAGAAAAGGGAGCTATGCTGGCCATTTTGATGCATGATATTGGTCATGGTCCATTTTCTCATGCATTGGAAAGTATGCTGATGGACGACTGGCACCATGAAAACCTTTCATTGCTGCTGATGAACGAGCTTAATGACGAGTTTGACGGACAGCTTTCAATGGCTATTGAAATGTTTCAGGGAAAATATCATAGAAAATTTTTTAATCAGCTGATTTCCTCTCAGCTGGATGTTGACCGTCTGGACTATCTGAAAAGAGATAGCTTTTTTACGGGAGTATCAGAGGGGAATATTAATACCCAGAGGATTATTTCTATGATGAATGTTTGTGAAGAAGGAGAATTGGTGATAGATGCCAAAGGAATTTATTCTATTGAAAACTTTCTGACAGCCAGAATGTTTATGTACTGGCAGGTATATTATCATAAAACCTCAGCCTTAGCCGAATTTCTTTTGGTGAAAATTTTGGAACGGGCAAAATATCTGATTTCTCAGGGGATTGAACTTCCGGCAACGGATAATCTGACATACTTTTTATACCGTGAAAAAAGCTCAGCTTCAGATGAAGATATAGAAAGATTTACACAGCTTGATGATAATGATGTGATTCAGGCGATGAAAGAATGGCAGAATTCTGATGATTTTGTGTTGTCATATTGGTGTAAATGTGTGATTCAGAGAAACCTTCCCAAAACAATCATTTCATCACAGTCTTTTGATCAGGAAATTATTAAAGAAAAAATAAAAAATACCAATGAATTTTTCGGAATCGATAACGGAAAAGAATTGGTACATGAAATCAAGAGAAAACTTGTTCCTTATAACAGAGAAAAGCAACCCATTTTTCTATTACAGAAAAATGGAAAAAAAACAAGGCTTCACGAGTCAGAAGATCAGCTTTTATCGGGGTTAATGGTCAATAAGACCACAAGACATATCCTCATGTTTCCCCGAGATATTTCCAGCTTAGATTCTTAAAGGAATATTAAAATTTAAGATCTGAAACCAAAAAATGTTTGCAAATTCTAGAATTTCTTATCTTTGCAGAATATGGAATTTACAGCTTCGCAAATTGCAAGTTTTATTGACGGTAAAATAATAGGTGATGAAACTGCGCTTATTACAGGGGTTTCTCCAATTGAAAATGGAGAATCAGGACATCTTTCTTTTATAGCACAAGATCGGTTTTCTCATTTTTTGGATACCTCCAAATGCTCCGTTATCATTGTTTCTGAGAAACTTATAGTCAAAGATAGTTACAATCCAACCTTAATTGTTGTAAAAGATGCCTATCTTTCATTTCAGGTTCTGATGAATTTATATCAGGAAATGAGAGGAAGAAAAGAAGGCGTGGAGGATGGTTCATCCATTCATGATACAGCTGTAATAGGAGATAAAGCCTATATCGGTGCATTTACTTATGTGTCGGAGAAAGCTAAAATCGGAGATGGCTCACAGATTTATCCACATGTATATATTGGAAAAGGCGTAAAAATTGGTAAAAACTGTAAAATAGACAGTGGTGCCAGAATTTATGACTATTGCATTATTGGAGATAACTGTGTGATTCATTCTAATACAGTAGTAGGAGGTGACGGTTTTGGTTTTCAACCAACCGCTGAAGGATTCAAAAAGATTCCTCAGCTGGGAAATGTTATCATTGAAGATGATGTTGAAATCGGTTCAAACTGTAGTATTGACAGGGCAACAATAGGCTCTACCATTATTGGTAAAGGAACAAAAATTGATAATCTGATTCAGATTGCTCACAATGTGAAAATAGGACAGAATAATGTAATTGCCGCACAAGCCGGTATTGCGGGTTCTACTACAATTGGTGACTGGAATCAAATTGGAGGTCAGGTAGGAATTGTAGGACACATCAAAATCGGAAACCAGGTGAAAATTCAAGCTCAGAGTGGCGTGAATTCTAGTGTTAATGATAAAGAAACATTATATGGTTCACCGGCAATCAGCTATAATGACTATCTGAGAAATTATGTTCATTTCAGAAATTTCACTGAAATAGTAAGCAGAATAAATAATCTTGAGAATAACTCAAAAGATCATACTAATGAGTGATATGCAAAAAACACTTCAGCAAGAGGTTACTCTTTCTGGAATTGGTCTTCACACTGGTAAAGAAGTAAAACTTACCATTAAACCTGCCAAAGAAAACACAGGTTTTGTATTTGTAAGAACAGACTTAGAGGGACATCCTCAGGTAGAAGCAGATGTAAATTATGTTATAGCAACAGAAAGAGGAACTACATTAGAAAAATTAGGGGTAAAAATTACTACGTGCGAACATCTTTTAGCAGCCTTAGTAGGTTGTGATATCGATAATGCAATGTTAGAAATGGATGCTTCTGAACCTCCTATCTTAGATGGGTCTTCAAAATATTTTGTTGAAGCAATCGAAAGTGTTGGAGTAGTGGAACAAAACATTGCCAGAGAATATCTGGTAGTAAAAGAAGTTCTTACCTATAGCGATCCGGCTACCGGTTCGGAAATTACAATTATTCCTTCAGATACATACGAAGTAACAACAATGGTAGATTTTGGGACTAAAGTTTTAGGAACTCAAAATGCTACGCTAAAAAATATTTCTGAGTTTAAAGACGAAATATCTTCAGCGAGAACATTCAGTTTCTTACATGAGCTGGAGATGCTTTTAGACCACGGGTTGATCAAAGGAGGAGATATTTCTAATGCTATTGTATACGTAGATAAAGATCTTACACCGGAAACTACAGAAAAATTAAAGAAAGCCTTTGGAAAAGATAATGTTTCTATCAGACCAAACGGTATTCTGGACAATCTGAACTTAAACTATCCAAATGAAGCGGCTAGACACAAATTACTGGATGTAATTGGTGATTTAGCTTTAGCTGGAGTAAAAATAAAAGGTAAGGTTATAGCTAACAAACCTGGCCATTTTGTAAATACACAATTTGCAAAAAAACTAAACCGTCAGTGGAAATTGCAGAAAAAGAAAAACGTTCCGGACTTTGATCTTACAAAAGAGCCGGTATTTGATATCAACGGAATTATGAAGCTTATGCCTCACAGACCTCCGTTCTTATTAATTGATAAAGTTCTTGAACTTTCAGACTCTCACGTAGTAGGATTGAAAAATGTAACCATGAATGAACCTTTCTTCGTGGGCCATTTTCCTAAAGAACCTGTAATGCCGGGAGTACTTCAGGTGGAAGCTTTAGCACAGACAGGAGGTATTCTTGTACTGGCAAGTGTTCCGGATCCTGAAAACTATTCTACATACTTTATTAAAATTGATAAAGTAAAGTTCAAAAGAAAAGTAGTTCCTGGAGATACTATTATTTTCAAAATTGAACTGATAGAACCTATCAGAAGAGGTATTGTTCACATGCAGGGGTATGGATATGTGGGAGATACAGTGGCAGTAGAAGCAGAGCTTATGGCTCAAGTTGCAAAAAATAAAGTTGATTAAATGATTCATCAATTAGCAGCCGTAGATAAACGTGCGAAAATCAGCAAAAATGTAATTGTAGAACCTTTTACTACAATTGCGGGGGACGTAGAAATTGGAGAAGGAACATGGATTGGTCCTAACGTTACCATCATGGAAGGTGCAAGAATTGGAAAAGATTGTAAAATCTTTCCCGGAACTGTAATTTCTGCAATCCCTCAGGACTTGAAGTTCGATGGGGAAGATACACAAACAATTATTGGAGATAATACAACGTTAAGAGAATGTGTGACTATAAACAGAGGAACTAAAGCTCTTGGATTTACAAAGGTAGGCAGCAATTGCCTTATCATGGCTACTTCCCACGTTGCTCATGACTGTATTATTGGAGATAATGTGATTATTGCCAATGGATGCGGTATTGCAGGACATGTTGAAATTGGAGATTTTACTGTAATGGGAGGTCTTTCAGCAGTTCAGCAGTTCGGTAAGATCGGAAAACATACCATGATTTCAGGGGGATCACTGATCAGAAAAGATATTCCTCCGTACGTAAAAGTAGCCAGAGACCCTATCTCTTATGCAGGGATTAATTCAGTAGGTCTAAGAAGAAGAGGGTTTTCTAATGAGAAGATCTTCGAAATTCAAAAAATTTACAGAGCTATTTTCCAAATGAAGATGAATGTTTCTCAGGCACTGGCATATATTGAAAAAGAAATGCTTCCTACTGCTGAAAGAGATGAAATCCTACAGTTTATCCAAAACTCACCAAGAGGTATTGTAAAAGGGTACGGAACCAGCAAAGAGAGCAATTAACAAATAAAGCTAAAAAGTAAATTTGTAATTTGCCGGACAGCCCAATAAAAACTAAATAAAAAGAATAATATAATTAATGGCAACAAGTAACGATATCAGAAAAGGACTTTGCATCGAATTTAGCAATGATATTTTCAAAGTAATTGAATTTTTGCACGTAAAGCCAGGAAAAGGTCCTGCTTTCGTGAGAACAAAACTGAAGTCAGTAACCAATGGAAAAGTACTTGATAATACTTTTTCTGCAGGACACAAAATTGATGAAGTAAAGGTAATCACAAGAAAGTTCCAGTATCTGTACGATGATGAGAACGGATTCCACTTCATGAATAATGATGACTTCTCTCAATTATATATCAACAAAGAAATGATCGAGAACTCTCAGTTTATGAAAGCTGGTGAAGAAGTAACGATCATTCTGAAAGAGGCTGATGAAACTCCACTTTCTGCTGAGCTTCCACAATCCGTTTATCTGGACGTTATTGAAGCAGATCCGGGTGTAAAAGGAAACACTGCAACAAATGCCCTTAAAAACGCGATCGTTGAAACAGGAGCAAGAGTAATGGTTCCTTTATTTATTGAGCCGGGAGACAGAATTAAAGTAAGCACTGAAGACGGTAGCTACTTAGAAAGAGTAAAATAATATATACAATTTACATAAATTCGGTTTGCACTAGCATTCCGAATTTTGTTTTATAAGAAAATCTATTGTTATGAGATTCCATTCTCCACAAAAGCTTAGAACAATTGCAGATCTGATAGGAGCAAAATTTGTTGGTCCTGAAGATTTTGAAGTATTGGGTTCCAATGAGATTCATATGGTGAAACCGGGTGAGATCGTTTTTGTGAACCATCCAAAATATTATGACAAAGCATTGCAGTCTGCTGCTACCATTATCTTGATCGACAAAGAAGTAGAATGTCCTGAAGGAAAAGCTCTTTTAGTTTCTGATGATCCTTTCAGAGATTTTAATGCAATCAATACTCATTTTACAAGAATATACAATTTCACAGAAGAACTTCATGATGTAGAAATAGGTGAGGGTACAAGAATTCACCCTTCAGCAGTCATTGGAAATAATGTGAAAATTGGTAAAAATACACTGATTTTCCCTAATGTTGTCATTGGCGACAGAACGGAAATAGGAGATCATGTAATCATTCAGTCCAATACAGTGTTGGGAGGTGATGCATTTTATTACAGAAAATTAAATGGAAATTTTGACCGTTTAATTTCAGTAGGAAATGTGGTGATCGAAAATAATGTGGAGATTGGAAATGGCTGTACCATTGATAGAGGTGTTACAGATTCTACCATCATTGGAGAAGGCTCAGTCTTGGATAATCAGATTCAGATAGGGCATGATACCATTATCGGAAAAAAATGTCTGATCGCTTCCCAGGTGGGTATTGCCGGATGTTGTGTTATTGGAGATGAAGTAACATTATGGGGACAGGTGGGTATCGCCTCAGGCAATAAAATTGAGAGCGGATCTGTACTTTTAGGAAAAACCGGAGTGAACAGAGACCTGGAAAAAGGAACCTATATCGGGATGTTTGCCGAAGACTTCAAAACATATCTGAAAAAAGAAGTAAAACTAAGACGACTTTGATGAAGAGATTATTTGGATTACTTGTTTTTATTTATACCATAGGTTTTGCGCAGAAATCAGAAATTGATTCTAAAATTACTTTTAATAATGATCAAGTTTTGAATGCTAAAATTCCGTTTATAACCAATCTTTTTGATGGAAATCAAATCGATGAAATAACACTTGCAGATAAGACTATAAAGATTTTGGAAGATGGAAAGAAAGTTAAGTATCCCGCTTCTGAAATTAAAAAAATTGAGTTCACTGATCTCAAAAATAAACCAAGAATTTTTGTGTATTTCCCGGCAGAATCTTCAAAAACACTCATAGAAGAGCTGTACAATGGGAATAAAATAAAATGGTTTAGAAGTTATCAGCGCCATGGTTATGATGGATCTACCTTAAGTACAGATATTTTGTATAAGGGAAATGTAAGACAGGTATTGAGCATCCTTACGAATAATAGAAAAAGATTAAAGGTTCTGATGGCTGATAAACCAGAATTGGAACCGCTTATTGAGAACATTAATTATAACAGACTTAAGGAGGAAGATTTGATTAATGTGCTGAAAAAATATGATGAATAAAATCAGATTTAAAAATTTTTTTAACGACAAATAATCGTTATTTTTGTCTGACGTATAAACTGAAAATTAATAAATTAAAACAACAATAAAATGTCAATTTTAGTAAACAAAGATTCTAAAGTAATTGTACAAGGATTTACAGGGAACGAAGGTACTTTCCATGCTAGCCAGATGATTGAATACGGAACCAACGTAGTAGGTGGGGTTACTCCAGGAAAAGGAGGTAGCGAGCACTTAGGGAAACCGGTATTCAATACAGTAGCTGACGCTGTTGAAAAAGCAGGAGCAAACGTAAGTATTATTTTCGTACCACCAGCATTTGCAGCAGATGCTATTATGGAAGCTGCTGAAGCAGGTATTAAGGTTATTGTATGTATTACTGAAGGTATTCCTGTAGCTGATATGGTAAAAGTAAAATCTTACATTGCTGACAGAGACTGCAGATTAATCGGACCAAACTGCCCTGGAATCATTACTTCTGAAGAAGCTAAAATTGGTATTATGCCAGGTTTCGTTTTCAAAAAAGGTAAGGTAGGTATCGTTTCAAAATCAGGTACTCTTACTTATGAAGCTGCTGACCAAGTGGTAAGAGCTGGATACGGAATTTCTACAGCTATCGGTATCGGTGGTGACCCAATCATTGGAACAACTACAAGAGAAGCACTAGAATTATTCATCAATGATCCTGAAACTGAAGCTGTCGTAATGATCGGTGAAATCGGTGGTGGATTAGAAGCTGAAGCTGCAAGATGGTACAAAGCAAGCGGATCTACTAAGCCGGTTGTAGGATTTATCGCTGGACAGACTGCTCCAAAAGGTAGAACAATGGGACACGCTGGTGCAATTGTAGGTGGTGCAGAAGATACAGCTCAGGCAAAAATGGAAATCATGAGAGAAAATGGTATCAACGTTGTTGACTCTCCTGCTGACATCGGTGCAACTGTTGCAAAAATCTTAGGATAATCTTAAACCAAACATATGAAAAAACTTTTATTAGCCTCAGCGCTTACCCTCTCCGCTTTGTCTTTTGCTCAAGTTCAATGGAAAAATACCAGATTTGGTGTTACTGCAGGATTAAATTATTCCAGAGTAGCCAATGCCCATAACCCTTCTGGCCCTAGATACACTTTTCAAGGTGGAGCTTTGGCTTTGATACCGGTTGGAAAGGCAAACCAATTCTATATACAGCCGGAAGTTCTGTACTATGGTGCAGGAGAAACAGGTAAAGATAAGGATGCAAAAGGAAAAGATGGTTATGATGCTGTATATGGCAACAACTATCTAAGTGTACCTCTTTATTTTAAAGGGTATTTTTCAGAATCTGCATCAGAATTCTTTGGAATGATAGGACCAAGATTTAACTTTTTGCTTAACCAGAATGTTAAAAATGTTCCTGCAGACAGACCTTATTACGATCCGGATGTTATTGACCCGGCAAGACCAACAGTCAACGGAAAAGCAAAAAGCTTTAACTGGGGATTAGGACTAGGAGTAGGTTATAGCTTCAAGAGACAGCTGGAGGTAGCCGTTAAATATGATTTAGGTCTTTCAGATACTTATCCTGGTCTTGCAAAAGAAAAAGGAGGTACTGACAAGAAAAAATCTGAACAGGTTTTAGCACTTACCTTAAGCTACATATTCAAATAAAAGTTATTCATCATAACATAAAAAAATCCCGGAATTTATTTCCGGGATTTTTGTTTTATAAATATAAGATAGTCTCTATCCTTTGATCCATTTCCAAAGCTCTTTTAAAGTCGCTTTATTGCCATACATCAATATACCTACACGGTAAATTTTTCCTGCCAGGAATATCATGAAAATGGTTGTTCCCAGCAATAATGCAATAGATAATGCAATCTGCCATGCAGGAACTCCAAATGGTATTCTTGCAATCATTGCCACAGGTGAAGTAAACGGAATAATAGATAACCAGAAGCCTAGCGGACCATCAGGGTTATTCATTAATGAAAAACTTCCGTACATCCCCAGCATCAAGGGTAAAACAGCAAATAAAGTAAACTGCTGGGTTTCGGTTTCATTATCAACGGCAGAGCCAATTGCAGCATAAATTGAACTGTAGAAAATATAGCCTAAAAGGAAGAAAACAATAAATACAAAAATGATCAATGGGAAGTTCATTTCCAGTAAGCTATGAGAAATCTGAGTAGCAAGCTGGGCAATGTCCAGTTTATTCATCACCTGTTCATTTCCGCCGGGCATATTTTTCTGGAGTGATGAAAAACCGGTATTTAAAACCAAAGCACCAATCACAGACATGGTAATCCAGATGATAAATTGAGTTAAGGCAACCAATGTCACTCCTAAAAT
This sequence comes from Chryseobacterium rhizosphaerae, assembly GCF_003385455.1. Classification (GTDB taxonomy): domain Bacteria; phylum Bacteroidota; class Bacteroidia; order Flavobacteriales; family Weeksellaceae; genus Chryseobacterium; species Chryseobacterium rhizosphaerae. The sequence goes on along the minus strand of NZ_QNUF01000006.1, from coordinate 3,310 downwards.
TTTCCCCATCATCAGCTCAAAAGGTTTTACGGAAGAAATGATAATTTCTACGACACGGTTGTTTTTTTCCTCCAGAACGCTTCGCATAACCCTTACCCCATAAATGATAATAAACATAAATGTTACATACATCAGAATCATACTAAGCCCTGTTTTCACGCCGAAAGCAAGATCAGAATCCTCTTTATTGTCATTAGATACATTAATGGTTTTCAGAGTGAAGCTTTTGTCAAGATCATCTAGCTGAACTTCCTGAATGCCTAATTGCTTGATCTTTTCCTTTTTAATAACATTGGAAATATCAGATACGATCTTCTGTTTCGTATCAAGACCTATTTTACTGTTCACTATTAATCGGCTGCCGCTTTCCAGCTCATCATAATTCTGATTCTTAAGCTCCGGTAAAATCAAAATACCATCCAGAGACTCATTGTCTTTTAAATTATTAACTTTTGCCTTTTCGTCTGCTGCAGAAATAAATTGATAATCCAGTTTATCATTAGACTTGAACTGGTCTCTAAACAATCCGCTTTTATCTACTACCTCGATGACACTGTGAGACTCATTAGCTTTAAACATCAGCCCGATTACTGCTCCAAAAGCAATAATAAGGATAGGAGCCAATAAGGTCAATATGATAAAAGACTTTTTCTTAACCTGAGTAAGAAACTCTCTCTTTGTAATTAAAAAAATATTATTCATAAAATTAAGAATGGTTACTTACTGCATTAATAAACACTTCATTCATACTAGGAATTCTTTCGTCGAATGATCTTACCTGGCCTACGTTGACAAGGTCAAGAAGAATATTATTTTGACCGGTTTCATTCTTCAGATCGAATGAGACAAGATTGTTCTCGTTAGAAAGATTGAAAATCTCATATCTGTTTTTGAAGTTTTCAAATTGGTCATTGCTAACTTCGGAAAGCGTAACACCAAAAATATTTTTCTTAAACTTTTCTCTTACATCAAAAACCTTTCCGTCAATAATCTTCTTGGAATTGTTGATCAATGCTACATAATCACACATTTCCTCTACACTTTCCATTCTGTGGGTAGAAAGAATAATGGTGGTTCCATTATTTTTGAGATCAATGATCTGATCTTTGATCAAGTTCGCATTCACAGGGTCAAAACCGGAGAAAGGCTCATCGAGAATCAAAAGGTGGGGCCTGTGTAAAACAGTGACTACAAACTGAATCTTTTGGGCCATCCCTTTGGAGAGTTCAGAAAGCTTTTTTTTCCACCACTGGTCAATATTGAGTTTTTCAAACCACTTTTTTGCTTCCTGTAAAGCGTCATTTTTGCTCATTCCCTTCAGTTCGGCAAAATAAAGAATCTGATCACCCACGCTCATATTTTTATATAAGCCTCTTTCTTCGGGCATATACCCAATATCCCTGATATGGTTGGGGTTCAGTTTTTCTCCATTGATGAAGATGTCTCCTGAATCTGCCTGGGTAATTTGGTTGATGATACGGATAAAAGATGTTTTTCCAGCTCCGTTGGGGCCTAGAAGCCCATAAATGCTGCCTTGTGGAACGTGGATGCTAAAATCATCCAGTGCGACCTTTTTTCCTGCATTATAGGTCTTTTTAATATGTTCAGCTTTTAACATTAAATTGTTCTTTTACAATTAGTATAAAAAAGTGCTGAAAGTTACGGAAATATTAAACAGAATTGATGTAAAAGAAAAAATCCTGATGATTATCAGGATTCTAATTTATTGTTTTACGATTTGAGTAACTTTTTGCGTGTTGTCACTTAAGATATAACGGATCAGATATTTTCCGGGTTTCAATTTTTCAATATTGATTTCTCCGGAATTCATATTGACAGTATAGCTGGCAACCTGCATACCCAAAATAGAATAAAAAGTCACACTTTTGATTCTTAAAGAAGAATCCTTTGCCTTTATGATAAGGTAATCCTTTGCAGGATTTGGATAGGCAATCATTACTCCATCATCAGCTTTTTGTGAGATGGAACTCGGCTCTTTAAGCTGAGCTTGTAAATTGTTGGAAAATCCAACAAAAGTGCCTACAAATAAAATTAAAAGTAAAAGTTTTTTCATCAAATTTATATTTTCTCGAATATATATAACAAATGTAACAAATTCTACAATCTTGTACAATAGTTTTTTATTGAACTTGTAGTAAATTTGTAGAAACTTATTCAAAAAGTATTCCAAAATGATACATTCAAGAAATAGAAGACTTAGAGTTAATGAATCTATCAGAAGTTTGGTAAGAGAAAATGTGCTTACAACTGATGATTTTGTAATGCCAATCTTCGTAATGGAGGGCGAAAACAAGCAGGAGGCGATCCCGTCGATGCCGGGGATATTTAGGCGGAGTATAGATCTGACCGTAAAAGAATGTAAGGAATTATTTTCTTTGGGAGTAAAAGCTGTCAATCTGTACATGAAAGTGTCAGAAAATCTGAAAGACAATACCGGAAAAGAAGCATGGAATAAAGACGGATTGATGCAGAATACCATTAAGGCGATTAAAGATGCCGTTCCGGGAATGGTGGTTATGCCTGATGTAGCGTTAGATCCTTATTCAATCTATGGTCATGACGGAATCATTGAAAACGGAAAGGTTTTAAATGATGCTACCAATGATGCATTAGCCAGAATGTCTGTGTCTCATGCTGAAGCAGGGGCAGACTTAGTGGCACCAAGTGATATGATGGATGGCAGAGTATTGGTCATTCGTGAAGCATTGGAAGAAAGTGGATTTACAGATGTAGGAATTGTAAGCTATGCTGCAAAATATGCAAGCTCTTTCTATGGACCTTTCAGAAGTGCCTTAGACAGCGCACCGAAAGATGATATGGAAATTCCGAAAGACAAAAAAACATATCAGATGGATTTTCATAATTCCCGTGAAGCGTTGAATGAAGTCTATAAAGATATTGATGAAGGAGCTGATGTTATCATGATCAAACCGGGACTTCCTTATCTTGATATTGTTTCTAAAGTACGTGAAGCTATAGATCTGCCGATAGCAGTTTATAACGTAAGTGGAGAATATGCTATGGTAAAAGCAGCCGTTCAAAATGGCTGGCTGGATAATGATAAAACTATTATTGAAAGTCTTACCTGTTTTAAAAGAGCCGGAGCAGATATGATCTTTACTTATTTTGCGAAGGAAGCAGCAATGATTCTGAATAAATAAGAAAAAGATACTATAAAAAAACACCTCAGATAGAGTGCACCCAAAAGTTTAGACAAAATTAAATAATCTTTTGATAATAAAGAGTTCGATATTCTATCGGACTCTTTCCTTTTAAATTAAGTCTTATC
>NZ_QNUF01000005.1 GCF_003385455.1 Chryseobacterium rhizosphaerae | reverse complement strand
ATCCTTTTTATGCCACTGCGAAAAGATTTATTTTATTGTATTGATTATGGATTTTATTACAACTTGGTATTTTTATTTTTCACTATTAATTTCTGTAGCAAACAAAGGTATTTCAGTAAAGCGACAAAGTCTGTCGCATTATAATAATTCATAAGATCAATTCTTTTAATTCTATAAAAAAGCGTCTGTAATTCACTCCTCTTCCCATCCAAACCTTTGGATATTGGGCATGTTTTGCCATACCTTTGCTGCCGCGTTTTAAAACACTGGTAACAATGGGTGTCCTGAAAAAATTAGAGATCAAAAAGAAGAGTCAAAAGGCCGAAGATAAAAATCTGTCTTTCCGGGTTTTTGATTTAACCATAGAAAATCTGAAAGAATATACCCAACCTCATAAGAAAGACCATTTCTGTATTATTGTGATGGAAAGCGGAACCCTTCAGATTCATATTGAAGAAAAAGTACACCCGCTAAAGGCCGGAAAAATTTCTGTTATATTTCCTGAACAGGCTAACTTCATCTCTGCCGCAAGTGACAACGTTACAGGAAAAATAATTTTATTTGAAGAAATATTATTCTGCTCAGACATTCTTAAAAACGAATTAAGTACCTATAATGTCAATCTTTCTACCCAATTGAACTGTACTATTCTTTCTCCTGAAGATTTTGAACAAAGTCTGAATACTATTTCAATCATTCAGAAAATTTATCAACATCCAAGTCTTATCAAAAAAGAACAGGCAAGATTTCATATTAAAATTTTCCTGTTGGGACTCATTGAATCCGTGCATGGGCTTCACCCTATTCTTCATAAAGACACGGCAGACAAACCCATATATGTCCGATTTAAAAAGCTACTGAATGAGCATTACAAACAACACCGAACAGTTCAGTATTATGCTGAAGAATTAGCTGTCAGTACAAAAAAATTAAATTCCATCACCAAAAAACATTGTAGCGAAACGGCGATTCAGGCGATTCACAACCGGATTTTAATAGAAATCAAGCGTCAGCTGATGTTTTCCGATCTTTCGCATAAGGAAATAGCTTTTGATCTTGGTTTTAATTCTCCTTCGGCCCTCAACAAATTTGTAAAAGCTAAACTTAAGGAAACACCTACCGAACTTCAGCAGGAGCTGGCGCAAATGTATAACGCATAGTCCTGTTTGTATAACATTACCTGTTTCGTCTTATCTAATTTTGTTTCATCAAAAATTAACTAAGAAAAATGAGTAAATTATTTATCGCAGGAGAAGTTTTTCATGGAGCAGGAAGCCTTGAAGAATTAAAGAATATTACCGGTAAAAAAGCAGTTATTGTAACGGGAGGAAGCTCAATGAGAAAGAGCGGAGCCCTGGATAAAGCAGTTGCTTACCTTACCGAAGCGGGCATCGAAACTCAGGTTTTCGAGGGGGTTGAAGAAGATCCATCTTCCGGAACATGTATGAAAGGTGCTGAAGTCATGAAAACTTTTGAACCGGATTGGGTAATCGGACTGGGAGGCTGTTCTGCCATTGATGCTGCCAAAATCATGTGGGTATTTTATGAGTATCCTGATGCAGATTTCGAAGCCATGATCAAACCTTTTACAGTACCGGTTTTAAGAAAGAAAGCTAAATTTATTGCTATTCCTTCCACCAGCGGAACAGGAACTGAAACTACCGGTTTAGCGGTCATCACAGACCGTGAAAAAGGAGTGAAATATCCTATTGTTTCTTATGAACTGACTCCGGATATTGCCATTGTGGATGGTGAAATCTGTGCATCTATGCCGGCTCATATCACCTCCAATACAGGACTGGATGCTTTGACACACTGTGTAGAGGCTTATGTTTCAAATATTGAGAACAATTATGCTGATGTCCTTTCAAAGGGAGGGTTGGAAATTGTTTTTAACAATCTTAAAGAAGCCGTAAACCATCCTGATAATATTAAGGCCCGTCAAAATATGCATGATGCCTCTTTCATGGCCGGTCTGGCATTCAATAATGCATGGTTGGGAATCGTTCACTCTTTATCTCACCAGGTAGGAGCTTTATATGGAATTCCTCACGGTGCTTCCAATGCCATCTTCCTTCCGAATGTGATCCGTTATAATGCTTTGGCAACAGACCGTTATCCTGATCTGGCTAAAGTAATCGGTAAGGAAACAGCTGAAGACCTTGCTCAGGCTATCGAGACATTACGTTCTGAGGTGAATAATAATGCTTCTCTTAAAGCATTTGGAATTTCAAAAGAGGATTGGGACAAAAACCTTGATTATATCACAGCCAATGCTTTGGCAGATCCTTGTACGGGATTCAATCCACGCGTTCCTTCATTAGATGAATTAAAAGCAATATACAATGCTTGTTATGAAGGTGTTGTTTATGCCGAAGAGGCAGTAGCTGCCTTCTAAAACTTAATAAAACGAGGAATGACAGGCTGATCATTCTTCCTTAAAATAAAAACAGGAAATCGATTCGATTTCCTGTTTTATTTTTTTATTGATAAATTACGACATTATCCTTTTTAAGCTGATAACCGCTTTTTTTGAAAGGAACCAATACATAACCGTCTTTTTTCCAAGCTTTTGCTTTTCCCGGTCTGGTAAGAATTAAGCTTCCTCCTTCAACATCTTTAACGAAAACCTCTGCTTTCTTCTTGTCTTTGCTGAAAATCACTGCAGCAATATACCCTCCGCCCGAAGCAACCTCTTTTAATTTGATTTTTTCTTCAAAAGTTCTTATACAGTCTTTTTTGATCTGAGAATAGGTATATCCTGCAGAACCGATACATCCGTGAGCATCTTTATCGCCTCCCAATACAGGTGTTTTTTGTGCGAATACTAAAGAACCAAGGAACATTGTGCTAAGTAAAATTGTTTTTTTCATGTTTTGTTGTTGTATTATTATGATACCTATCGTGGGTATTATTAAAAATCATGCCAAAACACAAACAAAACACTTTACTGTGAAAAATTTCTACCGTTATTTACGCAGTCCAAATGATTTTTTGAATGCTTCACCTCATCAGAATGGGTTCCGATCATTATATTGAATTCTCCTGATTCCCAGTCATATTTCAGATCTCCGTTTCATGAGGTCTGATCATTCTTCATTAAAATAAAAACAGGAAATCGAATCGATTTCCTGTTTTATTATTTATTGATAAATTACGACATTATCCTTTTTAAGCTGATAACCGCTTTTTTTGAAAGGAACCAGTACATAACCATCTTTTTTCCAAGCTTTTGCTTTTCCAGGTCTGGTAAGAATTAAGCTTCCTCCTTCAACATCTTTAACGAAAACCTCTGCTTTTTTCTTGTCTTTGCTGAAAATCACTGCAGCAATATACCCTCCGTCTGAAGCAACTTCATTTAATTTGATTTTTTGTTCAAAAGTTCTTACACAGTCCTTTTTGATCTGAGAATAGGTATATCCTGCAGAACCGATACATCCGTGAGCATCTCTATCTCCTCCTTTTATCGTCATTTCTTGTGCGAATACTAAAGAACCAAGGAACATTGTGCTAAGTAAAATTGTTTTTTTCATGTTTTGTTGTTGTATTATTATGATAATTATCGTGGGTATTATTAAAAATCATGCCAAAATACAAACAAAACACTTTGCTGTGAAAAATTTTCTACTACTCCTTACTTAGTCCAGGTAATTTTTGAATGCTTCACCTCATCAGAATTGGTTCCGATCATCACATCAAATTCTCCTGATTCCCAGTCGTATTTCAGATCTCCATTATAGAATTTCAGATTCTCCGGGCTGATCTCAAATGTTACTTTTTTGGATTCTCCTTTTTTCAGAAATATTTTCTGGAAACCTTTCAGTTCTTTTACCGGTCTTGTAATACTTCCTACCAGGTCTCTGATATAAAGCTGAACCACCTCTGCTCCATCATAGTTTCCGGTGTTGGACACATTCACTGACGCCTGAATAGTTTGGTTACCTTTTGGATTAGCGTTGGAAACAGTCATATCCGAATAACTGAATTTTGTATAGCTCAATCCATATCCGAAAGAGTATAATGGGGTATTACATTCATCCATATAGTTGGAACGGAATCTTTGGTATTCACATTTATCAACAAGCTTCTGGTCTAAAGGACGGCCCGTATTTTTAGCATTGTAATAAATAGGCACCTGACCAAGACTTCTTGGGAAAGTCATCGGAAGTTTTCCTGAAGGATTTACTTTTCCGAATAAAACATCAGCAAGTGCATTTCCTGCTTCCGAACCCGGGAACCATGCATTGACAATAGCATCAGGTGTATCTTTTACATTCGTTAAAGCTAATGGACGGCCTGTGAAAAGTACCATTGCAATAGGCTTTCCGGTCTTTTTCAACTCGTTCAACAGATCAACCTGAGACTGAGGGATTGTAATTTCACTTCTTGAAGAAGATTCCCCACTCATTTCTGCAGATTCTCCGATTGCCAGGACAATAACATCTGCTTTATTGGCAATATCCACGGCTTCTTTTAATAATTCTTCCTTGGAACGGTTATCTCTGTCGGTTTTCTTCCCGTGAGCAGCGTAGATTTCTTCTAATTTAGCATCATAATCAATATTAGCTCCTTTAGCAGAAAGGAATTTAACCTCCTTGCCATAGTTAGCCTGAAGCCCTTGCATCAAATTAACAGACAAATTATGTTTTGTGGCTACACTCCAGGTTCCTGCCATATTCATCGAGTTATTAACCAATGGTCCGATTACAGCAACTGTACCTGATTTTTTCAACGGTAAGACCTGGTTTTCATTTTTCAGTAAAACCATTGACTGAGCAGCAGCAGCTCTTGCCACATTACGGTTTTCCATATTGTAAACCTCTTTTGCCGCCAGTTTTGCGTCTCCATGTTTGTATGGATTATCAAATAAGCCTAAATCATATTTCGCTTCAAGAATTCTTTTGGCAGCCATATCAATTTCAGCCTGTGTTACTTTTCCTTCCGATAAAGATTTTTTTAAGGTTGTTAAAAAACCTTCTCCTACCATATCCATATCTATCCCGGCTTTTAAAGCCAAAGCTGAAACCTGCTGGATATCTCCCATTCCGTGATCAACCATTTCATTGATACCGGTATAATCGGTTACTACGAAACCTTTGAATTTCCATTGGTTTCTCAGTACTTCGGTCTGAAGCCATCTGTTTCCTGTTGCCGGAACTCCGTCCACCTCATTGAAAGAGGCCATTACAGAGGCAACACCAGCATCAACAGCTGCTTTGTAAGGAGGAAAATATTCATTGAACATTCTTACATGGCTCATATCAACGGTATTGTAATCTCTACCCGATTCACCTGCTCCATAGAGTGCAAAGTGCTTTACACAGGCAAGTATGTTCGTACCATTGGCTAAATCTTTCCCCTGGTATCCATACACCATGTTCTTTGAAATTTCACTTCCTAAATAAGGATCTTCACCAGAACCTTCAGACACTCTTCCCCATCTTGGTTCACGGGAAATATCAACCATGGGCGAAAAAGTCCAGTTGATTCCGTCTGAAGCAGCCTCTCTTGCAGCCACTCTTGCAGACTGCTGTACTAAATTCATATCCCATGAAGCCGCAAGGCCTAATGGAATTGGGAAAGTCGTTTCATAACCATGGATAACATCCATTCCAAAAATCATTGGAATTTTCAGACGGCTTTTTTCAACAGCTACTTTTTGAACGGCTTTGATTTTATCAGCCCCTTTTATGTTGAACAATCCACCTACCAATCCCTGCTCTACTTTTTTTCCGATATCGGAACTTTGAGCCATTCCTGTAGTAAAATCTCCGGAAGTCGGCAGATTGAGCTGACCGATTTTTTCGTCCAATGTCATTTTAGATAACAGATTATCTACAAAGGCTTTCTTTTTTGCCTGATATTGGGCTGTCTGATAAGACTGTACGGGTTTATCCACCATCTCCTGTGCCGAGAATACCGGCGAAAGGGCTAATGCAGCGAGTACGATTAGTTTTTTCATAAATCTAACTTCTTATTGTTCTATTATAATTAACGTGAAACGTTATTTTTTGACTGATTGTATCTGATTGACCTATTTTCATTGTCTCTAAAAAAGACAATATTCAAAAATATGAAAATAATTCAATATTACTTCAATAAACTCAAGGTTTTACCATGGCTGAGCATCGCATTTCCTCTGAGTTTTTGCTTATTTCTCTTTTTTCTTTGACAGCATCCATTCATACAGCTGAGGGTTTGAATATGCTGAATCCCAGGAGTTATGATTATCATTCGGGAAAATCACCAATTCTGCAGCAGGATTAACCGGATGTAGTTTCTGATAGAATTTAAAAGCATTTTCCGGCAGTACAATATCATCCATTCCGCCATGATATATTCTCATATTCAAATTTTTATATTGCTCGATATTGGCGGTCATCACCTGATCCGTAGGTGCACATACTGAAACTACTGCGGCAAACATTTCAGGATGCTCCATCGCTAATTTTAAAGTTCCCCAGCCTCCCATGGAAAGCCCGGTAAGGTAAATTCTGGAAGCATCTATTTTATATTTCTTCTGAATTTCTTTTATTAAATGATATACGGTAACTGTATCCCACCATGAATCTGCAGGACATTGCGGTGCCAGAATAGCAACCGGTTCCTTGATCAGTTCTTTATAGGTGAAAGGGCTGTGTGCTTTTACCATTTCAAGATTATTACCTCTTTCTCCCGACCCGTGAAGAAATACAATTAAAGGAACATTTCCTTTTGATTTTTGAGGGTAATCCAGTATGTAGGATATTTTTTCAGGTCTTTTAATTTCTTTGTTAAGTTCCGCTTTTACTTCCTGAGCTTTCAGCTGTAATGAAAGGGGAAGAAGTAAAAGGGGAAGGTGTTTCAATTTTACTTTCATATTGTTATTTAGGTTTTTGGCTTAAGCCATTGGATTGGCTTTTTATTTATATACACGGGCTAAAGCCCATTTCTATCAATTTTAATCAGCCACGAGTGCACAATGATCCTGCATTTGTGGCTGATTGAAAGGTATCTATTTTATTCCGTATTTCGGGGACTGGAAACTTAATTTTTTTAATCCCTGCTGAATTTCCGGAGCATTCATGAACAGTTTCCAAAGGAATCCTGATCTGTAGTTTTCTATCATTGGAGCTATAGTACCCTGATCAATTGCCAGGTACCTTGGGGTAGACCAATTGTTATAATGAATAGAAGTAGCATCATAAGGCCCGGCACTTCCAATAAATTCTGGTTTTTGAGTGTATATAAACCTTAGAAAATTCATGGATTCTTTCGGGGTGTATGGGAAACTGCTTAAAGCGGCTGTAGGGGTGATCACTCCGTTATCATTGGTAGGCATATGCGCAGTGTAGCCTGCACTTCCATCTTCATTTCTGGTATAACCTGCTGTCAGCCCCCAATAATTGGGACCATACCCTTTCCATTGCTTCGGATTTCCCACACAATATTTGTAATCAATAAGGGTTTGGTTTTTATTTAAATCAAAATAGTTTTTGATCAGTTTATCAGATAATCCGGTTGGATCAAGTCCAATATAGGAATATTGCGACCAAAAAAGCGGTCCGCCATATTCTTCTGCGTAATTATGTTTTACGTAGAGTGGTAATCCGTATTTTGTTTTGTCGGTAAGGTAGGTTCCGTTTCTGGTCCAGCCTTTATAATAGGTTTCTGCATCAATGGCGTAGGTAGGTGAAGAGGCTGCCAGGATATAGGTAATTAGGCATTCATTATACCCTTCCAGAGGGAAATTCATGTCCCACTGATATTCAGGAGACCAATGCCAGTACAATACTTTTTCGCCTCCTTTGGTATACCAGTTCCACTGAATTCCTTTCCAAAGCTCGTCGCATTTTGCTGCTAAAGCTTTTTCCTCGGCATTTCCATTTTTAAAATATTCACGGGTCATCAGTATCCCTGAGGTAAGAAATGCTGTTTCTACCAGATCGCCTCCATTATCTTTTTTACCAAAAGGCACGGTCTTCCCTGTTTCACCATTGATCCAATGTGACCATGCACCTTTATGACGGTCTGCCTTTGCCAGAAAATCCATCATATGGGAAAGTCTTTTTACGGCTTCTTTTCTGGGAACAAATCCTCTTTCTACTCCAACCAGAATGGTAGCCAATCCAAATCCTGAGCCACCGGTGGTAATGACATGTTTATCATTATCCGGATAGATATTATCTTCGTGATAACGCTCTCTGCCCAACATTGAATTGGGTTCTGCATAATCCCAGAAGTAGGTAAGAGCATCTTTCTGTACTTTATCCATCAACTGTTCATCTGTAATAGTGCTTTTCACTATTTTATCCTGAGAAGCTTCCTGTTTGGAAACCTGAATATTTTTGCATGAATATGCAAAAAACAGGGAGGTTACTGCCACTGATACTACGATCCTTTTCATTGGTAAATGGTTTACTGGTTTATAAAATGAGAGGAGAATTTTCACTCTCCTCTTGTTTATGTATGTATTTTAGTAATTCGGGTTTTGCTGAGATAATCCTCCGGCTTCCATGAGAAACTCATAAGGAAGTGGGAATAATTCATGTTTTCCAACAACGAATTTCTTATTGCCGTCTGCTGCCATGGCTGCCTGTGCCTGCCCTGTTCTTACAAGGTCAAACCATCTGTCATGTTCGAAAGCCAATTCCAGTCTTCTTTCCTTCCAGATAGCCATTCTTACGTCTGCCTGAGTGGTAGCCGTTGTTTCAGCAATTTTAGCTCTTTTTCTCACCTGATTCAATAATGGAATTGCCACACTGGTTTGCCCCAATTCATTAAGTGCTTCTGCCTTGATCAACAAAACTTCTGCATATCTAAGATAACGGATATTGGTATCTGTAGCGTCTTTGTCATAGAATGCTGATGAGTATGCCTTATAATTATAGAATTTATTTTCTACGGTATTAGGAATGTATCTTCCGTCATATAACGTCATATCTCTGTGAATGATCGTTGCATCTCTTCTTTCTGTATCTCCTTCTGCTGTGTAAGCATCATACAAGCCTTGTGTAGGGGTTGCAAATCCCCAGCCCCAGCCTCCGGAACCACGAACTCCCTGTACTTTACTGTACTGCTGGATGGCTCTTCCGGCATCACTTCCTGACCCCTGGATTTCAAAGATAGATTCTGCATTATTCTCTCCTGAAACTTTATAAATATCAATAAAATTAGGAGTCAATGAATATCCGGTCACCAAATCGCACTGTTCTGCTGCCAGCTGCCATTTCTTCTGGTAAAGATATACTTTAGCCAATAATGCGTGAGCTGCCCCTACTGAAGCTCTTCCAACATCAGTAGCTCCATATGCAGACTTATTAGGAAGCGCTTCTACAGCATCTTTTAAGTCTTTTTCAATAAATGCATAGATCTCTTCTTTGCTTACTCTTGTAAGCTGCATTTTTTTATCTTCTTCATTTCCAAGAACCGGAACACGGTCTACTAAAGGAACTCCTCCAAAAGATTTTACCAGGGTAAAGTACATAAAAGCTCTCAGGAACTTAGCTTCTCCCATTAATCTTTTACGTAATTCAGGATTAGCCTTATCCAGTTTTGGAATATACTGTAAGGCTTGGTTACATCTGTTTATTCCCTGATAATTAGAAGCAAAAAGCTCTTTAAAAGAAGGGGTGGTTGCGGTAATATTGATGGCATCCAGAAGATTTTTATCTGATCCTGTATCTCCTTCCGATGATCCTTTATCAGCATCATCAGAGATAATGGACGTTACTCCGATCCAGGCAAACGTACTCATATTCCAATCTAAGAATTTGGCATAGATAGAATTTACAAAATAAGTGGCCCCATTGTCATTATTAAATTTTTCAAGATCATCAATTGTCATTGACTCTGATGGTTTCACATCGATAAATTCATCGCTACAGCTTTGTACAGCAGCTACTGAACCCAATAACATTAAAGAGACTAATATGATTTTATTTCTTTTCATTTTTTCTAAAAGTTTATGTTTACACCAAATACAAAAGATCTTAACGTAGGGTATGCATTCAATTCTACCCCTGCCATTTTATAAGGATCTCCTTCTGTTTTCGCATCCGTAGGGTTATATCCTGACAATTCTGTGGAATATCCCGTATATTTCTGCCATACTACCGGGTTGATAGCACTTACATAAAACTTCACAGATCTTACATAGTCTACAATATCTTTTACGGTATATCCGATTGATATATTATTAATTCTGAAATAATCTCCGTCTTCTAAGAAATAAGTAGAAGCAATAGGATTATCTGTATAAGGTTTAGGATTGTATGAATTAGAGTTAGATGGGCTCCAGTAATCCTGTGCTACTGAAGATTCAATATTAATACTGTTTCCTCGCTGTGCTTTCTTACCGTTATATACTTTAAATCCAAACGCTCCATATCCATTGGCTGCAAAATCCCAGTTTTTATAGCTTAAGGATACATTGATCCCCAGTGTAGATTTCGGAATATAAGAATCGAAATACTTTCTGTCTCCGGCATCAGCACTTCCTGTAACACCATTTCCGTTAAGGTCTTTGTATTTCATATTTCCACTCGCATCTACTCCATCATACTCCCATAAATAGAAGCTTCCCAATGCATGTCCTACTGTAGAACCGTTGAATAGTTTTACCCATTGTCCGTTCCCCAGATCTCCACCACTCAACTGAGCAATATTCTTTTGCGTATCCACTCTGGTAAGCTCGTTCTGATTGAAAGAGTAATTGGCTCCTAAAGAGTATGACCAGTCATCTCCTACTTTATCAGCCCAGTTCAGTGAGAATTCCATCCCTCTGTTTCTTACAGCCCCTACGTGAGAATAATAGGTTTCTGACTGACCGGAAGTCGTGTAATTGGTAATTCCTAAAATAAGGTTATTGGTTTCTCTGTTATAAGCATCAATGCTACCCGTTAATCTTTTGTTGAATAATCCAAAATCCAATCCTGCAGAAGATTCTTCGGTAACCTCCCATCCTAAAACAGGGTCAAAACCTTTGTTTACGGTGATACCGTTACTTACAGGATTTGCATTTCCATATCCATAGTTATAAGGAGTACCTGAGTTTAGCGGCAGATAGTTCAGAGGAACTCTCTGGTTACCTAATTTACCCCAGCCTCCTCTTAGTTTTAAAAGATCAAAGAAGCTGTCTTTCATGAAATCTTCTTCAGAAATGATCCAACCTGCTCCGAATGACGGGAAAGTTCCCCATTTTTGTCCGGCTGCAAACTGTGAAGATCCGTCACGTCTTACCGTAGCACTCAATAAATAACGATTCATAAGTTTATACTGTGCTCTGGCAAAATAAGAAACGGTAGTATTTCTATCGTATTTTACAGCATTAAGGGTCTGAACATTATTTACATAGTTCGTATCCTTAATATTCCAGTAATTCTGATCATTTAAAAGCAAGTTCTTTCTTTTTACAATCAGCTGATCGATACCGTTTCTTACGGTTGTTTCCGTACCAATGGTTGCTTCAAGATCATGAACCCCGAATTTTTTATTATAAGTTAAATAGTTCGTTAAAGACCAGTTGTAGTAATCTTCTCTTGTATTCTCCAGGGTATTGTAAGGATTGGTATTGGAGAACCCTGCTGCTGTTCTTGTAGGGTCTTCGGCAAGCCATATCGCCACTTCATCTCTGAAATTATAGGCTTTATAATTAGAATATTCGCCATTAAACTGAGAGGTAAACTTCAGTCCCTTAAGGATATCAATATCCAATTTCAATCCTCCCTGTAATAATGTATTTTTGTTTTGCTCATTATTCAGCAATAGCTGGCTTACCGGGTTGGCAACATCATTAAATTTATTCCCTGTATAATCTACAAGACCTGTGGAAGTGTTTACGTAAGGCATTCCGAACTGTCCTGACGGATAGTAAACAGGAACCATCGGAGATTGTTTATAGGCTGTTGTAAAAGCATTAAACGGTTTCGGAGTCGTTTTTGTAAAAGCTACACTGAAATTTTGCTGTAACGTAATCCCTTTAGCAATTTTAAACTCGTTATTGGATCTGATGGTGGCACGGTTATAATCTGTACCTCTCAGAATAGACTGTTCGTCATAATTACTTAAACTGAAGAAATATTTTACGGCTTCTGAGGAACCTGAAACAGAAAGATTATGCTGATTATAAACTCCTGTCCTTGTAATTTCTTTAAACCAATCTGTATTTACCGGTTGGTCTGTAGAAAATCTATTGATTCCCAACGCTGCGTTATTATAAGTGGCAAACTCTGAAGAATTAGCCATTTTCACAGTTTTCAATGGAGTTCTTATTCCTATTAACCCATCATAAGAAACACTTA
Source organism: Chryseobacterium rhizosphaerae (assembly GCF_003385455.1). GTDB lineage: Bacteria > Bacteroidota > Bacteroidia > Flavobacteriales > Weeksellaceae > Chryseobacterium > Chryseobacterium rhizosphaerae. Next base: position 253,214 of record NZ_QNUF01000005.1, on the reverse strand, counting down.
GTTTTCCTTTTCCGGTTTTTGTGGTAATAATGATTACCCCATTAGCGGCTCTGTTACCATAGATGGCTAAGGCTGCTGCATCTTTCAGGATATCATAGGTAAGGATATCATTAGAGTTGATATTATTGATATTCTCTAAAAACATTCCATCAACTACATAAAGCGGTGATCTTCCTCCGGTTACCGTTCCCAGACCTCTGATCAATACAGAAGGTGTAGATCCCGGCATATCGGAAGCTGTAATCTGTACCCCCGCAGCTTTACCCTGAATAGCTTGGGAGGCATTTAAAACTTTAGTCTTTGTTACTTCTTCGGCACTGATGGAACTGATGGATGTTGTATTATCTACCTTTTTACGGCTACCATATCCAATCATTACGACCTCATCAATTTTCTGGACTTTAGCAGAATCCTTTGTAACCTGCGCATCCACGTTCATACCAAAGTACAGAACTGCGATAAGGCATGAATACTTTAAATTACCTTGTTTCATATAGTTTCAATTTTATTCGTACAATCAAATTTTGTGAATGTCCCTATTTGACAGCAATTCAATTTCTCAAAAAAAGACATTAGCCAAAAATATAAAAAAAAACGAACAATGTTAATTTATCTTAAAAATTGAAAAAAAATTACATAATTTTACACAAAAACAGACAAACGGTTTAATTTTATGAATTTAAGATCAGAATATTTGTCAATACATCATCATATTATTAATTGCAAAAACATGGTTTTTAAGATATAATTCACCAAATGCAGTCCTGAATTTAATATTTTGTTAATATGATAATAGTATCTACCTTTGGTGCAGTTTTTGAAAAACCAACAAAAAGTATCAATGAAAAAATATATTGTTGCTGCCGCTCTCATTATTGGAACCGGAGCAGTTATTAGCACTACCGTACAATCCTGTACAACGCTGGCGACCTCTGATATGGGACTTTCTATTATCAAAAGAATGCTTCTCAACGGAATAGACAAAGGAATGGGTGTTTATGCCAATAAAGAAGCTTTCCTACAGAATAATATGGTGGATAAAGCTCTTCCCAAGGAGCTGAGAGACATCAATTCTATGCTTGAAAAGATAGCACCGTCATTGGTGGCTAAAGAAAGAGATTTCATTGCCCAGGCTGCCGCTTATACGGTGAACACCTCCAAGCCGATCTTACAGGGAGCTGTCAATAGTTTGAATGCACAGGATGTAACCAGAATCATTCAGGGAACAACCGCTACACAAATCCTGAAGGAAAAAACATCTCAGCAGCTTATTGCTGCTATTGCTCCAAAAGTAGATGAAAAACTGAACGAATACGGAATTGTTAAAACCATCAATACGGCTTTATCGGGCAGTAACTTTCTGGGGAATCTTTTAGGAGGTAACAACAACACGGTTAATGCAGGAGGATTGAGCCAGCTTGCTTCTGAGCAGCTTGTCAATGGAATATTCAACATTATCGAAGACTACGAGAACCAGAACTCCAAAGCCCTGCTGGGACCATTTGGGAAATAAGGGAAATTTCGTTATATTTATATTATATTAATACTTGCAGATGGATATATTACAAGGAAATCAACACGCAAATCCTGAGGATTTTTACAAATCTTTAAAGGAAAAACTGGAGGATCATCATGATTTTCCGGAGGATTATTTATTTAAATTTATTATCCCTACAGACCAGGCAAAGCTTACTGAAATATACAAGGTTTTTGATGGTATTAAATTTACTCTGGGAAACCGTGAAAGTAAAAATGGAAAATACACAGCCTGTAATATCAGTGCATTTGTTTTGGATGCAAATCAGGTGGTGACTATTTATCAGGAAGTAGCCAAAATAGAAGGGGTAATCCTGCTATAAAAAACTTTAGTCACAAAATACATTTGTGGTTATAAACCCGGCTGGCCTATGAATAGGCCAGCCGGGTTTTTTATACGCCATTCACAGCTACTTTTCAGTAAGCAAATTATCCCGGAATATTTTACTCTATCTGGCAAAACTTCATCCATACGGATGTCAATACATCATCTTAAAAATAAAGCCTAGGATCCTTTACAGAATACTAAACGGAGCATTTAAAATTGCCTATTACTTATTATTTGAATAGCGTCAGGGAACATAAAAAAAGAGGCTGTTTCATATGGAAACAGCCTCTTTTTATTGGGTCTTTATTTATTATTTTTCAATAAAAAATTTCACGTTGTCAATAGGTCTCCCCAGCATGGCTACAGAACCTTTCACAAGAATAGGTCTCTGTATCAGAGATGGGTTTTCAGATAAAATTTTGATCCATTCTTCTTCAGAAAGGTTTTTATCTGCATAATTTTCGATATACAGTTTTTCTGTTTTACGGATAATATGAAAAACACTTTGATTAAGTTTTTTCAATACTGTTTTTATTTCCAGAACACTCAGCGGATCTTCAACAATATTGATAATTTCAAAAGCTACCCCATTTTCATCAAGATACTCTAATACAGCATTTGATTTCGAACAGTTCCCGTTATGTAAAACCTTAACTAACATCTTCTATTTTATTTAAAATTAAACTTGCTTTCTTACAAATTTAGTAAGAATCTGACGGATCTTCTCTTAATGGTCTGGTAAATATTTGTTAAAACAGCCCGTGCAATTCAGCTTCAATTTTCTCAAGAATAAGTCCAAAATCTTCCGGTTTCTCTACAAAATCAAGGTCATCAACTTCAATGATCAGCAGTTTCCCTTCTGTATAATTGGAGATCCATTTTTCATACTTCTGATTAAGCTTTGAAAGATATTCTATGCTGATGGATGCTTCATATTCACGTCCTCTTTTATAGATTTTCTTGACAAGATTGGGTACATCAGATTTTAAATAAATTAACAGGTCCGGTGCAGATACAAAACTCTTCATTAAATCAAAAACCGACGAATAGTTATTGAAATCCCTATCAGAAAGAAGTTTCATATCATTCAGGTTTTCCGCAAAAATGTGAGCATCTTCATAGATGGTACGGTCCTGAATAATATTCTTTCCACTTTCTCTGATCTCCTTTACCTGGCGGAATCTGCTTCCCAGGAAGTATACCTGAAGGGCAAAACTCCATTTGCTCATATCCGAATAAAAATCTTCCAGATAAGGGTTATGATCTACGTCTTCAAATTGTGCATCCCATCCGTAATGCTTGGAAAGCATTGTAGTGAGGGTTGTTTTTCCTGCTCCAATGTTTCCTGTAACTGCAATATGCATATTTTTTCCTTTTGTATTTGCTGATTAATTGGTAAGTCTTTCTACCCCTTCAGTCTGAACCTCCCGGACATCTTCTACCAATTGCTCTAAAGTATGGTCCGATTTCCCTTCCGGCTGGGTCTCATCTGGCTTTTTTTCAGAATTCTCTGTTGGTTTCCCTGTAGATTCCTGAATAATTTCCGGCTGAGATTCCGGTTGTTTTTCCTGTTTGGGTTTCTTTACTTTTTCAAGGCTGTAAAGATAAAGTTTGTTCCCATTGATTTCAAAATAAGAGAGGATGTTTTTATCCACAATTTGTGCTTCCGGATCTTCAAAAACAGTCGTCATCCCTTTTTCGGGATTATATTTTAAAATAGAATTATTGGTGATCACCAAAATAGTATCATTCTCTCTCCTGAATCTTTTTCCGTTCACCAGGGGAGCTTCAAAAATTTTCTCAAATTTTGGCGTATAAATTCTAATGTGATTCCTGGTTAAAATATAGATTTTATTTTCATAGACCAGCATATCCGTAAGATCCTCAAAACTGATATCAAAAGGATAAGAATTGATCGTCGTATCATTTCTGAAATTATATTGTATCAGCCGTTTTGTGCTGTCATCCAGAAGCCATAGCTGCTGTAAATCTTCAGCGTAGGCCATTCTTATAAATCCGAATTTCTGTTTAAAATCTATCCGCTGGATCTCATTCATATTCTGATCGACAAATTTCATTTCCTGAGCATTTTCTGAAAACAGAGGAACATTCAGTGGATTCTGAACGTTTTGTACTTTATAGGGAACGGTAAGCATCATTTTTCCAAGTTGCTTCCCTAATGAATCATATTTGGTAAAGCTGAAATCCTTGCTTTTGTAGATGTACAGGTTTCCGTAATCATCAGCAAGCATATCTTTAGCTTCCTTCAGTTTCAGGGTATCCAAAGGAAGAACTTTCTGCGCTGCGGATGAGCAGAAAACGAAAATCAATAATAAATATACTGGCTTCAAATTTTATGGCATTAAAGATAATCTTCCTTGTCGGAATATCGGCAATTTACATACTTTTTCTGTAACCTGAAATTAAGTTTTCAATGGTCATTTATTTTATGGCAACCTCATAGATTTTAGGCCAGTTTTTCCCTGTCACCAGCATATTTTCACCTTTAAAAGCAATCCCATTTAAAACATTTTCTTCATTACCCTGATTATTTTCTTTGGTGATTTGGGTGAAATCAAACTTTCCGACAACTTCTCCGGTTTCCGGATTTATTTTCAGAATAACAGGTTTAAACCAGACATTGGCATAGATAAAACCATGATGATATTCCAGTTCATTTAATTTGTCATACGTCTCCGTATTTCCTGCTACGGAAACTGTTTTCACCACTTTGGAAGGATTATCGGTATCTAAAAAGTAAAGATTCTTTGAACCATCGGTAGCGATAAGGTTTTTCCCATCATAAGTTAATCCCCAGCCTTCTCCGATCACATTGGGTAAAGGAAATTCTGAGAGTTTCTCTAATGTATTTTTATGGTAAACAAAACCAATTTTATTCTGATAGGTCAACTGATAAATTTTATCACCCACAATTGCACAGCCTTCAGAGAAAATATCGGCGGGTTGCTTTTTCACCATCGTCGGTGTTGTGGAGCCCAGTGTATATTTTATCAGCTGGGAAGCTCCCTTTAATCCGTCACTTTCATAAATAGTGTTACCTTCTGCAAGAAATCCTTCCACAAAGAAAGTAGGATCATGCGGATAGTCTGCGAGTATTGTATACGAAAGATTTTGTTCGGGACTTTTGGCAAAAACATTAATGGTTGCATCCTGGTTCAGGGTTTCACCATTTTTAGTCTTAATCACAAAAACCACTTCATTATCTCCTAATCCGAAAAACTGAGGGTCTACTACAAGGTTGGCTGTTTCTTTATCTCCAAAGCTGATGCTGATGCTTTCTGCATGATCTGTCACTTCCTTTGGAAGATCCAGCTTATCGCCAAAATGATACCCTTTTGCCTCCTTTGCATTATTATAATCAGCCAGGGAATCAAGCATTTTTTCATTATTATTACAAGATACCAGCAAAAGAACTGCTGCCAGGCCGGTTAATATATTTCGTCTTATCATTTTTCAAAAATACTAAATTTTAGTCCTTACATAAAAATAGCGCTCCATGGGAACGCTATTTTTTATACTTTATCTGTGAAATTATTTCACCTGAACTTCATAAATTTTTGGCCAGTTTTTACCGGTTACCAGCATATTATCTCCTTTAAAAGCAATTCCGTTCAATACGTCATCACTTCCTTTGGTATTCTGTTTTGCAATATCTGTAAAATCAAATGTTCCCACCACTTCTCCGGTAGCCGGGTTGATCTTTAGAATGATTGGTTTTTGCCATACATTGGCATAGACAAATCCATTGTGATATTCCAGCTCATTAAGCTGATCATATGCCTGAGAGCTTCCCGCTACAGCAATATACTTAATCAATTTTGAAGGATTAGCCGGATCAAGGAAATATAAAAGCTTGCTTCCGTCTGATGCGATCAGGTTTTTCCCGTCATAGGTTAATCCCCATCCTTCCCCGAACAAATTAGGGTACGCAAATTCTGAAAGCAGTTTTAAAGAACTCTTATCATAGATATATCCTTTTTTGCTCTGCCATGTCAGCTGATATACTTTATCTCCCACAATAGTACTTCCTTCAGAGAAATCTTCCGGAGCCTGTTTTGTAGAAGCAAGCGGTGTAGTGGTTCCCAGGGTATATTTTAGAATCTGTGAAGATCCGTTCTGCCCGTCACTTTCATAAATTGTATTTCCTTCGATCTGAAAGCCCTGAACAAAATTCTTGGGATCGTGAGGGTATTCCGCGATAATCTGGTAGGAAATATTTTTTTCAGGAGTTTTTGCAAATACATTGATGGTAGCATCCTGATTGAGTACTTCTCCTCCTTTTGTTTTAATATTGAAAGTAACCGCATTATCTCCCAATGTGAAAAATTTCGGGTCCACAACAAGATTTGTGGTTTCTTTATCTCCAAAGCTTATAGTAACACTTTCTGCATTCTCCGTCACCTCTTTTGGAAGTTCAAGTTTATCACCGAAGTGATATCCCTTTGCTTCCATTGAATTATTATAGTTGCTTAGTGTATTAAGAATCTCCTTATCCTTATTACAAGATGCCAATAATAAAATCGCTGCGAAACCTGCTATTATATTTTTTTTCATTGATATTCTAAATATTTCTCCAAAAATAGCAAATTTTATTCCGTATTTCCAACATTATCCACAGGTTCGCCAAATTGTAATATATAACCGTTATTGTCATAGATTGCAAATTCTCTCATTCCCCAACCAAAAGTTTCTATTTCGTAGCAGATTTCTGCATTTACATTAAGTTCTTCCCAAAGTTCATCCACATTATTTACATTAAAATAAAATGAGCCTGTAAAGCCTATTCCATGGTTTTTCTCATGCTTATTCGGTTGGGAAATCATAATATACACCTCATCTTTACGAAGAGAAGCCCATTGCCATTCATCATTTCTGCCCATTAATGTAAAACCCAGAATATTCATATAAAACCCGATGGTATCATCCATATTTTCTGTCCAAAGGATCGGACGCAGTGCTGTAAATTCTGTCATGATTCCTGTAATTCAAAATTTGTCTTATTGATTTTCATATTAATAGACAGCCATGTTTCACCATCTATATTCACTTCACTTTGGGTTTCCGGATCAATCCCGAAACCTACTTTCCTGTAACATTCAATAGCTCCATTATTCCAGTCATATACATTAAGTTCAGCGGTTTCTTTATCAAAATGGCTAAACCCGTATTCCAGCAGTTTTTGTACTACTTTTTTGCCATAGCCTTTTCCTCTGTTATTTTCATCCCAAATTAAAATTCTTCCCAACAGAAAAGTATTTTCTTTTATGCAGATCTGTGCATGACCAATGGTATGATGATCCCCATCCATTATTTTAAATAAGGTTCTGTTTTCATCCAAAAGATCAGCTTCCAACTGTTTTTCAGTTAAAGGAAAATGGTAGGCAGGACCGGCAAACTGAAGAAGCATTCTTTCATCTTTTACTTTTGAAATTAATTCTGAAGCATCTTCAATGGTAAATGGAAACAAGTCAATCATCGTTTTAATTTTCTAAAAATCCTTTTAAACTTTCTCCAATAATCACATTCCAGCCTTCCGTAAAACTTTCTCTTGAAAAACCTTCTCCCAAATCTTTGAAATTGTCAATACCATCATGAACCAATGTAACCACAGTTCCGTTCTGTTCAGAAAACAATTCCCATGTTACCACGGTTTTCAGTGGCGAAAAATCAGGATACGCCCAGGTATATTTCAATATTTGAGAATGAATAATCTCTAAGATCTCACACTGATGGTGATATTTTCTAGCTTCACCGGGTTCGTAAAAATTAAAAACCTTTCCTGCTTCCGGCTCAAAATCTGAGATATTGAAATACCAGGATTTCATTTCGTCCTGATCGGTCAATGCACGCCAGACCTTTTCTGCCGGAGCATTTATTTTGTATTGGACAACGATGGGTGTACTCATATTAGATAAGGTTAAAGTTAAGATTTATGTCAGCTTCAAAGGTTATACAATGATTAGTGTGAAAATCCGGTAATCTTTGCTTCATCAAAATCCAGCTGCATTTCAATAGCTCTCATCACATGGTCATCAAATATTTTTTCCTTCTTCATCCTGTGAAGTTCATTTCTCTGCGCCTGGATCACCTGGCGCAATACATCTTTATTTTCGTTGATTGCCGTCACATAATCACCTGTAGAAGCCATGCACTGAGCTTTATCAGCCATCAGCATCATTTCATTTTCAAGCTTATGTTTTTGGTGTCTTACCAAACTGTTTCTCTCCGCAAGATCAGAAAAATCATTATCCAGGGTATGCAGCGCGGTTTCCTTCAGTTTTCGCATTAAAATCACTTCCTGCTTTTCTTCAGGCAGTTCACTTCCTGCATCTTTTATATTCAGCAGTTTCAGAATAGGCGATAATAATAATCCCTGTCCCACCAACGTAATTAATATAATAACGAAAGTTACGAATAAAATAATATTCCGGTGTGGGAATGCCTCTCCATTGGGAAGAAAGGCCGGAATAGAAAGTGCTGCAGCCAATGAAACCACCCCTCTCATGGCGGCAAAACTGATGATAAAAGGTTCCCGCCAGTCCGGCTTAGGAGCTTTTAATCTCAATTCTTTTGAACAAAGCCTTGGGAAATACATCAGGGCATAGCTGTAAAGTATTCTTGTTCCGATAATTGCTCCACCAATGACAACGCTATAGAAAATTCCTTCTGAAAAAGTATAATCTGTCAACCCTTCTACAACAATCGGCAGCTCAAGGCCAATCAGGATGAAGATGATCGTATTCATTAAAAATATCAGGACACTCCAGACATTTCCGGACTGGATTCGGGAGGTATGGCTCAGGTAGCAATGCGAATTATAGGACATTAACAGACCTCCGGCAACCACCGAAAGGACTCCTGAAAAATGGAAATGCTCCGCTCCTACATACATAATGTAAGGAACAATCAGAGTAATAACGGTGTCTATATTAGAATTGGTAGGTATGATCCTCAGTAAAGCTCCAAACAGAAAACCTATAGCAACTCCCATAGCAATCCCGCCGATGGCCATGGTAAAGAAATCCTGCACGGCATCTCTCCAGATAAACTGCCCTGAAATAACTGCTGCTAAGGCAAATTTAAATACAATTAAACTGGAGGCATCATTGATAAGACTCTCTCCTTCCAGGATACTGGTTATCTTTTTGGGGATTTTCATGTGCTTCAATACGGAAGTAGCCGCCACTGCATCAGGTGGTGAATTTACTCCTCCCAACAGGAATCCCATAGCGACTGTAAGCCCCGGGATAATAGAGGATGAAAGATAAGCAACCACTATGGATGTTAAAAATACAAGCCCGAAAGCCATAGAAAAGATCTGTTTCCTCCATTTATGAAAATCCTGCCATGAGGTAAACCATGCAGCTTCAAATAAAATAGGAGGCAGAAATATAAGAAAAACAAGATCGGGCTCTATTTCGATACGCGGCATTCCTGGGACAAGGCTTATTAGAAGCCCTGCAATCACAAGAAAAATTGGATAAGCCACTTTCAGCTTTTGCCCAATCATTACTAATATCATTACAGATAACAGTACTGCAATAGATATAATAACATAACTGTGAATCATTTTGATTTAGTTTTTTTAAGTGTTATTTTTTTATTCAGTGGAAAGTTTTCTACCCATCTCTCGGAGTTCTTTACTCCATAAAAAGTGGAAAAACCTTTTACTCTTTTAAACATCTACCGGGACATATTTAATCCGGAGATTCGCTAGAGTACAATATTATTCTTCGGAAGAATTGCGGGTGGAAGGTCAGATTCATCCAGCATATCTCTCATATCAATTTCAATGGTACGGCTGATCTGAGTAATGGGTACATCATTCGGACTTCCTTCAAAAGGGTTTACAGAGGCTTCCCCTACACTGTCCAAAGTATGGAAACACCAAGTCACCAATAATGAAAATGGAATATTAAACCAGACTGTCCATCCTTCCAGTGTTGTTCCTTCTCCCAATTTATCAAACTCTTTCAGCAATCCGAAAGGAACAAAAACAATGAACAACAGCAAAAGATAGGTGGTAATGGATGAAAAATTCCGTGGATAAGGAAAGTTTTTAATTCTTTCTGCTTTTCCCTGGCTATCTGTAAACTTCACCAGCTGTTGGTTGATCTGCGTCCATTGAAAGTCATTGAGTTCTCCTTTTTCATAAGCTTCAGAAAGTTCTCTGCTTTGGCTGGCCATCAATTGTGTTGCCCTATTCTTTTTGCTTAGAATGTATTGAAGTTCCGTTTCCGAAAGATAGTTTTTCAGTTCATCCTCCAGTTTGGAAAGTTTTTCAGGGACATCATATTTCCTTGAATATTCATCAAACTGTACGGTATTCATATTTTCCCAGGCTCTCGGTTCACGAAGCTGAAACCTTAAAGCGGTAAGCCAGGCATAATGGCGAAGAAACATCTCTTTTACTTTATGAGGATTTTTTGAAGAGAGTGCATCTCTTAGAATATATCCAAAACTGCGGCTGTCATTAATGATAGCTCCATAAATCTGTCTGGCTTCCCAAAGCCTGCTATAACTTGCATTATTTTTGAATCCTACAATAAAAGCAACTGCCGTTCCCATGATGGCAATAGGTTGCCACGGAACATACAGAAATTTCCATCCCAAAAAATACAATAAGGTGGGAATGGCTGATAATAGGGTTAAAACGTAAATACTGCGCCTTGTCCAAATAATGAACTCAAGTGTTCCAAATCTTTTTCCTGAATGCATATATGTTTTTTTTTGTGTTAATTAATCTACTTACAATAATGACTTTTTTTCATCGGGCATTCAGCATCATCGGGTCATTGCTAATTTTTCGTAAACGGGATATTATTATAAAAACCGATCTGAATCTGTCCACGGTTTCTGTTTTCCTGAAGCTGGTTCATATACCCTGCTTCTATCCTCATATTCTTATTGATGACATATCCTAAGGCTCCGTAGACTCTGTTTCTATCGAAGACAGGACTGTTGAAGTGGAGGAATATTTCATTATATACAGAGGCATAAAGGGTTTTCGGCAGCATTTCTTTTTGAGTAATCGGTATTGTTACTCCCAGCATATAACGAAATCTCATTCTAAAATCTTCTTCCAGAAAACGTTCTTCCAAACGGTAACGGTGCTGAAGATTAAAACGTCCAAACTTCTGTTTCGTAATGAACTGCTGAAAAATCCTGTGTTCTATATTTTCTTTTTTCTCTCCGTTTACGTAAGGCTGGCTTAGGATAAAACCATATCCCAATAAAACATTATTGTTATTCTCAGTAAGGTCATATCCAATTCCCGTACGGATTAAAAGCTGCTCCAGATCTCCTATTCCATCAAAGTTTCTGTATTGGATCTCATTATGGAAGTTCAGTTTTTTGCTGATCTTATTATTTCCGAAATACATATACCAGGCTCCAAGGTCACTTTTCTGTGCAAATGTAAATACCGATCCTAATCCTAATATAGTGAATGCCAACTTCGTAAAAACCTTTCTCATATTTATTAATTACTATTATCTATCGTTTTAACAAAATTAATAATTTAAATCAATAATAACAAACAATATTTACATCCGATTTATATTAAACCCCTTTAAATCTGACACTTTCAAATAAGCGGTAAGTTTAGTCCGGGATACGTTCTACCAGGACTTCATCATTATTTTCACTGAAATAAGTACAGGTCATGGCGTTCAGGTCCATTTTCCAGCCTTTCACTCCATACTCTGCACAATCATTACAAAACGTCATATAATCAGTTCCTCCCTGCTGATGAAGTTGTAATCTCCTTTTAAAATTTTCAAGGTTTATATTTTCTGAAACGGTGATGTTCTGATATTGGCTTCCGGTTTGTATCGACTGGTGGTCTGTATCGAAATATTCGGTATTCCCATCGGATACGTAAGTGATATAGTGGGAAATACCTAACCTTTTGATGGTCTGGATATAGGGAGGGAAATCGGCACCGCTCTTTACCTTTTGATGCTCTGTTTTAATGTCTTCAAGTCTGAATTTCATCTATTTAATTTTTAACGAACAGATCGTAAGTCTCTGTCTGCTCAAATTTAAAAATTTTTGGAATGCCAATTATTATCCCATAAAAAACCGGCAGTGTGACTGCCGGTATATTGTTGTATTCAAATACAGAATATCATGTTTATGGATGCTGCTGCATTTTAGCAGGATCGTCATAGTTGACCATCCAGTTGATCCCGAACTGATCACTAAACATTCCAAAATAAGCGCCCCAGAAAGTATCAGCCATTGCCATTGTTACCTGCCCGCCTGTAGAAAGACCGGCGAATAGCTTATCAGCTTCTTCTTTAGATTCAGCATTGATAGAAATGGAAAAATTGTTTCCTGCCTTAAAGTTCGACGCCCAGTCTCCACCGGTATCACTTCCCATCAATACAGTTTCTTTAGAAATAGGAAGTGCCACATGCATGATTTTATCTTTATCTTCCTCAGAGGTTTCTTTTCCCTCCATCGGAGGCATTTCTCCAAAAGTTCCGATATAAGGATATTCCCCTCCGAAAACTGATTTATAGAAATCAAATGCTTCTCTGCAGTTCCCATTGAATGTTAAATAAACGTTTACTGTTGCCATGATTGTTTTTTATAAGTTAAGTTTTAATGAGTTTTTGATTCAGGCTTTCACATTTTCAGTCACAAAAATTACCTGTGCTGATCTATCAGGATCATATTTCCATCGGGATCTTTAAGGTAGATATGTTCCGGACCTGAAGTGGTTTCATCCGCTGGTCTTTCAATCTCTATTCCGTTTTCTTTTAAATGTTTCTGTATGGTTCGTACATCATCAAAAGAATCGAGATTTTGAGCATTTTGGTCCCATCCCGGATTAAAGGTAAGCATATTACCGTCAAACATAGCCTGAAAAAGACCTATCAGTGTAGATCCGTTTTTCAGAATCAGGTAATTCTGTTCTGTACCTCCCGCCATTGTTGTAAAACCCAGTTTTTCATAAAAATCTTTAGACTTTTGAAGGTCTTTTACACTTAAGCTGATTGAGAACGCTCCTAATTTCATATTTTTTTTGTTTTTAAAGCTAATTGACTCCCTGCCATTACCAGTATCCAGACAAGTATTCCTAAAACCCAGAACCAGATTGGAGTAGGTAAAGATGCCATCATATAAAGGGTGATCAGTAAAAAAATAATCCCGCAGATTATTGCTGCAGTATGTTTTCCGTTGTTAGAAATTTTTGTGGCTGTAAATCCTGAAACAAAGGCAGCTAAAGCATATGCCATAATAATAAAGAACAGAGCCATGAAGGGTGCTTCCCCTACATATTCCTTTAAAGCTTCCATATCATTGGGATCTGTACCTACAGGAGGTGGATATAGCTGATGTCCTATATTCTCAACAATGGCAATGCCGATAGAGCCCACGATAAGTCCTACGACAACAGCCAGTATTTGTCTCAGGATACTCATTGATTTTTCAGATTGGTTTTAAAATCAAGACTACCGTCATAGCTTTTCCAATCCCCCACAAATTCAATATACTGCCCTTCTACCTTTTCTGTTTTTTTATTCCATTTGAAAGTATAAATAAATTTACCTTTAAACAGCCCCGAATGTTTTCCTTTATTTTCTTCTACCCATTCATATTCCCCGAATACCGTTCCTTTTCTCTTGGCATCTTTGTATTTTGTTATGGTAATTTTCCCTTCAAATTTCGCATAGCTGGTATCTACAAGAGAATACCCGGATACAAAATATTCCTGATCATTTTTTTTATTCTGTTCAGAAATATTAATTTTCAGTTTCAGCTCTTTTGCTTTACTTCCTATAACTCCAATGTAAGGTTTACTGTTGTTTAACCAGACATTCGAAATATCAGGCATCTGCCCCAACACAAAATTGGCAGCGAGAATGAAGATTAATAAAAGTTTTTTCATAGCGTATTTTTAAACACCAAACTGTGCTAGGTGGTGATTCAAATGTTTTGCAAACATATTATTCCACTCCTGCGCATTGAGTTTTCCAAAAGAAAAAGATTCTTTACCGTCAAAAGCAGCTGCTCCCAACTGTTGTGTTTTTTGAATAAAACCGATTAATCTGGTTTTTTCCTCTTCGAAGTTTTTTCTTCCTGTAATCAAAAATTGAGGAGCGGTTGGGGAGTCTCTTGGATAAGCTTTCTCTCCAACAATCTTAGGTTTTAAAAAAGTTTTCAGAATAAATTTTGCAATAGCGCCCGGTTTTTTATGTTTTTCGGGCTCATACACCATCTCATAAGTTACGCTACAGTGAGCCAGCATCTGGTCAACTGTCATTTTCCCCCATAATCCGTGGGTATCTTCAACAAGCTTATGAATTCTATCAATATAGTTCTGAGCATCTTTTGCGTCAAACACGTTTTCCATATTTTCTCTAATTAACTAAAGACAAATATATCAGTTTTTTTGTTTGATTTTTATGATGGGAGATTTTTTTGTTGTGAGATACAGAGTACAGGTTTCAAGTTGCGAGGAGTGGATACAACGTGCGTGTTGATGAGTATGAAAATTGGAGGGTCGGGAAATTTTACGATATATATGTGGATACAGGCTAAGCCTTATCTCTAATTTCATTATACTCTGTACATCTCCTCTATTGATGAAGTTTTGGCTAAAGCCAATGGAATTTTTTATATAAACCAAAACGGGCTAAAGCCCGTTACTATTGAATTTTTATATCCGTTGTACCAACGACAGCAGGTTGATTATCATTAATACATTATACATTAATACATTATACATTATACATTATACATTATACATTATACATTATACATTATACATTATACATTATACATTGTACATCACCCTTTCCCTCACAGATCGCTTTTACTTTTTGCCCCTATTATTCATTTTCTTCCTCAGCAATACTTTCTCCTGCTATTTCCTGAGGTGCTGCTTTTTTAAAAATAAACCAAAGTTTAATCTTTAAAGCAATCCATCCTATAACCGCATATACCACTACAAGAATGCTCAAATGTTCCAGATAGGGGAAAGTAAGTTCTACTGATCCTTTTTGAATCAATAAGATTTTAAATGCCTGTAAGAAGGGGGTTAGCGGAATGATATTAGCAATCATCTGTACAAAGGCAGGCATTGCACTTAAAGGCCATGTAAATCCACTAATGATAAAGGCAGGTGAAGCAATGACCATCAGAATCTGTGTCGCTTTTAAAGCATTAGGAATCAATATACTTATAAATACGCCCAAAAATGATGCAGACCCCACAAATACCGCAGTAAGGAGGATAAAATTGAGTATTCCCTCCGGCATAGGAACTCTAAAAATCATATGCATAAAGTAATAGATTCCCACAATAAGAATGGATGACACCCATATTGGAATCACTTTGATAAGCATTGTTGGGAATGCCCATTTTTTCATTCTGAGATATTCTTTTACAAAAGAGCCTCTTTCAAATTCTGCAGCAAAACTTACCGCCATTGCCAGCAGTATGACCTGTTGCAGTACCACCGCCAGCATAGCCGGCCACATGAAGATAAGATAGTTCCCGGTAGTATTGAAGAGTGTAATATAATTTGCTTTGAAAGGCTCATATTGCGTAGCGGCCTTTGCCGCCGGCATTCCCGCTTTCTGTAATGCCTTGATGGATGCTCCCGCAGAGAAAGTTCCTATAGTAAGCTGAAGAGCCTTGGAGGCAAAATTAGCGGTAAGCACGTTTCCCGTATTGATATAAACATTCAGTTCCGGGTATTTTTTCTGAAGCATATCGCCTTCAAATCTTGACGGAATAATGACTACCGCTGCTGCTTCATGTCTGATTACCTCATCTTTAATACTCAGCGGTTCCTGAAGGTATTTGATAATTTTAATGCTCTTATTATCATCCAGCATTTCCGTCAATTGGTTAGATAAAGGAGTATTATCCCTATCCACCACCAGGACGGGAGTATTTTCAACTTTTCCGCTTTTGTAAACAAACCCCAGCAAGGTTGCATAAAAGACAGGTGCCAAAAAGAACACTGTCCTTAAGGTAGAATTGCCGATAAAAAGCTTGAACTCACGTTTTAAAAGACGGAAAAATTCTTTCATCTATTTATATTTTAAATGACCAGATGGTAATGCTCCAGGAGATTTATCCATCATGCTCCGTTTCATATTATTTATTTCAGGATAACATTTGCATTGACCAAGATACTTTTAGCCTTATTCATATCTTTAGGTTTTACTTTGATCTCATAAATGGCGTCCTGCAGCTGATAGTCAGGATAAGCAGTGGTGATATCTGCATATTTTGTCAGCTGTTTGATGTATACGATACTTCCCTGCAGGTTTTCTTTGTTATAAACCACCTGCATATTGACATCCTGTCCTTTTTTATATTTTGAAATGGCACTTTCCGGAATCGTAAACCTGAAAA
Organism: Chryseobacterium rhizosphaerae; assembly: GCF_003385455.1. Classification (GTDB taxonomy): domain Bacteria; phylum Bacteroidota; class Bacteroidia; order Flavobacteriales; family Weeksellaceae; genus Chryseobacterium; species Chryseobacterium rhizosphaerae. The sequence continues at coordinate 236,950 of NZ_QNUF01000005.1, read as the reverse complement.
AAGTACTTTCCGGAATATATCCGTTGAATAGTGCAAAACCGGCTGTCGCCAATTCTCCTGTATTCAGGCTTATGGTTTCAATCTCCATATTATTGGTAGCGATGATATATCTTTCCGAATAGGCTACATTAGCTTCCTGTAATGCTCCTTTAGCCTGGGAAGCCTGCCCTGCGGCCATTTCTACTTTTTCAAAACGGGTTCCTCTTGTCACATCGTCCAGTTCCGCTACCACGGCATCATACTGGGCTTTTGCTCCCTGAAGTTTTGCATATACTTCATCATGAGCCTGTGGAGACATCAGACTGTCACGGAACATATTATTGGCTCTGCGGTAAGACTTTTGTGCAAAATCATACTGCTCTTTGAGACCTTTGTATTTTGCCTGAAGCTGTCTCAGCTGGTCTGCTGTAGCTCCATTTTTGGCCATTTGTTCCTGGGCTGTTGCAGCACTTACCGCTCCCTGAGCTTGGGCTATTTTTGCGGAAACTTCCGGAACATCAAGCTGCGCAAGGGTATCTCCCTTTTTCACAGTCTGTCCTTCGGAAACATATATTTTTACAATTCTTCCGGTCACTTTCGGAGCAAAAGAGATGACGTCCTTTTTAGTTTTCCCTTCCGGGTCTTTTATTTCATTTTTTTTACCGCAGCTTCCTAACAGAAACAGGGCAGCAAAGAGTACAGCTATATTTTTATGCATCATTTTAATTTTTACGGGATTAAATAAAATTTGGTGATATCCAGCTCCTGGGTAGACCTCATCAGTTCTATCCCCGCTCTTCTCTGGTTGAAAATTGCATTCTGATATTCAAGTTCCACAGATTCCAGATCATTTTCAGCTTCAATAAGTTGTGAAGATTTACTCATCCCATAGCGGAATTCTTTTTCAGCCTGTACCAAAGCATTTTTTGCCAACTCTTTTTCTTTCGCCTTCAAAGTAATCTGTGCGGTAGCAATATCATAGTTGGTTTGGTTATTGGCAAGGTTGAGCGTTAATTTTTTCAGTGCATCTTCTTTTTGATTCTGCAGTACTTCTTTTCCCACTTTAGCTGTTTCTTCAGCATGCTTTCCTTCTTTCCCATCAAAAATTTCCCATTTAAAGCCTACTCCAGCCGTAATTAAAGGAAATACATTGATATTATTCGGGCTCCAGTCCAGTTTTCGTCCTTCATATCCTAATAATGGGACAGCAGGCACTACATTTTCAGAAGATTTAATCCGGTTTCCATACAGTCCGATATAATAAGCAGAAGCCATTAGCTGTACTTTAGGAATCATCCAGGTTCTTTCAGATTTTATCTTATAGTCTGCCGCCGTAATTCCATGTTCCAAAGCACGAATTTCCGCTCTTTGGTCTATCCCCTTTTCCGGAGAAAGCAAATCTACGGGAGTCAGGACGGGTTCAATCATTCTTAGTCTTTCTCTATTGATTCCTGTGAAAATATAAAGCTGAGTAAGAAGTAATTCCTTTTTTCCTTCATACTCTACCATTTTTGCATTCAGAGTGGCCTGGGCAAGTTCTATTTTCTTATGATCATAAGGAGTGATCAGTCCGTATCCTAACGCTTTATCTGCTGTTTTTTTATTGATATCAAGCCTTTTTTTGCTTTCATCCAGTACTTTTTTAGACTGATGGATCAATGCCAGCTGGTCATAGGCTCTCGAAATACTGGCTGCCACTTCATCTTTTGTTTTCTCCAGGAGAATATCTTCAGACTTTTTCTTTTCTTCTACCGCTTTCTTCAGGTACTTCACTTTCCCTCCGGAATACAATAGCATTTTAGCTTCCGCTTTAGCTACTCCCGAAAATCCGGATACATTAAAATTATTGTTGAAGCTTCCCTCAGGAATACTGATAAAGGGGGCCAAATTAATCTCAGGGGACGTCAGTCTTGCTGTTCCATTCAGATAGCCCACCTTTCCGCTTAGTTCCAAAGTAGGAAGAAAGATATCTTTCAGCTTATGCTCGTCAAGATCGGTAAGTTTATTTTGGGTAATCTGCATTTTCAGGTTCGAGTCCCGAACCATTGCGCTGTCTAAAAGTTCTTTAAAATCCGGCGCAGACTGTGCCCAGCCAAAAGCAGGAAAAGCAAAAAAACCAAACGTAAAAATCAATAAATTGTTTTTCATGGTTTATGTTTATAACAAATATAATGCAAAAAATGTTAAGAGTATCACAAATAAGTTAAAGAAAATAACAAATTTAAACTCAGTTTAAAATAAGTTTAACCTCAATCATTTATTTATCAAAGATCTGTAAAAATCGTTTAATTTGAATTTGAATTATGTTTTATTTTAAAAAATTATAATTTAATTATTATTAAAATAACAGACTGGTAAAAAACATAGCTCCTTCTATAATGGAAATGCTCCGATGCAATATCGAAGCACTTCCTTCCTTGATTATAAAAAAAAGTAAACAAAATTAGTCTACTACCCCATTTTCTGTTTGATACTAGAATACCTCAGCGGCTAATGAATACATTTCATCACTTCCGTCCTTTAGAGGACCGGCTGCAATAGAGTTTCCGTATCCGCAGATCCCATATAAGTTCATTGCAAAGTTTTTAGGGCTTTTATCTGCTCTTATTTCACTTGAATAAAGCAGGTAATAGTACCCCCATTGATTATTCCAGGCTGCAGCATCTGTATTCTGCCACTGATCAAAACTAGCTGGAGTAAATGATAGATTTACCCCCGCACTACTGTGAGTAACCGGACCATGCCAATGCGAATAACTTGTTATAGTCACATTATTATCCGGTTTATTAATCAGTCTCACCTGAAGTCGGTTATTCCCCTTTCTGGCATTGGTTCCAATATCCGGATCTGTAGCCATGTTATCCACCACTGCAAATCGAATCATCAGGTTCAACTCAGGAACAAGAAGATTCGGTTTCGAATAAACCCCTGCTGAATTGGCGGCATTCCTGCCACGATATTTAGATTTATAGACATTACTTCCATTAGTCTCATTATTATCTTGTCCTCCAGCTGATTTTGTCCACTGAGGGGCTGAAGGAGTTCCTATATTTACATAAATTCCAGCCCCCATAGATGCACTTCCTTTATGATAGACTACTAATCCGGTTGCAGGATTAGGAATGGTTACTCCATCTGTAGCCGATGTAAGTGTAAGCCTGGTAGGTAAAAATCCTTTATTAGGTGACTCCAGGTGCAATATGGCAGAAGGATCCGGTGTACTGGTATTTATTCCCACTTGTGCATTCATAAGGCTTAAGCCGCAGATTCCAATCATTGCTAGTATTTCTTTCCCTTTCATTTGATAATTGTGTTTTAAAAATTCTTTTTTCCGTTATGTGTTTGTTTAATAATTTTAATAAAAATAAGAGGGGCTCATCGTTGTGTTTTTAGAATTGTTTTTTTTCATTTTTTTATCACCCCTCTTTTCTGTATATAGGGTACACTTTTTTAATTTGTGTTCATTTTATTGATATATCTTTTTTAAAGGTTGAGGTTTAAAAAGAGTGAGAAAATTGTTACAAAATAATTTTGAATAATTACTCACCCTACAAGCATCAAATCAAATAAAAAAAATAATGTTTCATATATAACTCTATGATCCAAATAATAGTTGCAACCTCTTTTTCGGCTCTCTGATCTTTAGTTTTAAGAATATTTCATTCTATAAAAAAGAAATCATTTACATCAAAAAATCACTTTATGTGTAATTTATTTGTTAGATAAGCTCTGTTGAAAAAAAACATATGAAATCATGTAAAAAATTCATTTTTCATACCAATAAGTCATTCAACTATCGTGTTTTTTTATAATTTTACATTGCAAACTTAACGGTACAGCAAGCAAAATGATAAGCAAAACAAAAAAAGATGAACACATAACAAAAAAAATAACAAAACACTGAAAATGAATGAATTAAATTTAAATTTTATATTTTCATACATGAAAATAATCTCCATAATCGCATATGAGTTTATAAAAAACAACTTCTAACTATAATGATATTGTATTATGGAAAACATTAAAGAGAAATTACAGGGGTTAGAATATTCATTTGCCAAAAAGCTCATATTTTTACTCTTACTGAAACAGATTATCATTGTATTTTCTGATCTTTATTTTGTGGGTACCCGCTACTTATTTTATGATGTGGTTTTAATATTAACCGTTACTCCTTGCTATGTATTCACATTGGTTTCGGAAAATTATAATTTTCAAAAAGTGGGTAAGTTCGCAGTGGGCTATTTAATGCTTTTAAATATCATTTTCAGTATATTATACTACAAAGACTTTCCAAGTGTCATTTCGTATATTTTTATGTTCCCTATAGCCCTGACATTTTATTATAGCATCCGGAAGTCTATTTACATCTCAACACTTTTCTTTCTAACCATCCCTTTCAGCCTGTTATACAACTATTATTTTGTTGATAACGTGGACAAAAGTGATTCTTTGTACTATACCTTCTCAAATACGTACACAGTCGTCTGTGCATTTATCTTCTTCGTTGTTTGCTTCTATTATCTTATGCAGGTACAGAAATTAAAAGCCGTTTTAGTTTTTTTGGAAGAAAATTCTGTCACGATCGATCCGTTCCCCGGGCTGGAAAGGAACGAAAAAATCAGGTTTGTTCAGGAAAGTTTTTTGGAAGACATCGATTTTCCTATTCCGTTTTATGAAGATTTATTTTCAAGAATTGAAGACTATATGAAATCTCAAAAACCCTGGAGAAACCCTGAGTATAACCTGAAACAACTCGCTAAAGATGTAAATTCCAATACCCAATATGTTTCTTCAGCAATCAACAGCTGCTCCAGAAATAACTTCAAATCTTATTTGAATGACTTCAGACTGAATGCCTTTATCACCCTTATTAATAATAAAAATGAAGAATTTTCATTAGAAGATGCATACCTGACTATTGGTTTCTACAACAGATCAACTTTTAACAGGGTTTTTAAGTCTAAATTTCAAATGACCCCTCAAGAGTACCTCAGCAGTCAATCCAACTAATTGTATGAGGTTATTACCTTTATAAAATTGGCAGCATTCCAGACATCTTACAACAAAAAAACTCCCCACATTACTGTGAGGAGTTTTTATTTATAATAAGCTAGCTGATTTAGTTCTGAACTGCTTTTTTCATCGCAGCATCCGGACGTAAAACTCGGTAACGCACTTCAAAATCTTTAGGAACATAGAATACAATTGGTAATTTACTGTTGTATCTCATTGTTTCCGGCTTAAGCGTTACAAACTTCTTGGTAAGCTTCTGCCCCGGACAAGCCATTAATGTCCCTCCGGTCTCTCCTTTGGATTCTACTTCATAATAGTTGTATCCCCATCCCTGAAGATCCTGGTCTTTCATTTCTCCCATCATGAAGTACTTATTACAGTCCAACATTTTTTCAGCCCCCACAAAAACCTCAACTTTTAAGTCGCTTTCATTTTTTGCTACCGGCAACTGAATATATACTTGTTTATATCCTTCTTTAGCTTTTGGGAACATTTCAATCTGTAGTTTTTCAAACTTTTCAGCTTTCTTTTGTGCGAAAGCATTTACCCCAGCCATCAATATCAATCCTGTAATTAAAGTTTTTGAAAATTTCATTTTATTTGGTTTTAAAATTCTAATTACTTCCCTATAGCCAAAAATCATTCCAAAATCTGAACAGCCGTTCCTTTTGTATGGGCATTCATCTGTGGAGCATAGTAATTCTGCATGGTAGTAATCCCGTTAGAGAATTTTCCGGATGCATTAGCCACTACGTCATATTCAAAAACATACTTCCCTTTCGGCATGTACTGGATATAAAAATTGGTAGAGGCATCTTTTGCTGACTGGTAATAGCCCAGATTATTTTTCCACTGATACCCTGACAGCGCATCGATAGGCTCAAAGCCTGCAGCACGCATATCTTTAATATGAATAAATTCCATAGCTCTGTCCGTATTCAGAATCATTCTTACCGTCACTTTATCTCCTACCTTTAAAGGAGTTTCAGGTGAGATTTTCTGAAGCTCTTCTCCGTTTACTGTCTTTACTTTTTTATACAGCTCTTTGGTTACGGAAATATAGTTTTCTGAAGATTTAATTTTATCAAGATCTTCATAATATTGCCAGAATAACCCTCCCTGAACAATTCCAGGACCAGGTTTGGTAACCGTCACACTAGCCAGGTTTTTATCTATTGCATCTGTTTTTACCGTTGATTTCACGTAGCCTGTTGCCTGAGTTTGCGGAATCAGTTCTTTTCCACCCCAAACAATGGTTGCTTTATCGCTTTCTGCACCGGTCCATGATTTTCCTGAATTTAACAGGGTAAAGATCACTTCTGAAGTTCCTCTTGAACTTCCCCATGAATTCACTTCTTTTTGAGTCACCAGCCAGATCTTCATTTCTTCAATCAATTTCTGGTCATTAGGTTTTAGCTTATTAAAAGCCTCCAATGCTCCTGCATGGTTCACTACTTTTGAACTGAACCAGCCCCAGTCGTTTAGGTTTTGTTTCCAGTATACCCCTTGTGTTTTTGTATCTGTAGAGGTTTCTTTAAGGTAAGTCATTAATTTATCCGATACATCTTTCAAACCGTAATCGTTCATCAATAATGCTGCACGGTGAAGTCCGAAGAATGTAAAGTCTGTAATTTTTGCTGTTTTTGCTTTCTGTTTTACCAGTGATTTCAATGCAGCTCCTTTACCTTTCAAAGGATATTGTTTTTCCCAGTAGTTTCGGGTATCAAGATAATCCAGAGCCCAGTTATTCCAGATATCTCCGTTCTTCAGATCATAATACTTGCTGATCTCATTATCAACATACTGAATCAGGTTGCCCACCAGATCCTTCTGTTCTGAAGTTTGATAATCTTTCACATTATCTTTTACCCATGCATTGATTTTTCCTAAGTTTTTAAGAATATATAATGAAGTTCCGTACGAACTTGGATATCCTGCGTACCATGAGAATCCACCATCAGGATTCTGTAGCTTTTTGAAGTCATCCCAGTCCTGGTTAATAGAGTTTTTCATGGTATTGGCATCAAACAATAATGCCAGCTTCTGCATTTGCTCCCCTTCATTTTTACTTTCCAATACCCAAGGCGTTTCTTCCAATAACAATTGTTTCAGCTCCTGATTTTTTTCAAGATTGGAGTTTAATAATCCTTTGTTCTGATATTCTTCAAAAATAGTTTTCATTTTCGGATTGGCCTTGAAGATTTCAGAAGCCACTACATCTGCAAACCACTTATTGAAGATTACATCTGCAGAGCTGTTTGAGTCATTTTTCAGGCTTGGAAGAGCAAACATAATTTCCCAGATCGGATTGGTAGTCAGTTCCAGTGTATTGGAAACATTAGACGCCGTTGCGGACGTATTATTTTTAAGGTTATCCAGTACAAATGTTTTTGTTTCGCCTTCTTTTACAAAAACCGGAACAGCATCTGTCACCAGCATTCTGTTTGGCAATATTGCTATAGCCTGCTGTTCTCCGTCAGAATACGCTCCTGCTTTTGCCACGACCTTCAAAATAACAGAAGATACATTATCCGGAACTTTTAATTTCCATGTCAATGCCCCATTTCCGTTTTCAGCCAGATCAAAATTCTGTGTTCCTGATACCACTCCAAATTTTGAAGAGATATTTTCATTGGTAAACGCATCTAAAATCTGCAGCTCCGCGGAACCATTCAGTTTTTTATCCGTTAGGTTAGATAATTTTGACTGTAAATTCAACTCATCCCCTTCTCTTAAAAATCTAGGATAATTTGGAGTAACAGAAAATTCTTTCTGTGTGACTACTTCTTTTTCCAGGGTAGCAGTTCTGGCATCTTTGGTATGTGCCAGGAACATCAGTTTCCATTTCGTAAGGGCTTCCGGAGAAGTAAACTCAAAGTTTACATTTCCTTCGGCATCAGTTTTAAGATCAGGATAGAAAAATGCGGTTTCGTTCAGGTTCTGACGAACAGGAACTTTATCCAAGCTTTCTTCTTTAGTCAAGTCGGGTGGAGAAGCATCTACTTTCGGAGCTTTTACCGGTTCCGGAACCACATTTTGAATAACTTCTAATCGTTCTTCCGCACTTGCCTTTCTCATCACGACACTATTTTTAGCACCGGCAGCTCTTGGTGGTGGCGGCGGTGAATAAGCGCCTCCCACAGCATCTGAAGCTTCCATTTCAACCATACTGTTATAATATGCTTCCTGATCAAACCAATTAAACTGTGGAACTTCCACATATTTTCCATTGAAATATCTCAGCCTATTCTGATAACTTTTCTGTTGCAGGTAGTTTCTGACATCATAAGACGTAAGAACGCTAAAAGGTACATACAGTTTATTCCAGCTAAAAGCATTAGCCGCAAACTGATCCAGAGACATATCATACATATTGGCTAAGACCTCAGCATTTACTTTCTCTTTATCATTTCCGGTTACTTTTACCGTCCATTTTTCTTTTGCATTAGGTTCCAGCTTATCTCTGAAAGTTACAGTTTCAATTTTTAAAGGCTGTTCGGAATCTTTTATTTTCAAAGCTACAGCCTGGGTATTTACATCATTGAATGCAACCACCTGGAACTGGATATTCAACTGTGAAACTCCTTTATCTTTTGGGATATCAGCAGTATACTCTAATACTCCTTTTTTAAGCTGGTGAGTTTCTGAAACTGTTTTTCCTGATCCATCCTGAACAAAGACATTGACCCATGCATCAGGAACTGCAGAATATACATATATCTTCACTTTCTCACCTCTTGATACTTCATCTTTCGGAGCTATGACGGTCAGAAATGTTTTTTGTACCGGCTTCAAGGAAGTTTTGTCCCAAACACTGAAATATTGAGAAGATTTTATAGTGTCTTTTCCTTCAATATTGAAGAGTTCCAACTGATAATCTCCTGCCTCAAGCTTTCCTAAATCTAACTGAGTTGAAAGCTGAGCATTATCAGTTGATGCAGGCTGTTGTTTTTCAATCAGTACTTTTTCGGTTTTCCAGTTTTTAATTTCATCGTTTTTATCAAACAGATCATGGGGAAATTTGCTGATAAATTCTTCTTTTGAATATTTCGGAAGGTTCTGTATTTCAGCTTTAAAATTATCCCTGAAAATCCTGTCTGGTGTGCTAAGTTTAGCTAACTTAACCTGGTATGATTTTTTAAGATTCTGTTCGTTATAATTCTTTATTTCTACTTTCAGGCTTACATTTTCACCAGTGAATGTATTTTGAATATTATCCGCTTTAATGTAATGAGAAACTGAAGCTACTTTCAGCTGGGTATTGGCAGACTGCGTTTCCCCATTGATGTCTGTCACTGAAGCATTGATCTCGTAATTATCAATCTGTATGCCCTTCAGTTTTTCATCTTTTTTAAGATCCAAACGAATGACAAATTCTCCTTTTTCATTCGTTTTAGCCTCTCCAAGGATAGAATTTTCATTGGTATCATTCTGTGGGTACCATGAGAAATACCTCCATCTGATATTATGTTTTTTGATTTCGTAATGCACCGTGGTATTGCTTAAAGCAACTCCCGAAAACATCAGTGCTTTTCCTTTCAGGTCTATGATCTGTCCGTATTTGTACTCATCTTTTACAGGATCGAAGGTAACTTCAAACTTAGGTCTTTTATACTCTTCAACCCTGATATCTTTATATCCCTGGGTTTCTCCGTCTGTTCTCAGGTAAAAAGTACCGTTCAGCTTACCTTTTGGAAGAATAAAGCTTCCATGATAAGATCCAAATTCGTTGGTGGTAAAGTCTTGTGAGGAAACATCCTGGCTATTGGTATCCACCAGCGTTATTTTCTGTTTCAATCCTGAAAGTACAGATTCCACTTCTTTTTCCAGCATCGTATTGACTACTTTGAAATATACCGTCTGACCGGGTCTGTATATCGCTCTGTCTGTAAAGATCTGCGCCGTAGTACGGGATTGTTTGTTTGGATTATAGTCTTCCACATTTCCTCTGTTTCCATATACCTGCATGATCTGGAAATCATTAGTCTTAGGCTGTTGGATCAGGAAGGTTCTGTAATATTCATTGCTTGCAGTAGAAGGAAATTTAAAGACTCCTTTTTCATTGGTTTTCCCCTCTACTTTATTTAATGTTTTATTCGTTATAAATTCATAAAACACAAGATTTTCATTAGCAACAGGCTGTCCGTTTCCACTATTCACCAATTTCAATTCGTTGGAAAGCGGATTTCGGTCTGTTTTATTCTGATAGATAATTTTGTTCCCGGACACCAGGAAGTAAAGATTCTGTTTAGCATCTATATTTTTTAAGTCTGCTCCAGCTACGGAATACTCCACGACATACACCCCTGATGGAAGAGGCTTAATCTCCAGTGAAGTTTTGTGAAGCTGATAATCTTTAGGATCCGGAAGCTGATATGTTTCTTTTCTTACCAGATTCTTTTTAACCTTCTCAAATGCATTGCCGTATGAGCTCTGAATATACTGAAGCAGTGAAGTGAAGTTATCTTTTACTTCATAAATGTTCAAAGAAAACTCATCTACATTTTTATACTCTGCCACAAAGTGAATCGGCAGGTTGTTTTGGGTCTGCTGCTCATATTTAATGTTCAGCAATGGGTTGACAATTTGATTTTCCTTATTCTTAATATTCTCCAGAAATGGAGATTTTGGATATTCGCTTTTAGCTTGTGCAGCAACGGCTATGGCTTCTTTCGATTTTTTCTTGGCGATCAGTTCACTCATAATATCTTCCATGATAATCACTTTATAATCTCCTTCTACATTGGATTTCATAAGTCCCTGAAGCTGTTCCAGTTTATCTTTGCATTGATTGAAATTACAGTTTTCAACCAATTTTTCTTTCATAAAGTATAACTTTGAGTTCCCTTCATTCTGTGCAATCAGTTCATCAAAGACTGCATTGATTGATGTACGATTTTCTGCAAGTTCATTCTTTGTGAATATATTGTTTTCAGACAGAAAAGAGATCTTCTTCAACGCATACCAATCAAATAGCGTAGGAAAATAAGCTATATTTTTAACCCCTGAAAAAACCTCTTTGTACTTTACTAAAGAGATCTTTCTCATTTCTGCCTTCTGCTGATCGAGTTCCTGATAAGCTTTGGTTAAATAATTTTTAAAATCCAGTTTACTCCAGGTCTCAATTTGTAAAAGATCCTGGGAATTGATATTGGTTCTTCCGTCTATTTTCCAGGAGTTTTGATTATAATAATCCAGAAAAAAACTATTTAACAGAACTTTGTACACCAACTTCTCTTCACCCTTCAGTTTTTCCTCTGTTTTCTGAAGTTTTCCAAAGAATTTTGAAGCGGCATCATTCTGATCGTCATCTACCGTTTGGTTTACAATACTGAATTCCGCCTTTAAAGAACGGATCAGCTGGAGTGCATTATTTTCTTTCATTGCCTGGTTTTGTATGTCTAAAATAATGGGAAGATTAGATTTGTAAGCTCCCTTCTTGCTGTTTTCAACAATTTTTTTCCACTGGGCATCATAATATTTTTGCGCAAAAGCCGGTGAAAAGCACAGCATTAGAAGCAAAAGCATAAATATCTTGGAAAATCTTTTCATAAATATTAATTTTGATAAATGAACATTTTAAAAATACTGAAAAAAACCTTCATAGACAGTCAAATTTATGTCTCTTTAATGGGAACTCTTTTTGCAGTATTTTTCGTGAAAGAGCAAAGCACATGCCGTTTACCTACAATTCTGTTAATTTTCATCACGTATTTCAGTGGATATCTGTACACTAAGTATCAATATACTAAGCATTTTCTCAAAATACTGGTTTTAAATGCTGTAGCCGGGATAGTCTGTGCTTTTTTAATCATTCATAATCACAATGAAGTAAGACTTCTGAAATGGTTTATTATCGTCGTACTTGGATTGCTCTACAACAGCTTTTTTCTGGATGTATATATCCGGAAAATTCCGTTACTGAAAGTTTTTTATGTAGGATTAGTCTGGGCATTGGTCAACTGCTGGCTTACCCTTCCTGAATTTGATATTCCTATTTTCCTGATCAGTTTTTTCTTTATCACGGCATTGGTTCTTCCTTTCGATATCCGGGATATGAACAGTGACACGGTAAAAACATTTCCAATGCTGATAGGGGTCCAGAATACAAAATATATCGCTTACGCTCTGGTATTTATCAGCACCCTTCTTGGAGTTTTTTATCTTAAGCCTCTATACGCTGCCGCATTTTTCTTATCCGGTATCTTTACTTATATCTTCATCTATTTCGCTGATAATAAAAGAGATGACGCTTATTTTTCATTTGGAGTGGAAACCTGCTCTGCACTTCCTTTTTTATTTTTACTAATAATGGAGTATTTTTGACGAATGATTATCAAGAAACTCTCTCTTTACAATTTCAAAAACCATTCAGAAAAGAAGTTTGAATTTTCTCCACAGATTAACTGTTTCGTTGGAAATAACGGTGCGGGAAAGACTAATATTCTGGATGCCCTGCACTATTTATCGGTAGGTAAAAGTTTTTTGGGAAACACCGACCTTAATAATATTAAAAGAGAAGAAGATTTTTTCACCATTGACGCTGAAGTGCTGAATGAAGACAGCGAAGATATCATTAGAATCACCCAGCCTAAAGAATCTAAAAAGGTGATCAAAAAAAATGATAAAAGCTACGACAGAATGGCCGATCATATCGGATATCTTCCGAGTGTAATGATCTCTCCTTATGACTCCAACCTTATCTCAGATTCAGGGGAAAGCAGACGGAAGTTTCTGGATTCTATGATCTCTCAAACGGATTCTGAATACCTTTTTGATCTGATCCAATATCAGAAAACCATCCAGCAAAGAAATGCATTGCTAAAATATTTTGCTAAAAACAGAGTATGGGACAAGGATTCACTCGAAATTTACGATGGCCCTATTACCCAGTTCGGAACCAAGATTTTTAAGAAAAGAAAAGAGTTTGTAGAACAGTTGAATCCTATTGTTCAGAATTTTTATCAGATTATTTCAGGAGGAAAAGAAACCGTATCGGTGATCTATGAATCTCATTTATTAGAAAAGTCTTTTGAAGAACTGCTAAAAGAGAGTATCGAAAGAGACCGGATGCTTACCTACACTTCAAAAGGTATTCATAAAGATGATCTTCTTTTTGAAATGGACCATGTTTTAATCAAAAAAATTGGTTCCCAGGGTCAGCAGAAGTCTTTTCTGATTTCTTTAAAACTAGCGCAGATGAGTCTGGTAAAAGAGCTCACCCATAAAACACCGATCCTTCTTTTGGATGATATTTTTGATAAGCTTGATGACACCAGGGTTTCCCAATTGATTGAACTTGTTAATAAGGAAAGTTTCGGACAGATCTTTATTACCGACACCCACAGGGAACGTACGGAAAGTGTAGTAAAGAAAATTAACGAGGAAAGTATAATTTTTGAGATATAGTGGGATACGAGATGCGAGATATGGGTGCCAGGGTGAATTGCAGGGTTAAAAAATGAGATATGAAGTATTCGGTATATTTTTTTGTCTTAACTTATTAGGCAAATGACACAAATGATATGAGCTACAGGAACCTGGACATTTACAAAATTGCAATGGATTTATTTTTATTTCCTCAGAGTTCGAAAAATTAAAAAATGAATATAATATACTAGGTGGAAAAATTAATGTATATAAAAAATGGGGTCAAAGACAACTGGAATGAAAATAAATGAGGGAAACAACTTTAAACACGGCTATTAATCTAAACCAAAAAGCTCGAAACACGAAACCCGCATCCCGACTATGAAAAATAAGAAAAAACGTGAATATCAATCGTCTGAACTTGTAAAATCTTTTGCCAGAATCTATGGTTTTGAGGACAAACTGGTGGCCTTTGAAATCAAAGATTTTCTGGAAGATTATCTTGATGCCAGCCTCTTTAATGAAATCAGAAGTGTGAATATTGAAAAAGGATGCATCATTATTAAAATTGACTCTCCTTTATTGAAAAATGATTTTAAAATGCGTAAAAGCTTTTATCTGAAAAAATTTCAGGACAAATTCGGAGCAGATAAGTTCAATGATCTTCAGCTCCTATAATTCTTTTTAAGAAGAGAAGATAAACTCATAAAAAAATGCTACCTGAGGTAGCATTTTTATGTATTATATCTATCCTGAAACAGTTTAATGTTCTTCAGATTTATTAGAGATTGTATTACTCATAAGGTCATCTGCCTTTTTATCTAACCCTGAGCTCAATGGTAAGAAGAATTTCAGCGGATGTTTAGCAAAATATCTGAATATTTCTTTATAGATCTCGCTAACCTGTCCGAAGTTCATTTTTCTTGATCTGAAAGCCAGGAACATCGATAAACTAAAACTCACCAGGAAGTTGAAGAATCCGATCAGGAATACGGTAAAGAAAGACATCCAGAAAGTATAAGAATCTACTGAAAAATCTTTCCCGTAAAGTCCTAACGCAAAGTTTCCGGCAGCAAAGGTAATGTGTCTGATATCAAGGTCCAGTCCGAAGAACATTCCTACCGGAGCGGTTGCCCCAAGGAATACACCAAACCAGAAATTGGAGACAATTCCGGGCCAGTTTTTAGCATAATATTTTGATAGTCCTTTCGCAAATTTTTTTCCAAAAAAACTTCTGATAGACAAATTCTTGGCAATTCTTTCGGGGATCTGATAAAATACAGAGTTGTTTCCTATATTCCCTGAGATGATTCCTGAAATAAAAAGATAGAAACCGGCAATACTTGCATGCAGAATTGCTTTCGATTTGAAAGGATCGAGGTCTTTTAACAGCTTATCAGATCTGTCAACAGCAAGATTTTGGGAGAAAAAGACATCCAACCCATAAATAATGGCAAGGGCAATTGGAAAAGCCAGCAGTACATTTCCTACAAAGGCAATGAACTGGCTTCTGAATAATTTTGATACCAGATGGGCAAATTCCGCATTGTGTCTTTTACTGTTTCCTTCTTCAGACAGTACTTTTGTCATGGTAGCCGCCGTCATTGCAGGCTGTTTGGTAGCCAACGTAAATCCCATCAGGTAAATCATTACAAACCCCATCGCGTAGTTCATAGAGTACAGGAAAGCATGCGAAAAGTCACTTCCCGGGATATACCCGTACAGCATTTTCAATACGCAAAGTGCTCCTACAATGATTCCACCACCACTCGCTTTATAGAACATAGTCATATATTCTTTACGGGTAGAGGTAATATAATGGGTTCCAGCTTCCGCTGTGTGGTTCGTAATAAGATGGGAAATCAGCCTGGTACTGTCATTGATCAGGTCTGCTATATTATTTTTATGGGATTTATAATTGAGGATATTAAAGATCAGCTGCTTGGATTTGATCATCACATCTTCGTCTGTGTCGATAACAAGCAACTGTACAATTTCATAAATCCTTTCCGTCTGCTGACGAATCTTCAGCAATGATTGATTGATCTTTCCTGAAATACCATATTTAGCCGAATTTTTAAAGGCTATGTTTACAAATTCCAGACATTGTTCTGTATAGATCTTGATCTGTTTATAGCGGCTGTCCTTGGAGTGCAGCTGTAAATCAGGATCTGTTGTAAGGTCTTCCGCTAACGCCTCCAGCTCATTCTGAAGGGCAAGAAACGGATTATCCAGATTCCTGTACTGTGGGGCCATTCTTACCACTTCCACTTCCATAGCCATCCCTGTAACCCTCCAGGAAAGGATATTCATAGAGAAAATAAGTTCCTTTTTAATGTTGGGCTTGATTATAAAATCAGAGGCACCTAACATTACCAAAAACTCATCCATCTCATTTTCAGGAAGGTTGTGCATGTATCTCAGATCTGTTTTAGGCCTCAGACTGACATTATCAATCATATACCACACCGTTTTTTCATTTTCTACGGGAGGTAAAACCTTATTCAGGATCCTTTTTTTAAGCTCCGGAAAGAAAGCGTTTTCAGAAAGAATATTGGCTTCCGTCAGGGACAAATTGAAAGGCCTGCCTTTAAAAATATTGTGTATATAATTTTTAAAATTTTCAGCAAAATGCGGATTGCTTCTGAGAAAGTTGAGCACATCAGTAAAGTCCGCCTTTTTAATACTCTCTAAAAACTCTGCAAACGGTTCTAAAGAAAGGGTTTCATTCTTAAAAGAAAAGTATTTTTTAAGAACTGACTCAAAATTTGTGCTGGAATTAAAGAATTTCATTAGTACAAAGATACTGATACTATTTCAAACTCACATTCCTCATCTGTCTCATGATCCAATTATGTTTCTTTCTTAAATAAGGGGATGGGTTTTTAGGATCATATTTTTTGGGATTCGGCAATACCGCAGCAATCCAGGCTGCATCTGAAGCACTTAAATCTTTGGATGGTTTTCCAAAATAATACTGAGCGGCAGCTTCTACCCCAAATACTCCCTGTCCCATTTCAATAGAGTTCAGGTATCTTTCAAGGATAATATCTTTGCTCCATACTTTTTCAATGATAAAAGTATACACGGCTTCCAATCCTTTTCTCACCCAGCTTCTGCCCTGCCAAAGAAAAACATTTTTTGCAGTCTGCTGGGAAATGGTGCTCCCTCCTCTTATTTTTTTGCCCTGTTCATTATGCTTCATTGCTTTTTCAATCGCGGTATAATCGAATCCGTTATGATCAAAGAATTTCTGATCTTCGGAAGCTATTACGGCTTTTTTCACATTATTTCCCATTTCATCATAGGAAATATAATCTCTGTGTAACTTTCCGTACTCAAAAATCCCTCCTATCTGGGTAATGGTAATAGGCGGATTGAAAAATCTGCCCCAAATGATAAAAACCACATTCAGAACAAGAACGATGAAAATCAGCTGTTTAATTTTTTTCCACATAAGTTATCGTAAAAGGAAGTGCAAAAATAAGCAAATAGTCTGAGTTAGTGCAACTCTTTCATATAGGTTAGCTGATAATCCGGCAGAAGTTCAGGATGGAAGATTTTAATGCAATCTTTAAGGATAAGGTCTGCTCTTACTACTCCACTTTCAAAGAAATCATTGGCTTTCTGTTTTTCCTTTCCGGCAATGGTATATACTTTTCCTTTATTGAATACATCCAGTTTTCCATAGAAAGCATTCATTTTCAACATTTCTTTTTTGGAAGCATGGCTTCCGGCATTCACCCAGTACTGTACGCCGTCTGTTTTTGCATATACTTCCTCAAAGCTCATCGTTAAAGCCTTTTCATCCTTATTATCTTTTAAGATATAGGAAGCATTGGCATCAGCAATATAATGGGCAACAGAAGTATTCCCCCCGGGAAGGTACCAAACATTGCCATACATTTCATTGGCTAGGACCACAGGTTTTTCTTTTGCCTTTAATGCCAGTTGTTTCAGCTCATTAT
This sequence comes from Chryseobacterium rhizosphaerae, assembly GCF_003385455.1. Lineage (GTDB taxonomy): Bacteria > Bacteroidota > Bacteroidia > Flavobacteriales > Weeksellaceae > Chryseobacterium > Chryseobacterium rhizosphaerae. The sequence goes on along the minus strand of NZ_QNUF01000005.1, from coordinate 219,617 downwards.
AGTTTTTTTCAACTTCCTGGTATTTGGCTTCCGCTTCTTTTTCTTTTCCTAGAAATTCTCCGAAAAGTTTTATATAGGCTGTTTTTTCCAGGGGCTGCTGTTCCATATATTCATCCAGAAATATCACCTGAATTCCGTTACTTTTCAGCAGTTCATAAGTATTATCAAAACTTGCAATATGATTGGTAAAAATAGCATCCGGTTTCATGGAAATAATCTTCTCCACATCATATTTCTGCTCACTTCCCACATTTTGGATCTTTCCTTCTTTAAGCAGGTTTAGAATCTTTTCCGAATAAATATACTCCGGGCTCGACACTCCAATGATTAAATTTTCTGCTCCAAGTGCTGAAATATAGCCCGCCATACTTGCATTCAGCAGGATTATTTTCTTAAAAGGAGTTTGACTTTTATTAAAATTATAGGTGAAATTTCCCGATTTCAGCTCCAGAGCCCCATCATGTTCCTTAAATTGGGTACGACTGGAGATAGAAGTCCAATCTGAAGACGAAATTTTTGGTTCTCTTTTACAGGCAATTAGCGAAAAAACCGTGAATAGGAATAAAATTCTTTGTTTCATCTTTCAAAGAAAAGAAAAAAGTGCTATATTTGCAAACCCTTAAACAACAAGGTAACAACGGCCTCGTGGCGCAACTGAATAGCGCATCTGATTACGGCTCAGAAGGTTACAGGTTTGAATCCTGTCGAGGTCACAAACGACAATATGCGCAAATTTAGGACAATTTGCGCATATTTATTTTTAAATACTTCATATTCAGATAGTTAGACTTCAACAAATTAAGACTTTCATTACAAAAGTGTCAACCCCAAAAAATTCAGTTGATTCTACTATAAAAAATCAACATACTGAAAATCAATTAGTTAATACAATAATCAATAAAGGTTTGAAAACTTTACCTTCGATAACCTAACAGGATTCGAACACCAAAATTTAGAGAAAAAATCAAATGTATATTCCTTTAAATTGTTTTCAATTGTTGTTCAAATGCAAACAATGAAATTTCTTTTAGAAAATGGTTTATCTTCTCATCATTACCTAAAGTTTCTCCTACTCTTGACCCAGGTTTTTCTAATTTTATTCCAAATATTTTTTTTATAAATTCCGGTAACATATTCAGAATTTTCTCATCAGTAATTACTTTCTCGGGAAAAAATAATCTTGCTATTCTTTGTTTTGTTATTATATCAGAGACCTCATAAATGTCTCCTAAATGACAAAATATATTATTCCCTTCCTTTGCAAGCATTCCTATTCCTGCCTTTAATGCTTGCTCGCGTAATTCCGAAGCATAATTCTTTAAATAGACTTTACAACTGTTTTTAATGAGGAAATAGTCATCGTAATCAATTTTCCCAATTGAAAAAAGCTGATGTGCATTTAAACTTCTGTCAATCGATTTATCCATTGCCCTTCCTATCTCCCGCTTTTTGCTTTGATAAGCTTCTTGCCTTCCTTTACCAATCTCTTTCAAGAAATCATTGGCTGTCTTTAAAAAAGGAATATCAATCTGTGCTTCTTTAAGAAAAGTTAGAAAACTTGTATTAACAAAATCTGTTCTAATACGATACTTACATTCTCTTGTGCAATGGTAATAATAGTATTTCTTATAACTTCCCTGTGAAGAACTTGCAGTTAATGTTTTTCCACAGATAGGACACAAAAGAACACCTCTTAATATAAAGTTCTCATTAAGTACTTTTTTCTTTTTGACAAACTTTGAGTTATTTAATTCTCGTAATACTTTTTGAACTCCCTCAAACAGTATTATAGATACAATTCCTGTATGTAATCCATTAATAACCTTGCTTTTTTCATTTTCAGATTCAGGAACTTTAATTTGTCCACAATAAATGGGATTTCTTATTAATCTATAAAAAGCGCTAATACTACATCTTAAACCCTTAGAGACAGCATGCTTATATATTTCTGATATTGTAACTCTTTTTTCTTTTATTATCTCTTCAAAGACTTCACGAATTATAAAAGCTTCTGGGGCATAAGGAGCAATATATTTTTTTCCATCCGCTGTTATTTTATTCCGATATCCCAAAGGAGCTTTATTGATCCATCGACCTTCTAGCCTTGCTTTTTGCATACCTAAACTTACATTCCGGCTTCTTTTATCATTTTCAACTTCAGATGTAGCCAAATATACAGCAAGTATAATCTTACTTTCCGGTATAGAAAAGTCTATTGGCTGATCAATCGCTTGAAGAGAAACTCCCATACTTCCTAGTTTCTCAAGCATCAAATAAGCATCTGTAATGTTACGGCTAAATCTATCCCAGTAAGTAAAGAGTATAATGGCCGGACGATTTTTAAGAGATTTAATTTTAATCATTAATCTGTTCCATGCAGGTCGATTAAATGTTTTCGCTGAATAATCCTCGAAAATAGTTTCTATAATAATCAGGTTATTATATTTACAATAATGCACAAGGCGCTCCAACTGGCTGCGCTGGGAATATCCTTTTACAGCCTGCTCATCTGTACTAACTCGTATGTAGAGATATACGGCAGGCATAATATGGTAATTTGTCTTGGGAGATGTTTATATAATAAAACGTAGAATTTATGTATTTATTAGAAATAAAACACAAAATTAGTACATCTACCTATTTCAGTTACGTTGGGCAATGATTTCAGAGTTTACAAAGCTTGATCCAAATCGGAAGCCTCCAGTTATAAAGTCCACAAGCATTATTTCTCCATTCAGCTTTAGCTCAGAAACCGTAAATAACACATAAATTCAAGTAAAAAATTTAAAGCTTTGTTCTCCATTAATTTCTAAATTTATGCTTTACAGTTGATCAGCCATTGAAAAAAGTACAACATGAAAGAGCTTCTTGAATAGTGCCATCGGTTTGCTATTTTTCAGATCTGGCTAATGTGTTTTCCAATTATTTTGGTGATCTCATTAAGCATTATACAGGGCGTTCCCCATAGGAACATATTCATCTGCTTTTTATGCAGATTGCAAAGAATAAGTTCCACATTATGGTAGCTTCAAGATTGAACTGTACCTCCCGTTTTCTTCTGGCAATAGTTCCTCAAGCCGGTTATTGACTTTTCTTTGATCAGGTATTCGCCGTTGCTGAACTTGACATTTAATAATCCACCAAGGGAAAGATATTAAGATATTAATTCATTCAGTAAATGTTGTGCTTTCATTCTCCATAAATTACTCTTATCAACTGAATCTAAGTTTTCAGTTAAAGTCAAAATGTCTTGTAAAATTTCAATTTTCTCATCAACATTTTTTTTCAACTCGGCTTTAAAAAACAAAGCTTGCGATAAATATGACACATACTCGAAAATTGCTACTTGTGAAGCCTTCAACTTAGTAATAGACCCTTCCAGTATATCCAACCCACTTTCAACTTCTCCTTTAGATATAATTAGGAACACAGAATAGTTATACTCGACATGTGCAAGCGTGGATATAAAAATAGGGTTTTCCTTATATAAAATTTTGGCTAGTTCAATACTTTCCTTATATAAGTCATCAGCCTCAGGTAATCTTCTAATAAAATTGATATCGGCAAGTAAACACTTTGCTCCAATCAAATACTCCAAGTATTCATTGGGTTCATTTCGTGATAACTCTGTTAGAAGTTTTACACTTTGAAGAACATATGTATGTGCTTTTAAGGGATCAAAAGTCCTCCTCTTCAAATAGCAAGTTGCTAAATTTACTTGTATTAAAGCTTTCTCCTTTTCGGTATCAGCTATATTATCGAGAACTGCAATAGCTCTTAAATGATGAATCAATCCTTCAGTTTCATTATTGTTTGCTTCATAAATGAGTCCAATAGCTGTTGCAAGCCCTGCTAATTCTTTTTCATGTACTAAATTAGGATCAACTGCCATTGCTCTATGATAAAAATTTAATGCATGTTCATACGAATTTAATGCCTGTCGAAGATTTCCAGAAAGTTTAAAACAATCTCCAAGATGCTTTTCAATATTTGCTAGACGACTTAGCGATGTAGCTGATCCCTTTTCCATGTTTTGAAGATATTCCTTTGCAAGATTAAATCTTTCAATTGCACAAGTTGATTGCCCAAGTTTAATGTTTGCGTGAGCAATATGCTCTAAGAGGGTTATTTGGTAAGGTTTTGTTGTCTCATTAGCAAGAGCTATCTCACATATTTCGATTATTCTGTGGTAGTCCAGCTTTTTAAAATATAATAACTGGACGTATTCTATAGCGACTAACGACCTAGGCCAAATTTGAAAAGCCCTTTCAAAGTTTTCTTCTGCCGCTTTTCTATCACCAGTAGATATTAATAGTCTAGCTCTCAAAACTCGACCTCTTGCTAATTTCATTTCAGAGCGTTCCAGTTTCTCTTCATTTAGAATTTCCAAAGCCCTTGTAACATTCTTTTCTTCCAATAATGCTCTCTGAAGTACCTCATTATCCAGATCAATAATTTCATTTTTGATTTTGCAAAGCTGCTCATTTAAGAACTCTCTTTCTTTTATAACATTTGATAAAATAAACTTCGCTTTGTTCAACTCTTCACTAAATATAACTTCCTGTTCATCCAACTCCGCTTCAATTTCTGAAATCATCTTTTGATAGCGTTTTATTTCCCTGTCCTTACTATTTAAGATGGGCATTAGTGATTTTCCAGATTCCTGAATTTTGACTATCAGCATTTCATGGCTCTGCTTTATCTCTTTTAATTTTTCTACAGAGTATGTTTTTTCATCATTATCAATGATATGGTGACAAACCTGGCAAAGCCAAATTCCATTCCTAACATCTTTCAGTTCTTTAATTGAAAGCATTGGATTAAAACGTAAATTTGCAGCATCTTTTAGTCCCTCTATGTGTGCAGCCTCGCCTAAATTGTGAAACTTACTAGGATCACTGTGCGGCTTGGTAGTTATTTTTTTACACAAGGAGCAATGTTCCCCTGCTCGTTTGTATAAAATTGTAATTGTATTCTTATTAAAGGCACCATCTCTCATAAACGTAGATTTTTACATTATATAAATTTTGATCATATTGCAATCATTAGCTTTTTTTAATTGCAAGGGCATTCCTAATTATGTTGCAAATACCCGTATTTTATTTCTGCTAAAACTGCATTAAAATTCATCTTAAGCCTTCCATTAACTGCTTCCAGAATTTCAGGAATGTCGGATAATCGATGTAAAAAGTTATGATATTCTCTCATCCAAATCAGCCATTCAGGATCGAATAGTTGGTAGTTAAATTTTTTCGGATTCAAGAGCCAAGATTCAAAGGTATTTAAGCCTGTTAATTTTTCAAAACATACTAACTCAACGTCAATTTCAAGTTTGGATATAAGAAGAATAAAATTCAGAAAAGACAAATTGATTGATTCTAGGGACTCTAACTTAAAATCTCTGTAGCCTATTCTATTATTGACATAATTAAGATACTTCTCAAAATAATCTCCTTCATCAAATTCAATCACTCCAGCATGCAGCAATAATTTATAGAATTCGTCATCAAATTGCATGTTGAGAAAATCTGTGAATGCACCGTATAAAATTTTCTTACATGAATCATCAGCAATCTGAGCCAGATTAATAGCTTTTCTGAAATTCTTAAAAGTTCCATCCTCTCGCTGACAATTTAAAAGTAGCCTGTTAATTAAATTTATATTGGAATATTTATATTGCGGCTTATGCTTTAAAAAGGCTTTCGGGATAATTCTTATTAAACCTTCATACTTGTGATTATGCATTTTATCCCTTCTAATCGCAATATTTAAAATAGACTCCAGATCTTTTTCCTCAAATAAATCTCCACGCCTGATCATAAAATTTTCGAGTTCTTTTAAATTGTAATGAGCCAGATTGTCTTCTATATCTAAGAAACCTATCAAAGTTTTGATCAATGGTGAAAACTGTTCTTTCTTTAGATCTAATCTTGAAAGAACGGTGAAAATATTTGTAAAGATCCTATTGTATTGTTGTTCAAAATTCCAGTTTTCCAGTTGAATCGCTACAATTTCATTTTTAGTAAAATCATTAAAGAAACCCTTTTTTATATAACTACTCAAAAGATTGTTCAGTTTTAACAGCAGTGTGTCTAAGCCTTCCTGATCAACTCTTATCACTTCCTGTTTAGAAAGTATTTCCTGTAGTTTTGTCGAATGGATATGCAAGATACTTTCTGTCAGGATAAAATCATTGAAATATTGAAGTCCATAGCCCTCAGTATTATAACTGGTAACCAAAGCCTGCAACGTGAGCGCAGTGATTTTCTTGTACTTATTAAATTTTACATAAAAAATAGAATTGCCATAATGATGTCTGAAACATTTCTCATAATTTACAAGCAGATTGTACGCATAGTTTGGACCTGTTTGTGAGCCTCCGTCATCTATCAATCTCTTTAACGCATCAACTTGCTCAAGGAGCTGATCAACATTATCTTGAACTTTATCAATAAGATCGTCGTCTTTAACTTTCTTTAAGTAATCCAGCACATCCTTCTCGATATAAAACTCCAACTCATTATAAAGTAGCTTATCCATATCGATTGCTCTTATGTTGCTTCGGATTTCTTCCGTATCTTCCAATGATGACATCTGAATCAGGTGATATAAAAAAGTGGTATTCAGCACAGCTAGAAAATAGGTCACTCCTTTTTCAGGACTAATTTTTGCCAAATTCTTTATTTCATTTAAAATAAAATAAGATGTTCTGTAATTATTCGATGATACCAAAAAATTCCCAAATGCATATTCCATAGTAAGATAATCCAAGTTTCCATCGGCCTGCCTTAGTTTTCTGATAAGTTTGTCAAAATCAAAATTTCTGTAATTACAAATCATACAGTCACAGACAGTATCTTCAAGACTTAAATCAATATCTACCGCAACTATATTGTCATCCTCACAGCTAAAAATATGAGTCTTTGAAACCCCAATAACACCTTTTTTCCGTCTTAATTCTAACTGATAGTCACGAACTGCGTGAATTTTAGTAATCATACATTTATTAAGAAATTTGAACGACCATCTTAATCTTTCCATCGCTTCATTAATATCTATTCCTTCCAATTCTGTTATTAAAGAATTCGAGAAACTAATCTCTCTTCCATCCACAGAAATTTTGGTCAATAGCGTATAAATATCTGGATTGATCGTAAAAAGCTTATCATCATGGTAATGCCATACATATTCATCCAAAATATTAAAAGGCTTTATAGAAGCAAGATAATCTGGACTTACAAAACCAAACTCTTCAAACCTTTTAAGTGAATAGTAAATTTTATCAATAATATGAACGTTCTCACTTTCAGTTTTTGATTGATCTTTTGAAAGTTCGAACAGCGTATCTGTATTAGATCTCTCAGTAAGATCATATTTCATAAATCTATCGTTATGAAATAGAAATAAAAGTTCCTTCAGTTTATCTTCATTGTTTAATTCTTTTAAAAGGTAAACCTGATATTTCGAACTATCCTGTGATCTATAAAACCTAATTTCATTGATGTTAGTAACTATAACCCAATTACAGTTACCACCGGTCTTGTGTGCATAGCCAAACCCTTGCTCTACAGCTGAAATACTCTTTTCCCGTTTTTGTTTTGTGTCTAGATTAGTTTTTGGATCCTTTACCTCTATAACAACTCTAACTTCATCTTTTTTTTTATCCTTATAAAAATAACCTAGAACCGCATCGGGCTTAGTACCGTCTGTTAACGATTTTTTCTCTTCCCGCAGCATCCATTTGTGAGCATTTCCGTAATTGAAATTTAAAATATCTCCAAAAAAAGTAGTAACAAATCTAGATTTTATCTCCTCTTCTTTTAAACTACTGAACTTTCCAGACTCCAACTCTTTAATAAGTGATTCCACGAGATTTTTTATTCGTCGAATATTGGGCACAGTAGATAATTTAAAATCATACAAAAACTTATTTAGAAAGAATTCGGAAAAAATGGGCTTATTCATCATGGATTACTTGTTAAAACAAAAATACATAATGCAAATATATTTTGGTCAAAAATTAGATCCACAGACCTTAAATTCGCTATTTCCTACTTATTATATCCGATACTGAGTTTTCAAACCAGCTTTTATCTGAACAACTAAAGAAAAAAATCCCACAAAATAATATTTCTGATATCGAATGAGTAATAGATAATGAAATATACCAAAATTGCAAGCGAGAGGAGACTCACTAAGTAATTTTAACTATTTTTATAGAAAAGCTATTTAACCTATGTATATTTCAAAAATATCGATTGAGGGATTCAGAAATTTCCCTCAAAATGAAATTTTATTTAATGATGGTGTAAACGTAATAATAGGCCATAATAATTCTGGAAAGACGAGTTTAATAAAAGCGATAAGCCTTGTTATCAACAGTGAGACCCCAAGACGTCTTGAACTTGACGATTTCTCTAAAAGTACTACCTTAGAAAATCTACAACGCCTGCCAGCGACCTGATTCCAGCTCGCTACACAACTACATTTATGAACCTCTTTCTTTGATTAATTCTTTTACGGAAGTTTTCGAAGCACCTAGTAATCTTAGCAAGATAATCTGCGACATCTTTTTAAATATAGGGATAACATTTCCCAAAACACTTAATCCTAAAGCACCAAAAATGGTAAATGCATAGTTATACTTCTCAATAAATTTGATAGTTTCAGGACTATAGTTAGGTAAAGTCAATAATAAATAAATCACACCCCAAAATAAAGCAGCTTGTATCAACCACGATAGAAACTTCACTCGTTTTAGAAATCTACCCGTAAAATCCTGTAACATTAAAAATTGACTTTTGTCCGGTACCTCTTTTGAAATAACTATTAAATTATAAGAATTTATCGCACATAAGATTTGAAAATCACTACGCCCTTCAAAAAGTTGTGTGTTATCGCTTATAGATTTATAAGTAAAATTTATAAAGTCACTGGTTATCAGCATTGGCTTGGTAAAATGCAAGTACATATAAACAATTTCCGGTAAGATACTCTTACTGTAATAGTTTTCTTTTATTATATTTTCGAAAGTTATCGTTATTGTATTTTTATTTCTAATAGAAATGATGTCACTTATCCATGCCCCGTCTATTCCAAATTTGACTACACCAACTAATAAAATAAAAATTAAAAAATCGTCATTTATGAAAGGAGCAGCCGAATCTTTACTTGGTTTACTTTTACTTTTTATACTGTAGAAAGTAACAAAATCTTGTTTATTGTTTTCTCGAATTGCTTTAATTACTCCATAATAAACTTGATTTAGTTCGTTGCTGTCTTGATCTTCAGAAGTATGAATTTCTCTTCCACCCAACAAATTATTAAAAGTGGTTAATTTAGGACTGTTATTAATCCTTGATAAATAATTAATTGTCTCTTCTATAGGAACCATTTCTTTCTTTTTAATCCATAATTCAACGTATCTGCATCCCAGTTGGGAACGCTCCTCATCTTTCCAAGCAATTTTGAAATCAGATTAGAATATTTCATGGTTGCAGGTTCTTCCCCCGGTAAAAAGCTTCTCCACGACAAATAGGTAAAAGAGAATATCTGCTGTGTAATGTAACTTAAATCGTAAAATAACAGATTATTAAGATCATCACTATTATAGCTACCTTGCGGAACTCTTATCGTTATCAAGACAGGTCTGCTCATCGCCTGCTTAGAGGTTTTCAGTTCATTTGCACCTAACATTTGCACAATACATGTTCTTTCATCAAGAATAACATTGCATCCCCTGGCCGGTACATATTGTCCTTTAATCTCGCTACTTCCATATTTTGTAACTCCTAGCTGATTTTTATCAAATAAAATATGGGGATGGGCATTACCAATAGTGACAAAAGCAAACTTTATATTATACTGAGGAATATCTCTAACCAGCTGACTTACGACATCAAATTCTGTATTTTTTATGGGCTTGAAAATATGGAAGATCAGACGGACCGTGTTGCCGTTCACCCATCCTTGGTCACTTGATAGTCGAATAATAGATTGCTTCAGGCTTTTAAGCAATTCATCAAAATAGTTTTCGAATGCAACATCTTTCACTTTATCACCAAGCAAATATTGCCCGTCACCGGACATAAATGTTGTTATACCTACTACCCTATTCTGTTCTGCTCCCGTATATTGATTTTTCCTTAACCAACTATGGCCAATACCAATTATTATCTCCCTGTCAACTGATCGCTGCGACGGCAAAACCCAAGGAGTCCCACCCAATTTTGCATACATCTGGAGCGCCAGAGAGTTTAATATATATTCATTATACATAGTTACCTTTTCCGAGGTAATAAACTGGACCGGAATTTCGAAGGACAGTAATTTTGCTTTAATTCTGTAGTAAGGATTTAGAAGATCTGAATGATTCCTGAATGCAATTGGTATTTCGATAATAGCTAATTGTGGTTTATTTTCCTCTTCCACAAAGCTACTTATAGCATTAATATATGCCTCAGTATTATATTCCTGTATTTCTTTAATTTTAAATGTTACATCCTGAAAATCGTATTTCCTTTTTAACCCCTTCTTAAAAAACTTGGAAGCTGGGATTCCCTCCTTCAGATCAGAAAGAAACCTAGTAAAATTTCCCCTATTATTTCTGTGGCAAATGCATAATATATTAGGATTCTTTATATCAAAGGTTAGCGTATCGTAGGGTCCATAATCTGACAATCCTTTGTCAGGATTGGAACTATTTATTTTTGTTCCTGAGGGATCAAAAATAAAAGTTGGTGTCTTGAGGTCAATACTATTATAAACAGACAATGGCTTATCAGCCACCGTAAAACGAAAACCATCTTTATTATGAAACATAATTGAGTTCCCAGCTTCTACAAACAGATGATTTGAAATTCTAATAATCTCTTCATAAAGATTTTTTGTATTATATACCTCACTCCTTTTACTTTCAATAATTCTCAATAACTCTTCGCTCTTTTGCTCCGAAATCGCAAAAGATAAGTAGTTACCTATGTTAAATTTGGATTTCTTTATAAATAATTCCGCCAGCAAAAATTCTTTCAATCCTTCGTTGGTTTCAACCATTGCCATAGTTCCGGAAATTGAAGATATAATTCCAACAAATTCTTCATTTGGCGCAAGAACGTCAATTAAACCTGGAAGTGTTTCCGTATGGAGAACTTCCGCACCCATTAAATTATATCCCTCCTGATGTAGTTCTAAGCAGCTCTTATTAAATATCCAGTTCCGTTTAATATTAATAAGAAATCCAAATTTCTTTTCACCATTTACTTCAATTATTCTTAGTTGGAGCTCTATCAATTTTTTATAAGCAATCTTATTCTTCAAATGATCAGGCAGAGCATTATACAGAAGATCATCCTTTGTCTTAGCAGAAAAAAAACGAAACGGATAAAAGTCAACAGGTATGTAATTTGAAAATCTCTCTTTAAAAGTTCGAAAAAATATATGTTTTATTAGTGAAGAGGTTACCTGACTCTGCTCATTTATGTTAACTTGTTGTAAACTTCCAATAGAGCTAAGATCATCACCATCTTTATTAGAAATAAAGATTTCATCTCCATTCCTAAAAAAAGAATGACTGCTATTATATTCATCTCTGAGCTCTCTCAGCAGATCCTCTGTGTATGATACCGTCCTTATCTGGAACTCCTCGGCAACGATATTTATAGGAAAAAAATTAAGTTGCATTACTTACACTGATTTAATTGTTAAAATACAAAAAAAGAGATTAGGTTTTTCCAAACCCCTGCTAAAAGACGATTAAAATTTACTGTATTTATATTCAAAATACCTTATTCTATAAATACTGCTAAAGTTCATTAGGGAGATACCGCCTTATTACCTTGCGAAAATAAGTCAAAATCTAATTTATTTTCGCAAGGTGACAAGTCTGGCCTAGCTTAATTGATTTATCAACATACGTGCTTCTTCAAAAGTCATTTCTTTTGATTTAGAATTAAGCCTACTGTTATTTGAAATATCAATTAAATCATTTACATAAAATATTTTCATATCCGTGTTAGCTTTTTGTTTGATCCCGGCTAAAATTCTTTGGAGTATGCCAAAGCCCTCATCTTTTTCACAAATTTGTGAACACCATGACTGTAGGAAACTCCTAGAGTAATGTAGATAGAAGGAACCTGCTGAATTATCTTCATGGGTTAAATCAAATAAAGTCTCGAACAAAACAATTTCATTCAAACGGTTATAGTGTTTTAAGTCTTTAGGAAAGAGACCACTGTAGTCCGGTCTTACCAAAATCACTTTTTTTAGAGCCTTATAATAGTTTAGAATAGCAGTATCTTCATTTAAGAAGAATAATATATTTACGGCATTTTCTAAGAAATGCAAATCCGAAGTTTCTAAATAAGCAAAGACTGCATCACGGATAAATTTGTTATCTTGATATTTATCTTTGATCAAATTGATTACCCTCCAATAAAAAGGAGATGTTTGATCCCTACAACATTCCTTTAAAAAAATTAATGGTTCTTCTATTTTTGAGACATAATCCTCAAGTAAATTTTGCTGATCTATGGTCGTGCCGTCCTTTTTAAAATCCTCACCGATCTTATTAAAAGTTTCAAATAAATTGTTTTCTACCGCATAGGAGTAGTGGTCCCTTTTTGCAATAAATGTCAATTCACCTTGGGTGATATTTTGAATCACTTTTTCATTTACAACCTCAGCATCATCCACCTTTTCTAAAACGTACTCAATAAATGATTGCCCACTGTTTGGACCTGTAATATTTCCGAAGGCAAGCACGTCCAGATAGAATGTGGGAGATTGTTCAATACCATAATTGAAATCGAAGAATAAGACAATATTGATGTATTCTAAATACTTGGTAGCATGGAAAAGATCGGGATCTTCTGCATTAATTCTAATAACATTGTTATAATCAACTTCAGAAATAATAGCTTTTGTTAATTTATCTATTAACTCCAGTTGTTCTTTATCCAACTTCAGATTTCTGAAGGAGTGATGAGCTAAACCTGTTTTTATGGCCGACAAATAAATATTTGGATCTTCTAATGCGCTAATAATAATTTCGGGGGTAATATTCCTATTAAACCTTAATACAGTATCCATAATCGTATGAACTGTATATTGTAATCCGTGGAGATTATGATCTTCGTACCACTGCCAGAATATTTTCTGAAATTCAGGTCTTGTCAGGGATTCAACATTATTTTCTTGAAAATATGTTTTAACATCAGATATTATTTTTTCTTTTTTAAATAATAATTCAAAGTTAGCATCACGTTCTTCATCATATTGAGTTGTTGCAGCTAGAATTTGCTCATCAGTTTGTATATTCGTTAAGAAATTATGGCCAGCATCTCTAAATTTTTTTTCAAAATAAAGCGCTAGATTAGAATCTGAATTTATGATCCAATTTCGGAAAGAATCAATGTCATTTGTTGAATTAAATTGTATATTACCGTTCTTAAACCCTTCAACTATTGAATCAATATTATCATTGTTCACGAAGGGAGCAAGTGAATATAACACATCGGTGGACATCTTTTCTTTTTGCAAGATATGGATCACTAATTCTGGTGGAATCCCTACTTCCAGTAAAACATTTTTTAAAACTGGATTACTCATTATTCGATACCGATCTGCAAATGCCATTTCAACCAATTCTTTATGATAATCAGGATCTGTACAAAATTCTTTTGACCTTTTTATAAGTTGTTCATCAAAATTATCAAAAAATAAGCTATTGGAGCGGAGTGAATAATGGTCATTAAAAAGAATTTCGAGTAATGCAATATTTAGGTATCGGTTACTCGTATTCAATATTAAGTAAGCGATCAGATTTTCTGTTCCTCTTATCACTCTGTCTCCTAAACTATAATATTTTTTTATAATAGATATCAATTGATCTGCATCCCGTTGACGATCATCTATTTTTGTCATAATTGAAATTAACTGATGCAATGCATCAGCATCCTCAGTATCTTTAAGGATAGCCAGGATACCCTTAAAGAAAGAAATGTTTTCATAAAATTTCTGATCTTTTAAGGTTCTTAAGGATTGCATGCGAACAATGTTATCCTCCGTTTCGATAATTTTCGTTATCAGATTCATTAAAAGTTCTTTCTCACTGGGGTGTAGCTTTTTGTAAGCAATAACTTCCAAGGCTGACGCTCTTACCCTTGGGTGTCTGTTCATATTATCTATCGTATCGAAAAGAAACTTGAATGCAGCAAAATCAGCCAGAATATCCAGGGATATTTTAGCATTGTTTGAAATCCAAAATGTTTTATCTATGCAGACCTCCGTAAAATATACTTCAAAAAGTTCATTCTTGAATTTGGGGAGCAAACGCTCATCTTCCGCAAAAAATAGTACTTCTTTTTCATTTGTAAGCAACCACTGTTCTAGGTCTTTTTTCTTATCTCTTTCAGTAATAATATTTAACAGGAAAGTTATGGTATTAAATAGGCTTGGTTTAATTTTCTTTATATCCTTAACTTTAATGAATTCGATTATCTTTTCGAAAGGAAGAGAAGCGATGTATAATGCGGCAAAATATTCCTGATAGTTTTTATGTGTGAAAACGTAGCTATCGGTAAACGCTCTTTTCTCAAAAAATGGAAGTTCCTGAAATAATGCTATACCTTGTTCTTTCAGTAATTTAAAGAGGGCTTCTTGTGAAATGGCATTTTGTTGCATCAATTCATTTATGACAGCAACCACCTTTATTTTATAGTAGATTTCTGCTTTTGTTACGGGGCCGATATGTTTAAAAATTGAAAGTAAACTGCGCTCTATTTCCTTTTCAATAAAAAGTTCAAGCGCTTCTTTCAGTGTTTTCGGAAAGTGTTGTTTATCCTTGTAAAATTCGGCAAACATTTCTAAATTAAATGGAGTTTGCAAAATTGTCGAAAATTGAATCAAATCATCATCAGAGATTTCGACATCGTACTTATTCTTAAATATATTGTAAATCTGCCAGTGTGAAAGGCTTTTAAGATATACCGCTTTAAAATCACTAATATTAATGACGTACTTCTGGTAAATATTTGTACGGCAGCTTAAAACAAATTTTAACTTCCTGTCTAAATTGTCTGATATAAAATTCTGAAGATCTGCAATAAAATCCTGGATATTGGCGATTTCATCCAATCCATCCAAAATAAAAATTACAGAAGACATATCTTTCCAATCATCACCCGGAATCATTTTTTCGATCGTCGATGTCTGACGAAAGTTTTCGATATTTATAAATATGGGAAGCATTTCCGTCTCATCGATCTTATCCCACAGAAGCTCAAAAGTTTGGTTTAATTCCGCTGTTTTGCCCATACCTGGATTTCCCAACAAAATGATCCTATCATATTCATCAATTAAATCAAGTAGTGTCAATCTATCCTCAGGATCGTCAATCAAAGAAAACCGGCTATTGTTTGGACTAGAAGTTTCCAGGTATCTTAATTCGTGATAATTTTCGCTCATTTCTTTTTGTATTTTTCTCTATCAAGATTTGTTAATGTACTGGCGTTATGTAATGGTACTTTTTGAAAACCCAGCGGACGCTTGTTCTTATCAATACCATCCGGAGATTTTGCATAGACATCATAGGAGAACTGACAGTTTTTGTCTATATAATGGTAGTAAGTGATACATGATATTACTGCCTCCTGGAAGTTAATATCAATAATATGAAAACCAGGCTGCCACTCACTGAGCGGTTCTCTTGGATCATTTAATCCAGCGCGTGCCATGATTCCAAAGCATTCGCCATTTGGGTCAAGGTAAGCATTTAGCTTAAGATGGTGCTGGTCGCCATATAGATGAAGGTGGAACTCAAAATTCTTAAGTATTTTTTCGACTTCTGCCTGTTCTGCATACTTATTGATTGGATGGTGGGTGAGAATCACATTTAGATTTGTTTTATTATTTTCTAAAACTTCTAAAGCATTATTTAACTGGTCACTGCCAAAGTATAATTTTTTATCTTTGTGCTTTACCAGGTGGCAGGTGCTGCACCTCCAGCTATCATTTATTAAAGCAAAGCCTACTTTAACACCTGGACGGTGTTCATATATATAGGTAGATTCGTTATATGTGGGTAGATAGTCAGGATTTCCAGCATGAAATCTGTGCTCAAAATTTTTAAACTGTTCTATTCTCTGATTATAATTTTTTATTTCATTTCTAATTTTTGGTAAGGTATCATTGATATCTCCTTCAACTTCTTCATCTTGAAATTTTTTTTCATCAAGCCATAAGATTTTGCTTTCATCCACATCGTGATTTCCAGGGATAAAAAGGAAATTGGCGTTTGACAGATTTAGTTCATTTTTAATCGGAGTAATAAACTGGTCTTCAAAAATTTTGTATGGATCAGTTTCAGTTTTAAATAGCGGCATTTCTAACAGGGAGTGTCCGCCTTTGTCAACGAGGTCACCTGTAATGGCGATAATATCAATTGGTATTTCATTGTGTTCTTTTGAGAGAACTTTTAATAAGGCTTTTCGAAAATACTTTTTAAAGTCACCAAAGTTCGATGCTGATAAATGGATATCAGAAATATGTACAATTCTCATTAAAGGTTAATTCGTTTTTAGTCGCTAAAGCCAATATTACTGGAATTTAGCTTCGTTTGGTTTCGTAAATATAATAAAACTGTGGTTTATATATGTGGTGATTTTACATTTGTTCATACCGGATTTCCTATTTTTTGGTATAGAGGTCAGGAAAGAAAAAATCTAATCATATCTGTTACTTTTCCAAAATGATCTGGATTATTTTTTCTTCTTCCAATCTGAAATTCAGACGGATTTTGTATAATCTTTTTAAGTCTTCTTCTGTTTCCTGAGGAGGTGTGAATGTTTCTAAGTTGACACCTACATCCTGTTTGAGAAATGACCAAGATGATTTGATTTTAAAATCTCTTTCGCACAATTCCTGATAAGCAGCTTCGAGGTAATTCTTAAATTCATCAAGTCCTGAGGTGGAGAGTTTCTGGCGCCACTCTACCCTGATTTCGAACTGAAAATTCTGCGACAGATCCTTTATTATTGAATCATAGTTACTGGCATTGCAGTTTTTTATAAATTCCCGGATTATTTTTCTAGGGATTTTTTCGCGCTGTAGTTTTTCTTTCTTCTGTAGCACTAAGATTTCCTTATGATCTTCGTCGACAATACTTTCCAATCTGTCCTTTCCTCTATGAAAAGCTTCAAGCTGTGTTTTATATAAACGGTCCGGGAAGAAGTCAGCCGTTTTGGGATCAGCCTGGTTCTTAAATTCTTTAGCTAATAGAAATCCTTTTTCGTCGGTGGATTCCTTGATGCCTGAAATAATATTGATATAGTATGTTTTTTCTATAGAGCCGAAAAGAACCCGTACCTCAGGACTAAATGTAATTGGCGTTTCAACAGTTTTCTTGATGAGATATTTAGTCTCATTAAGTGGGTTATCAATAGGAGAGCCCCACTTGGTTGTACAAAGTTCGGATTGATACCTAGAAATTTCCAGTCGTATTTCTTTCTTTCCGCGGTGCAGGTCTGTTGTCAGTTCATATCCCGGAAATGACTCACATATACGTGTATCAATCTGCCATTCTTCATGCTGGCTTCTAAAATTAATACCGAAGTGTTGTCCGTATTCCGCTATATAAACAGGGGATTCTATTTTGCTTAGCATCAGGATTTCTTTAATCTTTTCAAGATCCGTTTTTCTGTTAACTGAAATATATAGCTGTGTTTCTATCATCGGGTTGTGTAAATAAAATTTAAATGCGGAATTTAAAATAAATAATTATTCTGGGAAATATTTGGAAGAAAATTAATTCTACCGTAAATTCTAGCTAAAATAAACCATATATTTTATATAAAAATATGGGAAACCGTAAAGTAAACTTCAAAAATATTTTCTAAATCAGTAAAAAAAGAGTTTGGATATCGTCATGATTTATTTCTTGAAATCACTAATGTGTAAGAAATTTTAACAATACTTTTTCTTACTTAGCAAGACAAAAACTGAAAATAATAACAGAATCTAACCACTAAAATTTTAAACTCAAATATTTTTATATTATGGACATTAATACTATCGTAACAGCCACAGGAACACTAGTAACAGTAATTCTTACATCTTTGGCTGCACCCTACATTTTAAATTTTCATCTGAAAAGGAAGTTCCAAAAGCTACAGTACATGATCGATGCTTACCCCTTGTTACAAAATCTCCAAACTGACTTTAAGGATAAATTTATCGAGCCAGCCATACAAGAAAATATATTCTTTATAATTTCAGGATTCAGGACAAATTACAAAAGTATTCCTGCCTATAACGAGCTTAAAGATAAACTCGGAAACAATTTCGACTGGCCAATTATAAAAAGTGCTAAAGCACATCTGTCATTTAATGAATTGGGCAAACTCTATGTTAATCTTACTAAGACAACAATATATTTCAAAAAATTTTCGCTATGTTTTGCAGTACTTTTAGCATTGCTTGGTTTTGCGATCTTGGTTTTCTGTAATTATGCCGAACTGAATATGTTTTCAAAATATCTAGTTCTCTATATTTTGGCCGGTATGGCTTTCCTTCTGGCCTATTTCGTGCTAGGAAGCATAACTTCAATCTTAGATGCAGGCGTTATCTCAAAAAGGTTGCAAAATGTTGAGAATGCCAACAACAACAACAACAACAACAACAACAACAACAACAACAACAACATGTAAATTCGGAAACCAAAATTGATCTAGATTTTATCATTCTGAAAGTGAATCACAATATTCCAACTCTTGTCTCATCTAATATTTTGATCACCAACCAATATTTTATCAATCGTCAAGATATAAAACAATTATTCCAGCAAATCAAACTGACTTATAAGACAAAATCTTCCGGAAATGTGTTTAAAGAACATCTTTTTAAGTTTATGCGTAAAGACAATATTTATATACTACTTATTTTCAACCACATAACTCTAAGACATTTTCTATATCAGTAAAAAAAGAGTTTGGATAGCGTCCTGTCAAGTTCACAAACAGCCAAAAGGCGCCAACTAAAAACAGTTGGCGCCTTTTATTTTACTTACTATAAGTACTTCCTATATTACGAATTCCAATAAGCCCAACATACAGAGAAGCTATTACTATCGAAAGTAAATTCTTAAGCAAGTAGAAACGCAGTCTTTGACTCTGGGTTGTTGTAAAATGGGAAGTTTTTTCTCAATGGTTGTGTATTATTATATCTTTACCAAATCTTGCATTTCGTAATAATTGATTGCTTTTTCTTTAAGTGGATTGGTACTCCATTCTTCCCATTCACCTGTGTATGGATTATATCCACATTTTAAAGGTTTTGAAGTATCTAAACCTTCAGAATGAGTATGAGTTCTTTCTGTATAAGCTCTACAGTCTGTACAGATATACCGAAATTCACAATCTTTGCAAACTTCGATGCTGTCTTTGGTTAGGTTCCAGTATTTTTTGAAATCAGGATGGGATAATGCTTCTTCTAAGGTAATATCTTTAATATTCCCGAAACTTTGAGGCATGGAAGGGCAGTTTCTAATGTTACCTTCAGAATCTATGGAAATTTTTTTGTAGAGACAGGAGTTGTGGCTGTTGGATAAAGTATATGTTTCGAGATTAGAATTAAAATGTTTTGAAGAAATCAATCCGCAACTTTTTTGATTTATAATTTTATCCTCAACATAAGTTATGATTCTATTCAAATACTTTTCTTGTTTATATTTATCACATCCAAAATAAATCAATCTATTAATTTTATCATTTGACTTAATAATGTTTTTATTTAGTAATCTATTTTCTAATTTCATTTTATAAGGTAAGATGATTTCAATACCTTTTAGAGTTGTTCTGGATAGATTATTCAAAAATTTAAAAAACATATTTACATCAATTACATCATAACATCTGATTTGTAAATGTTTGACTCTATTGGTATCAATAAATTGTGCAATGTGAACTGAATCTTCAAGAAAAAAAGATTCTTTACTTAAATCAATTATTATACTAGAAATTGGTTCAGCAACCTTATAATTTAAATTTAAAGGAATGAGTTCTTTTATGATTTGGGTATCTATGAACCCTATTTCATTGACTAATAAAAAATTTAAATAATCTTTTAAGTATTTTTCATTTTCTTTTCCATAGCTGTCATAAATTTCTTCAATGGAAAAATTTGGAAATTCTTCAGTGAGTAAAGTATAGAGAGAATTTGGAATCAGGTAATAATTATTTCTTTGTACATCGCAAATTATACTTCTTGTATGCCCATAAGTTACCAGGCAACAAGCAAATCTATTAAAATAAGTCATCTTAGTATTATCATCTAAAGGATAGGAGTCTGGTTTTGAAACATATTCCAATATTTCTTTTCTAAAATTAATTTCTATACAAGAGGTTAGAAATAAAACAAATCATATTATCTTTCACAATTAACTGATAATTTTAGATATAACTATTCTAGAGCCTTCAACAATATACCCTCTCGTTTGATACAAATCTGAATTAGAATACATCATTGCCGGAATATCACCCAATTTTTTATCTGATAATTCCTTTTGTATATTCCAATAAGGAAGAGGAAGTTTTTTATTTTTTAATTTTGTTGTTATTTTCTTCATAATTTTTCAATATATATAATGCCATTTGTTCTTCTAAATGATAATTACATGGTTTGGAAACCATTCCAAACTGCCCTACAGGATTTATTTCAAGAAAATAGTACTCTTCATCTTTTGAGACTATCATATCTATCGAGCAAGTTTTCAGATTTAATTCTTTAACTAATTCTTTTAACCTTGATTCTATCTTAACCGGTAGTTTATAGGGTACACTTCTGTTGCTTTTCTTATAATTATAATTTCTAAAATCCACCTTGGTTTTATTATCATTTTGAGAAAATATAGCCATAGAATAAAAAACATCGTCTATATAGAATATTCTAAGTTCAAATTTTTTATCTATTTTATTTTGAAGTTTGGTAGGAAAAATGTGGCCTTCATTTTTAATTTCACTTACTTCACTTGTATACATCATATAATGAGAATCATTATCAAAAAGCGTTACAGCATCACTTATAGGCTTTGTAATCAGACTTTTACCTGCTGCTAATTTGTTAATAATCTCTATTTTGTTGGTTATATAGGTGTCTGGAATATTCAGACCATGTTTTTCAGCAAGTTTAAGAGTTTTCAGTTTGTTTAAACTTTCACTGTATGTATTGATCCAGACTGAATTGTCTAAAAACGATTCTAAAAACCTGTATATTGTTCTTAATTCGGAGAATAAATGATTTTCCAGAATTTTGTTATTATGAAATTCATTAAAAATTTTAGGCTCAATATTTAGAAAGTCTTCATCAAAAGTGCGTCTAAACCAAATAGTATTTACAATTTGATTATCTATTTTTTGATTATTAAAATTAAATTCGGAATTGGAAATATCAATATAAAAGTCTTTACTTAGTAAATCATCACCATTTATTCTAACTATTACTTCATGATTTTTTTTATGATGATACAACCAGTTTAAAACATTATCTGTTGTATTCTCACCGTAATTTTTACTAAAAATAATTATCATAATGTCAATCTTAAAATTAGGCTATTTGTAATAAATACAAATAGCCTATTTTAGTTTTTACCTTAGATTCTAATCATATTTAACGGTGTCATTAACATAATAGGTTCCGTTATAGGTATGGTCAGCTTTATAACTATCTTCTCCAATACCTGTTTCTGGGTCTAATGCCTTTCCTCCTTTTACTGTTTGCATTTTAAATTTTTTCAGCTTTAAGCTTTCTAACTTCTTTTTCATAAAATAATTTTAAAAATTTAATAATAATTTTTGCCATACAAACCCTGACATGGGTTGATGCTGATCAGCGTTTTATATTTCTGTACTGTACACATACAAAAAGACACTTTCTGGTGTCATATTTTTCAAATGTATCAAACATAATTCACACAAAAAAGTAAAAATTATAGCTTTTTATAGCCTATTATTTTGTGTTAAAAAAAATATTCTATACTTTCGTTTCACTAATTTTTTTTCACAAAACCATGAACAACAAGTTAATTGCTGCACGAAAAGCAAGAAAAATTACGCAGGCAGATATTGCAACTTACCTTAAAATAAGCCAGACCCAGTATCAAAAAAGAGAAACAGGAAAAATTAAAATTTCGGATCAGGAATGGAAAGATATTGCCAGGCAAGATATTGCCAGGCTGCTGGATGTTTCTGTAGAAGAAATTTTTGAAGAATATACCAATCAATATCTTGTACTACAAAAAAAAATAGAAATCTTAAAACTACAACTCAAAGCACTAAGTTTGGGGAAGAATATTTAGAATTTAATTGGGCTCAAATGAATCAAATCATCAATAAAAGTGTTTGAAGATAGGCTCGTCTTGATCACAAAAAGCCAGAAGGAACCAAGTAAAGACAGTTGGCAATTTTTTTATTACTTATTACAAGTTTGAGATCCTGAATCAAACACAAAATTTGAGAAGATTTTTTAGTATTTCTTTTTGTATATCCTGTCTCTCTTGTCTACTTTACTCATTCAATAATCGCTTTAACTATTTCAAAATAAGCCGAAAGTATGGCTGTATTGGTAGGTACAACAATACAACTTTTAGCATTTGGTGCGAATATTTTAGTATAAAATCATCGATACTTTTTTAAGCTTTCCTATTTAAATATTAAATTGCACCTACGTTAAAAAACCATGGACAAATACAGCTTTTTGGAAATAGCAGCATTTATAGGAATATTTTTGGTGCTGTTTCTTGCCTTATTTTTATTGACTGTAAAAACTAAGCACAAACTTGCAAATTGGCTTCTTGCTTTTTTTCTTTTTACAAATGCCGTAGATGCTTGTAAATTTTTGATGCGTGATTTTCCTGTTAATTTCATCAACCTCGAGGCTTTTCGCTGGAGCATTAACTATTTGGTTCCAGCATCATTTTACCTCTATGTATTGTCCGTTTGTTTTTCCAACTTTCGATTAAAACCGAAACATTTATGGCACACCATTCCGTTTATTGCGTTCAATTTGTATATGGTGTATGGGATTTATTTTGAAGATAGAGCTTCGAAAATAAGTTTCATAAATACAATGAATCAAACGCCTATCATGCAATTTTTCTATTTTCTTTTTGAATTTCTATTTCAGGTTTATTTTATTGCTTCATTGCTGGTTATCAGAAAGTCTAAAACCGTCTATCTAGAAAACTATACGAATCCAAATATTTCTATCCTAAATGCACTTTACAAAATAACAATTCTCTATTATGTCTTACATTTCTTAGTACTTATCAGATGGTTGGTTACTTTTATCTTTGGTTTGGGAGAAATCAGACAATGGATCGTAACCCTTGATGGATTTGCATTTTTGTTTTGTACGTGTTGGTATCTATTTGTTGCATTAGACAAACCTGAATTTTTCAGAGGCGTTAATTCTCTATTAAAGCCGATCTCAGATGTTGCCCCGAAACAAAAATCTTCTCCTATCATTGATGACGAAAAAAATAAGCAAATCGAATTCTTAAAAGATTTTATGGTGGAAAAAGAGCCCTACCTGGATTCTTCGTTAACGATTCAGGATTTAGCAGAACAATTAAAAATGCCCGTAAAAGACTTATCGACTTTGATTAACCTGTATATGGACAAACACTTTTTTGATTTTGTAAATGAATATCGAATTGAAAAAGCCAAAGAAATACTAAAAGATCCTTTGCAAAAAGAACTCACAATTCTGGAAATTTTATATCAAGTTGGGTTCAATTCCAAATCGTCGTTCAGTACTTCTTTTAAAAAATATACCGGAACAACTCCTACAGATTTTAGAAAAAATCCAAATTAATGCATTTTTTTCTAAGAAATGGGTTCGACTTTTTTTAATCGGTCGCGTACTGAGGCCTTTTAAAGCATCTTTGCAGCAAATTATAAAATCAGAATCGATTATGAAAAATTTCCTGCTTGCATTTCTCGTGCTTTTATCTTCAAATACTTTTGCACAAAAATTCACATCCAGTTCAAATAAAGAAAAAGCAAAAAAAATCGATTTGATTATTGGTAAATATCACAACTACAATCTTTTTAACGGAAGTGCTTTGGTTGTTCAAAACGGCGAAATTATCTTGCAAAAAAATTATGGAAAAGCCGATATGAACTGGAATATCGAGGCAACTTCTGACACCAAATTCAGAATTGGTTCCGTAACAAAACAATTTACTGCAATGCTGATTATGCAGTTAAAACAAGAAGGAAAAATCAAGTTGGATGGCAAAATAAGTGATTATCTTCCTTGGTTTAACAAAACGGCAGGAAGCAAAATTACCATTCATCAATTGTTAACACATGCTTCTGGCTTGCCAAATTACACGGATTTCCCTGATTTTAAAACTAAAATGGTTTTCGAAAATTTGTCTGGGAAAGATTTTGCCATCAAATATTTCAAAGATAATTTAGGATTTGAACCAGGAACAAAGCATAATTACTGCAATACAGGCTATTATCTATTAGGATTAATTATTGAGGAAATTACCAGAAAACCTTATGAAAAAGTTCTCGAGGAAAAAATATTTGATGTCATTGGAATGAAAAATACAGGAATTGAAGATCCAAAAGAAATCATTTCAAAGTATGCTCAAGGCTATGATTTTGATTACGATGGTTATCAAAAAACAGATTACATTAATATCAAAACTGCGGTGTTTTCTGCTGGCGGAATGTACAGCACAGCAAATGATATGCGAAAATGGGATGATGCTTTATACACGAATACGTTGCTGAATGACGAGAACAAAAAAATATATTTCACGCCAAGTTTAGGTGATTACGCTTACGGTTTGGTTGTTCAGAAACATCAGAATTTTTTAGGTTCGGGAAAAGATATTACAACAATGGCACATAGCGGCGGGATCAATGGTTTTTCCTGCAATATTGCCAGAATTCCAGAGAAAAAAATATACGTAATCTTGCTTGATAACACTAGAGCAGGTAAAAGAGGCGGACAATTGGAAGCTGTTATCGATGATGTCTTCGGAGTTCTATACAATACCAAAGTTAATTTGCCTAAACCATTAATTATCTTCGAAGTTTATAAAAAAATGAAAGCAGAATCAGTAGAAAAAGGAATTGTTTATTTGAAAGAACTGAAGAAAAACAAATTCGATTCTTATAATTTTAATGGTTTTGAAAATGAATTGAATAGATTAACATACAAGTTTTTGGGTGAAGGAAAACCTGATGATGCATTAAAAATTATTGATTATGCCGTTTCAGAATTTCCCAACTCATCCAATATTTATGATACACGTGGCGAGATTTATTTTAATAAAAAAGATTACAATGCTTCTAAAAAGAATTATCAGAAAACGTTGGAACTGAATCCTAATAATGATAATGCCAAAGAAATGCTTTCAAAAATCAATCAAATTCTATTTCCAAAAAACTAATTAAAATGAAGAACCGATTTTTCTTATTATTAACAATTGTTTTATTGACAAATACGCTTTCTGCCCAAGGGTTAAATAATCCAAAAGAAACAAAGAAGACATCTCAAAATTCGACTGAACAAAAATCAGAAATCAATCAAATTGATTCCTTGATGACAACATCCTATGAAAGGGGTTTATTCAATGGAAACGTCCTTGTCGTTAAAAACAATACGATTGTATATCAGAAATCATTTGGATTTACCGATGAAACGAGGCAAACTCCATTAAACAATAAGTCAATATTCAATATTGGCTCTATTGCAAAGGAATTTAATGCTGTTGCCATCATGATTTTAGCTGAACGTGGTCTTCTTAACCTTGATGACAAGGTATCCAAATTTAATTTAGGATTACCAAAATGGGCAGAGAAAGTTTCTATACGTCATCTGATTAATTATGCCAGTGGTATTCCTCCAATTGAACAATTAAAACCCGAAAATGATGCGGAGGCGTGGAATATTTTGAGAAGTAATGATAGTCTCCTCTTTGAACCGGGAACTAGCTACAGATATGATAATGGCAATGTATTTTTGCAAAGAAGAATAATTGAAAAGGTAAGCGGAATGTCTTTCCAGCAATTTGTCATTAAAAATATAGTTAAACCATTGAAAATGACCAATTCGGTATTTGAACCAACATTTGGTTATAAAAACAGAACCTCTTGTTATGATATGGACCATGTGAAATGCCCGGAATTGAAATTTATTAGCGGCTGGCTCTGGATAGACATCCATGATCTGTATAAATGGATTGAAGCGCTGAATTCTAATCGGTTAATATCCAAAGAATCCTTTCATACTCTGTTGAATAATCCATATGCAAAAGATGAAGGTGGATCACTTGGCAGATACTTTGAAAAAGAAGACCTACAAAGACATAATGGGATTTCTTATAAATTTGAATCCATCTTTTTAAACGATTTAAAAAATAATATAACGATAATTCTATTGTCCAATAATCTAAATAAAGTTTGGGATTTAGGGCATATTATTCACAATGTGATGCTAGGAAAAGAATATGAAATTCCTAAAAAATCTGTTTATCAAGCGATAAGAAAGGAGTCTCTCGACAACGTAAATAAGGCGATAGAGACCTACTATTTACTCAAGAAAAATGCTGAAAATGAATATAGTTTTGAGAACCCTGGAGAACTTAATAAGTTAGGATATGAATTATTAAGACTCGGAAAAAACAGTGAATCCATAACAGTATTTAAATTGGCTACCACTGAGTTTCCTAAAGATGCTAATCTTTTCGATAGTTTAGGAGAAGCTTATTTTACAGATAAGCAATACAACTTAGCATTAGAGAGTTATAAAAAAGCAATCAGTCTTGGTGGAACTAACGGTAATGCTGAAAAAATGATCGATAAAATCGAAAAAGAAATAGGGAAGTAAATTTTCAAATCAAATTTAAAACAAAAAATCCCGTTAATACGGGATTTTAATTTCTAGTATTCAAATTTATTTGATCTCTACAGGAACTGAGATTTTATCCCAATCCATTGTGAATCCATTATTGTTTATCTTATACACTAAAGCTTCCTGTGTTGCTGGTAAAGCTTTTGTTTTAACATCAACACGTAAAGCATCTTTAGATTCTTCGTATTTATAAGCGCCCCACTGTTTTGGTTCTTTGTTAAAAATCGCAGTCCAGGTTCCGCTTTCTTTAGGGATTAAGAAAAAACTGTATTTACCTGCAGGCAGCGGTTTACCCTGAACGGTAATATTTTTATCCGTTTCGAAAGTAGTTGCTTCATTGGCCCCCGCACGCCAAACTTTATTATAAGCTTCCAAGCCACCCCAGATTGTACGTCCTTTTACAGAAGGACTGCTATAGGCAATAGTAATGTTTGCATCTTTAATTTTTCCCGTAGCAGTAGCCGGAGGGCTGGCCGGTTTTTTAGTGTCCTGTGCAAATGCATTCATGGAGATTGTCATTGTCGCAACAAGGACCACAGCAGATTTAATGATGGTTTTCATAATATTTTTGTTTATTTGTATGTTTACTCTATTTTGTTTACGAATTTACTGCTTTCGGCTTATAAAACAATAAACCAATTGCCGAAAATATAATTACCGCCGCAGCACCGATTACATTAAGCCAAAGGAAAGAAACGATATCGAATTTATAAACGGCAATAACCGCAATTTCTGATAATATTGCAGCGATAAATACATTGGAACCGCCGATTTTTTTATAGTAAAAGGCGACTAGAAAAATCCCCAATATCGGACCGTAGAAAAGAGACCCCAATACATTAACCGCTTCAATAAGAGACCCCATTTGAGTGGCAAACATGGCAACGCCGATTGAGAAGATCCCCCAGGCCAAAGTATGCAGGCGACTGTACTTTAATTCGGTGGCATCATCAGGAATTTCTTTTTTAAATATCAAATGAACATCTTTTAATGAGCAGGCGGCAAGGGAATTCAGTGCAGCAGAAATTGAACCCCAGCTGGCCAGAAAAATGACAGCAAACAGTAAACCGATCATTCCTACAGGCAAAGTGTTTTTTACGAAATACAGGAAAATATAATTGGTATCCGTTTTCTCGGCATTATAGTTTGAATGATTGATAGCTTCCTCTACCCTGCCGTGAAGAGCTTTTACCTGGGATTGTGTGTTTTTAAAATCCTGAATTGTTTTTTTGAGTTCGGGAGAATGAGTTTCTTTCAGTTTTAAAATTTCTTTCGATTCTGCATTAAATTTTAACTGTAGATCCTGATGTTCTTTTTCAAAAACCGCGGCCTGTTCAGGTTGTGTTTCCTTTAAATGTTGATAAGAGCGTTCGTTAAAATAAATAGGAGCCGGTTTTAGAGAAAAGAAAGCAAAAAGTAAGGCACCGATCAGGAGAATCGCAAATTGCATCGGAATTTTCACCAATCCGTTCAACAGCAAGCCCATTTTTGCATTGGTATTGTCTTTCGCAGTAATATACCTCCCGACCTGACTCTGATCCGTACCGAAATAAGAAAGTGCCAGAAAAAAACCACCAATTAAGCCGCTCCAAATATTGTATTTATCTTTCCAATCGAATTCTGTGGTGATTACATTGAGCTTTCCGGATTTCCCTGCCAGATACAGCGCATCGTTAAAACCAATTCCATTCGGCATATTCTGAATAAGCAGGTAACCTGCAAAAGCCATGGTTCCCAGAATAATGAGAAACTGTAGTTTTTGGGTGTGAGCGATCGCTTTTGCACCGCCAACATAGGTATAAATCAACAGAATACCCCCTGTTAAAACATTCGTTAAGTAAATATTCCAGTTTAAAACGCTTGATAAGATGATACTCGGAGCGTAAATGCTGATTCCTGTTGATAAGCCTCTGGAAAAAAGAAAAAGCAGTGAAGTGAGCACTCTTGTTTTTTTATCAAAACGGTTTTCTAAATATTCATAAGCAGTATAAACATTTAAACGCTGAAAAATCGGAATGAAAGTGATACAGATCACAATCATCGCCAAAGGCAAACCAAAATAATACTGAACGAAACGCATCCCGTCTGTATAAGCCTGGCCCGGTGCCGACAAAAATGTAATGGCACTTGCCTGTGTAGCCATAATCCCTATCAGCACAATGTACCAAGGCATTTTATTATCTGCTTTCAGGTATGATTCGTTGCTTTTTTGGCCACGGCCGATGAATACGCCGTAGACCACCACTGCAACAAGTGTAAAAATGAGAACTGTCCAATCTATATTACTCATGCCCAGGATTTAGTAAACCAATAATAAAATGCGATCTGCAATACTAATGCAACAGCTAATAGTATATACCAGATATTCCAATTTTTAAGTTGCTTGTTCATCAGTTTTTCTGTGCAGATAAAAAGTTAAAAAATAAACGTGTCGCTCCCACATTTCCTGCAGGCAGCTGTCTGAAAAATGCCAGCGGTGTATAAATAAAATTACCCTTCCCGTATTGGGCATATAAAGTTGATCCCTGCTGTGGCTCTTCATCCGTATCGTGCATTTCAAAAAGCGGTTCATACGCGGCATCCCATTGGGTAGGGAAATAGGCGCCACGCTCCTGTACCCAGCCTTTAAAATCATCAGCCGTAATTTTGTTCGGAAAGCTCAGTAATTTATGTGTTGGATTTAAAAACCTAACCGCAGCATTTTCTTCGGTAACCCGTTTATTGGCAATACTGAATTTGTACATTCCCAATTGGTCAACGGTGGTATCCTGGTTCGTGTTATACTGCATCACCAAATTACCTCCGGATTTTACATAAGACCATAAAAAAGGCATCCAGCGGCCCAGTTTTTTCTCTGTATTATTGGCACGAACACCCAATACGATAGCATCGTATTGTGATAGCTTGTTTTGACTAGCATTTCCAGCAGTTTCATCTAATTTGCCATAAAAATCTTCGTCTTTCAAAACATCTACCTGAATCCCTGCAATGCGCAGGAACTCAGGAATAAAATCGCCCGCACCTTCTATATAACCCACTTTTTTAACCTTCGCCTGAATATCACCTTTCATTACGGTTGCCGTTGCAGGCGAAAAATATTGTAAGGAGGGTAAATGCGGGTACTGAATTAATACTTGTTTTTTATTATAAGTGACTCCATCTGCCACAAAATTGGCTTCCAATTGCAAGCGGGATGAATGTATTGCGGCAAGCTTAGTTTTTGGAATAACGTAATCGATGGTCGTATCTTTTCCATTAAGCGAACTTACATCAGCGCCGCCTAATCGCTCTCCGTTATACATCAGATTGAGAATACCTTTAGCATACGGTCTGTTAGAATTAACCTTAACATTTAAACTCAAATGTAGATCTTCATTTTCTTTGACCCAATACAATGGTTGTGTAAATTTCAGTTCCAATGCAGGAACAATGCGCAAGGCTTCTACCACATCACCACGCACAGGATCCAATTTCTTGAAAGATAAGGGAAGTTTAACCTGAAAATCTTCCGAACCTATTTTTAAACCAAGCAACACATTCAGTGGGGATTCTGCCTCTGGCAAACCGACTAAAGTATCATTCGGAACAGAGAAAGTTGCGGCATTCGTGGGAGGTTTTGCCAACCAGTAAGGTTCTGTGAGTGCGGCATCTGCAGGAATCTGAATATCATGCTGAATGGTAATTAAAGAATCTTTTGATAGTTTTCTATTGAAGTTTTCTGATTGATTTAACCATCGTACATTTTCTAAAACCACAGGGTTTGCAGCTCTTGAAATCAGATTTAATCTGAAATTGTAATGATCCCCGGAAACAGCTTCAGCCTGATTGGTTACCACCTCACCCATAAACCCGGCACAGCTTAAAATAATATTGTCAAGAGATTTAATTTTATCCTTTTTCAGGTCTGCATCTTTTAGCGCCATGACCTTTTTTCGCAAAGCAAGCAAAGCAGGCAAGCTGCGGTCTGGATTATTGAAATTGAAAGCGGAAATAATTTCATCTAACGATTGGTCAATATCAGCGTTTCCTTTTGAAGTCCAGGTTTTAGCTACTCCGTCAAAAAGTGTTGTTTTTGCAGGTTCGCCAACAACATGGGTAAAATATTCAGTTCTGATACCGGCTACAGACTGTGTTCCTGCTCCCTGGCTTTTATGTAAACTTCTGCTTAATCCTGCCAATTCACCGTAGCCCATACCCAATTGCGCATCATATTGCCCAACGGTAACTTTCAGTTGATTTTCAGCTGTCGTATTGACCCCACCAAATCGGAAAGTATTCCACAATACACGTTTTGGTTGCCATGTATTAACATATTTTAGTTGATCCGGGAAAGCCGTTTTATCACCTGCCAGCTTAAAAGCTTTTTCCGCCACCACAGCCGAAGCCGCATGCTGTCCATGACCTGCCGCAGCAGTAGGAGGAAAACGACAAATAATAACATCCGGACGGAATTGACGGATGACCCAAACTACATCCGCTGTAATACTCTTTTCATCCCATTGTTTAAAGGTATCGGTCGTATTTTTAGAGAACCCGAAATCAATCGCCCTGGTAAAAAACTGTTGGGCACCGTCTAACTTTCTTGCCTCTAAAAGCTCATGGGTTCTGATTAAACCCAATGCAGCCCCCTGCTCTGTACCTAATAAATTCTGACCACCATCACCTCTGGTTAAAGACAGATAGCCTGTTTCTACATTTTGATCGTTGATTAACCAGGAGAGTAATCCTGTATTTTCATCATCGGGATGAGCCGCAAGGTATAAAACTTTAGGCAGCTGTTTAAGTGTTTTGAGTTCACGGTAAATTTCAGATGATTTTGAAGGTCGAACCTGTTGGGCCGAACAAAAAACCGTATAAAATCCTAGGATAAATACAGTGCTTACTTTTTTGAACATTTAATTTTACTTTGCAGAGCAAATATAAGTAAATCATCTTTCTTTCAACCTTAAAAGAATTAAACTGTGAATTTCACAAAAAAAACTGTTTATTTTTTTTAATTAAACCACAAAAGGCACAAAAGTTCTTATTTTTTTTTAGACACTTTAGTACACTTTAGAAAGTTAAAAAAAATACCGCATAATTAAGTTCATATAAGATGAAAATCTTTGATTTTCAAAAAAACTTACATGTACTTCTTACACACAAAGTATATAACTTAAAAAACTTAAGTGTTTAAAAATCTTTTAACACTTAAGTACACTTAAGAAAGTTTAAAGGAATACCGCACAATTAAGTTCACATAAGATGAAAATCTTTGATTTTCAAAAAAACTTTAGTGTACTTCTTATACACAAAGTATATAACTTAAAATGGCTTAAGTGTTTAAAAATCTTTTGTGACTTTTGTAGTTACGTTTATTTACCCATAAAAATTCTGAGATCTTTTGGAATTATCGGATCAAACCTTATAGGTTTTTAACATGCATGAGCTCTAAAACCTATAAGGTTTAGTCCATAAACTTTTTTATTAAACCACAAAAGGCACAAAAGTTCTTATTTTTAAACACTTTAGTACACTTTAGAAAGTTTAAAGGAATACCGCACAATTAAGTTCACATAAGATGAAAATCTTTGATTTTCAACAAAACTTAGGTGTACTTCTTATACACAAAGTATATAACTTAAAATAGCTTAAGTGTTTAAAAATCTTTTAACACTTTAGTACACTTTAGAAAGTTTAAAGGAATACCGCATAATTAAGTTCACATAAGATGAAAATCTTTGATTTTCAAAAAAACTTACGTGTACTTCTTACACACAAAGTATATAACTTAAAAAACTTAAGTGTTTAAAAATCTTTTGTGACTTTTGTGGTTACGTTTAAACAGATTTTACGTATGAATCTGAGTTTCAAAGAAAATAAAAACTCCTTATGTTTTTCTAATTGTATTCCGTGTAAGATAGATATAATTAAACATACAAAATGTTGCTATCGCCCCGAAAGTATGCCATAAAAAGTGGGTTCCGAAACTCAACCATTCCCATTTATCAACGATACGGAAAGTGAGCGCGAGAGCAAACGACAATAAAGCAAAACCTACCCATTTGCCAGCTTTCCATTGGGTATAAATCAAATAACTTAGTACCGAAAAAAGCACAAATGAAGCCATAATTGCATAATTTACGTTGATAAAAAGAGAAGTCTTATCTACCAAAATCCAATTTCTCAAAGCAAACATGAACATTATATATACGAGAACCATTACAACGGCATAGTACCATCTGATGCTCTGCGCTAAAAAATAAAATCCGGCAGACAAACAGAGCAACATAATGGGCATCCAATCCATCATGATAAATACCGGCCATTGTCTGAATGAATGATAAACAGTTCCCCCTATAGCACCAATATATAATAACACCAGGCAGTAGGTTAA
The DNA here is from genome assembly GCF_003385455.1 of Chryseobacterium rhizosphaerae. GTDB lineage: Bacteria > Bacteroidota > Bacteroidia > Flavobacteriales > Weeksellaceae > Chryseobacterium > Chryseobacterium rhizosphaerae. The sequence goes on along the minus strand of NZ_QNUF01000005.1, from coordinate 186,319 downwards.
AAAAGGATATGCTTTAAAATCACCCTTTATTTTAAGGGTCCAAAAAATGGCTATGGCTAAAAATAATATAGCAGTTACTGCATTTAATGGCTCGGGGAAAAACTGAGCCATATCTGTTTCTTTATATAACATGCCTCCGTCCGGAGGTAGTGGATTTATTGGCATTGTCTTTTTTTATATTATATTTATATACTTGTTCTAAATATAGAAAAATTATGGTATTAAATGATTGACAAAACGTTATATAATGGACGCTCAAAAAACAGGCACGAAAATTTCGTATTAGACTTTTGGATTACAATATAAACTGAAATATGAGAATTGCAATAATCGGTGCTCACAAAGTCGGTAAAACTACATTGGCAGAAGAACTTCTGGAGAATCTTCCCGGATACACACTTGAAATAGAACCTTATTACCAGATGGAGTCTTCAGGGTATGAATTTTCAGAAGAATCTTATCCAGACGATTTTCTTGAACAATTTAATTATTCAGCCCAACTGGTCTTCAAAAGCGGAGATGATGTCATATTTGATAGATGTGTCATTGATATCTTAGCTTATCTTCATGTTCTTGATTCCGGTCGAAATATCCAGTCTCTCTTTGAAAAAGTTCAAACCATCATCGATGAAATTGATGTTTTTGTTTTTGTCCCTATTGAAGAACCCGATCTGATATCCAACCATCAGATAGAGCTGCCAAAACTCAGGCATAAGGTTAATGAGTTACTTTATGACTGGATTGAGGATCTTGGAATAAAGGTCATTAAAGTAAGCGGAACTTTATCGAACCGAAAAGATCAGGTGCTGACCGGAATTTTATCCTAGGATCTGAGGGGAGTAACTTCTGTAAGGCTTAAAAAAGGTTACAGGTTTGAATCCTGTCGAGGTTAGTTTAAGAGACCATCATTGACAGCTGTTACCCCTTAAAAAAATCAGAGCAGAAATAATCTACTCTGATTGCTATTTGAATAACAAGTATTGAATACTCTTCATCGTCTCTGCTCTCCGAAGTCTCCTGACTTTGGAACAAGTGTAAAGGAAATAATCTTATTTACTAGCTCCAACTTGGGAGACCTTGCGCAACAGAGACAATAAAACACAATATTTGAAAAATGATTATTGACAATCATTTCTCATTGATTCATCGAAGCGCATGGATAAGCATACAGCTTCATCAGCGACAAAGTTGCATCACTTTGCCCACTTACAATAAAGCGGAATTACTCATCAACTTTGCGTTAATCTTTGTAATCAAAAATAATGTAATGATGACGTGTTTTTCTAACGCAAAGCTTTAGCTTCATTATGCCTATTTTTTAGGGAGCTAAGAATAGAATCAACTTCGTTGATTCGTCGAAGCGCATGGAGAAGCATAATGCTTCATCAGCGACAAAGTCGCATCACTTTGCCCACTTACAATAAAGCGGAATCATACATCAACTTTGCGTTAATCTTTGTAATCAAAAATAATGTACTGACAGTGTGTTTTTCTAACGCAAAGCTTTAGCTACATTATGCCTATTTTTTAGGGAGCAAAGAATAAAATCAACGAAGTTGATTCGTCGAAGCGCATGGATAAACATACCGCTTCATCAGCGACGAAGTCGCATCACTTTGCCCACTTACAATAAAGCAGAATTATTCATCAACTTTGCGTTAATCTTTGTAATCAAAAATAATGTACTGATGATGTGTTTTTCTAACGCAAAGCTTTAGCTTCATTATGCATATTTTTTAGGGAGCAAAGAATAAAATCAACGAAGTTGATTCGTCAAAGCGTATGGATAAACATACCGCTTCATCAGCGACGAAGTTGCATCACTTTGCTCACTTATAATAAAGCGGAATTATTCATCAACTTTGCGTTTATCTTTTTAATCAAAGGATAATGTACTGATGACGTGTTTTTCTAACGCAAAGCTTTAACTTCATTATGCATATTTTTTAGGGAGCAAAGAATAAAATCAACGAAGTTGATTCGTCGAAGCGTATGGATAAACATACCGCTTCATCAGCGACGAAGTTGCATCACTTTGCTCACTTACAATAAAGCGGAATTATTCATCAACTTTGCGTTAATCTTTGTAATCAAAAATAATGTAATGATGGCGTGTTTTTCTAACGCAAAGCTTTAGCTTCATTATGCTCAACTTTCTTATCCCGAATGGGTATCCGCCATCTTCTTTTCTCTCCTTCTCTGAAGAATAAGGTGTGCAGCATCCAGCATTTTAACCGTATGAATGTAGGGCATAACGATATTCCTTTCCGGGAGATTCTCATAGACCCCCATTGAAAAATAGACAATTCCCGACATAAAATAATCAAATTCTTTGATACTGTATGCTCTGAATGCTGTTTTGAAAACCAGCAGTGGATTCCGGTATTCCTTCTCCGAAAGCAGGCCAAGAACCCACGGAGAAATCTTTTCCGGCCGGGTGTCAACCGTCCATTTCCTGTCTTTCAGCATGATGAGATATCCTGCCCGAATCAACGACCTCATCGACTGGTAAAACTCAAAGATAACCGCCGGATCTTCATTGATCCAGCTATTCCTCTTTACGGCATAATTCATCATATTGCTGAGCCTTTCTTTGGAAATATCCAACTCATTGAACTGAAAGAAAGTTTCCATCAGCTGCAACCCGGAGCGCTTCTTATCTGCCCGAAACCGGGGATCAAAATCTGTTTTTATCTTTTTCATTGTTTGTATTTTTTTATAAATGTAATAAAAAATTGCAAACATTCGGATTTGAGTCCGAGATTTTTATAAGAATAAGTAATTTATTTGTTTCTATGACAGAAGCAAATAGAAAAATTGTTGAATTTATAAGGGATGAATGGGTTATCCCTATAAACAATAACAGCAAATTTGCAGTAGATCATAATATAGATGAAAAGACCGTCCGAAGAATAAGAGATGATAAAACCTATCAAATTGCTCTTCTTACAATAATGCGAATTTGCCATGCAAGAAATTTGACTCTCGCCAGCTTTTTTAAGATGGTTGGAGTATAGATACGAAAAACAATATAATTGATAAATCCTGACGAGAGTTGGGATTTTCAGTTTTCTGTTATCTATGTTAACTTTTTGAAATTTATATTAGCTACAACTCGTTGTACATTTTCAATAGTCTTGCCCTTTAAGGTAAATTTCAATTCATATCTATCTATATAACTATTAGAACTAACATCTTCATATCTAATTTCTAATATGTATTTACTATTTGTAAAAAAGCGATCGTAACTTTCGCCTTGCTTAATACCAGCCTCCATCCAATTGACTTTAGATAAATCTGTAACAATTTTTTGAGGTAATGCGATATGCAGATAATCATTCAAATTTGCGCATAAATATTCTTCATTTGAGTTTGTTACGGTACCCTCAATAATTGAAATATTAATATTTACAGCTTCATTTTTAAAACATTTAACTTCCAACTTATTATCATACTCCAAATTATCAATCCCGTTCTTTTTAACAATTTTATTTATTGAAATCCTATTAAAATTTGTAACAGAAGGTTGATTATAAGCAATAAATTTTGAGGTTTGTGGAATTAATAAAGGCTTATTGCTTTGAATAAATTGTTCTTGGGTTTTTAATATTTGTGTATATACAAAAAGTAAAGATGACACAGTTCCTATTGCTCCCAAACCTGTAAAAAACTCAATGAAATTTAGATTAAAACACTTACTGAATGCAAAAAATAAAAATGTATAAAGTATAATTACACTTCCAATAAAATAGTAAAGACTATTATTTTTTTTCATAATGCTGTTTCATAAAATTGTTTAACTTAATAAACTTTAATAGTTATTGATATTTATACCAGTTTTGTTTTCTTCCGCATTGGCTCAAAGTTAGGAGACTTTGTGCAACAGACTATTCATATTATTTTGTAATTATTTGATTAACCATTGCTTCAATTCTTTTATTATTTTTAATGTAAATCATTTCAACTAATAATTCTAATATTTCAAAAGCTGTTAGAACGTCATCATTAGTTGTGTCTATGGTATGGCTGCCTTCATTTCCAATAATTTTTAATGCTAGCAAGAGCCTACAAATTTTTGGCTTCTTTTTACTAAAATGTTGAATCCTTTGATGAAGGCTTGAGATTGGCTCTATTTTTCCTCTTCTAGTTTTTCTTTTTATAGGAGCCTTTAAATCATCCAAAATATATTCAATCGTAACCCTAATTTTATTTGCGCAAGAATTATTATCCAAAAAATATAATGAAAATGATTCGTCAATTAATTTTGCTATATTTTTAGGAACCTCATCTGTTAAAGGAAACATCCTCAAATTAGGAAAAAAGAACTTAGGATGATAAATTTTTAATAATGTTTCAACATATTCACCATCTGGTTTTTTATATCCTGTAATTATATCTGTAATTAATAGTCCATTTACCGAAAATATATGTTTACATAAATGATTATTGCAACGCAAAATACCAGAGAAAACATTATCTAATCCATAAGGATAGCCAACTTGTTCATTGTATTTTCCATCTTCTGTCATTTGTTTTAATATTTCGGTGCCTATCAGAACTCCTATGAAACATTTGGGACATGGATAATTATTTGGCTGTTCGAATGTTTTAGATTTCCATAATTCTTTTTTCATATTTAAATTGTTATTGGAAATTTTCCAATTATTTCTAAAAATTCAGAAGTATTTTCTTCTTGTAATAATTTGCTGTCCTGAAAAGAAGAATAATCAATAATATTTATATTACTAAAATTCTCATATTTATCAGCAGAATATTCTTCTCTTTTTAAAGTTGAAGTTAATATAACTTGTTTATCAAGTTTAATAAACTCGGTTATCATTTTTTCTTCTTTACTTGTTGAAAGTTCACCTTCTCTGAAAGAATCTATTATTATTGGAAACTCATGGTTCAAGAGATTATTTAATGCTACTATTTTAGAAAAATAAAACTCCTGTTCTTCACTTCCTGAAAAAGTTTCATTTGCCTTTGTAAATAAACTATTTATCTCTAACGTACCTTTAGGATCAATTGTTTTATACAATCGAGTAATTTCATTAACAATATTTTCAAATGATTTTTTTTGCAAATCTGTATTTATTTCGATTCCTTGATTAATTGCTTTAATTTTATTTTCTACTTCTATTAATTGCAATTTGAGTTGAGATACCAGTTCATCTATTTCATTTGAATCTCTTATTTCATCTTCAAATAAAATATAATTTCTAAGATCAGGGCTAGATGATGTATTTAATATTTTTTTAAGTTCTTTTTGCTCTTTCTCAATTAAAGAATCAAATTCTAATACAATTTCTTCTTTTAATTTTATGTTTTCATCAATTGAAGAAATTATACTATCTCTAACGTATTTATTACTTACGTCAAATTCAAAATCAACATTACTGAATATAATATTTGTGCTGTTACAATCTGCGCACTTGACCTTACCTTCTTTTAAGCTCCTATTTAATGAATTAAGTTCACTTTTTAGATATATAAGTTTAGTTCTTCTATTTTCTTCTCTATTCCGTTGCTTACTTAACTCTGTAATTGAATTATGTATTACGTTAAGTCTCATCTTTATAATTTCAAAATTTTCTGTATTAGCTACAGAGCTTACATAATTTGCAATTTGAGGATTCTTTTTTAAAATTGAAATTTTCTTCTTTTCAATTTTAATTTTATTCTCCAATTCATTTTTTTGTTGTTTTAAATCTGAAATGTTTAGGTCTCCATCCGCAATAACCATCGATATTCCTAAAAAGTAATAAAGCATATTGATAAAATCTACCTTATTATTATTCCCTTTAACAATTATATTAGAGGTATTTCTTTTGTCTTGTCCTAGAAAGAAAATCTCATATAATAAACTTAAATCAACAGTCTTTATTTCTCCATCTTTAGGAATTTTAGGTAATTCAAAAATTTCCTTAGAAAAGAAATATTTAAACTCTGTAATACTATTAAATAAATAAAATTGTTCTCCCTGAGAAACAATGATTGAGTTCCCGTGTCTTAGAAACTCATAATCAATATTTTTGAAACTTATTTTTGAGTAGAAATAGTAACTTTTAAGATTAAAGCCAACAGGCCAAATTGAATCATAACCAATAGAATATACTATACTTTGCATTAACAAGGTTTTACCCTTATTATTATCATCACTAAAGATTATATTTGTTTTATTCTGAAAACGCTTTTCAATGAAAGCTTCAGAACTATTTCCAATTGCAACTTCTTTAATTATCATTCTAAACCTTCTATTATTAAAGCTATTAAATATTTTATTGTTATTTCGTCAAGATATTTATATTTGGGGATATAAGTACTAAAAATTGATGTAAAAATTATATCTATATCAGTCACAGAGTTGCTTTCTAAATAGTTTATAATGGATTCGCAAATCTTCCAAAACTCTTTATTACTAATTTTATTAAAAAAACATCTGGAAAGATTAGAATTACAATTCAAAAGAATATCTTTCATATCCTCCTTATCCAATTTCTTAACTAACTCAAAAAAGTATAAGGGAATACTACTGTATTGAAAAATTTCACAACCAATAATTCTGCATATAAGTAATGTATCAATATCCAATATTTTAAGATGCCTTCTAAAATTAATTACATCCATTATTTCTTTGATACTTTCATTTTCTATATAAGAATTTTTTTTTGAAGATTGTATATCCCTAAGTTCCTTAAATACAGTAAGGTAAAAATCGTCGGTTTTTAAGTTTTTATTTTTGAACTTCGTTATGAATTTAAGATATTCGTGTTCTGTATAATTATCTTCAACAAATAGAACCTGAGATAAAAATGAGTTTATTTTACTGGAATAATCAGTAGTTGTTCCTTTAACTCTCTTTACTTCTTCTTCTAATCCTTTTTTTATTCTATCAAATGTACTTATAACAATATTTGATAAATTATAAGATAATAATCCTTTATCTCTTTTGTAATCATCTTTCAATTTAGGGCAAAAGAAAATCAACTCCTTAAAATTGAAAGATGAAAGATAATTATCAAATAAAGTAAATAAATACTTCCCTATCTTTTTGGGGCTTAAATTAGCTTCATTTTTAGATTGAATATCCCAAATATTCTTAAATCCTTTATCTATTCCGCTTACATCATTAAAACAATCAAATGTAATATATTCAATATGCTTTTTATCTGGGCTTTTGCCTATTAAATATAATAGAGATTTGGTTTCAAAAACCGAAGCCTTTTCATTGTTTATCTCTGTGTTTTTAAAAGTATAGCTCATTATTAGTTTTTAACCACTATCATAAATGAATATTTTATTCACCCATAAGAGATAGTATAAGTTTTCTAAATTAGTAAAAATCTGATATATACAAAAGTTTGTTGTTAATAATACAATATTGATTTACTTTAAATTTAATCTTAACTCAAAACCTTATCCGCTCTGAAAATCTATTGAAATTTAAGTTCCACTTAAGTTTAACACAATAATTAAAAGAATTTAGATATTTATTCCATATTCAGAAATTCTATAGAGATATTCACAGATGATAAAATACTAAGAATTTTTTCAAAAAAATTCCTCAACAACAAATGATATTTTTTTAAACTAACCTCATATTATTATTTTAACTACAAAAATAAAGGAGACGACAATACATTAAATACGGAAAACCGTAAACTTGCTACTCTCAATATCCTGACTTTGCAGCAAGTTTTAAGCAAATAATCTTATTTACCAGCTCAAAGTCGGGAGACTTTGCGCAGCAGAGATGTCCCTGTTTTTACCAGCAATAAAAAACCTCTATCAATTTTGATAAAGGTTTTTTTATTAGAATTTTCAATACTCTTTTTAGTTGAGATGATTAAAACTTCTATCCATATTTTTCACATGGGTTATTTTTACTGATGTTTTAAAAGGCTCATCATATTTCATCTTAATATAATCAATTATTTTATTGTCAACATTATCATCAAACTTTCTGGCAAAAAGATGATTTCCTGTTTGGAGAAAGCTTATATCTGTTTTGGTGAATGTTTTAGGACGTAATTTGATGTCTCCGTCGGGAATCCAGATAATTGCTCTTTTGTCATCATTCACTAAAGTCCCTGTAAATGAAGTATTCATTAAAACGGTTTGAAAGAAAGATTCATCAGCAATTAAGGTATTTAAATAATAGTCTTCAAATTTTTTAACCTCAACATTGCTATTGATAAATTCACAGCAATCTCTCGTCAAAATCATCCATTGCCCTCCGATATAAGGTATGACATCTTTCATGAAGCCTCTCTTATGAGTTTTGTCAGAAATGCAATCTTCCAGTTCTTCAAAATAGTTCTCAATTCTGTTCATCGTTTCAGGTCTTATTTTTTCCTGATTATCAATTTTAATATAACTGTTCCCATTATTTTTCGATAAAAACTCTTTGATGATTTTTTGTGATTTTAACGGATAATCCTGCCCACTTAGGTTTATAAAATAATCCCATTTTGCATCCATGCTCAACAGGTATTTTATACCATCCAACTCAGCCTGAACCATACTGTATCCTCCCCAAATAACATTTTCACTGTTTAGGATATGTACGTTCGGATATTGTTTTAAAAAATCCTTTACATCTTTACCAATTTCCTGATTGGCCTTTTTGTCAATATGAATAAGGTAGAAATTAGTAGAATCGTAGATGGCTTTAAAAAGCTTCTTAAATTGATTCGGTAAGCGATGTACTAAAATTAAGTATGCTATACTAATTGATTTCATTGGAGTTTCACCAATTCTATGTCCGTCGCTTTCGCTTACATAAACACTTTTCATTTTATTTAATTTAAAAATTACTAATGTTTACAACTTATTTCATAAAGTATTAATAGACATTTTTATAAATATACGAAATTTAAACTGTTTTTATTGGAAATAATAAAATAAAAAGATTTTCAACCCATTGAAGCTTTGAATTATGAAAGAACGGATTAATAAAATCTGAAGGACTATTGATAAAATCTGGCATCTTCATAAGTAAGTAACGCGATGTGGCTGTTTACATTAGTTTTTACTGAAGTAATATCCCTATAATTTCCTCATACAATGCCTGTAACTGTTCCTCTTTTATAGCATCGATAAGTGTTCCCGTGTTTGTACACAGGACGACACTGGTATTTTTGGAAGGAAAATAAAAAGCATAGGCACCGGCTCCTACACCACTCCCCTCATGGCCGATTGCCTGCAGGCCACCATTGGTTTTATAAAAATGGAGCCCTAAGCCATATGTAGGAGTACCCTGATGATTAACTGCAACTTTCATTTCTTCCAGCGATGCGGGTGATACTACCGTTTTGTCATGGAGCAGCTTGTAGTAAAATCCAGCGATATCCTGAACGGAAGCCACAATACCGTCATCACCAATGAGGGTAAGTACTGTACCCAGTTGCAACTCGCTCATATCAGTAAAAGTGCCGTCTATTTGCAGATAGTTAGCCGTTGTTCCTACGGGAGCCGTAGTACTAGCCGAGCCCGCTATATAATAGGTATTGGAAAGTCCAATGGCGTTAATTATTTTGTCCGTAATATACTTTCGATGTCCGTTTGGAGTAACACGATCAATAATAAGAGCCAGCAGGTGATAATTTATATTGCAATACCCAAATGAGGTACCGGGTGCAAATTTTGCGGGTTGATTGTATACATAGCTCAATACCTGTTCGCTCATCATAGGCAGTGGCCCTGCAACCACATCGTTTAAAAACTGATCGCTATCCAAATAATCAGGAAGCCCTGATGTCATCGTAAGCAGCTGCCTTACTGTAATGATATTTCCGTTGGGTAGATGATTACAAATGCTAGGAAGATAGGTGTTTACTTTGGCATCGAGATTAATTTTGCCCTCCTCCTTCAGTTTTAGGACAGCAACTGCGGTAAAGGTTTTTGAAATACTCTGCATATAGTGAAGTGCAGAAGCGGCCATCGGCTTTTCATTAATTACCGCGTCTCCTGCAACCAGGGTATAATTCCCGGAAGCTGTCTTTACACTAAGGCTTAAGCCCGGGAAGTTGGACAAAGCTGCATTAAGTTTTTGCTGTGCCTGCGCTTTTCTATCAGGTGAATCGTCATGGCTACATGAGGTCATAAAAATAACAACAGCTAGTAATAAAAACTTTTTCATAACATGTAATTTGAATTATTTACATGCAAAATTCACCTAAGAAAAATGAGAAGAGGTTTCAAAAGCTTAAAAGTGCATAAATTGGTACTTATTTGCCGGTATTTTTATTTGTTTGATGTCTGGCCGGCAATTTTTTTAAAGCTTTACAAAAGGTTGTTCTTGAAGTAAAGCCCTATTCTCATCCCATCGCCAGCCCTCCGCTCTCCAAAGTCTCCAAACTTTGGAGCAAGTTTAAAGAAAATAATCTTATTACAAGTTCAACGTCAGAAGTCTTCGCACAGCAGAAATTAAAACAAAAAAAATCCCAGCTTTCGTTGGGATTTTTTAAGCAAAACAACTTACAATTCTCTATTATTGCAGGAATTTCCCGCGAAAAAAAATGCCGGATATTTTTCGTATCCGGCATTTTATAATGCTAAACTATTGATCTATTTTGCCTTATTAGCTAATCGTTTCCTGATGGTGCTTACAAACTCCTTTGAAACGCCAAATAAGTCCTTTTGTCTTAAAAAAAAAGGACCAAAAATTCAAGACTGTAAACTCATACAGTTGCCACAATTTTAATTTCGACAAGCTGTCCTGGCAATGCAAGTCCGCTTACTCCAACCATTGTACTGGCTACAGCCTCAGGATTATCGTAAAATTCTGTTTTGAAATTTTTTCTCGCCTCAAACGCCATCGTCATATCCATTGCATAGATAACTTCTTCCACCACATTTTCCATCGTCATATCATACCTTGACAATAATTCTTTAATATTTGCATAAGTTTGCTTCATTTGTGCTTCCATTCCTTCTGCCAATTCGCCTTTTTTGTTGTGACCCAACTGACCGGAAATCCAAACGGTGTTTCCTTTTTTTACTGCCTGGGCATATCCATAGATATCTTCCCAAGGCATTCCAAAGCCTTCTGCTTTTTTGTTTTCCTGTACCATTTTTTTATTGTTTAAATTAATAAGGCAAATGTAGAACGAATAAAAATCTCAGAAATTTAACTGGTTTAATAAATGATTTTTTCTTTTATTCTAAATAAAAAGGTGGTTTACCTATTCTGCATAACCACCCTAATAATTCTTCGAATTTTCGTTGTCATTTCAAGAAAGGGAAGTCTCCTCCTTATTATTTTTGTTTCTCTTTATGAGCCAAACGTTTCCTGATTGTACTTACAAACTCCTTAGAAACGCCAAGGTACGATGCAATATAATACTGCGCCACACGCTGAGGAATGGTAGGATACACCCTGATAAATTCCAGATAACGGTCTGTAGCAGGTTGAGAAATGGTATTAACCAATCGGTTTTGCAGCGTTACCACATACCGCTGCATCATCAGCCGGAATGCTCTTTCAAATTTCGGAACCTTCTGCATCAGTTCCTCTTTAGTTTCCGGATTCAACATATAAATTTCGGTATCTTCCAGGGCTTCTATAAAAATCTTCGAGGGTGTTCTATTATTAAAAGAATCAATATCGGTAATCCACCAATCTTCAACGGCAAACAGAAGGGTTACTTCAAAACCGTTTTCATCCAGATAATACGTTCGTACACATCCCTCCTTTATAAACCCTTCGAACTGGCAAATCTCTCCTTCACGCAGAAGATGTGTTTTCTTCGGGTACTTCTGAAGGGTCAGCAAACCTTCATATATATTTTCTTCTTCCGGGGTTAGGATCACAAATCGTGAGATGTTTTTGATAATATTTTGAAACATACATTTATTTTACGACCGCAAATTAGAAAAAAGCCTGTAAACTTCATTGTTCAGAAGCTATTTCATGATACCAAAATGCTAAAATTTAATGATGATCTGACAAAAAGATTGGAATCAGAAAGCAAATTAAACTATTCAAACAAAAAAATGTTATCGATAGGTACGAAATTAAACTAGATTAATTTCAGTGAAAGTGAACTATCCTACATTTGCTAAAGAATTAAAACAACAAAAAAATTATCAAATAAAACATTCATTAACATTAAAAATTTAAAACTATGAGCACACTTACATTAAAAGACGGAACAGAGATTTTTTATAAAGACCAGGGAGCAGGACCTGTATTGATGTTTCACCACGGATGGCCATTATCATCTGACGATTGGGATGCACAGGTTATCTTTTTCTTACAGAGAGGGTACAGAGTAATTTCCCATGACAGAAGAGGCCACGGCCGTTCAAGCCAGAACATCTATAATCACACCATCGAGCAATATGCTTCTGACGCTGCAGAACTTGTGGAATTCCTTGATTTGAAAGATGTTGTACACATCGGACACTCTACAGGAGGTGGTGAAGTGATCCGGTATGTGCATAAATATGCCAATGGCAGAGCAAAAAAAGCAGTTTTAATAAGTGCTGTTCCACCGGTAATGGTAAAAAGTGAAAATAATCCTGACGGGGTTCCAATGGAAGTTTTTGATGGGATCAGAGAGCAGACTTTGAATAACAGAAACCAGTTTTATTTTGATCTGACTTTCCCTTTCTATGGATATAACAGAGAAGGCGCCAATATAAAAGACGGTGTACAAAGAAACTGGTGGAGACAAGGAATGATGGGTGGCATTGTAGCTCATTATGACGGAATCAAAGCATTTTCTGAAACTGATTTCACTGAAGATCTGAAAGCTGTGGATATTCCGGTTTTGGTTCTTCACGGTGAAGATGACCAGATTGTACCTATCGAAAATTCTGCTATAAAATCTGCAAAACTATTGAAAAACGGAAAACTGATTACGTATCCCGGTTTTCCTCACGGAATGCCAACTACGGAACACGAAACAATTAATAAAGATCTTTTAGAATTTATTGAAGCTTAATAAAAAACCAATATAATAAAAGAGATGAATCAGTTTGATTCATCTCTTTATTTTTAGATTACATCATAGGAAAACAGTTATTAATTCTTTCACCCGTTTTCCGAATACTCCTGAATTCTTATTTTATTTTTTCACCAGCTCTACTCTACGGTTTTGCGCCTTCCCTTCTTCAGAACTATTATCTGCAATCGGGTTTTTGCTGCCGAAGCCTTCTGCTGAAAGTCTTACTTTATCGATACCTGAAGTAGTTATCGCATTCAATACTGCTGTAGCACGATCTTTTGAGAGTTGGATATTATGGGCATCATTTCCGCTGTTATCTGTATATCCGTTAATGGCAAGTTTTAGATGGGTGTCGTTTTTCAGGACTTTTGTGATTTCATCTACGGCTGTTTTGCCATCGGGTTGTAAGCTTGCTTTGTCTGTATCAAAATTAATATGCAATACAGCTTTGCCTTTTGCATCCAATTCTTTTTTTATTTCATCGGATTTTAATATCGAAATCGTTTGCTCAAACGGTGCTTTCTGTAGAATTTGTATGGCTCCGGTCGCCGTATTTCCATAGAGCTGAATATAAATATCATCGCCATTGGGTCTTCTTATGACATATACTTTTACGGGTTCATTCCAGTAATCTATAGAACCTTCCTCTCCAAAGTATTTGGCCTCTGGTGTTATTCTGTCAAGCTCTTGCTGAGAAACTTTACCATCAAATATTTTTACACCGCCCACTTTTGTAATGGCATCATCATAACTTTTCAAAAAATAAGGCAACGACCACTCTTCTGTATTACTTTTCCCGTTTACTACGTACGTTTTCCATACTTTTCCTTCTATTGGTGTCATTACGCCTTTAAGTGGAAAAAACAACATATCATAGCTTCTTTGTACCGGTTTATTTTGGAAGTCCAGCCCTTTGGGGAAACTGAAAAAGGGCAATTCACCCACTTCAGCATTGGAAACCGGTACTGAATTGATATCAAATTGAGTAGCTCCTCCCGGAGATTTTTCTGCAGCTCTGCCATCTTCTATGGCAACAGTATCCTGTGCAGTATCTGTTTTTTGTTCAGCTTTTTTGTTACAGGCAGTAAATAAAGCGCCTATTGATAGAATAATCAGTGTCTTCTTCATTGTAATAAATTTAGGTTTTTGGTATTTAATTTTTTTCAAATAGTGAGCAATAAGACAGCTCTAATTCTTCTTCATCAAAATCGTTCTGTATATTTTCTATACTATTTTTTTTTGCGGCACTAACTTACAAATAAAATGCGAATGGGAAAGTACCTAGATTTAAGGATTTTAGCGATTAAAAGATAATGTACGGATATTTTTTTGACGCAAAGTTTTTATTTTTGAAACTGCTGATTTTTAAGAGAGCAAAGAAAAAATCAACTTTGTTGATTCGTCGAAGCGTATGGATAAATATACCTCTTTCTGCTCCCTAGCTCTCCGAAGTCTCCTGACTTTGGAGCACTTTAAAAGAAATGATGTTATTCTACTAGCTCAAAGTCGGGAGACTTTACATAGCAGACCAGCATCAGAATAATAACACTGTCTAATTTTTTTATTAAACCACAAAAGTCACAAAAGATTTTTAAACACTTAAGCTATTTAAGTTATATATGTTGTGTATAACAAGCACACTGAAGTTTTTTTGAAAATCAAAGATTTTCATCTTATGTGAACTTAATCGTGCAGTATTTCTTTAAACTTTCTAAAGTGTACTAAAGTGTTTAAAAAAATAAAAACTTTTGTGACTTTTGTGGTTAACTGACTTTGGGGTACTTTAAAAGAAATGATGTTATTTTACCAGCTCAAAGTCGGGAGACTTTGCATAGCAGACCAGCATCAGAATACTAACACTTTCTAATTTTTTTATTAAACCACAAAAGTCACAAAAGATTTTTTAAACACTTAAGCTATTTAAGTTATATACGTTGTGTATAACAAGTACACTGAAGTTTTTTTGAAAATCAAAGATTTTCATCTTATGTGAACTTAAATATACAGTATCTCCTTAAGCTTTCTAAAGTGTACTAAAGTGTTTAAAAAATAAAAACTTTTGTGACTTTTGTGGTTAACTGACTTTGGAGCACTTTAAAAGAAATGATGTTATTCTACTAGCTCAAAGTCGGGAGACTTTACATAGCAGACCAGCATCAGAATAATAACACTGTCTAATTTTTTTATTAAACCACAAAAGTCACAAAAGATTTTTTAAACCCTGAAGCTATTTAAGTTATATACGTTGTGTATAAAAAGTACACTGAAGTTTTTTTGAAAATCAAAGATTTTCATCTTATGTGAACTTAAATATACAGTACCTCCTTAAGCTTTCTAAAGTGTACTAAAGTGTTTAAAAAAATAAAAACTTTAGTGACTTTTGTGGTTAAGTTTAAACACTCCAAAAAATTCATTGCATAGCAGAAACATTCTTATCAACAAAATCTATTTTTCTTTATCACTTATATCCTATTTTTGTAAAAAAACTAATGGACAAATTAAGTTTTCTGGAAGTTATTGCTGCGATTGCCGTTTTTGTATCGCTGCTGCTTGCCGTATTTTTGTTAACGGTAAAAACAGAAAGAAAACTGGAAAGTAGGTTATTTGCAGCGTTCCTTATCATTAATGCCATTGATATCAGTGGGATTTTCATGCACCTTTTTGTGGAGAGTTATAATCTGAAAGCTTTCAAAATATCTGCTTACTTATTGGTAATGCCTCTTTTCTATCTGTATGTGAATGCTGTTTGTTATTCTGATTTCACCTTAAAAAGAAAGCATTTACTGCATCTTATTCCTTTCATTGTGGCCAACTTAATTTTAGTTCCAAGGCTTTATCTGGCAGAAGGTGCTGCTAAAGAAGCTTTCTTTACAACGATGTGGCAATCCCCTGAAATGTTTGTGTATCAACTCATCGGGGAACTGCAGTTTTTCTTTTATATCGTCGCCGTATTCATTGTGCTTAAAAAATATAAGAAGATTTATCTTGAAAACTATACGAATCCCAACACTTTATTATACCAATGGCTGTTTCAGCTTACCTTGATTTTCCTATTCATCCATGTATGTATTATTTTTAAAAATATCATACGATATACGGCATACAACGATCTGTTTATCTGGATCCATATTGTAGCGGGAGCTTCCTTTTTACTGGCTGCCTGCTGGTTTATCTTAAAGGCATTAAATTATCCTGAGCTTTTTCGCAGAATTGATTCTACCTTACAACCGACAGAAGATTTTGCGGAAACATTAGAAACTGAACATACAACCGACGGAACAAAAAGTTCTCAGATCGAACAGCTTAGAAAATTCATGGCTGAAAAAGAACCTTTCCTGGAGCCTTCATTAACGATTCAGGAATTGGCAGATCAGGTGAATATTCCTGTTCGTGAGTTGTCTGTTTTAATTAACCATCACCTCAATCAGCACTTTTTTGATTTTGTGAATGAATACCGCGTTAAAAAAGCAATGACCCTACTGAAAGATCCCACAAAAAAAGAATATACGGTGCTGGAAATCTTGTATGAAGTAGGTTTCAATTCAAAATCTTCTTTTCATACCTCTTTTAAAAAATATACGAACCAAACGCCAACCGCATTCAGAAACAGTTGATAATTAATTAATTGTAAAAAATCGAACTGTGGATTGTAAATAATCGGACTCATTCTATTCTTGAAAATGAGTCCGACTTTTTTATACGGACTTTTTTCAAGATTCTCTACAGCATATTTGCATCAGATTATGAATGTCAAATTAAAATTCTGACCATGAAATATGTAACCCTTATTTTATTTTTCGCCTTACTTGGCTGTAAAAGTGTTCACCCAACCCATCAACAAAATGTTGAAGATGCTATTACAAAAAATGCTCTTCAGTTATTAAAGGACAAAAGATTTCATTCTGTTTCCATTGCCGTGCTTAAAGATGGAAAATCCACTATACAACATTTTGGAGAATTAACGATTGGTAAAGGAAACAAACCCGACGATTCTACTCTTTATGAATTAGCTTCTGTAACCAAAACCTTTACCGGTTATATAGCCGCTAAAGCCGTACTTGATCAAAAAATACATTTAGAGGATGATATCAGAATCTATCTTAATGAACCTTATCCTAATTTAGCATTTAAAGGTGAACCTATAAGAATCAAACACCTCATCACCCATACCAGTGGATTTCCTAATTTCCCCATAAAAAGTGAAAATAAAAAGGCTTTTTTTGAAGGATTAAAACTCATCAAGATTGAAACGAAGCCCGGAGAAGTCTATTCCTATTCAAACACCGCTCCGGAGCTGACCGCCTATATCCTTGAAAAAGTGTATCAAAAACCGTTTGAGGAATTGGTCACTGAATTTATTTTGAAGCCCAATAACATGAACCAAACTAAGTTCACACTCACTGAAAATGACAGAACAAGATTGGTAAAAGGCTATAACGATAAAAACGAGCTAATGCCCAACTTCAACAGAACTTTATGGGGTGGAATTTCAGGACTGCACTCTACAACTACGGATTTGGTGAAATATATGAAACTGCAGCTTGACCCATCCAATCCTATTGTCAAAGAATCTCATAAAAAATTATATAAAGAAGGTTCTGATTTTTGGGAAGGCTATCATTGGTACATCATAGAAAATGATCATCAATTAATATATAGACATCACGGTGGTATATACGGAATACAGAACTGGTTGGTGATCTATCCTAAACAAAATATGGGGATATCCATACTGACCAACACCAGCTTTAATGAAACTGGAGACATTTTAGAAAAAGTAGTGGATAACCTGTATGATGATATAATGAAAACAAAAAAATAAAAAGCACCTAACAAAGCCTTCAAAGTAGACACTGACTCTCCAAAGTCGGAGACTTTGTGCCGCTGAGTGAGATAAAACAGCACGAATCCTTCTTCATCAACATCAACATCACAATATTTTATAATGTATTATTTTCTGCAGCACTCACTTACAAATAAAACATTACGCCTTCTTAGTTTTAAGGATCTTATTGACTAAAAAGATAATGTGCTAATGACGTATTTTTCTGACGCAAAGATTTCATTTTTGAAACCGCTGATTTTAAGAGAGTAAAGGTAGAATCAACAAAGTTGGTTCGTTGAAGCATATGGATAATCATACTGCTTCATCAGCGATGAAGTCGCATCACTTTGCCCACTTACAATAAAGCAGAATTATTTATAAACTTTGCGTTCATCTTTTTTAATTAAAAACATTTATCATCCAACGAGTTAATAAAAAAACAATCGATTGATTCACACTGATTTTACATTTAAAACAAACCTCAAAATACACCTCAAATCATTAGTATTGCTTCATCACAAAATCCATTTGTCTGTCAAATCCTGTCCTCAGATCATCTGGTTCTGTTTGTATTTCAACATCCGGCTTAATTCCTTTTGGATCATTGATGAAATGGGGGGTTCTCATTCTGTATTGAAAAGTAGGGATCCAAACCAATGTTTTCGAATAAGGTAAAACAAAAGCCTGCCCGCCTGAGTTGCTGTAATTACTTCCTTGTGAATATTCTCCATAAAATTTCCCAATTTTATGCTCCTTCATCAAGGCTAACAAATGTCCTGTGGTTGAAAAACATCCGCCATTGATCAGAACGCTGATCTTGCCTTTGTAAAAATTGGGTTTGTTTTGTTGGAGTTCAAACCACCAATTATCTGTACCGTCAGTTTCTGTGTAGCAGTTTAATCCATCCTTGAATTTTGTTTCATTCAGATTTATTTCTTCAATATTGTCCGGATATTGAGCGTAATGCTTCCATTCCTTTACGCTTTTATATTTTGCTCCCATATAATCAAAATAGTAATAAGGAGTACTGCTGATATATGAAAATAAGTAGTTGGCAATATCTGCCGAACCACCGCTATTATCTCGTAAATCGATAATTAAATTTTTAGTTTTTAAACTGTCAAGTCGTGTGAAAAAGCGGTCTAACTGTTTCTCTGCAATTTTTCGGTCTGCTTCATTATACCCATTTTCAAATGAACGGAATTTTAAAACAGCTAAGTCGTTTGTTTTGAACTCTGTGGTTAAAGGTTCTGTTTTTTTTGAAATATAACTAGTATATTCCTTAAATGGCATTCCCTTAAATATTCCTTTCAATTTATGATTGCTACGGTCTGCATATTCAATTTCAAATTTTTCTGTTTGATTATACATAAAATAATAAAAAGGGAAATTACTGAATCGTACATTTAATCCGGTTTCATTTCTGCCTTCAAGATGTATGTATTGCTTCATTTCGTTCACCACAGCATTGATGTCTTTTCCATTTATTGTTAGAATTCTCAATCCTGTATATTCTTTATTTTCCTGAGATGATTTATCCAGATAATAATGGCCCATAATTTTATAGATGCTGAAAGGAAAAACTAACCTTTCATTGAGTAAACCAATAATTTGTCCCCTATCAACGGCTGTATGCCCGTCTTTAATTTTTGCCATTAAGGTGGCTGTCAATTTATAATATTCTACAAGGGAAAGATCAGTTTTTATGGAGCTTTTTAAAGAGGAATACGTTTTATCAAATTCATTTTTTGAACAGAACATAAATTGCCCGGGATGAATGGTATTTGTTAAATGATAGAGTTCTGAAAACTCGGCAATAACGCTGTCTTTTTTTAGCGATTTGTCAAACAGTTCTGGATTTTTTAATGTTGTATTTTGCCCAGAAGCAACATTGATTGTCAACAATAAAAGGGGTAATACGATCTTTAAATTCATTTTAAATGTTTTTACTCTACAATTGTTTGAATAACCTAGCTCTCCGAAGTCTCCTGACTTTGGAGCAAGTTTAAAGAAAATAATATTATTTACTACCTCAAAGTCAGGAGACTTTACGCAGCAGAGGTAGTTTTCATTTGATCAGTTTATTATTTAATAAGAATGTTTTAATGTCATTCACTACTTCATTCGGGCGTTCGTCTTTTACACCATGCCATGTATTTTCATATACCTTGTGAACAATAAAAGGCCTATGTTCTTCAGTAAGTTTATCATTTTCTTCTTTAAAATCGAACCAATCATTTTTACTGACAGGGTCGAAAATGAGCAAAGGTGTATTTAGATTTCGATAAATTATTTTAGGATTTAATTGATGTGTTGAAGCACCAAAAGCCGTTTTAGAAGTAAAAGGAGTGTAAATAATGGCAATGTTTTCTTCGGCTGAATTCTCGCCGGTAAGTTCTTCTGCACCTGGATTTATTTCATATTTTCCGTTTGTATTTTTCTTTATTCGGGCATAAGAAGTGAAAATTTCTTTTTTCAGTTTCTCGTTTTCTTTTCCTTTTATCCCCCAATTATTATACATCAACCAATACGTATCAAAGTCATTATCAAAGACCAGTGTTTTTTTGTTGGCATAATACTGTTTCGTTTCTTCAATATCTTTTCCAATATTAGCCGACTTTGTCTGAAAATCCCAAGCCACAGAACCGCCATCTTCTAAAATAAGAGCCTGAACCATTTCCGGATAAGCATCATAAAATGCCGAACTGATAGTTCCTCCTCTTGACCAGCCTCCGATAATTGCTTTTTTGATTTTCATTGTATCTAAAAGAAATTTAATATCATCAGCAACGTGATAAACAGAAAGGTTTTTTGGGGGAATTGGGGTAAACCCATGACCATAGTAATCAATGGCAATGACATGCAAATTCATTTTTACCAATTGATTTACGATTTCGTATAATTCATATCCATTGCTATACGTTCCGGGAATCCAGACAAGTGTTGGATTTTTTTTATCTCCCCATTCCAAATAATGCATTCTTACATTATTGGTTTGGATAAAATTTCCGTGTTGTTTTTCGTATTTCTCAAATTCCGGTTTTAAACTTTGGAACAAATTCCGTTGTGTTATGGAATCTGCGGAAGCGTTTTTTTGAGCTGCTGCTGATAAATAGACTATGAAAGAAAGCAATAGAATGATCTTTTTTTTCATAATTCACATGTTTTACTTTGTTTTAATTGGTAGTATTTACGATGGTTATTTTCCGATACATAAACGATACGACTTGTAAGGCAATCGTTTATGTTTCACAGTAACAATATAGTAAATTTATTAAGTATCATAACACTCATTTCATTGTTCATTCATTTTTTCTTGCCCTGTTTTCCGTATGAAAGAGCTATATTTAAACCGTGATATACTCAACCAAATCTTTAACTCCCTTTTTATAAAAAATTGATTTATACAACACTTTTAAATATTGCAATTTTCCAGGGAATCGTCTTAGGAGTAGTTATTTTAAAATCTTCCTTATTCAGTAGTAAGTCAAATAAGTATTTAGCCTACTTACTATTTGCACTTTCCATGGTTTTACTGAATTATGTTTTTGAAATTGAAGGTACATTTAAGTCCTATCCCTTGCTACGTTTTCTGGACTATATTGAGTGGATATTTTTACTCCCCGTCTTCATCTTCCTTTTTATAATAAACCGAATTGATGATACCATAAAGAACAGACAAAGAGCTTATTTGTATTACATTCCTTTTATCTATTCCTCTACTTTTGTTATTATATACCATCTTAATGATATTTTAGGGATTTATAAAATCACAGATTCACGCATTTTCATCATCAATATACTTATGCTGATTCAGCTTTTATTTGCCTTTATCATCATCCTGTTTCCACCTTTTTACTCTTATTTTATGATAAGGCACTTAAAAGACCCACAAGAGAAAAGATGGGTAATTACCTTATTAACCACCCTCTATTTATTGTTATCTACCTGGCTAATTACGTATATGACTGGCTTCTTTTTTGGAATAGACATTTCCTCTACCATGAGTGGACTGGCTTTATCGGCAACCTTTATCATGCACTGGACAGCTTATATAGGTATTTACAAATATAAGCTTGCCAAAAACAAAGAGGCTGTCTACCATTTTATAAACAACGATTTGGTTATTATACATCCTAATCCGCAAGTTGCAGAAAACAGTATAACGCAAGAAAATAACACTGCCGAAGAATCCAGAGAATCTATAACGGCTGACAATCTTTATTTTCAAAAACTGGAACTTCTTTGTAAAGACGAGCACATTTATACGGACAGTACATTAAACAGAGAAAAAGTTGCTGAAAAACTAGGCATAAGTGCAGGATATGTTTCACAAATTGTAAATACGATCACAGGAGACAACTTTGCTCATTATATTAATCAATATCGGGTGGAAGCTGTCAAGGAAATGATATCAGATCCGGAATATGACAACTATAATCTACTGACAATGGGATTAGAAGCTGGGTTTACTTCAAAAACAACTTTTTTTAAAGCCTTTAAAAAAGTGACGGGTAAGACCCCCAATGAGTATAAAAACACTGTTAAATAAGTACCATTTTGTCCATTTTTAAGCTTTTGAAACCTGTTGTCATTTGAATTATTTGAGTTTTGCATTTAAATAATTCAAATAACTTTTTTATGAAAAAAACCTTTTCACTACTCATCATTTTGTTTGCTTTTTATTCCGTGTATGCTCAAAGTGAAACTGATGCCAACCCTTATCAGAAAAACAATGAAATTAAGTTAAATTTAATCGCGCCGTTATCCGGAGCTGTACAAGTAGATTACGAACGACATCTCAACAAACATTCATCAGTGGGGATCTCTGCCTATATGGTTTATGACCATACAAAAGAGGAGGATATGAATTACAACATCTCCCCTTATTACAGATATTATTTTGGAAAAAAATATGCTTCCGGTTTATTTGTCGAAGGATTTGGAATGTTCACTTCCATTGATGGGAAAAAAATATACGCACCAGACAACGTGACATTCACTGAAAATAAAGATGTTTATGATATTGCACTAGGTGCAGGTCTAGGCTGGAAATTGGTCACAAAAAAAGGACTTGTTTTTGAAGCCAACGTTGGCTATGGAAAACTTTTGTTCAATGCAGACAAAACAGATCATGACGTGGTGGCAAAATTTGGATTGAGTATTGGCTACCGATTTTAATATCTAAAAACGGCAGCATAAGAAGCCTTTTGTTCGCGGCGGATAAAGTACAAAATTAAAGAATGAATAAAATCCTGACAAAAGTTGGGATTTTATGCCTTTCTTTTAGCACTTTCTTCACAAGAATACCGTTCAACCCAAGGTCAGTCCGGGAAATAAATTATCTTTGTTACGGACAGAAATTTTATCAATCATGAAGTTAGAATTATATCAAATAGATGCGTTTACAGATGAGATTTTCCATGGAAATCCTGCGTGTGTTGTTCCTTTACAGCATTGGCTACCCGATGAGACTCTCTTACAAATAGCCCGTGAAAATGCGGTGGCAGAAACCGCTTTTTTTATTGATAATGGTGATACCATTCATCTGAGATGGTTTACTCCTGAAATAGAGATGGATTTATGCGGGCATGCTACCCTTGCTACGGCTCATTGCTTGGCTTCCATCTTAGACTATCAGAACAGCAGAATTGTTTTTGAAACCAAAAGCGGAGAATTAACCGTGGATGTAAAAGACGGATTTTATTATATGGATTTCCCGTCAAGAATGCCTGAAGCATCCACTCTTCCGGATGCTATAGCCCAATCTCTGAATATACAGCCTAAGGAAGTCTTCCAATCAAGGGACTATGTCCTGGTATACGAGTCTGAAGAAGACATCAAAAAAATAAAAATTGAAAGATCTGTTTTTGACCTCATCAATCTGGATCCGGGAGGTGTTGTGGTGACAGCGGCAGGTACTGACAGTGATTTTGTCTCAAGATATTTTACCCCGCAGTCGTCAATTCTTGAAGATCCGGTAACGGGCTCTGCACACTGCTCCCTTATTCCGTTCTGGTCATCAAGATTGGGGAAAGACAAGCTTTTCGCCCGCCAGCTATCAGAAAGAGGCGGCCAGCTCTTTTGTGAAAATAAAAATGAAAGAGTGATTGTGGCAGGTAAAGCCAGAACCTATTCTACAGGACATCTATGGATAGAATAGTAATGTTTTGATTAAGCTCAACAACTCAATTTTATAAAAAAGTAATCTGAGAATAATCCTTTCAGGTTCATCAACTACAATAGGCACTTATTTAGGAAATAGGTGCCTATTACTGTAAGGGTATAAAAGTTTATTTTTATTCACGCTTTCCGTTAATATAGGCATACATAGCAGTAGCATGCCCATGCCCTAATTCAAAATCCTCTTTTAACCAATTGATTATTTCTGTTGCTTTTACTCCCTTTTTTAGTTTTCCTTCTTCGGTAAATCCTTTGTCAGCAGCTAAATTTTCAAAATCAGAACGGGACTTTCCGGTTTTTTCTTCAATGTTTTTAATGTAGGTTTGAAATGACATAATATTTTATTTTTTGGTTACTTTTTATTTCTAATTATTAAGTGTCTATACTTTTGTTACATTCGGTAAATCTACCCCAGCTCCTTTGAGGGCTGCATAGGTTAATTTATCCATCATTGCTCCATCAAAATCAATACTTTTAAGGGTTTTATAATATCTGTTGGTAAGGGCAAATGTTGATCGGAAAGAAACATTTTTTAATGCAGCACCTTTAAAAGAAACCCCTTTTAGACAGGCATTATCGAATTTTACATTAATGAAAAGCTGTCTATCAAGACACAGCCCGCTCATGTCTGAAGAACTAAAATCTACCCCGTCAAATTCGCAGTTTTCAAAAATGGTTTTTCTCAGATCACCGCTCACCATCTTTACATCAATTAAGTTGATATCGGTAAATCTTGCGTGAGTAAGATCAGATGAGGAAAACTCTGTTCGGACTAAAACAGCTTTGTTAAAGTTTGTTCCAGAGAGGTTATTATTAGCCAGCACACAATCTGTAAGATCCGCACCTTCAAAATTACCATCACTCACATCACTGTTCTTAAAAGAACTGCCTTTTAAATCTGCTTCGGAAAAATCTACTCCTTTCAGATCACTTCCCCAAAATTTTCTCTCCGGAGCGTTTACTCCAGCAAAATCTGTCCCTACAAAAGCTCCTCCGCTAAAATTAGTGAGTAATGGTTCACTTACAGAAATTGAAGGGGCCATCTCTGCATTATTTTTTTGCCCAGTTTGGTCAGTGTTATTAGCCCTATTTTTAATGGCCAACTCTTCTTTTTGAGCGGGTGCATTCTCTGAAAAATAGTTAAGGTCTAAATTAAAAATTTCAGAGAGACGGTTAATGGTAATAAAATCAGGTACTGATTCTCCACGCTCCCATTTTCCAACCGCCTGCGGACTGATAAATAAAAGTTGTGCAAGCTGCGCCTGGGACATTCTGTTTTCTTTTCGTGCCTGAACGATTTTATCGCCTAGTTTCTTTATATCCATATTCTTGTATTTTTAGTCTTTTTGACAGGACAAAGATAGCTCCAGGTTTATCCATATCTATCAGGATTATAGATACTCTTAGTTGTAATTACACTACTTGCAGTTGTATTTGACAACGTACAGTAGTATTGAATAAGACAAGGTAGATATTCATCATTTACCATGATAAAATTGCTCCTCCATACAATCTGAGGAATAATATTAATCCCTGTTTTATTAATAACAATTATTGTATCTAATTACTTCTTATCCTCATCAAAACGTCTCACAATTTTTATCGAAAATAGATAAAAAACATTAAAAAAATTTCATATATATTTTTTTACAACAATAATTTATTGAACATTGCAAAATAACCCCCTAAATATCAATTTTCGAAGTCTTTAAATGATTAAATTAGCACTGAATTAAAATGCGTTAAGATTTCTATGAAAAATATATTCTGTGTATTGCTTATTTCACTAGTATCACCTGTACTGGCACAAAGTCAATTAGAAAAGGCAATTACCAATCTCGAGAATAATTACGAACAGGAAAAAGTTTATATACTGACGGACAAGTCACAATATGCAGCTGGGGACAAGATCTGGTTCAAAAGTTTTGTATTTGAGGGCTATAACCGTTCTGCATTGTCTACTACTCTATTTGTGGAGCTGTACAATTCCGATAAGAAATTGATAGACTGGAAAACGGTACTTCTGACCAATGGCGAGGGCAGCGGAGATTTTCAACTGAAAGAGAACCTTCCGGAGCAAGTCTATTTTTTAAGAGCATACACCCCTTACATGACTAATTTTAGTGAAGATTTTCAGATTGTGAAAACGCTTCCGGTTTACAACCCAACCTCCACAGAATCGTTAGTGATTGGCAAAAGTTCTGATTGGTCTGCTAAAGCCTTTCCGGAAGGAGGAACTTTCATCAACGGTATGCCTACGAAATTTGCCGTAAGAGTATCAAGTGATACTCCTCTACCGGGCACGTGGACCGGAAAAGTAATAGATACCCAAAGTCCCAATGCACCCATCACGACCTTTACCTCTTTTGATAAAAATGTTGCTTCTTTTAGCATAACTCCAGCGTTAGGAAAAAAATACCAGGTTATCGTTCAGGATAACACCGGAAAAAGTAAAACGGTAGATCTGCCACAAGTTACAGATATGGGTGTTCATCTGGAAGTTTACAACTCTAAAGAAGGAATTAAATACACCCTAAAAGGAGTTAATTTAAAACAGAAACTTCAAAACTATAAAATTGTAGGAACCATCAATAACCACCTTGCTTACAAAGCCAATATTAACCAATTGATCAATGAAGCTTCCAGTCTTATTCCCGCAAAAATCAATAATGAAGCCAACGGTATTTTACAGTTAGCCATTTTTGATGAACAAGATCATCTGGTAGCCCAAAGACTTTGCTTTGTAAAGCCGAATAGTTTACATATTGAGAAAGCCGAAATTATAGCTCAGAATATAAAACAGACGCCAAGATCTTTCAACAGTATTGATCTTTCCCCGGAATCGTATTTTAAAAATTATACTGTTTTGGTAAGTGAGGATGACGGTACCCAGGCTCCGGAAGAAGAAAATATGCTGAGCAGGCTTTGGTTAACCGGAGATTTTACTTCAAAAATAGACAGTCCGGCCCAATATTTTTCTAAAAATGCCAATACTGAAGCCTTAGACGCACTGCTTATATCTGAAAACTGGAAAAGATTTGACTGGAATTCTGTACTTACCGGATTTGTACCAGCCATTAAAACCAATTCCCAGCAATTTCTTTCTTACAGGATAAAACCTATTAAAAACAATGCCCTGCTTATCAATTCCAGTGTAATTTTAGCTTTGAAATTAGGTAAAAATGAACCCACGCTTACCCCGTCTAAAACAGACCAAAACGGATATATCTATTTAGATAATCTTAACTACTCTGAACCTTTGAATGTTTCTGTTCTTGCAACTTCAGAAAATAATCAGGAATCAAGCACTGACAATCTATTTGTCACCGTAGAACCACTGGTTACTCCCACACCGTTTAAAGGCAATTTTCCAGGTACAAAATATACCTTAGTAAAAACCAGCGGAAACAAAACTCTTCCTCCATCTATTACCAAGGCCATCAACAACCAGAAAAACAGCAGAAAAAACGGGAGTTCTGATGTACAGATTGAAGAAGTAAAATTAACAGGAAAAAAGAAAGACCCAACGGTAGAATTAAACAGTCAACTGTCTAGTGGAATGTTTAATTCCCTGAATTCTACGATATTCGACTTTGTCAACGAAGACCAACATGCCGCAGGGTCAACCGATATATTATCTTGGCTACAAGGGAGAGCTGCCGGCCTGGTATTCCAAAGAAATAACTTAGGCGAGAATGTTCCCTACATGCGGGGCAGTAAAGCTCAGCTCTATTTAGATGAAATGGCTACTGAACCAGGCATGATTATGAATGTTCCTATAAGCAATATTGCCATGGTGAAAATCATCAAAGGATCCGGATTAGTGGGTAATGCTGTATTGATCTACACGATGAGAGGGAATATGAAACCTAAAAGCAATGAAAAAGAAGCGCAAAAGAACAACTCATCTGTCATAAAAGGCTATGATCGGCCTTCGGAATTTCTTATTGAAACCCTGGATACCGATGATCCTGAAAAGAAAATTGAAAATGACACCCGGGAAACACTCTATTGGAATCCTAATTTATTTGACAGCGAATATGTGCCACCGAGAATTAAATTTTTCAATAACGACACTGCAAAACAATATAAGGTACTGATCATCAGTTTTGATGAAGACGACCATATTCTTTATCAGAATGAAGTTTTTAAATAATAGATTTCTTTATAAAAGCCTTTCAGTTTTTCTGAAAGGCTTTTGTATTTTTTAATCTAATCACGTCCGGTGTTTTTCTCTGTAAAACGGCATACTGAAGCTTTTTAAAACGCAAAGATGAGATGTAACCGGTTTATTGACTCACTTTCCGTTCTCCGAGATATTGCTGAAATCTCAAAAGATATCCGTCAGAATCCTGTATAAGGAGCTCCTTAACACCTTCTTCCATCGTATTTATTCTATACCATATTTCTTTCGGTTCTCTAAAATAAGCTAACTTATTCGTTTCAATTTTATCAATAATATCATCCAGACAGTTTACTTCAATCTGAAAATTAATACCCCGACCTCTGGGAAAAACAAGCTGGTCAGTCAACCATGAATCGGAACTGTCCTGCTCAAGCATAAGCTGAGCGCCCTCATATGAAATCAGTGCAAAACAGTCTTCCTCCCTTTCATATTCCAATATAAATCCCAATTGTTCCATATAAAACTTCTTAGAATTGCCAATATCGGTCACCAATAATTCAGGAATTAACCTGTTAAATTTTATAGTATCTGCATTCATAGCTATTGAATAGTTTTTGAGCTGGTTTATCTCAAAATGTCCTGAATCAAAGATAAAAACTTTATGAGAAAGGGGTTGAAATAAAAGCTGCATGATACAATAATACGGCAGCAACGGTAAAAAGGAAAGCTGCTTTTAAAAAAAAACGCAAAGAAAAGATTCAAGCCTTTGAGTTATAAGGATGCAAAGAAGGCGACAATGTCGCTGATGAAGCGATATGGCTATGCATACGCTTCGACGAATCAACGAAGTTGATTCTGTTCTTTGCTCCCTGAAAATATGCATAATGAAGCTAAAACTTTGCGTTAGAAAAACACGGCATCATTACATGATCTTTTTAATTAAAAAAAAACTTAAGGAATGTGATTTAGATAAAGATTTGTATAAGAAGTAGAATTGACATTTTTATAAAAACCTGTTTAAACTTTTACAGATTTCCAATTCTTCAAACACAATGAAATTCATACAATCTATTATTTGGAACACTTTAGATCACTTAAGAAAGGTGAGTCGCTTCCTACATCAATAAGTACACTTTAGAAGAAAATCAAAGATTTTCATAAAACTTTAGTGTACTTGATATTCACAAAGCTGGAAACTTAAAAATAACTACAGTATTAAAAATATTCTGTGACTTTTAACTCCGTTGAAACAACATTCATCGACTGAAAGGAGATCATCTTCGATTTGTCATTAAAATAAAAGTTTAAACTGAAATAAAAACCGTACGAAAGGATTCGTTCGGCAGCGGTGATTTGTTTTTCTGTTCATTATAAATAAAAGCGCCACTTAAAGATAAGTGGCGCTATTTTTAAAGATTTCAAGTCTAAAGAAATCTTAGTTTTTGTATTAAGGTTTTACAGGTTATCGCTTGATCACTTTCACCATTCTTACAAGGTCATGAGCAGCATTCACTTTAACCAGATAAACCCCTGATACGAGTCCGGAAACATCAATCGTTCCTTTCGTATCATTGATTACCTTTGTAAGCACCTGTTGTCCCGCAGCATTGTACACCGCTACCGACAGCATCTTCTGATCAAATGAAATGGTCAGGATATCCTGTACCGGATTTGGATAGACTTTCAGATGATCTGCCTTTGTAGAAACTTCATCTACCGCTAAACCAGCTTTAGCTAAAGTCGAAACTTTCTGAACAGTACCGCTACCTGTACCACAAGCAACAGGTATGAAGATTTTCTTTTGAACATAAGTACCATCTCCTAGCTGTCCCTTGAGATTATAGCCACTGATTGCCAGCGATCCTTTAGTATTTATCGCAAGTGCATTATCAGCTCCGATAGCAATACTTTGCCAGTCAGTTGCAGTTCCTACTTGCATTGGTGTAGGTCTATCTATCTCTGTACCATCACCTAACTGTCCCCAGCCATTATACCCCCAGCTCCATAATGTTCCATCTGTTTTTATGGCTATTGAAGAATTATATATACCAGTCTTCACACTTCGCCAGTTGGCTTCTGTTCCTACTTGGGTCGGAATATTCTTTCGGGTTGTAGTTCCATCACCTAATTGTCCCCTGTTATTATACCCCCAGCTCCATAATGTTCCATCTGTTTTTATGGCTATTGAATGATCATTTCCTGCAGTAACAGTTTTCCAATTCGTTGCAGTTCCTACTTGAATAGGGGAACTTACATCTATTCCAGTACCATCACCCAATTGTCCATAATAATTTTCTCCCCAGCTCCATAGCGTTCCATCTGTTTTTATAGCAAGGGTATGAGATTGTCCGGAGGCGATACTTTGCCAGTCTGTTGCAGTTCCTATTTGCACAGGTATGTTTTTGCTAATGATTGTACCATCACCCAGCTGTCCCCTGTTATTATAGCCCCAGGCCCAAAGTGTCCCATCTGACTTTATAGCAAACGTCTGTTTTTCTCCCGTTGCAATATCCACCCAGTCTGTGGCGGCTCCTACCTGCGTTGGAATATTTCTCGTGGTGGTAGTTCCATCACCTAACTGCCCTTTGTTATTCTCTCCCCAGGTCCATATTGTACCATTGGCTTTCATACCTATTGAAAAATTAGACCCGGCAACTATTTTTGTCCAATTATTTTCGGTCCCTATTTGTATTGGGGTTTTTCTAATGATCATAGTTCCGTCTCCCAGCTGTCCATCATAGTTATCTCCCCAGGCCCATAATGTTCCGTCTGTTTTGATCCCCATTGAGTAATCAACACCTCCACTTACACTTTGCCAACAGCCGGTTGCAGTGGTAGGAAGTGTAGTAAAGGAACCTCCCTGCATCCATGTAAAGGGGCTGAATCCACAATTAGATGCTACCCACCAATAGTAAGTGGTGTCAGGCAGTAAATTGTTCAAATTTGCTGTTGTAGAAGTAGAAGGAACAGATCCTTGAATACCTCCCACTGTTGGGCTGGTACTATAAAGATACACATACCCTTGACCAGGAGTCACAGTAGCTGCTGTCCAGTTAAGAGTAGCCGTTTCAGCAGTGATATTGGTTGATGAAAATGGTGTTGGAGGAATACAATATCCAGGGCAAACCATAGAAATAAATGCATTTTTGTTAACTCTCGTACCGTCACCTAACTGCCCGCTATCATTTCGTCCACAAATTTTTAGAAAACCATCAAATTTTTGTACAAGAATATGACTTTCTCCGGCAAAAACCTGCATATTGTCTGAAGAGGAATCTACTTGTACAGGTGATGTACTATTTCCTCCAGTGGTACCATTACCCAACTGCCCAAAGTTATTGCTGCCCCAAGACCAAACTGTTCCGTCTGTCTTCGTTGCAAATGAAAAACCATTTCCAACTGCTACAGTTTGCCAGTTGGTTGCGGTTCCTATTTGTGTTTGGGTATATTTTGAAATTGTAGTTCCGTCTCCCAGCTGTCCATTATTGTTATTTCCCCAGGCCCATAACGTTCCGTCAGTTTTAAGTCCTACCGAATGTTGCATTCCTGTATCAATACTTTTCCAATTGGCAGCAGTTCCTATTTGTGTTGGGATATTTTTTGAAACCGAAGTTCCGTCTCCAAGTTGTCCGGAGGTGTTAATTCCCCATCCCCAGAGCGTTCCATCGGTTTTTATCGCTAACGTCTGATGATTTCCAGCACGAATACTTTTCCAATTGGTGGCGGTTCCTATTTGTGTTGGGATATTTTTTGAAACTGTAGTTCCATCTCCCAGCTGCCCATTGTTGTTACGTCCCCAGGTCCAAAGTGTCCCATCGGTTTTGAGTCCTACTGAATGTTCAATTCCACCACCAAGACTTTGCCAGTTTGTTGCGGTTCCTATCTGAGTCGGAACTGTTTTGTCAATTACAGTTCCATCACCTAATTGCCCATATGCATTATCTCCCCATGCCCACATGGTACCATCTGTTTTAATGGCAAGGGTATGTCTATGGCCAACATAAATGCTTTTCCAGTCATTTGCGGTTCCTACTTTTACAGGAACAGATCTGGAAGTTGTGGTTCCGTCCCCTATTTGTCCATCGCTATTAGCACCCCATGCCCACAATGTTCCGTCTGTTTTGAGTCCTACCGAATAGTCTCCTCTGGTAATAAGGGTTTGCCAACAGCCTGTAAAAGCTGTGGTCTGTATATCAATAACATTTCTAAAAACAGGACCCCAAATACCCGTATTGTCTTTGACACGGACATTAAACACATGCAGGCCATTAGCAGGCAGAGCAATCCCGGCATCAGTCAGTTGCTCAAAAGAACCGTCAAAATTTGCATCGGCAGCCAATAAA
The DNA here is from genome assembly GCF_003385455.1 of Chryseobacterium rhizosphaerae. GTDB lineage: Bacteria > Bacteroidota > Bacteroidia > Flavobacteriales > Weeksellaceae > Chryseobacterium > Chryseobacterium rhizosphaerae. The sequence continues at coordinate 153,886 of NZ_QNUF01000005.1, read as the reverse complement.
GCGATTCCATTTCCTACGCCCGGATCAGTATCCCAAAAATACTCAGCCTGAGAAACAGCGATTATGGGAGAGGCTGAAGTTTGCTGAATATTAATGACATGGGTAAAAACAGGTCCCCAAAAGCCCATATTGTCCTTGATACGGACACTGAATGTATGCAATCCGCTACCCGGTGTGGCAACGCCTGTTGTAGCGAGTTGTTCGATAACGCTGTCAAAAGTCCCATCGGCAGCCAATATGGGATTCCCATTTCCTGCTCCGGGATCTGTATCCCAAAAATACTCAGCCTGGGAAACAGCGATTATTGCCGAGGCCTGATTGGACTTAATATCAATAATGTTGGTAAAAACAGGTCCCCAAACTCCCGTATTGTCTTTGACACGAATATAAAATTTGTGTAAACCGGTACCCGGCGTAGCAATGTCTGTTTTGGAAAGCTGTTCCACAACATTGTCGAAAGTTCCGTCGGCAGCCCATACCGGAGTTCCGTTTCCTGTTCCCGGATCGATATCCCAAAAATATTCTGCCTGGTTGATCAATACTTGTGCCGGACACAACATGACCATCAACAAAGCAATTATACTATAGATATAATTTTTCATATTGTTATATCATTAGAAATTATTTAGAAAAACCAGACCCACTCATGTTAAAAGTTCCGCTGGTAATAGATCTTGGCGTTGACAGATAATTTACCTGAGGTTTATTATCATTATTTGCAGGCCAGTAATTAGCCCAGCTATTAGAACCTCCGTAATGCCCGGCATCGTTTCTTGTTAAGTCTAAATCGGTGTATTTTATACCAGGATTTCCGGCATTTACATTCATACCGGTTAGAGTATATGCTAGATTGTCGAAGTTCAGGTTCATTGATCCTGAATTGTCGCTTTGCGTCATATTACCTTCTGTTACAAAAGTATTGGTGAATACATTGTAGCTAGCTGTTATACTCACGCTAGTGCTTTTGTTTTGAATGCAGGCATTGGTGCCTCCTACCACAAAAGAAGCGGCATTGTTCATCATAAGAATATTCCCCAAATTGATATTATTACCTAAGTTAACGTACAACGGACCCATATCTGCGGGAGAAGGATTATAGATGGTGTTGTTGGTGATTTCGTTAGAACTTCCCGGTTTAATATTATAGATATAAATACCGGCACAAAAATTATTGCTGAATTTAAAATTATAATTGGCCTGTGAGTTGGATATAAATGATTTAGATACATTACCATACACTTCAATATCAGATCCAATAGGACTGTTATCCTGCGTAGCTACCACGGCAATACTTTGTGCTTTGTTCGCGGTACATCTTCCGTGGGAAAACTTCAGGTTTCCACTAATTGTACAGCCAGAGATGTTTGTAGTGAAATTGACTTTGTCTGTCAAAACATTATGCAGATCACAGTTCACAATATTAATGAAAGTTCTTCCTGTACCTATTGGGAAAGTTGCCTCTACATTGTAAATGCCGTAATAACCTGAACTCAGATTGCTGATGGTCACCGTTCTTCCTGTTGCCGGATTGATGCTGACATTTCCCTGAATTATATATTTGGCATAATTGGTTTCGGAAACAAGAGTCAGCGATTTGTTGATAATCAGATTTTCTACATAAGCCTCTCCATTCGCTTTAGGCTGAATGATGATACGATCTCCGTCTGAAGCCGCTGTGATTGCCGTACTTACGGTAGGATAAGCACCGCCTGCTCCCCCATTCCGAACATATAAATCAGCTGCAAAAGCCATAGTAGACGATAAGCCTGTGAAGGCAATGATTAGTAGTTTCTTTGTCATAATAGTGTAAAAATTAATGAGTTTAATATTAAATTATATTGCTTGGTTTTTAAATCATTCGTTAGCTGCCATTTTCCCATCCATCCTATTGCTGAGCACAGGATTATAGTATAAGGGTTTACATCCATGAATAACCATTGACTTTGAAAGAGGTCCTTAGCTCAAACAGCAGCATCACTGGCACCGCATGAAACGTCCCTAAATTTCAATAAAGGCATTGCCCGCCCCCAGATCGAAAGCGAAAGTACCGGTCATTCTCTATCTCTGGTTGGCAGAAATAATCAAATAAGCCCTATATGGTTTATGGCGCTAAAAAATTGTGATAACTTAGTATTGTTTTAAATTGATGGAAACAATGAGTTTTGACGTATCCGTAAAAATAGGCACAGCGTAGTTTTGTTCATTTTTCATGATGTAATTAGTTTTCTGGTTAGTTTTTAGTTTTTTAGAGGAAACAACACAATTTGTTACTTTATGTTGTTGATTACAAAAGTATATTTTTATTATGGATCATCAAAACTAAAAAAGTAAAAAGGAATTTTTATCTCCGCTCCCCTGTTCTCTGAAGTCTCCTGATTTTGAAGTATGTTCAAAGATTTTTTTTTATTTTGCAGGCTCTAAGTCAGGAGACTTTGTACAATGGTTTCATAAAAAAATAAAGACTTTCGATATTTTTTTACAGGATCTTTTAAAAGAAACTCCTACATATTCCGTTTAATTCTTAAATTTAGCTCATGCAAAAGTATCTTTATCTCATCATTATATCATTCTCTCTGAGCAGTTGCTATACCTACCAGGTAAAAAAACAAGTGGATCCGGCCGCCGACAATAAGCAGGATTCTAAAAAGAATACCACCAGTACTACTGCTCCGCAAATGAAAAATACGCCCGCTGAAAGCCTGAACGCACCACAAGCCCCTGCTCCTGTGAATATTCAGGAGAAACTGGCATCTGGTAAAAATGTTAAAATTGACGTTGAAGGCAGATCCTATAAAGTAATCGTTGACAAGTGGGAAAGCGACAGCCTCGTAGCACACCCCGTTCATAATCCCAAGAAAATTCTGAAATTCCATAAGAACCAGATCAATGCCGAGAAAATTGCCGAAAAACGTTTTTCACAACCCATAGCTGATATTATTACCGTTGTTGCGTATGCCGCAGTTGGTGTTGGAATATATCTTATTGTTCGCTAGGTTTTTTAACTTTCCTGGTTGGTGCTCGCTGAAGTCGCCAGAATTTGGAAATTCTATTTCGAATAAATAGTAATAAAAATTTTGTAATTACATAATAATAAATCCCAACTTTCGTTAGGGTTTTCTTTTGATTAATTACCGAAACTTCGAAGAATATCTTTATTTGAAATCTTTATGAAATTCCGTGAAAATACTGATTGGAAATTTTGGATTGCTGCTTATTTTTGCTGTTTACTGGAAGCCGTAATTCGAGTAATATTGGAATAAGTATATTTGGGGATTAGTTGAAAACAATAAATATACAGTTAAAATTATAATTAAAACTACTATATTTTGGTAACTCTCAATCAATTATAATAACGAATAAGGTAGATAGCATTTAATTTTAATTACTAGCAGAAATAGCTTAACGAAAGTTATATAAACTCGATTAATGCAATGCCATAGATTTAAAGGTCAGCAGAAATATCAAGAAAACTAATATATTAAATAACGACTATGAAAAAAACAATTACTTTTTTTACTATTCTTTTATCAGTAATCACTATTCAAGCTCAAGAAGATATTAATTTGTTGACTTACGAAAACACTCAGGATATCAATTTTTTCAACTCCATTAAAAATGGTGCACAGATTAAGGAATATATCACAACCAATAAAAATAGTGTGAAGGTCGGTGATACTTTAATATTGGGATCTCCTACCTCTCAAGAAATGAATACGAGAACTTATTCAGGCAGTTATGGCAGTAGAGCAAGAGGGGGTGTTGCACAATCAAGAAGTACTTCAAAAAAAACTTATGAATTTATACAATTGGGAAGACCAGCTGGATTTGGAAGTATAATGTCTGCTATGAGTGGTGATGCACAGAATATGGCAGATAATAGTTTAAAGAATACTAAAGTTATTGTAAATGAAATAAAAACATATCATAGGGGCAGTAAAAATAAACCCTTATATGTAGTTATGATTTTGGGAGAAATAAATGGTAGAGCTTTTGGAATAAATAAATTTTTAAGCGTACTGGATACGGAGTTAGGTATTGAGTCTGGTGAAATTCTTTTGAAAAATAGAAAAATGACCAGAGATGAAGCGATTGCAAAATTAAAAGAGGCAAAAGAACTAGTGGAAATTGATATGATGACCAAAGAAGAATTTGACGAATTAAAAAAGGAACTCGCTCCAGTTATTAATAATAACTAAGAAAAATGCCTCAATTGATAGGATTATAGCTGTGGGAATTGATAAAAAAAATTAGATAAACATATATAAATTACAGAATATTCATCTAGAATTTTTTAAACATATAAGGGATTGGTTCAAAAAAAATAAAATAAGGCAAACTGACTAGTTAATATATGGCGCTCTTTACAGCCTACCGACTTCGAAGATTATATTTCAAAATAGCAATAAAAACAAAAGCATCATTACAAAAATGATGCTTTTTATTTTTAATCCTACTCTATATTCCTCTATTCATACTTCGAAAAATCCACTGCAAAAATACATCTATTGACCTGGCTACCATTCTGGGCTCCGGCATTGGGTTCATATTCTGTGAGGCTCCACAGATAGTTATATTGAGATTCATAATATAGGGATTCCGCACCATAGGGCCATCGGTAGCGTACGGTGTCATCGGCTCCATCGGTATACCGGGCGAGTCTTGCATTGGAACCGTAAGAGTTGCTTGGAGATCCGGTGCAGGAAAGCCATGTACGGTTTCCTTTCCGGAATACGCCCTGGATGCCGTGGGCATGACTATCGGCAAAAAGGCTGTTTTTAGGCGCTACGGCAACAATCCCTGAGTTTTGAAGTGTTCCACTGGCATCTACAGGAAAGCCAAAGACTTGTGGGACAATGGAAGCATCGGCACTGCCGGCATAATATTGTCCGGTCCAGAACTGAGTGCCTTCCTCATTGACCTGTATGGTGGAAAAAGGATTGGCGTTATTGATCTTTTGATACCCTGTCTGGGGCAATATATACCGGTAATTGAAGGCGAATAGGTTACCGTTGGCATCTTTACCACATTTTTCATTGGTCGTGTCCCCGGTACTGACTTCAATGATTTTATCCAGATCAAATACCCGAACCCCGAGATTCGTGCTGCTGAGATAAATCTTACCTTTCAAATAGGCAATCCCTCCGGCATGTACTTTCAATGGGGCGTAAGAGCTATATTGGGTATGCGTGGTGGTACTGGCAGGGATATCAGGCTGCACCAGCAGGATATGTCGGTACGTGAGATAGGTACTTGAACTAGGGCTGATGTCGATCAGGGTAATGCGGGAACCTTTATATTCGGCATCATCTTTTGCATACCAGCTCACCAACAGATAACGGACACCATCTCTGGTAAACCCGGCAATGCCCTGTGGCCGCCAGATGGAGGTCGTTTCATCATCGGCGTTCCAGCGGATTCCTCTTACCCTGTTTTCTTCCGGAATATTGAATCCATAGACTTCGGTATATGCATTTCCGCCAATGGCCTGGCGGTTTTTATTAACCTGGGATGGGTTTAAAAAGCTAAAACCTGAACTGATATACGTACTGGTGTCTACATAAGGATTGACACTGACTTCTGTAGCAGCTCTGCTGGCACTGGATTTTGACGGAAGCTCTTCCTCCATTGAAGCTGAAGCCATTTCGTTATTCTGGCATCCAACGCTTGCCAGGGTAAGCATAAACATCCATCCAAGAAATTGTTTTTGAATCATGATTCGTTTTTTGGCGTGTGATAAGGGATAAAAACGTTTTAACAACCGTTTATAAATTGCGTACGAAACTAGCAGATTCCGTTTTTATTGGGGTAACCTCAGCATTAAATCTGTATTAATTTTATGATTCTGCCACCCCTTTACAGCACTCCATAGCCGCCTGTCTATTGAAAAGTTCTATCATTTAAAAAAAATGTCTCATATTTGAGACATTTGTCGTAATTTTGAGGCAATGAAAAACAGATGAGTACACAGCAAAAAATTATTGATACTGCTATATCAGTTTTAAATGAGAATTTTTCGGCAACATTTGAAGATATTGCCGTGCGTTGTGGCATTAACCGGAGAACTCTTCACCGGTATTTTAAAAATCGTCAGGAATTATTAGAAGCATGCCATAAGAATATGATGGAAGCATGGGAACTTTCAGCGATAAACGCCTGTAACCGTTCCACAGATCCCCTGATACAACTCGAATATTTATTATATGCAGGAATTGACAGCGGAACAAAGTATGCTTTTCTCATTAAACTCAATGACGACATAAAATCCTCTTCTATACCCTACGAAAGTGAACAAAGTGCAGCCTATTTTAAAACAAGAAATCAGCTATTTGGTGCCATCCGGGATTTACAAAAAGAACAGGTAATAGATGACCGGTTCCCATTACCCTGGATAAGAATTCTTTTCACCAGTGTGATTACCGCAACCATCACCGCATTCAGATCCGGAGATATTGCCCAGAATGAAGTAAAGAAGCTGGCCTGGCTTTCATTCAGCAGAAGTATAGGTATACCTTTAAACAGATAAAATGATACATTCCTTTTTAATGATTGGTCAGTCTAATATGGCTGGCCGTGGCTATAGCAAAGAAGTCCCTGCTATCTATGATGAACATATTAAGATGCAAAGAAACGGACTATGGCAAATCATGTCTGAACCTATTAATTTTGACCGTCCCAGTGCCGGTGTGGGGCTTGCCTCTTCATTTGCCGCTGCGTGGAGGCTCGACAATGAGCAGCATGAGATAGGATTAATTCCCTGTGCAGATGGAGGAACCAGCCTTGATGACTGGGCGGTGGGAGGTGCCTTATTTGAAAATGCGATATCACAGGCCAGACTTGCACAACGAACAAGCCAGCTTTCAGGCATCCTCTGGCATCAGGGTGAAAGTGACTGTTCTCCGGAAAAAGCTGAGCAATACGGTGAAAAGTTTTCTGTAATTATGGAGGCACTACGCCGGGAATTGTATATTCCTGAAGTTCCACTTATAATAGGCGGTTTAGGAGACTTCTTATCCCATGGAATCTTTGGGCAATATTTTGCGTCCTACCCTTTAATTAATCAAGCATTGGAAGATTTTGCCAGGACTCATGCCAACTCTTATTTTGTTACCGCCAAAGAACTTACAGCCAATGCGGATGGCATTCACTTCAATGCTCTGTCCCAAAGAATATTGGGTATCAGGTATTATAACGCTTTTCGGGATTTAAAACATCTTCCCGATCCTCTGCATGATGAAGAAGACAGACTGGCTGCAATGTATAATCGCCCGTACACCCAAACAGAAAAAATAAAGCTGCTGGAACATGAGTTTGCCGTTGGGAATATTGACCCTAAGGATTATCTGGCCGAATTGGCTATCCTAAGTGGGAGATAAAATAGGTGATATACCAGCTTTATATTTGTTTTTTTTTATAAAGCTGTGTAAACTTTTTATTTCATAAGAATGTTTTTTACCACAAAAGGCACAAAAGCTTTTATCCTAAACACTTTAGTTCACTTAAGTTAGTGTAAAATGACATCGGATAAAAGGACACTTCAGTTTTTAAAAAATCAAAGATTTTTTCTCTTAGGTGTACTTATTGTGCACAAAGCTTATTATCTAAAATAACTAAAGTGTTTAAAATAACACCACTCTCCTCTTCTACTCTATTTGGCCAGATATTTCCAGCATAACCTTTTTTACCTATTTTTACAGTAAATTATATATAACCTATGAAAAGAATCATATTGGCCGGAATGGTTACTTTGGGAGGATTTTTAACTGTAAAAGCACAGTGTAAAGCTGTATCCACGATCACAGAAAATTTTGATACATGGAAAGACATCAATAAATGCTGGACTGCCCAGGCAGGAGGAAAATCTATGCTGTATGCCAGTGACAAAAAAATTATATTTTATTCGATGTACAGCCCGGGAGAAAATATGTATTTAATTACTCCAAAAATTAAAGCAGGAGCCTATACGCTTAGTTTTGATATTTCAGACAATGGAGGAGAAACCACCCTGGAAATTCTCTCCGTCAACAATCCCTCCGATACCAAATCCTATGTTTCAATAGCGAAACCTTCCAAGATAACCGGCGATAAAAAGACGCTCACTATTTCTGTAAAAAAAGACACCCATCTAGCCCTGAAAGTCTTACTGAATGGAGTCCACCAGGCAGTTTATATGGATAATTTTTCATTGAAACAAAAAAAATAATTGAAGAAGCTCATATCGGGCTCACCTATACTCCGAAGTCTACCGACTTTGGAGATTTTGTTTCAGGCAAACGATCACAAAAATAAGATTTGTAAAACTTACCCGTCGGATTTTTTCCTCAACGGGATACTGCCTTTTGTTGTGCAGGTCATCAATCCAGCTTAAAAAAGAAGTACACTACTGCTGCCCATTCTTTTTTAATTCCTACGGCATACCCTATAGTACTTCGGTTGCTGTTTTCTACCGTTCCATCATCTTTGATGTATCCAATAGTGGAACGGCTGCTATTCTCTACAGTGCCGTCTTTTTTAACATAGCCTATAGTAGAACGGCTGCTGTTTTCTATGGTACCGTCGCTTTTGATGTACCCGATGGTTGAGCGGTTTTTATTCTCGATGGTTCCGTCAGCACTGATATATCCCACTGTGGAACGGCTGCTGTTTTCAATGGTTCCATCCGGTTTGATGTAGCCCGTCGTACTGCGGCTCCCCGATTCTATTGTTTGTGCACTTGCAACGGAAAAGCTGAGCAGAAAGAAACTAATGACACCTATTTTTTTCATGGTTTTAAAATATTAAGAGGTTATTATTGGGGTGAAGCCGATATATTAAAATTATTGATTAATTTTTAAAAAAGGACAGTCCTCGGCAAGATATTCATCGCCAGATGGGTAACGAAGATAGGATTTTGAAGTCAATAGTATTTTTACCTCCCCATTTTTGATTTTATTCTCTATATTTCCTTATATTTACCTACCAACTAGTAGGTAGATGAAAACAAAAGATTTAATAATAGCCGTTAGCTCTGAATTATTAACTGAAAAAGGATATAACGCTTTCAGCTATGCAGACATTTCAGATCGGATTAAGATTAAAAAAGCTTCGATACATTATTATTTCCCAACAAAGACGGATTTAGGTATTGCGATCATTGAGAATCACAAAACGAAAATTGAAAGTCTGCATAGTAAACAGGCTGATTTAACCGCATTCGAAAGATTACATCAACTGGGGCAATACTACATTCATCTAATCAATGAAAACAAAATATGCCTGATGGGAACTTTAGCCAGTGACGGAAATACCATAGAACCTGCCCTGAAAGAAAAGAGTATGGAATTTTGTCAGACTATTCTGCAACACACCATTGAAATTCTGAATACCGGAATTGATGACCATCAATTTAAGTTCATCGAAAATACTGAAAATAAAGCAATTGAGATCTTAAGTTCATTGATGGGACTGGCCCAGATAGGCCGTATTTATCCCAAAGAAAAAGTAATAGAAGTGATACAAGGAATCGTGAACCAGCTAAAATAAATACTATGACATTTTATCAAACATTGTCTGTAATCGGAAAAAAATATGTGGGAATGAGCAGAATGTTCAAATGGGGATTTAATCTTTCTCCCATGTACAGCAGGACAACCGCAAAAATCAGCTACGCTTCCAAAGACCTGCATCATATAAAGATAAGGCTGCCTCTCAGCTATAAAAATAAAAATTATGTGGGAACTATTTTCGGAGGCAGTATGTCTTCGGCCACAGATCCTATATTTATGGTACAGCTCACCCATCTTCTCGGAAATAAATATGTGGTATGGGATAAAGCCGCAACCATCCGTTTCAAACGCCCCGGCAATGTAACACTTTATGCTGATTTTGATTTTTCAGAAGAAGAAATAACCGAAATTAAAAACCGTGTTTCCACCGAAAATGAGATTGAGATTGTAAAGCAAACCTTTCTAACCAATGAAGATAAATCGACCATTTTTTGTGAAGTGGACAAAACCATTTACATCGCAGATAAAGCGTTTTACAAAAAGAAACTCGAGCTCAAAAGGAAAAATCAATAATAATCAATATCTATTCATCATCCTGTCAGGTATTATGAAAACTCCCATTATTAATTTTTGACCGACTGCTTGAACTCCAAGGGAGAGAAATCTGGTTTTCGCTTCGTTCCTGAAAATCCACAGACGGATTCTACTCCTCCTTCTCTTCTCTATCCAACACAGATCATTCAACAGCTTCAATATTAATCAATACTTAAGACAAATGAACTACTTTTTATTTTCTTTAATTCTTTTTGCCCAACTCTGGTAGATAGGATACCAGACCCGGTCTCCATTGGAGCCATTGCAGAGTATTACAATACCACTCTTTGTGGGAAGGTGCATAAACACGCCGGCACTCCAGCCTTCATTCTCTCCTGTATGTCCAATTGTTTCTAGCCCTTCATAATTCATAAACCGATAGCCTAGGCCACTTTTTCCCTGATCAGAAAAGGGTAAAACCTGTTTCTCCATTACCTGCAGGTTTGTGGATTTCAAAACTTTATTCAATTGACTTGGATCAGAGGTTATAGATAGCTCTGCAAAATGAGCAAGGTCTAAAACTGTTGTTTGTAACCCTGCTGCTGCCTGTTCTGTAAATATCCTGTTCTTTATGGGTTTCCCTGAAGCGTCATAAGCCGTTGCAGAATTTGCCATCATATCTTCTGTCCATTCATAATGGGTATGATTCAATCCTAAAGGTTCAAAAACATTCTTTTTCATATAGACCGCGAACTTTTCTTTCGTTCTTTCTTCAAGCAGTAACTGCGCAAGTGTATAGCCACCCCCTGAATATTCCCATTTCGTTCCCGGCTCGCTGATCAGGCGTACACTTTCCCCATTTCTTTTGGTCTTTCCTGAAAGCGACTCTTCTAAACTTAACAATGGAGTTCCCTGCTCTGAGCCTCCATATCCGTGCACCGAAAGTCCGGCTGTATGGCTGAGAATACGCCGCAAAGTAACTTTTGATATATCATATGGAGATGCAGGTAACTTCCAGCGTACCAGGAACTGATCAACCGGATCATCCAGTTTTACAAGCCCTTTTTCCGTCAGCTGTATCAATCCCCATGCAGATACCATTTTGGATACAGAACCCACATTAAAAATGGTTTCCGGAGTGACTGGTTTTTTACTTTCCACATCAGCAAACCCAATAGATTGTGTCCAGGCAACTTTTCCATGTTGGATAACCGCTATAGCTACCCCGGGAACATGATTATTTTTGGTAGCTTCCATACCTACACGCTGGATTTCCATATAGAGAGAATCTGTTTGGGAAACCATATTTTCTGTATTTCCACGTTCAACCCCCTGTTTTGTGGCTGAACAGGAAAAAAGAAGTGCGGTAAAAGAAAAAGCAACGAGTCCCTGTATCCTGTTTTTGATCATTTTTCTATGTATTTGTAATGCCTGCCGTTTCAGCATACGGCAAACCATAATGAAACGTAAGGCCAATTTCTACTATTTTTCCAACCCCCAATCCTGGCTAATCTGACTGCGAGCTTCCCAGTATGTCTTTGTAAATATTTCCGGATTAGTTTTAGCTTCCAGGAGTAATAAAATTCTTTTGAATTGAGGTTCAAGGTAAAAAATTTTGTTCAATTTCAGCTGTCCGCCGGCATAATAAATCGTAGCTGTCGGTGTTTTATATTTTCCTAGCCTCATCATGTCAACCTTCGTAATAGCATTCCAGGAAATAAAATACCTCTTAAAACCACCAACAAGACGTATTTCATCATTTGAAATAATCAGTTTTTGACGGGTATATACAAACATGGAAACGGAAATGAAGAAAATCAGGGGAGCTAAAAAAAGCAGCCACCCTGCCTCTTTTATCATGAGAACATTAATACCTAATGCAAATACCAAAATACTTAGTATACGATAGGTTATTTTCTGCCATTTTGGTGCTGAAAACACTTCCTCAGTTAATAGTTCTCCCATACTGTAAATATATGATTTTCTGCAACAAACAATATACTCCTCACGGATGCGATCATGCGTTACCATATGAACTGGTTTCATGGATCAGCTCTCTGCTATAATAAAGCAAAAAGACAGCCTTATAGGGCTGCCTTTTTATCTATTTCAATAGGATTCATCTCTTAAATACCAAAGTTGTTAGCCTTGTCTCTCGAGTTTATTTTCTGCAAATGGAACCACGACCAACGGATATTGCTCCGCTTCGATATGGCTTTTATCCAATCCAAAATTAATATAGTCTTTTACGGATAGATACCGCAGATTATAATATCCCTTCATGATAAAATTTTTCCAAAACGGCATTCTGTTATCATAAGAAAGGAAGCTATCCATGATCATAAATTTAAAATCACCAATTTTATTCTGCTGATAGGCCTGCTCTAAAGAATCTTCAACATCTACCTCGTTATTTCCGATCATATCATTAACCACCTGCTTGAAATAATACCCTATCCGGGGATCCTCGCGGAAGCCCAGATCGAATTGAATATAATACACGTCATTTCTGATAATGGTATCTACGGAATACCTCTGTGCATAAGGCTCATCCAAAATATTGACATGCACAAACCAGTAGATATCAGCACGCTTTGGAAGACCAAATTTTAAAATCGAATCCATGACAGTTTTTTCAATTTTCTTTTCTGAATCCGAAGTGGTGAGATAGACCAGGTTGGTTGCATATTTCGGAATTTTTTCATCCGTACTTAGTTTAGTCAATAATGAAAGATAATCGGAGAGTTTTACAAATGACTGAATCTCCGATTTGATCTGCCTGCCCCTCCACCAGATATACATCACGGCAAACAGCGAAAAACCAAGGATCAGGGTGATCCATCCTCCATCTTTAACTTTCTGTAGATTGGCCCCTAAAAAGCTCAACTCAATAGCTAAAAACACACTTGTGATCAGAAGGTTAAAAACAAACGGAACTCTTTTAATACGAAGGTAAGCATTGATCAGAATAGTACTCATCAGCATCGTAAGCGTCACACTGAGTCCAAATGCAGCTTCCATTTTAGTACTTTCTTTAAAATACAGGACCATGCCCACACATCCGCACATCAGAAACCAGTTGATCGCAGGAATATAGAGCTGCCCTTTGACATTGCTGGGAAACAGCACCAAATGTTTTGGCCATATATTAAGCCGTATGGCTTCGTTGATCAGCGTAAAACAACCACTGATCAATGCCTGGGAAGCGATAATCGTTGCCAAGGTTGCAATGCATAAAGCCAGCCAGAAAATTGATTTCGGAACAATATGATAGAAAGGACTTAAGCTACCTACCTCCTCTCCTACATGATTGAGAAGCCAAGTGGTCTGCCCGGCATAGCAGAGTATCAATGCAATTTTTATAAAGATCCAGGTGAACCTGATATTATTTCTGCCACAGTGCCCCATGTCGCTATATAAAGCTTCAGCCCCTGTTGTACACAGAAATATACTGCCCAACAGCCAAAATCCTTTTGGCTCATTCACCAGCATTTGATAGGCATAATAAGGATTTAAGGCTCTAAAGACCTCCCAGTTGCTGCCTATGGCCATCACTCCTATTATCCCGATGAATCCAAACCAGATAATCATCGCAGGGCCAAAAACCTTGCCTATTTTATCGGTCCCGAACTGCTGAAAAATAAATAGCAGTATCAGAATTCCAACAATAACCGGAACTGTATTAAAACCGGGAATTACAGCCTGAACACCTTCTACAGCGGAAGACACCGAAATGGGTGGAGTAATAATACCGTCAGCCATTAAAAAGGCACCACCCGCCATGGCAATAAAAACGAGCCATTTGCCACTATATCGCCGCACTAAGGCATAAAGAGAGAAAATTCCTCCCTCACCATTATTGTCAGCCTGCAAGGTAATGAGTACATATTTGATGGTTGTCTGGAAAACCAGCGTCCAGAAAATACAGCTTAAGCTACCAAGAGCAATCGCTTCGGTAATAAGCTTATGATGAAAAACGGCATTGAGTGTATAGAGTGGAGATGTACCAATATCACCAAATACAATTCCTATAGCGATCAATGATCCTGCAAGGGTAATCCTCTTATGAAAATCTGAGGTGTGCTGTCCGGACATAATTAGTTTTTACTGCAAATTAAACCAATTTTTGCAATGAAATGAGAATTGGGAATATTTTTTCAGAGACTTGCAGCTATTGTAACATAACCCATTCATAATGAACCAATTTAATGCCGATTACTACTTTTCAGCAGCCTACGGTCCTACCAATTTATTATTAAATTAATATTTGATTAAGGGCACTTTTAAAGCATCCTAAAATAAACTCTGTGTAATATAATTGGGCATCCAAACCCTGGGTTTTCTGATGAAGTTCTATGCGTTTGGAAAGTATAGTCTCCCCTTTATAACTAAATGAACAAAATGAAAAAACTTTAAATCCTGAATTCCTCACAGATGCGGCATATCCTGTAGATGCAATTCCCCAATCCGTTTCAAATAAGGCAGCTCCTTTTATAGCCATTATATCCGCCATGTTTTGAGTTTCAAAATCATTTTCCTGAGCTTCAATTCGATTAATATTTAAGAATTTGACTTTTTCAGGTAAGGTAAAGGTGGTGATCCCTCCTTTGTAAAATAAACTTGCATTGGGCATTTGAGAAAAAGCCAGCTGTATTAATCCTGAAGTTACACTTTCTACAATAGAAACGGTTTCGTTCACTGTAATGAGCGAAGTACTGATATAGTCAAGTAAGTTTTGCTGGAATTTCATGATACCTATTATTTAATGTTGATCTAAAAAACTTGTAAAATCTATTTATTCCATTGAAATGCATTCTCAAAGAACATCATAATCATCCAATGCTGTAACAAAATAATGTTCAATGGTCTCTTTAGCATTTTTGCACATCTCTAAAAGATCACCTCTTGAGGTATCTTCAAAAACAAAGTCATCATGAATATCAATGATAAACTCAGTCACCTTTTCTGTATTGATCAGGTCATAGGTCATTAAATCATTTAAGCTATCCAGTCGGTGTTCTTCATTAAAAAATGGAATTTTACGGGAAATGGAATTTTTAAACTGAAAGAGATGTATTGTTTTCATGACTTTGGCATTGGGATTAATGGAAACTGATTTTATATATAAAACCGGGCCTTGCTGTTTCCTATATGAATGATCTTTCAAATAGGAGTATTATTTGGATATTCTCTATGTGAAATTTATGGTCAATCAATCAGTTTTTCAGCTACATTATGGATAAAAAGGACAGAGACCAATGGGTTTCTATCCTATAATTAAAACCTTCTGAAAACAGATCTACTATTTTTTCAGATTTTAATAAGCTCATTATGAAAATTGAATGTTTTTTAAGGATTTTAACCCCTTCTTCATGGTTTATATTGGGTCTTTTCTAATTTCCCGGTATATGTTTATTCAACTGTCAGACGTTATTATATTCTCAGACTGTTCTTCAAATCCTCACAGTCTTTGTTTTATCGTATTAATCGATTATTATAGACACTGTATTCTTTAATATACAAGAATACTACGATACAAAGATGGGTGTTTCAGAATAGGTTACGCTACATATATTTATAATAATCTTGCATATATCACACCTTTTTACAAATCTTCTAAATTTCCAAGACGTTTTTTCTTCAACTGTTTATAGAATGAAGGGGAAAGTCCGGTGATTTTCTTAAACTGGTTAGAAAGATGCGCAACACTGCTGTAGTTAAGCTTATAGGAAATCTCTGTAAGATTGAGCTCATCGTATAGTAGTAATTCTTTTACCTTTTCTACTTTATTGATAATGATAAAATGCTGCAGGGTCATTCCTTTCACTTCAGAAAATGTATTGGCAAGGTAGGTATAGTCGTACCCAAGCTTTTCACTCACATAGTCTGAGAAATTTTCTTTGGGAAGAGCATCAGAATAATGAATCATTTCCGTTACTACATTCTTTATTTTTTCTATCAGAATACTTTTTTTGTCATCCAATATTTCGAGCCCTGTTTTGAGCAGATTTTCTTTCAATACACGCCTTTGTTCGGCACTGATATCATTTAATAATTCTACTGTACCCAGATCTACGACAGCCCCTTTAATCCCCAGTCTTTCCAGTTCCTGATGGACAACCATTTTGCAGCGTAGGCTTACCATATATTTTATGTATAACTTCATGATCCTTACTGTTTACAGCTTGTTAATCATCATCATCTTAACAGTCATTCACTCAAAGTTACTCCATTAAATCAGAATACCTATGATTTATATAACAAATTGAAAGACTATTACAACGCTTTCCTTCTTTAATGATTGAAATTTACATATACTCAAAAACAGGGACAATGTCAAAAGAAACGAAATCCAGCAAAACACGTCCTTCAAAATCAATAAAAGAGAAACGGGAATTTAAAATAAACCCAATACAGATGCTTATTAAGGTACTACTGTAATGAAAAGGTAAATTAAAAATATAGCAATAAGCACCACTCCCTGCATAATATTGGTTCTGCCTGTTGCCAGTGAAACGGTAATAATAAAAAGAGATAGTCCCAAAAGTATCGTTGATTTAATGTCTATTCCTAATGTCATTCTTATACCGGTTATGACAGATATAATGGCAATGGCTGGAATACTTAACCCAATACTTGCTAAAGCAGACCCGAAAGCCAGGTTTAGTGAGGTTTGGATCTCATCACTTTTTGCAGCTCTCAATGCAGCGAGCCCCTCAGGAAGAAGAACTATACCGGCAATGATGATTCCTACCAGAGATCTGGGAGCTCCCGCTGAAACCACTATATTTTCAACATCTTTTGAAAGAAGCTTTGCCAGGAAAACGACCACTCCCAAGCTTAAGAGCAGCAGTACCCCACTGATATACAGCTCTTTTTTGGAAGATTTTTCCTGATGATCTTTTGCTGATATGTTTTCCTGCAGCTTATTTTGCGGGGAAATAAAAAAGTTCCGGTGTCTCATCGTCTGAATCATGGTAAACCCCAGATATAACCCCAAACAAATCAAGGCTATAAAAAGTAACTGAAAGGAGGTATATTCGCCACCGAGATGACTTACCGTATAATTGGGCAAGATAAGAACAAAAATAATTACGGCAGTAAGAGTGATCAATGCTGTACTTACTCCCTGCAGAGTAAAGCTTTGTTCCCTGTATCTTAAAGAGCCTATCACAATGCAGCTCCCGATAATCCCGTTCAGGATAATCATCACGGCTGCAAAAACGGTATCCCGGGCAAGGGTGATGGTCTCCAGCCCTTTGGCTCCCAGCATTATGGAAATAATCAACCCGACTTCTATTACCGTAATGGCAAATGCCAAAAGTAAAGTTCCAAAAGGCTCACCCAGACGATGGGCAATGACTTCAGAATGGTACACTGCCGCAAGGACACTTCCCATAAGAAATAAGGCAAGGAGTATAGAATAATAACCAGAGGAAAAAACAGCACTTCCAAAATAAAAGAGCCAGGCTAAAATGGGAACCAAAAATGTCCACATCCATAAATATTTTTTTTTCTTCATAAAAAACAGTACTAATTTTTTTTAATGATTGACTCCCCCTTTGGAGAGACTCAGCAGGGTTATATCTTCTTTTTGAAAAGGGCTTGGGGATTATAGATTTGAAATGTGTGAGATGCCCAATTGAAAATTAAATGATATAAAAAAGTAATAGCCCAGAACTTAAATTGGCAATCCAACGTAATATTGCACTAAAATACAAATTATCAAGCATTTATTAAAATAACACCCGTATCAATGCAATTCTAAAAAGCCACAGGACTTTCCTCTCTTTACAGGTAATTTTTACCTCAATTATGGAAAACAACATAGAAGCTTTGCAATATGTGTGATATATGCAACATTAAAACAACAATCTACAATACAATGAATTACAAAAAAACCAACTTTGTATAGTAACAATGATGTTATACCAAAATCCACATTATGGACACAAACCACAACAAAGACAACGAATTTTCTAAAACTCCGGGAGACTGGATTGCACAGTCTAAACAGCTGAAAGAAAAATTCTCTACATTAACAGACCATGATTTAAAGCTTGAAAAAGGGAAGGAAAAGGAAATGCTTGAAAGAATTGGTAACAGATTGAGAAAAAATCGTGAAGAGGTTATGAATATTATAAAAGAACTAAATCTTTCATAATTCTTTCCAAATAGCAATTAAAACCTATGCATAGAGTTATATCTTTCAGAGAGTTTTGATTAAAAGGGGGATAGAAAGTTAGGAGGTTCTATCCCTTTTTATGTACAGTACACCATTCATTTTACTTTCAAAACTAACCCGTGATGAATCATAAAGAACTTGAGAAATCAAAAATACATGCAACCAGCCAAATTGTAGGCTACCTTTCCAATTCTGTACTCAGCAGAACAATAATAGAAAAAATAACCGGCAATATCAGTGCTATATCATTTGATGACGGAGAAGGGTTGCCGGAAAAGACCTCCCCTTTTGATACTTTTATACAGATTATTGAAGGGAAAGCAGAAATAATAATTGACGGAAATCCTTATTTTTTGGAAGAAGGCGAATGCATTACCATTCCCGCTCATCAATCGAATGCTATCAAAGGAAATAAACGCTTTAAAATGATTCTAACAATAATAAAAAGCGGCTATGAATAAAATAGATAAGAGATCCAGCTTAACAAAAGAGATCTTTAAAACTACTGTGGAAATTCAGAAAAAATTTCCAGAACTGTATGAGCTTTTAGATGAGACCCCTCTATTTTTTTCTTTTACAGAAAAAAATATCAGCATTTCAGATTTGAGGCAATACCTCGTATCATTAATAATGCAACAAAAATCCTTTGAAAAAAGCATTGGTACAATAAGACATTAATGTATAATTTCCAAATAGGATTCTCATGAAAAAATTATTCAGGCATCCAAAAAATAAGTTGGGTCTAAGAAATAAAAAGAACCTTTCAGACAGAACGTACTATTCTCAGTTTGTTGCTTTATTTTATATCAGAAATATTAATAATACCCTAAGTAATGATATCACTGAAATTCTTCGGATGTTAGAAGAATTACAGCATCTGAATAACAAATCCAGGCTAGTATTCAGTACTCACTGTGCCTTAAGCAAGCATAATATGTGGCAATCTATTTTAGCCTATATAAGTGATAGTTTAGGCTATATCAGGTTTCAGTTTGAATATGTAAAAGAGAATATTACCCAAAAAAATAAATTTAATTCCCCTTTGTTCTGGCAACAAAACAAAATCTATATTGAAGACTTAACTGAAAATCATGAAAAAATGGTACAGCTTGGCATTCAAATTTTGCCGGAAGCAGAAAGGTTATCCTGGAAAACAACCGTATGTAATTTTTATGACAAAATCTTTTCTTTAATCGTTCCTCTTATCAACATATGTAGGCTTGAATCAGACTTTGTTGAAAAATTTACCCCTAAAATTCTCAATACAATCACACTGGATATTATTAAAAATATTCCTAAAAACTATACTTTAAAAGAGGCTACAGATTACCAGCAAGAGTATTTAAAAGCATTAACAAACTATAACAATGAACTGAATGGAAAAAATAATCTTTGGGACACTTTATTAAACCTGCTTTCAGGGGGTATGCATCAATCTCCCTCAGAACGTGTTATGCTTAAAAGATGGATCAATGGAAAGGATGAGAGATAGCTTCCGTCATGGAATCATCCATAATTTCGGATTGATACTGCCGTACTCTAAGAAAAACAAGAAATTTATCAGGAAAAATGGTAAAGGAAAATAACATCACCTGTATAGGCCGGTTTTCGCTGGTCTCTGATTAATAACTTAGCTTCAACCAATACTTTTACAGTTCCTTTAAGATTGGTTACTGATTTTACCGTAGCTTGCAACTGGACGTCGCTGTTGACCGGAACTGCCTGTCCAAATCTAAAATTCTCAATCCCGTAATTGATTTCCATGGTTACATTTCTCACATCGGCAATTTGCTTCCAGAGATAGGGAATCAAGGATAAAGTTAGGTAGCCATGAGCGATGGTCGATTTAAAAGGGCCTTCATTTTCTGCCTTTTCTTTATCAACATGAATCCATTGATAATCTAAGGTGGCCTCTGCAAATTTGTCGATCTGATCCTGGTCTATCGTATGCCAGCCGGAAACTCCAATCATCTGACCTTCATACGCCTTATATTCATTATAACTGTTGATCGTAACCATATTCTTCTGTTGACCCGATGAGGTCTGTCTATTGGGTGAGCATTTGCATTTTTTATTTCCATTGGTATGATAACTTTGTTTCAAACCAATGTATATACATTAAGTATTCAAATATCAGTCCGAATTTATGGCGACCATATTAAATCTACTTATTCTCATTCCATCAAATCTTTAAAAAACCTCTTACATGAAGTAAGAGGTTAATGAACATAATGTAACTTACATTAACGTTCTTTCAAACAATATTCCAGATACTAAAAGTGAATGGATTTTGCATCTGTAAAAAATCAGACTGCTGGTATGCAGCACAGAATTTTCACATCTGCAAACAGGATTTAATTATGCTAATTTTACATTAACAGCGTTTAAACCTTTATCACTTTTTTGTACTTCAAAAACTACTTTATCATTTTCACGGATCATTTTTGTGTTTAATCCTGAAGAATGTACGAATATGTCTTTACTCCCGTCTGCTGGAGAAATAAACCCGAAGCCTTTTGCTTCATTGAAAAATTTTACGGTGCCTTCTTGCATTGTAATTATTATTAAAAATTGTATGTATTTTGATCTGTAAACTCTACAGATTTATTTATAAAATAGTGGTGATCCATCAGCAAATCATTTTTTTTTTACTCTCTTTCTCTAGAAAGAAAACTGAAGGATCCATAGTTTGTGATAGCGGATATGTAGCGTTTCCTGTAACTTCTACAGGGTTATTCAGGATGGTTTCCGCAAATTTCCGTACGTTTAGCGGTAGGGTTGCCGAAAAGAACAGGGTCTGCTTCTTCGGAGAAACCAGCTTCAGAATCTTTTTTAAATCACTGACCAACCCCATGTCAAGCATTCTGTCTGTTTCATCCAACACAAGAATCTCAATTTTAGAGAGATCAATATGTCTTTGATTCACTAAATCCAAAAGCCTTCCGGGTGTAGCAACCAGAATATCCACTCTTTTTCTGAGTGCTGCGAGTTGGCTTCCGGCTAAAACACCGCCATAAATAGAAAGTTGGGATAATGGTAAATACTTGCTGTATACCCCCAAATTTTCTTCTATCTCTAATGCCAGTTCGCGGGTCGGGGTCAGTATTAAAGCCCGTATTTCTTTATGTTCAGGGGTATACTTTTTCAGTAACTGCAGAATGGGCATAGCAAAGGTAGCCGTTTTTTCGGCACTCGTTTCTGCACATCCAATAATGTCCCTCCCTGCTAAAATCTGTGGAATGGCAGTATACTGTATTTCAGTAGGCTTTGAGTAGCCAGCTTCTGTAGCAGCGCGGATAATGGGATTGATTAAGTTTAAATTTTTAAAATTCATTATAAATTCCGGATTTCCGGCAGTTTGTAAGCAAATCTGTTTATCAGAATTTGTGTTGATATATTAGGATAAACAAATAAGGAATACTCTTTTTCAGCTTATCATTTTGCTTGCTCAGGCTGTACCAATATTATTAAATAGTACTGATTAACCTGCAATAACGTATCGCTCCTATTTACAATAGGACTTTTATAATCTCTATTTTCCGCAATTGAATGAAGACTATAAATGGTAGCTGAAAAAGCAAAACTGACAGAAAAAATTGTGATTTTAAACTATTACAGAGTAGCAAAGGCAGTGACCTGTTTTATAAACGTTCTGCAAACCTACAATAAAGAAAACAAACAAAATCATATTTAATTAGTTGATTATCAAAAATATATTCGTAATTTATGCACATCAAATGAATTGTTTGCAGGCGCGGATGATTTTAATCTTCCGAAATATGCAAACCCCCTCTCCCATAACAGATCCCCAACGAAAAACTTTACCATTACAAGCTGCACCGCACGTAAGAATTGCTTATTTTATTATGGTACATCACAAGCCTGAAGTATTTAAGGCCATGTTTCAGAAGATTTATACCCGGGATCAGTTTTATCTTATTCATATTGACCGGAAATCTACTCCAAGGTTCACAGAAGAGATCCAGCAGTATGCCGTTCAGTTTCCCAACGTCTATATTTTAGATAGCATGAATATTGTATCAGGAGGTTTCAGCATGATTCAGGCCGAACTCAATGCTATGGAGTTTCTCCTGAATGTCAACCGGGAATGGGATTATTTCATTAACCTAAGCGGTGAAGATTATCCGCTTAAATCTCAAAAAATCATACGTAAGTTTCTGACAGCCAATAAAGGCCGAAATTATCTCTTTTATTATGATCAAAAGTTTTACAGACCGGATACCCTGCAGAGAATACAGAATCATTTTACAGAACTGGCCTACGTCATCTCTTCATTCATTTATAAAAGAGAATTTATGAAAGGGGTCACTCCTTATATTGGTGGAAAATGGTTTATGTTTACAAGAGAAACCTGCATATTCCTTACTAACAATAAAAGGGTAATGGACTTTGAGGATTACTATCTTTATACCTTCTTACCTGCTGAATCATTTTTTCAGACCGTTCTTATGAACACAACATTCAATGATATTATTGTTAATGATGATAAGAGAGCCGTATTTGAGAAATCTATTTTCAAAAACAACCAGGACATCCTGACTTATATTAAAAAGCTGGAATCCAGTAACCAGCTTTTCATCAGAAAAATAAATAATAAAACTGATGAAAACCTCCTGACTTATATTGAAAACTCTTTTCTTCTTCCTTTACCGGAAATTGATGAAATTGAAAAAGAATTAAAAAGGGATGGTTATCAAAATAACTGATTTCTAACGCATCAGCTTCTGCTCATAGCCGTCCGATAGTTCTTGGGAGTCATTCCTGTTTGTGATCTGAAAAAGTAAGAGAAATGGGAGAGATTTCGAAATCCAAGTTCATAAGCAATCTCTTTGATGGATTTTCCGGAGCTGTGCAATAATTTCTTCGCTTCTAATAAGACTCTTTCCCTGATAAATTCAAGGGGTGAAATTTTATATTGTTTCCGGCTGATAACCCCAAGATAATTAGGGGTGATACATAGCTCCTGTGCATAGAAAGACACATTTTTCTGTGTTTTATAATACTTCTGAACCAATGAATGAAACCTGAAGGCAAGATTGTCATGGTGATTCAGAACAGATTTACCATATATTTCTTCTACCCATAAATTGATCATGAGCGCTAAAAGCCTTACCCTGGCATTGATAAGTTCCGGAAATATCATCTCGGAGTAAATCTCCTTCCGGATAGCACTGAATTCTGCACTCAGTTTATCATACGCTTCATCATTCGGTTCTATCATTTCATATTTGCTATGCAGTGAAAAGGTATGCTTTAAGGTAGGAGAGAATGTTTCAAGAATAGAATCCTGAACAATCAGCCTTCTGCCCGATACATCAGCAGGCAATTTCCAGATATATTCTTTCTGAGGCAGGTGTATAAACAATTGCCTGGAATTCAGATCATAGGTATTGATATCTGTAATGCATTCACCATCCCGGCATTCATCTAAAATAACAATGGTAAAGGAGTTTTCCGGAAAGTTATTGAGTTCGGAAGAACTTATTTCATCCTGATAAATTACATCGACTTTTGGGGTGCTTTCATTGGGTAATTGGTTTGAAATCCTTTCCTTTTCCATTGCTCATTATTATACCAGCTAAATTATAAAATACTCTATCATATTTTTTCATCAAAGCATAAATTCTTTAGAATTAAATGCATGAAGCAGACAAAACTATCAGAAACAGTGATAAAAGTATTGTTGTTTACTCCTAAACTCAGAATCAGTCCACTTCATGGAAAACAATCAGTATATTTGTCATAAGACATTTCTATCCCCATGCTGAAAGATAAATTTGGAAGAACAATTAATTACCTCAGACTGGCTGTTGTGGACCGGTGTAATCTACGCTGTACCTACTGTATGCCGGAAAATGGGCTTTCATGGATTAAACAGGAAGAATTGATGACGGATGAAGAAATGCTCAGGATATGTTCTGTTTTTACGGAACTCGGGGTCAATAAAATCCGCATCACCGGAGGAGAGCCTTTTGTGAGAAAAAACAGTATTGATCTCATCGAAAAAATATCACGTTTGGAAGGCCTTAGTGACCTTAGCCTAACCACTAACGGGCTTCTGACCAAACCGTACATTCCACAGCTCAGGGAGTTTGGAATAAAATCAGTCAATCTTAGTCTGGATACCCTGGATGAAGAACGTTTTTTCAAAATTACCCGCAGAAAGGGCTATCATAAAGTCATCAAAACATTGGAAAGCCTTATCGAACATGATATCAAGGTAAAAATCAATACCGTAGTGATGGAAAATCAAAATATTGAAGATATCATTCCTTTGGTTATGCTTACAAAATCCCTTCCCGTAGATGTCCGTTTTATTGAAGAAATGCCATTTAACGGGAATGATAAAGACATCCTTTTGAACTGGAATCACTCAAAGATCTACCAGCATATCAGGGAGCATTTTCCTGATATTCAAAAACTAGCAGATCCTAAAAGCTCCACATCCTATAATTATAAGATTCCGGGCTTTATGGGTGAAGTTGGAATCATTGCAGCATATACCCGTTCATTTTGTGGAGACTGCAACAGAATACGTATCACCCCAACGGGTATGCTCAGAAGCTGTTTGTATGAAAGCGGCGGGGTTAATTTAAAAGACGAAATACGTGCTGGAAAAACGAATGAGGAACTAAAAAATACAATCATCAGTACTATACATCACAAACCCAAAGACGGATGGGAAGCTCAACAATCAGGTTTGAATGCTGCACAGATCCATCAGTCTATGGCAACAATCGGAGGATAAGATGGAAATGATTACCGTACAACAGGCAGAAAATATCATCCTTTCCCAGGCACAGGATTTTGGAAAGGAATTCATTCATTACGACTCAGCATTAGGAAGAGTTCTGGCAGAAGATCTCAAAGCAGACCGGGATCTCCCTCCTTTTGACAGGCCCACTGTGGATGGAATTGCCATCAGCTATCATGCCTACGAAAAAGGAATCCGTTCATTTAAAATTAAAGCGGTACAATCTGCCGGAGAACCTTCTGTTTCTATCCATTCGGCAGAGGATTGTATTGAAATTATGACGGGTGCTGCACTGGACAGCTCTGCGGATACGGTAATCCGTTACGAAGATATTTCAATTGATCATGGAACGGCACATATCAATATTGATATAAAACAAGGGCAAAACATACACCTTAAAGCAAAAGATAAAAAAGAGGGAGAAATACTGGTCAAAGCCGGCCAGATTATCAGTCCGGCCATCATTGGTATCGCTTCTTCTATTGGAAAAACGACTTTATTTGTTAAAAAGCTTCCCAAGATTGCCATCATTTCTACAGGAGATGAAATGGTAAGTGCAGAGTCTGTTCCTACCCCATTTCAATTGAGACGCTCCAATGGAGTTTCCATACAGTCTGTATTGAAAAAATATGGGATTCAGGCAGATACCCTTCATGTCAATGATCATTATGAAGAGATCAAAAAAGAACTAGCCCGCTGTATTGAGGAGTATGATGTACTTCTTTTGAGCGGTGGCGTTTCTATGGGAAAATTTGATTATTTACCTGAAGTATGCAGGGAACTGGGAATAGAAAAACGCTTTCACAAAATAAAGCAGAGACCCGGAAAGCCTTTTTGGTTTGGAAGCAAAGATCAGAAACTTGTTTTTGCGTTTCCCGGCAATCCTGTTTCAGTATTTATGTGTCTGCATCGCTATTTCATTCCCTGGCTGGAAAAATCGTTGGAAACACCTCCAACTTCACCTTTATTTGCGGTATTGCAGGATGATATTGACTTCCCATTCGGACTTCAGTATTTTGCACAGGTAAAGCTCAATATTAACTCCTCAGGACAGCTTACCGCTGAATCCGTTCATACAAACGGCTCCGGTGATTTTTCACACCTCGCCGAAACTGATGCTTTTATAGAACTGCCTTTGGAGCAGAATCATTTTAAAAAAGGAGAGGTATATCCCATATGGAAATATAATTTTTAAAGATTATGACTGATTTTTCACATCTCAATAAAAAACTGCAGCCTTCTATTGTTGACGTCAGCAGAAAACAAATAACCCGCCGTAAAGCCGTTGCAAAAGCAATAGTGGAAATTCCTGAGAATATTTTACAAAAGCTTAGTGAAGGAGGCTTCAATACCCCAAAAGGTTCAGTCTTTCAAACCGCAATCATTGCCGGCATTATGGCTGCTAAAAAAACGGGCGAACTCATTCCGCTCTGCCATCCGATAGGACTTGAGAACTGTAAGGTTGATATAGAACTTACCGACCGCAATGAAATTGAAATATACTGTACTGCAGAGGTAGAAGCCAAAACAGGTATAGAAATGGAAGCCCTCACAGGAGCTTCTGTAGCTGCACTGACTATCTATGACATGTGTAAGGCCCTAAGTCACAATATCACTATCAAGGAGATTAAATTAATAGAAAAAACAGGCGGAAAAAATGATTTCAAAAGAACAGAATAAAATTCCATCCATCAACGGCCTGGTGCTGGCAGGTGGAAAAAGCCAAAGAATGGGAACTCCTAAAGATCTGATGAACTGGCATGGAAAAGAACAGCGTTATTTTGCAGCAGATCTGCTGGCCGAATTTTGTGATGAGGTTTATATTTCCTGCCGCCAGGATCAGCTAGAAAATTTTGACAGGCAGTATCATCCATTAACGGACACCTTTCTGAACATGGGACCTTTTGGTGGTATTCTTTCTGCACTGCGTTCCCAGCGGGATAAAGCATGGCTCGTGGTCGCCTGTGATCTGCCCCTGCTGGATAAAAAATCGTTGGAATTTTTACTGCATTCACGAAATCCTGAAAAAGCAGCCACTACCTATAAAAGCCCTTTTGATGGGTTACCGGAACCTTTAATTACCATCTGGGAGCCTAAGAGCTATCCGCTGCTCCTGAATTTCCTGGGTATAGGGAATACCTGTCCCAGAAAGGTTTTGATCAATAGTGATACGCTTATTTTAGAACCTCATGATCCTGATGCTCTGATGAATGTGAACACCCCTGAGGAAGCAGCAATAGCAGAACGAGCACTGAACCGACAAAAATAATAAAGATGGAAGGGAATCTAGAACGCTACCAGTGTCAGATGGCTTTACCCGGATTTGGCAGCTCTGCACAGCATCTTCTTACAAATGCCAGGGTGCTTATCGTAGGAATGGGAGGTCTTGGCTGTCCGTGTGCACAATACCTCACCTCTTCCGGTATAGGAACAATAGGTATTGCGGACGATGATACGGTTTCTCTAAGCAATCTGCACCGGCAGATTTTATATACTCCGGATGATATCGGATTGTTTAAAGTGGATGTGGCAGCAGAACGGTTACAGCAACAAAATCCATCTGTACAAATCATTCCGTTCAGACTTCGGGTGACTTCTGAAAACGTAATGGATCTGATTTCAGAATTTGACCTGATTATTGAAGGTACAGATAATTTTGAAACAAAATATATATTGAATGATGCCTGTGTACTGGCAGGAAAAGCATTGGTATACGGTGCAATTTATCAATATGAGGGCCAGGTCAGCCTATGGAATGTTTTACAGAAAGACGGAAGCTATTCCACCCATTACCGTGATGTATTTCCCAATGTTGAAGAATCTCAGATTCCAAACTGTCAGGAAGGTGGCGTAACACCTCCACTGGCGGGAATCGTTGGCTGCATGCAGGCCAATGAAGCTATTAAATATCTTACAGGTTCCGAAGATATATTAGCCGGCAAATTGTGGATTATCAATATGATGAGTGGAAAAACACAAATTATAAAGCTGAGAAAATCCTCTGTTCAAATTACAGATCTTCCCCAGACTGTTCCCACACTTACCTTCGAAGAATTTAAAGAAAATCAAGAACATTTTGAACTTATCGATGTACGTGATGACCATGAACATCAGAATTTCAATATTGGCGGAAAGAACATTCCTCTGGATGAATTAGAAAATCATTTTGATGAAATTTCCGGTTTTTCCCACCAGGTATTAGTCTACTGCATGTCCGGAAAACGCAGCAAGGAAGCAGCCCGGAAAATTAAAAAGGCTTTTCCCGCAAAAGAGGTGTTTTCTTTACAGGATGGTATTTATAAAATGTATCCCTAAAATCCTTGAGGTGGGTTTTAAAATGTCCGAAAATATTTAATCGATAATATTCTGTGAAGATTTCTGCACCACAGGAATCGTTTCTCCGGCCATTTCATGAATGGTAGCATTGATCATTTCGCACATACTATTCAATGCCAGATCATTAGCCTCTGTACCAAAAGGTTCTTCAATTTCATCTGCTATGGCTTCAAATGCGACAAATGTATACGCTACGAATACAACGATCAGGGGCATAAACCAGCCTAAAGTATCTACTAATCCAAAAGGCAGCAGAGAACAATAGATATACACTGTACGATGAAGCAGAACACGGTAACTGTAGGGTATCGGCGTGGAAACAATCCGTTCACAACCTCCTACAATATCTGAAAGTTTATCCAGATTCTCATCAAAACGCGCCTGCTGAATAGAGTCGATCCGACCGCCCTCTTTTGCTTCCCGGACCCAGTCTGCCATTAATTTCATAATAACTGCAGGTTTATATTTCGAAGCAAGTACAGTTTCCCGTTTTTTTCCGTCCAGTCTGTCCTTTAAATCTTCATAAGGATCTGTTCCCCTGAGTTGATGTTTTAGGGCAAAAACAAAAGAACTGAGCAGGTCAATAAATTCGGTGACTGATGTATCATTTTTTGTATTCCCAAGAGTCAGTACCTGGCGTGTCAGTGACCGTGAAGTGTTCAGTAAAGCTCCCCACAATTTGCGTCCTTCCCAGAACCTTTCATAGCTTACGTTATTACGGAATCCCAGAAAAAGAGCAAGTACAAAACCAAATAAAGTAAGCGGTGCGGGATTAAGCGGAATCTTAAAGGAAAAAACAATTCCACGAAAGTAAACCACTCCCAAAGAAAATACAAAAAGAAGCAACAAACGCGGCAACAGAGCCGGTAATACAGATCCATGCCAAACAAAAAGCATTTTAAACCAGTGCTCTTTTTTCCTAATAATCATATTTTCTTTGTCATTACTTGTTACAATTACTTTTTAATATGCCCCACAATCAAGGCTTCTACCTGATAAGAACTCCGGGCCGGTTTTTTTTCACCTTCGGCAATGATACGGAGCGGACCTTTTTCCTTCAATAATGGGTTACCGTCTATGGTATCTGCTACAATCACATTTTTATCTGCAATCGACGGATCCAGCTCTGCCAGAGAGAATAAAACCTGATATCCGTCGGTACATTGTACCAGCAGGTATTTGGAAAGGTTTTCACCGTGTAATTCTTTACCGGAAGGAACCCCGGCTTTGGCAAGAATATCCAGAACAGAAACTCCTGTATACACATGAACATTTCCTTCTTTATCTTTTAATTTAGCTTCCTTTCTGGGCATTTTTACAAGATCAGATAAGGAGAGCTCCAGCGGCTGTGATACCTCCCCACTTACTTTTAGTTTAAATTGCGACTGGGCAGATACCATACCCGCAATCAAAAACAGGGCGAATATCCATATTTTGCCTAAATATAGAGATTTCTGATTTATACTCATCGTTTATTTTTTATTACGGTCTTTGAATAGCCCCCTGATAAAGCATCTGATCTACTTTTTTGTATACTTCGGGGTCATGTTTCATAATTTTGATTTTCACATATTTTGATGCGGGCATATTACTTTCCTTGACAACATTATTGACGGATACCAGGACATTCGTTTCCGGAAAATACGTAACGGTATTTTTTTCCGGAATCTGATAAGAAACAATGATAAACAGTGGTGCTACACGCTCTATCCCGTCATCATAATTGTAAAGGTCTACCCGATCTCCGGCTTTAAAACCTGCTTTATCAATATCATTCTGATTCATAAATATTACCCTGCGCTCATTTTTAATCCCGCGGTAGCGATCATCCAATCCATAGATAGTTGTATTGAACTGGTCATGAGTTCTGGTGGTTGCCATCATATATTCATCTGCAGCAAGCGTATTATCCGGTACTTCTGTCAAGGTAAAAGGGGCACGCCCTCCCAGTTCTTTCGAGAATTCCTGTTTATCCCGTGCAGCATTCGGAAGATAAAAGCCTCCTTTCTGGCGGACACGGACATTATAATTTTCAAAACCCGGGATACACTGCTCGATATCATCCCGTACGGCATCGTAGCTGTCATGATAACGCTGCCAGCTGACCACAGATCTTTCTCCTAAAGTAGCCATTGCCATACGGCAGACAATCTGAGTTTCATTGATCAGATTATTGGATACGGCATCCAGTATTCCCTTTGAATCCTGAACTACCCCCATAGAGTTTTCGGTTGTTACGATCTGTAGTTTACCATTCACAATATCTTTATCACTACGGCCATAGGTCGGCAGGATAAGTGCTTCTTTTCCATGAACCAGATGTCCCCGGTTAAGTTTGGTAGAAACAGAGACCAGAAGGTTAAGTTTTCTGAGGGCATGGGCTGTATAAGTGGTATCAGGTGTTGCCGAAAGGAAGTTTCCTCCCATGCAGAACATGACCTTTATTTTTTCTTCATGTATGGCTTTAATTGCTCTTACGACATCATAGCCGTGCTTGCGTGGCATTTTGAAACCATAAAACTTTTCGAGACGGTCAAGTTGTTCATCTGTAGGTTTTTCGTCAATCATCATGGTCCTGTTTCCCTGAACATTACTGTGCCCCCGAACAGGACAGACCCCAGCTCCAGGTATGCCTATACTCCCTTTTAGCAAAAGAATATTGAGAATTTCACGGATCATATCCACTCCATTGGGCTGTTGGGTAAGCCCCATTCCCCAGCTGAAAATAATTCTTTTTTTAGATGCTATTGTTACTGCAGCCTCATAGATTAATTCTTTCGAAACTCCCGAAAGGGAAGCCAGCTCATCTAGTTTATAATGATCAAACTGTCTGATAAAATCCTCATATCCTACTGTTTTTTCTGTAATAAAATTTTCATCAAACACAGAGCCCGGATTTTCCTTTTCAAATTCGATCAACAAAAGTTCCAGCGCCTTTAAAAGAGCCATATCACCGTTGATCTTAACGGGCAGATAGAGATCAGCCAGCTGTACTCCGCCATTAAGAATATCTTTAACACTCTGTGGATTGGTAAAGCCCATAAGACCTGCTTCCGGCAATGGATTTATGGCTATAATCTTAGCTCCATTCTTTTTTCCTTTTGAAAGAGCACTCATCATTCTGGGAGCATTGGTTCCCGGATTCTGTCCGATAATAACAATGACTTCGGCTTCGTAAAAATCCTCCAAAGTCACTGTACCTTTACCAATTCCAATGGTAGGACGCAGTGCTGATCCCGAAGTTTCATGGCACATATTGGAGCAATCGGGCATATTATTGGTTCCGAATTCCTTTGCAAACAGCTGATAAACAAAAGATGCTTCATTACTCGTTCTTCCGGAGGTATAAAAGGCTGCTTCATCCGGAGATTCCAGTGCATTGAGATGTCCTGCTATTTTTTTAAAAGCCTCATCCCAGCTTATTGGTTGGTAATGAGTAGCTCCTTCCGGCAAGTACATGGGATCCGTAAGTCTTCCCATCTTGCCGATCTCGTAGTCGTCCAGTTTTGCCAGATCAAATACAGAATTTTCTTTAAAGAATTCCGGGGTAACTCTTTTGGTTGTCGCTTCTTCTGCGAGAGCCTTAGCCCCATTTTCACAATATTCACCAAGAACCGAACGTTCATCATCCGGATCCGGCCAGGCGCAGCTGGGACAGTCAAAACCACCCATCTGATTCATTTTAAATAAAGCCCTCATCCCTCGAATAGGGGCTTTTTCTTCAAATAAATCACTAAAAGCAGCTAATACTGCAGGAATTCCGGCAGCTGATTTTTCAACATGTGTAAGTTTTAGATCAAGTAATCTGTAAGGATTTTCTGCCTGAGGCTCATTCTTAATTTCCTTTTCTATTTTATTGTTATCATGTTCTTCCATCGCCTTTTATTTTTTTGGGTTAGCATTTCATATTTGGATTCGGATAATTATCACTCTGATCCTCTATGGTATTATCAAGGCATACAAAGTCTTTTTCTATCAGGAGCTGAACTTTTCCGCTCAATCCGTCGAAACCCACCCTATCTGTAGTAGCCAGTTCTTCTACCATAAAACCTGGAATTTTCATTACAATTCTATGCTCTACAAATGCAGCTGACAGCTGTTGTTCATCTGTTTTTTCAACAGTATATATAAATGGGTTGTCTATAAATTGTGTGGTGCTGGAGATTATTCCATTTTTGTGCAATTCCGTAACCTCCGATTGGGTAATTCGGAATCTCACGGAATTATCTTTTATTCTTATTTTCATATCAAATTTTTAATTTCAAAATTAGTCCCCGAGTGATAGATATTAAACCTGTTGTCCCGAAGGAACCCAAGTAAAGTGATATCAAACTCTTTTGCCAGATCTACTGCGAGACTGGAGGGAGCTCCTATTGCTGCAATAACCGGAATACCTGCCATTGCCGCTTTCTGAACCAGTTCAAAACTTGCCCTTCCACTTAATACTAAAATTTTATGTTTCAATGGCAGCTGGTCAGTGAACACGGCATATCCTATCAATTTATCCAGTGCATTATGCCTTCCTACATCTTCCCGCACGGCAAGAAGATTACCTTCCAGATCAAAAATGCCTGAAGCATGTATTCCCCCTGTGGCACTGAAGTTATCCTGAAAAGATTTTAGTTTCTCTGATAATTGATAGATGGTTTCCAGATTGAGGGTAATTTTTTCTTTTTCCAGTTTATGGAAAGCACTTACAGTTCGTATTGATTCGATGGATCCTTTTCCACAAACTCCACAACTGGAGGTGGTATAGAAATTTCTGTCAGTTTTCATCAGCTGTGGAACAAATCCTTCTGCAAGTTCAACGATGATCACATTTTCACTGGTTCTGGAACATGCCTCCTGAGCATGCTGTACATTTCTGATCTGCTTTGGGTCTTCAATAATCCCTTCCGTATATAGAAAACCGGCTGTCAGTTCCCTGTCATTTCCGGGAGTTCTCATGGTAACGGATAGGTTTTTCGTCTCCCTGTAGGATTCTGATCCGAATGAAATCCTGATTTCCAATGGTTCTTCCACTGAAATATCATCCGTATAGGGAAAACTTGTGTTATCCTTAACTTTGATAATCTCTATCTTCTGTACTGAATTATATTTCAAGGTATTGATTTTCATCTAACAAGAAGTATTATAGTAAATATACGAAATTTTATTCCTTACCATTACGGATGTGCGGAAACCCATTCATCTCCATCTTCAAAAATTTCTTTTTTCCAGATCGGAACTTTTTGTTTTAGGGTATCAATGATATACCGGCAGGCATCAAAAACTGCCTCACGATGTCCGTCATTAACAACAATGATCACTGCCGCATCACCGGGATATAGTATTCCTACTCGATGGTGAACCACTATATTGCGAACGGAAAACAGAGCAGCAGCTGCGTCGGCTATCTTTTGCATTTCCTTAATCGCCATAGTTTGATAACATTCAAACTCCAGGCGGACAACAGGCTTTTCTTTGGTCCTGTTACGAACGGTTCCTATAAAAGTGGCTGTTCCTCCGCTGCCCAGATCATGAGCAACCTCTAAACAGTCAGCTATATTCAGTGCCTGGTCGGTTATTTTTATATCAATCATACTTTTTATCCACCGCTTACGGGAGGGATCACTGCTATTTCGTTAGTACCTGTTATGATGCGGTCATCATCCGCATATTCTTCATCCACAGCAATAAAATAAGATTTCAGTTTTCTCAGCTGTGGAAAACGGTCTTCCAGAATATCTTTTAGCTGTCCGACATTCAAGTCTTCTGTGGTTTCTATTTCCATGTCCGGTGTTCCAAAAATATCTTTTGCTATTCCGAACGCCAATATATTAAGTTTCATTTTTAAGTGGGGTTTACCAGTATTTTATTAAAACATTTATTCCCGCTACCAGAACAAGCACAGCTGTCACTCTTTTTATAACTAAGGGGTTCCATTTGAGAGACATTCTGGAACCTATCTGTCCACCGATAAAAACGGCCAGACATAAACTCAGAATTCTAAAGAAGTCCATATCTACGGATAGTTTTGTGAGCTGTCCGAAAATTCCTGATATGGAATTAACCAATATAAAAAAACTGGAGGTGGCAGCAATTTTTCTTGGGGTATCCCACTTCAGCAGATTAAGCAGTGGGGAAAGAAAGATCCCCCCTCCTATACCTACCAAACCAGAAAGAAACCCGATTCCGCCTCCCAAAAAGCCATTCCGAATGACGGATGCCTGTGAATCCTGTGATATTTCAGCGTTGTTCTTTGCATCTGTTTTTATCCATAACAATATGGCTGCTATAATCAGGGTGATCCCCAGGATCAGAAAAAAAGTTTCCTGACTGATCTTCAGTATGGCACCCAGATAGGCCATGGGTACACTCACAAGGGTAATGGGCAGTATTTTCCGCCAATCGGTCTGTTTATTTTTAATATAAATATAAACTCCTCCCGTAACGACAATCACGTTGCATATAAGAGCTATCAGGCGTATCTCCTGATATGGAAGACCATACATTGCCAACACAGCAAGATAACTTGACCCTCCTCCAAATCCTACTGATGAATAAACAAACGCTATCACCAGAAAGAACAAGATGATTTCCCAATGTCCCATAAAGTGTATCAATTATTGATCTTACAATAATACTGATTTTTACTCCTTGTTTTATAGCTTCTGATCAAAGACTATGCAGTAATTTGTGAAAAAAATATCACAAACTGTTTATTTAAAAAAAATACGGGTGCATCCACCCATTTTAATGCCTCTATTTTTTCCCAATTCTGGAACTTCCATGTCTGATTTAAAATTGGCTTTTCATTTTGAAGTTAGGCTTTTAATCTATAGATTTAGCGCTGCTAATATCCACTTGCTTTAAACCGTGAAGCTGAGTGGTCAATAAAACCATGATATCAAATTAAACAGCTATGACAAAAATAAAATGGTCTCTATTCATTATTACCATTATTACTGTATTTGCAAGTAGTCATTTACCCGGACAAATACCCTCTAAAGAAATCGATGCGCTGATTGCCAACGCGATGGAAAAATTCAATGTTGCAGGAGTCGCTGTAGCTATTGTAAAGGATGGAAAAATAGTTCACAAAAAAGGCTATGGGGTAAAATCTATAGATACAAAACTGCTTATTGATGAGCATACCAACTTTGAAATTGCTTCTAACAGTAAAGCATTTACAACTGCTGCTTTATCAATTTTAGTAGATGAAGGAAAACTCTCCTGGAATGATAATGTCAAAAAATACATTCCGGAATTTAAAATGTATAACGACTATGTGACGGAAAATTTTACCATAGAAGATCTGTTATGTCACCGTAGCGGACTAGGTTTAGGAGCAGGTGATTTAATGATGTTTCCGGATGGTACAGACTTCACTATCAACGATGTGATAAAATCTTTCCAGTATTTCACACCTGTTTCAGGTTTCCGAACCCAGTTTAACTATGATAATCAATTGTATTTGGTGGCCGGTGAAATTATTGCAAGAATAAGTGGAATGACCTGGGAAACCTTTATCCAGAAGCGTATTTTGGAACCATTACAAATGCAGAATTCTCTCAGCTCTATAGCCCAGGTAAAGGATTTCAGTATGATGGCTTCACCACATTCCTCAGAATCAGGTACTATAAAAAAAATATCTTTATACGGACCAATGGTTAATGGTGCTGCCGGAGGAATAGTCTCCAACGTTGATGATATGTCTAAATGGATGCTTGTTCAGCTCAACCATGGTAAATATGGTTCCCATTTAGACAAACAGCTTTTTACTAAAGAAAGACAACATGAGATGTGGACGATCCATACCGTTGATCAAATAAATCCTAATCCAAGATACAATCAACACTTCAATGGATATGGTTTAGGCTGGAATTTATCAGATGTGAAGGGGAATCTCAGTGTTTCACACACGGGAGGCTTACCCGGAATGCTTTCTATCGTTACCATGATCCCTGATTTAAATTTAGGTATTGTTATTTTGACCAATACGGAAAATGGCGGCGCCGGTGTTTTCTCCTCTGTGAGCCAAACGATTATTGACAGCTATTTAGGGCTCAACGATTTCGGTTGGGTAGATAAGTATGCTGCTTATTTTGAGTCACAAAAAAAATCCGGAGATGAGGTTACTAAAAAAGTTTGGGAGACCGTAAGCAAAGCAAAAAATACGACAATAAAGAACGAAGATTTAATCGGATTGTATGAGGATAAATGGTTTGGAAAAATTGAGATTTTCCTAAAAGGAAGTCAATTGTGGTTCAAGTCTTATCGGTCACCAAAACTAAATGGACCTATGAGTTTTTATAAAGCCAATACTTTTGCAATTAAATGGGATTATAAAGATATGAACTGCGATGCATTGGCCCTGTTTAACTTAGATGAAGAAGGAAAAGCTCAAAATATAAAAATGAAGGGCATCTCTCCCAATATAGATTTTAGCTTCGACTTTCAGGATCTGAATTTCGAAAAAGTAAGAAAATAACAGATATACTGCTCATAAAATAATAATTCAAATCTAAAAAAGCGGTAATCAAGCAATAGGGCTTATCTCCCAAAAATAGGATAAATATAAAATAAGGTGAGTTTAGCAACTCACCTTATTTTATTCTGGTCTATTCAAAAAAACAACTGGGCAGACATTTACATTAGTTTAATGACTGATTGGTATGCTGAATAAAATCATTCCACTGTTTATTCAGGTGGGCAACGGCAACCTTTTTTTCATTATCATTCATAGAAGAATAAGTAATGGAATTGAAAACCAATTTTTTCAGGGCTTTCACATCCAGCTCCCAATAGACAAAAGCAACCCAGAAATCATAGCTGAGTCCTTCATATCCATATACCGACGGATCATCACTGTTTATGGAACACTGTACTCCATTACTTAATAACACTCTTGCCGGATGATTCCTCAAGTCACTGACGTATCCTAAAATCTGGTTACTGATTGGGCTTACCTCAACCAGTTTATTCTGTTTTTTGATCAGCTCCATTGTCTTCGGAAAATAGATCAGGTTTAAACCGTGACCAATTCTTCGGTTATTCAACAATGAAGTATCAAAAACATTTTTATTAAAGACCGAATTACTTTCACCGGCATGGAGGAAAAGAGGCATTTCTACGCCATATTTTTTACTAAGTCCGTCCAATGCGGTCCAGTTTTTCTCAAAGAAAGAAATACTATGGCCTGCCGCTTCATCTGCAACAAGATCAAAACCGGAAATCATATCCGGAAATTCTTTTTTAAGTTCAAAAGCTGTTTCAAGCTGCTTTTCAATACTTTGAGGATCTAAAAACTTAAAACTTGAATAAATGAGTTTCAGGCTGAACTGAGGGTCTGATTTCTGTACTTCTTTAACGATATCCTGCAGGTCGGTAATCGATTTCTTTACAGGGTATTTTCCATGTTGGAAATCATAAAGCTCTTCAAAAACATATCGGATTTCCACATGCTGTACTTTATCTTTCGCCAGATCCTGGAAACCTTTCAGATAATATTCTTTAAAGAAAGGACGGTAAGGCAACAGCAGATTGATGCGTTGAAAACGTTTTTCAAACTCAATCCAATAGTTGGTATAGGTACATAATTTATCCCGCTTCAGAGTGAGACGCTCCAATAACTCTTTTTCAAAATGAGGATCCGAAAGAAGTTTTTTATCAAGACTGACGAATCCTTGGGGAACTTTCCCATTTTCAAAAAAAGCCAGCTGACCTACAATAAACTTATCATTATCTTTTTGGTCATAGACATAACATTCTTTATACTTTCTTGCCGCTGCAATCACCCATTTCATATCGGTAACTCCTCCACTGTGGGTATGCAGCAGACCACCTTTAGGCATCGTTTGAAAAACTTTATACAGCTTACTGTCTTCTATCAACGGTTTTAATTCGTTAAAAGAGCTGTTATATAAAGGGATCTTCTGTTTCTCTGTTTCGTTAAGGAATTGTTTTCGTAGTTCAAATAATTTTTTATCCAATGTAAGTTCAGCATCAGATAAGTGTATATCGGCATCAAAAGCCAGTGCTTTATTATCTTTTTCTAACAACATCCAGTTCTGCTCATAGGTGGGTTTTTCAACCACCTTAGTTTGGCATCCGAACAAAGGAAATCCAAAAAGCAGGATATAAGTAGAATATTTTCTCATCATAATAGTAAGGGTTCACGTTACACAATTGATCACGAATATCAATTGTACAAATAAAATCATCATCAAAAATATAATTAATTTTACAAAAATACTCTCAATACCTCCTAAAAATGGGCTTAATTTTTATACCGACTCTTTTCATATCATCATTTCTTTTATGGTAATCATCGATATTTCAAGCTTTCATAGATCAATGGATTCTTTTAAAAATGCTGATCAAAATTTAATGCTTAGATTTATTCAATGAACATTTTTTACAAAAAAAATAATAGGGGCACGCTCTTTCTCTATCCTGATATGCAGTGCATTAGGGTCGGCAGCCTTTTCGCAAACAAAATCCTACACTCCGGTTTCCCGGGAACTCTATCATACCATTATGGAAAGGGACAGCACACTTTTCAGTGCTGCCAACAGTGGAGATATCGACAAACTCAAAACCTTTTTCACCAAAGACCTTGAATTTTTCCATGATACCGGTGGATTGGCTGGATACGAAGAAACCGTTGATAATTTCCTAAAGGTTGCTAAAAACTATGCCTATACCAGGAGAATACTTGTGCCCGGTACCGTAGAAGTATATCCTGTTAAAGATTACGGAGCTATTCAATCGGGGGTACATCAGTTTTGTCGTCTGGAAAATGGAGTTTTAACCCATTGTGGAACGTTCAAATTTGTTCATATCTGGAAGCATACTGATGAAGGCTGGATGATCTCAAGAGTGGTAAGCTATGGACATTAAAGTATTTTCATTTTATTCTTCCATTAGACCCAACATATCCTGATTCCTTTATACAAACATCCTATCCTGAGCTTTTAATCCTCATCTCATTTAATGAAAAGAATTTCTGAATTTTAGCGGCGAAAGATTCGTTTTATTTTTAAACAGTTTTGTAAAAGACTGGGGATGCTCAAAGCCTAAATCATATGCAATCTCACTTATGGATTCATCTGTTGTAGAGAGTTTTTCTTTGGCTTTTTCAATCAATTTATCCTGAATCAGTTGCTGTGTACTTTGCCCTGTAAGCGTGGTAAGCATCCGGCTCAGGTAATTGGGAGAAATATTCAGCTTTTGGGCGATATACTGCACGGTGGGTAATCCTTTTGAAACCGGAGCATTATCATTGAAATATTCATTCAACACCTCCTCCAGGCGATTAAGAACGTGATGGTTGATAATTTTTCTGGTTATAAACTGACGTTCATAAAACCTTTCGGAATAATTGAGCAGGGTTTCTATATGTGAAATAATAATATTTTGACTGAACTTATCAAGAGTAGCCCGATATTCCTGTTCAATATTTTCTATAATTTCATTGATTGTTTTTTCCTCTTTTTTGGAAAGAAATAAAGCTTCATGTACTGAATAGTCAAAAAAATCATATTGCCTGATCTCTTTTGCCAGAGGGGTATTCCAAAGGAAATCAGGATGAATCAGCAGCATCCACCCGGATTGCTTTTCCTGAAGAGCGGGTTCAGTTTCAATCCGGAAGACCTGATTGGGAGAAATAAAAAACATGGTGCCTTCATCAAAATCATATTCCAGCTGTCCATATTTCAATTGACCATTGATTCCTATTTTAAGAGAAATCATATAAAAATCAAATACCCAGTTGGCCTCACCAATATCTTCAGGCCGGATAACGGTACTATAATCAACCACACTCACCAGGGGATGTTCGGGATGAGGCAAACCTCTTGACCGGTGAAATTCAGTAATGGTTTTTATTCTTTTTGTAATCCGCTGTTCCATAAGGATAAAGTTACTAATTTGTGGTGATTTGCAGCAGCATTGCAGTCTCAACCTTATCCATCATGTATTGAGACTGCCGGTGATGCGCTATGTATTATTCATTTTGATAGGCAGCAGCAAATTCTTTAGCAAAATCTGCCAGCTTTATTTTTCCTAAAACAGGTTTCTGTTGATAATAGTCTTCGTATAATATACCACTCCCCTGTGCTGCCTGGGTTTCTACAAAACCTCTTGCCACCTGCTCATTGAATCCGATATCCACCCAATGATTGAATAATTCCTCATCCGGAATGATTTGCCATTGTAAATCCGGCTTAGCAATAGCCTCTCCCAAAGCGTTCACAATTTCATTGGGAGATACCTCATCGCTGGCTACGTAACGAACACTTCTTCCTTCAAAGGGTTTTTCAATTTCTTCTGCAATAGCTTCTGCAATATCCAATGGGGAAACCCAGGGTTCTTTTTTATCGCCTCCCCAGTTGGAAACAATCGCTCCTTTGTTTCTGATGCCGGTAATCATGGAAAACAGATTGAAGTAAATACCCACCGGGCGAATAAATTTAATAGAAATAGCCTCCGCCAATTCTCTGAGTATCTGCTCTACATCATAATGAAAAACAATGATACCTGTTCCTTTGTCGGTATGTGCGCCAATACTGCTGAGATGTATGATTTTTTGAACACCGGACCGTTCAACAGCTTTTTTGTAGTTGTGCCCTATCCTACTGATCTCACCAATGAAATCAATACTCTTATCAAATAGATCTCCCACGGCCTCCATAGTTTCCATTAAATAAACAATATCTGCCCCTTCAAATGTTTTGGTCAGAAAATCTACATCAAACATATTTCCTACAGCAGCTTTTGCTCCCAGCATCTCAATAGCGGATACTCTTTCTGTAGTACTGGTGATAACGGTTACCGAATGTCCTTTTCGTACGAGCTCTTCTGTAAGTGGTTTTCCAATGTTCCCGATGGAACCTGTTAAAACAATATTCATTTTTATCTATTTTTTGTTGATGTAAAATTCTGAATACCGCTTAAAACAGACTTCGCTCAATCTCACTTCTTCTTAGCCAAAAACAAACTCATCTCATTCCCATAAAATAAACAAAAAGTCTACAAAAACAATAGACTTTTATTATTAAGATTTATTCACACCATATAAGAAGCTTAATAGAGACTTTATCTCGCATTTCAACGAAATAAATAACTTACTGATTTAAAATATATTACATTTAAAATCCATACTTCAAATACTTAAATCCCCATTACCCTACTAAATTAGTAGACTTATATGATATATCTCATATCCCCTATTGATAAGGATTTACAAATAATTAAATAATTTTGACACAGTTAAAAAAAATAAACTTTATTCTCATGAATAAAAATTACTCCGATACTTACCTGTTCACCATCGTCGATAGGATGTCTGCCCAACATAACCGCAGTGCATATCTATGTCTTTCACAGCACGATCATACTTCTCAAAATATGTGTTTTGAATTTTCGATGTGTACAATGATGATGTCATAACTTCACATACACAATCTGATACTGTAGGGCCTTTTATTTCAAGGCTTAACTAACCCTGTACCCATTATAAGCTTTTCACTGGAACCTCCCCAAAAAGGGAGGCCGGGACTTCTTATTCCTTAACTGGAAGTACAGGCCGTCATATCCTACGATTTTAAACTTAAAGATGATAATATAATGAGAAAAAAACAATGCAAACTTGGTGTATTGGCTGTGCTTTTATTCGCAGAATATGGCTTTGCACAAAGTAAAGACAGCCTCTCCAAAGAAACCTCGATCAAAGAAGTGGTGGTGGTAGCCTTTGGAAAACAGAAAAAAGAAGAGATCACCGGATCTGTACAGTCCTTAAAAGCTAAAGACCTGTCTAACCTTCAAAACGGAAACATTCTTCAGGGAATTGGTGGAAAGGTTGCCGGTGTACAGGTAATCTCTTCAGGACAACCCGGCTCACAGCCAACTATAAGAATGAGAGGAATAGGTTCTATTAACGCCTCCAGTGATCCACTCATCGTTCTGGACGGTATCCCCTACAGCGGAAACCTCAACAGTATTGCAGCCTCAGATATTGAAAGTATTTCCTTTCTTGAAGATGCTTCT
This sequence comes from Chryseobacterium rhizosphaerae, assembly GCF_003385455.1. GTDB lineage: Bacteria > Bacteroidota > Bacteroidia > Flavobacteriales > Weeksellaceae > Chryseobacterium > Chryseobacterium rhizosphaerae. Next base: position 111,543 of record NZ_QNUF01000005.1, on the reverse strand, counting down.
TCCAATGCTTTATACGGATCAAGAGGAGCCAACGGTGTTATTATTGTCAACACCAAAAGAGGCAAAACGAAGGGGTTACATATTGAAGCTGATGTGAGAACCGGGGTTAATTTCAGATCTATTGAAGATTATTCGGTTTATACCTCTCCACAGGATTATTATACCGCATACTATAACAGGGCGAGGATTGGAGAAGTGGCAAGACTCCAGCAACCGGGTGCTATACCTTCTGCTGCCAGTCCTCATGCTGCGGGATTGGCTGCTTTAAGCAAACTGGGATACAATGTTTACAACACTCCTTTTAATCAGCTGATTACAAAAGACGGTCAATTTAATCCGGATGCTCAGTTATTGTATCAGGATAACTGGAAAAAGCTGCTGTTCAAACCTGCCCTAAGAAGGGAAGCTACTGTAGGAATCAGTGCCAATGGTGATCAGGTAAAATCTTATACGTCCTTAAACTACCTGGATGATAAAGGCTATCTTATCTCCTCCGGATTTGAAAGGTTTGGGATAAGATCCAACCTGGACTATTCTATTACCTCAAAACTAAAATTAACGACAGCCCTTTCTTATACTTACAGCAAGCAGGATTTTGGAGAATCAGGTGGTTTTTCCAATCCTTTTCAGTTTGCCAGAAATATATCTCCTTTTTATCCTGTTTTCCTCAGAGATAATAATTATCAACAGCTCTACGACACTAATGGAAATGCTCTGTATGATTATGGTGACGGGCAAGGTCCTAACGGAGCTACAAGGTCTTATGCTGTGTTTGAAAATCCGGTGGGCAATCTCCAAAAGGATAAATCTCAAACCACCAGCAATATTACGAATATCAACCTGGGGTTAAACTATGAAATCATTAAAGGATTGGACTTTACTTATAATTTCGGAGCTTATCTTGAGAATGTCACCAACCTTCAGTTTGGAAATACAGAAGGAGGTACATCATCATCCGTGGGCGGTACTATTTCCAAAGGTTCAATTTTCAAATATACCCTGAATCATCAGCAGTTGCTTACCTATCAAAAGAAATTAGGCAATCATAGTTTCAACATCCTTGTAGGCCACGAATTAAACAAAATAAAAAATGAAGGATTTTCCGGATCAAAACAACAACTTTTATTACCGAATTCATTGTCTTTTGATAATGCCGTAAAAATAACAGACCTGTCCGGGAATGGCTATGAGTATGCTGTAGAAGGGTATTTCTCCAGATTACTCTATAATTATGACGGTAAATATTTCTTTAATGCCAATGTACGAAGAGATGGCTCTTCTGTTTTTTCTCCGGAAAGCAGATGGGGAAATTTCTATGGATTGGGAGTAGCATGGAATGTGGCCAAAGAAAACTTTCTTAAAGATAATGCGCTGATCAATTCTTTAAAGTTAAAAGCTTCCTACGGACAGCAGGGAAATGACAACATCCTGTTAGACGGGACCAATAGGGATTATTATGCGTATCAGGATATCTATGGGATCAACAATTTTGGGGATGACAAGCCTGTGCTATCCCTCAAAAAGCAAGGAAACAAAGATTTAAAATGGGAAACTTCCAAGAATCTGAATGCCGGTGTTGAAATCTCCCTGTTGAAAAACAGGATTACCTTAAATGCTGATTATTTTGAAAGGAAAGTCTCAGATATGATTTATACGCTTCCTCTTCCTCCCTCCAATGCCGGATCTTATGTAAAATACGGAAATATAGGAGACATGACAAACAGAGGTGTACAGGCTAATATCAATGTGGATGTTCTTCGTACCGATGATTTCCAATGGAATATCTACGCCAATGCGACCCATTATAAAAATACAATTACCAGATTACCTGCTGAACAGAGAAATACGGGTCTTGTCAGCGGCCTGTTTATTTTGGCGGAAGGCGGTGACAGATATACCTACTACCTTAAAGAGTTTGCCGGTGTAAACCCCAATAACGGGGATGCCTTATGGTACCGTACAGTCATCAACCCAACCACTCAAAAGGAAGAAAAAACCATAACCAATAATTATAAGGAGGCTACAGACTACAATACTGGAAAATCAGCTATTCCTAAAGTGTATGGTGGTTTTGGAACAGATGTAACCTATAAGAGATTGAACCTGTCTGTTAATTTTGCTTATCAGTTTGGCGGCTATGGGTATGATGATATTTACAGAAGCTTATTCCATTCGGATACCTATGCCTCTAACTACTCTACGGATCTGGATAAAACATGGACTCCTGAAAACCCCGGTGCAGCTTTACCAAGAGTGGACCTGACATCAACCAATCAGAATGGAAATTCAACACTCTATCTTATCAAATCAGATTACATCAGCCTTCAGGATGTTACGCTGTCTTATCAGCTGCCTGATGATTTTGCAGGACAGGCTGGTTTATCCGGTTTAAAAGTTTACCTCACAGGAAACAACCTCTACCTATGGTCCAAGAGAAAAGGATATGATCCCAGAACTTCATTAACCGGAGTTTCAGATTCATACAAATATTCTACGCTATCAAGTGTCTCTCTCGGCTTTAAACTAACATTTTAAAAGAACTTATGAAAACAATAAAATACTTTATAACTGCTATAAGCATCGGATTGATAGCGCATAGCTGCTCCAGTGACCTCAATACGCTGCCGGAAGGCGATATATCCGGAGAGCAATTAAATAATGACTCATCAAGCCCTGAAAAAATATTGGGCGGAATCTATCTTGATCTCCGAAGCAATGGAGCCGGAGGAACGACCTCTCATTCCGATTTTGGGATTATGGGAATAAAAGCAGGTGCAGACCTGATGTCCAATGATGTTATACAGTCTACCAATCAGCATTTGGGAATGTTTTATAATTATGAGGCAACCAATGCCAGCAATTCTGCCTCAGAAATTGTATGGACCACTTTTTATGCAAGAATATTTGTAATCAATAAGCTTCTTGATGATCTGAAAAATGATACGGGTACCAAAAACAGAGCTATTAAAGGGCAACTGCTTGCATTAAGAGCCTATTCCTATCTTTATTTGGTACGTTTTTATGCTAACAGCTACAAAGAACATCAGTCGGAACCCGGCGTTCCTTTAGTCCTGACAAGCAGTAACCCAAGCCAGGGACTTCCAAGATCAACCGTTTCAGAAGTATATGGGCAAATTGTTAAAGATATTGAAGAGTCTATTGTCCTTCTGGATACTTTTGCCCGCCCTTCTAAAGCTCAGATTGATCAGAGGACAGCTAAGGCTATTGCTGCTGAAGTATTTTTGGAAACAGGAAATTATGCTAAATCTGCCCAATATGCAGAAGAAAGTAAACAGGGTATTGCCCTGATGACAGAAAACGACTATACCACTACCGGATTCTCTACTGTCAGCAATCCCGAAGCAATATGGGGGTTCCACAATACCATATCCACTATGAGTATCGGGAATTATTATGCTTCTTTCTTCTCTATGTTTGATAATACCAATGAAGGCTATGCCGGAGCTGCGCAGATCCGTAAACTGATAGACAAACGTCTTTATGATGCTATTCCGGAAACGGATTACCGGAAAAAAGTTTTCAATGGCAGCCAAAGTGCTTCATATACTTTTAATGGAAAAACCAAAAACTATCCTGCCTATGTAAGCTGGAAGTTTAAAGATCCTAGTCTTTTTGAGGGCGATTATATCTATATCAGAGCTTCCTCGCTTTACTATATAGAAGCTGAAGCCCTTGCCAGACAGGGAAGAGAAGCCGAGGCCAGACAGGTATTATTTGAGATTTCATCCAAAAGAGATAAGGCATACACCCTTTCTTCAAAAACAGGAAATGAACTGATCAGTGAAATTATCCTTCAAAAAAGAATAGAGCTTTGGGGAGAAGGCTACGCCTGGTTTGATATGAAAAGATTAAATACCCCATTGGAAAGGATATACCCGGGAACGAACCATACTTTCGGAAGGTTTAATCTATCACCGGACAAATTCAGGTTTCAGATCCCTAATAAAGAAATCAATAACAACCCACAGATTACCCAGAATCCGTAAATAAAGTCACATTCATATCAATCATATTTTGTATCTAGAACAGGTTTTTCCTGTTCATTAAACCGAATAGCACCATTTTCATTAAATGGTGCTATTCTATTATAATGATAAATGTTCTTAATTTCCTACCTCTGATCAGTCAAACCTGATAAACATCTGATCAAAATTCATGGTCATTGTATTAAACTGACGGATCACGTCCTGCCCAATATTTCCGTAAACCGTTTCTTTATTAATTTTGGTTGTTAGCACACTTACATTCTCAAGAGGAATTTTCTTATCCAGGATATGAAAAGTATGATTGATCTTAAATCCGTCATATTCAATTTTCCCACCGGCTCCCCCCATGCTGATCTTAGTCATCTGATACTGCCTGTCAATATTTTTTTTATTCTCCTGATAAAAAGGGGCATACAAAATGGTATGGTCTGCTCCCGTATCGAATGAAAAATGTTTCCCATCGATAAAAATAAGGGGAGATAATCCGTCAATAGCCAGATTGGAGACTGTATTTATTTTCGTTTCTGTGTCTGGCACTATAAAGTAATCGTCCTTAGTCAGCTGAACTTCTTTTAATGCTTCGATCACAGGAAAACCGAGGATACCATTGATCTGGTATTTGATTTGAGGAAAACTGAGTGCGCTATCTGCAAACACCAGAAATACAGCATTTTCAACGGTAATATTTCCAAGAACCAGTTTTTTGCAGACTGCAAGATCAGCTTTAACAGAAATACCGGTAATGGCATCTACATCAATAGCAGCCGGAATGATCTTCATATGTAAACGCTGGGCCGCTGAAGTTGAAATTGTAGAAATATTGGCACCCGTATCAAAAATAAAGTTCATGGTACCTTCTCCTATATCCACTTTCAGGTTTTTCAACCCTGCCGCATCTTTTTCCATTTTCAAACGAGTTGAACCGTTCATGACAATTTTCTGACGGGGCTCATTTTCCAGCGCGGTCCAGATTTTCAGATTATTCTTAAGGTCATCCTTTTCATCTTGTGTAAGTAGCCTGTCATATTGTTGAAGAGTCCCCTGTACCGCTTTTTTAGCTCCGGCATAATCATACTGTTTCATACAGTTATCTTCTTTTATACGCCCTATTTTAAGCATCAGGGAATCCGGAAATGAAGGCTTCAACATTTCCAGCTTTGCAATTTTCAGGTTAGATTCTTGAGGTTTGTTAAATGCATTATCAAGTACCGCTTCTGTAAAATACTGATATTCCACAGGCAGTTTTTTCTTATGCGCAGCAAAAGATGTACGGGCTTCAAAAAAATTCTTTTGCTTCATTTGACCGTATATCATATCAAATGCAGAAGCAGGTGTCTGCCCGAACCCTGTAAAAGAAATACATAACAAAGCAAACAACATTGCTGTATGTATTGTTTTTATTTTTCTGAATGATTCTGTTTTTAACAGCCTGCTTAATGTATTCTTCATTGTAATAGTGATCATGTATTGAGTTTTATCTGACTTGCTAATTTATTAATTCTGCTCATGTTATAACGTAAAAATTCCTCTAAAATGATATTCAGACAAAATACAGAAAACTAATACCACGACAGTTACAACAAAGTAAATTGACGCTTACAACAAAATGAAAAGAATAAATCCGGAATACCTTTGCTGTATAACATTTAAATACCAAAACAATGCAAAACAGTAATTATCAGGGTACAATGCAAAAGCCTATTATTTCAGGGTTTAATGCACAGTCGACAGCAGAGGAAGTGATCAAAGGGATTGATCTTACGGGAAAGATCGCCATTGTTACCGGAGGAAATACAGGTATCGGCCTGGAAACGACTAAAATTTTGGCTGCAGCGGGAGCAACAGTTATTATCCCTGCACGGAATATACAAAAGGCCGTAGAAAACCTGAAGGGAATTGAAAACGTAGAAATCGAGCCTATGAATCTCATGAATCCCTCGTCTATTGATGATTTTGCCCAAAAATTTATCGCATCCGGAAGGTCTCTTCACCTGCTGATCAATAATGCAGGTATTATGTGGGTACCTTTACGTAAAGATGAACGGGGTATTGAGTCTCAGCTGGCTACAAATTACCTCGCTCAGTTTCAGTTAACAGCAAGGCTATGGCCGGCTCTTAAAAATGCCCAGGGAGCCAGAGTGGTTAATGTATCATCACAAGGACATCAGTTTGCTCCTTTCAACTTTGAAGATCCTAATTTCCTTACCCGTGAATATGAAACTCTTCAGGGATATGGGCAATCTAAAACAGCAGTGAATCTTTTTTCTCTTGAATTGGATAACCGGGCAAGATCAGCAGGAGTAAGAGTATATTCTCTACATCCGGGATCAATTGCCGGTACAGAACTGGGAAGAGAAGCTCCCCTGGAACTTTTCCAAAAAATGGGATTGGCAGACGCTCACGGGAATATTCCTGAGGAAATACTCTCTACCTTAAAAACAATTCCTCAGGGTGCTGCCACAACAGTATGGTGTGCTACCAGCCCACAACTTAATGCTATCGGAGGAGTCTACTGTGAAGATACGGATATTGCCCCATTAGCACTTGAAAATGCAATAACAAAAGGGGTAAAACCCTATTCTTTGGATCAATCCAGTGCCATCCGTTTATGGGATTGGAGTGAGAAAATAACAGGCATCCGTTTTCCGGTTGAATAAGGCAAAAAAGACACTGCAAAATGTATTATATTTATTAGTCTAAAAATATCATGAGCCATGGATCATATTTCAAAATACCTGACAAAGGAGATCAAATTATCCTGCTATGAGGATAAACTATTCAAGTCAGATCTTATGTTTGATGATCATATGCTGGTCTGGTTTATTTCAGGTGAAACCAAAATCATACAGGCAGACAAAACGTATTACTTCCATGCCGGCGATACTTTTTTAATTCCCCGAAATCAGTTAGCTACAGTTGTCAACTATCCTAAGGACGGGCTACCTCATAAAACAGTCGTCCTCCATCTCTCGGTAGAACGCCTGAAGCATTATTATGAAAAAATTGATCTACCTAAACCCATACGGCCGGAGCAATGTATTTACAGTTTTAATAACCATCCGCTACTGAAAAGTTATTTAAACTCTCTGCTTCCTTATTTTGAAATGGAGGAAACCTTTCCTGAACATATTGCTTCCCTTAAAATAACCGAAGCAATAGCCATCCTCAGATCGGTAAATCCTGATGTAGATAAAGTTCTTGCCCATTTCGATGCCCCGGGAAAAATAGATCTTATCCATTTTATGGAACGGAACTTCATGTTCAATATGCCTTTGGAAAAACTTGGATACCTCACGGGTCGCAGCCTGTCTACTTTTAACCGGGATTTTAAAAGGCATTTTAACAATACTCCCCAGAAATGGCTGATTGCCAAAAGGCTTGAACTGGCCTATTACCAGCTGTCAGAAAAGAACAGAAAACCCAAAGACGTTTTCCTTGAAGTAGGATTTGAGGACCTCTCCCACTTTTCTTTTGCTTTTAAAAAGAAATATGGAATATCGCCAACACAGCTTAAACCAGGCTTACCATAAAACGTATCTCTTCAGATGAATAGGACTGTTTTTATTTGAAGTCTTAATTTCTGCTGTTTTCCTGGCATTATAGAAGTTAAATCCCCAAAAAGTATTTCTATTTGGGGATTTTTATTGTTAATGATAATTGGCATTCAACAGTTTGTATTTAAGTCTCGAAAATGGTTTTTCAATGAGGAATCTGTATAGCAATCCTCCTCCAATGCAGGCAAAAAAACAGATCATAAGGCTTATATTGTCTGAAGTTTGAATTCCCAAATTATCCAGGCCGCTTTGTACCATGTGGATAATTCCTTTATGTGAAAGATATATGGCATAAGATAAAGCAGCCAGCTGCGTGGTAGTATAGCATCTGTACCGGGAAAGAAATGAAGATTCAGATACAGCAGACATTACCAGTATTCCGTAACTAACAGCCACCAAAGTAAATCCAAAGACAGAAGCTTCTTTTGAACCCTGCTCATTACAAACCCAGAATGAAACACCCAACAGTACCAATCCCAGGAAAAAAAACGTATTTCCATGATGATGAACAAATCTCTTAAATACTGATGAATACTGCATTAAATAGCCAATAAACACACCTATTCCCAGACCATCTAACCGGGTATACGTAGGATAATAGATTTTCATATACCACAAACGCCAGAATTCCATAGAATTACTATCAACAGAAACTAAAAACTGATTCCACATAAAGAATCTGAGTACCAAAGAAAAAGGGATCAGGAGAATAATTAAAACAGCCAGATATTGAAACAGCTTGATCCGCTTTACCATCAAAAGAGACAAAGGAAGGAGAAGGTAAAATTGCTCTTCAATACACAATGACCATGCGTGGGAAAATGTACCCTGATCAATAACATTCAATCCAAAATTCTGGGTAAAGGAAATAAACTTCCATAGAGGCGGCAGTGCTTCCCTCTCTCTGAAAAAAGGAAAAATAAAATACAGCAACAGGGTAACCCCATAAGGTGGAATAATCCTGAAAAAACGTTTAATATAAAATATTTTCAGACTGATGGTCTGCTTATTTTCTATTTCTTTAAACAGCTGGCTTGCTATTAAAAAACCACTTAAAACAAAAAAAAGATCAACACCCGTCCAGCCGAATCGGCCAATATTGTCAATCCATGCCGGGTGCGTGAATGCCCTATAATGATACATTAAAACCAATACAATGGCCACGGATCTCAGGTGATCCAACCCATACAACCTTTCCGACTGTTCTTTCATTTCATTTTTTTGCAAATGTTGTCAGATTCCGGAATACTTTTTACCGTGACATTTGGAAAACAGCTCAACTGATGTCAACAGTACAATAAGTCTTCTGAATATCAAATAAGGTTGTTCATCTCCAATTGATCGTCGTCAGCAACATTTTTCGTCAGCTCTACTTTAGATTTTATATTTTTGAAGATGAAAAATGAGTCAGAGGTTCATATCAGACGTACCCTATATTTCCAGCTGTTTTTTTGGACAGCTTTATTTCTGTTTGGAACCGCAAGAAATTACGGAGAATACGATGGATTATCTTCAGACATAATTATTTATAATTTCTGTCATTGGATTTTCCAGATTATTGCCGCTAATTTTATTTATTTTATCCTCATCAGGCATTTTTTTGATAAGAAAAAATACCTTGAATGTTCAGTATTTCTTATCATCAGCCTTTATCTCCTATCAGTCATCAACAGGTTCTTTATTGTTTATATTGCCGAGCCCTTTTTTATCAATGAAACAAAAGACAGTATTTTCAGTATTTTCACAGACCTGAAATACCTTTTAATTCATTATACTTTTCCGATCATCAGCGGGGCCTTCATTTTTATTTCAATGATGTTTTTTATCCGCTACAAAGATGAAAAAGAAAAAGCAGCCAACCTGCAGAAAGAGAAAGCCGAACTGGAATTGAAAGCCCTCAAATCCCAGCTAAACCCTCACTTTCTGTTTAATACACTGAACAATATCTATTCGCTTTCCCTCAGCCATTCTGAAAAGACTTCCCAGTCCATTAGCCAGCTTTCGGATATTTTAGATTATATTTTATACAAAGGACAGAAAAAATGGGTATCCGTTTCTGATGAACTGGATATTATTGAAGATTATATCGCTCTGGAAAGTCTCCGCTACCATACGGACAGGTTACAGATAAGCAAGCAGGTCCTACTAAATTCTTCCAATACCATCCCTCCGCTTTTATATCTCAGTTTAGTAGAAAATGCTTTTAAACATGGCGCAGGAAAAAATATCCAGCAGACAGAAATAAAAATAGAAATGGAAACCAACCCCCAACATTCAGTCTTTACAATTGAAAATACTTACCATGAGGATCAGACTGATAATGAGAAAGGAATTGGCCTTCAAAATATCAAAAAACAGCTCCGGCATCATTATGATGAAAATTTTACTTTCAGAATTTCCCGGGAAAACAATATTTTTAAAGTTGAAATAATCACTCCTTCACAATATGATTAACTGTATTATCGTAGATGATGAGCCTTTGGCAGCAAAGTTACTGGAAAATCACATTTTCAGAATCGATCATTTGAAACTGATCGGGAAAGCTGACAATGCAATGGAAGCCTATAAAATGATTCAGAGTCAATCTGTAGAGCTGATGTTTCTGGATATTCAGATGCCCCACTTAAACGGAATTGATTTTTTAAGATCACTGTCTCAGAAGCCAGCCACTATTTTCACCACAGCCTACCGTGATTTTGCCATTGAAGGTTTTGAGCTGGAAGCGGTAGATTATCTTCTTAAACCCATTACTTTTGAACGCTTTTTTAAATCGGTAGAACGTATTCTAAGAAATACAGCGGCTCCTCAGGAAGATTTTATCATATTCAGGACAGAAGGAATGCAGCACAAAATTTTTCTTTCGGAAATCATTTATTTTGAGAGCCAGGGAAATGATATCAAGGTTGTTTTGGCCACAAAGGAAAGTTTTATTTCAAAGAATAAAATAACAGATCTACAAGCAACCCTCTCCTCCAAAGGTTTCATAAGAATTCACAGATCATTTTTGATCAATATTGATTTCGTTAGTGCTTTCAACACCACCGAAGTGCTTCTTGGCAATCATCATATTCCTGTTGGAAGAAGCTATCGCCAGGAATTTGACGCTTTCATATCCGCAGTGTCAAAAAACAGATTATTATAAGCTTATTGGTGAATTATCGCTTTCGTCAAAAATGCTATTTGCACCATCATTTCTTTTTTTATCATCATAAAATTCAACACTTATTTTAAATAATTTTTAATTCAACACGCTGCAAACTCATTTCCAACCTGTTTTTCAATACATTACACCCTATAATTTCTGATCTGCTTTTTTCAGAGATTCAAACAGGAGTACATTCATAAAAAAGCAATAAACAAATGATTTACAATTCATTACAAACAAACACCAATCCATAGCTCCCACAGGCAATTCCTTATGAATATCAAAAAAAAGTGTTACTTTTGTTTAACAAATAAAAATTGTTATTTAACTTTTTTATTAGTAAGTTTATGTACACCAATTTGTAAAACATTAAAATTCAATTCATGAGAAAAATAATTCTACTTATTACATGCATGTTCAGCATTTCAGTTTTCTCACAAATTAAAGTGTTGAAAAATGAGAGTTTAGTGGAAATTGGTAAAGATAATTCCGTAGGTTTATATAAAAAGGAAGATAAGTTTACAATCAATTACCAGGACTTGAACACCAGCAACCTGAATACCATCCGATCCTTCTCATTCCAAAACCTGAATGGAGATGTATCAGGACTTTATAAACTTATCATGGAAGGCTTTATAACGGCTGTTCCTGATGAAAACATCATTCTGGAACTTCCTAATGATATTATTGAGCTTCACTATGAAAAAAACTACGGTCAGCCGACGGTCCAGTTTATTCAGATCATCAACAAAAACCGAAAGTATGTCGGAAAATCTCAGTTTTTAACCCAAAAACAGGTTGAGAAAATTTTCGGTAAAACGAATGGTAAATATGCATTATATGAAAGATCTGCTGTAAATTCAAAATCAGGTGTCAATACAGCCTCTACAGCAACCCCGGGATCCACTGGTAATGGGAAGAAATCAAAAAAATAAATATTATTTAAAAATATTGTGAAACTCATTCCATCGAATGAGTTTTTTTATTTTATTTTTGCAGAAAGACATTCATTATTATGCCGCTTCAGATAATCAATTTGACTAAAAAGTTTGGGGAACAAACTGCCCTTAACAATATCAACATTTCTATTGATAAAAATGAGATCATCGGTCTTCTTGGTCCTAACGGTGCCGGAAAATCTACTTTGATGAAATCTATCGTTGGTGCATTGAAAATTGATGAAGGTGAAATTATTTTTAATGGTCAAAATATTTCTGAACATGCTATTGAAAGCAAGAAAAAAATAGGATTTCTTCCTGAAAACAATCCGCTTTACCTGGAAATGTATATCAAGGAATATCTTCAGTTTGTTGCAAACATTCATAAAATTTCCGAGGCCAGAGTTGATGAAGTGATTCAGCTTGTAGGGATCACTCCGGAAAAATCAAAAAAAATAGGTCAGCTATCTAAAGGATATAAGCAACGTGTAGGGCTGGCCCAGGCTATTATTCATCAGCCTGATTTGTTAATTTTGGATGAGCCAACCAATGGGCTTGACCCCAACCAGATTATTGAGATCAGAAATGTGGTAAAGGAAATCGGACAGCAAAAAACGGTTTTACTATCTACGCATATCATGCAGGAAGTGGAAGCTCTTTGTTCCCGTGTTATTCTGATTCATCAAGGGAATATCCTTCAGGACTGCTCTATTGATGAATTTAAGGGTAGATTTGACAGCCTGGAAGAGGCTTTTGCAAGCTATACCGCTCTATCCAACTAAAATTTACAGCTTTAAATAAGATAAATCTGCGAAAGAAATATCAACCACAAAAGTCACAAAAGATTTAGGCACTTAAGATTTAAAGTGCCTATGACACTGCTGAAAAGTACACCTAAGCTTAATGAAAAGCTTTGATTTTCTTGTGTATACAAATCTAGATTCCTTCAGAATTATAAATAACAGATTTTGTCTGTCCACTCATTTTGTCATTCCGTAGGAATCTAAGTATAGAATGTTAGCATAATAAGAAATAAAAATCTGCTTGATCTGCTCAATCCGAGAGAGAACATATCAATCACAAAAGCTTTATACACTTAAGATTTATAAAGTGACTATCACACTGCTGAAAAGTACACCTAAGCTTTTCAAAATCTACGATTTTCATAGTGAATATGACAATGGAAGCTTCTATATTCCCCTCCTCCGGAGGGGTGGCGAAAATTCGAAGAATTTTTGACGGGGTGGTTAATGATGTTAATTTGATTTTTGACCACAAACCGAAGATCCGATGTAATCAAAATTTTGATAAAAGTCTCTGATTTCATTGTGTATATGTGTTTAGATTCCTACGGAATGACAATGGCATCGGTAGACTCTATTCTCTATCTCTTATCTTGTAAGAATCTAAGCTTTCTAATTCTCTTTGCTATACTTAGCTCATCTTTTCGGATTTTTGAAGAGCATAAAGACAACTCCATTCTATCCGATACCTTATCTCTTTAAAAATGGCTTTATATTTGATGAAACTCTGATTAGTAACCAATAACCTTTAAAAATATGATTAAAAGCTTCTTATTAGGGACTTTCTGCCTGGCTCAGTTTTCTTTTGTATATGCAAAAGAAGTTCCGAATGAATCTAAAGACCACCGAGTAGTCTCTTATGCTACTTTTCAAAAAGTACCCAAAACGGTCATTATTAAAACAAAAAAATTTAAGATAAGAATTGACAAACAGCCCAACGGCAAGTATTTGTATCAGTCATGGAATGCAAATGCTAAAATCACGGCAAAACCAAGTATGATCATCAGTGATGGTGAACTGGTTCCTGACGGTACAGGAGGAAACTATTATATTGACTTTAATAATCAGGGGTACAGTTATCAGGTTTGGAGAAACTATCTTACCGATTCACCTAAAAAAGCACCCTACACCCTTACTGTAAATGACGAAAATGGTCGTGAAATTGTACGTGAGGACGGGCAGGTAGTTAAAAACTAAGAATAGATGCAACGTGGATTTCAATCCATAAAGCATATTTCCTTTACGTTGTATCAGATAAAATCCTGCATGATGAATGCAGGATTTATTTTTATGTTCCTAATTTTTTGAGCTCCGTCTGATACTGGCTGGCTTCAAAACTTTCTGCAGCGGATTTATACCCAATATCAAAAATTTCCTCCAGCCTGTCTTTTCTACGCTCAAACATTCCGTATGTTGACAGCTTCTGTGAAGTAATAAACCAGTCACAATACTCAAACTTCACTTTTTCGATCCTATAGGAAAGAAGGTCATAAGAACGTGAAACAATGGCTTTAATTGATTTTAAATCATTAATATTGGTATCATGAGGCGGTGATACAAAAACTCCGATAAGCTTGTCGCATTCGTCTCTGATAATGTCTGCCGGAAAATTATTGAGCACTCCTCCGTCACAATACATTTCTTCATCAATGATGTAAGGTGTTGTGATTCCGGGAATCGAACAAGAGGCAATAATAGCATCTACTATTTCAAAATTTTCATCAAAAATTTTCTGCGTTCCGGAAACCAGCTCTGTGGCTACAATTTTCACTTCAATATCCAAATCCTTTAATTTCATATCGTGAAAAATAGGTTTAAGATAATTCCTGAAAATGACCGAAGAAACCAATCCTGGCTGGTTGAAGGTAAAATGTTTCCAGTTGAAAAAATAAATTGAATTGAAGAACTCGAGAATTTCTTCAGGTGTTTTGCCAACAGCATGCAGACATCCTACGATAGATCCTGCACTACAGCATGAAAGGATATCTACTTCTATGTTTTTTTCCTTCAAGAATTTTAATACTCCTGCATGGGCGATCCCTTTCGTACCACCTCCTGATAAAACAAGTCCTACTCTCTCAAAATTCATAGAATAAATGTAAGAAATCAGGCTGAGAAAATCAGATTAATTTTTATAAATATGTTGATTTTAAAATTATTTTAACAAATAACAGGTATTTCCGGTTTATAGGTTCATTTAATTTATTTGTATCGTTTTATTTTATCCCCTTTTCATTGTAAATAAAAACACTCCCATAAAATTTACGGGAGTGTTTTTATTTCAGATAAAATAATGTCTTATTTCAACAGATATTCCTGCATAAATCTGATCATAGCAAGGCGTTGAAAATCGATGTTTTCTTTTTTTCTAAAGCCATGGCCTTCATTTTTTGCCTCCAGATACCATACGGTTTTTCCCTGAGCTTTCAGCTTATCTCTCATCTGAATAGCTTCTGATACAGGAACTCTTGGATCATTGGTTCCCTGAACAATAAACATAGGCTTTTTAATCTTATCAATATTATTTAAAGGAGCAATTTTGGTGAAGAATTCTGCCATTTTAGGGATTCTTTCATCACCGTATTCTACTCTTCTCAGATCTCTTCGGTATTCTTCAGTATTTTTAAGGAATGTATTGAAGTCAGAAATCCCTACTACATCCATGGAACATCTGATTCTGTCTGCATATTCATATGCTGTAGCCAACGTCATAAACCCTCCGTAACTTCCTCCTGTAATCATAATCCTGTCCTTATCCAATTCAGGTTGTGTTGTAATCCAATCTAATAAAGCCCCGATATCTTTCACAGAGTTCATTCTCAAATATCCGTTATCTGCTGCAATATAAGTCTTTCCGAAGCCTGAAGATCCTCTTACATTAGGTGCAATCATTGCGATGCCCATTTCATTGGGGAAATAATTGGCCTGCCCAAGTGATGTAGCCATAGACTGTCCTTCCGGACCTCCGTGAATTGAAATCAGAACCGGTCTTTTCCCGGTAAACTTTGCTGGCGCAGGATAGTAGAATCCTGTAATTTTCATACCGTCAAAACTTTTCCATTCTATCAGTTTTGGAACAGCCATATCTGCAGACTGCATTTCTCCCTGCTCACTTTCTGTCCATTTTTCAATATTTTGAGAAGCTATATCCATTTTATAGATATCTGATCCTGAATTAGCTGCCGACTGTGAGAAATACAGGGATTTTCCATCTCCTGAAAATTTTCCGCCACCGATAAGTCCAACAGGAATATCGCTTACAGGTGTATATTTCCGGTTATCTGTATTCATTAGATACAGTTTATTGATCCCACTCTCATTGGTAATGAAAGAAAGTCTGGATTTATCTTTAGAAAGATCATAATTTTCTACGTTCCATGGAATAGAAGTCGTCAGATAGCTGATCTTTTTTGTTTTTAGATTGAATACAGCCAGTCTGCTGAACTCATTATCCCTGTCTGTAATATAGTAGATTTCATCAGGATTTTTACCGAAAGAAGCATTAAGCTGAACAATTCCTTTTTCCTTTCTGTCCGTAACGGGTTCTAATTTTTTTGTTTCCGTATCGTAGATATACAGATAAGAATCATTGGCAGAGACATATTCTGTGATCAGCAGCTTCTTATGATCATCAGAAATATCACTGATTCCCCATCCACCACCTTTAAGTTCCAGAACAGGCTTGGTTTCTTCAGGTTTTAAGGGATTCATATAATAAATATCACGGTCACCCCCATTTCTTTTGGTGGAGGTAAAATAAAATCCTGAACCGTCTTTTTTCCAGGTAATACCACCATTTTGGGTTCTTCCTCCATCGGTAAGCAGTTTAGATTCCAATGTTTTGAGGTTTAATGTATAAAGCTGCCCGAATTCGTTTCCTCCCGTATCTTTTGAATAGACCAGGTATTCCCCTTTTGTGGGCTCATAAGAAGCAATATTAACAGGTTCATCAAAGAAGGTGATCTGTCTTCTGGCCCCCATAGGCATAGCAATTCTATACAGCTGATTGGTAGATGCAAAACGGGTAACGGCAATAATTTCATTTCCGTTCGGATGTATATCTGCCAGAGAGGCATTTCTGCTTTCAGAATATTTTTTAAGACTCTGGCCTAAACTTTTGGGAATTGGCAGAATATTTTGTGCAACAAGGTTTTCATTGGGAGCTACAAATTCATTTTTTTCCTGTGCAGAGAAGAGTGTTCCTGCTAAAGCAAAAGCGGCTATGATAGATTTATTCCTCATGTTAATTTTTTACCGAAATTAGGTATTTTTAATAGAAAAACCACAGACAAAATCTGTGGTTTTATATCATTAATAAAGAGTTTTGCTCTTTTTCTATGTCTTAAATGTGAATCACTTCACCGTAAGCTGCTGCTGCTGCTTCCATGATCGCCTCAGAAACAGTTGGGTGAGGGTGAATAGACTTGATGATCTCATGACCTGTAGTTTCAAGTTTTCTTGCTACCACAGCTTCAGCAACCATATCAGTTACTCCTTCACCAATCATATGACATCCTAACCATTCTCCGTATTTAGCGTCAAAAATAACTTTGATGAAACCATCTGTATTTCCGTTTGCAGTAGCTTTACCACTTGCAGAAAGAGGGAATTTACCTACTTTGATTTCGTATCCTTTTTCCTTAGCCTGCTTTTCTGTAAGACCTACAGAAGCTACTTCAGGGTGACAGTAAGTACATCCAGGAATATTACCATAGTCGATTTTTTCAACGTGTAATCCTTTGATTTTCTCAACACAAGTGATTCCTTCTGCTGAAGCTACGTGAGCTAATGCCTGAGTTGGGATGATATCTCCAATCGCATAGTAACCCGGTACTGAAGTTTCGTACCATTCATTTACTAAAACTCTTCCTTTATCCGTTTGGATTCCTACTTCTTCTAAACCGATGTTTTCGATGTTCGCAGCAATACCTACAGCAGATAATAAGATATCAGCTTCCAAGGTAATAGTTCCGTTAGCTGTTTTTACAGTAGCTTTTACTCCTTCTCCACTTGTATCCACACTTTCTACAGAAGCGTTGGTCATGATTTCAATTCCTGTCTTCTTCAGAGATTTCTCTAAGTGCTTAGAGATTTCCTCGTCTTCTACAGGAACGATATTTGGCATAAATTCTACAACAGTTACTTTTGTTCCCATTGTATTATAGAAATCGGCAAATTCTACTCCAATTGCTCCAGAACCTACAACAATCATAGATTTTGGCTGCTCAGGAAGAGATAATGCCTGTCTGTATCCGATTACTTTTTTACCGTCTTGTGGCAAGTTTGGTAATTCTCTTGAACGAGCTCCTGTAGCAATGATAATATGGCTTCCTGAATATTCAGTTACTTTACCATCTTTATCTGTAACAGAAACTTTTTTACCTTTCTGAACAGTTGCTGTACCAAGAATTACGTCAATCTTGTTCTTTTTCATTAAGAATTCGATTCCTTTGCTCATTTTGCTGGCTACCCCACGGCTTCTCTGAATAACATTCGGGAACTCAAAGCTAGCTTCCACTTTATTCAATCCGTAATCTTCAGCATGGTTAATATAATGAAAAACCTGAGCAGATTTCAATAAAGCTTTAGTAGGAATACATCCCCAGTTAAGGCAAATCCCTCCTAAGTTTTCTTTCTCGATAATTGCGGTTTTGAAACCCAACTGTGCTGCTCTGATCGCAGTAACATATCCACCAGGACCACTTCCAATGACAATAATATCGTAATTCATTACTTTAAAAATTTTTATGCGAATTTAAGGAAAAATATTGGATGTTTCATGTTTCTGGAAATTGATCTGAAAATGCATTATCAAGCTTATTCTATTTAATTTTAAACAAAAAAAAGAGCACACAATAGCGCCCTTTTTCAATAAATCATATAGAGAATTACAAATTTCACAAAATCAAATATGTGAAATTTGACTTATCTTATTTTAATAAGTGCAAGAAATCCATATTATTTAAGACTTCTAAGCAATCGTTTCTCACTTTGATATCTTTTATTTAAAGCTTTTAATTGATCTCTTTTCATCTGTTTGGTCGCAAGCGGATGATTCAAAATCAATTTCTTTTCAGTATTGTATCTTTTATCGAGTTCACGCATTTTAGCATCTACCAGCTCAGTTTTTGACGGATGTGGAGGAAGAGGTGGACGTTTTTGGGCACAAACATTCATTGATAAACCTAGTACCAACAACGTGGAAATAAATAACTTATTCATGATGTTTATATTTTTAAAATAATATTAATCAATTAATTATATTGAATTAAAATTATTCATATTCATCATAAGAATGCACATACTATACCATATTCAAAAAATTGCATTTAAGATTATACAATAAAATATATTTATAATTTATTTTCCATTAATTTTCATTCCGGCACCATAAAAATATAAAACATCTACTATTTTTACTTGAAAAAAAAATCTAAAATAGTCTGCAAAAGACAAAAAAAGCCATCTTGATTACTGATGAATAGAGAAAGTGAGTGGATCATTTGTGAAGGTTATTTTCGATAGCATTATAGCTATTATCTTTCAGAAAATGAGTGAATTACCTATAAGCTTGTTTAAAAATAAGTCTAATAAATATTAAATATCACGCATTGGAGATTTATGTTAAGAATATATAAAATGTTTAACATAAAGCAAATTACGTATGAATTTTTTATATTTTTGTACAAACAATTAAAAAAAATGAATATGAAAAAATACATTTCGATTTTCTTATTCGGGGCACTTACGCTGAATGCACAGGTTGGTATTAACACCTCAACTCCCAACAGTACTTTAGCAGTAAACGGATCTCTGAGAGCGGGCTACAAGGAAGTAACAACGAACACATATGCTATTACCGCTACTGATCATTATATTACCTATAACGGGACAGGTAATACCACTTTTACGCTTCCGGTTATTGGAAGTGGAACAAGCAGCTATACTGGTAGGATTTATAAAATTAAAAATATTTCTACCTCTAACCTTACCATTCAACCTTCCGGAGGTAATACTTTGAGAATAGACAGTGTTCCTGTTCCTTCTTTTGTAGTGCCGGTAGGAGCTTATGCGGAAGTAGTGAACAATGCGAATACTACTGGTGGAACTTGGGATCTCTCTTTTACCGTTCTTCCTAAGCCAAGTAACGTGGAGATTTACGGTTCTCAATTGTCTATTCCTCCTCATGGAAACGGATCACCGGGAGTTGCAGACTGGACAAACCATGCCAATACTTCTTATGATACCGGATCAGGAACAGATCTATGGTGGATTATCAGTAAATCATCAGTAACCAATGCCCATACAGCTTCGTATTCCAATACAAGTAGAATGACTATTGTTTATGAATATCAGGGAGCCCCTTTCAACGTAACCAATATGTACCCTATTCTTACAGCAGGAAATAATTCAAGTTTTCCTGATGTATTTACAGCATCATTTGTAAGTCTTGCTAATAACGGAACAAGTGGAAAAACCAGACTTACCGTATCTGTTGCCCGTATAGATTTCATTGGAGCTAACGGTACCAACAACAGTAACTGGACTGGTACCTTCTTACTGAACCTTCTGTTGGCCAGAAAATACTAAAGATTTTAAAATATTATATTTTATAAGAGCAGATCCATTCTGCTCTTTTTTATTTTGTATTTACTGCCTTACCTGAATGACAGCAGCATATTTTAATGCTGTCCGGTCTTGCGGAAGCTGTACTTTAATTGTATTTCCGTTTTTCTTCCATTGAACTTGAGAAGAAATACCGAGAATTTTCAGTGATGTTGGAGTGAATTGTTCTGGAATAGCAAAGGTAAGCTCTGACGGAGCCCGGTATTCTGACTGGGTATCCAGATGGAAAATATTTAAAGTATTGCCATCTTTGCTCCGGGTATAATAAAATTCACCTTCATGATAAGGGGCTACGCTTCTTGTTGCAAATACCGCCGATTGGTTTTTCTCCATCCATCCGGAAATTTCTTTTAACCTTTCGTAAACCACGGCATCATAATCACCATCGGGCCCCGGTGCAATATTCATCAGGTAATTTCCTCCCCGGGAAATAATTTTCACCAGGGTCTCAATGATTTTTTGAGTTGATTTATAATTGTCATTGGGAACATAGGAGAAAGAATCGCCCATAGTGATACAGCTTTCCCAAGGAACAGAAAGAGGCTGTTCCGGAACAGCCTGCTCGGGGGTTATATAATTCTCCCATTTTCCGGGAACGGTACGGTCTACCATAATAATCCCCGGTTGATTTTTACGGGCCATTGCACCTATTTTGTCCATGTCAATATCCTGTTCCACTTTGATAGTCCTCTGCCACTCTACTTTTGGATCTATTGTATTGAAAGGGCGGACCCAACCTCCATCCAGCCAAAGAATATCAATTTTTCCGTATCCGGAAGTAATCTCATTCAGCTGATTAAAAGTAAAGTCCTTAAAGCTTTTCCATTTTTCAGGGTATTTCTTCGGGTCATAATTTACATTTCTGTCTTTCGGTGGAAAGTAAGACCACCAATAGTCGTCTGAATGCCAGTCAGGTTTCGAAAAATAAGCTCCGATTTTAAAACCTTCTTTTCTGAATGTACTAAAAATTTCTTTTGTAATGTCTGCTTTCGGATTCTTAGAAAACGGGGTTTTTGCTGATGTTATTTTATAATCGGACTGTTTTGTATCAAACATGGCAAAGCCATCGTGGTGTTTTGTAGTAAAAACCACATATTTCATTCCTGCTTTTTTTGTGGCATCCGCCCATTTTTGAGGATTAAACCTTACAGGATTGAAACTGGTCTGAAGGTTTTCGTAGTTTTTCACATACTCATAATACGATTTCCCATGTTCGGGCTTTCTCTGAGTCCAGGACTCATCTTCAGGACATAAGCTCCAGCTTTCAACAATTCCCCATTGACTGTAAGTTCCCCAATGCATAAACAAACCGAATTTCAGATCCTGCCATTCTTCTACATTTTTTGCAACAACAGGATCTACAGGCTTTTGATACCCTTCAGAAACATTATGGGCTTGAGATAAAAGCTTTGCAGTAATCAAAAATGAAGAAAGAACAATAACTTTTGTTTTTTGTCTGGCTGGCATATGGAAATCGTTTTGGCTAATTTAATTATCTTTCCATGAAATACAATATCAGGTTTTCAAAAGATGATCTATAGTTTCATCTATCCGGAGATAAGAAAATTCGAATCCTGTTTTACTCAGTTTTTCAGGATAAACGTTCCGGCTTTTGAGCAACAGCTCGGTCTCTGTTTTCAGCAGGATAGAGGCTATTTCCAATTGCCAAACCGGTGCATTAAGTCCAAAAGGAATATTCAGCTGTTTTCTTAATTTTCTCATCATCTCTTCATTGGATACAGGATTTGGAGCGGTTACATTGACTGCTCCCTGAATATTTTCATTATTTATAATCCATTCCACAGCTTTACAGAAGTCATCAATATGAATCCAGCTTACCATTTGCTGACCTCGTCCCTGTTTGCCTCCCAAGCCCAACTTTGTAATCAGTTTTAATTTTGGAAAAGCCCCTCCGTTATTTCCCATAACAATAGAGGTACGGAGTGCTACTTTTCTGGTCTCTTCATTTTTAACGGTAAAGAACTCTTCTTCCCAACTCTTACAGATATTCATTGAGAAATCATCGCCTATCACTCCACTTTCCTCAGTATTCAAATGTTTTTCTGAATGTACATAGATGGTTGCAGAGCTTGCGTTCAGCCAGATTTCCGGCTTATCCAGGCAATTGTTTACGGCTTCCTGCAATACTTGAGTAGAGTCTATTCTGGAAGAGTAAATCTCCCGCTTATTTTTCTCTGTATAGCGGCAATCAACAGATTTTCCTGTAAGGTTGATCAGAACATCTGCTTTTTCAAGGCTATTTCTCCATTCCCCTACAGTTTTTGCATTCCAGTACAATTCATTTTTACGTTTGGGCTTTCGGGTTAAGATGAGTACCTGATCGCCTTTTTCAGTAAAATACTTTTCCAGGTTGTCGCCGAGAAATCCGGTTCCACCGGCTATGATAATTTTCATTTTCTGAGGTTTAAAAATTTGAGGTATAAGGTATTGGATTTTACAATGTTTATATGATGTCTTCTCCAATAAGTTTCTTTCACCCTATATATTTCTTCGTTTTCACTTTAATATCAGAACCTTCCGCAAGCATTACAGAAATAGGTATCTGAAGGTTCAGGCATTCAAAATCCTGACCGTAGACTGTTCCGAAATCAATTTCCAGTTCATGATCTTTCACCTGATAAAACTCCCATTTTGGATGGCAGACTTCATATTCTGAAGTTGTATGATCTTTTTTGGTAAAACCATAATAATGTTCTGTGATAAATTCAAATTCAGAATCAGTCTCCATGGGTTGCGCTGTATTGTCCGCTGTAATCTGAATGGAATGCCAGTTTTTGTCTTTCCAGGAATATTTGATCAGCAGCTCATTGCCACTCTCACAGATCTTATTTTTCATAGGCATTGTATGATAATTTTCTTGATAAATAGAATTGGCTACAAAACTCAAAGCCGGTTTAGGGACTATTTCTTTGACAAAAACCACTCCTCTTTTCCAAATTCCGTTTTCATACTTCTTTACATAAAACCGAAGATTTACTTCTTCGAAATTTCTGTGAAAAGGAATAGGAAAGCCTAATAATTTTGTATTTAAAAACATAAAACCCACCAAGCTTACATAGCACTTCCCTTTATAAAAATCCAGCTCAGTCCCCTGAGGTAAATAGGTCAGCAATACTTCAGGATCGAATTCGTAATTAATGATGGCTAATTTCCGCCATTCGGCTTTTAAAAAATTCATAATCGTGTATTTTTTGATTGTTATATCTTTAATAAAATTGTATCCTATCCCAGATTAAATGGTTGTTCAGTCCCTCATTTCGGATTCTTCAGCGATGGTTTTTATTAACTCATTTCTTTCCAGAAGAAAGGTTTTGAGGTAGTGAGTGAGATAGATTCTATTCAACAGTTTTCCTATGATTCCGAATGGAGATTCAAATTCAAAACGATCTGTCATCAGGGTTTTTCCTTCTACGTCTCTGAACATATGCTGATGCCGCATAGATTTAAAAGCGCCTTTCAGCATAATATCGGTGAATTGATGTGGTTTTTCCATACTGATGATCTTAGTGGTAAGGGTTTGATAGACCCCCAGATGTTTTGCTCTCCAGGTCACGGTTTCATTTTTTTCAATCAGGCCGGATGTCCGTCCTGCAATTGCTTTTTCATTGGATCTTGAAGTTGATTTTTGGTGCAGATCAATATCTCTTGCCAGATCAAAAACATGGTGTATATCAGCATCGATTAGTGTTTCTAAATATATGTCAGACATTTTCAAAAAGTTTGTTTTTTATGTAATTCCGGTAAGGTTTTATCTATTCTTTCTGCCAATTCCGGGAGTTTAATGGTGGGAACAGCGGGAAAAAGATGATGTTCCATATGATAAAACATACTGAAGGTCAGTTTGTTTTTCCAAAATCCCCGCTGAGTTCTTGCTACATTTGGATTTTCATGAGTGTCGTGATGAACTGTCCACACCGCAAAAAAGGCCATCAAAAGTTCACCAAAAAGCATGATCAGTAGGTGGTACATCAGAAAGTGGATTTGAAAATAAAATACGACAGATATAAAAACAGCTATTGAAAGCAGCTCTACCATCATATTTTTCACATACACTGTATTTGCTTTCTTTAAAGTAATCCAGTGAATCAAAAACATATGTTGGGGTCCATATAAAATAGCTTCATACCATTTCATAGAAGCAGATTTTCCTTCATAATCTTCTTCAGACAGACAAAATTTATGATGTCTGATATGATTGAACTTTACCGCATGAATAGAAGCCATCATTAAAATACTGTTCAGGTACAGAGACAGCCATGTCAGCAACTTTCCGGTTCCCAATGAGTTGTGAAAACCGTTATGTACCTGCCTCAGTGCTGTCAGAAAATAAAATCCTGAAAACGGCAATGCGATCCCATAATACCCATGATACGCTAAAATCAATGAAATAAAAAGCCATGGCAGGCTGATATTATTTTCAATCAACATTTCTTTAACAGAAAGTTTTTTAAGATCTTTCCATTCTACTTGTCTGATAAGTTCCAGGTGGTTCATTGTTTTTATTTTAAAGAGTTGTCAGAATAATGATACCCAATGCTAGTGTTCTGAATAGAATCCAGGAAATAGTAGGAATATAATTGAGCTTTAGTATTTTACACCTTCTCAAATGCTCCAGAAACATGATAAAAACTACAATTCCGAAATAAATCATGTAAAAAACAGAATCAAAATCTGTCCACAAAGTCGGTATCAGGAGTAGGGTTCCGATTAAAGAAACTGTCATCATATTTCCCAGGTAATCCCAGATTTTATCTTTTAAATAGATTCTTAGAAAAACAGCCTGCCAGAAGATCTGCCCCAGGCAAACAGCAAACTCTCTTAAGAAATTACGGTCCAAGTTTACCCCCAGCTTTCCGGAAAACACACTTAAAATCCAAGCAGAGAAAACCGCAACAAACGCTATATACAATAGTCTGTATTTTAAGTTAAAGTCAGGAACACAGGCATCTTCCGCACCATTTTCTGCTGATGGAATAATCTGTTTTCTATTGTAAGAGACAAAAGAATAGAGTTTTTTGAAAAACCAATAAAGAGGTTGTAGTCTTGCTATCTTTTCCAACCGTGGGAAAGAATTTCCAATAATCAGAAGTAGACTGTCTAATCCATAGATCACTTCATTGCTGTTATGGTCTACCAATGCAATTTCATTTTTTGCCCGATGGATATCTATCAGGTCTTTATTTCTTAATGAGATTTCTGTAAAAGCTTCTCTGCCGTTTTCATCAAGCATCCCTGATTTTGTGAAGCCCCGGGAATATAGATTACACATCGGACATTCATTGTCGTAGATTAACGTATGATTTTTTAAGGTCTTCATGGTCATTATTTGTAAAATTGATATGTTTTGTAGCAGTCGTACACATAAAGTCCTGCCATTACCGGGCTGTATAACAGTGCACCAATTAAAATATAGCCAAAGAAATTGGTAGAACTATTATCATGACTAAGTAGAACGATCATCAATAAGGAAATCCAAACCGGTAGTATTGCTATTCCATAAATGATATAAGCCATCGTTTTTTTTGATTTTATAAACAACCTGATCAGGAAGCTTATCAGTTGTGAAATGCCAACTACGAAATAAAATGCCATAAATCCCCAATAATTCATTCCTGCAATTGAAATAACAATTCCCGCTATAATAAAGAATACTTGGATGTAGTAATCATTTTTTGTAAATTCTTTCATGATAATTATTTTTAATGGGTTCCTCTTTTTCTGAAATACAAAATCAGAAATAAATGAATGATAAAGTTTTTCATAATTATTATTTATTTAAAACTTTCAGTAATTTTTGAAAGTTAATTTGAAATAAAAAAGGATTTTCATCCTCTTTCTATTTCAATAAATTAGTAATTTTTCCTACCAGCCAGTGATCATCGCTTTTTATCGCCAGATCCATAATATTGTTGATCTTTCCGGTGACAGAGCTGAAATCTTCCATTAACTTGATGAATTCTTTTGCCCCTTCCGAATCCTTATCTTCAATATTCTTCAGTTCCTCAAGGAAAGAAATGACAGGTTCAATTTCTCTTTTTCTACGCTCCTTGGTAATTTGTTTGAACAGGTACCACACATCCTTTTCTGCTACGAAATATTCTTTCCGGTCTCCCTTAATAAATTCCTTTCTTACAATACCCCAATCCATTAAAGCCCGCAGATTCATATTGGCATTTCCTCTTGAAATTTCCAGCTGCTCCATTACCTCATCTGTAGACAAAGGTTTATCACTTGCCAACAGTAAGGCATGTACCTGTGCCATGGTACGGTTAATTCCCCAATTGGTAGCAAAGGTTCCCCAGGTTTGAATATATTTTTCTTTTGCTTCTGAAAGTTGCATTGTGTTTAGCTTTTCAATTTCTATTACAAATCTAATTATATTTTTTGAATTTTCAATAATTTTTGAAAATTAATTTTAAAATAAAACAGACATCCTTTGTAGATGCCTGTTTTTATCACTATTTACTTGTTTTATAGCTTTCTATCAACCTTATAAATTCGCTTCTATATCCCTCTTCATCTTTACTTTTCCCTTCTTTGGCCAAACTCTCAATTGCATGTAAGTCTTTTACTTTAATTAGTTTGGAATCTCTTAGTACCAATCCAAACCATGCTACAGAAGAAGCAAACTTAAAGTCCGGACTAGCTGAAGAGATATTACGGTTAGAATTTTTAACAACCTGACTGATCTCCTGACTCTTTTCTTCATCCGGTTTTTTATACCTGAATTTGATGGTAGCCAGCTCTTCTCCAAATTTCTTTGAAGAAATAGTCTGTGTATATTTCAATCCGTTCTCTTTAGGAAGATAATCAGATGTTATATTGGCAGGAATGATCTCATACAAAGCGGTAACCGTATGCCCACTTCCCAGTTCTCCGGCATCTATTTTATCATTCACAAAGTCTTCATTTCTCAGCTTCCTGTTTTCGTAGCCGATCAATCGGTAGGATTTTACAAACTCCGGATTAAATTCAATCTGAATTTTTACATCTTTGGCAATGGCATACATACTTCCTGCAAATTCTCTTCCCAAAAACTTATTGGCTTCCTGCATATTGTCGATATAGGCATAATTTCCATTTCCCTTATCCGCCAGGGTTTCCAGGGTATTATCCTTATAGTTACCCATTCCAAAGCCTAAACAGGTAAGAAAAACTCCGGATTTTCTTTTGCCTTCAATAAGCGTCTGAAGATCTGACGTAGATGATTCTCCAACATTAAAATCTCCATCGGTTGCAATGATCACACGGTTATTTCCGTCTTTTACAAAGTTTTCCTGGGCTAATTTATAGGCTAATTCAATTCCTTCTCCTCCTGCTGTACTTCCTCCAGCCTGTAATCTATCCAAAGCCTGAACAATTTTATCTTTTTCCCCAGCTGATGTGGGAGGCAAAACCATTCCGGCACTTCCTGCGTATACTACAATTCCTACTTTATCTTTAGGTCTGAGCTGATTCAGCAGTACCTTAAAAGATGATTTCAGTAGCGGCAGCTTATTCTGTTCATCCATTGATCCGGAGACATCAATAAGAAAAACCAGATTGGAAGCAGGTAAACGATCCATTGGAATATTTTTCCCCTGAAGTCCTATTTTCAACAATTGATGGTCAGGATTCCATGGTGCTTTATTATATTCCGTATTAATAGAAAACGGATCTGCATTTTTAGGTTGTGGATAATCATATGTAAAGTAATTGATCATCTCTTCTACCCGTACTGCATTTTTATTGACAGCCTCTCCATTATTGATCATTTTTCTAACATTGGAATACGAAGCGTTATCCACGTCTATGGAAAATGTAGATAATGGCTGACTTTGGGTCAGTTCAAACGGATTTTCTATAAAAGCATCATAGCTTTCATCATTGGCTACAGGAGAAATCTGTTTCTGTTTATTGATTTCTTCCTGAAGTTTTTCTATTCTTTTTCTTTCCCTTCTTGAAAGTTTTTTGGTGGTAACCACAATGATTCCATTAGCGGCTTTGCTTCCGTATAATGCTGTGGCTGCTGCATCTTTTAATATGGCTACGTTTTCAATTTTACTGGGCTCCAACGCTTTGAAATCATCAGCACCAGCAATTTTTCCATTCACAATGTACAAAGGATCTTTTCCGGGAGCAACAGATGCCACCCCCCTGATGGTTACCTGATTGTTTGTTGACGATCCTATCTGTATTCCTGCAACTCTTCCCTGTAAAGTACTGACAACAGAGGTTTGAGGAGCAATACTGTTTGAAGTAATAACACTCGATGCTGATGCCGTAGAAGCTTTAGACCTTTTAACCCCCATTGCAGTCACTACAACCTCCCCAATTGACTGGGTAGATTCGCCAGCGTTTTTATTTTGGGTATAATAACCATCTGGTGGATATACCTCTTTTCTTCTGTCTGAAACTTCAATATTTTTGGCATTTTGCACATAATATTCATTTGCTGACACCTGGATTTTAGGAATTGATGGTATGGGTGGAGCAGGCACAGGTAACGGCATCGCCACATCAAAAGGCTGCCCAGAAACCGGATCTGTATGAACAGCTATTTTTTCTACAGCAGGCTCAGCATTATTTTTATCTTTCTGAATGTTCATCTTTGTTATACTGTCGATTTGGGCAATATTAGTACTGACAACAGATTCTTTTGAAGTTCTGATATCTGCCATTGACTGCTGTACAGACTCTGATGCATCTTTTGTATTCAGAAAGTATAAAGCACCTAACCCTATGACCAGACTGGCGGCAACTCCGTAAGGAAACCAAATAGGGACCATCCTTTTTTTCTCTTCTTTATGGTCTAATTTCTCTTCAATTTTTCCCCAGACTTTTTCAAAACCAGGAAAAACCGTAGGTTCTTCTGAAAGCTTCGAAGCTTCATTGAATTGTTGATCTATATGATTATTTTCCATTGTTGTAAAAGTTTAAATGTTTTGATTCACCAAGAGTTCCTGTAATTTCTTTCTCGCAAAATTGAGCTGAGATTTGGATGTTCCTTCACTTATGGAAAGCATTGTGGCAATTTCTTTGTGAGGATAGCCTTCAATGGCAAAAAGATTAAAGATTGCTCTGCATCCTTCGGGAAGAAAACTAAGCAGGCTCATAATATCTTTTTCAAAAGAAATATTTTCAGCCGTTCCATCTGAAGAATGGCTAAAGTTCTCTTCTAAAGAAATAAACATCACTTTATTGGTTCTTAGTTTCTGCAGACATTCATTCACTGCAATTTTCCTTGCCCAGGCTTCAAAGGTTTCAGGATTCTGAAGCTGGTCAATCTTTGTGAAGATCTTGTAAAAGGTATCTGCCAATACTTCTTCAATATCTTCATCATTTTTCAGATAGCGTCTGCAGACAGCGTACAGTCTGCCCGCCATTTTCTCGTAAACCTTCCGCTGGGCATTGCGGTCGTTACGCTGGCATTCTAATAATAATTTTCGTTCCATAGTCAGGAGTTATATCAGGATAGATGCAGAAACTTTTGAGTAGGTTGGAAACATGGTAAACTTTTTCCTAAAATAGAGTAAATATTATGAATAGGCAAAGACGCCTGAGAAAGCAGAAAGGTGGATCAGAGGAAGCTCTAAGTGAATGTACTGATTAATCCTGAATCTGTTTTTCATTCTGAATCCTAAAATTTATTCTTAGCTTTTTCACTGTTTTTAGTTTTTTATGAAAAATTTTTCATTTTACATTTAACTTTTCCCTCTGTAACAAATCTCTATTATCAACGACTATTAATACAAATAATCTTTTTATAGTAATGAAAAATGCGAAAATCGCATCATTGCTTTTTGTTTTGTCTGCAGGAAGTATGATGTTTGCCCAAGATGACTTAATCAATAAGTTAAAAAATAACCACTCACAAAATGCTAATTTTCAGTTCACAACACTAAAAGACGTTGGTGCTACTTCTGTAAAGAACCAGGGTTCATCAGGAACTTGCTGGAGCTACTCAGGAAATTCTTTCCTTGAATCTGAAATGCAGAGAATGGGCAAAAAGCCTGTAGATCTTGCTGAAATTTTCACGGCCAGAAACTCTTATCATGATAAAGCGAAGTTATATGTTTTAAATAACGGAGCTATCAGTTGGGGTGACGGTGGAGAACTCCACGATGTAATCAATATGTACAAAAAGTATGGAGCTGTTCCTCAAGATGTTTATTCTGGATTAAAAGCCGGACAAACAGTGAACAACTTCAAAGAAATGCAGGGAAAAATAAAGCCGGTATTGGATAGTCTGGTTCAGGCTTCTTCAAAAGGAAAGCTTTCCGATAACTGGATGGATTCTGTGGATGCTATTCTTGATGAATATTTAGGAAAAGTACCTGCTAATTTTACGTATGAGGGGAAAAACTACACTCCCAAAACATTCGCGAAAGAAGTGGTAGGAATTAATCCTGAAGATTATGTAGAATTATCATCTTACAAAGATTATCCTTATTATCAGAAATTTGTAGTTCCAATTCCAGATAACTGGAGCCATGATTCTGACTGGAATGTTCCAATGAAAGATTTTACAGCTATTATCGACAATGCTGTGAATAAAGGATATTCTATCGGGTGGGCAACTGATGTTTCTGAGCCTTATTTTTCTTACAAAAATGGGGTAGCTTATGTTCCTGATATGGACTTAGAGCAAATTACGGCTGAAAATAAGCAGACGTTGTTTACAGAGCCTAAAAAGGATAAAACAATTACTGAAGATATGCGTCAGAAAGCTCTAAACAACCTTTCTACAACAGATGATCACGGTATGCATATCGTAGGTTTGGCCAAAGACCAGACCGGTAAAGAATATTATATGGTAAAAAATTCTTGGGGAGTTACCAATGACTTTGCAGGATACCTTTATGTATCAAGACCTTATGTTGAATACAAATCAACTGCTATTTTGGTTCACAAAAATGCAATTCCAAAAAGTATTTTGAAGCAGTTGAAACCAACAAAAAATATTGGTTTATAGGAAATCACTTCTGCCGCTATAAGGCAGTTTTAGATATTTAAATCTGTTAAAAACCCGCTCCCGGATTTTCCGGGAGCGGGTTTGTTTTATCCTGACTTCTCATACCCAGTATTTTTTTGTGCAGGATCCTATACAAACAGGATAACATATATTAATTCATTTCACAACATATTGCAAAATCCATCCAACATAAAACTGCTGCATATTTTGGAAAGAGTTTGGAAAGCTAATGGACTGGATTTACGAATCTGCCGTTACGGCATGGAGATACCAGAACTAGAATCAAAACCGGCTTTCAGAATTTCTGAAAGCCGGTTTTTTAATAAATAGGTGAAAAAATTAAATATAAAATAAAGTGAATTATGATGATAAACTGAATGGTGAATCGTCAATTTTGCTTCGCAGTGAATAAAATATGCTGTTAAAAAATTGACAGCGAAACTCATCCCCTATTCACCACTCCATTTAAAATAATACGCCCATACTTTCTGCTGAGAAATCAAGAAGTTCTGCTGTATTTCCTTCTTTGATTTTATTGACCCATTGGTGATCCTGTAAGATTGCTCTTCCTACTGCCACCAGATCAAATTCTTCATGATCAAGTCTTCTGATCAGTTCTGTAAGGTCAGTTTTTTCTGTCCCCTGACCGGCAAAAGCATTAAGGAAGTCTCCGTTTAATCCCACAGAACCTACCGTAATGGTTGGCTGACCGGTAATTTTCTTAGCCCATCCTGCAAAATTTAAATCAGAACCTTCAAATTCAGGTTCCCAAAAACGACGTTGCGAACAATGGAAAATATCTACTCCAGCTTCTTTTAAAGGTAATAACCAGTCTTCCATTTCATTGGGAGTAAATGCTAACCTTGTTTTATAATCCTGTTGCTTCCATTGTGAAAGACGGATGATAATCGTAAAGTCCTCTCCCACTGCTGCTCTGATGGCTTTTACTACCTCCACGGCAAATCGGCTTCTTTCTTTTAATGTTTTACCGCCATATTCGTCTGTTCTGGTATTGGTTACTTCCCAAAAAAACTGATCGATAAGGTAGCCATGTGCTCCATGAATTTCAAGACAGTCGAAACCAAGATCTTTTGCAGATTTCGCTGATGCCGCAAACTGGGCAATAGTATCCTGAATATCTTCAATGGTCATTGTAGAAGCTTTTTCCATAGAAACCAGAGGGTAGTCTTCAGACATTCTTGTGTCCCCTACATGCCAGATCTGTGGACCCATCTTACCTCCATTCTGATGTACGGTATCAATGACGTTTTTCCATCCGTTTAGGGCTTCATTGCCGTAAAAATCCGGGATATTCTGTAAGTTCTTCGATCCGGGTCTGTTGATGACAGTTCCTTCAGAAAGGATCAATCCAACTTCTGAAGCTGCCCTTCTCCCATAGTAGTCTGCTATATTCTGTGTAGGAACTCCATTATCAGATTGTGCTCTGGTCATAGGAGCCATTACAATTCTATTTTTAAGCTGTAAATTCTTATATTGAAACGGTTTAAATAATGACGATGTGCTCATTTTTAAATATTGTTTTATAATTGTTACACAAAGTAACTAATAATAGTTCATTTTTGTATCTCTTATTAAAAAAATAGTGGTAACTTCGCAGTAACTTACATTAGTAACATCAAAGTAACATATGGAATCTCAATTCTATATGTGCTTAAAAAATAAATATTTCCCTATGAAAAAGAATGAATTAATGCAATACAGCTGCCCTTTGGGTAAGGCAATGGCCGCATTGGGAAGCAAATGGAAACCCATTATTGTACTGGTGATCAAAGACCGGAAATTACGCTTTGGAGAGCTTGCTGTGCGTATTAATGTTATTTCAAGAAAGGTTCTGACTGACCAGTTACGGGAAATGGAAAGTGATGGTCTGGTGATCCGTGAAGAATTTAAAGAACTTCCTCCAAGGGTAGAATATTCTCTTACGGAAAAAGGACTGGCTTTACTGCCTATTCTATACCTGCTTGAGGAATGGGAAGCAAAATACCAGGTTAAAGGACTACAAACAAAAGATTGTAGTATACTGAATAAAGAAAGTAAAAAGGCTGTCAATGTTTGACAGCCTTTTGTTTTATTTCCAACTCGGATATATTCGGATTTCTTTAAAGGAGAGAAATTTGGCTTACCGTACTTCTTAGCGTTATTTTTCATCAATAATGACAGGATAAAAAATGTAATCAGAAACATCACAAACTGAATCAATAATACAGGAATTACATAATCCGGCTCAGCAAATCTATATATAAAACTTAAAAATGTGACCGGGAATGTAAGTTACAAAGCATAAAGCACAGCCGGATAATACGTACATTTGGTCTGTAGCAATAATTTTTAAGACAAACTATATTTTCAGATGGCAGACGGGATACAGATTTTAAAAGACTTTGTTGGGAATACAATTTCTGAAAAAGATTTTGAACAACAGCTTTATACCAATCCGGATTTAGAAAAAATCCTTTCAGACACTAGCATTACTTGGCAAGGAACCTATTTACAGGATACCAATCCATTTTTATATTTAGCAGAACAGGATTATAAGAGTTCTATCGGAAAATTAAACGCCCATGGGACCGTAAAGCTATTTCTTTCAAAAATAGGAGTTGAATTCACTTCTTCAACCCAATACTCCGATGAGTATAATCTGATTCTAAGTACAAGTCCCAAATATATCGATGCAGAACCAGACTTTATTGAAAAATACATTTTACCGGAAGATAAAACCCTTTCAAAAACTGATCAAAAGCTGTACATGAAACAACGGTATGCTGAGCTTTTTAAATATCAGACGAAACCTCCTCAATGGATACAAAATCCCAATTGGCCGATTAAAAACAACAAACCTTTATTCTTTTTAGGACAAATAGCCATTAAGAACGGTGATATATTCCACGATAACGGAGGTGTCTATCTCTTTGCTGATCCTGAAACTGGAGCTATTGAGACGGTGAAGCAATTTTATTAATATGTAGAGTTCTGATCCGGGATACTTTCAAAAGGGTAAGTATAACACGAAAAAGTAAGTATATAGCTATTGATATGTTTATAGTTCAAATTTGTATAAAATTTCCATTATGAATTATAAAGAAATAGCTAAAGAAACCATTGGCCACCTGTATAAAGCGCACACCAGTATCCGAAAATCCGGTATTGACGAAAAGCTTATTGCTCTGGTAGAATTACGGATATCCCAGATTAACGGATGTCCCTATTGCTGTAGTTACCATGCTAACGAGCTCCTCCGCTTTGGCTTTGAACAAGATGTTATTAATAAGCTTCCGGGCTGGAAACACACCTATGCATTTGATGCTAAGCAAAAGCTTGTTTTAAGCTGGGCAGAGGCTGTCATTCACCATACCAATGATTGGCATGAGATCAAAGAAAAACTGGCCGAACATTTTACAGAGCGGGAAGCTGTAGAGCTAACAGCAAGTATCACTTTAATGAATACGCTGAATAAGTTGCGGATCACTCTGGCCGAAACAGATTAAAATTTCAGATCTACTTTTTATGATGAAAAACGGCGAGCTTTCAGAATTCTGAAAGCTCGCCGTTTTATTATTTTAAATTCCAATTAGAATATCGCAGGATATTTCTGAGGATTTGTTTCATTGAACATAGCATAGATCTTTTCTACCATATCATCTGTAGACGGCTTACTGAAGTAATCTCCATCACTTGCATATGCTGGTCTGTGATCGTTGGCAGAAATCGTTAACGGATCTGAATCCAGGTATCTGAATGCTTTCTGCTTTTCTAAAATTTGCTGTAAAATAAATCCTGTAGTTCCTCCTTCAACGTCTTCATCGATTACTACTAATCTGTTGGTTTTCTTTACACTTTCCGCAATCTCATGAGATAAATCGAAAGGGATTAATGACTGGATATCAATAACCTCTGCAGAGATTCCTAATTTCTCTAATTCATTAGCGGCTTCAGAAACCACTCTCCAGGTAGAACCATAAGTTACCAATGTAACGTCTTTCCCTTCTTTAGTAACCTCAATTTTACCTACAGGAACAGTGAATTCACCTAAGTTATCAGGCTGCTTTTCTTTTAATCTGTATCCGTTCAGACATTCTACAATAATTGCAGGCTCATCCGTCTGAAGCATCGTGTTGTAAAATCCTGCAGCTTTTGTTAAGTTTCTTGGAACTAATACCAGGATTCCTTTTGAA
Source organism: Chryseobacterium rhizosphaerae (assembly GCF_003385455.1). Taxonomy (GTDB): domain Bacteria; phylum Bacteroidota; class Bacteroidia; order Flavobacteriales; family Weeksellaceae; genus Chryseobacterium; species Chryseobacterium rhizosphaerae. The sequence continues at coordinate 76,302 of NZ_QNUF01000005.1, read as the reverse complement.
AGGTTCAGAATCCCCGCCATTGGAGAACCTGAGTGCCAGATTCCTTCTAATCTGTGGCCTCTTGTTCTGATGATTACAGGAGCTTTCTGCCCCCCTTTTGTTCTATATTGTACGGTAGCCAAATCATCACTCATCCCCTGTAAACAGTAAAGAACATAGTCTAAGTACTGGATTTCGGCAATAGGTCTTAATCCTCTCATTGCCATACCAATCCCCTGTCCAAGGATGGTAGCTTCACGAATTCCGGTATCTGCTACACGCAATTCGCCATACTTTTCCTGCATTCCTTCAAGCCCCTGGTTAACGTCACCGATATTTCCGGCATCTTCACCAAATACTAAAGTTTCAGGATATTTTGTAAAAATTTTATCAAAGTTATTTCTTACAACTACTCTTCCGTCCACATCTTCAGAGCTATCTGAGTATACCGGCTTTATTTCCTTTACATTTTCAGCCTTCCATTGAGACTGAGAGTACAGGTGAGAAGAATAATTGTCTTTTTCAATTTCAAAAACTTCATTGTACTTCTGCATCAGTTGATTTCTTTCTGCAGAATGAGTTCCTCTTGTTGCCAGTAAAGATTTTCTGATTAAGTGGAAAACATCTTTTTTAGCTTTAGAAACCAGTTTGTTGAATTGAGCAATATAAGCTTCAACTTCAGTATTCTGACCTTTAAGATTTTCCACTAAAGGCAAGATAGACTGCACCAAATCTGTAATTGTTTTCTGATAGCTGTCCCAAGCCACTTTCTGACCTGCTTTTGCTATTTTTTTAGCTTCATCATCAATGGCATCCAGTTCTTCAACGGTAGCAATGACTTCGTCTTTTCCTTCAATTTCAATAGAATAGTTCAAAATCCATTCTTTGAATTTTACCAGTCCGTCAAACTGCGTTTCCCAAACAAGACGCTCTTCATTTTTATATCTTTCGTGAGATCCAGATGTAGAATGTCCCTGAGGCTGAGTAACTTCCACTACATGCACTACCACAGGAACACTTTCTGTTCTTGCAAAATTTTCTGCTCTTGCATAAGCATCTAATAAGGCAGGATAATCCCAAGCTTTTACCTGGATGATTTCACAACCCTGGTTGTCTCCTTCTTTTCTCTGGAAACCACTTAACATTTCACTGATATCTGCTTTAGCTCTCTGATTTTTTGTAGGAACTGAAATTCCGTAACCATCATCCCAGATAGATACGATCATAGGAACCTGAAGCGCGCATGCAGCATTCAATGTTTCCCAAAAATGACCTTCTGCTGTAGAGGCATCACCAATGGTTCCAAAAGCAACCTCATTCCCTCCTTTCGAGAATTTTTCAGAACCTTCAAAGGTTACGCTTTTATAGATTTTAGAAGCCTGAGCTAATCCTAACAATCTAGGCATTTGTCCCGCAGTAGGAGAAATATCAGAAGAAATATTTTTCTGTGCTGTAAGGTCTTTCCAACTTCCGTCTTCATGTAAACTTCTTGTTGCAAAGTGTCCGTTCATTTGTCTTCCTGCTGAAGCCGGCTCTCTTTCTACGCTGGTGTCAGCATATAATTGTGCAAAGAAGCTTTCTACTGTTAAAGCATCTACTGCTAATGCAAAAGTCTGATCCCTGTAATATCCTGAACGGAAGTCACCATTTCTGAAAACTTTCGCCATTGCCAACTGAGGAAGTTCTTTACCATCTCCAAAAATTCCGAATTTAGCTTTTCCTGTGAGAACTTCTCTTCTTCCGAGATAAGACATTTCACGAGAGATCCTTCCTAACTTGTAATCTCCAAGTATCTGATTTTTAAAATCTTGAAAGGATATTTGCTGTGTTTCAATATAGGTTGTTTGCATAGCTAAGTAAAAAAGTTTTTTATTCTTCAAGTATTTTGCTAATATACACTTTTTAAATTAATTTTAATTTTTAATAATCTTTTTTAAAAATTTGATAATAAAAAAAATTGTGCTTTATTTTGAAAAAAATTGTAAAGATGGAAAAAAAGTCACCTCATATTCTTAATGCATCGAGCAATCTTTTAGGATTCTCACTGATCATTATTACTTCACTGAAAATCAGTAAAATCAGTCGCAATACATATTTAGACGAATTTGCAGGGCTAGCTTGCCTACTTTTCGCATGCAGTTGTTTTTTCTCTTTCCTGGCTATCAGAACAAAAGCAGAAAAGAAGGAAAGCAAGTTTGAGACTATTGCGGATTATTTATTTTTATTCGCCTTATTTTGTATAGTTCTAGCTGTTATTATTGTAACCATGAAAATACTTTAATTAATATTATCCTATTTATTTCTTTAAAATCTGTTTAAAATTACTAATTAAATGAATAAATATTAAAATTAACAAATAAAAAACACTTAAATAAGCAAATAAGTCACAACTTAATGAAATATTTGCTTTTTCGATATCATATTTGTAATTTTACTCCTGCATAACTCAAAAAAAAAACAAATGAAAATTACATTATTGACGTTGGTAAATGCTTTCGCATTTCCCATGTTTACAATTGCACAGGTAGGGATCAATACAAGTAATCCCCAAGCTGCCTTCCACGTTGATGCAGCAAAAGATAATCCGACAACCGGAAGCCCTTCTGTCCTGCAACAGGCTAATGATTTTGTTGTAACGGGAACAGGAAATATAGGTATTGGAACTACTGTACCTACGGACAAACTGGATGTTAGTTCAGGAAATGTCAGAATTCGAAATATTAACTCCAATATTGGGGTGGGAGGAAACGACAGAGTTGTGGTAGCCGATGCAAACGGAGTATTAAAGACCATCAATTTTACGGATTATTCGTTATTTCATGCCCGCCTTACAGCCAGCCAAAATCTTACAACTCTTTCTATTAGCACATTACTATTTTCTACTCCATTAGCAACTTCGCCATTTTATTCCTATAATACAAGTACAGGAATTTTGACGTTCAACCAGCCGGGAAATTACCTGATTACCCTGCAGGCCAGTTTCTCAAATGCGGCAGCCGGAACCCAGCTACTTCTGGGAGTACGTCCTGTTCCTGATGCCAATTATCTGGGAAGGGGAAGTCATTATAATGCTACAGCAACTTCCGGAACTGTAGGAGAACTTATGAATTATACCACCATGCTGGTCATTCCTACCGCCGGTTATCAAATCCGTTTTACAGCCGCACCTAACCAAAACTGTACAGTTCTTGCGACGGAAACCGGAAGTACCGGAAGTGGTAATGTAACCAATGTAACGATTCAGAAAATTTAAAAGAAAAAATCGGAATGCCATAAGCACTCCGATTTTTTATTATGTATTTATATTCTTAAAATTTCCTTTCAATAACATAGCTCAGCATACTATGTAAAGAGCTTCGCGCTTCAGAGTCCGGAAACTCATTAAGAATATCTTTAGCCTTTTGCTGAAATTCTGTCATGATTTTTACTGCGTATTCTAATCCTCCGGAACTTTTAACAAATTCTATAAGCTCTTTTACTCTTTTAGGATTATTGTTATAACGTTTTATGGTATCAAAGTAATATTTCTTATCCTTTTCACTGGCTGTTTCCAGAGCATGAATCAAAGGAAGCGTCATTTTCTGCTCTTTAATATCAATTCCTACGGGTTTTCCAATTACATTAGAACTTAAATAATCAAAAAGGTCATCCTTAATCTGAAAGGCCATTCCGGTGTAAGTACCGAAATCCTGCATTTTTTTGGCAAGTATTTCGTCCGCATTATTGGAAAGCACTCCAATTTCACAGCAGGCAGCAATTAAAGTCGCTGTTTTCTGACGGATAATTTCATAATAAACATCTTCTGTAATATCAAGTTTTCTGGCTTTTTCAAGCTGCAAAAGCTCACCTTCAGACATTTCACGGATTGTTCTGGAAATGACACCCAGTAAATCGTAATCTTTATGGTCTGTAGATAATAATACTGATTTTGACAAAAGGTAATCCCCCACTAAAACAGCAATTTTATTTTTCCATAAAGCATTAATAGAAAAGAAATTACGACGTTTGAAACTTTCATCCACTACATCATCATGTACCAGAGTAGCCGTGTGAATCAGCTCAATCATAGAAGCTCCACGGTAGGTCTTTTCATTAACATTACCCACCAGTTTAGCACAAAGAAATACAAACATAGGTCGCATCTGTTTCCCTTTGGTTGTAACAATAAAGCGGGTTACTTTATCTAATAAGGGAACTTTACTTTGCATTGATTCATAAAACTTCTGTTCGAAAAGTTTCATTTCCTCATTGATCGGTTGCTTAATGTCTTCTACAATGTTTGCCACAATCTGCGAATGCTGGGTGAATAATTATTTATTCTCACAAAGATAATTTTTTTCGGTCAATTTTAAGAAAAATTAATCTTTGAGTTTTTCTTTAGGAATAAAATAAAATGCCTGCTTTGTTCTCACTACTGAATATCTGAATTTTTCACCGGATAAATATATTCCGCTTTCATCTACTGCTATTCCTTCTATTTGCCCAATGGCTGTAGCACTTCCAAGATAATAATGCCTGGGTCTTTCTTTAAAAAATACCCCCGGTTCTGTTTCCGTAAAAACATCCAGAAAAACCTCTGTTTTCTTGGTGTAGCCCACTAAATAAAGTTTCTTATCAAAGTAAGCGGCATCCGTTACCATAAAATTGGTTTTATAAGATTCTGTCTTTACAGCTCCCTGCTTTTCATATACTTCAGGCTCTATTGTATAATGTGTGGTGGCTTTCGCTGCCCATTCTTTTGTAAAAAGATGAATTTTCCCATGAGCATATACCATGGCTTCTGCATCAAAATCCGTATTATAATAGCTGGATATATAGTCCGTCTGCTCCGGATAGTGAAACAGAATTTCCTTTAGGCTGCTGTTTTGCAGGCTATCATTCTGTACGGGCACTTTAAAAATCTTAAGATGCCTCCTGCTTCCGTCATTATTTCCAAAATCTCCTATATAAAAATGAGTACCATCATTGGTAAGAGCTTCCCAATCTGTGTTTTTAGCATTTACTTTTAAAGTATGTAAAATCTCTCCTGATGTTTTGCTGATCTCGAACAATTCCGGAGCATTACCGCTATCATTGAAGGTATATAATTTTCCATTGAACATACTCAATCCTGAAGTTTCCTCAATTTTATGATCCAGATAACTGACTCTGTATTTTTTTATTTTTAGAAAATCAGTTTGCTGTGAAAATGCGAACTGACCAATGATAAGGCTAGTAACCAGAAGGATTTTTTTCATAAGACAAAAATAGGGCTTTAAGTTTAAACGGAGAGAAGACACGGGTTGAGATTCGTGGGATAAAAGAAATAAGTACATTTTGCTCATTGATTTATTGTATAGAAAGACCACAGTTTGATGTATGATCATTTTACTCCCCGAAAAGGAGTGAGAAATCTGAGATTGACGGGATGATCTCAAAAGAAAACGGGCTAAAAAGCCCGTTCTCATGATAGATTTTTATTTAAAATTAACTTATAGGTTAAGCAATTTTCTGTGTTTCCTGATTTTGCGGCTGTTCTTTCTTTTTAGCCTGTCTTGCAAAATACTCTTTCTGATATTGTCTTACGGTCTTTCCAGTGCCGTCATGTCTCCATCCCGGAGAATTAAAAATATAATTGATTCTGTCTGTGAATTTTAATCCAGGTTGTTTAAGGTCTTTCCAGATTTTCCTCCACTCATAGAAAAGAACGGTATCCGGTCGGTTATCCGGCATTTTTGGATAGATTCCGTATTTAATAGGAACATTGGGATCTTCTTTTTGAAAGGTCCCGAATATTTTATCCCAGATAATAAGGCACATTCCCATATTTTTATCCAGGTATTTAATATTGCAGGCATGGTGTACACGGTGGTGAGAAGGGGTTACCAGAATATATTCCAGGATTCCCATAGTCTTCACAGTCTGTGTATGCACCCAGGTTCCATATACCTGTCCGATGGCATAAACCACCATAATATGCCAGGGATTAAAGCCCAAAAAGGCCAGAGGAGAAAAGTATAGGTATCTGTAAAGTGGCTGCAGCACAGGGCTTCTGAATCCTGTTGTCAGGTTAAAATACTCTGAACTATGGTGTGTAATATGAACAGCCCAGAATGCTCTGGAACGGTGATCCACATAATGCAGCACATAATAGGCGAAGTCTGTCACAATAAAACAGATCAAAAAATACCAGATGCTAAAATCCCATGAGAAAAGCTTGTGATGGTAAAAGAAAAACATTACCCCCATTGCAAAAGCTTTCATAATAAGATCGAGGCCGAAGTTCATCAATGCCAGGTAAACATTGGTGGCAAGATCTTTCCCACTGTATAATTTAGCTTCAGAAATATGGCTGTAAATCATTTCAGCCAAGATAACTGTAGCGTGAAGTGGAATTGACCATGCATATACATTTTCTAACCCATCTTCATTCATAAAAAAGTCCATCATCACAAAATAATTTGTGCAAAGGTAGGGCTTTAGACAATGTAGTAAAGGGGGTTTTAACCTTTTTTAAGGAAATTTTAATCGGTAGCCTTATTGGCCAATTGTCCGCAGGCAGCATCAATATCACCACCACGACTTCTTCTGACCATTACCGTAATTCCGGCATTTTCAAGCTGACGAATATAGTTTTCTTCCGCCTGTTTGTTACACTGATCATATTTTCCGTCTCCAATCGGGTTGTATTGAATAAGGTTTACTTTAGAAGGAACCTGTTTACAGTATTTGATTAAAGCTTTAATATCTTCATCTCCATCGTTAATTCCTTTCCAGACACAATATTCAAACGTAATAACTGAACCAGTCTTTTGGTACCAGTACTGAAGTGAGTCCATGATATCCGTTAACGGGAATTTATCTGAGAAAGGCATGATCTCATTACGCTTTGATTCGATGGCAGAGTGAAGGGATAATGCCAGTTTCACACGCAGTTCATCGTCAGCAAGCATTTTGATCATTTTAGGAATTCCGGATGTAGATACGGTAATTCTTCTTGGAGACATTCCTAAACCTTCCGGCTGGGTGATCTTTCTGATGGCTTCCACTACATTTTTGTAGTTCATCATTGGTTCTCCCATTCCCATGAATACGATATTGGTAAGGGGTCTCTCAAAATACATTTTACTTTGGCTGTCAATCAGGGCTACCTGATCTACGATCTCCGCCACTTCAAGGTTTCTCATCCTTTTCAGTTTCGCCGTAGCACAGAATTCGCAGTTGAGTGAGCAGCCTACCTGTGAAGATACACAAGCTGTAGTTCTTGTTTCTGTTGGTATAAGAACAGATTCTACCAATAATCCGTCATGGAGTTTTACTCCGTTTTTTATTGTTCCGTCTGTGCTTTTTTGAAGAAGGTCTACAGAAACGGGATTAATGGTATATTCTTCGGAAATTTTTTCACGAAGTGATTTCGAAAGATTCGTCATTTCATCAATCGAGTGGAGGTTTTTACTCCATAGCCAGTCATAGACCTGTTTCGCACGAAACGGTTTTTCTCCTAAAGATACAAAGTAGTCTTTAAGCTGGTCTAATGATAATATACGGATATCTTTCATTTCAGGTGATAGGTTGTAGATGACAGGCTGCAGCTATTAATCTAGCTGCAACCTATAACCTAATATCTTTTTATAAAATTAACATTGCATCACCGTAAGAATAGAATTTATACTTTTCTTTTACGGCTTCTTCATAAGCATGCATTACGAAATCTCTTCCTGCAAATGCTGCAATCATCATCAATAATGTTGATTTTGGAGTGTGGAAGTTGGTGATCATTGAGTTAGCTACTCCAAAATCGTGAGGTGGATAAATGAATTTATTAGTCCAACCGTTGAAAGCAGAGATTTTTTTGTTTGAAGAAACAGAAGTTTCCAATGCTCTCATGGTAGTAGTTCCTACGGCACAAACTCTTCTGTGAGTTTCTACAGCTCTATTGATGATTTCAGCATTTTTCTCATCAATAATGATTTCCTCAGATTCCATTTTGTGTTTAGAAAGATCTTCTACCTCAATTGGGTTGAATGTTCCTAATCCTACGTGAAGCGTAACTTCAGCAAAATCAATCCCTTTGATCTCCAATCTTTTCATTAGGTGTCTTGAGAAGTGAAGACCTGCTGTAGGCGCGGCTACGGCTCCTTCTATTTTTGCATAGATCGTCTGGTATCTCTCAGCATCTTCAGGTTCTACTGCTCTTTTGATATATTTTGGAAGCGGAGTTTCTCCTAATTCCTTTAGTTTTGTTCTGAATTCATCGTAAGAACCGTCGAATAAAAATCTTAAAGTTCTACCTCTTGAAGTGGTATTATCTATTACCTCAGCTACTAAAGATTCATCTTCAGTAAAGAATAATTTGTTACCAATTCTGATCTTTCTTGCCGGATCTACTAATACATCCCAAACACGAGTTTCTTTATCAAGCTCTCTTAAAAGGAAAACTTCAATTTTAGCTCCTGTTTTTTCTTTATTTCCATAAAGACGTGCAGGGAAAACTTTAGTATTATTAAAAATAAATAAATCCTTCTCATCAAAATAATCCACAACGTCTTTAAATAATTTGTGCTCGATAGTTTCTGTTTTTCTATCAAGAACCATTAATCTAGCCTCGTCTCTGTGTTCTGATGGATGCTCTGCTAATAATTCCTCAGGAAGATCAAAATTAAAATCTGATGTTTTCATTTTAAATTACGGTTTAAAAATTATTGAAATTACAAGGTGTAATTTTCGGAGTGCAAATATACGACATTCAAGACCCCTTTGTCAAGTATTATTTACAATGAAATATAAAACCGTGATTTCACGGGAATTTTTAACCGAAAAAAAAGATTAATTTAGTCTCAGATAAAAAAGTTATGTACTGAATTGTCCATTTTATCACAAATATACAATTCATACTCACCCATACATGAAACATCAATAATTACAATTATGAGCAAATATTCAATTGAAGCTTTTATCAATGAAACAAAAGAGAATCCACAACAAAGAGATTATTTTGAGCTGGAGACCAAACATCTTTTAGAGATCAATCTTAATAACCAGGCTGTATGGACAAAAAGAGGCAGCATGGTAAGCTATGTGGGCAATATCAATTTTGAAAGACAGGGAATGCTGGCCGGAGGTATTGGTAATCTTTTAAAGAAAGCGATCAGCGGTGAGGGTGCCAGGCTGATGAAAGCTGAAGGAACAGGGAAATTGTATGTAGCAGATTCGGGGAAAAAAGTCCGTATTCTGTATTTAAATAACGAATCTGTATGCGTGAATGGTAATGATATTTTAGCGCATGAGCAAAGTGTAAAGAGTGACATAACGATGCTTAAAAGTGTTGCCGGCATGATGTCGGGAGGTCTTTTTCAGGCCAAACTTTCGGGAACGGGTCATATTGCCATAACTACCCATGGTGATCCTTTGACTTTACTGGTTACTCCTGACACTCCTGTGTTCACAGATCCTAATGCTACTGTGGCATGGTCCGGAAACCTAAGCCCGGAGCTGAAAACAAATGTTTCCTTTAAAAGTCTTATCGGAAGAGGAAGCGGAGAGGAATTCCAAATGAAGTTTTCAGGAAACGGATGGGTACTGATCCAACCGTATGAAGAAGTGTATTTTACAGAAAAATAAAGCTCCTTAACCTTGGGCAATTTTTGTACTTTCGTATCAGTTAAAAAACAAAAGCAGATGAATAACCTGATAAAATTAGTTTTTGTACTGGTTCTGTTTCCTTCTACAATTATTGCCCAGGTATCAAAGGAAAATTATACATACCATATCGATCTTCTTCATGTATCGAATGATGAAGTCACAGTTTCTTTTACCCCTCCCAAAAACAATCTTACACAAGGGAAGTTTATCATTCCTAAACTTGTTCCCGGATTCTATCAGGCTATGAATTTTGGGCAGTATGTCTCCAATCTTGTTGCCACGGATAAAAAAGGGAAAAAGATACTTACCGAACGTCTGGACAAAAACAGCTGGATGGTACATGACCTTAAGCATGTCAACAAAATATCATATCAGGTCGCAGACGGATGGGACTCGTTAGAAAAAGATACCCATGAAGCCAAATCTGCCGGCAGCACATTTATTAAAGACAGTGTTTTTGTCATCAATTACAATTCTTTAGTGGGATATTTTGAGGAAATGAAAGATATTCCCTACCAAATCAACATTACAAAAAATAAAGATTTTTATGCCTCTTCTGCTCTGGATTACAAACAGAAAGATAAAAATACCGATATAGTATGGGCAAAAGATTACCGCCAGTTGGTAGACTCTCCTGTTTTATACTGTGTTCCTGATACCACCTGGCTGAAAATAGGCCATACTGAAGTTCTTGTTTCATTTTATAATAAGAAAGAAAGACATTATTCAAAAAAAATAGCTCTTGAACTAGAGAACATTTTGAAAAACCAGCAAGCTTATCTGGGAGGGTCGCTACCGGTAAAGAAATATGCCTTTTTGATTTATTATGAATCTGCCAATGAAAAGGGATTTATGGGAGATGGGCTGGAGCATTCTCATTCGACAGTCTGCCTGTACCGCTCCGGGAGTATGAATTTTATTCCTTTTGCTTTAAACAGAGTAGCTTCCCATGAATTCTTTCATATTATTACGCCTCTCAACATTCACTCAGGAGAGATTCAGCATTATGATTTTCTAAATCCTACCCTATCTAAACATCTCTGGCTATATGAGGGAATGACAGAATATGCCACCATCCATATGCCTATAAAACAAAAAATGATAAGCCTGGATGATTTTGAAAAAACCCTGGAAGAAAAGATAAAGGGCATGAAAGAGTTTGACAACACATTATCTTTTACGGAGATCAGCAAAAATGCCATGGAAAGACAGGACCAGTATATGAATTTTTATCAGAAAGGACCATTACTGGGCATGTGTCTGGATATCAGATTAAGGGAGCTTTCCGGAGGAAAAATGGGTACCCAGGATCTGATGTTGCAGCTGATGAAAAAATACGGAGAAGGCAAATATTTTAATGATGATGAACTGTTTGATGAAATTACCAAAATGACTTTCCCGGAAATACGTACATTTTTCAGAGACTTTATTGAAGGGACCCAACCCATTCCTTTGAAAGAATATCTGGCCAAAGTGGGTTTTACTTATGATGAAACTACCGGAAAAGTGAGTCTTTCCTCCAACCCCGATTCAAAACAGTTAGCTTTAAGGAATGCATGGATAGGCCAATAAATACTTAATATAATTTGATCTGTACTACATAAATAATTGATTACTTTTAACGTAAGTAATTCGGTACTAAACTAAAAATATATTTTCCATGAAAAAAATACTTTCAGGAATCCTGATGATGATGATTCATCTGGCCTATCCGCAGATACAGAAAGTTGAGCAAGTCATTGACTCCTGTGTAAAAAAAGATAATTTCAATGGGAGTGTATTGGTTGCGAAAGGTGGCAGAATTGAATTACTTACCTATAAAGGGTTATCAAACAGGCATTATAATATTCCTTTTTCAGATGAAACCAGATTTCATATCTTTTCACTTACCAAAACTTTTACTGCAGCATTGATCATGCAGCTTTATGAAAGAGGAAAAATAAATTTAGACGCTCCTATTTCCACTTATTATCCTGAATACAAAGGGGAAGCAGCAAAAAAAGCAACCATAAGGAATCTCCTCACCTATAGCAGTGGAAGAGAAAATAAAGACATCAGCTCTCCTGAGCTCATTCATCAGGCTTATGATAATACGTTATGGGATCTGGATGATTTCATCAGTACTTTTCTCTCTGAAAAACTGATCGATAAGCCCGGTACGAAATTCAGTTATAACAATGGGGATTTTATCCTTCTTGGAAAGATTATTGAAAAAATATACCATCAGCCTTTTGAAGACGTCCTTAAAGAACAGATATTAATTCCTCTGAAAATGCAGAACACAGGATTTCTTCACCATAATGACATCATTAAAAATATTGATGAGGGCTATACTGCTGATGACACCAATGTTTTTGCTCTCCACACTCCTACCAACACCTATATCGACAATTTTTATTCTGCTGGAGCCATGTATTCTACGCCCAAGGATCTTCTCATTTTTGACCAGGCTCTCTTTAACCATACTCTGATTAATAAAGCAACATTGAATACCATGCTTACTCCGGATAAAAAACTGGAAGATACAGCACTGGGATTTTGGGTGTACCCTAAAAACTTTGGTTCTGTACATACCCTTTTTGTGGAACGTCAGGGAGAAGGTTATGGACACAGTGCCAACTGGGTACATCTAGCCGATAAAAATGATCTGACCTTAATTATTCTATCCAATACAAAAGACATTAAATACTTGAATAAAATGAGAGAAAGACTGATTACGGCTTATTTGGGACAGTAAAAGGGGATAATATTAGATATTAGATGTCAGATACTAGATATCAGATATGTACACCAAAAGCTATTTTATATTCTCCCCCACTCTCAAACTCTAATACTCTTCCACTCTCCTACTCTAGTACTCTCAAACCCCTTCTCACCACAACTTATTACCGCCCTCTCTTCGCTGTGATTTACAAAAGTTTTAATATATTTAGAAAAAAAATAGATGGACAATAGTACTTCCCGCAGGAACTTTCTAAAAACAGCAGCTTTGGCGAGCTTTGGAGCATTGGTCGTACCCAATTCTTTATTTGCCTATTCAAATGATTTTAAAACAGATAAAAAAGTCCGTGTCGGTTTTATCGGTGTTGGGCTTCGTGGACAGGAACATGTAAAACTACTGGCAAAACGTAATGATGTAGAGATCATAGCATTTGCAGATCCTGATAAAAGAATGCTCGCAGCTTCTCAGAAAATATTAAAAGACAATAATAAATCGGCTGCTCAGGAGTTTTCAAACGGAGAATATGACTATAGAAATCTTTTAAAATCAAAAACAATAGATGCGGTTGTTATTGCAACTCCATGGGAGTGGCATCTTACGCAGGGGGTGGAAGCTATGCGCGCCAAAAAGATTGTTGGAATGGAAGTTTCCGGAGCTATTAAGCTTGAAGATTGCTGGGAATTTGTGAAAGTATATGAGGAAACAAAGGTTCCTATTTTCATGATGGAAAATGTATGCTACCGAAGAGATATCATGGCTATTCTGAATATGGTCCGTAAAGGAATGTTTGGAGAGCTGGTTCATGGAAGAGGTGGCTACCAGCACGATCTGAGAGGAGTCCTTTTCAATGACGGAGTAAACCCTTATAATTCCGGGGCTGAATTTGGAGAAAAAGGCTTCAGTGAAGCAAAATGGAGAACTGAACATTATGTAAAACGTAATGGAGAACTGTATCCTACACATGGATTAGGGCCGGTTGCCATGATGATGGATATCAACCGTGGAAACCGTTTAACAAGACTTTCCTCATTCTCTTCAAAATCTGTAGGATTACATAAATATATCGTAGAACATGCTAAAGGTGGAGAAAACCATCCGAATGCCAAGGTAAAATTCAATCAGGGTGATATCGTCACTACACAAATTGCCTGTGCCAATGGGGAAACAATACTGTTAACCCACGATACCAGCTTACAGAGACCTTATGATCTTGGATTCCGTGTACAGGGAACTGAAGGATTGTGGCAGGATTTCGGATGGGGAGATTTCAACCAGGGGAATATTTATTTTGAAAAAACAATGAACCACAGCCACCGTTGGGAAAATACGGAAAAATGGATGAAAGAATTCGATCATCCGATGTGGAAGAAGTTTGAAAATACAGCAGCAGGTGCAGGACATGGCGGAATGGATTTCTTTGTGATGAATACTTTTATTGAATGTATCAAACGCAATATAGAATTTCCGATGGATGTTTACGACCTTGCTTTATGGTACTCCATTACGCCGCTTAGTGAAGAATCTATTGCCAAGGGCGGCCAGGTTGTTGAGATTCCTGATTTCACCAATGGTAAATGGAAGACCCGTAAACCTGTATTTGGAATGACCGATGAGTTCTAAAAAAACATTACTCATATTAGCCGGCGGATTAGGCAGCCGTTATAAAGGTCTCAAGCAAGTGGATGGAATACTCGATAACGGTTCTCCGATTTTGGAGTATTCTATCTATGATGCACTGGAGGCGGGTTTTCGTAAAGTAGTCATTATTGTCAACAGGCTGATCCCCAAAAGTTATATTGAACGACTCAATGCTCTATCCGAAACAAAAGGGTTTGAGCTGCATTGGGTGTATCAGGAAATGGACCGTATTCCTCTTCAACATTTTGATTATTCAGAACGGCAGAAACCCTGGGGAACCGCTCATGCTGTTCTTTGTGCAAAAGACGTTATATATGAGCCTTTTGTCATGATTAATGCAGATGATTTTTACGGAAAAGAAGCCTATCAGCTGGCAGCTGACGAAATTGACCTTCATCATATTTCCGATGTAAGATTGGCTATGGCAGCTTATCCCGTGAGTACTACATTAAGTGGTAACGGAACTGTTGCAAGGGGAATCTGCACTTTAGATCCGGACAATTTCCTGATCAAAGTAGAAGAACAGACGTCTATTCAAAAGGTAAATGATTCAATTATGTATACAGAAAACGGACATTCGGTAGAAATAGCTCCCGATACATTAGTATCCATGAATTTTTTCATTTTCCATCCCGGTATTTTTAGTGCTCTGGAAACCTATTTTTATGATTTTATAAAGTCAGGTCCGATGCCTACTCAGGAATTTTATATTCCTTCTGCCCTACAGAGAATGATAGATGAAAAAAAGGTGAAAGTAAAAGTGAAAACCTCCCCTTCCCAATGGATGGGAGTAACATACGCAGACGACAAAAAGAGCATTAAAGATTTTCTGACTTCAGAAATTCAAAAAAACAGATACCCGGAAGATTTATGGAACTAAACAGCATTGTCAATCAATTCATTGGTACAAATAATTATAACATCTCCCCTATTACAGATGGACTGATCAATACCACTTACCTCTTAGAAGATAAAGACCAGCAGAAAAAGTTTATCCTGCAAAAGATCAATCATGCCGTTTTCAAACAGCCGGAGATCATCATCAACAATCATATTATTGTCAATCAACGTTTAGAAAATGGCAATTATCCTCTGCAGCTGATCAAGCCCATCCCTTCTTTGGCAGGAAGTTTTATCGTCTATGATGACCATATGGATTCCTGGAGGTTATCCAGTTTTATAGAAAATGCACAAACCCTTTTTAAAATTCATGACCAAGCCTCTGCCTATGAATCTGCTAAAGCAATAGGATGTTTTCTTAATGCCATTAATACAGGAGATATTCCGGATATCCAGGCTCCCATTCCTGATTTTATCAATTTTGAAAAAAGAATTACAGATTACAGGAATTCATTACAGGCTGCCGATGTAGCCCTGATAGAAAAAGCTTCTCCCGAGATTGAAGAGGTCAATGATTTATTGTTCTTACCTCAGCACTGGATTGAAATGGAAAGAAATAATGCGCTTCCCCGCCGAATCATACATGGAGATCCTAATGTCAGAAATATCCTTTTTAATACCGACTTCAGTCCTCTGGCTGTTATTGATCTGGATACCATCATGATTTCTACTTTATTATATGATTTTGGAGATATTGCCAGATCCTACACCAATACAACAAATGAAGATGATGGCAGTGCTCTGAAAAACTTCAGTCCATCAATATACAGGGCGGTAAAAGACGGATTCCTGCTTCACTTAAAAGAAAAGCTGGTATTCAAAGAACTTGAGCATCTTGATTATGCGGCCCAGGTGGTGATCTATATTCAGGCAGTTCGTTTTCTGACCGACTATCTGAATGGAAGTACTTACTATGCTATACAGTATCCTGAACATAATCTCAACAGAACACGCAATCAGCTAAAGCTGTTAAAAGGATTGAGAAGATATCTGAAAGCTGATTGATTTACAGCCTAACAGATTGATCAGATTGTTGATACAGTAAGAAATACTGATACTTTCTCTATTCCTATGGCGTGAAAAAGATAATAGTGGATCATCCCATTCTCTTGTCATTCCGTAGGAATCTAAACACGTATACACAGGGAAATCAGAGACTTTCATTGAACTTTTAATTAAGTCGGATCTTCGGTTTGTGGTCAAAAATCAAATTTGCATCATTAACCACCCCGTCAAAAATTCTTCGAATTTTTGCCACCCCTCCGGAGGAGGGGAATATAGAAGCTTCCATTGTCATATTGACTATGAAAATCGTAGATTTTGAAAAGCTTAAGTGTACTTTTCAGCAGTGTGATAGTCACTTTATAAATCTTTTGTGATTGATATGTTCTCTCTCGGATTGAGCAGATCAAGCAGATTTTTATTTCTGATTATGCTAATATTCTATGCTTAGATTCCTACGGAATGACAAAATGAGTGGACAGACAAAATCTGTTATTTATAATTCTGAAGGAATCTAGATTTGTATACACAAGAAAATCAAAGATTTTCATTAAGCTTAGGTGTACTTTTCAGCAGTGTGATAGTCACTTTATAAATCTTAAGTGTATAAAGCTTTTGTGACTTTTGTGGTTGATATGTTCTCTCTCGGATTGAGCAGATCAAGCAGATTTTTATTTCTTATTATGCTAATATTCTATGCTTAGATTCCTACTGAATGACAAATACTAAAAAGTAGCCTATCCACGCACTTTGTCATTCTTAAGGAATCTCAATGGAGATCATTATCCTTCCTATTCAATTTTAAGCATTGAATCATCGATCCAGAAATTCCAGGATCTTCTTCCACTCTTCATATTTCTTTTCAAAGGAAATGGTATGGAGCGGGCTTGTGGATGGCAATAAAAATACAGGGAGCCTATAGTTTTTCCCTAAGAGTTTCTGCAGGCTTTTATAAGATTTCCCTCCGTTGCAGAAAATAGCTCTGATGTTAGGGTATTCTTCCAACAGCTCCGCAATTTGATTGGCTTCTTCATTTTTTATCTCAGAATCCAGACTTCCTTTTCTTTCGCAGGAATCAATAACATCCCAGAGAGCGATATGGTATTTCTTTAAAATATTGATTCTCTCCACATAATCTTCTGTAAATTCTTCATTCAGTAATTCAAAAATAATCTTCCAGAATTTGTTCTGTGGATGGCCATAGTACTGCTGTTTTTCCAATGATTTCACTCCCGGAATAGAACCTAAAATTAAAATTTCAGACTGCATATCGATAAGCGGTAAAAATGAGGAAATACGGTTTTGCATACTCAAATATATAAATTTTGACTCAATGCCATGGGAAATTTTACCATAAAAAAAACGGGCCAAAGCCCGTTTCTATTGATATGTAATTGTTATTACTTTTATAATGTTTCTTTCAACCAATCGAAGAATTCTCTCTGCCATACCAATCCGTTTTGTGGATGAAGTACCCAGTGATTTTCATTCGGGAAATAAACCAGTTTAGATTTCAGACCTCTTAATTTTGCAGCCTGGAAAGCTTCCTGCCCTTGTTCGTAAGGTACACGGAAATCAATTCCTCCCTGAACGATCATGATTGGCTTATTCCATTTTTCTACAAAATTGCTTGGGTTGAATTCTGTATAAGCTTTTGGCTGTGGTTTTTCCCATGGAGAACCGATATCCCAGTTTGCAAACCAAAGTTCTTCAGTGGTCAGGTACCATGATTTCATATCAAATAATCCATCGTGAGCGATAAACGTTTTGAATCTGTTTTCGTGAATTCCTGCCAGCATAAATACGCTGTATCCACCATAACTTGCTCCTACAGCAGCTACTCTATCTCCATCTACGTACGGTAATGTTTTTGCATAATCAGTTGCTGCCAGATAATCTCTCATCGGCTGTCCACCCCAATCTTTGGAGATCTCCTCATTCCATTTTGTTCCCCATCCCGGCATTCCTCTTCTATTGGGAGCCACTACGATATAGTCATTGGCAGTCATTAAAGCAAAGTTCCATCTTACGCTGAAATATTGTGTCAGTGCAGACTGTGGCCCACCCTGGCAATATACCAATGTTGGGTATTTTTTATTCGGATCAAAATTTGGTGGATAATGGAACCATACTCCCATTTCTTTACCATCCGAAGTTTTTACCATTTTAAGTTCAGATTTACCCTGAGCCAACTTAGCATACGCTTCTTTATTGGCTTCAGTAACCTGCTTCATTTCTCCGTTTTTAAGATTTACTGAGAAAAGTTCTGTAGCATGATTTACATCTGTTCTTCCTACTAAAAGGGAAGTTTTATTGTCTGTAAAGATTTCATTAACGTCAAAATCTCCTTTGGTAATCTGCTGTATTTTCGCTGATTTTGAATCCAGAGAGAAAAGCTGTTTTGTTCCTCTGTAGGCTGCCGTAAAGTAAACTGTTTTTGAATCAGCTCCCCAAAGCACGTCTCCTGAAACGCTATCGTCCCAACCTGCTGTAAGATTCGTCGTCTTACCTGATTTCCAATCCATGATCTTTACATCATTTTTATCCGCTTCATACCCGTCTCTGGCCATACTCTGCCAGATCAATGATTTTCCATCCGGACTGAATTTTGGATTAAGATCATATCCTTTATTAGATTCTGTAAGGTTTTTTGTAGTACCTGACGCCAGATCGTAAGCAAAAATATCCGTATTGGTACTTGTAGCATATTCTTTACCGCTTTTAGGTTTGGTCACATATAAAAGCTGTGCAGAATCCGGGCTCCAGATAAAATCTTCAGCACCTCCGAAAGGTCTTTGAGGAGAATCCCAGGTTTTCCCTTCCAAAAGATCTTTAGCAGCATCTACTTTATCGGAAGTATTGACAACAAATACGTGGTTGTATTTCCCTTCATTGAAATAATCCCAATGTCTATGGTTCAGGTCCGTGTATACCTGAGCGGTTGTTTTGGGAGTATCACTGTATTTATCTTTCCCCATCAGTTTCTCAACCAGAACCTGCTTACTGAAAGCGATTCTTTTACCATCGGGAGAAATAACGATATTATCCACCTCACCTATGGTATAAAATTCTGTCCAGGTTTTTCCGGCATCTTTTGAAAGATAGATGATGTCACCTTCCTGTGCATAGATTCCATTTTTATCCCATTGAATCAGGGCTTTTTTACCGAAATCTATTTTAGAAGACTGATTATTAAGAACATTCAGAAAATAGTTCTCATTTTTTGTTTTCTCTGTTTTCAGATCTACCTGTCCTACTTTATAAATAAGGGAAGCTTGATCCGGTGAAACGGCCTGTACTCCAACTTTTTTCAAAGTCCAAAGAATTTCAGGCGTCATTAGTTGTTGTGCATTCATTAAAAGCGGAGCTGCCAGAGCCAGCAGACTGTACTTAAGTTTCATATGTTGATATTCATTTTTTAACGGATATATAAAACCGGTATGGTTTCATAAAATCCTTTTATTAGATTCAAAGATTGCCAAAGTTAATATTTAAAATAAAAATGACCGAAATAATTAACACTAAAATTTATATTCTCTTAGTATTTATGAGATATCTTAGTATATTCTGTATGTAAAGTGTGAAAATACCTTTTAACCACCCCGTCAAAAATTCTTTGAATTTTCGCCACCCCTCCGGAGGAGGGGAATGGTTAAACATCAAATGGTTTTTTGTAATGAATGATCTCAAAGATAAATTATCCTGTGATTATATTCCCAAGCTTATCCCCAACCCAAAATCCAGAACCTCGTGTCTCGTATCTCAAAAACCCGTAACTCATGAATGCCCACAAAAAAGGTCCGTCAGTAAAAACCAACGGACCTTTTCATTTGTATTGTTAATCAATTACTCTCCATCTGAGAACATTGAGTTTGCCAAAGAAGTGACAATGGACAATAGAATACTAAATATAAATGCCCACCAGAAACCATCTACCACCATACTGTCTATAAAATAATCTGCAAGCATAATAATTGCCGCATTAATTACCAGGGCAAAGAAGCCTAATGTAATAATGGTAAGAGGAAGTCCGAAAAGACTTAAAATAGGTTTCACAAAGATATTCAGGACTCCCAGTACAATGGCAAAGATAAGGGCCGTTGAAAATCCTTCAAAATGGACTCCCGGTAAAACTTTTGTTAAAAGATAGGCAACTATCGCTGTAACAAATAATCTGATAATTAAGTTCATATTATTATTTTTTTAATGTTTATGGGGGGTATGGAGCAAAAGCCATTCCATTCCGGTAAAAATAATCCAATAAAATCCCTTTGTTTAAAGAATATTTTGGCCTTTTACAACCGTAAAGCTTTTATTTTATTTTCATCATGGTCACCAATGAAGTGGCCACATGGCTGTCTGAATCTAAACCTTCATTCTGAACATAAATTTCCGTTCTGATCACACTGATTTTGGTCCCTCCTTTAATGACATATGATTTTGATATCAAGGCATCACCCATTGCAGGCCGTAAATAGTTCACCTTTAGCTCAACCGTCACCACATAGCAATCCTCTTTGTAATGGCTCACCGCTGCATATCCTGAAGAAACATCTACTAAAGAAGCGATCATTGCTCCGTTGAACATTCCCGCTTTCCGGGTCATCATTTCCATCTTAGGAATTTTTATAGAAATAAAATCAGTTTCCACTTCCAGCAGTTCTGCCCTGTAGAATTTCAATGTTTCTGACCGGTTGAAGCTGTCTGTAATAAGTTTTGTTTTCTCTGGAGTCATTGCTTTTTGAATTTGGATGTAAATGTAAAGATTGATTTAAAAAGTAAAGAATGAAAAGGCTAAAAATTGAATGATAGGTATATATTTATTTCCAGCAACAAAAGGATTTTTAATTATTGTAAGAGTCATGTTTTGTGAAGAAGAAAGTTACCCGGAATGAAAACCGTAATGTATTTAATACATATATAAATTAAACTTTACGGATTTTAAAACCTATCAGGCTGGTTTATTTTTACGAGATAAAAAGTTTAGCTTTGTACTAAAGGGATGGTCATATGGGTTTTAAAAGATTTTTTTTGTTTGTAAGCATTCTGATGTGCCGTGCTTTTCAGGCCCAGACTTTATCTTTATATGGAGGTTCCGATCAAAACCAATACCTGGGATGTTTAAACTGTGATACTTTTAATAAGGATTCGGTGTGGAACACTTACGGGGACTATGGAAATGTATACAGTTCAAAATCAATCTGGAATGCCTACGGAAATTATGGAAGTCCATACAGCACCTACTCTCCCTGGAACTCTTATGCCTCCTACCCTCCGGCTATTGTTGATCAGGATGGAAATTTTTACGGATATCTTACCTTGAACACATATAAGTCTGAAAGATCCGATCTGGAGCTGGCTCAGGTCCTGTGCAAATACCATGAGTCTATTAAAAAAGATATCAGTGGATGGTATGACAGGCTGTTCAGGTAATTTTTAAATTGATAGAAATATGACAGGTGTTTTGTGGCTAGATCACCACCCCATCAAAAATCCTTTGAATTTTTGCAAACCTTCCTAAGGCGAATATTCTGCTTATCCATAAACGATATATTTTCCTAACACTTTAGATCACTTGAGAAAGAGCAAAAACTATTATGTATAAAAAGTTCACTTGAGAAGAAAATCAAAGATTTTCATTAAGCTTAGGTGTACTTTTCAGCAGAGTGATAGTCACTTTATAAATCTTAAGTGGATAAAGCTTTTGTGACTTTTGACTACGTCGAATCTTCGATTTGTGGTGGATATGTTCTCTCGCTGATTGAGCAGATTAAGCAGATTTTTATTTCTTATTATGCTTAGATTCCTGCGGAATGACAAAATAAGTGGACAGACAAAATCTGTTATTTATAATTCTGAAGGAATCTAGATTTGTATACACAAGAAAATCAAGGATTTTCATGAAAGCTTAGGTGTATTTCTCAGCTTGATATTGACTCTAAAAGTGATATATTTCCCTAACACTTTAGATCACTTGAGAAAGAGCAAAAATTATTATATATAAGAAGTTCACTTGAGAAGAAAATCAAAGATTTTCATTAAGCTTAGGTGTACTTTTCAGCAGGGTGACAGTCACTTCATAAATCTTAAGTGTATAAAGCTTTTGTGACTTTTGACTACGTCGAAATAACATTCATCGACTGAAAGGAGATAATCTTCGATTTGTGGTGGATATATTCTCTCGCGGATTGAGCAGATTAAGCAGATTTTTATTTCTTATTATGCTTAGATTCCTACGGAATGACAAAATGAGTGGACAGACAAAATCTGTTATTTATAATTCTGAAGGAAATTTTGTATAAGCCTTAGGAAAGCAATACATGAAAATCATCACTTAAAGTCAGGACTCCTTCTGTTAATCCTTCCGGGTGAGTGTTGAAGCCTTTTAGTTTTGAGCTTTTCCCTTTTAACACCAGATCCATCAATTGTTTATCAGACAGTTTTTTGCCAAAAATTTCAAAACTAATTTTAAAACCACAGTTTTTGAAATCGGAACATCCAACTGCTGTTTTTCCTTTAATCAGATTATGTTCTTTACACTTTGGACATTTTGTTTCTTCCCAGGACTGAAGTTCTTTTTTCTGTGCAGGTTCTCTTTTTTTCTTTTCCTTCACCTCTTCTTTCTCTTCTTCCTGTAGGGTAATCACTTTTCCTTTACCATATACCACTTTTTCGGTAAGTTCCGTTACCATCTGGATCAGTTCTTCTTTAAAAAGATTGGCTTCATATTCACCTTTCTCAATTTTACGAAGTTTTGATTCCCATTCACCTGTCAGTTCCGGACTTTTTAGAAGTTCATCCTCGATGGTATCAATCAACTGAATTCCGGTTTGGGTAGCAATCAGATTTTTCCTTTTCTTTTCGATATATTTTCTTTTGAAAAGGGTTTCGATGATGTTGGCACGGGTAGATGGTCTTCCGATTCCGTTGTTTTTCAGCATTTCACGCAGTTCTTCATCTTCTACCTGTTTACCTGCAGTTTCCATCGCACGCAGCAATGTTGCTTCGGTATAGGGTTTGGGAGGCGTCGTTTTCCCTTGGTGGATCATTGGATCGTGAGGTCCTGTTTCACCCACGATAAATTCGGGGATGGTCTGCTCTTCTTCCTTTTCTTTTTCTTTATCGGTAGATTCTTCTTTAGGTTCTTTAGCATACACAGCTCTCCATCCCGGTTCAAGAATCTGTCTTCCACTTGTTTTGAAAGGGATGGTTCCTACTTTTCCTTCCACTAAAGTATTGGAAATTTTACATTCCGGATAGAATACGGCAATAAAACGTTTCGCAATCAGATCATAAATCAGTTTTTCCTCCCTGCTCAGATTCTGAGAAGGTGGAATTTCTGTAGGAATGATCGCATGGTGATCGGTTACTTTGGTATCGTCGAAAACAGCTTTCGATTTTGGAATCGGAGCTTCTAATAATGGAGCAATCAGGTCCTGATAAGGATACATTTTCTGAAGAATTCCTCCTATTTTCGGATATAAACTTTCGGATAGATAGGTGGTATCAACACGAGGATAGGTTACGTGCTTCTTTTCGTAAAGACTCTGGATATAATTCAGTGTGTTTTCTGCCGAATATCCATATTTTTTATTGGCCTCTACCTGAAGCCCGGTCAGGTCAAAAAGTCTTGGATTCTTTTCTTTTCCTTCTTTTATTTCGAAAGAAACGATTTCAAAAGGATTTACTTTAAGATATTCCAGCCCTTTTTCAGCTCTTTCCAAGGTTTTTAAACGGTCAATCGCAGCATTGAAAATAACATCACGGTATTTCGTTTTCAGCTCCCAATATTCTTCTGTAGTAAAAGCATCGATCTCCTTCTGACGCTGCACCAGCATAGCCAGTGTGGGAGTCTGCACTCTTCCTATAGAAAGAACGGCTTTGTTTCCTCCGAATTTTTTGGTAAAAAGCCTCGTCGCATTAATTCCTAACAGCCAGTCTCCTATGGCTCTTGCATTTCCGGCCAGGTACAGGTTTTTATAATCTTCAGCCGGTTTCAGACTGGCAAAACCCTCCTTGATAGCTTCTTCCGTTAGTGAAGAAATCCATAAACGCTGGACCGGTTTGTTGCATTTTGCCTTCTGCAGTACCCAACGCTGGATCAATTCTCCCTCTTGCCCGGCATCGCCACAGTTAATGACCTCATCACATTCTTCTACCAATCTTTCAATAACTTTAAACTGGTTTTCTACGCCTTTATTCGGAATAAGCTTTATCCCAAAGCTGCTGGGAATAATAGGCAGCAGAAACAAATTCCATGATTTGTATTGCGGACCGTAGTCGTGAGGTTCTTTTAAGGTACAAAGATGTCCGAACGTCCATGTTACGCAATAGCCGTTTCCTTCCATATAACCTTGTTTAGGCGTGGTAGCGCCCAATACTTTGGCGATATCTCTGGCAACACTGGGTTTCTCGGCAATACATAATTTCATGAACTCGGGTTTATTGTAGGGGTGCAAAAATCGGGATTTTTTTTGGATTTAGCTAATTTAGTTGGGAGCTGATCTTTGATAAGTTGTTGGCACGAGTATCCCAAACCTGCCAGCAATATTAATAATTATGAACTAACAAACATTACTTTTTCTGCACCATTTATTATATTCAGATCCAGCCTTTCAATAAGAAAATTCACGTCCTCAACAAACTTCTCCTTCAGATAACCTTCTTCAATATCATGTCCATACGTTATCTTTTTATAGAAATCAGGTTGGTTTTTCAATGCATTTTTCAATTGTACCAGATTAGATTTTAAAACCTCCAGATCAATATATTCTTCATAAAAATTCCAGAAATCCAATATCTTCAAGTCTATATGTAAGACTCTTTCCATTTGGCACAATAACCGGTCATCATCTTCCATACCATCACCGGTCATCACCAGATTTAAGCCTTCTCTTCCGTCAAAATGGCATCGATCTCTCAGGTTTAGATATTGCCATAGAGGCTCCTCTTTATCAAACAGAAAACTTATTTCAAGTCCTAATCCCATATCATTTCTTAAAAAGTAAATATAACAAAAAGCCCCCTTATCAAAAGGGGGCAGGATCAACAATATTAATGAAACTAAGTTCATTATTTCTTTTGGACTTCTGAAATGGCATCAGTAATTCCTCCACCTGCAGTTTCAAAGAAAGCAGGACCCGCCAGCAGATATACTTTTTCTAATTTTTTTGTAGTGGAAAGTTTGTGTTCTTTCAGATAAGTTTCAGAACGGTTGGCATGAACAATTCCTTTGACTACGTTTCCAGCTACCAAAGCGGTTGGAGAATCTATTCCTGCATCTTTCAGGTCACTGGCAAATGCAAAATTGGTAACGCCTAATCTCATAGCTTCACGAGCTGCCACTTCGCCTACGGAAGTCATTAAATCAGGTGTAAATTTATTACGGTCACCTAAACCGATCAGCAATAATTTCTTTGCGGATATCGATCCTGCAGGTGGGGTAATCAAAAGGGTTTCTAAAGAATGTCCCTGAAACTGGCCTAATTTTCTGATATTGGTTAATTCTCCTTTTAAAGCTTCATCCAGGTGAACCAATCCATTTAATTTAGCGGGTAAAGCCTGAGCGTTAAAAATATCTCCTTCCGTATATTCAAAAACACAGGCTACCTGAAGCTGGGCATCGGCTGAAGAAGGCCCCTGTACTAAACCTATCATGGAAATTCCATCTACGGTTCCCCAGGTTTTGGAAGTTCCGATGGCTGTTGTTTTCGCAGGAGCTGCAGTTGTGGTTTGTGCAAAGTTGAGTGTAGATAATGCTAAAGCTGCAATTACCAGTGATTGTTTTAGTGTATTTTTCATGTGATTTATTTTTAGTTGTTTGTTACGAGTGATGAGTTTCGGGGATGCGAGATACGGGTTGTAAAGGTTGTTTGTTGGATAACGCAAAGGCGCTAAGTTTTTAAAGGTTTATATTTTTAAGGCGCAAGTCGCTCCGCTCCGGCTATTTCTTTTTCAAAGGTAGTTTCTGTGATGGAAAAGGGCATTGATCTGGGGTAATTTTGTTGTGGGTTATGAGATTCGAGTTACAAGGTGCGGGTTATTTTTTGCTGCGGGGTTTTAATCTTTATAAAATTTATCTGTTAAAATTTAAATACGATTCTGGAGTTGATGAAAAGTCCGTCTTTGTGGTTGGCGATTACATCGTTGATAAAGGCTCCGGTATTGAAATATTGTATTCCGGTGTTAAAGGTTAAAAATGGATTGATCTTATAATTGAAACTTCCTAAAAATGCGGTTCCGATGTATCTCTTTTTTGAGTTGGAAGAAGGCAGATTCAATGTTCCGCTGGGTCTGTAAATCCCATCTTGGGTAGAATACCTCCAGTTGAAAACTACGTCTGCCTGCATTGTTATTTTTTTACTTAGATCAATGGTGGCATAGGGGTGAATATCAATTAAGTTCACAGGTCCGATCTGAGGATTAAATCCAAAATAGCCTCCTTTCGGATAGAGAGGATTAAATGTTCCCAATTTTCCGTCCCCTTTATTGCTGTCTCCAGAGATATAGTCGTTTCTAAAATTGATGGTCGGTCTTCCTTTCACATTTTCAAACATATATCCTATGTCTGCAGAAGCCGTCCACGCGCTGATATTTCCTTTATTAAAGCTGCCGAATTGATAGGCTGCTTCAAAATTATAAATAAAACCTCCCCCATATCTCCAGAACCTTCCTCCGAAAGTATGCCTGTTTTCATCGGAAAACCCATCTTCAAAGCGTACCTCTTTTCTGTGAATTCCCAAATAATACAACTCCAGGTTTCCACTTCGGGGAATAATCCATGTATTGTAACTTCCCCAAAGATTAATTGATTTTGAAGATTTGTTATCCAATGCTCCCGGACTGATTTCGCTTGCTGCCATCATAAAGGCATCAGATCTGAAGTTTCCTCTTTTATACATGAATTTCAATCCATCAAAATAGAGTCTTAAATTGGGACCTTCCCTCACGGAGATCAGTCTTCCACTTCCATAATCCAGTTCCTGTCTTCCCAGGCGCACTGTAAGCTTTTCTTTTTCATTGTTCAGAACATCAACATCAATGAAAAGATTCTGAATATTCAAATGGTCTTCATCAATAGGCCTTGGACCGTTCTTTCTTCCATTTTCCCATGCACTTCTCACCTGTCCGAAAATTCTTACCCGTGAGCCCAGATGCAGATCTGCATGTACATTATATCTCTGAATCAGAAAAGGATTACTTCCAATTCCCATCCTTCCCCAATCTTCATTATTAAAATCAACAAATTCCAGTCTTGCTTCTCCCCCCAGCGACAGATAATTATTAGCTTTTTCTGTAAGGGGAATATATTTTATGGAATTGTAAAAGGTCTTTGCAGAGTCTTTATAGGCAGCATAATCTTCATCAAACCTCATCAGCTTAAACTGGGCAGAAAGCTGAACGGGAATAAAAGTCTGCAGAAACAGTACGATGGCAATCAGTTTTCTCATGATGATATCTTTCTTAAATAATTATCCACCGAATATTTCCCCGAACCCATAAACAGCAAAAGCAGATAACACAAGCTGTACATAAAGGGCGTATCTTTTACCAGTAATGCATCATTCCAATGGAGAATAAAATAACCTGTAAGTGTCACCGCCAGAATGGGTAATACTGCAATTCTTGTAAAAAAGCCCAGGATTACAAATACAGGAAATACCAGGTTGGCAGCATCGGCAAAAAGACTGTTGAATACTTCCGGAAGATGCAGCGGGTTCGGAACCTGTTCTGCTTCTGAAACACCTATTCCTAATTTTTTTAATCCGTGGGCTACAATTAACTCCACTGAAAGTAAAACTCTGAACACTAAAAGTGCTGTATCGGTTAATTTTTCTCCCGGATTTGTATTGGTGATGATATGGATTATTTTTTTCATGATTTGAATAATTTTTGGCTATGGATTAAATTGATTATCGTGACTGTATTAATGATGGGTTGACCACCCCGTCAAAAATTCTTTGAATTTTTGCCACCCCTCCAGAGGAGGGGAATTTTTGCCCTTTCAATTGAAGTGGTTGTAGCTTTTGTGGTTTAAAATTATTTTGTTTGATAACCTCCGTAGTATTTTACTGGTGACCAGTCCGGAATGACAGGAAGCGGTGCCGGAGCAGCTGTTTTATAAGTTTCATCTCCGTAGACTACTTTCCCATCAACGATGGTGAGTTTTGAAGTAATGGTTTTAATTTCTTCATCATTAACCATAAAATAATCTTTATCTAAAATGGTTAGGTCTGCAAAATATCCCTTTTGTATTTTCCCTTTCTGAGAGTCTTTTATTAATTCATAACCTCGATAAGTAGAAAGTGATAAAGCCGTTTTTCTGTCCAGGGTATTTTCTTTAGCCATCACCTGATTTCCTCCGATTGTTTTCCCTGTTGTGATCCAGTATAAGGCAACCCATGGGTTATAGCTCGCCACTCTGGTACCGTCTGTTCCCAAGCCTACAGGAATTCCCATCTCAAGCATTTTTTTCACAGGTGGGGAAGCTAAAGCAGGTTTTTTACCGTATCTGTGGATGAAGCTTTCTCCCTGATAAGCCATTCTGTGCTGTATGGCAATTCCACCACCCAAAGCTTTGATTCTTTTCATATTGTCTTCAGTTACGGTTTCGGCATGATCAATAAACCAGACCAATCCGTTCAAGGGAGTTTCTTTATTAACCTCTTCAATGACATTTAAAAATCTTGTGATACTTTCATTATAGGTCGCATGAATTCTGAAAGGCCATTTATTTTTAACCAGAAGACCTACCACATCTTTCATATTTTTTTCCATGGTAGCAGGAAGTTCCGGTCTTGGGAAAAGGAAGTTTTCAAAATCAGCTCCGTCTGATACCAGATTTTCACCTCCTCCGTTAACATGATAATCTATTTCATTGAAATCGTTATGACCATGGTCATCAATATCAACCATTCCTACCCATTTGGTGTAATCTTCAAGCTCTGAACCTTTTTTCTGTGCAAATAAATAATAAGGGAGGCGAACGGTAATTTTCCCTTCTTTGTTCAGTTGATCTGTTGTTCCATAGTCATCCGGGAAATTCTGGAATCCTCCTCCTGCATCCATTACAGCTGTTACCCCCAATCTGTTC
Organism: Chryseobacterium rhizosphaerae; assembly: GCF_003385455.1. GTDB lineage: Bacteria > Bacteroidota > Bacteroidia > Flavobacteriales > Weeksellaceae > Chryseobacterium > Chryseobacterium rhizosphaerae. The sequence continues at coordinate 47,347 of NZ_QNUF01000005.1, read as the reverse complement.
AGCTCGGTCATGTACTGAAGTGTAGAATTTACTTTTTCTTCTTCTTTCAATTCCGGTAATTTGGCAAGTGTTGAATAAAGAATGAAGGCATTGGGTTCTGCTACCAGCAATCCTATGGGATCTCCATTATTGTCTTTCTCAATTAAACCTTGTGCAGGATTAGGCGTATCTTCATTGATGTTCAGCTCTTTTAATCCGGCTTTGTTCAACCAGGCTTTCCCATAGAGATACATGATAAAAGTGGGTACATTTCCTGTCGCTTCATTAATCTCAGCCAATGTAGGAAGTCTCTTTTCTTCAAACTGATATTCATTCCAACCACCAATCACTCTTACCCATTGACCTTTCGGTGTTCTCTGTGCTTGTTCTTTCAGCATTTCCAATGCTCTTTTTAAAGACTTCACGCCATCCCAACGAAGTTCTGTATTGTAAAACCTTCCTCCACGAATCACATGCAGATGGCTGTCAAACAATCCCGGAATAACTCTGTTTCCTCTGGCATCAATAACCTTTGTACTGCCACCTTTTAATTTTAAAACCTGGGTATTTGTTCCCGCTTGTAAAATTTTATGGTCTTTTATGGCGACAGCCTGTACTTCAGGATTTTTATCATCCATGGTTGTGATTTTTCCATTGGTAATAATCATATCCGCTTTTTGAGCATGTAAGACTCCTGTGCCTAAGACGGCGGAAAGTATAAGTGTATTCAGTAATTTCATTATCATATTATTTAAGTTTGAAGAATGCGGCAGACTTTCGGCCTGCCGCAGCAGATACCATTAATGTTTTAGCATTTCCTGAGCATACTGAATTCCGATACCATAAGCTCCACCATATTTTTTCATCAGATCATTTACCGGTTTGTATGTTTCTTTTCTTGCCCAGTCTCTCTGCAACTCCAACACATACTGAACAGAAGTGATTGGATGTGCTCCTGCCTGAACCATACGGGTAACCGACTGATCATGGGCTTCTTTAGAAATATCACCTGAAGCATCCGTTACGACATACACATCATATCCCTCGTCTATTGCGGATAAAACAGGCCCTACGATACATACACTGGTCCATAATCCTGCAAAAACCAATTTCTTTTTATTCTTTCCGGTAATGGCTTTGTGAGCATTCAGATCTTCCCAGGTATTCATGGTTGTTCTGTCTACATATCCGCTTGTTGCTTCCGGATATACTGCTGAAATTTCAGGAAAAACAGGTCCGCTGAATGATTTTTCAGCCACAGTTGTTACCACTGTAGGCACATTAAAAATCTTTGATCCTCCAGCTACCAGGGCGACATTATTTCTCAACTCTTCCATGCTTATGCTTTTGGTTGCAAAAGCCATCTGCCCTTCGTGATCAATAAGTACCAAGGCATGGTTGCCAGGATTTAATAATGATTTTCCAGGATTTTGAGCTGTTGCTGTTAACGAGAGTAAACCTGTTACAAATGATAGGATTAATTTTTTCATAATATTTACTTTAAATGTTGTTTGTTATTGAGTTATTTTTATAAAGTCATAGGTACTTCCATCAATAGGATTTCCGTTCCTTCCCCGGTTATTTTAATATCTAAATCTTTGATATCCCACATTCCGAACCCGTCTCTTTCTTCTACTGGCTGGCCTTCGATTTCGGCACTTCCTTTAAGGATAAAAGCATAGATTCCGTTTCCCTGTTTCCTGATCTGATAATTGACTGTCTTATCCTTTTCAAAAACTCCCAGATGAAACCATGCATCCTGATGAATCCAGACTCCCTCGTCATTGGTATTTGGAGAAAGAATCTGCTGAAATTGGTTTTGGCTTTTTATTTTATCTAATGTCATCTGATCGTATCTTGGGACTACATTTCTTTTATTGGGATACACCCAGATCTGGAGAAACTTCACCGGCTGATCACTATTTCTGTTGAATTCGCTGTGCATAATTCCGGTTCCTGCACTCATCACCTGGATATCCCCGCTTTTGATAACGGCTGTATTGCCCATGCTGTCTTTATGTTCAAGATCTCCTTCCAGAGGAATACTGATGATTTCCATATTGTCGTGAGGATGGGTTCCAAATCCTCTCCCCGCTTCTACTTTGTCATCATTCAAAACTCTCAGTACTCCGAAATGCATTCTTTCAGGATTATGGTAGTTGGCAAAGCTGAAAGTGTGTTGGCTTAGCAACCATCCGTGATCCGCTTTTCCCCGTGAATCTGCTTTATGGATGACAGAGTTGTCTTTAATTTTTGATTCCGTATTCGGTAAATGATTGTATCCGATAGGTTCTAGTGGTTCGATTTCATCAATCTCATTTTTCATGGTATTTCCAAGAGAAGCTGATGCTACAAACATTCCTGTTCCTAATAAACCTTTCTTTAAAAAATCTTTTCTGTCCATATCGAGTTATTATTTGTTTGTTTTTGATAGGACAAATGTACAGTGGTGAAAAACCCTGCACATTTAACTAGTTTAATAAATCACTTTTCAGCAAAAAAAATCCGGATATAAAAATATCCGGTATATACACTGCTTTGGCAGCTGGTATAGCGCAAAGGTTTAAAGATTTTATCTTCAATAAAATTGTTGACTTCCAATGTAAGGGAAGAATTTTTTATGAGTCTCGCAGATTGAGCAGATCAAGTAGATTTCACCAAGAAATATTCATACTATTCTATGGTTAAAAACAAATATACATCATTAACCACCCCGTCAAAAATTCTTTAAATTTTCGCCACCCCTCCAGAGGAGGGGAATATAAAAAAAACTTAAGTGTACTTTTCAGCAGTGTGGTAGTCACTTTATAAATCTTAAGTGTTTAAAACTTTTGTGACTTTTGTGGTTGATATTTTTTCGAGCAGATGACGCAGCTTTTGATACACATCAAATAATTTGACAGAGTTTACGGTTTAGATATAAGCAGTTGTGTTCATCTGAGTAATCTGTGGTGAAAAATTCACCTGTCCTGCTTACTTCTCTTTTGAAGCCAAGCGTTTTCTGATCGTGCTTACAAATTCTTTTGACACTCCTAAATAGGAAGCAATATAATATTGGGCAACCCTTTGGGGTATGGACGGATATACTTTGATAAATTCAATATATCTGTCCGAGGCAGTCTTTGAAATGGTATTCACCAGGCGGCTCTGCAGGGTCGTTAAATTCCGCTGTACCAACATCCTGAAAACTCTTTCAAACTTGGGAATTTCCTGTAATAACTTCTCTTTGGTCGTAGGATTCAACATATAAATTTCTGAATCCTCCAGGGTTTCAATATATACTTTCGAGGGCTTTTGCTCATGAAAAGAAGCAATATCACTGATCCACCAATCTTCGATGGCAAACAATAAGGTCACTTCAGAACCGCTATCATCCAAACAGTACATTCTTACACATCCTTTATGAATATATCCTTCAAACTGGCAGATTTCTCCTTCTCTTAATAAAACGGTCTTCTTGGGAAATGTCTGGCAAACCAAAGCATCTGTAAAAATTTTCCCTTCTTCCGGACTTATAGTGATGAATCTTTCAATATTCCTGATGATATTTTCAAACATAAATTAAAGTTTACCCCTGCAAATTAGGAAAAAGACTGTAAACTTCGTTCTTTAACAGTCCACTTCCTCCTCCATAATGGTCAATCACTTTAACATCTTTATCTAAATGGGCACAGAATATCTTCATCTCTTTCTCAAAGTCATCAGATAATCCGGAACTTAAAAGAACGATATCTACCTTATTTTTTGTTATATAGCCATAACTGGCATTTTCATCACTTTGAATCTCAGACGTCCAGCCCTCGTTATTTCCTATAATGCGTTGTAAAACATCCAGAATTTCCTGATTCTTTCCGATGACTAAAAAATGTAATGTTTTCATTAGGTTTAGGATTTATGGTTCTTATTGATTAGGAGTTGATGGTTGAGAGTTTAAAGGTAAAAGCGATGTAATGTATGAAACTGGAAAGTGTAAAGATAATAAGTAATTTACTTTCGTAGCTATTAACTCTTAACTCTCAATTCTCCTACAAATGTTTATTCCCCGTTATTTTCAATTCATTCAAATCCAGCTGAGATTCGGCTTTTCTGATCTCATCATCACTGAATAATTTTTCACGTTTCATTTTGAATAAATCTTTTCTCTGTAATGCAATAATGTCGAGCATGATCTTATGATATTCCTTCATATCATTCTGTCTGTTGGTGCACATTTCAATAGAGCTCAGATGGTTTTGGTGGAGTTTAATATCATTTTCCAATGCTTTTTTAAGGTTCTCTACCAGGGTATTACTGCTTACCATAGGTTCATATTCTTTACTCAGCCTGTCAATTGCCAGCTGATCAAGTCTCATTTGAATTCCTGCCTGCTGCTCATGAGAAGGTAAAATAGGATCTATTTCCTCTATTTTAGTTAATTTAATGATTAAAGGTAGCGTAAGTCCCTGGAAAACCAGCGTCACAAAAATAACGATAAACGTGATAAAAATAATCAGGTTTCTCATGGGAAACTGAGACTGCTCATTCATCATAACCGGAATAGATAAGGCTGTTGCCAGAGAAACAACGCCCCGCATCCCGGCCCAACCGATGATCAAGGGATTTTTCCATCCCGGACTTGGATCACGTCGGGCTTTTTTACTCAACCATCTTGGAAGATGAGCCACCGGATAAATCCATAACAGACGAACCACAATGACAATACCACTTATAATCAAACCATATTTTATGCCCTCCATTAAAGAGGTTTCTCCTAAACCATTGATAATATCCGGAAGCTCAAGTCCTATTAATACAAAGACCAAAGCGTTCATTACAAAGATTAACGTATTCCAGACTCCCGTCATATTAATTCTTGTCGTTCCGGTTTTAAAAATCTCATGGGCACGAAATGACATAAAAAGTCCTCCGCTTACCACAGCCATCACTCCTGAAAAATGGAAATGCTCTGCGGAAAGAAATAAAATATAAGGCGTAATTACCGTAATAGCAGCATCAATTGCCGGAGTGGTAGGTAAAAACTTATGAATGGCGTAAAAAATATGAGCTCCGATAATTCCTACAACAATTCCCATTCCTGCCACAAGAAAAAACTGGCCGGTGGCTTCATGCATTGAAAAAGCTCCGGTCATAACCGCAGCTAAAGCAAATCTGAAAACAATCAGTGACGAGGCATCATTGATCAGACTTTCACCTTCCAATATGGCAAGGGTGCGTTTGGGAACCTTTAATCCTTTTAATACAGTGGCTGCTGCAACAGCATCGGGTGGTGAAACTATACCTCCCAATAAAAAGCCTAATGCCAGGGTAAAACCAGGGATCAGAAGCTGTGAAGTATAAGCAACGACCAGAGAGGTCAGGAAAACCAGCCCAAAGGCTAGCAAGCTGATGGGGCGTTTCCACTTCCAGAAATCATTCCATGAAGTATACCATGCCGCCTCATATAAAAGGGGAGGTAAAAAGATTAAAAATATAATATCGGGATCCAGCTTTAAAACAGGTACTCCCGGAATCATACTGATTCCTAATCCTGCAAGTACCAGAAAAATAGGATAAGCAATCCTTATGCGCTGTGCCAGCATCACCAGCATCATAACGAGTAATAAAAGTCCTAGTATTAAAAGTAGTTGTTCATGCATCTTCTTTAGAGGGTATAAGTTTTGGCTAAAGCCTATGGATTGATGATATATTGTCGGGTGGGCTAAAGCCCACCTCTACTGAATTTCGACAATACTATCTTTTAATTTATTTAAATATAACTGAATTCGCCAGTTCCATCTCCTCCTGATTAATGGAATGTCCGAAGTTGGCGTACACTTTTTCGGTAACCTCAGCATTCATTTCTCTTAAAATATTGGCTGTAGCATAGACTCTTTCTACAGGAACATGAAAATCAGGATTACTGGTTGCTAGCAAAACCGGCGTTGCTGCAAAATCACCTTTATAGTGATCGCGATTGATCTTATCACCAATCACTCCTCCGATAATAGCCACCGCTCCACCTAATTTTTGTGCATTGCGGGCCAAAAATTCCAATGTAAGACACGCTCCCTGGGAAAATCCGAAAAAATAAATATTTTCGGGTTTAATCCCTGCATCTGTGGCAACTTTTACTGTCTCTCCTACCATTTCCAGGGCAGATGATAACCATGGTTCATTCTGATCCACCGGTGCGATAAACGAATAAGGATACCAGGTATGATTCAGAGCCTGTGGGGCTAGTAATGCATAGTCTTTTACATTCAGATGTTGGGACAAACTCAGGATATCCTGAGCACTTCCACCGCGTCCGTGAATCATAATCAAGGCTTTTTCTGCCTGTTTTAATGGTATTCCTGCTGTTTTTATGTTTAAAATATGGCTCATTATTTCTATCTGAATTTTTCTGTTGGATAATTGATTGTTGGAAGAACTTCTGTTAAACGTTCTCTCTGTTCTTCAAATTGTTTCGGTAACATCAAATCTTCCCCTAATGATGCAGCTTCTTCATCGACATCGAATCCCGGACCTGAAGTGGCAATTTCAAACAACACACCACCGGGCTCTTTAAAGTATACTGACGTGAAATATTTCCGGTCTTTCACTTCCGTATGCTCCAAACCGAAGGCATTGAGCCTGTCTACCATCTCAAGTTGTGACTGCGCATCGGGAGTGGCAAAAGCTACATGATGAACAGTCCCTCTTCCTGCCAACCCCTTTAATGCATTAGGCATATACAAAAGATCCACATAGTGTCCCGGCAGATCTTCTGTTCCCAGCCTCAGTCTGTCAGCACTTTCAATAATAACTTTATGGTCCATCTGAGTCGTTAAAAGGGCAGCTGTTCTTTCATAGGCATCCTGCCAGATTTCCACATGGTGAATTCCTTTTAACGCATATTCCTTGGGAATATAGCCGTTGTTATATCCTTTTCTTTGGTCTTTATCATTAAAAACCAACTCCAGTCCCAACCCGTCAAAATCTTCAAGATAAATAAAAACTTCTTCAGACAATCTTTGCTGTGGCTGTTTATATTGAATATTAAACTGATCCAGACGATTTGTCCAATACTCCAATGCATCCATAGAAACCGAAAAAGCAGTAGTATTCAGCATTCCTTTGCCATGTCTTCCGTTAATCAGATCTTTACCATAAGGAAAAGTTGTCAAAATAGTTCCCGGCGTTCCATATTCATCGCCGAAATAGAAATGATAAACATCAGAGTATTCAAAATTGACTGTTTTCTTGACCAATCGAAGTCCTAAAACTCCGGTATAAAAATCTATATTTTCCTGAGCATTGCCGGTAATAGCCGTAACATGATGCAATCCTGTGATAAGTTTCATAAAGTTGAAAATTGAAAGTTAAAATTATTGACTGATTGTTGTAATGTGAAGTTTCCAAATCTATTTCCGGATTATTCCAACGCAGGAAGAAAGGGAAAAATGACGATCAGGCAAATTGGTAAATACGCTAAGTTGAGATCTCTTCTATCCCCTACTCGTCATTCATTACAACACTTCTTTCATCCACACATCATTATATTCTTCCGGATGACGTTTGAACTGTGCATGAACATAGGGACACAAGGGTACAATTTTCAAATCGTTTTCTCTCGCATAAGAAACCAGTCTTTCCAATAAAATTTTGGCAAAGCCTTTCCCTTCATATTCCGTATTCACCTCAGTATGGTAGACCGTCAGTTTTTTTCCAATTACTGAAATGTCCATTTTTCCTGCTTTAAGATCATCAGAGAAAAGTTGAATTTCTCCTTTTCTTCCTTCTAAAACTATTTCTGTTCTTTCCATTTTTGTATTATTTATAGAATTATTATGAATGTCAAAATTAGGGTGTTTATAAGACTTAAGTAATGATCTATGATAACTTCGGTAAGGCTTCTTCTATTTTATCACGCATTCCTTCATACTGTAGAGGAAGTTTCAGGTGAGTACCCAGTTCATTCAGTGGCTCATCTACAGTGAACCCCGGATTGTCTGTGGCAATTTCAAATAATACACCTCCGGGCTCACGGAAATAGAGTGAGTAAAAATAATCTCTGTTGATCTTAGGAGTGATACTTAAGCCTGCCGATAATACTTTTTCACGGTATTCCATTAAAACAGTATCGTCTTTTACCCTAAAAGCAATGTGATGATTGGTTCCGGCAGCATTCCTTCCGGATGGAATGCTATCACTTTCAATAATATCTACGAGATTGGCTGTATCGATAGCATCTGTTGCCAGTCTGTATCTTTCCCCTTCCTGTTTTTGCAGATCATATCCTAAAATATCCGTTAAAACTTTAAGGGTAGGATCAGCTTTTTTTAGACTTAAAGTGACATTATGAAATCCCTTTAAAGCATGCTCTTCTTTGAGATCATCAGTAGTCCATACTTTCCGGTGATCCTCAGCGGATGGTTCTATAAACTGTAACTGCAGGCCATCCGGATCTTTAAAAGAGATCAGCTTTTCCCCAAAGATTTCCCCTTCCTCCAGATTTACATTAAAACCTTGAAGACGACTTTTCCAAAATTCCAGGCTTCCTTTCGGAACTGAATATCCGATATGAGTAGCCATACCGCTTCCATTGGTACCCTGACCAATTCCTTCCCAGGGAAAGAAAGTAAGAATAGTTCCCGGTGTTCCGTTTTCATTTCCAAAATAGAAGTGATACGTTCCCGGATCATCAAAATTGACTGTTTTCTTGACCAGTCTTACCCCTAAAACCTGGGTATAAAAATCTAAATTTCTTTTTGCGTTGTCTGCAATAGCTGTGATATGATGCAGACCTAATATTCTATTGTCCATGTCTTTTAATTTTGATGCTAAATTATGGACCATGGAAATCCTGTACATTTAACTAGTTTAATAAATGTAAAAAAAAATCCAGCATAAAGCTGAATTTTCAGGAGTCAAAAAATTTTAAGTAATTGAGTAAGTGATGTGTCCGGTTCCCGGATCATTGTTATTGCTGTATTTTCTATACAACCTGAGAAGTGTTCATCATTCTGAATCTGATATCAACTCTCTCTAATCTTTGACAAAAGAGTCATAAGTAATTCTACTTCAGTATCGGTCAAATTCTTATATACTGCATCCACATCCGGAAGTGCCGTAAAAACCTCATGGTATAGAACCTCACCCTTACCCGTAAGTTGTACATCGATCAGACGTTTGTCCTCCGGATTCACCTTCTTTTCTACAAGATCTTTAGCTATAAGACGATCTACCAACCTGGAAACTCCGGCATTCTTCTCCAGCATTCTCTTTAATATAGCCGACGTAGACAGTGGCGTTCCTGCATCATACAGAATAGAAAGTACATTATACTGCTGTGAAGTAAGTCCATATTTTGCAAAAAATTCCTGGGACTGCTCATAAACACTATTATAAGTTTCCACCATGCTGATACCGAGTTTCCGGCGGAGAGGTATTTCCTGAAGATCTTTTTCCATTGTATTATTTATAAATTACTGTACCAGATAACCGCCATCTACAGGAAGATAGGCTCCTGTACAAAAACTTGCATCATCTGAAGCCAAAAATAAGACTACTTTTGCAATTTCTTCAGGTTTTCCCAATCTTTTCATTGCATGCTTAGATTCCATATAGGATCTGTATTCAACATTCTGTGCAGCATTATCCATCAATAAAGGGGTTTCTATATAGCCTGGGCCAATAGCATTAACACGGATATTATTCGTGCCATTTTCCAATGCAGCTACTTTTGTAAGTCCCACCAGACCGTGTTTTGAAGAAGCATAGGAGCCGATTCCAAATTCCGCAACCTGACTCATAATAGATCCCATATTCACGATCGCCCCTCCGGTTTCCTGCTTTCTCATCTGGGCAATCTGATATTTCATTCCATAAAAAACACCACTCAGGTTGATATTGATCACACGCTGCCATTCTTCGATTGATTTTTCATGAATGGGAGACGCATCTACAATTCCTGCATTATTTACCCCTATATCCAGACTTCCAAATACTTCAATGGTTTCTGCAACAGCTTTTTCTACATCTTCCGGATTAGAAACATCACAGGCAATAAATCTAGCATCAGTCCCTTCTTTCAGAACTTCTTCCAGTGTTTCTTTATTTTCCTGAATGTCAGCAATCATCACTTTTGCGCCTTCTCTTGCCATCAATACAGCCACAGCTTTACCTATTCCGGAGTTTCCCCCTGTAATAAACGCTACTTTGTTTTCAAAACGTTTCATAATAAGTTGTTTTTTAAATTAATAAAATTCTCATTTCAAAATTAATGACTAATCATCAATGTCTAGTCATAAATAATGTTAAATTTACCATTACTTATATAACAATCTGATAAATAACTATTTAAAACACTATTCTCTTTTGATTGGTAGATGAACGAGCAGCAGAAAAAGAAGATGATAGCCATTCCTTATATTTTACGTAATTCTTAAAATATCAACCTTATTTTAATTATTTCACAACAGTACCTACTCTCACATTTCCATAAAAAATGAATTAAAAACTATTAAAACAAAACCTACCATAAAAAATTACATATATACAAAACATTCATTTACAGCAAATTAAACCATTAACAATAAATTAATATTCAAAAAGTCTACTTTTTTGGTGGACTAATAAAAATTATATTATATATTTGCAATCGTATTCAGGAAATAAAATAAAATGAAGGCAGAATTAAAAAATAATTCAATAAAGAAACATACCATCAAAAACATGATGATGTGTATCTGTATGCCTATACATCAAGAATACTGTGGATGACCTTACTTTTATATAACATATTTTTTAAAGGCTCTACAACATTGTAGAGCCTTTTTTATTAACAACAAACAACATTAAAAAATAACAATGAGCACTTCTAAAAACAAATGGCTGGTCCCATTGGCATTTACCAACATCTATGTAATATGGGGGATTACATTTTTAGCCATATCATTTGGTTTGAAAGGTTTTCCTCCGTTCATTCTTTCGGGATTAAGATTTCTGGTTGCAGGAATTCTGATGATAGGATATCTCCTGTCCAAAGGAGAAAAGGCCAATACACTAATCAACTGGAAAAAAAATGCAATTACCGGTATTTTAATTCTTACCGGAGGAACAGGTCTTGTGGCTTGGGGAGAGCAGTATGTAACGGCACCGGAAGCGGCCATTTCTATTGCAACCGGACCTTTTTGGTTTATTGCCATTGACAGAAAGAACTGGAAATATTATTTTTCAGATAAGTTTATTCCGATAGGATTGGTGATTGGTTTTGTAGGATTGGTATTATTTTTAAAAGGAAGTGTCAATTCAACGGCAGCACATGCAGCCACTGACAGTCATCTCCGCATTACCGCTTTTATTGTGTTAGGATTAAGTTCTATAGCCTGGGTATTGGGTTCTTTATATTCAAAGAAAAACCCGGCTTCACAATCTACTTTTATGAATATTGCCCAACAGCTTATAGTAGCTGGATTAGCCTCTTTTCTCATTGCATTTTTGCGTAAAGAATGGACCGGTTTTTCGGTTTCCGCCATCCCATTATCAGCATGGCTGGGCGTTCTGTTTTTGATCTTCTTTGGATCTATAGTCGCTTATTTGTCGTACATTTGGCTATTGTCCGTAAAACCCGCCGCTTTGGTAAGCACCCATACCTACATTAACCCTATTGTAACGGTTATTGCAGGCTGGATTGTTGCCAATCAGAGCATCAATGGAGGTCAGCTGTATGGTTTATCCATCATATTGCTGGGAGTATTGTTGACAAATGTCACCAAATATTTTAAACTTTCAAAACGGTCAAAAGTGAAGTTAAGAAGAGTGAAACGATTTTTTAATAAAACAGGCAGACGATACCAGCCTATTTAAATAGTATAAGACATCAGAATGATAGAAATCAGAAATATATCAAAAACATTCCATCAGAAAAAGCAATCTTTCAAGGCGCTGGATCGTGTGAGCCTCACTATAGAGAAAGGAGATATCGTAGGAATTATCGGATTTTCAGGGGCCGGAAAAAGCACCCTGATCCGTACGGTAAATCTGTTGGAAAGACCGGACGAAGGGCAGATTATTATTAACGGAAAGGATTTCACTAAACTAAGCTCAAAGCAACTGGCTGAAGAGCGTAAAAAAATTGGGATGATCTTCCAGCACTTTAATCTTCTTTCTTCGAGAACTGTTTTTGATAATATAGCTCTTCCTTTGGAGCTGGATCATGCAAATAAAGATCAGATTAATAAAAAGGTAAATGAGCTTCTGAAAATTGTAGGCCTTGAGGATAAGGCCCATGATTATCCGCGAAGCCTTTCCGGAGGCCAGAAACAGAGAGTTGCCATTGCCAGGGCATTAGCCAATGACCCCCATCTTTTACTCTGTGATGAAGCCACCAGTGCTCTTGATCCTGCCACTACGCAGTCTATATTACAGCTGTTAAGAGATATCAATCAAAGACTGGGAATTACCATCCTCCTTATCACTCACGAAATGGAGGTTATCAAAGCAGTCTGCAACCACGTTGCCGTGATAGACAAAGGAAAATTATTAGCAAAAGGAACATTAAGTGAGATTATTTCGGATCGGGAAAATCCGGTAATCCGACAATTTATAAATTCAGATAACATGACCCTGCCACAGGAACTCAATAACAGACTTCAGAAAGAACCACAGGATGGTTTATTTCCGCTGGTCGAAATAGAACTCAACGAAAATATAAGTGTTGAGGAACTTCTTTCAACATTATATACTCAATATAAAATTCCCTATAAACTTTTGAAGGCTGATGTAGAATATCTTGGAAACTCCAACTTTGGAAAACTGCTGCTTCAACTTCAGGGAAAAGAAGACGAAAATCAACAGGCCATCTATTATTTCAATCAAAACAAAATTCAAAATACAGTAAAAGGATATGCTTAGTGATACGGTAATTGCTCTTTTAGCAAAAGGAGCCTGGGAAACAATTTATATGACATTCGTATCCGGATTTTTTGGATTCGTTTTGGGTCTTCCGGTTGGGATTTTACTGTTTTTAACAAGAAAAGGCCAGCTGTTGGAAAATATGGTTTATCACAGAGCACTCTCCATTTTGGTGAATATTTTCCGTGCCATTCCTTTTATTATATTAATTGTATGGATGATTCCGTTTACAAGAATTTTAGCAGGAACGTCCATTGGAGTTAACGCAGCATTGGTTCCTTTAAGTATAGGAGCTGCTCCGTTTATTGCAAGATTAGTGGAAAACAGCCTTATTGAAGTTCCTCATGGTTTGATAGAAACAGCCAGAGCGTTGGGAGCTTCCCCTTTTCAGATTATCAGAAAAGTATTACTTCCTGAAGCCCTTCCTTCACTTATCAATAATGCCACCATCACCTTGATTACTCTGGTAGGTTATTCTGCGATGGGCGGTGCGGTAGGTGCCGGCGGATTGGGACAGGTTGGCTATCAATACGGGTATATTGGTTATGATATAGTAATCATGAATACGGTATTGGTTTTACTTGTTCTGTTGGTATTTATTATACAGTTTGCAGGAGATCGGCTGTCAAAAAGCTTTGATCACAGATAGAAAGTGTGTGAGTAAAGGAGCAGAAGTGGTCCTTTTACGATTCCTTTTTTCTTATTTAAAAGAATGACAATGAAAAAAATAAAGATTTTAAGTTTATTTGCTGCCGGCGTATTATTATTCACGGCATGTTCCGGAAGGAAAGATGATCCTAATTTTATCCGTGTGGGAATTACCTATGGCCCGGAGCAGGAAATTGCTGAAGTAGCGAAAAAAGTAGCGAAAGAAAAATACAACCTTGAAGTGGAATTGATCCCCTTTAATGATTATGTGGTTCCCAATGAAGCTTTGACCACCGGGGATATTGATGCCAACGCTTTCCAGCATGTTCCCTATCTTACCGAACAATCCAAACAGAGAGGATATAATCTGGCCGTAGTAGGAAATACATTTGTCTTCCCTATTATAGCATATTCAAAAAAAATTCAAAATATAAGTCAGTTGCAGAATGGAAATACTGTGGTCATTCCTAATGATCCCACTAATGGAGGACGTTCACTGCTTCTGTTACAGAAAAACGGCTTATTAAAATTAAAAGATGGTGTGGGACTGCTTCCAAAAGTGACCGATATTACAGAAAATCCAAAACAGCTGAAAATTATGGAGATTGAAGGCGCACAGATTCCAAGAGTTTTGGATGACAGAGATGTGGTGGTGGGTATTATCAATAATAATTTTGCAGCTCAGGCTGGTTTGGATTCTGAAAAACAGGGTATCCTCAAAGAAGATAAAGATTCTCCATACGTCAATGTAGTGGTTGCCAGACAGGACAACAAAAACAGTCAGAAGGTAAAAAATTTCGTTAAAGCCTATGAATCTGATGAAGTAGAGAAGAAAGCCAAAGAAATTTTCAAAGGAGGAGCCGTGAAAGGATGGTAATTTTGAATTTGAGAATCTGAAAGCCAAAAGTGAATTATCTTTATCCCGCTTTTTATTTTCAGCTTTAAACAGATAACAAAACTGTCAAACAATTATGTAGACAGTTTTTTTACGGATTATTTTTCATTTTCTCAATTTGAGATAATAAAAATTTTAGCTATTTTTGCTTACAATCAAATAAAAAGGCATTATGTTAAAGAAAACCGCCATTGTAAGTTTATTCACCCTTATTTCTGTTTCTTATATGGCTCAGACAAATAATACTCTACCGGTTTATTTAGACGAATCCAAACCTGTAGAACAACGTATCCAGGATGCTCTTTCCAGAATGACACTGGAAGAAAAAGTGGCTATGCTGCATGCCCAGTCGAAATTCAGCTCACCGGGTGTTCCCCGATTGGGAATTCCTGAATTCTGGACTACTGACGGGCCTCATGGGGTACGTCCTGAGGTCATGTGGGACGAATGGGACCAGGCAGGATGGACCAATGACTCTATCATCGCCTACCCTGCCCTGACAGCTTTATCTGCTACATGGAATAAAAAAATGTCATGGAACTATGGTAAGGCTTTAGGAGAAGAAGCCCGTTACAGGAAAAAAGATATCCTTTTAGGACCTGGAGTAAATATTTACAGAACTCCCCTGAACGGAAGAAATTTTGAATATATGGGAGAAGATCCTTACCTGACTTCAAAAATGGTAGTTCCTTATATTAAGGGAGTACAATCTAATGGGGTGGCCACTTCTGTAAAACATTTTGCCCTTAATAACCAGGAGATGTTCCGTCATACCAGTAACGTGAACGTGGATGACAGAACGCTTTATGAAATCTACCTTCCTCCATTCAAAGCGGCAGTAACCGAAGGAGATTCCTGGACCATTATGGGGGCTTATGATATGTATAAAGGTCAGTATGCCAGCCAGAATCAATATCTTCTGAATGATATCCTGAAAAAAGAATGGAAATATAAAGGAGTGGTGGTGTCCGACTGGGGAGCTGTGAATAATACGGAACAAGCCATCCATAACGGGTTGGATCTTGAATTCGGAACATGGACCAATGGACTTTCTGCCGGAACTAAAAATGCTTATGACAACTACTTTTTGGCAAAGCCTTATCTTGATTTGATTAAATCGGGAAAAGTGGGAACTACTGAACTTGATGATAAAGTGACCAGACTGCTTCGTCTTGCTTATCAGACCACCATGAACAGAAACAAGCCTTTTGGAAATATTGCTTCCGAAGAGCATAAAGCTGTAGCCAAGGAAATTGGTGAGGAAGGAATTGTTTTATTAAAGAACCAGGGGAATGTTCTTCCCATCGATCTTAATAAAGCTAAAAAAATTGCTGTGATTGGTGAAAATGCTATTAAGATTATGACTGTAGGTGGTGGCTCATCATCATTAAAGGTAAAATACGAAGCCCTTCCTCTGGACGGAATCAAATCCAGATTTGGAAAAAAGGCTGACGTTCAATATGCAAGAGGTTATGTAGGAGATATCGGTGGAGAGTATAACGGTGTAAAATCCGGACAGGACTTAAAAGACAGCCGCTCTGAAGCCGAATTATTGAATGAAGCTGTAGCACTGGCAAAACAATCAGATTACGTCATCTTTGTAGGCGGACTCAATAAAGCAGACTTCCAGGACAGTGAAGGAAATGACAGAAAAAGCTATGGATTGCCTTACAACCAGGATCATGTCATCTCTGCACTGGCAAAAGCCAATAAAAATCTTGCCGTGGTACTGGTATCCGGAAATGCTGTGGCCATGCCATGGATTAAGGAGGTTCCAAGTGTTGTACAGGCATGGTATCTGGGTTCCGAAGCAGGAAATTCTATTGCCTCCGTTCTCGCAGGGGATTCTAATCCTTCCGGAAAACTTCCTTTTACTTTCCCTGTAAAACTGGAAGATAATTCAGCTCACCAACTTGGAGAATATCCGGGACAAAAAGAAGAATTTGCAGCAGGAAAAGGAAAAGACCAGAAGAACCCGATCAATATTACCTACAACGAAGGAATTTTCGTTGGATACCGTTGGCATGACACCAAAAATATCAAGCCTCTTTTCAGTTTCGGACATGGATTAAGCTATACTACTTTTGAGTTTGGAAAAGCAAAAGCGGATAAAACGGTCATCTCACAGGATGACACCATTACTTTTACAGTTAGTGTTAAAAATACAGGAAAGAAAGCCGGTGCTGAAGTAGCCCAGCTTTACATCAGTGATTTAAAATCATCTGTTCCCCGTCCTTCAAAAGAACTGAAAGGTTTTGAAAAAGTGTATTTAAATCCCGGAGAACAAAAAGAAGTAACCTTCACCATCGACAAAACTGCATTAAGTTATTTTGACGCCGGTAAACACGACTGGGTAGCCGAACCTGGAGATTTCGAAGCACTGATCGGAAACTCTTCAGATGCTATTAAAACAAAGGTAAAGTTTACTTTAAAATAGAAATATGGAAGTTAGTATTGAATAGTTAACTTCTGAAATTAATTTTGTAGAATTAATTAAAGCAGGTTCCAATCGGAACCTGCTTTTTATTTGTTTCTGCAAATCTCAAAAGACCTGTGTTACTCTAAACTATGAGAGAACATACAAACCACAAAAGGTGTGGAAAACACCTTACTAATACTTTGTTATCAATAAGCCACAGAGAAGTTCATATAAGTTGTTTGAAAATCTCTGATTTTCTTTTTCATTGTACCCAATAATATATTACAACCTTTCAATTCTCAACCTAAGAGTTAAAAAAGCAGACTATTATTCCCCTCCTCCGGAGGGGTGCCGAAAATTCAAAGAATTTTTGACGGGGTGGTAACTCATATCAGTTTTTTACCACCATTCGAATATGATCTCTTTTCCGTCCATTAATATTATTTCTACGTATCCAAAAGTCACAAAATATTTTTGAGACCCCTCAGTTAAATCAAGTTATAAATAAGCTGTTGAGAAGGCCTCCTGCAGGAAATACAAAAGCAGGTTCCCGATAGAACCTGCTTTTGTATTGATCTAACAAATAGTATATTACTTTCCTCCGCCAGCGTTTTTCTCTACATCGGTTTTGGTATTTTCTTTTACTTTCTGGTTTCCAAAACGCTTTACAAACGTCAAAGAAACTCCGTACCAGTCCCATTTTGAATACTCTCTGAAAGTTCCGTCCTGGCTATAGGTGGTGTTATCACCGTAAGGTCTTTTAAAAATGTTCATCAGCTGCATGCTTAGTTCCATCTGGGTTTTTGGAAATATTTTGGTGACAGAAATATTGTGGAAAACATTGGTATTATTAGCATATGAATTTCCGTTATTCTGATTGGCAAGCTCCACCCACGCACTCAGGTTAATGTTTTTATTAAAAAGATTGGTATATGATAGATTGGCAGAGGCTCCCCAGTAACTGATATAATCTTTAGCTCCCAGTTTGTTTTTCTCGTTAAAATCTTTATTATTAATATAATACCATCCAAATCCGGCATTTACGTTCAGCTTATTTTTCAGGAAGTTCTGATTGGTATTGGCAAAAAGGTAATATTTTTCAACCTTTCCATCGAAATTCCCCGGTAATGAAACCGTTCTTCCGTTTTCTGTCACATAAGTCGTCCAGTAATCCTGATTGGTATGCATATACCTTGCAGAGATAAAGTATTTTTTCAGAATTCCAAACTTCAGATAAAGCCTGTCATTAGGGTTCGGGTTCAGGTTAAGGTTCCCTCTGGAATAGGTACCGTTAATTTCGGGCATCAGAAAAGGATTAAATTCAGAATACCATGGTCTCCAGATACTTCTGTTATAGGTAAAACTCAGATCATATTTGTCTGAAAAACTATATTTCAACAACAGATTGGGAAGAAAAGTACCATAAGAATCTCTTCTCTCTGTACCCGCCACATCCTGTCTTACTTTATAATCAATATATTCATATCGTATTCCGACTCTTGTTTCCAGTTTTTCGAAAAATGTTTTACTATAATTGGCATATAAAGAGCTCAGATTATCTTCATAATGAAATCTGTCATTTTTTGATAGATTAGAATAATCGGATGAAGGATCATTAATACTGAACCCATAGAGGCTATTGGGAATAACATGGTTATTTAATTCAGTTTTTCCTCCCACTTCCATCGTACCGCCTGATTTACCAAAAGGCTGTGTATAATCTATTTTCAGATAGTAATTACGCATCTGATTTGTACTGATCACCCCTAGCTGCTGGTCTGTTTTCACACCCTGCTTATTAATCTGCTTGTCAATCAAATTGTCGTTATTATCACTGGAATAGTTGGTTCCAATATTAATATCTAAAATTCTGTTTTTCTCTTTATCATAGTATTTATAGAAAGCATTAGTCCCCAAGTTACGTCTGAATCCCCAGTTATTTTGAATCTGGTGAAAAGATTCACCGGGATCTCCATCTTGTGAAGTCAACCCATCAGATGCTGCTGAAAGTAAATTCCTGCTCTGTGAATACTCCATCACAAGGCCGAAATTATTTTTATCATTGATTTCAAATTCCGAAGTAGAAGAAAGAGAAGGACTTTCATTTCTCATTATGTTCTCAAGATTGAATTCGGTATGCCTATTCTTCTCATATCGGTTATCCCAAGTTTGGGTTTTCTGCACATAATTACCGCTATTATAACCTCCTATAAGGGTTTGTGTAAACTTTTTCTTATGGTAGTTCAAATTGATATTTGTGTACTGTGAGTTTTTGGTACTTTGTCTGTTGTTGAGTGATATACTTCCTTTCAACCCTTCGTCATCTCTTTTTTTAAGAACAATATTGACAACAGACCCTGAGGTTTCATAACGTGATGAAGGGCTGGTAATCACCTCTATTTTCATAAGGTTATCGGCAGGAATTGTTTTAAGATATTCTTTTAATTCCTTACCTGTAAAAACAGATTTTCTGTCATTGATATATACCGTAACCATTTGTCCCTCAGCTTTTACATCATCATTATTATCAATACTCACCAAAGGAGTCATTCTCAGAACATCCCATGTTGTATTTCCAGCAAGGATAGCACTGTTTGCAACATTAAATACCGTTCTGTCTACCTTGGATTCTACCGTCGGCTTTCTGGCTACCAGCGTAACGGCTTCAATCTCTTTCTGCTTTACCGTATCCTTCACAACCTGGGTTTGAGCCAGGGTCAAAGAACCCGCTAATAATGCTATTGGAAATAAAATTGTTTTCATTTGAAATTATAGTTTATTCTATAAGACCACTATGGGGAGGTATTTGTTACACCCAATATTGAAAAAGGCGAAATAAATACTTAGCTTTTAGTAACATACACTATTTTCAATTGGCAGAAAATCAGAAAAACAAGATAAAACAATAATAAAATCAACTTATACCCATCACATCTGCAACAAACTATTCGAAATTATATATTATTCCAAATTTCACTTCTCCCTTAAAAATAATTTAATAGTTCTGTCCTCAACAAAAAAAGCCCGGGTCTCTCTCACCCGGGCCGCTAGCAATAGCAAATTTACAAGGATTAAAATTAAAAAATATGCTAGTTTATATTTTCAAAATACTGGATAACGCCTACTTCCGGTAAGCGAAGTTTATCCTTATTAAGATCAGTCTCCTGATTGTTGCTGTTTTCTAAAAAGGAATTGCTGAATAACGCATACGAGGGTTGTTCTGCAAGCCCATTTTTCAGAAGCTGGTGGGCTTCTACAATAGTTTTACCGTATAGTTTTCTAAAACTTCCGATATTATATTGCGAAAATGTTCCGTAGTGTACAATAAACTTCAAGGACAATGCTATAGTAGTACTTAAGCTTCTACTGAGTTCTTCAATTTTTTTATTGAAGGCATTCCTCATTTTCATGAGTATTTTTGAAATATTCTGATAGGAAGGATTTTCGTCATATCTGTAAAATAAAATGGCATCTCCTTCAATCTCTGAGATTTCAAAATAGCGACCGTTCACATCGATCAGTGTAGAAAGTAGTTGTCTTACAATATATTCTCCTGTATAAAGTTTGGTATTGAACACAAATTCTGTAAATCCGCTAAAATCCGGAATAAGAATGATTCCCTCTTGTATATTTGTATTCTTCATAATGATAATGGATTAAAAACCTGCTTCATTTGTAAAGACGAAGCAGGTTCAATTTTACTTTATTGCCATCCGCCTCCTACAGAACGATAGAGTGCCGTTATTGCATTCAGTCTTTGCGCTTTCAGGGAAGCCAGGTCCAGCTCAGCCTGAAGCTTATTGGTTTGTGCAATGATTACCTCTACATAAGTGGCTGAATTATATTTAAATAAAATATCAGCTTTCTTCACCGCTTCATTAGATTTTAAAGCCAATCCTTCCGCTATTTTTTGCTGCTCCTCAAGCTTCTTAATTTGTACCAAAGCATCAGAAACCTCACCCACTGCTTTTAAAACAGATTGTTTAAAGGTAATTTCAGCCTGATCCGCCAACACCTTCGACTGCTCATACTGGGTTTTCAGCTGCTTACCATTCAAAATAGGCTGTGCAATAGCTCCGGCAGCCATCCCGAAAAGAGAGCCCGGTACACTGAACCATTTGCTGATCTGAAATGCATTCACTCCCCCCTGAGCAGTAATGTTCAATGAAGGATACATGCTCATTTTAGCCACATGGATAGCCGCAGCACTTTTCCTTACCTCAAGTTCAGCACTTTTGATATCCGGTCTGTAGCTTAACAGCTCTGAAGGGATACCTGCTGCAATATGGTCCGGAGACTGCACCGTATTCAGGCTCGCACTTCTTTCAATCTTACCGGGCATTGAACCCGTAAGAAGGCTTAGTGCATTTTCCTGTGTGGTAACGGAACTTTCAATAGCCGGAATTGATTTTAAGATCTGATCCCTTACGATTTCCTGTTGCTGTACCGCCAGCGCTGTGGTCAATCCAAGTTCCTGCTGTTTTGTCAAAAACTTCAGGGTATTTTCTGCATAGGTCAGGTTGGATTTTGTGATCTCTAACTGAGTATCCAGCATTAATACATTATAATATCCCTGCACTACTGCTGCCACCAACTGTGTTTTCACAGCCTTTCCAGCTTCCTGGGTTTTAAGGTATTCGGCCAGTGCCTGCTCTTTTCTTCCTTTGATCTTTCCCCAAATATCCGCTTCCCAGGAAAGATTTATAGAAGCTGTATAATCTTCCATATATCTTTTCCCCATGAATTGCCCTGCCATCATCCCGTTCATACTGTTATCCGAAGGGCGGTTGATATTTGCATTGGCAGCAGCACTTACAGTAGGAACATTTGCCCACTTACTCTGGTTGTAAGCCAGCGAAGCAAACTCAATCTGTTTTAAGGCTAGCTGAAGATCGTTATTCTGAACCATCGCTTTGTCAATCAATCCTACCAGAACAGGATCTTTGAAAAAATCTTTGTAGCTGATCTTGGCGATATTCTCGTTCTGTTCTACAACTATACTGTCACTTCTGAAAGCCTCAGGCATTTTCAATTCAGGGCGCTCATATTTCTGAACTTTACAGGATATGGCTGTTCCTGAAATGAATGCGATATAGGCTATATTTTTAATTTTCATTTTTAAAATCATTTGAATTAATATTCCCAGTCAGCATCCGTTACCACTCTTCCATTGATTCTCTCATGTAAAGCCTGAAATACCACGAAAAGAACAGGAACTACAAAAATTCCTAAGATCGTTCCGAAAAGCATCCCTGAAATGGCAGCATATCCGATAGAATGGTTACCCAACGCTGACGGACCTACTACAAATATCAACGGAAGTAATCCGGTAATAAATGCTAAAGAGGTCATCAAAATAGGACGCAAACGGGCTTTGGCCCCCTCAACGGCAGAAGCAATGAGGCTTTTGCCCGCTCTACGTCTTTGTATAGCAAATTCCACAATCAGGATACCGTTCTTGGCCAAAAGCCCGATCAGCATCACCAGTGCAATCTGAACATAAATATTATTAGACAGGTCAGCCACTGTAATCCCGACAAATACTCCTGATAGTCCCACCGGAATAGCAATCAATACTGCCAATGGAAGAATATAGCTTTCATACTGAGCTGATAAAAGGAAGAAAACAAATACAATACACAATCCGAAAATCATCACCGACTGTGAGCTGGATCCTGCTTCTTCACGGCTCATTCCTTTATAATCATATGTATATCCCGGAGGAAGTACCTGTTTGCTTACTTCATCAATAGCTGCCATGGCTTGTCCCGTACTGTATCCCGGAGCTGCCATTACAGTTAAATTAGATGAGTTAAAAAGGTTAAAACGGTCTACCACTTCAGCTCCTGTCACTTGTTTTAAGCTTACCAATGTATTGACAGGAACCATTTGGCCCAGGTTATTTTTAACGAAGATTCCGTTCAGGGATTCTTTATCCTGTCTTGTCTCAGGAGTGGATTGTACCAATACTCTATAATATTTTCCAAATCTGTTGAAATCCGAAGCCTGAATACTTCCATAATACCCCTGCATTACGCCTAATACATCAGAAACATTGACTCCCAGCTGAGCAGATTTCACTTCGTCGACAAGGACTTCAAACTGAGGATAGGTAACATCAAATGTTGTAAATGCTACCGCAACTTCCGGTCTCTGCATCAAAGCACCCATCATTCCATAAGATATGTTTCCTAAATTCTGAAGTTCGCCATTCGTACGGTCCTGAAGCACAAGCTCCATTCCGCTGGTATTTCCAAAACCATCTACCGTTGGGGTATTGATCACAAGGAAGTTAGCTCTTTTATCCTGAGAAAGTATTCCCTGGGTTTGCCCTATAATGTCATTGATATTACTGACAGCTCCTCTCTGCCCTGCTTTTTTTAATTTAACAAATATAGAAGCTGCAGAAGAAGACATCGAACCACTGAATAAGTTCAGCCCGTCTACAGAAATCACTTTATCTACGGCCGGATTTTTCATCAGAAGATCTTCTGTATCAGACACTACTTTTGATGTTCTGTCTTTCGATGCTCCCGGAGCAAGATTCGCTGTAACAATAATGAAACTCTGGTCTTCATCCGGAATAAACCCTTTAGGGGTGGTCATAGACATCCATGCAAACAGTCCTCCGAATGCAAAGATCAGGATGAAAGCAATCCATTTCTTTTTCAACAGGAATAATACCGCTTTTCCGTAACGGAATGTCAGTTTATTGAAGCTTGCATTAAAACCGGCAAAGAAGCGGTCTTTAAAATTCATTTTCTCATGAGCACCACCGTGATGCTGTTTTAAGAATAGTGCACATAATGCCGGGCTCAGTGTCAGTGCGTTCACGGCAGAAATAATAATGGCAATAGCTAAGGTTAATGCAAACTGCTGATAAAACAGTCCTGTGGAACCGCTCATAAAGGCTACCGGAACAAATACCGCAGACATAATCAGGGTAATGGATACAATAGCTCCTGTAATCTCACTCATAGCAGACATCGTTGCCGCCCTCGGATTCAGTTTTTTATGTTCCATTTTAGCATGGACAGCTTCTACGACTACAATGGCATCATCCACTACAATACCAATAGCGAGCACCAGAGCAAATAAGGTCAGGATATTGATGGAGAACCCAAAAACTTTCATAAAAAAGAAGGTTCCCACAATAGATACCGGAACTGCAATGGCCGGAATCAAAGTAGAGCGGAAATCCTGTAAGAAGATATACACGACAATGAACACAAGGATAAACGCCTCAATTAAAGTATGAATCACCTGTTCTATAGACTGATCCAGCGCTTCCTTTGTAGCATAAGGAATTTCATAAGCCATTCCTTCAGGGAAAGATTTTTCCAATTCTTTCATTCTTTCCTGAAGGGCAATTTGCACTTCATTGGCATTGGATCCTGCCATCTGGAAAATAGCCATCGTTACGGAAGCCTTTTTGTTATAATTGGAAGAAACCGTATAGCTGTAAGCTCCAAATTCTACTTTGGCAATATCTTTTAATTTTAAAACAGAACCATCATTCAGTGCTTTAATCGTAATATTTTCATACTGTTCCGGTTCTGTGAATTTTCCTTTGTAACGAAGTACATATTCCATTACCTCTTTACTTCTCTCTCCCAATCTTCCCGGTGCGGCTTCAAGGTTTTGGGTCTGAATAGCACGGGAAACTTCTGCAGGAGTAAGATTATAGGAGGTCAGTTTATTCGGATCCAGCCATATACGCATTGAATAATCTTTATTTCCGTATACCATGGCATCTCCTACTCCTTTTACCCTTTTTAATTCAGGGACAATATTGATCTTGGCATAGTTTTCAAGGAAAAGATCATTCATAGAACCATCTTTACTCGTCAGGGAAACCATGGCAATCATACTGTTTTGCCTTTTCACGGTAGTAATTCCGGCCTGGATTACCTCAGCAGGAAGCTGGTTGGTTACCTGTGCTACCCTGTTCTGAACATTAATGGCTGCCTGATCGGGATCTGTTCCCAATTTAAAAATAACCGTAATACTTAATGTCCCGTCATTACTTGCTGTAGAAGTAATATAGTCCATATTTTCCACTCCATTAATCGCGTTTTCCAGGGGTGGAGCTACGGACCTGGCAATCGTTTCAGCGTTGGCTCCCGGATAGGCCGCGGTTACCATTACGGTAGGCGGTGCAATGTCCGGAAATTTTGTGATCGGCAGGCTTACCATACCCACAATCCCCAGAATAACAAGCAATACGGAGATTACCGTTGCCAGTACGGGTCTTTTTATAATTTTCTTTAACATGATTTCTTCTTACGATTTTTTCTGTTGAGCATTCTTCTTCTGAGCCACTACAGGAGTACCCGGCTGTAATCTGTCGAAACCGGAAACAATGTATTGATCGCCAGCCTTAAGCCCGGTAGATACGATGAAATGATCTCCTGCTTTTCCATTGACCTCAACAGGCAGCATGGCTGCCTTTCCATCTTTGATGGTAAATACAAAAACTTTATCCTGAATCGTTCTTGTAGAAGCGATAGGAAGTAAAACAACATTGCTGTAAAACTGATCCAGCACTATTTTTCCGGTATTTCCACTTCTCAAAATATTGTTTGGATTGTTGAATTTCGCTCTTAAAGTAATAGAACCTGTAGTTTTATTGAACTGTCCTTCTACAGCATCAATTCTTCCTGTTTCAGCATACTTCTCCCCACCCGAAAGCAATAAAGAAACTGCCGGTGTATTTTTGATCACTTCATCAATATTGCTTCCCGTATATTGTTTCTGAAAATTATTAAAATCATTTTCACTCAGGCTAAAGTAAGTGTACACCTGATGAATATCTGAAAGCAGCGTGATAGGATCCTGATTTCCGGGGGTCATTAAGCTTCCCAAACGGTAATTGAACCTTCCGATAAACCCGCTTACCGGTGCCTTGATCACAGAAAAATTAAGATTAATCTTTGCAGATTCAATAGAAGATGTGGTCTGGCTTACCGCTCCTCTTGCAGCATTATAAGATGCTTCCGCCTCTTTTACCTGAATTTCCGAAACCATTTTATTTCTGAATAGCTCCTTCTTTCTGTCCAGATCAATTTTAGAGGTGGAAAGGTTTGCCTGAGCAGTAATCAAAGCTGCCTGGGCACTTTTAAGCTGCTCCCTGAAGACCTGATCTTCAATTTTGAAAAGAGGCTGCCCCGCTCTTACAAAATCTCCTTCGTCCACAAAAATTTTACTTAAATATCCCGTTACCTGAGGTCTGATTTCAACATTAGAAATTCCCTCTACAGATGCTGCGTATTCCCTGGAAACAGAAGCGTCTCCCTGCTTCACTGTTTCTACAGGAAGTTCCGGCGCCTTCTGCTGATAAGATTGATTTTGATCGTTTTTCCTACATCCCGCCAAGACAATAAGCGAGAGGAAAACTATGGTTGATTTCTGAATTAAAAATCTTTGCATAACAATATTCCTTTTAAATTTACCGCACAAAATTCGAACGAAAAAAATTCAATAGGATTATTCAAAAAACTTCTTGTTTTGTCAAAAAGACGCCTAGTTTTTAAAAACATGAGAAATATCATTTATAGGTAATTCAAATGAGAGATATTCATATTTTTAATCAAAATTATACTTTAAATTTAGCAAAAAGACGTCAATCAATATAACTCATTCATTATCAGTATAAATCATCTTTTCTATATTCCAAAGGAGACCTGCCCGTATGTTTTTTAAAAAACTTACTGAAAGAGGCCTGGTCTGAAAACTTCAGCTGCAAAGCGACTTCATTGATGTTTAAATTAGGGTTTTTAAGCAAAAGCCTGGCTTCCACAGCCAATACCTGATGAATAATTTCTCTGGGAGATTTAAACATCGTTTTATTAATGACTTTGGTAAGGTATTTCCGGCTGATGCATAATTTATCAGCATAAAACTGAACATTGTGCTCTTCTTTGAAATGATCCTGAACCAGGATAAAAAAACTGGTGGTAAGCTCATCTTCTCTATGGGTAACCAGATGTGGTTTTTCTATTTTTTTGAAATAATTATCAATCTCGTAGATCACCAGCGAAAAGTGATGCCAGATCATTTCATTGAAATAATAATTGTCTTTTTCCTTATTATTCAGCACTCTCAATTCATCAAGATGAAATTGAAGCTTTCTGTACATATCAGGCTCATTTCTGATGATATGAGTAGGGTCTGATGACAGGCTTTTTAACACATTATTCGACTTATAATTAAATCCTGCCTGAGAAATAAAGTCTACAGAAAAGAAGATATATTTGGCGTTATAATCCTCAGCGATATTTTCTACCCAAAAAGTTTCTGCCATTGGACAAAAAACGGCATCTCCCTGAAATACCTCATAGCTGGTATCATCGAGTCGAAAACTGACACTTCCCCTCTGTACTAAAAAAATACAAAAATAGTCTGAACGGTAAGGAATATTAGGTTGTATAATGTAGTTTGCTTTGTCAATTTCCATGACAACAAATTCTTTGATCCTGAGATCAAATTCTACCTGTTCCAGAACTTCATCAAAAGCCAATTGTGAAACAAAATCAGGTTCTGTCTGTTTTTTTTTAGCCATCAAAGATAGATTAGGCCACGAAGGTAGTGAATAAAAAAATTTCGAAGGCTGAAATAGAACAAAGGAATACAAGGTAAAAAGGATGACTGTTATTTTTAACGGGCATACGTCTCACTTTTTCGCTTAAAATATTGTTTTTATGTTTTGGCTAAATGATTACTCAATTATTGATAAAGCATTGCATTATCCACCAGCCCTACTCCAACCAGAAAATATATAGCACAATGAAAATAGACAAATCGGTACAACCACCTATTTGCCCTTTATACTACCTCAATAATCAATTCCTTGTCATACCCATTATATTTTTCATCAATATATCCGTGTGGGTTACAGATGACTTCGGTTTGTCCCACTTTATACCTGCAGGGAGTATGAATATGTCCATGAATCCAGTACAATGGGTGGTGCTCTATTATCAATTCCTCAAGATTAGAAGCATAGGCGGAAGTCAGTGGATCTTCCTTATAATTTTCAGGTACAGATTGAATGCTGGGTGCGTGGTGGCTGACTACAATATTTTTAAGTCCTTTTGAATTTTCAAGACTTTCCTGCAACCATAATTTTGAAAACTGATGTATCTTAAACGTATCTACTGTTCTCAGTTTTGAATAAGACGGATCACGTTTTATCATTTTGTAATCATTCATTTTAGGCTGACATAGCATTCCGTACTCCATAGCATTCCCGAAAATCGAAAAATCAGTCCATAATGTTGCTCCATGAAAACGGATTCCGCCAATATCCACAGAAGAATTTTCAAGTACAAAAACATTTGAGCCCTGAGCCGCTTCTTTAATTTTGTAAAGCGTTTTTGGATATGCTCCTTTATAATATTCATGATTACCAAGAACATAAATTACCGGCTTATCCTGGATCTTAGACTTTATCCATTCTACTCCTTTGGTTCCTAAGTTTACATCTCCAGCCAATATGACAACATCCGAATTGTCAAAACATAGTTCAGTACTTCCAAATTCCTGATGAAGATCGCTAATGATTTGTATTCTCATGCTGCAAAAATAAAAAGAACAAGTTAATATGTAAACCATGAATACTTTTTTCCAATAAAAAAGAACCGGCACTCAGTACCGATTCCTCTCTCATATAGTTTGTGTCATTTTAAGGCCGCTTATGATGAAACTGCCATCTCAGCACGTTTCACTTTTAAGCTTCTTATTATAAAATAGGATAACATTCCCAGTGCTAAAACAGCGTAACCAATCAGAATAATCAGATTCAGACTTCCCACCGCAAATTCTGATGGAAAAATCTGACTCATTAAAGTCATGAAGGATAAACCAATCCCAGCTCCCAAGAAGTAACTTGTAGAACTCAAACTTGATGCCACACCGTAATTGGAAGGTTCAACATCCTGAATTCCCATGACGGATAAAGCTGTAAAACAGAAGGTCATTCCAATTCCTGAAATACACGCAGCTCCCAATAACACTAGTGTTAACGGGTGTCCCGTATAGACAGACGCCAATAATAATACTCCTCCCGTCAGCATAAATAACCATCCAAAAATTCCCATTTGGGAAGAATTTAATCGTTTAGAAACCTGAGGCAAAATAAATTTAGCGGTCAAAGCAGATACAATACTGAAGGGAACCAGCATTAATCCTGCTGAAGCAGCGCTGTATCCCATATCTTTCTGAAGCATTAACGAAATCAGAAATAAAAACCCAATAAAGAATGCTCCAAGACTAAAGAAAGCCGCATTAGAAACCACCAATGACTTATATTTAAATAGTTGTAAATCAATTAACGGTTCAGCTACAGACCTCAATCGGTAGAAGACCCATACTAAAAGTACCACGGCAAGTACTAAAGATCCTATCACCAGGAAAGGCTGCTCTTTAATATGAATCAGCTCATGCGTTCCATAGGTTAGGCTTAAAAGACCTAATACCATCAGAATCCCTGAAACAGCATCCGTTTTCTGCACGGTTTCGCTTTTCTCATCTTTTGGCAAATAGTAGTAAGACAGGATCAGTGTTATTAAAAGAATCGGAACATTGATCAGGAATACCCAATGCCAGCTTAGATAAGTACTGATAATCCCTCCTACAGAAAGACCGCTTCCGGAGCCTATGGCTGCAAAAGAACTGAAAATTCCAATGGCACGGTTTCTCTCCTGTTCCTCTCTGAAAGTATTCGTCACAATAGACAATGCTGACGGCATTACAAAAGCCGCTCCCAATCCCTGCAAAGCACGGAATACAGCTAACGATTCAAAGTTTTCAGATAATCCGGCACCTAATGATGTCAACATAAAGATGAAAGCTCCCAACAAAAACATTTTCTTTCTTCCCAGCTGATCGGAAAGCTTTCCGCCAATGATCAGAAAACCTCCAAAAAATAATACATAGAGGGTCTGCAACCATTGAACGGTGCCTGCACCAACATGAAACTGTTCCTGAATAGAAGGAATCGTCAAATTAATAATGGCAATATCCAAAGCCTCTACAAATGTTCCCACCGATGCTAAAATTAATATTACATTCTTCCTTGTATCCATATATTCAAATTTCCTGCAAAATTAAAATTAACAGAACATATGTGAAAATTTTACAGTAAATTTGGAACAATAATACAAACAGATGTAAAATTAAAGAACAAAACATCTGTATCGACAAAATATTACGCTAAAAACAGAACAAATGCCAACAGAAAATTATACTCCGGACGAAAAAGACCTGTCTATTCTCCGTCTTCTCCAGAAGGATGCTAAAATGAGTGTCCGGGATATTTCAGCAAGGATCAATCTAAGCCCCACTCCCACTCATGAACGTATTAAGCGTATGGAAAAGCTAGGGATTATTAAAGAATATACTGCCGTAGTAGACCGTAAAAAGGTGAATAAGGGAATGATGGTCATCTGTATGATTGCCCTGAATGTTCACAATAAAAAAACAGCAGGAAAATTCATTGAGGAGGTTGGAAAACTGAAGGAAGTTGTTGAATTCTATAACATCAGTGGTGATTTTGATTTTATGTTGAAAATTCTGGCTCCCAATATGGATGAATTTCATGAGTTTTTTGTAAACAAGCTATCAGAAATTGAAGGAATTGGCCAGACAAAAAGTATTTTCGTGATGAGCAGCATCAAAGAAAGCGCTCAAATTCTTTAGTTCTTTCAGCATATATTCAGCTTCATTTTCGGGTCCCCCGAAAGATGATAAAGAGATATCGGAACTGCATAAAAAAAATTAAACACTTTCACTTATTTTAAGATTTTAATCCATACTCTTTTCTTGTTTCCTACAGAATCATATTTCAGTTTTAAAATTTTAATTCCCAGGCAGCTCCCCAATAAAAATATCTTATTTTTTTCGAAAAAAACACAATTTCCCAAAAGCTTATTTTATAATAAAAAACATAAAATTTATGTTTTTTGGTGTTTTTTATTATTCAAAAATCACCTAATTGGGAGGTAATAATTTGTATAGTTCACGTTAAAAATCATTTTCTATTTCTTTTATTTCATTTTCAAATCAAAAACAATAAAAAATTAATTAACTGATTATCAACAACTAAACAAACTACACACATACATAGTGTAGCTGTGTCGTATGCTATTTTTTGGAAATATTTATCATTAATAGATATGTTTGCAATGTGAAAAATATAAACTTGGAAAAAAAATAAAACCACAGACCTTAAAATTAGTATAGAAAAAGTAGAAAGTGAATTGCAAGCCTCCTCCTTTAAAGTGATTTAGATTTAGTAAAAGTAAAAAACACAACACAACTGATAAGAACACAAATGATGAAACTAAAAGGGGGAGGCTTTTTAAAAAAAATTAAACAAATAATATCAAAATAGAAACACAAATAAAAAAGAAGCCTATCAACACATTACATTATGATGAAAAATAATATCTTACAATACAACCCATAGGGAAGTATTTTCCTGGATGAATCGATCTTAAGATATTACAACTTATATTATTTGTTTATTAAAGGTTACCCCATACCAATGGGGAACCTTTTTTAAAGTTCTGAAAGATGGCTATATCCCTGATACAGTATATTCCTTCATTCATAACAAAACTACCCAACAATATTAGTACGTTCATTTTTCATAAAAAACAGCTGTATAGAAATTATACAGCTGTTTTAAACAGATCTTTTTAAGATCTGTTTTTATGATGTAGGGTTTATTTCCAGTAATTCCAAACTGATCCATCAAATATGGCCAATGTTTTACTGGCTGTATCATAACAGATCATGCCAGGATATGGATTCTTAACGTTGATATGAGGTATTGTCACTTTTGGAAGGATCATTGCCTTATCCTGAGCTTCCAGCACCAAAACTCCATCTGCAGAGCTGGATGATGCCCCGATCACGACACCTTTTCCTGATTCTGCTGAATTATTGACAAGTACAGCATTTGAATTTCCGGCATCTGACAAGTCTTTCCACCCATCATTTTCATATACTTTTACTTTTTTATCACTTACATCAAAGATAAAAGTTCCATTGACCAAAGCTCCCGTGGAAAGCCCGGAGGTTGCCGGAAGAATTAATCCTTTTGTGTTACTGGAAACATTATTAAAATCCAAGACCGTACTGTTTCCGTCTACGGATTGTTTATCAATAGCTACCTGGGCAAAAAAGGAATTAAAAATGATAAGAGCAACTGCGATACTGATGTTTTTTATATTTTTCATGTGTATATTATAGATTAGATTAGTCATTACAGCTTTTTTCAATGCATTTCCATTCTGTACCGTTATAAAGCTTCACACATTTATCCTGAATATCATATAAAAGCATTCCCTCTTTTGGGTCAGCGATAGCATCACCAGGTTGTGGTGTCTGGCTTACATGCTGCACTCTTGTAATGACAAAACCTTTATTCTGAGATTCCAAAGCAATGAAACCGTTAGGAATATTCTCCGGCCACACCGTATTTTTCTGTTGTACAGTAATTCCAAACTTAGTAAAACCATCAGGAGTTCCTAAAGCACCGGGCTTTGTACAAACATCATCAATTTCATTGATAATAGTAGGAGCATTACCACAACTCATTTTATCATTTGATAATCCATCAGGCCATAAAGACGGACATGTAGCCTGTGTGGCATTTGGACCACAGAAACTTGAACCACCAGCACCAAGATCACTAACGGATCCCATAGCAATGGCTACAATCTGGCTATCATCACTGATAACAGATCCGGGACCTCCTCCACTTACATCAGCTTTTGCAATACAATAAGCCTTTCCATTGGGAGCTCCTATATATTTAACAGAAGGATAAGTTGTTGATTGTTGGGTAAATGTTCCGCATATTTCCACAACACTCCCTGCATCCATTTCTATAACAGAGCTGGTTCCTGGAAATGCCCCCATAAAAGAAGGATCCCCTTGAGAAACAGATCCGGTAAGGGATAGAAATGATTTCTTTCCTAATTTAATTTTTGAATTTCTCTGAGTTCCGAATGTTCCAATCGTAATGGATCCCGTAGATTTCACACTTGCTCCATCCAGGATATCCAATTCCCCATTAACCTGAATATCAACAGACTGTAACTGCCCGGATTGTATAATAAGTGTTGCCCCATTGGGAATTGCAATACTGCTGCTCACCGTAAGGTTTCCATTCAGGCAATAGGTATTACCCGTAAGTATTGCCTGACCTGTATAAGGAATACACTGAGCATTGACCATGCCGTAGAAAGCAAAAATTAACAGAAAAAATATTTTCTTGTTAATTACGATAAAATTTAAATTATTCACATAACTTTAAGCTATTTTAACACATTTTACATATTTTAATAATTAATATGTAATTTTTTTTATGTGTTGAGGGCCTAACTTACAATTAACATACCAAACTAAAATCTGATATTAGAATATTTATCATAATTCTGCGGTGAAATTTATAATTCTGCAAAGGAATAATTCAACAAAAAGAGATTAAAACAATACCTAAAAAATTAAATAACAATACATTAAGATTAAAAGCACCTATATCCATTTATTAAACATTTCCTTATTATTTAAAATTTCAATAACAATATCACAAAATAATAAAATGACATTTCTCATGATATCTATACCACGTTTACTTACAGCTTCTATACAATGCCTTTTTAAGCCCAACAAGATAATAGATAATGTGTATGATAGAGTCTATTAAAAATCTGCCGTAAAAAGCTTAAATTTGCAGCATGAATAACGATACCATTTGTGCACTGGCGACAGCCAATGGAATAGGTGCTTTAGGCATTATCAGAGTTTCGGGAGATGAAGCATTACCCATAGTTCAGAAAAGTTTTCCGGGTAAAAAACTGGAAAAACAGAAGTCCCATACCATTCATTACGGATATTTTATGGATGGTGAAGAAGCAATTGATGAAGTGATGCTCTCTATTTTTCTGGCTCCGAAAAGTTTCACCACAGAAAACTCAGTGGAAATTGCCTTCCACGGTTCGCCACATATTGGAAAACGTATTCTTGAAACCCTGATTAAAAATGGAGCAAGAATGGCTAAAGCCGGAGAATTTACCCTTCGTGCTTTTATCAATGGAAGAATTGACCTTTCCCAGGCAGAAGCAATTGCCGATGTTATCGCTTCAGAAAATGAAGCTTCCAGAAAGGTTGCCATTAACCAGCTGAAGGGAGGAATTACCAACGAGATCTCATTCTTAAGAACCGATCTTCTGAATTTTGTTTCTCTCATCGAACTGGAGCTTGATTTCGCTGAAGAAGATGTGGAATTTGCCGACAGAACCGCGTTGAGCGGACTGCTGGATAAAATTGAATTGAAACTCAATTCTCTTATCGAAAGCTTCCAGTACGGAAATGCCATTAAGAACGGAACAGCCGTTGCTATTATCGGAAAACCGAATGCCGGAAAATCTACCCTTCTTAACGCTCTATTAAAAGAAGAAAGAGCTATTGTAAGCAATATTGCCGGAACCACCAGAGATACCATTGAGGAAGTACTCCATATCAAAGGAAATGCCTTCAGATTAATTGATACTGCGGGACTTCGTGAAACGGTAGATGAAATAGAAGCTATCGGAGTAAAGAAAGCCAAAGAAAAGGTTGAAAACGCCAATATCCTGGTCTATCTGGCTGATGCTGCTACAGAAGACTTTTCAGAAGATATTGAAATGATCACCTCATTGCTGAGAGATGATCTTAAGCTGATCATCTGTGCTACCAAAATTGATGAAGTAATCCCTACCAAATATGAAGCAGTAGAAGATATTTTCAGAAGTGCATTCACCCATGAGTTTGATTTCATTAAAATCTCTGCTGTTGAAAATCAAAACATTCAGGATCTTAAAAATGAATTATCATCTTACGTTGAGCACTTAAAAACGGAAGAAAGCAATGTAGTGATTACCAACCAACGTCACTTTGAAGCTTTGCATAAATCACTGGACGCTGTACATCAGGTAAAAGAAGCTATTTCTGTTCAGATTTCTACAGAACTTCTGGCGTATGAACTGAGAAATGCCCTGGAACACCTTGGAACGATATCAGGGGAAGTCACTAATGACGAAATATTAGGAAATATCTTCTCGAAATTTTGTATCGGGAAATAGAATACATAAACAACTTAAAATCAACGATCTACGTTAAAATAATAGAATTTAGAAAATATCCAGTAAAGCGCTATTTTACAGCGCTTTATGTATTTTAAATAAAGAAATTAACGTTATAAATCACTTGAATTTGTCCCCAGTTTTGTCCCCCAATTCTAACCTAAAAACTTCAAGATTTTACAGGTTAATTCACTGCACTTAATAAACACTATCATACTATAAATAAGCTAATTACTATTTATTTAAATATAATTTTCCAGAATTTTTACCAGCTTTTTCAAATAATCTATTGAAGAACAATAATTAGTCTATTCTTCACTTTGAACAATTTATTGTATGCATTTAAAGGTTAATTTACTGTACTTAATGAGCCTAACTACTATGTAAATTGATTAATAACGATCATAACTTGATTTCTAAGATTCTCATCCATTTTTTATGACTCCCTTTGAGAGAATTTAGCTAGCTTATTTTAGACTTTGGACAAATTACCGCATTCATATACAATTATTTGTTTTCAAGATATTACAACTGATTAGAGTAAAAAGCAATGAGTACAAATATTCATATATTAAAAACATGCGAATATTGTGGATCAGAATTTGAGGTCAAAACCACTGTAATAAGGTTTCGCAACCAAAGATGTAGAACAAGAATGTATAAGAAACATAATAAATATTCATTTCCAACTATAGAAAATCAGACTTTATGTTATCCTACAGTGTCAACCTACTCCCTTTTGATTGCCTTACAGTAAAAGAAGCTTCCCATCTTATAGGCTGTGCTCCAAGTACGATTTATGATATGATAAAAAAAGGGAAGTTATCTTATATCAATTTCAATCAAAGAAAAATTAGAGTTTTAAAAAAAGAAATTGAAAAGATACTATATGGAAGCAAAACAGGAGTATAATCTTTTAAATTTAGAGATGAAGAGATGAAGGTACAAAAGCAAAAGACTGTTGGACAATTAATGAAATAACCCGTTGTGCATTTTAAAATATGCTTGACTTTAGATTGTTGATTTTTTTTGTTTAAATAGTTTTTATTAATAAATTGAACAATTGTAAGAGCTGTAATCTTTGCTAACACTCTTGTTTTGAATCCTTCAAAAGTTTTTTGCATAATTCCTTCTTATCATAAATTGGTCACATAGCTGAGAAAATAATGTTTCAATTCTTTTTCTGTGCTTTTTAAACAAGTAAAACTGTGGTTTGTAGTCTTTTTGGCTGATTCTTTTCGGAGTTTCCAAGGTAATATTAGCGTAATTAAACCAATCTACCTGTACCTCTGATGAGAGATCACCTTTATCACCAAGCAAAATATAATCAGACAACTGTTCTTTAATATCCTTCAAAAAATGAATATCATGAATAGATACCGGACTTAGTATACTCTGGAAAACACCGCTCACAGAACAAACCACATGAAGTTTGCAGCCATAAAAAGACATTTGCTGTGATGCGCAAAAACCTCTGTTAGGATAACAATACTGTTCCTCTTTACATATTTTAGAGCGTGTGCTTCTGGAGATTTTGCAGATTTCCAAAAGCATACTGTCAACAATAAAAAAATCTTCAAATTCATTAAAACTCAGAGCTATTTTTAAACGTATTTCATTGACTTTTATATATAATTTTCACTGTCAATCCCCATATATTCGGCAGTCAAGACGAGGCGATCCTTCATTTTGGAAACACCTCTCTGATAAGATAAAAGTGTTTCATCTGAAATTTTCAGTAAAACTTCAAAAATTCTTTCGTAATTTGCAATTAAGTTGTTCATTGTAAATGTTTTGTGGTAAAAACATTTACAATGAACAACTTATTTCTTTTTATTCATAATGCACAACGGGTTAATATGTAAATATAAATCGGTACATTAAGGGTATGTGTTATTGTCAAAAATAATTACTAAAATTCCATACACGAGGTTAAAATTACCAATTATCGGGTTATACTTAACGCCCCTCCTGCAAGTGGAAATGCCCCTACTCCCTCAACAATATAAAAGTGAGTGGGATATTTTACAACCCAAACATTAAAGCCCTCTCTCTGAACAGTTTGTCTTGGGGCGAGATTATATGAAGGATTGGTAGGGCCTGTAGGATTTGTATCTGTATCATTTGCTATAGCAGTAGCCAAAATAGCAGAACCTTGACTTACAAGATTTGGAGCATACAAAAAAGGTTGGGCATTATCTAAATTCCATTGTCTGGGTTCCCATATTGCTCCAGATACAATATAATTATTATCTTTAAACGGTACAGCAAAATCAATCCTGAATACGGAGTAATGTAATCTTTTAACTCTGGCAATATTTACAGCACCTGGTAATATTGTTGCCAATCCACCATCTGGCCCTACTCCTGTTCCTGTTGCTGCATAATGTTCAAAATTCACTTGTGAATATCCAGTAACACTTCCTCCATTTCCACTTACATGTGAAAATAGCCTCCACTCAGAACCGTTCCAAAAGTAATATCCGGGCTGTAAATTAGCGCCCTTATTATAAACAAGAAGCCCCACAGGCTGGTTAGAAATGTTATTGTCTCCATCAGCATTCAAATCATAGGTAAGATTCTGTAAATCAACCCTTGGGGTAAGAATCCCTTTATCATCGGCAATAACATCTAATTTAGCGTAGGTATTTGGGGTTGTCGTTCCCGCCCCTACATTTCCATTAGCAGTGACAATAAAATCATTCAATTGCTGACTGCTCAAAGGGCTATCTAATGCAGGGTTATCTTTAGCACCATCTATATGAAAAGCACCTTGTGGGTTTGAAGTATTCACTCCCACCTGCCCAGAAAGAAACGTACTGAGCAAAATCATAAATAAACTAATATTTCTCATGTGTTATATATTAAATTGGTTAATACTATATTAATTGAATCAGCTATATTTCAAGAATTTTGATTACAGGAATTACTCTCCCTTTATGAGGAACTGGGGAAAGTATCCCCAGCATCCCATAAATACAAAGGCATTGGTCTATGGATTATTTTAGAAACTAATACAGGTATAGTTCTATTTATTTTTAAGACATTGCAATATTAAAAAACAATCTTCGGCAGATGTCAAAACATAACTACTCACATCTACTCTTTTAACATCCTACATCTACTCATCACCTGAATACAACTACTATCCCCTGAAAAGGAGATGATTAAATCAAAACAATAATCATGTCTAATTTCAAATTTGTTTTTGATGGCCGATGAGACCTTCTACGGATTCTGTACTTTATATTTTCTACGGCGCTTATTGTTGTTGCCTTGAATACATTAGGTGCATTCAAATATATCATTATCAAAGTTTAATAAAGATTTGTGGTAATAGTAGGAATGATATAGAAATAATTACCATCAATCTACTTTTATAATAATACTTAACGATAAAAACAATTAATGGACAGCTACTATATTTCATTATCCAATTGTGCCACTACACTGTGTGGCAGTCTAAATCATATCATTTTTAGATCAAGCTAAATAAATTATATTATCTTATCTCAGAGGTTGTAAAGCCAAATTTTTGCTTAAATGAAGCATAAAAATGAGAAAGGTTTTCAAAGCCAAGATCCAGATAAAATTCAGTAGGCTTTTGTTTTTTGTGTTTTATTAAATAGTGGGCTTCCTCCAGTCTTTTATCTTTAAGCCAGAGCTTTGGGGAAGAATTAAAGATCTTGGTGAAATCCCGCTTGAATGTTGAGACACTCCTTCCGGTAAGCTTTGCAAAAGAATCAAGAGGAACATTAAACATGAAATTTTTATTCATAAATTCCTCAAGATCAACCTTATATTGCTTCGTAAAATCAAATAGAATATACTTAAAGTCTGGGTTACTGTCGAGGATAAGCTCAATAGCTTCCCTGATTTTGAGTTCAGCCAACCTTGGTGTTGCTTCTTTAGTCTTATTAATGTATGGAGCAAGAGAAAGGAAATAGCTCTGTAAAAAATCATTGGGTTCAAAAAACATTTTCTGCGTTTCCTCAAATCTTTTATCTATTACAACCTTGTTTTCCATAGCATAACGTTCCAAGACATCCTTATCTAATGTAATAGCTATAAACTTATAATTACCAGACCTTGAAGGATACTTGATTGTTCTTATCAGTTGATTTTTCCTGACAAATACAACTGTATTCTCTTTGATAACCGTAGTTCCTTGATCATGAACAACATGAGTTTCACCGGATAACTGGTACCCTAAAAAATGTTCAGGAAAAAATTCCTCAACTCCCCTATGTTTCTCAAAGACAC
This sequence comes from Chryseobacterium rhizosphaerae, assembly GCF_003385455.1. Classification (GTDB taxonomy): domain Bacteria; phylum Bacteroidota; class Bacteroidia; order Flavobacteriales; family Weeksellaceae; genus Chryseobacterium; species Chryseobacterium rhizosphaerae. The sequence goes on along the minus strand of NZ_QNUF01000005.1, from coordinate 8,133 downwards.
AGGAGTATACCAATCTGTCAAATATTATTTCACGCATTACTTCCATGATACAAATTTCAGAAAATTAAATGATTACACCAGCTCCTGAGCTTGCAATTTCCCTATCCTGGTCAACTGTTCCTCCAGATGCTCCCACTGCCCCAATGACATTTCCTTCTTTATTCCTAATGACAATACCTCCTGCAATGGTTAACAATCCTTCATTAGAATTTATCATCCCTTGAGCGTGCAATCCAGCACCTGCAATGATACTTCCCATTACATCACTATCAACTCCGAACATTACTGCTGTTCTCGCCTTTTTCATAGCAAATTCTATAACACCAAAAACACTATTATATCTTGCAAAGGCAACCAGATGACCACCTGTATCCACTACTGCAACACTCATTGGCACTCCCAATTCCTTAGCTTTTTCAATTGAGGCATTCACTATCTTAGATGCCTCGTGATAATCTATACTCATTTTACTAATTATTACTTAAAAAATTATAGAAGAAAAGCACAGATACAGATCTGTGCCCTATCATATTTTAGACTAACTTTTTGCAGTCCATGCCTCTGCTTGAAGTTTTTTCACGAAATCTTCAGTTTCCTTAGGAAATACGTTTCTAAAATTAGAATTATCATCCAATGCTACATCAACAATACATTCTGCCATTGCCTGTGGATCCAGTTGCGCACTCAATGCTTCTGAAACCCCATCAAATACATGAGAAGATGTAAAGTTAACCTCAGGATTATACCAACGGAAAATACTATCAGCCCCACGGTCATTGAAACCAGTACCAAACATTCCCGGATTACAGGTTGCAATTTTAATATTGAAATCTGCAAGTTCAGTTTTCAATCCTTCCGCAATAGCTTCCATTGCGTGCTTTGATGAACAATATGCTGCCACATACGGCACTGTCCATAATCCTCCCATTGATGTAGTGAACACAATCTTACCCGGCTTCTTTTGTTCAACAAATTTCTTGATGAATCCCTGTGCCAGTGCAAGCCCGCCAAATACATTAACCTCAAACATAGAACGGATCAACTCAATAGGTTGCTCTGCAATAGGTCCACCTTCCATGATACCTGCATTACTTATTAGAATGTCAATATCATATTTGCTATGTATATAAGCAAGATCTCTCTCATTCGTTACATCAAGTTTATCAACAATAAGATCAACTCCTTTTTCTTTTGCCTCACGAATAAGATCACTCATCTGTGGATACACTTGTGCAGTTGCAATTACTTTATGCCCTTTTCCTGCTAAATCAAATGCCGCGATTTTACCAAAACCACTAGCCGCTCCTGTAATTAAAATTGTTTTCTTCATATTTTTGTTTTAAAAATTACGATGTAAAGCTACATCTCCTATATTTGTTTTTTGTTTGTAATCGGTTCAAAATTATATTTCTCAAAAGTCCACCCATTCAAGAAGTCATCTATTTAAATCTTTTCACAATTTTGTCAAGCCCAGTCATCTTCGCCTCTATCTCTCCTGAAGCTATCAATGAGAAAAATCGTTGGAACTCCTAATACTCCATAGTTCTGAAAATTAATTCCAGATTTCCCTTGATAAGCGGAAAAAATACTTTATAGAAGGAGTATAATTCAAGATGGATACTGAAGTGGGGATTCTCTGTATAGATACCCACCTGGCTGAACATTCTTGCATAACAGAGAAATATTATAAGGATAATTATTAGGGTAATTATTGTTTTGTTCATATTCAATTGTATTTTTTAAGTGAAGTACTAATTACTTAGACATGACAAGAGAAATTATTTTCAGACTAATGATTTCCCCTTCATTCCTCCTATAACATTAGAGTTAGGATCAAAATTTAATTTGATCAAACTTATATTATTATAAGACTCAAAATTGCGTAGAATAAACAACCCTACACAGGTTTTATAGTGAGAAATTCAGGATTTTAAACATTATATCTTTTCAAATTACTGTAAATATGAAAAGATTTGCTTCACAAATAGAACTCCAATAATTATAGATTCTAACCTTCCTTAAAATATAAAATCGATGTGTTTTTCAATGCATGATAGGCAAAAAAGAATAAGATATTTTCCGAATTAATTACAACAAAGTAAATTTCTTTTCATTTGTTCATTTTAATTTTGCAGAGTTCGGACATCCCTCATTCTTGAATTCCCCACAACATTCCTCACTACACAATAAAGAAAAAACAATGAAAAAAAAGCAAACCATTATCTACCTCTTGATGTCTATTGTTATACCTTCATCATATACCTTCGGACAGATAGGAATCAAAACCTCCAACCCACATCTCAGTTCTGATCTAGATTTAGGCTCTCCTGACAAGGCATTACTACTGAACCGCGTGCCTAATATTTCTAGTATACAATTACCTATCAATGGAATGGTTATCTATGACCTCTCTGAAAAGTGCATGAAAGCTTATCAAGCTGGACAATGGACTTCTTGTTATGATGGACAGACCGGAGGTAACGGTACCGTTACCAGTATCGACTGCAACTCCGTACTTTCTCCGGAAGCAACTGCGGGACAAACTTCTTACAACGGATCGTTTGTAGTAAGTTATACAGGCGGAAACGCAGGAGATTATCCTGCACAGACATTAGTTTCTGTACCTGAAGGATTTACGGCAAATCTTACAGCAGGAAATTTTAATAATGGCAATGGAATTGTAACCTATAGTGTTACAGCAAGCATTGTTCCGACAGGCGGAAACTATAACTTCAATATTGTATTGGGCGGAAAGATTTGCTCTAAAACTATAACGGTCTCACAAGGTGGCGGCGGAGTATTACCTCCAAACTTTACATTGGCACAAAACAGGATACAATATATTGCTTCCATTTTTGATAATAATTATCTTCCTTATACTATTCCTACAGGCCCGGCTACAACTACGCGCCCTGTAGATGCTGATGGAACAACAGATCAGTTGATTGATTATCAAGGATCCATTACCGAAGCTGGTATTCAGGTACAAATTCCCATAGCCGGAGCTTCAGGTACCGGAATAATTGGAGAATGGACGAATACAATAAGTATTCCTGCTTTTCTGACAGAGGATGGAAAATCCAGGCTGCTACAGTTATCCTGGATACCACAAACCTATACTTCTGCTTCTAAATTCATTACAGCAACTATTAAAGCCATAGGAGGACCTCTTAAGGCAAAGAAGCTGGACATAAACGCTGGACTAGGAAGTGATTATTTGGGTATTCTGATGGGAACCTTCCAGTATCCTTATAATAATGCTGGTTCCTTTTCCAATTACGCAGTCCGGGATATCCCCGGTATTCCTGATAAAATGTTTGGGAAAACAGATAACGATCCAACTTTAGGACAACGTCATAACTTTATTTATGTTCCAGTTCAGGGAGAAGATGGTAAAGTTTGGCTGAACAATAACCTGGGAGCAAATTATACCAATATCAACAGTATTGATTTTAACCCAGGAGCTCAGGCCACCTCTCATAATGACTACAGGGCATATGGCTCACTTTTTCAATGGGGAAGAAAACCTGATGGCCATGAATTGATTGCTTACACTTCAGAGATTACAGGTAATTCTATCAATTCTGTTACAACAAATAGTAAGAGCGATAATCCCAATCATACAAAATTAATTACTGCAGGGCAGACTCCTGTAGACTGGGCAGTAACCGATAGCCCTACAAAATGGCAACAAGAATCCTCATTGAATAATCCTTGCCCAATAGGCTTTAGGATTCCTTCACGAACAGAATATGTAACCTTACTTACAACAGCAGGTATTACCAATGCAACAATAGCATCTCTTTCGAGCCTAAAGTTTTCAATGGGAGGTATGAGATCTGGCCTTTATTCATCTACTAGCAACCAAGCAACTAATGATAATCTTAATTTGCCTCAGGACATTGGTATTGGAAATTCTTCATATTGGACATCAAATCCTGTTTCGGGATTGTCTGATTTTGGAGTAGGCGTCAATTTTATCCTTAATATGGTTAATACAAACAAAGTTATGTCCAGAGTGGAGGCTCACTCTGTTCGATGTATAAAAAATTAATTCATATTTTCATTAAATCACTCATTCAACTAATATGATCAATAAAACTAAAACTATAATATTACTGGCATTCACATGGGGTTCTTTTGTTTCAGCTCAGATTGGTATAAAAACGGACAACCTCAATCCAAGTGTTGATTTGGAATTGGGATCAGCAGACAAAGCCCTTATCCTTAATCGAGTTGCTAATACTAATACGGTCTCCAATCCTGCCAATGGGATGCTTATCTACGATATGTCTGAGGATTGTGTCAAAGTTTATCAAGCGGACAAATGGTCGAAATGTATATGGAATAATCCTTTGAATCCGCTCCATAAAAGTCCAAATCCAGGCACAGGTTCGTCAGTTGTTCAGGAATCTATTTTGAAAAAATAAAGCATCGTCTAAACAAAAATAGTAAATATGGATATTTCATATTCCGAAATGACTAGAAAAAGAGACTATTTCATATAGATATAAAATAGGAGTGTCTTTTGTTTCATAATTGATTTTTATAGGCAAACCAACTAAGGTAAACAATCTACCTTAATTGGTTTGTTCTTACATTTTCTTACTTTAAATAGGATTTATATTTCAAATTCTTTATTCGAAATTTACACATAACTTTCCAGCATATATACTGTTCCGTGAAAATTGGATATTTTGTACAGGACAGTAATAAAGTTAATTTTTACGTAGAATAAGTAGAATAATAAGAAAGCGATATTCCACCCCTTTTGAGTATGGTAATACCGCTTTTAAAAATGATGATAAACAAAGGTAACTTTATAATTAACATAAGTATGTATCATTCATTACCTTTGATTTAGATCTGCCATCGTTATATGAATTTCATATCTTCATGATGTTTTGTTGAAAAATTACTATTTCTTACTTTGAATAAAATATAGAGCAGGTACGAAAAGAAAAATAAGCCCTGATATGTATACTGTTATCAAACTTAATGGGATACTTAATAGATACAGCCCCATTGTCAACCAGCTCATCTTCCTATCAAACTGTATATTCTTTTCATTTTCAGATCGAGTGATAAACTCCTGAAAGATTGCGTAGAAAAGGACGACCAATGTGGTAACAACACCATAGAACACATGGTTCGATGTATCAAAAAAAGATTCACTTAAATGTGCTGTAGCAGTAGGGATAAATGATATTACAAACAATAGTCCGAAGTTAATCCAAACGGAATTAATGCTTATCTTCTCTTTATGGAGTGTAATGCGATGATGATTAAGCCATACAATGACTACAGTCACAAAACTCATGGCATAAACAAATATCTGATATAAAATACCAGGTAAATGTGCCAATGATAAATTAGGAATCTTAATATCCATAAGCATCAGAGTGCTTATCACGGCCATTATCCCATCTGTAATGGCGTCCAATCGTTCTTTTTTCATAGTCATTAATAACTTAACAACTAAATTATCAAATCTAACATCCTCATTTGTTTCCCCATAGCTCAAATAAATATTACTCAAAGGCTAGTTCATACTATTTTCCATAAGAGGATGTTACATATCATTTATAATAGAGCACCCAACTGTTATTTCTTAACAAATACACTATGAGGAATTACGATTTCATCACCCTCTCTTCCATATTGCGGAACAATGAATCCTTTAGGTTCATATCGATTGGTTCCCGAATTATAATACCAGTTTGCACAGCCGCTTATTTGTAATTTGATATGTTGGATATGATCATATACTAATTCCTGGAACTCTCCAAAATCCGGTAGAGACTTATGCAAATCATCAAGCTCCTGACAATATGCATCATGTAATTTCATCGCTTCCGTACAAGAGTCCTGATAGGATAAATTATACTGATTACTCAGAATGAAGATGATGTTCAAACTTTCACTTTCTATTTCAAGTTCTTTTTTTATAGAGGCAAAATCATTCTGAATAACAATAACCAGAGAAAGTATTTCCCTGCAGCGCTGTACAATGGGATGATTATAGAGGTGAACAGGTAACGGGGAGTCAGTGGCAGGATCTATCAAGTCTCCGTAAGGCCACATACCGATTGAGTATTTCCTGAAACTCAGATAATGAGCAAGCAAGGGATAGGTTCTATTTTCTACTTGCCTGAAAGGAATTTCCTCTGCCATGCCATACATGATGAATTCATAGAAATTGATGGAGACACGGTCTATCCAAAATTGTGGCATTCCATTAGCCAGCCACTCTTTTCTGGCCTGTGCCATTTGTCGGAGGATTCCAATTTCATCCGGATTGGGCTCATCCCCCATCATTACCTCATAAACCCTATCGGCTATAACTTGCAATTCATCTCTTGGTGTTATCCCAAAATAATCATCAAAAATAGTGATATAAATCATCAACCTTGCACAAGGACGCATAAGATCAATACTTTTGCAAGTTGGGTTCATATAAGTGGCAACCCGAGACAAAAATTGAGGCTTGCATCTCTTTATTCCTTCTTCAGAAATAAAAGTATAGTCATTGTCATACCATTCTTTTTCCTCTTCATCAAAAGCATTGGCAATAGGACTCTGGACTGTTTCCCAGGGATAATAGCATTTAGGAACAATTAATTCTTCTCTGATACTCATAGGTTTATTATGTATTTAAGATTATATGATTATTATATTTCATTTAGTTTTGCCTTCAGCTCTCCGGCATCCGGAAAATCCATAGCATTATATCTTCCCAACTTTGTAGATATATTCTTCCAACCACTCAAAACCATGCCCATGTAATGTACCCAATTAATAACCGCTTCCTGCCACTCGCCGAAATCCGGAAGAGAGACTTGCAATGCCAGGAATTCATTCAAGTCTTCATTATGCAGACGTAAATCTTCAAGGCATGCCTCCATCAGAGACATTTGTCTTTCGTTCTGAATGACCTTCACTATGTTATAATAGACGCTGTCTGTAGCTTCATCTTTCAAGACAGACTGAACTTCATTGAAATAGGTAACCAAATGACAGGCTAAAGTTTGTAAACGTTGTATTACCGGATTTGCATGAATTTCCGGTGGGAGAACGATTCCTGTTTCCACTTCAGTAAGTTGAAGGAAAGGATACAGGCAAATAGAGTTTTCGCGTAAAGCAATACACTCTACTACACTGGGATAAGTTTTGTTCTTCTTATAGATCAGCTCTGTTTTCAATCCCATAAAATATTTATCGATCATCTGTGTAAAACGGAAAAGTGATTCTTCCGGGATAAACTGTAACAGCTCCTGTCTCAAGGAAGCCAGCATTTTACCCAAAGGGATTCCGGAATCTTCACCGGTAACCTCACCCCTAAGTACAGCAATTGATTGTGCATGTACATATTCGATGTTTTCAAGTTCACTTTCTTCATAGAGGTCATCATTATACAAGGTCCATAACATCAGTCTGCAAATTGGCCTCAATCGTTCAGGAGAAGCCGTAGGAAACCAATGGGAAGCAATATGTGCCGTCTTGGTCATCTTATACTTCTTACGAAGGTTGGGGTTTTGTTCGTAGAGCCAAAGATACTCTCCATCAATCCATTGATTCTCTGTTATTTCCTGCAATAGATCCGCATTAGGGTTCTTTAATGTAGGGAACGGATACTTAAATTGGGTTTTAAGTAGTTCAAGTGTGTTCATAGTCTTATTTTTTTGAATTTGACACAGGCTAATTACCATCCGAATATCCACCCAACTTGAGAAACAAATGGACAAAGGATGATGTACAAAAACTCATAAAACTCAGACTTAAAATGAGGTCTGAATATTTAGTTGTTTTATTATCGGAATGTAAAATGAGGTTGGAAGAATTAATTCCAAATCAATCACTATTGACGGTATAAACAATGGATTGATTTAACATGCGGTTCTACGTTAGATTTTAATACCTGCCTAGATAGTGGGGAAAGCAAGTTATTAGAAAATAATTTTCAAAAAAAAAATCAAATTCTTATCAATTACTATTAATGATTATATTTTTTATGATTGAATTTTGTTTCACTAAATTTAAAAAAAAAGATAATATATTCAAATTTTTTTTCACATTAAATTGATTTTCAATAAAAAATAACAATGTAAAACACTAAAAAACAATATATTAAAC